>NZ_JBGCUB010000006.1:0-265907 GCF_053543455.1 Mesobacillus sp. LC4
AATTAATTGGTCAACTTTACTGCGATCGCACTGATTCAAATAAAATACATCCTCATTTTTTTCGATAATCCAGTTATTCTTGCGATTGTTTGTAAATAACACCACATTTTTTGCTACGGGTTCCTTTTGCTCAGTGAACTCCATAAATAGCAGCGTGTTTAACTGACCATTTGTTGTTTTCAGTGTTTGATAGAATTGCTGTTTTTCCCCCTCCAACACAGGGAGACCGAAGAGCTTTTGATTATCCTCCAGTGAGTCCAGCATCTGTTCGAATTCAGCCTGGCTAAGTTCAAATCCACTTCCACCGTTTTGAGTACTTATTCGGTAAAATCCAGATATGATCTCTCCAGTTATTTCTGCAGATACTATTTCAAAAACATGTACCTGCTCATCATAAAGCAGAGAATGCTGGAGGACCATCTTTCCATTGAAATGGAAGGAAACAGACTCCTCCCCGCCTTCTTCCCCATGACGGGAAGCTTTGATTGATTGGTCTGAGTAATTTAACAGGGAGATGACCTCTGCCAGCTCTCCCACTAGCGTAAACTTATGATTTTTGTATATCAAGAGATCTTTCGACAGAAGCGAACGAGTCGAGATTTGAAGCAAAAGATCCATTTTTTCATCGTCCAGTTCCCCAAAATAAACCTGCTTCAATGCATTCCCCTGCTCAAAATATCCTTCGCTGTAAAAACAATAAATTTAATTCCTCAATAGAAAGTGAAATTTTATCCATGTTTCCCTCCTAGCCCCCAAATCCAAGGATTGATTTTGCTCCGCTCAAAAGGCTTGAAGCATGTTCTTTTACATTATTAAAACCATCCTTTACCTTGCTGACACCTGAAGCAATCGCCTCAGTTCCTTTATGGATCCCATCTTTAAAATGCAGGGCTGTTTTATCAACCCATGCAGGAGTTTTGTCAGCAATCTTGTCGCCAACCCAGCTGCCTACAAAACCTCCGATAGAAGCACCGACAACTGTGCCTACAGGGCCGAACACACTTAGAAGAGCCCCGCCTGCTACTGCTCCAGCGACAGAGGTTGCAGAAACAACCGTCGTTTTATATACGGCACTGCCTACCACTTTTGCGTTCTCTTCTTTCAACTTCTCACCGCTATACATGTTATAATTCTCGGTGATTTTTATTCCTGCGCCAATTGTTTCGGCTCCCGCTGTTATCAGTACGGCCAGTGCCGCATTTGATTTTCCGAGCCTCAACCCGTTTTTCAATACACTACCCGTATTATTTTTCACTGCATTAAGCATCGTTCCGCCCTTGGCATCATCCATAAGCTTGGAAACGCTGTTGCTAAGGCCTGCTATATCCTTCGGAAAATAATTGGCCGCCCGCTTATAAATAAGTTCAGATAAGGTTTTTTTGCTAAAGGCTCTGGTAGGACTGACCATCAACCGGGCAAGCATATTCATTTTAGAGTTTTCAATCCTATGAATTATGCTAGCCATAGGCAATCGCATCTTACCCAGTAAAACATCATCGACTACCTGGAACTTGCGCAGTACTCCATCAATATCCGCGAACCTGAATCCAAGCAGGTGCATGAGTCCTGCACCAGCAGAATATTGCGCACCATGGAGAAAATCCACCCATCTGCCATAAGTATTATTGTACGTTTCATATAAATTACTCGCAAAGTGTCCATCAATCTGCTTCCTTGCCGACTCAATCGCCTTATTAACAGCGTCTGCCTGGCGATTCACCCGGTTTTCCGAATTCGCATATCGGTCGGCGGATTGAATGGTGAAAGACTTCAGCTGCTTCATATGCATTTCAATTCGGTCCGAGGAAGCCGAAGCACGCCGGAACTGGCCGCTAATTCCATTGCGCCCAAGTATTCGTGGATCAACACTGCTTCTTACTCCGGAAACCCTATTCTCGATACTTTGCAGCCTGCTAATCGTTTGACTCAAGCCTGAAACAGAATTATTGATATCATTGATGTTGAATACAATTTTTGAAGACAAGGACCTTCACTCCTGTTAAAAAAATTTACAAACACCACCAATGAGTTGGTGAAGTTTTCCATCCATTTCATTATAGTTGAGAACGTTTTTTAATTAAATATCATTACCTGAATATAGGTTAAAAGGATGATTTAACCAGTTAGAAATCAAGGTCTTTTTACCCAATAGGGTCGGTGACTAAACCTGATTCTTAACGAAAGTCCACTTGACCACTGTGAAAAATCTTTCCTCTCCGACATAGACACACCTTTGCATGACTTCATCAAACAGAGACACAGTAACGATTCTGCCCTCTTATATTATTAAAATGGGATAGAGAACCAGGGACGGTTGTTGTCCCGAAACTCCTGTATTGTAAACAATTAAATAGGAACTTTAAGGGCAGGTTGCTTTATTGGATAAAAAAAACGATAAGCAGCGTGAACTGCTTATCGTTTTTTAGGATTTCTGAGTAGTTGATCTTTTACTTATGCTGACTGCCAGTTCAAATTTAAGATCCAATTGGCATCTCAACTTACTATTTCGACATGCAACCTCATCTAGTAAAAATTAATAATCCTTAACACTCGATCAACCATTTTGTTGCTGATTTTCCCTTGTGAAAAGCGGGGAATCTGCCTGAATGGCATGTTCATGACAAACATAACATTGTTGGCTTGCAGTGGCTTGCCAATCAGGAATAATAATTTTTGCACCGAAAGGACGACATGGTATAGCAATCTGCCAGCGCCTTTTTTATATCGTGCCTGAGAGATTGTATCGTTGTAGCCAAGGTCTTTTTTCTTATCCCATAATGGGTTAGGCGGTGTATATCCCAGCAGCTGAATAAATTCTTTGTCCTCAACCTCATGAACATTTGCATGATAAAAGTGCTTCAGCAAGTCTTTGTCATAGGGATTTTCAGCGTCATCACCTTTAATGTCTACTACCTCAGACAAACGAATGTCTTGGATCGAACTTCCGATTTGCAGTTCATATTTGCCGCTTTCAACCGACCATCCGTTTATTCCTGTGTTAAAGTAGGCAAAGTCTCGGTCTTTAAAATCAATTTGCACTTCTTTCTTTTCATCAGGCTCCAAACGGACTTTGACAAATCCCTTTAATTCCTTATTTGCCCGGAAGACTTTTGTTTCAAGCGGCTTGATGTAGAATTGGGCAATTTCCTCACCCGGCATGCTGCCTGTATTGGTGAGTGTAAAGGTCAAGCTGCTGCCGCTTATTTTCAAAGCACTATATTCAAATTGTGTGTAAGATAACCCATAACCAAATGGGAACAGTACTGGTACATTGGCACTATCGAAATAGCGATATCCGATAAAAATACTTTCCCGATGTTCTGAAGTAGCTTCCTGCCCAGGATAATAGGGCGCTGAAGAAACATCTTCGTATTTTAGCGGATAGGATTCCGCAAGCTTCCCGCTAGGATTATACTTACCTAACAGGATATCCCGCAGGGCGGTTGCTCCCCCCTGGCCGCCAAGGTAGCCATGCAGGATAGCCTTAACATCCTTCACAAAAGGAATTTCAATTGCCGAGCCGCCAGATAAAACAACCACAATATTCTCATGGACTGCAGCTAGGCTCTTGATCAATTCCAGTTGGTTATCCCTCAGCTTCATATCCTTCCGGTCAACGCCTTCTGCTTCGCTTCCTTCATCCAGTCCGAGGAACAACAATATGACATCCGCTTTTCCCGCCAAATCTAGTGCCTGCTTCTTCAGCTTAGGGCTATTTCCCCCAAAACGTTTGAAGCCCTGTTCGTACCCGACAATGTTCAAGTTCGATTCCTTTAACAAATCCAGGGCACTATCCACTCTGGTTGGATTGATTAAGGAACTTCCTGCTCCCTGATAGCGCGGGGTCTCGGCGAAGTCGCCGATGATGGCTACTTGCTGTTCTTCCCTTAACGGCAGGATTCCTTCTTCATTCTTTAAAAGAACCATGGATCTTCTAGCTGCATCGACTGCTTTAAGATGGTGCTCTTCATAATCAACTTTCACTGTTTCATCCAGTGATTTTCTTGTTTTAAAAATCAGCTTCAGCAGCCTGTCGACACTTTCATCAAGGACAGATTCATTTAGTTCTCCAGTTTTTACTGCCTCTACGATTTCCTTGTCCGTTATTCCGCCTGTTGATGGCATTTCAAGCTGGTTTCCTGCCAGGAGCCCTTTTACACGATCATTATTGCCTCCCCAGTCGGTAACGACAACACCATCAAAGTTCCACTCGCCGTATAAAACATCCTTCATCAGATGCATATTTTCGTTGGCATATTCTCCATTCACCTTGTTATAGGAGGTCATCAATGTTTTGGGTTCGCCTTCCTCCACTGCGTACCGAAAACCTTCCAGATAAACTTCACGGAGTGCCCGTTCATCGACCACTTCATCAATTGTCATCCTCATATGTTCCTGGCTGTTAACGGCAAAGTGTTTCGGACATGCAGAAATGCCATTGGATTGAATGCCCTTGACCATACTGGCGGCAAGCTTTCCGCTCAGGAATGGATCCTCTGAAAAATATTCGAAATTCCTTCCGCATAGAGGGTTTCGTTTAATGTTAAGGCCAGGCCCGAGCAGGACACTAACCTGCTCACTGGCCGCCTCCTTACCGATATATGAGCCGACTTCATGGAGAAGTTCAGCATCCCAGCTGTTAGCCAGGGTTGCTGCAGGCGGGAAACAAGTAGCCGGCAGACTTTTATTCAAGCCCAGATGATCAGCCTTGCCTCCTTGCTTGCGCAAACCATGCGGTCCGTCTGTCAGCATGATGGATGGAATGCCCAGCCTGTCAATCGGCGTTGTATTCCAGAAGTTCTCCCCCGACATCATGGATGCTTTTTCTTCCAGACTCATTTTACTGATTAGGTCTTTGTATTTAAGCATTTATTTCACCTTGTTTGTTTGTAGAATGTAGTAGCAAATATTATGTGCAGCGTTCCTTAGGCCAATTAAGGTTCCTGCTTCATCCTTTTCCAGATACTCAGACAGCTGTTTTTCATAAGTGTTGGCATTAGGTGTATTGATCGGGCTGGCCAGGAACATATCGTTTCCAGCATTTATACCTTGGTAAGTGTCAAAGTGATTTCCTTGTCCCGCAAGGCCTGCATCTGTGATGACAAACCCTTCAAAGCCCCATTCCTTCCTTAGAACATCGGTTAGAAGTTCCTTGCTCCCTCCAGACCATGTCGTGCCAATCCTGTTAAAGGCAGACATTGCACCATAAGGATTCCCTTCTTTTACCGTAATCTCAAATGGCTTTAAGTAAATTTCCCGCAACGCCTGTTCAGTTGCCCAGACATACAAACCATTTTTCGCACGGTTTGTCTCCTGGTCATTTGCTGCAAAGTGTTTCATGACAGCAACGGTACCTGTGCTTTGAATACCTCTTGTATAGGCAGCAGCCATTTTGCCGGAAATGTATGGATCTTCTGAGTAGTACTCAAAGTTCCTTCCTCCCAGCGGTGAACGGTGCATATTAAGGGACGGAGCATACACAGCATCTACCCCGAACGATTGTGCCTCCTGCCCCATCGCTTCGCCCATCTCCTCAATCAACGCGTCATTCCAGGTAGACGCAGCATTGACGGAAATAGGGAAGGCAACAGTTGCCCATGCATCAAAGAAGTTACGGATCGCAGCAGGGCCATCATACATTTTTGTGGCTGGAATGCCCAATCTGTCAATCGGCTCATTCCAATAACCGCCGTCACCAGTAAGCTTAATCATTTCCTCTGCAGTAAACTGATCAAGGAACTCTTCCCACTTAGGATCGTTGTAATCGAGCCCTTTTAAATCCTCGAGCTTAATATTGTTTTCAGCATCTGTTTCTGGTGCCTTAGCAGTTGAAGGCTCAAGCTGGTATTCTGCTGTTTCAGCAACTGTATCAGGAATCAAGAAATCCTCTCCCTCTGGAGCTTTTGGCATTGTTCCCTCAGGGTTGGATCTGGATAAATAGCTCAGCCCTCCGTCTGCTCCATCAAAACGGTTCGTAATTTCTGTCCCGGTTGCATTGTCCCTGTCAAAAACTTTTGTATCAGCAACACTGAAGGAGACCTCTTCTGCAATCTCACGGATATTCCGGGCAACCTTGATCTTGTAGTCTCCCTTTTCAAGCACCCAAGCTTTCTCACTTTGGTCATCATATGATGCCATATCTTCAGCAGCGAATTTCACCGAAACCGTCTCTGACTGATTCGGTGCAAGCTCATTTGTCTTTGCATATCCTGCAAGCTCGATACTCGATTTTTCAATACCGCCTTTTATATAGGGAGGAGTGAAATATACCTGGACAACATCCTTTGCTTTATATTCACCGGTGTTCGTAACTTTTACATCCAATGATAGTTCTTTATCGCTAAAATCGGTCGAAACCACTTCCCAGTCAAAATCGGTATAGGATAGTCCATATCCGAATGGATATTGAACAGCCTGGCTGTACTGCTCGTCATCAAGGAATGTTTCATAATAACGGTAGCCAACATAAATACCTTCAAGATTATTGGTAAAATAACGTCCCGTACCATTTCCGTTTTTATCTACATACTCGAAATCACCTGTATTAAGAACCGCAGGGTTGGTTTCAACATCATAGGCATAGGTATCAACCAATCTGCCTGAAGGTGAAATTTCCCCGGTCAGCGTTTTTGCTATTGCATGGGTGCCATACTGGCCAGGTGCCCCTACCCAAAGAACGCCTTCTATATTTTCATATTCATCCACAAACCCCAGTTCAAATGCGTTCACTGTATTGGCAAGAATGATGATATGATCGAATTTTTCGTTTAATAGCTTAATAGTTTCTTTCTCATCTTCTGTTAATCTCAGATCTTCAACTTTTCGGTCAATCGCTTCTGATCCGGTCCTTGAAACCACGTATAATACTGTATCTGAATATTTTACTGCATCGTCGATCACTTTTGTTGATAGCTTATTCACAGGCATTTCTTCAGTTGAACTAGGGAAGAAGCTCACGACGTTCGGAAGCAGTGTTCCAAAAAGTGACTTTTCCGGTTTGGCGAATTCATTTTCACTAGCTTCTTTGTTGTAGGCAAAATTGCTGTAAATATTGTATAGCGTCTTATTGTATTTGATTCCCTGTTCCTCAAGTGCCATGTACAAATCATCAACATTTGTACTGTCGATGGCTCCCGCTCCGCCTCCCCCGAAAATAGGTTTCGCAGCTCCAGCCCCGAATACATTCAATTTCTTATCTTTAAGAGGCAGTAAATCGCTTTCATTTTTCAGTAAAACAATACTCTCCGCCGTTACTCTCTCAGCCACTTCCTTTGAAAGTGCTGCAGCGGCAGCCTGTTCACTTGTCAGTGGTGCTGTTGCACTGGCATACCAGCTCATGAAGCTTCCAGAAATCAGGATCACTACTGCGGCAACAGACCCCAGTACATAAGGGCGCCTTCTAATTTTTTTGAACTTCTTGAATCCCTTTTTCTTAGCCCTTCTTTCCCGCTTGTTTTCAGTAGACTTGATCTCCTGTTTCCAAATGGCGATATGTTGCTTATCTTCACGCTTCAACTGTTTTCTTTCATCTCTCGGAAGGCCTTTTCTCTGTTTCTTGGCCTCCTTTAATTCCTGAACCTTTGCTTTGGCTTCAGCCTTATACTTTTTAACAAGGTCCCTGTATTTAGGTTGTGACATCATTTTCCCCTCATCTTTGACTGAATTTCCTCAAGCAGACGATACGCCCTGCTATCGGTATCTAAAATATAAATTCTTTTGAAAGCATTTACATTCCGATACTTTAGAAAAGGTGTTCCAATTCTTGACCAATAAAAAAAGCATTCACCACTTTTACATGGAGAATGCCCTTTAAGGTCAGTATCTGCGAATCAATTCAATCAGTTGTATTTCATGAGGCTGCAGGATTGTCTGTAAGTCATACCTGTTATTCAAGAAGACTTCCTCTGTCTGGAGCCCCGGCTCTGCTTTTCCCTTAATATAGGTGATGGCATCATGATCGAGATGGACGCTCGCCCCCATATTCAGCCAGGCATCATATGCCGACCCCTGCTTCCTGTTGACGTATTGCTTCTTTACTGTATATTCCCCAATAATCCCTTCCAGGCTCAATTGAAAAGATAACGCCTCATTCTTCTCGAAAACAGAGTAGCGGCTGGTCGGTGATAATTGCGAATAGTCAAATGTCCTGTACAGCTTATTCGGATGGAGATAATTGAATAACAATATTTGATAGTTATCTCCCTTTTTCGTGACAATCATATTTTCTTCTTTTGCCACAAGGTGATCGCCAAGCTTATTCAAAAAGTAAAAAGCATTATAAGATGCCCTTTTGATTCCGTTATAGGTCATCAAACCAAATCCCCCATGGAATAAAGGCTTCTCCTGCTGGCGCTCTTCAAATATATCCGTGAAGGTCCAATAGCCCATTCCCTTCACCTTCGAAAAATTTCCAACAGCATTTTTTACAATGAAAGCTGCCATATAGCATGTATCATGAAGTAAATCCCTTGTATCCACGTTGGCGTTCCATTCCGTCACCCATATTTCCTTACTCTTATCAGGATTCAAATCTTGAATTGTTTTAATAAATTGATCGATGGATGTGGAGAAGGTATTTTCATCACCGATCATAATACTATACCGGTTGGCCATCTTCGTAAAAACATCACCAGAGTGAGAAGAGTCTGGTTGTGATTCCGGAATCCTTCCCAGGTTATAAGCATGGAAAGTGATAAAATCCAAATCAGTATTCTTTTTCTGTAAATACTCATAGAATTCAAGAAGCCATGATTGATAACCCATCAAGGCAATCGTCCCAACCCCTCCCACTTGAAGAAAAGGGTCAATGGATTTAATCCGCCGGTAACTTTCCGCATATAGGCTAAAGAATTCCTCTCGAGTACCAGCGAAGAAGTGACCAACTTCAGGTTCATTCCAGAACTCAAAATACCATGTTCTTACTTCCTGGATTCCAAAACGATTGATGAGATGCCTGATGAAAGCATCCACCAATTCTAGCCATCTTTCCATATTCTTAGGCGGAGATACGTAAGCTTTCCACCAGAATATAGAATCTGCTGACCTTGCCAAATCCTTGGGCATGAAGCCGATCTCAATAAAAGGCTTCACATTCGAATCAAGCAAATTGTCCAGTAATGAGTCGATATGATTAAAATTAAAATAGTAAGTTCCATCCGGATTCTCATTGTATACAAGAAGCTCGTCTGACAATATGCCATGAAACCTGATATATTCGAACTTTATATCATCTTGCAGCATCTTCAATTGTTCTTTGAAGTCATGTCTCAAAGCATGCGGCGCATAACCAAAGGTTGTCAGCCTCGTGAAGGAATGGTCAACTTCTTCCAATGCCTGCGTCAAGTCTACCGTAATGCTCTTTCCAGGAGCAGGCCGCTGATCACTTAGAGCCTTACGCTCAAGATGCTTAAAAAGATTGGCAAGCGACTCCCGGCTATTGATGCTAAGATAATCCCTTGGAAATCTCTGCTCGACTTCAACCTTATAGTCTTCCCGATACTTGCTTGGTGTGATGCCTAACACTTCCTTGAAAACCCGGTAGTATGCCTTGCTGTCTGGAAAACCATATTTTAGGGCAATATCCATAACGGGCTCATCAGTTGTTCGCAATGCATTCAGGGATTTAAATAAACGCATACTGTCCAATTTCTTTTTAAAAGAGACACCAGCTTTTATTTTAAAATACCTGGATAAATACTGCGGATTCAAGGAAAATTCTTTTGCAATATCCTGGAGCCCTAAATTGGAATCTGCGCAATGGTGATTCATGTACTTGAGGATGTCCAGCATTCTCTGATCATCATCGAGTTGTTCGTTCTGTTCTGGCACTGTCATTTCAAAGTGCTCCAGCAGGATTAAGACAAGTTCTAAGAGTAATTTCTCAATCTTTAAGCGAAATAACTCTTTCTTATTAATAATTAAATCCATCATGTTAGCCAGAATGTACTTCATTTCATCCAAAGCAAAAAGGGATCCAGTCTCTACCTCATTTGAGTTTAGATAGAACCTTTTCTGTTCAAGAGCAATCCCATATTTCTTCGAAAAACTATGATCTATTTGAAGTGCCAATACATTCGTTTTACCAGTTCCTGCAGTAGAGTTAACAAAGTGAAGCTCATCTCCATTAATCAGGAATAAATCTCCTGCCTCCAGCTTATAACTGTCCCTGTTCACCCTTATTTCAAGTGCACCCTGCAGTACAAAGAGAATCTCAGTATCCTCATGCCAATGGTAAGGGAACTGCTCTACCGTTTGAGTAAAAATCCTGATCGGCAAATCCACATCATAATCAATTTGCTCATATTGGTAAGACATAACCGACTTCCCCTCCTGTTCTGACAAACCTCAAACTGTTATCACTCTTTGATTTGCATTATTATACCATAAGCTTGTCCTTTCACTAGCTAGCTTTACTGCCAAATGATCCACAGCTTTCTTTGGCTCTAGTGCCACCTAGAGATTTATTTAATTCCCTTTTTATTTCAACAAACCTGCATTTCATAAAGCTCCTTAAAATAACGCTCCTGGAACTTCTTGTTCAGAATCCCGGTAAAATAAGCAATCGGATTCTTCACTTCCACCTTAGATTTCAGCTTCCGGACGAGCTGTTTGAAAGAGTCAAGGGATAGTGATAACAAGAGATCCGTGTCTTTTTCATAGTTGTTACGGTAGGCAGCAACCATGCTCATCCGCCAGAATTCTTCAATTGACTTTGCGGCTGGGAAAAAGTATTTTACAAGATTGACGAAATCACTGGGAACCCGGTCACTGACAAAAAGATGCTCTTCCGGTGCTTTTTCAGCAACGGGTTTTAACTCCTGAATTTTGGATAATTGTTCTTCAGCAGCCTTTTCTTCACGTTTATTATTCTTTTTAATGTTAGCTTCTAAAGGAATGATAGTTTTATATTGGTGGCTCAATTGTTCGCCATCTGGTAGTTCATTCATCGGGAAACGATTGAATACATACAGATTGCTAGACTGTGAGCCGTTCGTGCGCGCAGTTTCAAATACAGTAAAAATACCAATTTCACCAGCCTTCAGGATCATCCTTTTAAAAGTAGAACGGGAAATCCCCATTTCCCCATACTCCTCATAAATAGCCTTCAAGACCGTCCCGATCTTAGCATTCGCCACCCCAGGAACCTTCGCAGCAAAACGAGCCAGCCTCTTCAACCCAATCAACTCACCCTTACTGAAAAAACGCTTCTTATCCGCCATCCACATCTCAAAATGATTGTTAAACTCCTTCAACGAACCAAACTGTGAATACTCCCCAAAACTCTCAATAACCGCCGATTTAATTGTCATGCTACTGCACCACCCTTTCACCCTTTATATATGGATGAAAGGGTGGAAAGGACAGGGTGAGATCGGGTGGATTGTGGCGGTTTTGTGAACAATTTGCTAGGAAACTTTAGAGCAAAAAAATACGATAAGCAGTGGGAAACTGCTCATCGTTCTGTTTGGATCTTTGAGTATTTAATCAAACTATGCATTTATGCTAACTTCTAACTCTTAATTGCCAACTGCTAGTTCCTCTGGTCAGTTTGACAACGTCAATAATTTCAACTTCCAAATGAGCCGTTCTTTTGTCTCAATACTACCCACTCTACATATCCATAGTATATGTGACAACACATGGGGTGATGGTGATAATATAAAGTAAACTTTCTTATAATTCCAGAAAATTCAACTTACTCTCATCAGGCCAGCAATAGTGTCTGGAAGGTTCTGGGTGTAGGATTGTTGTATCTGCAACCCCATTAAAAATCTGTTGTGAAAAAACTTTAAAGTGATAGTACTTATCATCTTTTTGCTTAGGGATAAACCGTTGTTTTAATGGAGTGAAGCCTCGCATTTTTGGATACGCCCAATGCATAACATTTCCTGCCGATTTATCAATATGGTCGTAATATAAAAACAAACCGTCTTTAATACTTAAAATCATATTATGTCTATCTTCTACTTCTATTCCATTATCAGTGTAGGCTTTTTCAATTTTTTCCATCAGCTTTTTTTTATTCTTGAGAGTAATTTCATTACAAATCAAAAACGACATGACATGATCATGGTGATTAATTACGGGATTAAAATCATACAACCTTTTCCTTCTTAGAGCTTCAATTAAAAGAAGAAAGGCAGCTTTCCCTTCTCTAACATTTAAAAAATTATGTACTTTTAAATTTTCAATATGCTGATATTCGAGTTGATTAATCTTACCTAACTTTAACCTTATCAATCTGGCTATCCACTTTGGATCCACTGAAATAAAAACACCCGTTCTACCGCTTACTTCCCTTAATTGTTGTTTAATTACATTTAAATAGTAATTTCTATCTTGATCAGTTTGGAATTCTCTATACACTACCGTTGTTCCATGTCTGTCAATTTGTTTTCTAATAGCTTTATTCTTTGCTAACTTTATTAATGTATCTGTCACCTGTTTTGTAGTGGTTAAAGTAGACTTTACTTCTCCAATTGCTGCCACAGTTTCTATCGGGAAGATTCGAATGTGACTATCCTTAAATTGAGGTGCTGATTTATCATAGACGATAATATCGCATTGAGTACTGATATCAGTTGGATTGAGTGAATTAGCTATAAAACCTTCCCCAGTGCACAATCTTCCTGGAATAGTAAATTCAACAAAATCCCGTGATGCCTCCTCTCTATACCGTCCATATTCTCCAGGATGATAGATATCATCCTCTGCATCATAGAAATCCTTAGATCTTTCAAAGTGTTCTTCTAATAGGTTTACATACCAGATTAGTATTTTTTCAAGATAATGTTCTGTATATTGCAAATGGATCACCTTCTTTAGTTCTTTTCAATTAAGTTTTATTAATTCTTAATATTTTTAATGTACTCGTAACCCCTATTATCCTTGTTTGCAGACCTTTTATAAACTATTTTCTCAGCAGATGTAGTATCATTTTTTAACATATCCCCACCTCCCCTAGTAATAAAGCAATACCACATACATGCAACTGCATTATAATTCCATCTAGTTTTAGACTACATTTCATCACTTTTAATAGTATAATATTACCATATCCCCAGGGGTGAAAGGTGAGTTGAATTGTCTAAAACAAAATCTTTAACACCCGACTCAATAATGAAGGCATTAGATTGGTCTTATGATAAAGCAATTAACGGTGGTGTACCTGGAATGGACACTGCTATAGAATTAGCTGATAGTTATTTACAAAAGAGTGGTACATTAGACGAAAAAGTTAAAAGTTTAATACTTTGGCAAAACACCAAAAGTGCTACCAGTGGATTTTTAACAGGCCTGGGTGGACTCATTACATTACCTGTTGCAGTTCCAGCCAATATAGCCAGTGTTACCTTAGTTCAAATGAGAATGGTTGCGGCTATTGCACATATGGGTGGTTATGATTTAAAAGATGATCAGGTTAAATCTTTCGTTTATGTCTGTTTAGCTGGAAATGGTGCTAAAGATATTCTTAAAAGTGCAGGCATTCAAATAGGAAAAAAACTTGCAGTAACCGGAATTAAAAAAATCCCTTTTGAAGTAATAAAAAAAATTAACCAAGCTGTAGGTTTCCGTTTACTAACAAAGTTTGGAGAAAAAGGGATCATAAATTTAGGTAAGATGGTGCCTTTAGCCGGAGGAATTATTGGCGGTTCCGTAGATGCAATTGCTACAAATACAATAGGGAATGTTGCTCACAAGCTGTTTATTCAAGAGCAAAATTCTAAAAAAACGGCTGAACCTGAAATTATTGATATGTTATAGCTTTATATTGTCTGTTTTTAGATTTCGAACTAAAGACGCAGAGGGACGTACCTTACGCTTCCAATAATCGATTCCGAAAAAGGTACGTCCACATGGGTTCACCGCCAATATAGCTGTTTCTATATCTTAAGTTAAGTAGAAATAATGAAAATTTGAAATAATATACAAATTATGATATAATTAACTTTCAATTAATTTTTGTGTTTTTAGCCCAGTGCTCAGCGTAGCTGGTGCAATTCCAGCAATCATACTAAGTATTTTATTGATTTATTGTGCTATTAAACTGGAGGTGCTGCCTATGCAAAATAAATATAATGCCATGAAAACCGTAGCTATCGGAATTCTCATTAACTTTGCTAGTGAGGCAATCATGATGGTAGATCCAGCGCTGGGCTAAGAACATAAAGCAGGACTCCTTTTTATGAAGGGAGTCTTTTCTGTATTTAATGAACTATTAGTATATAAATTTCACAAAAGAATTACTGGTGTAATCTCCCTATTTTAATCCTAAATAATTCAATTAAGGATGGATTGTATGTTTTATAAAAACCTCAACATGTTTGGTATTTTATCTTTTGAACAAAAACATTATAAAGATGTTGTACAGTCAATAAAAGATTCTCGCGGCTATATATCATACATTGATGCAAAAACTGACAAAGGCAATATAAACGCAAGGTATCAGAGTTACGTAATTCTGAAACAAGCAGCATATACAACCCAGGCCCCAAAAAGAAATCAAGATGATAAAATGAATAAAATGTATACTACGTTAATGCCAAAAAGTGTAAATCAGGAACAGGTTAACACTTTTTTAAAAGAGCACGGAATGCATTCAGATTATGAATATGAATATGAAATCACACATAAAGATGAACATTCCTATACAGCATTACACCAAGTAATACCTATAGAGCACAGTGTATTTGATACAGCCTTGGATTTAGATGATAATTTCGAAAAACTGAACAGGCAATATCTTAATGAAGAATTTTTATTAAAAAATCACCAACGATTTACACTACTTCCCTTCTTAGGTAAATTCGAAGGTAATTATGTGAAGCCGGTAGTAATAGCAAATGTTTACGATGCGGGGATAATTACAATTCAAATATCAGTTGGCCATGCAGCTAACGTAGCAATCACAGATTCTGAACCAAACTTGGTTGTTTTAGAAGATCTAGAATTTTATCAAATTAAAAGTAATTATTCCTCGAGAGATTTTTGGAAAAGAGAGAAAGTATCTAAAGGTACTATTTATAAGGTCATGGATTACTATATGGACCAATTAGAACATATTTGCGGAAATTTTAATTTAGTTAGGAATACAGAAAAGCAAATTGCATGGGTTTTCGGGGATTTTAATCCTAACAAGAGATTTGAACATAATGATTTTGTAAAGAAACACCAAAACTTATACGCTTCTCACTTAATTAATGCTCCGAAGCAACTTATTGAAAGAATGACAGATGAAAAAATCGAGGAAGTTCTAAAGACTTCTCAAATAGAACATTATAAAAGTATGCATTTTTATTGTTCAGAGGTAATATCCCTATTAAGTTTTTCGCATTCAGCTTTCCATCAAGAAGCAGCTGGGAGCCTAAAAGAGGCTGAAAAAGATCTAAGGAAGCAAGGAATTTATAACGAAATGTTAATCGAGCAGTACAAAGAACAATCCCTATATACAATGTTTGAGTTCTTAAGATTTTATGAATTAACCTTTATAAAAAAATATTATGCCATTAAGCTTCTTAATAAATTATCTAGGAAAACGATTAGAAATTTAAAAGAATACAATTCCATTAGAAATGAATTTAACTCTCTTAAAATTAACTATGACCAACAATTACTTTTTAAATCACATGGAAGTCCAACATTATTATATGGTAAGTTGCTAGAAAAGTCTGGAACAGAAAACGTTGTTGAAAAAGTTGAAAAACTATTTTCTAATGCTAGAGAAGATGTAAGTAACGCTAGAGAACATGCAATAAAACAATCGGAGACTTATATTCTTATTATGACTTCTTTACTTACAGTATTGTTAGGGTATCGCGGGATAAAGTATATTGTCGAAGATATTTTAATTAATTTACCGTATATAGGTACTATTTTTTCACTTCATCCTTTGAGGTGGACATTTTGTTTTTGGATAGCTTTAATTTTTAGTATGGTTTTTCTAAACATATTTAGGTATAAGGCAATTAAATCATAATAGTTTATATATTTATTTAAGAGAATATTTTGATTCGGGTGGTTTTTTATGTTCACAGTTCAAATACAAAGAGGAAAAATTGAAGAAGTCTGCGTATCTAATGGGGATAATATACTTCGTCAAATCCCACTATTACCAGGTAAGCAATATATAATCAATCCCATCGGTAGTAAGATGAACAAAAAAAGCGGCAGGATGGTCATTTTCAAGTATATAATATCAACTCCCTCTGAGAACGTAGCGGCGGTCATATACGTTGATACAAAACGTCCTGGGAAAGTTAACGTAGAAGACCTGGATTATTTACCAGCTAAACAATTGGCCGGTAAAGATGCGATTAAATTAAGTCGTGAACCTAGTAAAGACGAACTGTACGAAGATTTTCTTCCCTCTTTTCAATTATATATAGATATCCTTAACCTTATTAATACAAGAAAAAATGATAATGATATTGCTGTTATATCGCAAAAGGTTATATCTGAACATTTGTTAATTAGTCCTTCCAATGTTTCTAAGAGGATAAAGCAGTTAGTCCGCTACGGCGCATTAAAACAACTTCAACCCGGTGTATATAAATTGCTTTATTGCTCGATATGGTACACACCTTACAGAGTGGTTCATAGTTTAATCAGGTTACTGGATGAACACCCCGAAATTATAAATTCTTATAAAGAACAGGCTTCATTCTTAGATGTACCTATCCAGGACATCTCTCAAGCATGGGCCTATATAAAATCAATCAGTTGAAAGGTAAAAGAATGAAGGAGCATGTTAACAAGGCAGCTCATAGGTAATTTGTAAAGAAATTGTTTTAATTTGGATAAGTAATAATAAATATTAAAAGTATTTTTTACATTGAGAACTTGGATGAAAAGATAAAACATCTAATCGATCAAACCTAAAATCTTTAAAGAGGTGAATGGGTTGAGTAAAATCCTAAACTGTACAAATATCCAGACTACATACGAGTCACTTAAGAGTATTCTAAGCGTAGACCTATCTGAATTAATAAAATTTATCAAATTAAATACCAAAAGATTTTCTTTTGATAGTAAATATGGTTATTCCGTTTATGACCGCCCGGATATTAAATCCATTCAAGAATTTTTCAATATACATAATTTCGATTTCAATAGTGTTGTAGTACATCACGCCACTGCTATTCTAAATGATAAAAGTTACATAGACCAAGGTATATATAATCTTAAAGGCCTGGCGGAAACACCTGATAATACATTTAAGACATTCTTAAATGGCTTTGATATTCTTTTTGAAGTCAACTCTATTGGCGAACCTTTTTTTGAATACAAAGGGGAAAAGATCTCAACAGAATATATTGATTTCAGATTTAGAAAAGACCAGTGTATTAATGGATTTCTATTTTCCTACTCCATACTAGAAGATACTAACATTAAAGAAATTAAACATTGTCCAGAACTAATAACACATTTAGGAAGACAAATAGGGATTAATTTAAAAGAGGAATGGATACAAAGATCAAAACCTAGTATGGTTTCGTTTAAGGTAGACCTAAAACAAATACATGGTAGCACTTTTTCTGGCCAGGCACTAAATTATAAAGAGAGACAAAATCATTTTATTAAAGCAGCTTTTGATTACTTACTGATTTTTGATGCAATTATGTTCCAATATCCTAAGGATAACCCAATGATTTTTTTGAACGAGGATGTTCAAATAAGTCCAGAGGATATTGTTAATATTATCCCTATAGAACATATATAATATATCCAATTAATATTAGTAAAACCATATAACCGACCACTAATTCTTTTTATCTCTTTTGTGATGTATAAATATAAGACCGTGGTGGGGTTCCACTGTCAGTTACATATTTTCACAATTCACGACATTGGTAACCGCCCACTTGTCTTCAAAAAACCTTGGCTTAATTCAACAAACCGGAATCATATCATAAAGCTCCTCAAAATAACGCTCCTGGAACTTCTTATTCAGAATCCCGGTAAAATAAGCGATCGGGTTCTTCACTTCCACCTTCGACTTCAGCTTCCGGACGAGCTGTCTGAAGGAGTCAAGGGATAGTGATAATAGGAGATCTGTTTCTTTTTCATAATTGTTACGGTAGGCAGCGACCATGCTCATCCGCCAGAATTCTTCAATCGATTTTGTGGCTGGGTAAAAGTATTTTACAAGATTGACAAAATCACTTGGAATCCGGTCACTGACAAAAAGAGAATCTTCCGGTGCTTGTTCAGCAAAAGGTTTTACCTCCTGAATTTTGGATGATTGTTCTTCAGCAGCCTTTTCTTCACGTTTATTATTCTTTATCATGTTAGTTTCAGAAGGAATGATAGTTTTATATTGGTGGCTCAATTGATCGCCATCCGGTAGTTCATTCATCGGGAAACGATTGAATAAATACAGGTTGCTAGACTGTGAGCCGTTCTTGCGCGCAGTTTCATATACAGTGAAAATACCAATTTCACTGGCCTTCAGGATCATCCTTTTAAAAGTAGAACGGGAAATCCCCATCTCCCCATACTCCTCATAAATCGCCTTCAGGACCGTCCCGATCTTGGCATTCGCCACACCAGGAATCTTCGCAGCAAAACGAGCCAGCCGCTTTAACCCAATCAACTCACCCTTACTGAAAAAACGCTTCTTATCCGCCATCCACATCTCAAAATGGTTATTAAACTCCTTCAACGAACCAAACTGTGAATACTCCGCAAAACTCTCAATAACCGCCGATTTAATTGTCATGCTAATGCACCACCCTTTCACCGTTTATATATGGATGAAAGGGTGGAAAGGACAGGGGGGGAAGCGGTGATTTGTGGCGGTTTTGTGAACGATTAGATAGGTGCTTTTTCGAGAAAAAATTACTGGATTGGGCAAAAAAATACGATGAACTGCTCGTTGTAATTCAGTTTAGACTATTTAATCAAACTCTGTAAATATGCTAATTCCTAACTTATTATTGCCGACGTCTAGTTCAATCTGAAATCTGTTTTACAAAATAAAATTCTGACTTCTGAATGAGACGTTGGAACCGGTCCAATGTCCCATAAAGCCCAGGCATCGTTTCGCATGGATGTTAATGAAATATGATTGCAATAATTTTATGTATAATTATTTAGAATATTGAAACGGGTATTACCTCTTTTCTTGACTCTGATAACAACTCACTTTCAATAGCAATTTGTATTTTCCCACTCGTTTCACTAAATGCTTTTTCTTGATCCTTTTCTAAACACAGAGAACGTAATGCTATTATCACAACACCAGATACAAGTGAGATTTTAAATTTGGAGCTATCAGATTTTGCTTCTTCCCTCAAAATCTGTTCGCTAGTCCAGTTATAATCAATTTGTAATTGTGGTGGGTAGCTTAACTGTATCTCTACAAATGGTTTAGAAGCTATTGTTTCGGTTGTTAATGATGAATTAAGCACCAATATAATATCTGATTTAGATACATACTTATCCAGATTTTCATCGAATTCTAAATCTATATTCTTATTAAAAATGTAATAATCTACCTGATCTAACCTACCAAGCACCCTAGAATTTTGTTTAACTAAAATAAATAAAAGGATTAAGATGAAAATATTTATGGTTAAAAGAGACCACATAAAAAGATTTTCATTCAAATAGGACAAAACTAAAGAAACAGGAAGAGAAATTAAAGAAGCCAAGCTCCCACCAACCAATAAATTAGGACTTTTAGAAAGTCGATTTATAAATTGACTCAATACAGTCCCTCCGTTTCATCTAATAGAAGATTATTAAAAGTATTAATTAGTAAAATCAAGTCTTCCTCATATGGGATTTTAGAAAGAGCTACTCTTGCATTTTTATATATCTTTGCTTTAAAATCATCATAATTTGAAAATAATATTGTTAACTGTGTAATTTCATTATCCTCTTTATAATTACTTCTAAATGTTTCTGAGTTTAGAATATCAGAACCAGATATTGTAAACGTTTGAAGATTTTCATTATTCGATCTAAACGAAACTTGTAATACTTGTGAATTATTTGAGAAATATAATAATTTGTTAAAAGTTTGGGTTGAAAAATTGACCCTCTCCACCATAATCCCAAAATATCTTTCCAGCATTTCCATTACTTCCAAAACAAGTGTTGCTTTTTTAGAAAAAACATAGATGAAAGGTGAGTTTTTTTTATACCATATATAGCAAGTATTAACAGTTTTAATCATTTGAGGGCTAACCTCTATTATTCCACTTTCATGAAGTTCTTGGCTCTCAATCTCATTTGTTGTTTCCCAGACAATTTCAGTCGCAATGACGTCATTCGCTATCTCATTAGATGAGAATTTAATTTTATGTTTATTATTACTAATAAACTGCTCAAGTAAGTTCGAAATAAGAGAAGTCTCAGGATTTAATCTTAAAATAAAAAAAGTTTTAAACAATGGATCTCTAAACATTATATACCTCCAACTTAAATACCATAGTAATTAAAAAAGGAATTTATTATGGGACAGAGACGGTGCTGCTGTCAAAACTTATTTTTACGTTATGGCTCTCCCTTTTTGAATAGTCAGCTCAATACCTTATTAAACAGGGATGTTCCCGCCACAACTTTGTCCAAATACCTCACTCAGACACGAATTTCTCCTTCTCTGATCTCAGCTTCACACAAACGCTGAATAATTGTCTGATTTAATTATGCGGAGACACTGTAAGGATTCGGTCGTTTTAGAAATTTGCATATTTAACTTTTCAATAGGCACAATCTATCCCCAGCGACTTCTGTAATTTACACTAAGCATTACTTCACCATTTCTTTTTTTACATGGTAAATCTTTGCCAACATTAGTATTTCCTCCATAGTTTTCCCTTCTCTTAATCTAAGATAATATATCCCCTACTAATAAAACCTCGCCTATAGCTTCACATTGTTCTATATTAAGATTCTCTTCAGTTTGACTAACCTCCCAAAGGCTTAATAAATTTACGTTATCACTACTTGGCCTTAGTCCTTTTTCTTTAATATATGAAATATTAGCAAATACAGGCATTACAAAAGCGGTGCCAGTAATAATGCAACTCCCTGCAGCTAACGTTGGAATAGCATTTTTTGAGACTCTATCTAAAGTTGTTATGGTGTTATCTAACAGTTCCAGATCTTTGTTATTAACTAAGCGATGGATAAAAAAATTGTGGATTTGAGAAATTATTGTTGGTGAGATATCAGCCGGCCTTTGGCTTGATATAGTTAAGAAGAAGCCAAATTTACGACCTTCCTTAATAATTTCTTCAAATAAGTCAAGCCTATAATCCTTCCATTCTCCCGCTTCTCTGTTTGACTGTGCTGATAAAATATTATGCGCCTCATCAATAATAAGATGGATTGTTTTATTTACTTCAGATTGATTTGTAGTCCTTTTATGTTCATCAAAAGTCATTTTAGCTAATAGTAAGGGTACAATCTTTTTTGTTTCTATATTACAATCTCTTAACGAAATAATTTGTAATAAGGCTATGGTTTCCTCTTCTTCTCCCTGTCCACTAGCTAACTCTAATACCTTTTCTAAATCTCTTATTCTTGATTTTCCTCTGTTTATTAAAGGATTTATATGGTCGAATTGTGCATGCCTTTTTAATAAGTCTGAAATCAGTTGTAAACGAAATCTAAAGATTAACTTTTCAAAGGAACTCTTTGTACCTAATAAACCCATCAGTTGATAACACTCTGTTATTCCGGATAGCCTTTCTTGGTCAGTATCTAGGTCTCCTCCATTAAAATAAGTTGCACCTTCAATATAAAATTTATTATGGGCTCCAAACCATGATATTTGATTTATCTTATCTAATAACTCGTCAGATTCTTGGGGGCTAAATAATTCATTAATTGATTCTTTAAATAAATCTAGCGCATCTTTAGATGGTGAAACTGACGTCAAAATCTTTCTTAAAAGATTTGGCGCCCAAGCTCCAATATCGAAGCCATTTCTTGTTGCCCATTCTATTCCTTTAACTACTCTATTAATAAAAGGCTTTTGGGTTTGTTCTGCTGCACTAAATAAAATAGATAATATTTCAGCATTAAAGAATACATCTTCCTTGATTTTTAATTTGTCACCAGTTGTTCTATTAGTACTAAGTTCAATTAATTGCTTTTGATTACCGGTTAACCCGAACATAGTATCTTTCGTGTACTCACCATTAAAATCAATTAAAAAGAATTTGCTTTTCCCGATTATTTTTTCAGCATTAATAGTTTTAAAGAGTTCATAGTATAAATTTGTTAAGGTATTGGACTTTCCACTTCCTGTATTACCAAAAACACCAATATGAGACCCAATAAGAGAGTTTATGGGTAACTCTACAGGTGCATTTTCAAGAAGCGTTGTTCCTATATTAATAGTGGATTGATTGTTGTTGCTAAAATCTTGTTTATTTCCTGAATAAATCGAAAAGACTTCTTTATTTGTTGGTATATAAGCCACATTTCCAATCATGGGTAAGTTTTTGATCCCATTGTTAAACTTAGAATCTATATAACCAACTATCTGCACTTCAATTATTCTATGTATAGTTCCTTTAGAAAATCTATTATCTTTATCTTTCTCTTTTTGATTGTTTAATAAATCTGTAATGTATTCTCCGTCAATTTTACCTACAATATCAATTATACCTTGCTTTATTATAATAAAGGCATTAACAGTAATATTATTGATAACCTCTCCATGATAAATAAATGTTGCGTGATTCATATTCTTCTCCACTAACACCTTGGCACGTGTACCCTTAACCTCGATAACTTCGCCAATTTTAAAGGAATTTAACATTTTCTCCCTCCAAATATAAGGCTGTTAAAGTGTTTGAAATCTATTTTGTTATCAGATTCCCCTGGACTGATAAAATGGATATTTGAAACCTTCTCACCAATACCAAGATTCTTTTTTATCGCTTGTTCTGCCCCATCACTAAAACAGAAAATATAAACTTGTAGGAAAGGATTGTTTAAAGACCTAAGTATGAGTCTACTTATATGTTCGTCAGCAAAGGAGAAGCCGAACACTATTAATATAGTTTGGTCTCTTTCCAACTCATAGCTTAATAAACGCAGCATGCTGTAATAATATTCATTTAATACGGTGTGATGAAATTTAGTTTTTTCAGGGTTAATAATAAGGAGATTTTTATACTCATCATAAAACTCTTTTAGTATTACACTTTTTTCACCGGCCACCGTTTCTAATGATTGAAGGTCCCAATTCTTTAAAAAACCCTCTAGCATTACCTGTTCATCCAGACTTATTTTTAATTCGTCAAATTTTTCAGCACACTTTAATAAGTTGCTTAGATCTTGTTTTACTTCAATAATGTCCTCAGAATGTTTTGTCCACAAAACTGAGCCGTGACATTTAATTAAATTAATCATTGGAATTTCATTTTGATAGTTATCAAATACTCCGTTTTTAGAAACAGTTTTATGGTAATTTTCCGAACTTAGGAGTCTGGTAAAATAGCCACTTGATCCATCATTAAAAAACAAGGGTTGATTTTCTTGAAGCTTCCTATCTATCGAAATCTCAAAAAACAAATCATAATTCGTTGTAAAAACATTAGCCCTATTGGGAGAAATTCTACTATTCCTCAACTGCATTTTTTGTAGCAGACTATCTATAAATTCTTTATAATTTTGTAAAACCTCTTCACTCTCATCCTTCTGCTCCTGATAAAGAAGATTTATATTCTTCCGAATAATAGAATTAAAGTAAATCGAATATACCAGTTGTTTGGTAGACTCTGATACAGTTGATGTTGTTAATAATTCCTCGATGTTGCCTAGTGTTGGGAAGAAAGGAACTGAAGCTCCGGAACCAATCAAAAAGTTTAAATTTTTCTCCGCTAATAATTTTGGAATATTTTCTATTACTTTTTCATCAATCATATACTTTTCTCCCTTGTAAATTCCTTCTTTCATTATATACTTATAATAACTTTTATGGTAAATATAGTATTAATCATAAAACAATACTTTAGCATCTACTAATCCATTATTAAGTCTTAAAAGAATGTCCATATAAATCAGTTATCTATCTTGCTATTCCAATCAAATGAGGGTATCGAAGTACAATTCCAATCATTGAACAGTTGGTTACATTTCCATTAATCTCTTTACTTTTACAACCTAATTGGCCGAGATTAATTCATAAATACGGCTAAATTTTCCCAGTCCTATTTTTATCTGAAAACACTTAGTTTAAAATGGTTAAAAAAGGAGGTTTTAACCGTGACAAATAATCTCATGCGATATGAAAAAACAGGGGATATATTTATATTAAGAGTGCCATTTCAACAATATACCGTAATGTATGATCCACACAGATTAAAAGAACACCTTTCATCAGGCAATGAATTTCCAACCCCGAGAAATTGGAATCATACTCTTTTGTATACTACATTTATTTCTGTAAGTGACTTATTTGTGGGAAAAGATATTTTGATGCCTATGAATAAAAATCCTAGGAACCAAAATACAAAATCTTCTGTTTCTAATAATATCGCCAACTCCCTCATTAATGAAGATTTCGATAGTTTCGATGAAAATCAGCAACCTATAGGATATCCTATAAGCGAGAGCTTCTATATTAATAATAGAGGAATAGCAATAGTAGCTCATCAGGTAAATCACCTAAAAGATATTACCTTTATAGGAGAGGATTCAACAATATATCCTAATGTGTTAGAAATCCACATGGACGAAAAGGAAGAGGGAAATATTGATGGTGGACATACCTATAAAATCATACTAGATCAGGTTCAAAAGATGGCAAAAAAAGAAAAGTCAATAAATGCTTATGTAAGAATGGAGATAAATGTAAATTTACGAGATATTACCACCTTTGCCGCTGCAAGGAATACAAATGCCGCTGTTAAAGAAGCATCTATCATGAACTCTAGAGGTGAATTTGACACCTTAAAAGTACTTCTTTCAGACTTACCCTTTTATGAAAGGATTGCGTATAGGCAAAATGACAAGGGAATTCCTATTGAAAATATAGTAGAATACATCGAACTATTTAATTTAAAAAAATCGCCTCTCTATGAGTCAGAGGATATGATGATTCCTACTCCATATGTTCCAAAACAAAAGTGGGGAGCTAGCAAAAAAGAAATCTTAAAGTTCTATAGTGATGAAATAAATAGTGCAGTTTTGGAGGAACGTCCTTCAGAGTATGATTTAATGGAGCCAATTATTAAAGATATATTCTGGCTATATACAGAGATAGAAAGAAATCTGCATACTATTTACAATAAGTATGCTAATGGCAAAAGAAATGCAAATTTCGCAGCTCTAGGATATGTTACAAGAAATGAAACCAAGGAAAAATCACTTCCAAATGGAAAGAAATACCGTCAACTTATTACATATGGAGATGGTCAACTAATAGAAGAAAATACCATGACCTATGTAATAGATAAAGGATTAGCCACTCCAATTGCAGGTATGTTTAGGATGCTACTAGACAAGGATCCCGAAACTGGGATATATCATTGGATAAGAGGGCTAGATATTAAACAACATGCTGCTCAAATAATTGGCTTCATTATCGAAGAAGCAATGAAGTCGGTTGCTGAAGAAGGACCTGACAATTATGCTAAAAACAGAATGACTTGGAAAAGCAATTTATTGACTATGAGCCAGTATAGAATGCAGTTATTGGCAAGAAGCGGTGTTCACTAATGACTCTTTTGGTCCAAAATGCTTATGATCAAATTGCACTTGAAATTGTAAAAAGCCTACAAAATGGAGAAAAATGTGAACATGAACTAGAAACGGAAATATTAAGTTTTTTTGCAATTTCTAGTTCGGATTTACAAATACTTTTAGATCAAATGAAAAGGCTTTGCTTAATTGACTTTACTTTGAGCAACTCTTGGTCAAATACTCACCAAACTGTTAGCCTTATAAATACAAATGATTCTAGACTTAATTCTTTGATAAGTTCTTTTCAATTTGGAGAAATACCAGTTATTCAATACGCCACCAAAACAAATACTGAGGTAGCACAACAAGAGGAAGATAGCCTCCTGATTTTTAAAAAGGAGATAGAAGAGAAAATTAATGAATACAATAACTTGTTACGATTGCGCTTAAAAGAGATACTTTTAAAAATGAATGAATATAGACTTGAAGAAGTAGTCGTGGAACTCTTAGTGAAATCAGGGGAAGGCGGGTACGGTCATACCACACCCAAAAGCAATGATGGTGGAATAGATGGAGTTGTTTTTGAAAGTCCCTTAAAGCGAGGCGCAATGCTTATTCAAACAAAAAGATATGCTGATCATATACTAGTAAATAAAAATGAAATTCATGAATTTCTTTCAGTATGTAGAACCCGAGGAGCCAGAACAGGTTATTTTGTAACTACATCTTCTTTTTCTAATACTGCCATATCTACCGCAAGATTTGATTTATGTTTAGTAAATGGGGACCAACTCATCGATATGATTCTTAAGTCAGGCATTGGCTTATTAAAAGAATATGGAAGTTTGTATTCTATTGATGAAAATTATTTTTTACGCCCCCCTCTTCCAAGTGGACAGATATTTGAAGTCACGACGTTGTAATTAAGTACTCTGTAGGGAAAAGCTGTTAGCTTTTCTCTTTTTGTGTTTATAATCATTAATCAAAAAGTTTAATACTCCATGGTTTAAGGTAAAATATTTAGCAAAAATATAAAGGAGTAATATATGGCTGACAAAATTACAAAAGAACAAAGAAGCAACGTTATGCGAGCAATAAAATCTCAATCCCAACTTGAAAACCTAGTTTCCAAAGAATTATGGAAAAGAGGCTATAGATTTAGAAAGAATGATAAAACGCTTTTCGGCAAGCCAGATATATCTATAAAGAAGTATAGAATCGTAATCTTTATTGATTCTTGTTTTTGGCATTTTTGCCCTATCCATGGGCATCGCCCGAAATCCAATCAAGGTTATTGGGATAAAAAGTTAAACAAAAATATCCAGCGCGAAGCTAAAGTAAGGGAGCATTATAAAGAATTAGGGTGGAATTTAAAAAGAGTTTGGGAACATGAGGTAAGAGAGAATTTATATAAAGCTATAGATGAGCTATCAGCTTTCATTGAAAAAAGCAAAAAAACACAATAGCCCATAGATAGAAGCTATTGTTTCAATTTATATTCTGATGTTAATTTTATTGAGGACCACCCATGGGTTTCCCCTTTGCTAAATTTCACTCTCAAACTTATTTGTTCTTTATCTCTATTCCAAGAAAGAGTATTTTGTATTTTAGTGGGTTCTTTTAATAAGACTTCTATTTCTCCCAAAATTTCAGTGTGTTCTTTATATATACTTTTCCCCTCATCATAAAAAGTTATTGCCATAGTAGCTTTTCCGAAAAGGTTTTCTATACCTTGCTTTAATTGATCTTGGCTGCCCATCTTAATTTTTCCGCCAAGTTCTTCGGCAATTTTCTCTAAACTTTCACTTCGACTAATCTTTCCTGCTACATAATTTTCTTTTACTTCAGCTACCACAGAATCAATACTTCCAACATTAAAGTATGTGGGACCAAGTATAGTACCAATCCCAGGATTTTTAGTAGTAACTTTTCTGCCTGCCTTAGCCAATGCTTTTAATGAAAAATCCTCCTGAAAATACGCTCCGTTTCTCCTTAAGATTAGCTGTATATCACCCGTATTTAACCTATCACTAATATAACTTCCCGGAACCAGTTCCATACTCTCTATTGTAAAATCTCCATACTTTTTTCTGAGGTAAGAGGTTATTGCAGATGTAATTGAAGCTGTTGAATTAAATAATTTTTGGAGCACTCCACCTTTAATTGAAGAAGAATAAGTTTCTATTAACGAAGTACATTCTTCTGTATCAACTTGTGTGACTTCCGGGTATCCTTTAAGCAAATGATAATACGTAAAAGCTTCGTGGCACTTGCCAATAGCGTTACTTGAGTTCTTACTTTCAATATACTGGTGCTTTTCTATTAACTCAGCAACTTTATCTAAAGTTAGATTATTTTTCACATAGTTCTCTGATTGAGTTGGAAAAGTTGCATAACTTGTTGCTAATTTTATAGAGGATATCGGATTACTTTCGAATTTAAAACGTAAAGTTAGTGCAATTCCTCCAAAATTAATGCCTAAAGAATTTTTGCCAATTTTATATACCTTTATCTCTTTAAAAGGTGGTAATTGATAATTAAATTCTTCTATACTTACATCGTTATCAGTTCTTCCATACGAAGTAATAAGGTTTAAATCCTCAGTCATAAACAAGTTATTAAAAGCATTAATAAAACCATAAGCTCTTCTGTTGTATAGTTCCTTTAGCAAGATAAAAGCTTCTTCACGAAGAGCATATAAAAAATCATCTCTTAAAGGATTTATTTCCGTGATAAATGAAGGGTAATAATCGATAATTAGTCTTTTTAAATCTCGAATACCAGAAATATAGTGAGTTCCTATTTTTTCTTCCACAACCACCGATAAGAATTCTTTATATCTTTTCTCGAAAAACACATTAAACTCAGATTGGGTTCTTTCTTCTAAAAAATACTTAGTGAAGAAACTTTTAGCGCCCAGATTTTTTGGCTGAATACGGGCTCCTTTTTTAATAAGAAATAAATTAATAGATACTTGCCTATTATTATCAAGTGTAAGTGTCAGGTCCTTATGTTGGTCTGGATTTTGGCTATTAAACTTAGAAATTACATAATTGATATTTGGAAATAATTCAAGAATATAATAAACTGTTTTTATGGTAGTTTGCGGATAAGTAACGATAGATTGACCTTTTAAAGCTATTTTTAAGGCCTCACACACCGTCTTAACGTGATTGTCTCCAATATGCCTCGGATTTTTTTTCATTTTTGCATCACCTCTTCTTCCTAATTATACCTTATTAAAAAAATAGAAAAAACTGGCCAACTTCAACAAAAAATGATAAAATACCTCTATAAGATTTTGGGAGGTATATTTATGAAACTAGAAGAAAGAGGACGTGCAAAATACCGCCCTTTAAAGAATTATGAACCTGAACAAGTTAAGGAACTCTTGTTTGATAAAATACTTGAAGAAGAGGAAAAGATAAAAAATATAGATGCAATTGAGGAACTTCCGGAGCTTGATTATCGCGATGACAAAATTAACGTAATTAGCTTGTTCTCAGGATGTGGCGGGTTAGATTTAGGAGTAGAGCTGGCTGGCTTATCTGCAGCAATAGGCGAGGAAAAGGCTCTTGAAGCTTTTAAAGATAAAGATTGGTTTAACGCAGTCCGTGAGTCAAGCATATTTCACACCATATATTCTAATGATCTTTTTAAAGAGGCAAATGAATCTTACAAGATTAACTTTCCTGATGTATATCAGCATCAGCTTGATATAAGAAAGGTTAAAAATTTTCCTAAAGCGGATTTAGTATTAGGCGGCTTCCCTTGTCCAGGCTTTAGCGAGGCTGGTCCACGCTTAATAGATGATGAAAGGAATTTCTTATATTTACATTTTATCCGATGCCTTTTACAAGCAAAGCCCTTTGCTTTTATTGCAGAGAATGTTAAAGGCATGATGACCCTAGGAAAAGGAGAAGTATTGAACCAAATAGTTCAGGATTTCGCTTCTGCTGGCTATAAGGTAGAAACAAAACTTGTTAATGCACGAGACTATGGAGTACCTCAGCTCAGAGAGCGAGTGTTCATTGTTGGAATTAGAGATGATTTGGAATTTAATTATAAACATCCGGATCCTACACACGGGGAAGGCAAATCACCGTATGTGACACTAAAGGATGCAATAGGTGACTTGGAAAAAGAACCTGGCGACTGGTTTGATGGGGGATTTTCACCGATTTATTTATCTCGTAACCGGAAGAAGAAATGGGATGAGCAAAGTTTTACTATCCAAGCATCTGGAAGGCAAGCACCTTTACATCCAAGCGGTCCCCCTATGGTTAAGCTTGAAGCAGATAAGTGGGAACTTCCAATAGATTCGTCATTACATCGCCGCTTATCAGTTAAGGAAATCTCTCGCATCCAAACTTTTCCAGATTGGTTTAATTTTTCTGATGGCGGAAACATGAATGTCCAAAAGAATAACAGATTGGATAAACAGTACAAGCAAATTGGCAACGCAGTACCTGTATTGCTTGCTAAAGCTATGGCTATGCCGTTAGCTAATTGGGCTAAAGACAACTTAGTAGTAATTAAAGATAGTAGTAAAGAATCTGTAAAATAAGCAATTATAGCGACCTTACCTGTTGGTAAGGTTTTTTCTTTTACGATGTTATTTAAGAATCTAGCTTCTATGCTTTATTCAAAGCCTTACCAAAGTCATAAGGTTGGCTAAAATAAGGCTTGCCACAACTTATGCACTCTAGGTCACAAAGGCGGTTATAATCCAATTTATCTTTTTGTTCTCGTGGGTATTCTTCTACTCTAATAACAACTAGAATCCCGTCACAAATACAGTTCATCTCTACACTTCCCTACATACTTTTATATCCCATTTAATTGAAAAATGCATAACCCTTTGACTACTTGAGAGTTTTAATGAATCTTATTTATACAGGTATCACATAAAGAGTGTTTGCAAAAAACATGAATCATTTGGATTTTCATAGGGACGGTTATTGTGCAAACTTGAATCTTTCCGAAACCATGCCGAAGATTGGAGTGCCATGAGAAACCGTCCCGTTGTTCTTCATAGATTTTTTAGATGCTGACGGTTTCCCTACCCTAATAAGTCCAGTTAATAAGACATTAGACAATCCCCATGTGTATTCGTTAATATTAATATTCCATTTTCGTCTTAATATTTCGATTTATCTAATATATAATAGATTTTGAAAACTAACAATAATAAAAGGATGAAAAAAATGAGACTAAGATTTGAAGAATGGATTACTTCTCAAGAAATATCTAGTGATGCCAGAGATCTAATTGATGAAGCGCTAGTATGCTATAAAGCTTCGGCTTACAAAGCCTCATTATTATTTACTTATCTTTGCTTTCAAACAATTATAAGAGATAGAATGTTGAATGCACACAAGCCAAATAATATTCCACAGGGGATGTGGGAAGATATACTAAAAAATCTTAGAAATGAAGACAAATGGGATTCAATAGTTTATGATAACCTCCAACGGCAATCACCTAAGGAGATTTTTTTATTGAATGACGATATTCGAAACCAAATCACCTATTGGAAAAATAGGAGAAATGATTGTGCTCATTCGAAGAATAACAAAATAACAGTGTCTCATGTTGAAAGTTTTTGGACATTCATAAGATCAAACCTATCAAAGATAATGGTAAATGGAAGCCAAGAAGCATTAATAAACAAAATAAAGAGGCATTTTGATGTTAGTTTAACTGCACCAAATGCTGATATTTCGCACATAATAAATGAGGTACCACATGCTGTAGAAGAAAGTGATCTCAACTCATTTTTTACCTCTATTTATGATTATTTTATAGATTCTGATGGTCCTTTTTGGGATTTAAATGATAAGTACATAGATTTCTGGGAAAAACTATTTTCAATAAATAGCGATAAAGTTACAATTCAATTAGTTCATTATATGAAATCTAACGAGAACTTAGTTATGACTTTTTTAAGATCGTTTCCGAACAGGGTAAACTACTTTTCAAGTGATACATCTTTTATCCGTAATTTGTGGTATACAAAGATTTTTGAGAATGCCGTTGATCGTAAAGGCGACTTAAAGATATATTGTGCAATTTTAAGAAGTGGATTAATTGAGACTGATCAATTAAATGAAGCCAACGAAAAAATTGCAAGGGAATTTAGAAATGTACTCCCAGATGAAGATGATTTTTATACTCTAAAAGAAAATAACTTTTTCCAGAAATTCAAAGAGATTGTATTTACAACAGAATTACTTAATAACTTTGATAAAGCGAACAATAGAAGAGATGTTATAGTATATTATTTAAAAAAATTCCCATTAGATGAAGAAATAGTTCGTATATTAACAAACACCTTTGATTTCAGTAATCATCCATGGCATCTAAGAGACTCCCTAAATGAGTTTTTTGAAGCAAATCCTGAAAAACGAGATTCTTTTATTAGTATCTTAGAAGAGCATGATATTGATCCGCCAGAATATTTGAGTTCTCTTACAGAACCAGCATCAGAATAAGATGCTGGTTGTTTTGATTTTTGCTTGCTTTTTCAGGTTGTAAACCCTATATATTGATTTCATAGGTTCTTGAGATTAAAAAGGAAGAAGAACATCTAAATATCTTTTTGCTTCAAAACGGATCCAGTACCAATAATACCATTTCCTTCGGAGTCATAACTTGTAGAATTTGTAAAGAGAGCCCGTGCAATTCCAAGCTCTCTTATTCTTGTATGGTCGATGATTTTAATATTACTTAATTAATTAAAAAAAGATGAAATCATCATGATTTCACCCTTTTATTTGAAAGCTTTATTTATTATTAGAATAACAGTTACAAAATAACTTATTTTATGTAGAAAAGCCGAAAATAAGATAGAATAGTTTCCTACTAAATATAATTAATGAGCTGCCAACCCGTCCCCCATTCCAATAAAATCTGGTCTGACTGTCCTACAGAAGGATCTCCTCCCCTTCATCCATTACTTCAGCCTTCCCAAAAACCCCCTTCGCCACAGCCAAATCAAAATGAGCCGCCCCAACCGATTTAAATATAGTAATATCCTCAACTCCACGTTCAACAGGATTCACATGAAGTTCCGCCAATGTACCGGAAAGCTGATCAAACGACCATTTCCCCTGCCGCACTGCATCAATGAATTCTCCAGCTTCTGCTTTCATCCCGTCATAATCATCTGCATAAATCAATGTTGCTTTTTCAATCACACCTAACGGAATTTCACGCATTTCGGGTAAGTAACTGCCTACGCCGATGATATGGGTCCCTGCTTTTACATAATGCGCATCAAATACTTCTTCGGTTGATCGGGTCGCACAGCAAATGACATCTGACTGGGCGACGGCTTCGTTCCGGTCGACGCCGGTATGTATCTTAGCGGTAATACCTGCCTCTTTGAGCTTTTCACCGAATGTGTATGTCTTTTCAATGGAACGGTTGATTAAATAGATGTCTTGAATCGGCAGTACGTTCACGATTCCTAATACTTGCTCGAACGCCATTCCGCCTGTGCCGATGACGGTCAGCACTTGGCTGTCGGGCCTGGCGAGGTGGCGGGCTGAAATGGCACTTAATGCGCCGGTTCTCAATCGTGTCAGATAGGAAGCGGACAGTAAGCTTATATGTTTTCCTGTTTGTAGTTCTGTGAGTAAAATGGCTCCTTGTGTGGTCGGAAGATCGGCTGAGCTGTTATCAGGAAAAATCGAGACAATTTTGGTTGCTGCCATGGATGTTCCGTCGGAACTTGGCATATAGAGGACCGATCCGTTTCGTTCCGGGACATTCAGTACTGTTCGATGAGGATTTTCAACACGTCCTTCATGAATCGCCACCAACATGGCTTCTACATCGCGGATGGCATCTTCGATTTTATAAATAGATTGGATCAGTTGTTCGTTAAGTATAAGCATATTGAATCTCTCCTTCTTATGTAAAAACTCGGCCAAATTATTTGGCCGAGCTCATTTTTCCAGTGATCACAGTGGGTTCAACGCGGCTTTTCACTGCCCAGATGGCAATCAGTGATACCACAGCAGTAAACATAATGTAGAGTGCAACTGGGACGTAGGAATTATCGAATGCTGCGAGCAGCGCTGTGGCAACGAGTGGCGCTGTTCCGCCAGCGACTGCGGCCCCGATTTGATAGCCTAGTGAAACCCCGGTATAGCGAACTTTGGCATCAAAGATTTCCGAGAACATGGTTCCAAGTACTGCGGTAATCGGAGCCCAAATGATTCCCAGGCCGATGATCGTCGCCAAAACCAGCATCAATACACTGCCTTGATGAATCATCCAGAAATATGGGAAAGCGAAAGCCATCATCGCCAATGTACCAGCGATATACATTTTCTTACGGCCAACCCGGTCTGACAGACTTCCCATGATCGGAATAAGGATGGTCGTAATGACAGTTGAAATCATGACGGAACCTAACACAGCGGAGCGGCTGAATCCTAGAGTGCTTGTCGCATACGAAACAATGAACGTACTGAAAATATAGAATGGAGCTGTCTCCACCACTTTTGCACCGATGGTGATCAGCACTTCTTTCCAGTAATAGCGAAGGGTATCGACGATTGGCAGCTTTGGAATCTCGCCTTTTTGCTGAACTTCCTTGAATTCTGGTGTTTCATCGATTCCTTTTCGAATCCATAAACCAAAGACCACGAGCAATGCACTGAAGATGAATGGCACGCGCCAGCCCCAAGACATGAATTGCTGCTCTGGCAATAAGCTCATGAGCCAAAGAGCGAGTGTACCCATCACCATACCGATCGTTACACCCATTTGTGGAATAGAACCGAAGAATCCTCTGCGTTCTGCTGGAGCATACTCAGTCGCAAGCAACAGAGCTCCTCCCCATTCCCCGCCGATTCCAAGACCCTGAATCAGACGAAGGGTGATCAAAATGATCGGTGCAGCTACACCGATTGCTTGATATGTAGGCAAGATGCCCATTGCAAATGTCGCAGCACCCATCAAGCTTAATGTTAAAACGAGTGTCTTTTTCCGGCCGATTCGATCCCCGATATGACTAAAAATAATTCCTCCAAATGGCCGGATGAAAAATGAAAGTGCAAACGATGCATACGCTAAAAGCAAGCCTACTGTTGGATCCTCGTTGACAAAGAATAATTGATTAAATACAAGTGCGGCCATTGTTCCATATAGAAAATAGTCAAACCATTCAATGGAACTGCCAACAAGGCTGGCAATCAATACACGCCAGGTCGTTTTCTTATCCAATTGTTGCATTCTCTCTTCCTCCTTTTTAAAATTGAAGTGGTACTTCAATTAGATTTTAGATAATAGTTAATTTTCTGTCAACTTTGTTCAGATTGACACAATCTCCTTCTATGTTAAAAATAGTAATTAGGAAGGTGGGAGTTTTATGATCGGTGTGCGACTGAAAGAAATCCGTAAAGAGAAAAAAATGACTCTGAAAGAACTTGCAGAAGGAGCCGGTGTTTCCATAAGCTTTCTTTCACAAGTGGAGCGTGGAAAGTCCAGTGTCACATTAGAGTCCCTTCGTAAAATATCCGAAGTTCTAGACGTCAATCCAAGTACCTTTTTTCCAGGTAATAATGAACCTGTGAGTGAATCTTCATTCCATTATAAAGACCTGACACAACAAGTCCCAAACCCAGACTTTCATCCCATACTCGTCACACTCCCTGCAAACCAAAGCGACGGACAACCCTTTTCACATAGCGGACATGAATTCGTCTATGTAATAGAAGGAACTTTGACACTGCAAATAGGTACCAAGATGATTGAACTCCAACAAGGAGAATCCTGGTTCTTTTCAGCTAGTGAAACGCATTATTGGTACAATCATACAGATCAGACGATCAGATTCCTCGTCGTCTCATCCAGATAAACACATAGAAAAACACAGGGACGGTTCTGGTGTTTCATAAATTGGTAAAAATTACTAATTTACTTAACAGAAGAACCGTCCCCGCGTTTCTTCCACCCCGTTGCTAAATCCTGCCAATAAATACAAAAACCGACAACTTTTAAATTGTCCGTTATCGCAATTCAACTTACCCCCAACGCCTTAAAAACAGTATTAATCGGGTCTGAATAAAATATAGGCTGCTCTTTTATTAATAAGTCTGATGGGACAGTCTGAAAATCAACAACTGATGATGCGGGGATCAGCACTTTCTTTGCTCCTGAACCCACACATATCTGCAGCACGTCGGCAAACTGTTCAACCTTTTCTATCGTTCCACCAACAGTCATATTACCGGGCAGCTGGTGTTCGTTTTACGTGCTGTCCTACTTCTTCAAAGACTCCTAATTGAGTTCCTCCCTCACGAATGTTTCTCAATACGGTTTTCGCAAGCAATTGATCTTCCTCTATGGTCCGGGAGTCTTGTTTTAAGTTCATACTCGCGCTTTTAGTTTCCGGCATTGCTATTTTATGCAGGTAGGAGAAAAATAGAAAGCTGTTCGTAAAGTATTTTGTTAAGCCGTGAAATGAATAGGTACTAATAAATTTCCCAAGTTCGTTAATTAGGAATAAGTGACTTAAACTAAGAGTTTGCCAGTATAATATAAAATGGATTCTCCTGAAGGAAGAAACAAAGATTATCTTGCAAAATACCTTTAAGCCCCTTAGAGAATAAAGTCCTTAAAGGAACTATGCTCTGTTCTCTTAGAAGTTCAGCTCATATAAAATTTTCCCAACGTTAGTGATAGGTGAAATTGCCCAGAAGAACTGACAGATATAGGAAAAGGTGATAAGGTTTCATTGTAACGTTACGGTTAGAAAAAAAATCCAAATAGGAATAAGCCTCCAAAACTTTATTTCTATTGCATGCAAAACACATATATTAGGAGGTATTTAAGTGACTAGAAACAGTAAGCTTTCCATCGTCTTGCTAATGACGATCAGTGTCTTGATTACCTATTATGCGACTCAGCCTATGGTAGTCAATATCTTTAAAGGAGTGTTCTTCATATCAGTAGCCATAATGGTATGGGATGCATTTCGAAAAAAATAAGTAGTTTAAGGAGAATCCATATGAAAAAAATAGTATCAATGATTTTAAGTTTTGCACTTCTGATTTCAGTTTTTGCACCTTTATCAAAAGTACAAGCCGAAGAAAACTCTAGGGAACGTATTCCTGCGCCAGCAGAAACTCCAACCTATGAGAATATAGAAACGGAAGTACTAACAGACAACGCTACTATGAACATCATGAAAGTTACATACGAAGAGAATGGGGAAAGAAAAACGAGCATTTCTCGTTACAATAAAAAGACTGGCGATGCGTATTTTGACGGAAAGTTAGTAGCAACCATTAAGGAAAAGGAAGGTACTGACCAGTCGGAACAAGGAACAGTCATCCTGGAAGATGACCCAAACGTTATTATGCCTTATTATTCAAAATACACGATTGGTCCATCTGATGTAGGATCAGGAATGTACGTACATTCATATAGCAGAAATATGAAAATTCATGTCTATAGTCTAGCAACTCAGCTAGCAATTGCTTCCGCTTTGGCACAATCCTTCCTTGAGAGGAAACCGGATGTAAAAGCTGCGGCATTAATTGGAGCTGCCGCAGGTTTAATTGCGTTAACATTTGGAAGTTACACATATGATTTAACCTACAAGCATTATTACGACTACTCTAAGAAGTATTGGTACATGGACAAACTTTTTGTCTATAAGAATGGTGCAATTCAAATGGAAATTCGTCACTTCTTTGGAAAGCTGTAGTTGTCAAGAAACAAGAGAGGCATTTCTCTCTTGTTTTTTTGTTTCAAAGTAGATTTGCACTAGAATTACGCATATAAAAATAGATATACACTTGATATAATAAGAGTGTACTTACATTCAGAGCATGGTTGCTCTGCCTAATGCAAATGCAAAGCAGTTGGAAAACTGAGAGAACAACTCTCGTTTTTCGACTGCTTTCTTTGCGTTTCCAGTAAGTCATTCATGAAAAAACACAGGGACGGTTCTGGCGTTTCATAAATTGTTAAAATATGCTATCCACTGATATGGAAGAACCGTCCCCACGTTTCCAAGGTGGAACATTACATAGAATGTATCTGATTATGCTCCGAGAATACTTTGTTGGAAGCAAGCTTCTTTCCAAATGCCAGTATGAATATAAACACGAGGAAGGGGATGATGTAACTTACCGATTCCAACAGAAAAGAATGCTCATCTATCCCTTTTTAGGATAAGGATAATATTTTTGAAGTTTTTTGCTCCGCTGAGAGGATCTGTCACCCCCGCTACACTAAACCTCCATCCTCCACCCCGACACAGCGAGCCATCGCTCATACCGTTCATATTCAGGCATGATTTTTCCGACAAGCCGCCAAAATGAACGGTCGTGATTCATATGGACCATATGGCACATTTCATGGACGACAACATAATCAATCACTTTCATTGGTGCCATGGACAGCTTCCAATTGAATGTCAAATTCCTCATGGAATCACACGTTCCCCAGTTCGTCTTACTGTCCGTGATTCGAATCGAGCGCGGCTTTATTTTGAATTCGCTTTGAAAAAATTTAACCCGTTTTTCGACTAATGCCTTGCACTGCTGATAGTAAAATCGCTTCAAAGCCTGTTTGATGCTCTCTTCATTTTGCTCTTTCACGTATACGTGGAGCTTGTCTGCCTCGAACACGGCATTGTCTTTTTCGATATCTGCATCCTGGGAAATCAGAATGTGATAGAGTCTCCCCAAATATAGAAACTGTCCGCCTGGTCCGTACTCTTTTTCCCTATCGGCTGAGGCCCGCTCTTTCATTTCCTTCGCCCTTTGCAGGATCAAGTCCCACTGGCCTTCTAGGATTTGAAGCACACTTGCATCTGAGGTCCCCTTAGGAGCGTGGACTTCGACATGGCCGTACAAATCCATATAAATGCCGATTGATTTCCGATTTTTAAAAATCACATCATACCGTATTGTTTCACCTAAAAAAGTATGAAGCATGTCATCACCTGCATTTTATTCAATAAATACGCCCCAGCCATCAGAATGGCCGCCGTAAGGCTTGCTTATTTTATCCAGCTTTTCCTGCACTTTTTTTAATTCGCTATGGTTAAGGAGCATCCTTTTCGAGCAACTGCAGGCCCACTCATCTGTATCATCATCCTGATCGAGTAAGCCATGAAAGCCTTCTTCCTTCAATACGGGCAGAAGCTTCTCGCCAGTTGCCTTATCCGGCACAGCGATAAAAAACTCGACTGGCTGCGGCTTTTTAAAACTGACACCTTCATTAAACAAACTGCGCAATGCTTCTCCATCCGCGTCGTTTGGAAATTTCATCATCCATTCCTCCATTTGTGTGCCTTCTATGTTGTCATTATCATGCACTTGCTAAATTTCTGCTAATCATTTGATTATGAGATTGTATGTTATAATGTAAATAACCTTTTGCTTTAAATTTATTACTTTACCGGTTCCATGCCCCTGCTCGTTCGTTGAGTAGGGGTTTTTTATTGCTGCTATTTTTGAAAATAAAAAAACAGACCCTTTTGGAGTCTGTTTCGGTATACTATATCAAAATTAAGCTTTTTGAACGTTAGCAGCTTGAGGTCCACGTGCACCTTGCTCAACGTCGAAAGTAACTTTTTGACCTTCGTCTAATGATTTGAAACCTTCAGATTGGATTGCAGAGAAATGAACGAATACGTCTTCTCCACCTTCGCGCTCGATGAATCCGAAACCTTTTTCTGCGTTAAACCATTTTACTGTACCTTGTTCCATGTTTGTTGCCTCCTAGTGCTAATGCACATTGTATTACTATCCTTGCCCAAAGTGATCATTAGAACGAAGAGTCGAACTTTACACCGAACAAAAATAATTCTACCTAAGAATAACAAGATTTAGGAAAAATTGCAAGGGACTTTAGTTGGATGAGAACGTTACGGTTCAACTGCGATGAAAGTCAAAAACACAGGGACGGTTCTGGCGTTTCATAAATTGTTAAAATACGCTATTTACTGAAACAGAAGAACCGTCCCCACGTTTCACGTCCCTATTCTTCTTCAATAAAAAACCAGCACCCCCGCTGGTTCAACTTATCACTTTGTTTTATAAAACCTGTCCCTGACCCTTTTTAAACGGGCGTGATAGTTCAGGATATCAAGTCTGGCTTTTTCAGCTTCCGGCGCGATCGGCCGCAGCTTTTCAATTTCCCAGTAGTCTACAATCACATCAAGTACCTGATCAAAATACTCAAGCGGGCCGTAGTTTGCTTCCTTGGCAATGATTGACATCCTGTCTTCAAAGTCAGGCATGACGGCACCCGGCATTTTGAAGTTCATGATCACATTCCCCAGGTAGTAGCAGTAATTCGGCTCCAATTGCAGATGATATTTGATGACATCCCGGTAAAAGGCATAATGCAAGGTCTCATCCTTGGCCAGACGACGCAACAGGCTTGATAAATCCCGGTCGTGCGGACCCGCTACCTTTGCCACATTATTATAAAAAACCATGGTTGCGAGCTCTTGCATAGAGGTATACACCATCGTCTCAAATGGCGTATGGAAATCAGGGTTCCAGCCATTTTCAACGGTTTGCTTATGTAGCTCGTGAAGCCGATTCGGATTGACATTCCGTGTGATTAATAAATACGTTTCAAGCAGGTTTGAATGCTGATCCTCTTCTGCTGTCCAGGTATGGACAAAATCCTTGATGACCGTCAGTGACCCTTTGAAGGTCTGATCCAGATAAGAGGTAAACCACGGCAGATTCACTTCGGTTAAGAGAGCTGTTTCAACAGCAGTAATAACGGATTGAGGCAGGGTCACCTGGCTTTCGTCCCATGGAACACGCCTGAAATCCTGCGCCTTGTCCCATGGCAGAAATTCATGATAGCCCCAGTCAATTTTCTCAGCCCTCTTTTTATGTTCTTCATACAATTCCCTGACCTTTGGTTCGAGTCTGAAATCTAAATGGTTAGTTAGCAAAGCATACCCTCCATGACGAATAAAGTTTGTTTAATAAACCGAAATCCAATCCTGAAAACTTTTTACAACTAACTTATAGTACCTGTTACTAATTTTACTATATCATATTAACACTATAGAAAACTAAGATATAAATCCCTCTATGTAATTTTGAGTCTTTTAACCTCTTTTTTTATGGGGGGATTTCAGTGACAGTGGTCACGTTCCATTGGGGAGGTAAAACAATGGGACACGGGGATAAAAAAAGAAACACAGCTGCCATCAGCTGTGTTTCCTTCCTACTTTTCCGCCTTATTGTTTTCTGCGCCATCCGGTTTACGGGAAGCATAGCGACGGTAAAATATGCAATTTACTGAAACAAAAGAACCGTCCCCACGTTTCTTCTACTTTACACCCATCCAAAATAAAGGGCAGTCTGGGCAATGACGAAAGTGACTCCAAGCGCAATCACCGTCGGTATGATGAAAGCCATGAATGTCCATTTCTTGCTTTTCGTTTCTTTGTATATATTAATCAACGTTGTCCCGCACGGATAGTGTAGTAATGAAAATAACATCATGTTCAATGCGGTAAGCCACGTCCAATTATGCTCAAGAAAAATCTGTTTAATATTTTCGATTCCGCCAGCGTCCACCAACTCCCCAGTTGAAAGATACCCCATTAATAAAACCGGCAACACGATTTCGTTTGCTGGCAAACCGATGATAAAGGCCATCAGGATATAACCATCCAACCCAAGCATTTGTCCTAATGGATCGAGGAATTGTACGACATGTAATAATACGCTGATTCCATTTATATCGATGTTCGCCAATACCCACGTCAAAATCCCTGCAGGTGCCGCGACCTTCACGGCTCGATTAAGTACGGCAAGAGAATTGTTTATTGAAGATCGAATGACCGTATCAAAGATTTTCGGCTTTCTATATGGCGGCAATTCTAACGTATAGTGAGTCGGAACACCTTTCAGGAGGGTTTTTGATAGAATCCAAGATACAGAGAACGTGACAATGATCCCGAATAAGACAATTCCCACAATGACGGATGTGGTAACAAGCAATTTGAATCCACCCGTAAAACTGGCGGCCATAAATAGGGATGCTAGAAGGATGAGTGTGCCCCATCGTCCATTACAAGGGACAAAATTATTGGTCAAGATGGCTAGCATTCTTTCACGTGGTGATTCAATGATTCTAGTTGACATCATAGCTGCCGCATTACATCCAAACCCCATCGCCATCGTCAATGATTGCTTCCCGTGAGCTCCAACGGTCTTGAACAATCGGTCCATATTAAAAGCCACTCTTGGCAAATAGCCGTAATTCTCTAAGAGAGCAAAGGTGGGAAAAAATATGGCCATTGGAGGGAGCATCACGCTGACCACCCAGGTAGTCCCTCGGTAAAACCCGAGTACCAAAACCCCATGAAGCCACTCTGGAGCATTCAGAAAATGGAAGGCCATTGTAATATACCCTTCCACCCAGCCAAAAAATTCAGCAAGCATGGCGGATGGTATATTTGCCCCGGCAATCGTTAAATAAAACACCGCTCCTAACATCAGCAGCATGATCGGGAATCCCCAAATCGGAGAAGTCAATACAGCATCCAGCCTTTCCGTACGCTGGTCATGCCTTGTTTTTGAATAGATGACACTTGCATTGATTGTTTCTCTGCTAGTTTCGTATAACGCCTCAACAATTTTGTCCCTTGTTTGTGATGAAGTATATTTTTCTGCTTGGCTAAAAAGGTCACTTAACATTTGTTGTTTTTCTAATGCTGAATACTCCATTAGCTTAAGGCCTCCTTTGTTCCATTCCTAATCTTCAATTCTTCCAAAAGAGTTTTATCACCGTCCAGCAGTCTTAATGAAAGCCACCTGGCTGGTACCGTATCTCCAAATACCTCTTGAACCATTGGCAAAAGTGAATCTATTTTTTGTTCCGTTTCCTCATCATAGGTGATTTTGATTGGGGAACAAGGAATCACACCGCTTATTACCCTTTCAATGGTGTCCAAAAGCATTGGAAGACCGGTTTTATTTCTGGCCGAGATCTTGATTACAGGAACTCCTAGCCGCCTCATCATCATTTTTTCATTGATCTTGATCCCCATTTTTTCAGCCTCATCGATTAGATTGATGCAGACAATTACTCTTTCCGTCAGTTCCAATACCTGAAGAGCCAAATTCATATTCCGCTCTAGTGCTGTTCCGTCTAATACAACGATGGTTAGATCCGGTTTTTCAAAAACAATATAGTTCCGCGCTGTTTCTTCATCAAGGGAGTTGGAGAAGAGGGAGTACGTACCGGGTAAGTCAATCATAGAGTAAGACTTACCTTTATATAAAAACATGCCTTCCTTCATTTCGACCGTCTTACCTGCCCAATTTCCAGTATGCTGCTTCAACCCTGTCAGAGTGTTGAACAATGTACTTTTTCCTGTGTTAGGGTTTCCTGCTAATGCAATCCTGTACCGATTATCCATGGTTGATCAGCTCCCCTTCAATACGAATACTTTCTTCTTTCCTTAAAGCAATCGAAGTACTAGAGACACGAAAAGCAATGGGGTCACCTAATGGACTTTTTCTAAGGACCTCCACGATTGCTCCTGGTACAAATCCTAAATCGAGCAATCTTCTCCGCATGATTCCTTCCAGTCTCAGAGTAGAAATTTTTATTAAATCGCCTTTTACCCCTTCAAAAAGAGTCAATCTATTAGTCCTAGCCATCTTTCTTTCCTCCATCCTATTAATTTTCCCTAATGCAACTTTTTATTTGTTTTAAGTATATGCACATATATTCATATTGTCAAAATTTTTCTGAAAAAGTATGTAGGGACGTTGAGACTGTCCTGATTCGCATTTATGAACCGATTAATGAAAAAAGCTTCTCTTGAAAACCTTCCATCATGATAAGATGGTGCTACACTGAACTATTTTTAGAAATGAGGTTAGACTTGTGCTTGTATTTGAGACGGAGCGTTTGAATATCCGCTGGCTGGAGGTCAGTGACCAGGAGTTCATTTTTACATTGCTGAATGAACCAGGATGGCTAAATTATATTGGAGATAAAGGGATTCGCTCGCTTGAGGATGCTAAGAATTATATTTTGACCGGGCCAAGAAAGATGTACGAAAAATTTGGGTTCGGCCTTTTTGTGGTTGAACTGAAAGAGAGCAAGCTGCCGGTTGGTTTATGCGGTTTGATTAAACGGGATGGGCTGGAGGATGTCGATATTGGATATGCCTTTCTTGCAGAACATCAATCTAAAGGATATGCCTTTGAATCTGCCAAAGGGACATTGGAATATGCCCGTAAACTAGGTTTGGATCGGATCGTTGCCATTACAACCAAAGACAATGCTTCCTCCTCCAAACTCCTTGAAAAGCTTGGTATGACTTTCGAAGGATACGTGACTCTTCCTCAAGATGATGAGGAACTTAAGCTATATGCTATAAACGTAGCAAAATAATTTTAGATGCATACGGACCTTTTACTTCCAAAAACAATGACGAAAAAAGGAGCAAAAGGTCTGCCACCTTTGCTCCCTGTTTGTTCCTTGATTTGTTCTCACTCTATCTTTCTAAGTTGTCCCTGATGTTCCCACCCATGCATCGGTACCATATCCCTCACTTGCCAGTAGCCTTCGTGTATATGATCGATGGCTTCGATTCTGACAAGCCATTTCACGGATTTATAGGCATACATTTTGGAAAAATACCGGTTACGTTAGCCCTTAAATGTTCATTTAAGGTGATATTCTCTAATTGTGTCCTTAGACCAACGATGAATTGTCTATACTTATCAGCCATGTTACAAGTGCCCATTAATTCATTATCAAAAAACTTAACAAGATCGGTTTTACCTTTAGCCTGACGCAACTTCTCTACGTTATTTTTAAGCAAGGATTCAACTCTTAAGTTTGCTAATACGTCCATAATGTCCATATTATCGCCGTAGAGCTCTTTTAATATATTAGTTTGATCAACCCCAATCTTTATTTGTCCCCAATGAGACAGGATTAATATCTAGTCCAGAAAATAAGAAAACTAACTCAAACATCGGACTGAGTTAGTTTTCTTTATAATCTATTTAGGAACAGATTGTTCCAGAAGTAGTTTTAGGAGGAATCTTGTAAAATGCATCAACAGCCCCGTTGTAATGATATACCCAGTTGCCAATGTTCCAAGCTTCTGCCAATGCAGCTGTAATCCCTAAAACAGCTCTAACCACTGTGACTGAAAGTTTACCCGATTTTAATAAAGACGTAGCGCCTGCTCCAATAACTTCAATAGCTTTAGCAGTAAATGATCCCTCTTCTATGATTCGCATTGAATCTATTCTTTTCGTAAACACCCCATAATTATAATCCCCGATTATATATCCAGACTTACCTTTACAGTTACCATAACCAGCTGCTGCTAATCTATTTGTATAGTTACTAACATAGTGCATATGAAGACCAGGAATTCTTGAGTAGTTTGATAAATAAGTAGCAGTAATACTATACTCGTTTGAAACCACTGGTTCCTTTTCTTTTATGATTTCCTGCTCCGTATCCTCAACTTTTCCATTTCTTTTTGAAATAGTCGTTTTGAATTTTTCTATTAATTTATCTTTTTCATTATCTACAGTGCTAAAAACTGAAGTGGTAATGGTTTCCTTATTTTTATTGCTCTTAATAACTTCTTCATAAAGTAGTACACCTTCATCAGTCTCCAATAAATAACTTGCAAATTCAGGCTTGTCTTCAATGTATTCAAAGCCATCCTTTTCTAATGTGGATCTTTCGAACTGACTAACAGTTTGAGCTGAGACGCTAGATAGTGACATAAATAGCAAAGTCAAAGTTGTTAAAACTATTAATGTACTGGTTAATCTCTTTTTAATCTTCATAATGCAATTCCTCCCTATTTGATATTGTACAAGCTTAATGTTACTTAACAGACTGGAAATATTCTACCTAATTACCTAATAAATACCAAAACAGTTCAAATTACTTATTTCCCAAAACCAATACTAGTTAATATTGATTAGTAAGGTTAGGGTGAGTTTTTATAGGCATATATCCTCTTCCTAATTATTACAATTCAAGATAGAATAAATGAAAGGGATTTTTTTGAGAAAGGAGAAGATAAAGTTTGAAAAATAAGTCAATCAAGGTAATACTTATGATTGCTATGTCTTTAATTTTCTTGGCATACGTTGTTTTTATATTCACCAACCCTGGGGACACCCGGATTACCCCACTTCTTGCACTAGTGAGCTTGTTTGGCGTTGTCTTATCAATAATATTGACTTACAAATCCACAAATGCGTTATCTTTCATGTTTACTGCTTTGCCGATATATATATTTGCGCTGTTCAGTTTTGTTTATTCTATCCTAGGTTTAAATAACTATTTAAAAGTCGCCTTCTTCAGTTTAATAATTATATATGTGATTCGACTAATAAAAGTGGGATGGAAAGGTAACTCTATTTAAAAAATATTAAATTCCTCTGTGACATAGGAGTAGGGTTGTATCAAACTATAAAGATATAATCTCAACACAGGAAGAACTTGAAGAGTTTCGTCCTTCGATCGGAAACCCAAGTCCGAGGACGGCGAATAAAGTCATTTCTTTTATGTGTGAACTTTGTTTCTAAGTCTCCCTTTGTGATGTTTCACCACGTGGAGATTCCACTAGTTTTGTCACAGTTCTTGATGAGAAGCACCTTTTCATCCCAGAACGACCTGGTAATCGAAGAATGGATTCCGTTCATAACTTCATTACGAATCCTCATATCGGTCTGCTCTTTCTCATTCCAGGACTGGGTGAAACTTTAAGAATCAATGGGAAAGCCTATATCTGCCGGGATTCTGACCTTCTCGAAAAAACAGCTGTCAATGGCAAGACTCCATTGTTTGGTATTTTAGTAGAAGTCGAAGAATGTTACGCTCATTGTGCAAAAGCTTTTAGAGACACAGGGACGGTTCTCGCGTCTCATTCGGGAACCGAAATAGTTAGGAAGCAAAGGGACGTACCTTTTTCTTCCTAAAACAATGACGAAAAAAGGAGCAAAAGGTCCGTCACCCATGCTCCCTGTTTGCTGCGGTTTTTGTACTCGCTCTATCTTTCTAAGTTGTCCCTGATGTTCCTACCCATGCATCGGTATCATATCCCCTCACTTGCCAGTAGCCTTCGTGCACATGATCGATGACTTCGATTCTTACAAGCCATTTCACGGATTTATAGGCATACATTTTGGGGACAATCAGCCGGACAGGGCCTCCATAGTCTGACGGGATCAGCTCTCCATCCATGAGCACAGCGACCATGACATCATCCAAGGCTGCCTGTTCAAGGGATAATGAGTCAGTATAGACACCGTCGCCCGAGTAAAATTTTAGATGGGAGGCATTTTCTTTCAGCTTTACTTTCTTCATGAGATCCTTCAGCAGTATGCCTTCATACGTGACATGAAGCACGGACCATCCCGTAACGCAGTGAAAATCACTGACCTGGACTGTCCTCTTCAATTTGACGAATTCTTCCCATGACAACGACACTGGTTCATCAACCAGTCCATCAATCGTAAAATTCCAGTTTTCATTCGTAAAAACCGGTGTCTCCGTTACTGTATAAATCCGGAATTTGCCTTCATACCCTCCACCAATGGGAGGGGCGGATTGCTTGGCGGGAATGGGCAGTGGCGAAAGCTCATTTGTGCTGTTCAGCGCCACCTCCTGCAGTGTCGATCCCCCATCATCCATCACTTGTTTAAGCCATTTATAAATAGATGGACCCAGTAAGATCGCAAGCAAAGTGACAATGCCGTATTTAAAAAATCCTCTGCGGCTGAAGGCGTATAGTTCTTTCTTTTTTTCTTGCAGTTGAGCTGACCTTTTCCGAAACCAGCCTGACCTAGTCACGGAGTGGAAAAGGAGGACCGGCAGACCAATCCAGGTGAATACATCATGTACGACCAATGACGTTTGAACGAGTTCTTCAGGAAGACTTCTTTGAAAAGTCAGTACCGTACCGCTAATAATCCAGCCAATGATCAATCCAATGACCATCGCAAGATTCCGCTTCTTCCCTTGTTGTTTTTTTATCACTTTGTAATGGAAAGCAAAATAGCGGATGTAAAGCAGAAGGAAGGCAACCGTTGCAAAACCGATCCAAATATGGACATCCTTCAACAAGACACGGTATGAAGCCAACGGCCCCCTTAATGAAGGAATGAAAAGCAAGATCCCACTTATGAATAAAAATAAGGTAGCATATCCATTCAAATGATGAAGTCTTTTTAAGCTATTCCACATTCCGCTGCACCCACCTCTCGTTTAATCAGAGCCTGAACTTGAAGCGTCTTCCTTTTCCGAAATAGCCCCTCCTTGGTGCTGAACCAGATGCAGGCCATTCTGGAACCAATATATGATGAGAGAAGCCTTTTTTTCATCTGCTTAAGTCTTTGAACAACAAGACCATCCAAACAGGACGGGCATGATAGATAAATCGCACCAACATCACCATGATTCATGTTCCAATAATTTATAATTATAGACTACTAGCAATAGTATATTCTAATTTCAATGGGCTAGAATGGTACCGATGGAAGACACATGGATAGTTCAAGAATGATGAAAAACAAATAAAGGCCTTCCCTGCCAATGGGCAAGGTAAGCCTTCTTTTCCTATATGATAAGTGAATGGATTTAGTTGTTTAAATGAACGAACTTTCCCTCCAAAGCCTCAATATACCTTTTAGCGGATTTTTGAACAGATTGATGGGCATTTTCCTTAATGACACGATGGAATGCATTATAAAGTCTGTCAAAATGGAGAACGCTGACTTTAGCTGCCATCTCCTGAACCTTGGTAGCTGGCAACGGGATAAGGTTTGGATAACTATACATGAAACTTACCCATTGTCGGTCGGCGACTACTTGAATAATATCACCTGTAAGTAGTACCCCTTGCTTGTTCACATCATTTTCCCAGTGTAAAACACTTCCGCCATGAAAATGACCACCCAAACGATACAATGTTACGCCACCATCAAGCTCAAGGGAATCACCAGACCAGAATATGATCCTGTCACTGTGCCTTGTGACCCACTGTCGATCATCTTCGTGGATATAAATGCTTGCTCCGAACCGTTCAGCCCATTCCACCTGTGTCGAATAATAATGCGGATGGGACAATGCGATGGCATCGATTCCTCCTAGAGAATGGATTTCCTTTTCTGTCTCTTTGTCCAGATAGGTGATGCAGTCCCATAGCAAGTTGAACCCATCATTCCGGACTAAATAGGCTGTCTGCCCAATTGCAAACGAAGGAGTAGTGGTAACGCTGTACAGTCCTTCCTCCTCTTGGACAATGGTATTTTTATAGTTCCCTGAATCTACAAGCTGTTGAAGCGTTGTCCATGACTGTCCATCCGGGTGAATGTACTGTCTTTCGTCAGCGCAAATCGGGCAGGTTTCAGGAGCGTGAGCAGAATGGGGATATTGGACACCGCAAGTATTACAGATAAAATGGTTCATTTTGAACACCTTCCTATGATTTTTTCTTACCTTTATTATAAAAAAACCATTAAGCGATCTCGTCGGAAGGATGGTGTAATCTATCTACAACTTTTGGCTGAGATTTCCTATTAGGTCTCCACTGATCTTCAAATGACCCTGCAAGTAATGAATTATAACTAAATAAATGGTAACATTGTTACAAATACCCAATTTGAAAGGTGACCTCATGATATCAAACTATAAAGATATAATCTCAACACAGGAAGAATTTGAAGAATTTCGTTCATCGATTGGAAATCCAAGCGCAAGGGCAGCGAATAAAGTCATTTCTTTTATTGACGACCATTGTAAAAACTTTATATCAAAGTCCCCCTTTTTATCTATGTCCACTTCTCACGCTGACGGCCGTTGTGATGTTTCACCACGCGGCGATTCTCCCGGGTTCGTGGCCGTTCTTGATGATCAGCATCTTTTTATCCCAGAACGGCCTGGAAATCGAAGAATGGATTCTGTTCATAACATCATTTCAAATCCTCATATCGGCCTGCTCTTTCTCATACCTGGACTGGGTGAGACTTTAAGAATCAATGGGAAAGCCTATATCTGCCGTGATGCTGACCTTCTTGAAAAAACAGCCGTCAATGGAAAGACTCCATTGTTTGGTATTTTAGTAGAAGTCGAGGAATGTTACGCTCATTGTGCCAAAGCTTTTATCCGATCAAACTTGTGGCAGCCGGACTCATGGCTGCAGACAGAAACCCTTCCTTCTGTCCCCAGCATGCTGGTTGCACACGCAAAACTGCCAAACACGACCCCTGAACAAGTGGCAAAGGAATTAAAGGAAGGATATACAAACAGGCTTTATTGATCCGAGGAAGCATAGGGACATTGCCTTTTGACTCCAAAAATAATTCCGTCCCCTTGCTCCCATTGAACGCCTGGTTGATCAACCAGGCGTTCTTTGCTGTCTGCCCATCGCAAGTGGCCTTCCTCTTCTTAAGCAATGGCCATAAGTCTCACCATATTGTTTTAAGTTTACACCACGCAATTTTTAGGTATAAGTTACTAAAACTTTTTTACCGGAGGCGACTTATTTGGCGAATGAGGAAAAAGTCATTTATCAAGGGAAAGAGCATATTATTGTGCATCAATATGAATCAGGCTATGTTGAAATCAAAAATCCAGCTAGCAGGAATATTGAACTCGTACACCAGTCAGAATTAGAATCGCGCAAATGATTCACATCCCTGCAGCAATGTTTTATTCGTCTAATAAGCCATGGATCATCTGCTGAGAAGTTTGGAATGGAATCTCCTACCTTATTTGCTCTCTTAACCGGGAACAAAGGACCGTCTAGTCTCCTTAAACACGCATTCATGTTTGTTTAAGTAAAGTTATGTGTATATACTATTGAGAAACTTTGTATGGGAGTTAAAGGTATTGTTTATCTTAATAGAAGAAATCAATTTGCAGGGGTAGGGTAAAAATGTCAGCTAACAGCATGATCAAGGAACTAAAATCATTTAAGAATTTTGAAGAAGCTGCAAATGATATTCTTCAAATCATGAGTAAATTCATCGATATAAATACACTGTTTATAGCGAGAAATGATCAGCGAATAAATGAAATTGTTAATGTATTCAATAAGGAAGAGGTTTTATTAGAACAAGGTGATACTTTGCCTTTCGGAGAAACCTTTTGTAAATTGAGTGTGGATCACGGAAGAGAAAGCCTCTTCATCCCGGACCTTCATAAAAATGAACTTACGGCGGCTCTTAATGTGACAAAAAACTTAGGGGGCGGCTGCTTTATCGGCATCCCCATCTATTATGGCAATGGTGAGAATTACGGCACCATTTGTGGTCTTGATAAAAAGCCAATTGAATTAAGCCAGGAACATATTGAGATGTTTGAAACGATGGCATCTTTACTTACCTATGTGCTTGATTTGGATTATGCGAACAAACAGATCCAAAATTTATCGGCACCGTTCGTTCCCATAACAAATGGAGTAGCCATTTTGCCTGTTATTGGTTTGATGAACGAAGAACGTGTAGAGCATATCATTTATGCTGCTCTTACTAAGAGTAAGGAGCTGTCACTTCAATACTTGATCATTGATCTATCAGGAATTATCCAGATTGATGCCATAGTGACTTCCTCCTTGCTGAGAATCGCAAGCATCTTGAAATTGGTCGGCGTAACACCGGTTTTAACAGGAATAAGGCCCGATTTAGCATTAAAAGCAATAGAATATAATAATAACCTTCAAGGAATTACGATTGAAGCAAGCCTTGAAAGAGCTTTAAACAGAATTGGATTTTCTGTAGAAAAAAGTGAACTAAATAAAAGTCACACAGCTAGATAAATTCACAAAAATATCCTCTCCCTTCCCGTTTTACAACCTTTTGGGACATACGGAAGGGAGAAACAGGGATGTCCCATATCCCTGATTCCATTACACCTTGGACTTTGCCTCGCTTACTCTCATATTGATTGCGTGCTCGATTAGCTTGATGTCCTCCATGATATACTCCTTAAGCCGTTCATCCTCACATTTTTGATAATCCGATTGCAGCCGGTGTAGTTCATTTTTCATTAATGCCATTTCGATGTGGGTCATCTGTATAATCCCTTTCGTAGTAAGGTAGATTTCTGACGTATGTGCTGCAACAAAGGAGCTTCGGTACGCTTATACTGTTTTAAAAAAGAAAAAGCCGAAAAGAACAGGCACTTACCTGCTCTTCTCGGCTTAGGTCTGGCACAATGTGTCCAGATCACCACTGCCTATGCTTTATTTGGTTTCATAATTATAGTGATGACACTCTTATCAAGATGAAAATCCCAGTCAACAAAGATGTCCTGGATTTTTGAATCAAGTATTTCAGAAAACTGGGTGCTGCCAGTCAGCATTCCGCCTTCAAGCTGTCTTTTTGCTACGCGTAATGTCTCATCGAATCCAAGGGAAACCAACTGTTTCTCGATTGGCACTAATATTCCCTCCCGGATGACAATCAGTGAACGGGAGCTGAGCATGTAAGAGTAAACACTGTCAGGTGCTTTTTCTGCTTGCTCGCTTATATGGGTGATTTCCTTGTGAATCTCATCTCTGCCTTGGTAATCAGCCCTGGAGTCTGCTCCCTCTTCCGGGCTGTCCGGACTGATGGCTACAAAAACTCCAGAAAGGTTCTGCAAATTCCAACCATAATACATATGCTGTATTTCCATATCAGTTAAAGCTTTAATTTGCCCGCAAATTTCAGGGTCCAATGATTTCATCAAGTACTCCCTTGTCGTCAGGACGGTAAGTTCCTGTCCTTGTTCCAGAAGCGCCTGCTCCATTGGTGAAATAAAACCGCTTATATAAACCAATACATACGGCCGTGATATTGTAACATGTATCACTTCTGGCCCTTTGCCAAATTTATCACGCAGCAGCTTGCCAAAATTATTCGCCAATTTTGTTTGCTGTGCTTTAATATCCATTTTGTGGTCCACCCTTTTTAAAGAAAGAAGCATCATATCCTCTTTCCTTTTTTTATTTTATCATCAATTTCAAACAACATAAAACTGTCAATGTGCTTTTTACCAATTTTCCCCCATATTTAAAATAAAAACACAAAATTCAAAGGGATTTCCTTGATAGATGTAGAAAGGAATGTAGAAAGAAAATATATAAGTAATAACGGATTATAAAATCGCTGGTTTTTTCAATAGCATTTTTTACATATCGTCAAAAAAATAAATGGACTAGGGATATCATGCCTGAATCTGAAAAGGATGACGAGAATGGATGTAAGGAAAAAGGAAAAAGAGCTGGGGAGTTACATAGGAAGAATCTTACGGGAACATTTTGGCAAAGGTCCTGGTTCTGTATTCGCCACTATTGCCCATCCCTATATCACTGTGTATATCAAAGACTTTCTGTCTCCCATGGAAGATAAATTGATGACCAAAGAACAAAGCAAATATGTGGAGAAAATCAGGGATATGCTCATGCAGACCCTGACTGAGGAAATCAAAGCTTTCCTAAAAATTAATCTTGATATTAACCTGAATGAATTTCATTATGACTGGAATCTTGACAGCCATACCGGCATGTTCATCGGCGTTATGGAAAGTCAGATGGATGAACAGGAATACTTTTACAGAAATCAGGATGAGGTCCACGACGAAATCATTAAGGTGAGCATAAAGGCAGAAAAGCCACCCGGCAGCATTGATTCCTGTATGCTGAACCCAAGAACATTGGTCATCATTAGGAATGAGATCTTGATCAGTGTAGAAAAAGAAATGATCAATCTAGGCTTTACCGAAGCTCTCACTCTTGCCAAGCGTAACCTTGAAAAGAGGCTGTTGTACCAGCATACCCCACAGCTTGAGACGTATCTCGAAGCCAAAGTGGAAAACGCTTTTGTGTCATGGGATTTCGAGTTGGATAAAAGCTTGGTCGTATTAATATTAAAACCGAATAGCTGAAGGCAGCAATGAGCTGGGCGATAGAACCAGACATAAGCCAAAAGAAGGGATTAACCACCCTTCTTTTGGCTTTTTTCTTTTTAAGGAAATCATTTGAAAGCTTTTTTAAAACCGAATTCTCAATGGAACCTCCAATAGAAAACACGATTGATATACACAGCAAAAGGTGGTGGCAAAGGAATGGTAGAGATTATTCATAAAATGGCCCTGGTTCTCATCCAATTAGAACAGGACATTATCACAGCCCGCGCAGCGGGAAGGACTTTTTCCAACGAGCTCTGTTTTGATTCTATTAATCAGGCGAGAATCGTCACCTCAGTATCAGAGCTTGCAAGAAATATATACAGATATGCCGGAACAGGACAGATCCGCTTTGAGCAGATTGAAAAAGGAAATAAAAATGGTTTGAAAATCACAGCCAGTGACAAGGGACCTGGAATCATAGAAATCGGCAAAGCCTTGGAACCAGGATATTCCACATCAGGCGGCCTCGGATTCGGTATTCCAGGGATAAAAAACATGATGGATGAATTTTATATTACTTCCTCGCCAGGCAGTGGAACGAAGGTGACTGTCTATAAGTGGCAATAGGATAGGCGGGACATAGTAAGTTATCATGACTGCTGCTGGATTCCCATATATATAGTGTAAAAGCTAACGGGAGTAGAAATCATTGGACAAACAAAATAGCAGGTTTCGGTGGGTTGTGTTTGTTTCCGTATTGTTCACTTACTTATTAATGTCCAGCCAGCGAACAGCTCCGGGATTGATTACAGAGCAGGTGATGAGGGATTTCCATGTAACCGCAACAACGATTGGGTTACTAACGAGCATGCAATTCTTTGTTTATACGAGTTTGCAAATTCCAATGGGAATTTTGGCTGATCGGTTCGGACCCAATTTTTTTCTCATTATCGGTGCCTTCATTACTGGGTTAGGCACGATCCTTTATAGTCTTGGAACACATGAGTTTGTCCTGTTTTTCGCCAGAATCCTTACGGGAATAGGAGATGCGACGATTTGGGTCAACTTGGTATTGATTTTAAGCCAGTGGTTTAAAGTAAAGGAATTTGTTCGATTGATCGGTTTCGCGGGAATGACAGGAAGTCTTGGCTTCCTGCTGGCGACCGTTCCTTTCTCCGCTTGGATTGACTTACTTGGCTGGAGAGCAGCCTTCTTTTCTGCGGGCATCGCCTTATGTCTATCTGGAGTTCTTCTATATATTGTACTGGTAAAGAAACCAAGACAACTCTTTCCTAATGAATCGGTAACTGTAAAAGATGAAACCCAGCGTCAAAACATTTCGATGTTATTGAAAAGAATCGTTTTGAACCGGCAGGCATGGGCATTATTCTTCTGTCATTTCGGGGTTGTTGGCGGCTATGTTGGCTTTATTAGTTCATGGGCAGTGCCCTATGGAATGAATATGTATGATTTGACTCGATCAGATGCCAGTCAACTTATAATGGTTGGTCTTATAGGAGCACTTATAGGAGCCCCGCTAACCAGTTGGATTTCAAGTCGGCTTGAAACCATTAAGCGTCCTTATGTCACTGTTCATTTCATTATTTTCACAAGCTGGTCCGCCTTCCTTTTCTTCAAAGGGAATCCGCCATTTTTCATGCTCGTTCTGCTTTTCTTTATCATCGGCTTTGGATTCGGAGCAAGCGCGTTAACCTTTGCTGTCGTCCGTCAATCCTTTCCTATAAGGGAATCCGGCCTTGTATCTGGTTTTGCCAATACAGGCGGATTTCTAAGTGCTGTTCTGCTGCCAGTCATTTTCGGGAAAGTATTGGATCATTATCAGTCTGTTTCAGGCAGTATGACTGAAGGCTACTTTTATGGCTTCATCATTCCCGTCATCTTTTCTCTCATTGGCTTGTTTGGAGTGAGTGCGATTAAGGAAATGCGTCAGACTGAATCGGCAGAACCAGAATCCTCCCGTCTAAAATAAGGAGATACATTCTTATCAGCTACAATAGCAGCAAAAATGCCCCCAATAATAAAGGTCATGTAATTAATGTAATATATAGGTGAATCGTTCAATGCTAACTTCTATTAAAATCAGCAGCAAAATGTTAAAAGAATTGGCACATCAACCACCATCGATTGCTCCACGAGACATAGGGACGGTTCTTGCGTCTCAGTGTTGATGGTGAATACGGCATGTACCATTTCCGCCAAAATAAAAAGAAGCGCAAAGCTCAGCTGCTTCACGCTCCTCCCCTTTATTCCAGGAGAAAAAACTGTGTCTCTTACAGATTTTCTCCATTGCTGCTGATCACGTCTTTATACCAGTAGAATGATTTCTTTCGGCTTCTTTCTAGTGTTCCGCTTCCATCGTCGTGTTTGTCGACATAGATGAATCCGTATCTCTTGGAATATTCTCCAGATGAGGCACTGACTAAGTCAATGCAGCCCCAAGATGTATAGCCAATGACATCTACACCATCTTCAACTGCTTCGCCCATTGCCTGAATATGATCACGCAGATAATCAATGCGATAATCGTCGTTGATGCTTCCATTTTCTTCAACTTTATCGTAGGCACCTAGTCCATTTTCAACGACCATCAGTGGTTTTTGATAACGGTCGTATAGCTCATTCAGTGCAATACGGAGGCCCGTTGGATCGATTTCCCAGCCCCAGTCGCTTGCCTTCAGGAATGGATTTTTCACACCGCCGATCAGGTTGCCTTCTCCCACCTCTTCTTGTGTTTTCTCCTTTTTCTCTGTTCTTGACATATAGTAGCTAAAGGAAATGAAGTCTACCGTTCCTTCTTTGATTGTCTCAAGATCACCTTCGTGCATTTCAATCTTAATATCGTTTTCTTTGAAATAACGATTGATGAATGTTGGATATTCTCCACGAACCTGCACATCTCCACAGAAGAAATTAAAGATTCTTCCATCTTCCAAAGCATGCATCACGTTTTCTGGATTGGAATCGTATGAATACGTTGGTGCGTAGATCAGCATATTACCAATCTGTGATCCAGGAATGATTTGATGTCCAAGTTTTACAGCAATCGCACTTGCAACGAATTGATGGTGCAGTCCCTGGAAGCTTTCCTGAAGACGTGATTCCTCACTGGTTGCTGAGAATCCCAGACCGAACAGCGGGAAGTGAGTGGCACCATTGATTTCGTTGAATGTCAGCCAGTATTTCACTTTATCTTTGTAGCGGTTAAACAGAACCGTTACATAACGCTCGAAGAATTCAACCAATTTGCGGTTCTTCCAGCCGCCATATTCTTTAATCAGATGCAATGGCGTTTCATAATGGGCAATGGTCACCAATGGCTCGATTCCGTGTTTATGAAGTTCATCAAATACTCGATCGTAGAAAGCCAAGCCTTCTTCATTTGGTTCAAGCTCATCCCCATTCGGGAAAATACGGCTCCATGCAATGCTCATGCGGAACACTTTGAAGCCCATTTCTGCGAACAAAGCAATATCTTCTTTATAACGGTGGTAGAAGTCAATCGCCTCATGGTTTGGGTAAGTATATTTCTCTGTATCCATTTCAAAATCGAATCCCGGCTGCGCAAGAATCTTTAGACGAGTTTTTCCTCCTGGTAATACATCTGCAAGGTTAAGTCCTTTGCCGCCTTCTAGAGATGCACCTTCTAATTGATTGGCAGCTGTCGCGCCGCCCCATAAAAAGTTTTCTGGAAAAGTCATAGTAATTGCCTCCTAGTTTTTTATATGAAAGAGCAGGTTTTAAACCACGCTCTTTTTTAAAGTTTTCGCCTCAAGTTTTAATAGAACATCCTTATGTGTAACAGTGGCCATATTCGTCTTATCCACTTTTTCAAAAGATGCTGTATTTGTGATAATTACAGGTGTTACTGTATCAAAGCCTTCTTGCTTGATGCCTTCAATGTCCACTTCTAATAATGGCTGGCCAGCGACTACTTTATCTCCCTGCTGAATCAAAGCTTCAAAATGTTTGCCATCCAGTTTTACGGTATCTATTCCAACATGGATCAAAATCTCCGCACCTTCTTCAGATGTGATACCAATTGCATGTTTTGTTCTAAAAAGCGTTGTCACAACACCATTAACAGGTGAAACGATCTTGCCATCAAGCGGTCTAATCGCAATTCCATCACCCATTACTTCTGACGAGAAGGTTGGATCACTCACATCTGAAAGTTTTACAACTTCTCCTTTGATCGGGCTTATTAGAACGGAATCACCTTCTGCTACTGAAAGTTCTGCGCCTGCATCTGTATTCGTCTCTTCCTTGTTTTCTTCAGGAATATCTTCAAAGCCTAACAGGTATGAAATGATGGTTGCCGCAAAGAATGCAACGGCAAGACCGATTAATGCGTGTACAAAAGTTGGTCCAATAAATGATGTCACTCCCGGCAAACCAGCGCTTCCGCCCAGGATATAGGCAGCTACTCCTGTGATTGCATAGTACACACCACCTACCGCTGCCCCTAATAACGCACCAGCAAACGGCCTTTTAAGCCTTACGTTCACTCCATACATCGCAGGCTCTGTAATACCCATAAGTGCAGTGATCGAGACTGTTAATGATAGAGATTTAAACTTTTTGTTTTTTGATTTTAAGAAAACAGCGAATGCAGCACCCGCTTGCCCCATATTTGCCAGGAACATTGCTGGCATTAAATAATCAATCCCTTTTACTGTCAGGTTGTTAATCATAATTGGTACTAAAGCATAATGCATACCCGTCATTATGATCAGTGAGAAAGTTCCAGCCAGTAAAACCATTGCAATGAATCCATAATCACTAAATAAGAAACTTAAACCACTAGATAAATAATCACCTAAAATGACACCAAGAGGTCCGACTGTCATTAATGTTACCGGCACAACAAACAAAATGGTTAAAGTCGGTACAACGATCAGTTTCAAAGAGTTATGAGTAAATTTATCCACAAACTTTTCAACATGTGAAGCAATCCAAATGGCCAGGATGATCGGAATAACAGTTGATGAATAAACGGCTGCTATGACTGGCAGTCCCATGAACTTGACCGGTTCACCTGCACTTAACAAAGCTGTTAGCGTCGGATGCAAAATCGCTGCGGCTATGGTTGCAGCTATATAAGGGTTGCTTCCAAACTTACGAGCTGAACTGACGGCTAACAGAATTGGCAAGAAGTAAAACGCTCCATCGCCAATGGCATTTAAAATGATATAGGTCTGAGATGCTGGATCAAGCCAGCCGAATGTCGACAAGATCGCCAGGATCCCTTTGATCATACCTGCTCCTGCAATGGCCGGAAGAATCGGTGTAAAAACACCAGAGATGACATCAAAGATTGAACTTATTACATTAGTACGTCCTGAATTTCCACCATTGTTACTGTCTTCTTTAAGGTGACTGTTATTAAGGATTTCTTTATACACTTTCGGTACATCATTTCCGATAATGATCTGGAACTGTGAACCGCTTATATTCGTGCCCATGACACCATCCAAACTTTCTAACTCGCTCCGTTTTACCTTGCTGTTATCACGAAGGTTAAACCTGAGTCTGGTCATACAGTGGATCACACTTTGAACATTTTCTTCCCCGCCGACCAGCTCTAAAATTTTTATACCTAGCTCCTGATGGTTCATCACCATGCACCCCCAATTATTTTCAAAGCATTTTTGATAAAAGAAAAAACCTAAACTACGTGAAGTCCGGACATAAATAGCCCGTCATTCCCGTAATTTAGGTTTTGCCTCACAGAGTAACAATCCTAAATGGAAAGAATATTTATCTTTTCACTACACGTTCGATATGGATCGTCAGATAAAGAATCTCTTGTTCTGTCAACTCATATCGGTACTGCTTTTCCACAAACTTCTTAATCTTCATTGAGCACTGATAAGCATCTGGATACTTGTCAATAATGACATTCAAAAGGTCGTCTTTCCCATCTTTATAATGCTCCCCTTTGACCAGTCGATGAGCAAAGAACTTCAGATGAGTGATAAAACGATGATAGTTCAACGAATTCTCATCAAACTCAATTTTAAAACTGTATTTCACAATGGTTAAAATATCTTGAATCACCTTGGTCATATCAACCGTATTGGACATGTCCTCATTCAACTGAGCATTAACTAGGTGCAGCGCGATAAAACCCGCTTCATCTTCTGGCAAAATAACATTGAAAGAGTCACATATTATATTCAAGGCTTCAAGACCTATTTCGAATTCCTTTTTATAGAGGTTCTTCGTTTCCCATAGTAATCCGTTTTTGATTGGAAGATTATTATGATATCGCTCAATCGCAAAATGAATATGGTCAGTAAGCGAAATATAAATACTATCATTCAGCTTTTTACCAAGCTTTTCCTTAGCATATTGAATGATCTCTTCCGACATCTCCATGTATTCCATCGGGATATCAGCAATTAAGGTCTTGAACTTCTTTGTAAGATCCTTGTCTTCAGAAGTGAAGATCTTTTCTACCTTTTCTTGGTCGATTTCTTCTCCAACTCGTTTATTGAAGGCAATCCCTCGCCCCATAACAATTACTTCTTGCTGATCCTTTGTAGAGACAATTACATTGTTGTTCAGTATTTTATTGATCTTCACCTCATCCACCTCCGACAAGAAAAGCGTAAGCGCCTTGGTCAGTCCCGACAAGCGCTGGAGGGCCGACCAGTGAAGTCGTTCTTTGACTTCACCGGGCGGACCGAAGCGACTCGAGGGACTAGGCGCTGGAGCTAGACACTAATCTAAGTGAAAAATGTCTATACTTATTCATTAACAAAAAAGGCAAAACCATCCCCTGTTAAAAGGAATCGGTTTTGCCTGATTTAACAGTAACAACCCGTTCTGTATGCGCTTACCTACATAATACATGGTCATTAAACTGTATGCAACCATTTTTTATTTTTCCTTATTTACCCAGTATGATTCACCTAGTCTCTTCTACACAACCTTCTATTTTTACATTGGGACATCTTTTTACCAATTCAGTCATAAACTCTCTCTTCTCTTTTGGTGAAATCTTTATGCTTCCGAAAAGTGTTGTTTTATTGAAGATTTCGAGTGCATCTCTCGAAGACAATATTCTATAACCTGTAAAGATATCATTAGTAGATGTTACCTCGATTATATTTTCGTAGAGAACTTTACTTCTAAAAGGCCCGCCTTTTATGAGCAAATAATCACCATAGAAAATATACTTAATTGAAAAAGCAGTCCATAGTATAAAACTTATCACAATAAGGAAGGTTGAACTGAGAGTCAGAACGACTGGTAATTGAGTGCCGCCTTCAATGAATAATGGAAAGAATGATGCTAAAGCAATAACGAGCACCACAACCAATATAAAGTTTCTAAAAAAGGAATCTACTTTTGAATGAAAGACCATGAAGAAATAGCACCTCCAAAATAAATCAGATCTTACAAGTGAATACGTTTCAAAAAAATCAAGGTTTCATCTTGTTCCACTAAACTGCACTTTCAGTACAATAAAAAATGTCACCGCTGATTGGTGACATTTCCTCAATTCATGATATTCTCTTTTTAATTGGCATCTATAAATCATCACTGCAGCAAACCCTACTTCAAAATGGTTAATACTGTTTCCTTAAAATGATCATAAACCTCTGCCCATAGAGCTTGGTCCTCTGTATACCTTTTTCTTAAAGAACCAAAGGCTTCTTTTTGTTTCTCTGCAAAGGTAGGATCATCTTTTGGTGGCAATGCCGCACGAACTTCATCTACTATTTGCTGAGCTTTTGGAGCACGTGGTCCCCACTTTCCAAGTAAATGTCCTTGATTATTGAAGAATAATATCATGGGAATAGCACGTCCACCATTTGTTAAGTGACGATCAATCAAATCTGTATCTGCATCTCGTAATGCGACGCGCATTTCAGTATCTGCAGCTTCAGCCAATTTGCGAATGACGGGATTGATCATCATGGCATCTCCACACCAATCTTCGGTAATCGTTAGGAAATGCAGTTCATTTTGTTTTAAATGTTCAGCAAATCCATCTGCCGGGAGTTGAAACTGTTCATAAACAGCAAAACTTTCTTCTTTTAACGTGCCCATTTCATCCATATACGTTTGAATCGATTTTCCCTCTTCAAAATACTGTTGTTCTGTTTTCATTAACTTTTCTCCTCTTTCTATATAAAATCCGTTAGCTAATGTAACAAAGGCATCCAGACCGCAACTTGTGCATTCAATTTATTCCGGATTATCTTCCCTAGTCGAACCATTAGCCCTATTTTATAACATTTTTCTAAATGAATAGCACCATTTATCATAATCTAATTTCTCTTCATAAAATCGGTGAGCTTTGTCTCGCTGAATACCAGATTCTAATGCCACAAATTCAGCTCCATTTTCTTTTGCCCAGTTATGTATATAGCTTAATAATTTCTCTCCATACCCGGATGAGCGGTAGGCAGGATCTGTTACCAGATCATAGATAAAAACGTGACGTTTATTATAGAAGTTCACTCTCCAGCTTAAACCGGCTAAAGATACGATCCGATTATCTTTATATAAAGCATACAAAGAATATCCATCTTTCCTCATTTCTTCTAGTAACTCAAGGTATGTCCTTTGAGTCAAATCCGTACGTAACTGATTCATAATGGGAAAGGCTTCTAACCATTGTTCTTTTTCCGTTAATTCCTGTATTGTTTCTGCTGTAGAGTTCACATTTACACCCCTGAAAAGTTTTATAAAATTTAATTCCATAGATCCTTCCTGCTTCGTACCGGAAGTGGAATATTAATTGGGACTGCTATTTCTTAAAAATTTTATCAATTCTTCTTCACTGTAAGTTTTATAAACCATATCTTTCGTATCGAATACAACGAATGCTGGAGATTTTTTTAATTCTAGAAATTTATATTCTTCATTTGTGTCTTCTAGAGAAGTTTTTCCATTGATCACTTTGACATTATCAATCTTTTTTTCATCCAGCCATTCACGATAATAATCAGCACTCTTCTCATCAACCACTAATAAAGCATACTTATCTTTCTCGGCGGAAACCAAAGGACGGCCGGATGCTGGCTCTACATTTGTTGCATTAGAGCAGCCGATTAAAAATGCTCCAATAATGAACATCAATAGGGATATCTTTTTAATCCTTACCAAATTGTATCTCCCCTCCGCAAAAAACTTTTTTACCTAAATACCATCTTTAAGTTAAATGTATGTGAATGGTTAGTGAAAATAACAATCTTCTTTAGTAAAAGGTTGGTCTGTTAGATCTGTAAGTGAAAAATAGACGGAAAAATTCCGCTTAAATTTGCAAATGACCCTTTTTCCCTTAAAAATAAGGGTCATTTTTCCGGTTATTTAATCTAAATCATTAGATTTTGGCTTTATTATTCAAGTTAACCGGAATTCCTCCGCTTATTTCTGCTTAACAAGCGTCCTTTATTTACAATAGCCGGAATTCCTCGCTTACGAATGTTATAGCTACACGAACATCAACAATGGATGATATTAGCGCTTCCTGAATACACTGCTACTCCCTCATGGAATTACCTTACTACTGCTAATACGGTATGTTCAATAGTACTGCTGTCCTCCAACTTTCGTAACTGGGGAACCACAAATTCAGGTACTATTTTATACTGATCAAGTTCATCAAACTCAATCCATCTGTGAACATATCCATCTTCCATTCCTGTGAACTCGCCTTGATGGTGAACTAATGGATGATCTTCAGGAATGTCCACAAGGTAATGCATCCCTAATTCCTGAATTTTTTTATTCTCAGTCTCTAAAAAATACTCCACTACCCAACAGAGCTTCAGATGGGTTGCTTCTAAGTTGAATTCTTCCATTAATTCTCTCTTTAATGTCTCTTCTGTCGATTCAAAGTGCTCAACTCGTCCTCCTGGCAAAAACCAATTTTCACTATCAACCGGCCTTTGAAATAGGACCCTGCCATTATGTTGGATAATAGCTGCAGATCTTAAATGAAAGCTTCTATCCTTATCTATTGAAAACTTGATCATCATTTTGGTTCCACCCTTATTTTTAACATTGTCACGATCCGGCACCCTCAGTACAATTATAAAATGCCACCGTTGACTGGTGACATTTTGCCCTAAGATTTTCTCTTTTTAACGGGTATGTATAGATCAACTCTGCATTTCCCTTCAGGATCTTCGGAAGGGTTATTCATGTTGTATTCGAGGTTATATCTCTCATAGTCGGCTGCATAATCGCTATTTGGCAGCCATTCGCCAAACATGTATTGATAAGCAGAATGGAGTTTATCAGGTTTTTCGTAAAAATTATACAGGGCGTACTGCCCTCCATCCAACTTCCTGAATGCCATATCTTTATGGTTTTCTTTTTCAAATCCCTCTGGCAATGTTACGCAGGCATCGTGACGGCAATCCTTGCTTTCCACTTGATCCGGATTATCTAATGAAATACCGATAAACGACTGCTGCGGAGGGTATAGACCATTGCCAATCGCCCAATTGATCAGCTTTCCCCAGTGTTCCTGGGGCTCAAAATAACTCCCCGTCCGTCTAATATACGCTATCTCTGTTTCAGGTAAATTCTTAATCATGATATTCATTTTAAGATCCCTCTTTGAAAAAATTTCATCAAACTGCGAGACACAATGGAGTTGCTGCCCCTCCTATTCATTATTCATGAAATTCTGTCTTTCCAGATACTTCAGCACGGTTTGTGAAAATTCCTGATGCGATTGCTTTGTATACTTGGCGATCGTATAAATTTGGGCAAGATTCTTCAATCCCAATTCTTCCGTCATTTCTTTAAGTTTTGGGACGGCCATGTAGCGGTTCCACCCTTTTTCGTTGCGATCTTTATAAATTTCCGTAATATCTTCATCCGAATAATCCTGATACTGATCATAGTGAACAAGTCCATGCATTGGCAGCCGATCACGCGGGGCAGGGTTTTCTGCTGGGTACCCTAATGAATAGCCAACCACAGGGACAACGTTTGGCGGCAAGTTCAGCAGTTCACCAATTTGGTCACAATTCGCAAGCGTAGAGCCCATATAGCAAATGCCCAGTCCCTCGTTTTCCGCTGCTAAAGCGCAGTTTTGTGAAGCCAATGCTGCATCAATGGCCCCGATCATAAAGCTCATATAATTATCAAAGTGTACAGGGGCATCGTTCAGTGTAAGCCATTTCCTCATTCGATTAAAATCTGCACAAAATGTTAAAAGGATCGGCGCATCCACCACCATCGATTGCTCCATATGAGCACTGTATAATTTTTTCTTAAGTTCTTTATCTTTCGTGACAATGATCGAATACGTTTGCATATTTCCGCTTGAAGAGGCACGAATACCCGCCTCTAAAATCCTGTCTAGCAGCTCTTGGCTGACTTCCCTATCTTCATATTCACGAATCGATCGGTGCCCGTGGATTACATCATTCAATTCCAACACAATCACTCCTAAGTGCAGGTCTGAGGAAAAAGCGACGGCTTTCGATTTCTCACTTATTCATCGAGACCTAATTATATATCTACAAATATTTCGTCCTTTAAGCCCGCTAGCCGTTCCTCCCAAGCTTGTATATGTTGCAGTCTCGTCTCCTCATCTGCACCTGCCGGGAATAGGAACGGTTCTAAGACAGTCATCCCACAAAAGTAAAGCTTCTCGTGCTGAATGTTGAACAAACGCTCTTCGACTTTGCCTTTTATTCCATTTTCTCCATACTCCGATAGATCCTCTGCGCCATGGGTCACAGATACAATGGCCGCTTTCCCCTTTAAGTTCCCTTCTTCATAACGTCCTGGACCGTAAGCAAAGCTGTACGAGAACACTCGATCAAACCATCCTTTCAAGATTGCAGGGGCATCTGTCCACCACATCGGATACTGAAAAATGATTAAATCCGCCCAGGTTACTAATCTTTGCTCTTCGACAATGTCAGCTGCAAAGGTATTATTTTTCAGTGCATGATACTGTTCAGAAATATAATTAAAACGCATTGGATTTTTTAGTACAAGGAAATCATCTTGATCTGCAATGGCTTTAAATTTCTTTTTATATAGGTCTGATACCTCTACCTGATGGCCATTCTGTTCCAGGATTCCAACCGTTATGTCTTTCAGGGCCCCATTCAATGATTGTCCGTCCGGATGGGCGAATACAATGAGAATATTCATCTACTAATCCCCTTACCCATTTTCTCTACACCTCTGTTCCGCTGTCTAGAACACTGACACCGTCCTCGGTTTCGATCATGGATTACTTTATTGAATTTCAAGTAAATATTGTCTTAATCGCTCCTTTGTTTCAGAGGAAAGCGGCGCCGATTTTCTAGTGTCTTCATCCATTTGCACAATGACGGTTTCCGCCACAGCAGCAAGCTTGCCATTTTGATAGATTCCTTGAAATAAAGATAAGGAACTGTTGCCGACTCTTGTAATGGCACTGCCAATTTCCACTGTCCCAGGCCATCGTATTTCAGAAAGCAAGTCCAGCTTCAGACTCGCTATGACAAACGACGCGTTTTCAGCATGCAGCGGCTCCTTTGCATAGAGAAGCTCCGTTCTTCCCGTTTCCAGGAAGGTTGAAAACAGTGCGTTATTTACATGTCCCTGACGATCGGTATCTGCATACCTGATCTTGTCATATGCCTTTAATGGGAAATCTTCATATTCCGGTTTCATTTGCTTCACCATCATTCCTCCTGCCTTCATGCTTTTAGAGTCAATTATGATAGATACATTCTTCAACACCTTAGCCAATAATTCCTTCTTCAACAAACCTTTACTATTCCTAAAGCGTTCAGTTTTGAGGCTCATAATTGAATTTTCTCTTTAAGCTCCTTTAACAAATTTCAATAATATTGTTGACTATTCAGTTGAACTGTATTATCCTTCTTATTAAGTTGAACTATATAGTCGAACTGAATAGAGGTGGAGTTATGAAACACAAATTATTACCATTGTCTGAAACCATGCATTATATTTTATTAGCTTTGCGTGAGCCACTCCACGGCTATGCCGTCATGCAAAAGATCGAAAAGATTAGTAACGGTACGGTTGTTTTAGCAGCTGGTACTTTATACGGTGCGATTGAAAACTTGAATAAGCACGGTTGGATTGAACCTGTTGGAGAGTCAGGGCGAAGAAAGGTTTATATGGTCACTGCGGAAGGAAATGCGATTTTGAAAATGGAACAAGACAGATTATTGCATATTTTATCCCTATATGAAGGAAGTGAATGCAATGAAGAAATTTAGGATGTTTGTTGATATTGAAAAAGAGGAGCAATGGCTGAACGAGCAATTGCAAAATGGCTATCGCTGCACAAAAATTAGCGGATTAGGAATATACACTTTCGAAAAGACTGACAAGAGATATGTGATGCGACTGGATTTTCAAGAATATTTATCAAAGGAAAAATTGAATGAATATAAAGGGATATATCAAGACTTTGGTTGGAATTATTTAAAAGGCACATGGCTTGGTGGAATTCAATATTGGCAAAAGGAAGATGACGGACAAACACAAATCTTCTCCGATCGCCAATCGAGGAGTAATTATTATAGAAGATTGATGGGTTATTCATCTAGTTTAGCGATAGTGTTTTTGCTTTTCTCTTATACGATTTACAGAGATTCAGGATTATATTTAACCGAAGGCCTTTGGAGCATGAACGGTTCATTATTTTGGAAAGCATTCTTATTTGAAACTCCATTTGCCCTTTTAAGGTCATTCCCCGCCTTAATGGTTGCTTTTTATACTATCAGTTACTATAAAGCTTATCGAAAGTATTCTATGTTAAAAGAAAAATAATTAATGAAATATCTCAGAGTTAAAAAGACTACTTAATTCCTAGGTTGTAGAAGGAAATGACAATTATTAAAGGTTTAAGTGAAGTTCAAGAGGAACAAAACATATGACTAAACCACTCTCAAAGGGAATGCCTTTTTTGAATCCCTTATTAATCACACGGAGCAGGATAAACGGGGCTGGCTGAAATTGACGGATAAATAAACTTCAAGGAATAGGGAAGTTTATGTTCTAAAAGAATAAAGGTGTGAAAGTTAAATGCTAAAAAGAATTTATTTTTGGTTTTCAATAATCTGTCTAGCATTTTTATCCGTCTATAATAATGTTTCCGCAAATACAAACGATAGACCAATGACTCTTGAAGAAGCTCATGAACAAATGGGATATAAATCAGTTGAAGATGCAGTGGAGGAATTTAAAAAACATTTTAAACAAGATGTAGAACTGCCCTCCATCAAACCTTCTATTCCTTTTAGCCATCAATATGGAAGATTTAATGAAGACAAACAATATGATGTAAATGATACTTTAGAGATAAGTTTTCTGGATGAAAAGTCGCCTGAAAATCATTATAAAATTGAAATTCGTCCAATTATAAATAAAATAACTTTAAATCCCAGACCTAATCATAAATACTATACACTTAAGAACGGACAAAAGGCTTTATACTTTGAGGATACGTCATTTAATTTCCTTTTTTATGACAAAGGAAATTGGCAATATATTTTTGGGATTGACAAAAGAATCTCGAACAAAGTCACCTCTGAGGAATTGGTTCGTATAGCGAATTCTATTAAGTGAAAATAATTCCAGTTAACAGCATTCGGTCTCTTTGAAACTAATAGTCAATTGTTGAAGGAAAAGATCGCTGCGTCGGTCTTTTTTTTACTTGTTATGCTAAAAGGGTCAGGATAGGCGAAGAAGGAAAATTATTACATAGCGTAGAAAAGGTAATGTATACGGATGAGAAAGAGGATGTGTTTGTTATTAAAGCGGTTATTTTTGACTTTGATGGAACACTTGCTGATACATTACCAGTGTGTTTCTTGGCATTTGAGTCTGTGTTTAAAAAATTTGATAATAGGGAGGTTACATCCGAAGAAATTATGGCAATGTTTGGTCCCTCAGAGACTGGCATTATCCGTGAAAACCTTAAGAACAACAATTATGAAGAAGCTATTGAATTATATTATGAGATATACAGAGACCGGCATGAAAATATCGTTCAGAATAATGATGATATAAACACTTTACTTACAATGTTAAAAACAAACGGTTATAAACTAGGGGTAGTGACCGGGAAAGCAAGAAGAAGTCTCGACATATCTTTAGACTGTCTAGGGCTAAACCACTTTTTTGATGTAATCATTACCGGCGATGACGTTGAATTTCCAAAACCTCATCCTGAGGGGATTTACAAAGCGTTGGGATATCTAGACGTGTTACCCAATGAGGCTGTTTTCCTTGGAGATAGCGACGCTGATATTATGGCTGGTAAACAAGCAAATGTACTTACAATTGGAGTACATTGGCTGCCAAATTATCAGACAATCGATTTTAATGTCAAACCAGATGAAGTATATAGCAGTATAAATGAATTAATAGAATCCTTCTCAAAAAAAGTGTACTAAAGGTGCAGGTTAGCAGTTAAAGAAGGAAAAGGCATTACTTTATACAAGCGTGTGAATCTATTTCTCAAGGTGTTAGACATCAGAAATGAATGGTAATACACTTTCATATCGATCAAATTATATATCCAAATATATGTATATTCTCCTATCAAATGGATAAATTAAATTCCTAGGTAATTATACGACATTAGGAGGATTTAATTTGCTATTCGTTTGGGGAATGATCGTTGTTTTAATACTTTTGATAACAATACTGCCAAGACGATTATCACTTAAAGAAGTTATCATTTTGTTTCCAATTATCGGGTACTTTGCCTGGACTGCACATATAGTAGTTGGTATCATGCTAGATTTTGTTGATTTTGGTCCTACAAAGAAGGTGGAATTTACTGATTGGGCACTTGTTACGTTTATTCCGTCCCTGATGGGAATTTTATTCCTCAATTTTAAAATGAACAGGCTTATATTTTATATAGTAGTTTGGACAGTTATTTCTTTTTCCATTGAACTTTTCCTAGATGTAATTGGCTATATGAAGCATACAGAGTGGAGCATTTTATATTCCATCCCCACTTATTTATTGGCTTTTTACTTATTACATAGGTTTTACGAAAGTGTAATAAAAACCTTAAATTGCCCTTCCCCGAATTAGGTGAAGGGCTTTTTTAGTTTTACAACTCATGGAGGGTTAACCGCCTTTATTTTGAATTTCCTTATTGAGCTAAAGCTGCAGGTTCCTGGAATAGGTAATGAAAGACCGCATCGGCAAGAACGGTTTGAGTATAAAGGATCTGGCACTTTTTTATCACTAAAAAAAATCTCAGACTGGCGAATAGTCTGAGATTTTTCGTAATGGCTTCTTGCAGCATTGAATCCATTATGGGTTGCTTCTAATTACTTTGCGGACCGTGAGTCAAGGAAACTGTCTCCTTGGTTTTTCGTCTTCTATATACGCTTAGAATCAGTCCTGCGGATATCATCTCCAGCAATAAATGTGAACCTCCATAACTCATGAATGGTACGGGTACACCAGTCAGTGGAGATAAACCGAGATTCGTTAGTAGGCTTAGTATAAACTGAGCTGAGAAGACCGCTGCAAATCCTGTAATTAGCAATTTTCCATAAGGGGGATTCACACTCTTGGCGGTAATCGATATTCTACAAATAAAAAATATAACCAGAGCTAAAGCCGTGATTGCGGCTAGCCACCCAAACGAATAGATGATGTACGCCAAAATGAAATCCGTATGGACCTCAGAAATGAAACTTGGGGTCACCTGAAGGGTACTTCCTACAAAATAAGCCTCACCTATTTTAAGATCTGTATAGGAGCTTACCATGGAATATCTCTGAGAAAGAGACAGCAGATTCCAGATGGGCCATAAAGAAGCAACAACTGCGAAGGTTATAGTTTGCTTAAGGCTGGACCTCGACGTATGCATGATTACAGCGGATACAATGATGCTAATAATAGTAGCTGCGAAGGCTCCTGTAGTCGCCATTAATAAAATTGGTATTGAAATAATACCTAAACCAAACCAAGACTTTCGATTATCCTTCCAATCCCAGGAATGAAACATTCCAGAAAAGGCAATGACCAAAAGGAATGGAGTGATTTCGGTGAAATTAATAGTGGCAAAGCCTACATTTAAAAATGGCACATCATCGACTCTAACACCAATGAGAACGGTCAATAAAAGTATGAGGATTGTTGCCGCATAAAAGTGCTTGGAGTATTTCATCAATCTTCTGTAATCAAACATAAATAGGCTTAGCATGAGCACGACACCCACCGAGTAGAAGCTCAGACTCTTATTAAAAACTTTCAGTTCTTGAAGCTCTGTAAAAGCCGAATGGAATTGCAAATAATACATAACCAGTAGCCCAAATAGAGAAGCTGTAAGCACTGGCAGCAACATTTTCACATCCATAGGGGCTTTGTGTGTTTTGTTAAGCTGCTTTCCCAAAACTACTGCATCTCCCATACGTGCTAATGCTTGATCTATAGCCTCTTCTTCTGAAAGTCCTGTACTCATTGCCTCCTCTTTGAGCGTATGAAGGTGATCGTTAATTTCCAGTTTTATATGGGCATGTACATCCTTATTTTTTATCAGTTTACACAAGTCTCTAATATACATATCAAACTTATTATCTAATCCCATACGATTTTCTCCCCACTTAAAACTTCGTCAACAGCATTCTTGAAAACGGACCATTCTTCTTTTTTTTCTTGAATAAATTGTTTGCCCTGGTTATTAATCTTGTAATATTTCCTCTTTCTCTTTCCGGCCCCTTCGCCCCAGTATGATACAATTAATTCTTTTTCCTCAAGGCTGTGAAGAATGGGATAGATCGTGCCTTCCTTAAAACTAAAAATTCCATTAGACTTCGATTCCAGTTCTTTGATAATTTCATAGCCGTACATTGGTTTAGAATTAAGCAAACTCAAAATAAGAGTAGTGGTACTACCCTTTAGCAATTCTTTGCTTATCTTCATAAACAGTCCACCTCCCAAATGCATAGTAAATCTATGCATAGTTATTATATGTATAATTTATGATATAAATTAATTCCTGTCAATATGTCTATAAAGAAAAACGGCATGTTTTATATAACAAGGATTCATTAAGAGCACATTCATTTCATAGTTGCTTTTAATAGGTGTACCTAAATGTCCATTAAACAGGACGGTCTCATTAAGAACCGTCCCCATTCTTGTGGCAGATTATCTTATTTGCTCATACTGGAAGCAAAAAACCGTTCCCAAGCTCAGGGAACGGTTCTTCTGCTATATCACTAGCCTGCGAATATTTCTCCAGTACCCTCTTACGCCGTACCCAAGCTTACTCCAAGCTCTTTTAGATACTGTCTGTATGCAATGCTCATCCGGTCACATACCAGTGAAAGCTCGACTTGCAGATCAAGCGGCAGCTCTTCCGGTTTTTGGTTTTCAACTACCGGTTTATCCTGTGCGAAAATCTCATTTTGGAATTCGATGATTTCGGCATCTGAAAGGCCTGTCTCATAGCTAAAGGAGAGAATTCCATAGGCTACTGATGTGGTTTCACTTTCAGGACGCACTGTTAAAAGAATGGTCATTTCCGTGTTATTTTCACGATCTCTCTTTGTGAATTTAACCGTCAAAGGACGGACAATTTCATAGGTGTAATAGACATATTTCGGTTTTCCTGACCCATCAGGATCTGGCTGATAGATTGGGATTTCGTCTGAAAAAATTCTGTTATCGGTCCGATTCACTGCATAGTCTTCTATGATTCGATGGCTATCGGTTCCTAAGAAGCCCTCATGGACCACCGCCAGATGACCTACATCCAGGAAGTTCTCAATGATGCGCGGCGGCTTTGCCTCAACGGATTGCGGTCCCCAGATGACATTATGCCAGCTGTCCCCTTCCATTTCTTCATACCTGAAAAACTCTGGCAGATTATTGGCCAGATTCACCCAAATAAATCCGTACTTCTCGATGCATGAATAGGAAATGGCTTTGGCCTTCTTAGGAATCGCACGCCCTTCAGGTAGCTGCGGTATGTTCACACAATCTCCGTCCTGGTTATATTCCCAGGCATGGTAAGGGCATACAAGACAATCATTTTTCACTTCTCCTAAAGACAAAGCTGCTCCTCTATGTATGCATAAATCCTTGAATGCATGTACACCTTCACTATTCCTGAATATCGCTAACCGTTCCCCCATAATGATGACCTGGACAGGCTTTTCCTTTAAGTCTTCAGCTCTGCAGGCAACAATCCAGTCTTCGCGCAATACATGATCTTGCTGCATTTCCTTCTCCTCCGTATCCATTTTTATGACTTCATTGTAATGGGTATTCATTCACCGGTCAACCAAAATACGAACATTAAAATATATTAAAATAAAATTATTCGTTTTTTATATACAAATTTTATTCTCTTTTGTATAATCCAGTTGAAAAGGTAACAAAACACGAATTAATTTAAGGAGGAAGACTCGATTGGACAGGAAACAGGATCATAACATTATCATTGGTGTCGATGATAAAATCAGCTACAGCAAAGCATTTGTATTAGGCTTACAGCATGTACTGGCAATGGATTTATACATAGCACCAATCATTATTGCAGGGCTTTTAGCATTGAGCACCGAAAACACCTCTTTTTTCATTCAGATGTGCTTCTTAGCCACTGGGATTGCTACACTGATCCAAACTGGCGCGGGGATTAAATTACCTGTTGTACAAGGACCGTCTTATGTTCCAATCGGAGCCATCGCGGCCATTGGAGGAAAGCTGGGCCTCGGCGCCATAGCCGGAAGTCTGATACCAGGCGCGATTATCATTGCTCTTCTAGGCTACCCATTAAAGTGGTTCGCAAAAGCAGTCCGGAAGATCATCCCTCCACTTGTAGGCGGAACGGTGATCATCATTGTCGGGATTGCCTTAATGCCAATCGGCCTTAATAATATTTATCATTCTCCTGGTAACATAGGCGATAACATTCTTGTGGCTGCAATCTCTGCAGGAGTCCTCGTCATTTGCATGCTGCTTGGCCGCAAAAGACATGGGCTCGGAACATTTTTCCGTCTCGTTTCCGTCATTATTGCGATTATTGCCGGAACAGTTGCAGCGAGCTTCTTTGGCGGAGTTGACTTCTCGCCGGTTAAAAGTGCAAGCTGGTTCTCCTTTCCAACATTATTTCCATTCGGAAAACCTATTTTTGATGTAAGTGCCATCATTACCATTGTGTTTGTTTATTTAATTATCTTGATTGAAACAACAGGTACATGGTTCGTCGTTTCTACGGTTACAGGAAAAGAGCTTGACGAAAAGCGTCTTAACCGCGCTTCTGTCGGTGAAGGACTTGGATGCTTTGTCGGCGCCCTGTTCGGAAGCACTCCTATGACAGGCTACTCCTCAAACGCTGGATTGCTTGCAATCACCGGTGTTGCCAGCAGATTGGCCATTATGGCGAGCGGTGTAATCCTTGTATGTTTGGGACTTATACCTAAGCTTTCAACTGCAATCACATGCATACCTGAGCCTGTTATCAACGGAATTTTTGGCATCGTTTGTGTGGCAATCGTGACAAACGGCATGAAAGTGATCCAGCCGCTCCATATTGACGACCGCAACATGATGGTCATCGGCCTTCCAATCCTGTTAACCATTGCCGCTACCCTTTTGCCAAAAGAAGTCCTTTACAGCATGCCTGACTGGGCGAACTATATCTTATCTTCCGGAATTACTGTTGGTGCACTGGCAGCCGTGCTGCTGAACTTGGTCATACCAGCAGAGAAACCAGCCACACAAGCATTAGAAACGAACAAAGAAGAAGTATATAACGTCTAATACTTTTAGGATAAAAAAAGAAGCAAAGGTCGCTGAAACAGCATCCTTTGCTTCTTTTATTCACTCATCCATTCTTCACTATTCCTGCTTTCAAGATTGCTCGTCATGCATTTCATATTTATCACTGGAAACGGCTGCTTAAAAATTCTTTTCTTAAACAATCCATGCTAACCCCTGCTATTCAACTATTCAAGATGGACTTCATCTCCAACATTGATTTCACCTGTAGTTATGACAGCAGCATACACGCCGAAATGATTATTTCTTTCTTTCGCAACCGCTTTAAGCAATGATGGATCCCGTTTTGCATTTTCGGGATCAACGGTAATGATCATGCATCTTTCACAATGCCTTTTCACTTCCAGTGCCACTTCATTGCCAATTGTCAGTCGTCTCCCAAACCATTCTTCTTCGATAAAAGGTTTGTGATCTTTTAATGAAATGAATAAATTGGGGCGAAAACGCCTATAATCAACCTCTTTGCCCCAAATTTGTTCCAAACCCTGTAGTGAAGCGTCCGTAACCAGTTGAATATGCTCTTCTTCAATTGCACCTAGAGGGACGTATGAAGGTCGGTATGAAGCAAAAGCGATTTCCCGTCCGGATTTTGCTTGTATTTCTTTTTCCAATTCCTTATCGCGCCATTCAAGCACTTTCCCCTCAGGTGTCACGATTTCGACTTTAGGGTACTCTTCCATCTCTTCTTGTCCTATAAACCTTGCCTTGTATCGAGCCATCTCAGGGAACTGCGTAATCGTTAAAAATTTCCCTGGTCTTGTTTGGTCATGGATCGTATGACTGCGGTCTCCATACAATCCATAATCCATAACCTTTGTCTTCTCGACGCTTTCTCCATAAAAGGATTTAACAGGATGCCGAACTATTTCTCTGATATGACCAATTAGCACTGCATTGCCTCCTAGTTTTATCCCTATTTTATCCCCTCTGCTGATAAAATCACAACTCCTGACAGCCTCACCAAGATAAAAGGGCTAAGTCCCCATTCTTCTTTTTTCAAAAAGAAAGGATATCATGCCTTACTTAGCGAACAGTTATTAACCGAGAGAAGGATAAATATCAAAAATCGATGATGTGAATTTGGGTGCAAAACTTCGGTTTGTCCCGCTCACAGACCAACAAGAAGGAATGAATATTGATGAAATTATTAATGAGGCTCCATATTGTTTATCATATCAGTCTATTACTCTTCATCCTGTTAATCCCCAGCCACTCGACTGATGCCAATATCGGGAAAGTGATTTTATTTCTGGCGACGATTGCAGGACTGATATTCCTCGCTACTTTTTACGTGGTGATCTCGTTCAACAAGACCATACTGGCTGCCAAAAAGTATTCCTATGGAAATGTTGCGTTGATGGTGGCAGAGGTCATTTTCTTCCTGGCACTCGGCCATACCTTATATGATCATGGGCTTTCGATACGGATTTTTGTCTTCATCTTCAGCGGTTTATTCATTTTATCTCAGCTATTAAACTTCAAAATTATGAACATTGCAGCAAAAACCTCATTTAAATTAATGGAAGAAGTTAAATTGTTTATGCAGGTTGGAAAGGCCATAGAGGAAACACCGTTAAGCGGGGCCATTTCGAAGCTGGATTATCTGTTTTATGCCTTCTGTATTGCAGTGTTTATTGCAGAGGATATTTATATTTTTGCCGGAGCGGTCATTGTTATTCTGCTTTTATCGATGAAGTCCCTTAAGATCATCAAACAGGAATTTACCAGCCATGAACTGATTTCAGCAAACGAAATGCGTTTCGCCATCCTCGCCTATCACGGTTGCTATGTCGCGGCGATCCTCTGGGCGGTGATGATGCCGAATCTTTCTGTTCTATTAATTGGCAGTCTATCAATCTTACCGTTAAAAATATACGTCCGACGAATTGCCGAAAAAGTATATGAAGAGAAGAACATGAGTGTTAATAGCTAGTTTTTTCGCAAGAATGGTTGCGGGACACCGGTGTGAAAAGCAATTGCTGGATTGAGATGAACTCAAAATAGGAATGGACCATCCCTTCGCGACAAAAAAGAAGCACAGGAATGCGTCCCCGCACTTCCTATGCCTTTACTCGCCTCCATTTGAAGAAGCTGCGACTGCTGCACCTGAAATGGCTGCGATTGATGCTGCTTGCTGAGCCTGGATCAATGTTTCGATTGTCGTAGAAAGATTGGTCTGAAGCAGGGAGGATTGATCGATTTTATCACTGATGACGAAATTGACGGCCATCATGAAATTAATGTCTTTTTTCCATTTAAAGAGCTTTTCTGCATTCAATTGCTCCCATACCTCTCTTATTTCTAAAAGATTGTCGTACTCATTTTCCAAGAAGGTAAGCAGTGCAACCTGCGGATAGAACTTGGTTTTCACCTTGATTCCTTCCTTCCCCATCCTGTCATAGATTTCAGCGGATCGAGCAACCATGTCATCAGCATGGTTGTTTTCATTTAGAGATAATATATGGCTCATGCTTTGCAGCTCATTTCCTTTCCGGAAACCGTTTTGCGAAAGCTTGCTATACAGATCTTCAATATGAAAAATCATCTCATCTGTCTGACGGTCATTTAGAACCAGCATGACTGCTAGCGGATAATCGCTGTGGCCAGTCAAGAACAAATGCTCCTCCCTCATCTTCTTGTACACTACTCTTGCCCGTTCAGAAAGGGGCTTAAGGTTTTCTGTATTTGCTGTGACCAGCAGCATGGCGGAAATGTAAGTGAAAGTATTTTTGCTGAATCCCGCTGAGACCAATGCCTGGTATGCAGCGATAAAGGCCGGAAATTTTTCTTTCGGATGATCAAACTTTGTGTCGAGCATGGCGGCAAAGGTAAAACGAGACTCAGAACGCAAAGGCGAAAATAGCCCAGACTCGCTTTTTATATAATCTGCAAGCTCCGTAAATCGATCAATATCGAAGGACCGGTTGTTGGATATATATAAAGAAGCGACCATCATCAAAACCGACTGATCCGTCACCTTCCAACGGTATCTTTCCCTTAGCTGGGAATAAATTTGGATATAGCTCTCCACACTCCTGTTTGCATTTTCCATAAAAACCTCCATTGATACGTCATTACCTTTCATACGATTTAAAAAGGAAAAAGTTTTGAATTTTTTAGACAGGTGGGACGGTTCTCCTGTCCACCTGTCTAACCCGCTTCCCAAGCAGCTTCACTAACTGTTAAACTATAAATAAATTTTGAGATTTTTTATGGACGGAAGGTGCACCATATTGAAAAAGCATGGGATAACATCACTGGGCGAAGTAATCGTTGATTTGATTGCCACGGATACCTCCAACACAATGTTTCATCGTTTATTAGGTGGAGCCACTGTTAATGTGGCAGTCGGGGTTAGCAGACATGGCATTCCATCGTATTATTTATGCAAATTGGGAAGGGATGAAACCAGTAAATTTGTTGAGGGGAAATTAACGGAGGAAAAGGTTGATCTTTCTTTTTGTTCTTATAGTTTCAACAAAAAAATCTGTTCGGTGTATATCCACTTAGATGAGCTGGGAGAACGCTATTTCCATTCCTATGTAAACGAAGCGCCTGATGAGTGGATCACAGCGGAGGAACTTGATCGTGTACCTTTTCAAACAAGTAAGTTGTTTTACTTTGGGTCTGGTACTCTTTTTCACCCCATTTCAAGAAAGACAACGGAACAGGCTATCCACTATGCCAGAGAAGAGAATATGAAAATAGCATTCGATACCAATATCCGGCTGAAGCGTTGGGAAAGTGAGAAACAATGCAGAGAAAGTATTCTTGCCTTTGTTCAGAAGGCAGATATCGTAAAAATGACGGAAGATGAATTGCTATTTTTAACAGAAACCTCCACTCTTGAAGCTGGGTTAGAACACATTGCCAAATGGGAGATCCCTTTCCTATTTGTCACGAAAGGAAAAGATGGAGCATACGCCATTCATAAAGATAGAACCGTGCATGTCCCTGGAATTCCGGTTGAGGCGATTGACACAACTGGTGCCGGTGACGCGTTCATGGCTGCCCTACTATCCCGCTTCCACGATAATGGCAACCCAAACAACGAAGCTGAATTAAGGGAGTATACTGAGTTTGCCAATAAGGCTGGCGCGCTATCTGCCACTAAATTGGGGTCATTATAAAAAGCGAGACATGGGGACGGTTCTCGCGCCGCATCCAGGAACTGAAATAGTTAAGAGAAGTGACATTATTATTTGTTCAAATCCATGAACCTGTTTAACAGCACTAAACGATTATTACCCGCACTTTTTTGACAGCTTTGACTCCTAGAACCTGAAAGCTGTCACAATAACCACCTTTTCTTGACAGCTTCGAGCCCCGCTACCTGAAAGCTGTCACAATAATCATCTTTTCTTGACAGCTTTGACTCCTAGAACCTGAAAGCTGTCACAATAACCACCTTTTCTTGACAGCTTCGAGCTCTGCTACCTGAAAGCTGTCACAATAACCACCTTTTCTTGACAGCTTCGAGCCCCGCTACCTGAAAGCTGTCACAATAACCACCTTTTCTTGACAGCTTCGAGCCCCGCTACCTGAAAGCTGTCACAATAACCACCTTTTCTTGACAGCTTTGAGCCCCGCTACCTGAAAGCTGTCACAATAACCACCTTTTCTTGACAGCTTTAAGCCCCGCTACCTGAAAGCTGTCACAATAACCACCTTTTCTTGACAGCTTCGAGCCCCGCTACCTGAAAGCTGTCACAATAACCACCTTTTCTTGACAGCTTCGAGCCCTGCTACCTGAAAGCTGTCACAATAACCATCTTTTCTTGACAGCTTTGAGCCCCGCTACCTGAAAGCTGTCACAATAACCACCTTTTCTTGACAGCTTTGAACCCCGCTACCTGAAAGCTGTCACAATAACCACTTTTTCTTGACAGCTTCGAGCCCTGCTACCTGAAAGCTGTCACAATAACTACGTTTTCTTGACAGCTTTGAACCCTGCTACCTGAAAGCTGTCACAATAACTACGTTTTCTTGACAGCTTTGAACCCCGCTACCTGAAAGCTGTCACAATAACCACTTTTTCTTGACAGCTTCGAGCCCCGCTACCTGAAAGCTGTCACAATAACCACCTTTTCTTGACAGCTTCGAGCATCTTCCTATTATCGTACTTATAATGCCTCTATTCATAACAAAGGGACGGTCCCCATTAAGAAACCGTCCCCACCTTGCTTAATTTCAAAATCTCTCATGATACCACTTTGCCGCTGCTTCGACTTCCTCTCGGGTCAGCTGATGCCCTCTATTCTCCCAATGAAGTTCAACATCCGCACTTGCTTTTTCCAGTAAAGAATTTAGCTCTTCGGATTCCTGTGGCGAACAGATTGGATCGTTTGTTCCAGCAGCTATGAATACCGATGTTCCTGTCAGTTCTGGCAGGTCAATGCCTCTTCTCGGAACCATTGGGTGATGGAGAATGGCTCCCTTCAAGGCATTTTGATAGTGGAAAAGCAGGCTTGCTGCGATATTCGCTCCATTTGAATAGCCGACAGCAATCACATTATCGCGGTCAAAGCCGTACTTTTCTGCTGCTTCATCCAGGAACTCATTCAATTCCTTTGTTCGAAAAATCAAATCCTGCTCATCAAAAACACCTTCTGCCAATCTTCGGAAGAATCTAGGCATTCCGTTTTCCGATACGTTTCCGCGGACACTTAATACAGATGCTTCATCATCGATCATTCCCGCAAGAGGCAGCAGGTCTAATTCATTTCCTCCTGTGCCGTGAAGCAATAACAATGTTGGTTTTGTCGGGACCTTTCCCTTATTGAATATATGTTTCATTTTTTAATCCCCCTCCAAAATACGAGCTCCCACCTTTGGCAGCATGCCCTCTAATTCTTCTCGCTCTGGCTCCAGCCATGGTGGCAGCATCAATTTTCCACCTAGTGCATCCATTGATTCATCCACCGTAAAACCTGGTAGATCAGTCGCTATTTCAAACAGAATCCCTCCGCCTTCATGAAAGTACAAAGCTTTGAAGTAGTTACGGTCCAGGATCTCAGTTGGATAAAAGCCTTTCTCCACGAGAAGCTCTCTCCACCTTTTATGCTGCTCTTCATCCTTCGCTCTCCAGGCAAGATGGTGCACCGTGCCTGCTCCCATCAATCCACGGACGGATGGAGTGAGCTTGATATCAATGGTGTTGCCAATCTCAGCTGATGATTTGAATCGTAGAAAGCTTTCTTCCTGGCCAATGTTCTCTAGTCCGAGGACCTCCTCCAGGACTTCTGCCGTTCTATGAGGCTGTGCCGAGATCAATGTAGCCCCGCCAAACCCTTTGATAGCAACATCAGATGTAACTCCTCCGAAGCTCCAGGTATTGATCGGCCCCTCTTTTCGTTCGACCAGTTCCAGTTCAAGTCCGTCCGGGTCCTGGAATTGCAAATTGCTTTCTCCATACCTGACATTCTGAATGAATCTGACTCCAAACTTTGTCAATCGCTCTTTCCAAAAAGGAAGAGAACCAATTGGAATAACATAGCTGGTCACCCCAACCTGTCCCGTGCCGATTCGGCCTTTCATCTGGTTCGCCCATGGAAAAAAGGTGATGACAGTTCCAGGATCCCCGGATTCATTGGCAAAATAAAGATGGTACACTTCAGGGCGGTCATAGTTGATTGTTTTCTTCACAAGTCTTAACCCAAGTACGCCTGCATAAAAATCAATACTCCTTTGCGCATCGTTTACCATTGCCGTAATATGATGGATTCCTGAAGTTTTTTGCATATCACCCTTCACCTCTTCTCAAGGATTCTAGTTGGGCCAAATCAATCCAACTCTCTGACTTCAATCGGGATGAGTCCTCTTTCGATCTGTCTCCGATACTGCTCATATTGCTCCGGCAGCATCAATTTTCCACCCATTGTTTCCTCTGTTTCATCATGCGCAAATCCTGGAGGATCCGTTGCAATTTCAAACAGGATCTCCCCGTGCTCCCTGAAATAAATCGCGTTGAAGTAGTTTCTGTCCTTTACCGGAGTGACACCATAGCCATTGGCTGCCACGTATTTCTGCCAGTCCAGCTGGTCTTCGTCATCAACAGCTCTCCAGGCAATATGATGAACCGTTCCAACACCCATCACACCGTGTCCTATCGGTGTCAACTTCAGGTCGATAACATTCCCAATGTCACCTGAAGAACGGAAACGGATGAAATCTCCTTCTCTACTTACAAGCTCAAGGCCCATTACGTTTTCCAGCAGTTCAGCGGTTTTTTCCGGCTTGGTGGATAATAGAGTGGCTCCGCCGAATCCTTTTATCGCCACTTCAGGTGTAACCTCACCAAAGCTCCAATCATTGAGTTCTCCTTCTTCTCGCTCGACAATCTCCAGATGAAGACCATGGGGATCATCAAATTCGAGATATTGCTCTCCAAAACGTTCCATCGTTGTATAGGCAATATTGAATTTTTCCAGACGCTTTTTCCAAAAATCCATCGTACCCTTTGGCACGACATAGGATGTCACGCCGACCTGGCCGTCACCAACGACTCCCTGGCTTGCTCCTGCCCATGGAAAGAAAGTGACGATGGTTCCCGGCTTTCCGCCTTCATTCCCAAAATAAAGGTGATACGTTTGCGGATCATCAAAATTGACTGTTTGCTTGACCATGCGTAAACCCAATACACCAGCGTAGAAATCGACGTTTTCCTGAGGATGGCCAACAATTGCGGTAATATGGTGAATTCCCATTGTCTTTTTGCTCATTTTTTCACTCCTTTTTAAAATCTTGATTTCAAGATAAAGTATTATAAAATTGCATCTATAGCGGATTTACCAGGACCCATTAGCGCGAGTCTAATTGCTGCAGCTATTAATGTTAAGGTATATTCATATCCATTCGCAGTGGGCCACAAACCATTTGGCGCGTGCACCTTTATAACCGCCATCAGCATCGTTCCAGCAACCATCATTGCTGCAAGTGGTGTTAAAAATCCTGCACCTAGTAATATTCCCCCGATCAGTTCGGCTAATCCCGCAAAAAGTGCCATCGTCACACCCGGCTTCATGCCGATCGATTCAAGCCTGCCACCCGTTCCTTTTAATCCATACCCTCAGAACCAGCCATACAGCTTTTGTGCGCCATGTCCAATCAACAAAATCCCAATCACCAACCTTATGATGAACAAACCTAAATCCATTATAAATCCTTCTGTAATTATCTTGAATTCAAGATAATTAGTTAAAAAAATTTATGTTCAACAGTTTTTCGCCCGATAACCGATTCTTTTCAGCAGTGAAATGGTCTGATGAACTTCGCCGGCATCCAAGTCAGCAAAAACCTCTTTTATTTCTAATTCATGCTGCGGGAAAATTTCATCCATCAACGCTTTCCCCTCAGTCGTGATCACCGCATAGGTAACGCGCCTGTCCTCAGGGCATCCCCTGCGTTTCACAAAGTTTTTTTGCTCCAATTTATCGATCACATAAGTAATACTGCCGCTTGATATCAAAACCTTTTTTCCAATCGCCTGAATAGGCTGTTCTCCCCTATGGTATAAAAGCTCCAACACAGAGAATTCCGTTGGATTCAAGCCGAATTTCGCCGCATCTTTCCGAATCACTTCCTGAATGGCCTGAGCGGCACGAATGATCACTGTAACAGCTTTTAACTCATTTTTTTGCAGTTCCATTTCGATTCTCCTTGCCAAAAGTCCTGCTGGATCCATACGAATCCAGCAAAACCACTAAGGTTTGAACTCATTTATGCTGCTGGGTTCACTTCTAATTCCACTTTGATTTTAATATCTTTTCCTACAAGGACACCGCCGGTTTCTAATGCTGCATTCCAAGTAAGACCGAATTCTTCACGGTTGATCTTTGTTTCCGCTTCGAAACCGTAAACTTCTACACCCCATGGGTTCGTACCTTTACCGCCAAACTCAACATCAAAAGTTACTGGCTTTGTTACATCCTTGATTGTTAAATCACCAGTTACTTTATAGTCATCACCGTCTTTCGTGATGTTTGTGGATTTGAATTCGATCGTCGGGTTATTCTCGACATCGAAGAAGTCTGCTGATTTCAAGTGATTGTCACGGTCTTCATTGCGTGTGTCAATGCTAGCCACATCAATCTTGAATGCGATTGAAGCTGTTGTTAAATCTGTTAGATCTTCTGCTTCAACATCTGCTGTGTAAGATTCGAATTGCCCTTTCACCTTTGATACCATCATGTGTTTTACTTCAAACCCGATTGCTGAGTGTGCTTGGTCTACTGTCCATTTTGCCATTTTAAAACTCCTCCTTGTTTTTTATCTCGATATCGAGATATTTCTTTAAAAAAATTTACCTTTAAATCATTTATTTTTAATTCGAGATAAATTTAGCATGAAATCGCTTATTGTGTCAATAACTACTTTCAAGACATCCAAATTGCGTTCTTTCTATTCCTGGCTTGTTCTGTTCGTAATTTCTTGGGAGTGACATCTGTTCCTTCAGGATCTACCACCGTAGTGTTCAATAGCAATTTTTGCATCGATCCGCGAAAAATATCCAGGTACTTCTGCCGCAATGTGGTCAGTTCAGCGATTTCGCTCTCTGTTAATCCCTCATTCTTTTTCTTTTGTGCCAATTCATTGATCCTCTTTAAAATATCCTTCATTCTATCCCTCCTCTGCATTGGAAAAATATCTTGAATTTAAATATCTTGAATTAATAATAAATGAATTTAATATTTTTGTCAATGTCCTCTTATCATACATGGTTTTTCCCTTTCATAAGCGGATATTTTCCGGCTATTTTTCAAAGAGAGTGCTTAGGAAGGACAAATAAGGGGAGATATTCCGGTTAACCGTTAGAAATAGAGCAAAATCCGACGATTTGGATGAAATAAACGAAAAAACGACCCTTATTTCTAGGAAAATAAGAGCCATTTCCAATTTAAGCGAAATTCTTCCGTCTATTTTTCAGTTGGAAGAGGTGAAGTCCCATCCAGAAACTGAAATGTTTAAAAAAAGGATTCTGATTCTCTCCGGAACAACAATCTCTCCTCTTGTTTCCCTATTACACTTGGATCGCCCTAAGCTTCAGCTGCTATTTCCCCAAGTTTTCTATACTCCCCGATAAAGACAAAAAATGCTCCTATAACCAGAATTGCCGTGCCAAGCACAATGATACTTTGGGTAGAATAGCTCTCCATTCCGCACCTCCAAAAAGCATTCGCCCAATATCGTATTCTTTTCTAATTCAATGGTGCAGGTCTTCTCACGAGACAAAGACTAAGGGATTTGCACTCAACTGGATCAACTTTTTATTCCACCGCCGGTGACAGAATATGGTTCAATCGGACTTAACTGTTCTGCATCATTTTCGATACAAAAGAGACATTATATTCCGTACTGAACATTATTTTTTCATTTTTTTTAAAAATATATTGAATAATATTAAAGTTTTGTTTAATATTATTTATATAAAGGAGGATGAAGAATTGAAACGCGATGAGGTACCCGATTGGATTCTTGCATTGGATCAAGAATCACTCGAATTTATCAGGAAGTTCGTTTTGAATTCCGGCTCGTTAAAAGAAATCTCCACTATTTACGGAGTTTCCTATCCAACAGTCCGGACAAAGCTGGATAAACTTATTAAGAAAATCGAGCTGAATAGTAAAAAAGAGGATTTGGAGTTTGTCAGTATGATTAAAAATCTGGTGCTCGATGAACAAATCAGTTTAGATGTGGCAAAGTTGATTATTGAAAAATACAAGTCAGAAAGGGTTGATTCTTAATGCCTGCTATTTATGGATGGTTGATCGCGTTCGCAGTGATTGGAGTTCAATTTTATTTATCAAGAAGAAGCCATATTCTTTTGGGAGCCATCTTACCTGTTATGTATATTGCTTTTATATCGGTTTGGTTTTTCAAGAGATTTGGAGAAGAAGATACACTTTCCCTTATCTTAGCTGCTGTTGGCGGATTGGCCTTTTTGTTAAGTATCTGGATTAAAGGCCGAGATTTTCTGAAGAAGCAACGCCAAAAGGAGTTGGAAAAAATACAATTACAAGATATGTAACCCTGAAAGGAATAGCTTATGACAATTGTCGATTATGTAATAACAACAAGCAATAAACATTGGAAAAGCGCATGGCTTCATATAAAAAGATCTTTTTGGAAGTATTGGTTCTTTTATTTCATTATCTTTTTAATGGCTTACCTGATCACATCATACATTAATCCTGATATGAAAGAGCTCCTTTCAGGCTTAGATGGAAATTTTAAAGAAGGTGTCCCCAAAAAGGGGTATTGGGAAACTACCCTTTTTCTCTTCAAGAATAACTGGCTCGTTTGCCTGCAAATCTTGGTCCTTGCCTTCATCCCCATTCGGCATGTATACATACTGCCGCTCATTTCAACATGCGCTATGATCGGTATGACTTTGTATCTTGCACAGCAGGTTGATTTAAATGTCCTCCACACATTCGGATTCGGTTTTCTGCCACATGCGATTCTGGAACTGACTACCTTTATGCTTGCCGCCATTTATGGAAACAAGTTGAATAAAACGATTGTGACTAGACTGACCAATAGCTTTCGTAAGGTTAAAAAGAGCACAACATCATTCCGACTCCACCTCAAAGAAGCTTTTTCCGCTTTCATTCTCATTATCACACCTTGCATTTTCATCGCTGCTTTTATCGAAGGGTTTGTTTCTAAATTTTTATTAACTGCTTTTTAGCGCACATTACGCGTGTCTTCCGAAAGTGAAACAGAAAAAGGGAAGTGCCTATAATCAGACGCTTCCCTGGTCAACAACACTACTCTTCCCCTTTAATCAGCCTTTCCCGATCCGCAAACATCGGAGGCTGCTCAAGCCATCCCCTTTCAATGATCATCTGCGCTCCATCTTCGGAATAGGTTAACGCTCTTAGAATAAAACCGCTATACAAAGCTCCCACATCTCTTCTCATACTCAGGGACAATGCGAACCCGTAGGCAGCTATGCCTAATTGGGATAGGATTCCTACCACAAAAAGCATCAGCCGGTCAGCGTATGGCGGATCGTTCGAATCACTGACGGTCGAATCCCAAGTCATTGAATTGGGAACATTGCTTTCCATCAAAACATGATGGCTCTCCCTCAAGATTTTGCCGCACAGCTGGACACCCGAATAAAAATAAGTTTTCAAATCAGGATCCTGGGCGACTTGTGCAAAACCTAATAGTGTGGCTTTCCCTAACTCATTATGAAGGGATGTCAAATAGAGATGATTCACTTCATTCCCCAGAAGCGGCCGTTTTTTTCCGAACCAGCCTGTCAGGAAGTACTGTTGATCAACGAAATCCACTTTCTTTGGATAGTTCATGTATGGAGGACGGATATAGACCCCCTTCTTCTTCATCAATGTGGTAATCTCACGGTTAATTTCCGTTGCCTGGCTGTGGAATTTTTCAAATAGAGCACGGATATCATCCCGGGAAGAAGTGGCAATGGCACTGGAATGGCTCGTCAATCCAAACTTGCTCATATGCTGCATATACTCCATGTAAAAAATATCCGAAAAGAGCCGTGGAGCAGACAAATTCACATGCTTTTCGACCGGAAATCCTTCTGGCCTGGCAATGCCCTCCTGCTCATAAATCATGCTAATGTCCTTCAAATGTGATTCCGCTACTTCTATTGTAAATACAAGAAGCGGCTTTACTTCTGGATCTTCGACACTGTGAAGAAAGTGAGTCAATATACATATGACGACACTGTCGTTAATATAGGTATCCCATAAATTCGATATCTCCGCGCAAGTTAAATGAACCTTTTGATCAGATGCTTCCATACATACCCCTCCAGAAAAACAACATAATGTTAACAGTAGTTTTTCCTGTTTCATCCAAATAATGTATATTAATTTTTGAAGCGTGGAATCGTCCCTTTGTAAATAAACACCGAGGTTCGAATAAGGACGTGTAAACAAGTTTCACAAATTCCTATTTCCTATAAACTAAACTGAAGATTTATTGAAATTGGGGAGTGAGAAAAATGAATGATGAACTTCAAAGCTTGTTTAATGATTTGATTCAACTTGAGCATGTTTCTTCCACTTTATATCTCGCGATGTCTGCTTCTATGGCAAAAAAGAATTATACAGGGATCGCCCATTGGTTAAGGCTGCAATCAGAGGAAGAGCGAACTCATATGCTTACTTTAGTTGATTTTGTTGTGGACCGGGATGGCACTGTCCAAATCAATAGCATCCCTGCGCAGCCAAATGACTTTGGCACTCCGTTAGAGACCTTTCAAAAGGTATTGAGCCATGAACAGTATGTCACAAATACTTATCGTCAGGCCTATAACTATGTGAATGCAATTGACCCTCAGGCCGCTTTGATCATCCAGGACTTTTTAAGGGAACAAATCGATGAAGAAGCACAGGCCAAAACCATTATTGATCGCCTCAAACTTGCGGAAAATAATCCTTCAGCTCTTTTACTGATTGATCAGGAATTAGGCGCAAGAACAAATGCCGCAACCCCGCCGGCAGCGGGTTGAACCTGGCACCGAGTGAAGAATAAATATAACGAAAATTCGTGGTTTCAATCTAAATGTAAGGGGACGGTTTACATAAAAGGATCGTCCCTTTTTTAGTTGAGGAAACAGCGAAGTTGACGCAACGTACCCGCTCAATAGGCTAATTGCGGGTTTATTCAGGAAAAACTTGTTCAAGAGCAATTTTCTCTTCCCCGCCCAGCCATAAAAAATCGAACCTTCCAAGGCCCAGATGAGGAAATCAGCGACAGGTTTATAAATAAGCAGAAAAATTTCCCCTAATTTCAAAAAAGCTCTAAAAATAGCTCAAATAGATGGAGAAATTCCGCCTATCGACTCGAAAAACAGGAAAATAGCCAACTTTGCTCCGCTTAACCGGAAATTCTCCCCTTATTTACATCCATCCGAGATAATTACCCAGTATAAACGGAAAATCTCCGCTTATTTAAGTCTTGTCGGCACTCAAATAAGGATAAGACTTCCTATTTTTTTCAAAAACTACTAATTCACTATACTGCCTCGTTAGTACAATTACAGAACGCAAACCAATACGGAATATTATTTTATTGCTCCTATAAATCCTCTAACCAAGATTCCCAAAAGCTCATCTCAATATGGTCATTTTGCTGGGCTATACTTTTCAAAAATTGTTTTCGTTCCTCAGAAGTTATTGGATTCTTTTCTAATTCCACAGGGTTTTCACGACCAACTGATATTTTTTTTATAAAACTCAAAGCCTTATCGAACTTTTTAAGCGATGCAGCAATTTTGTATACCTCCCAATTCCCTTGTCCATGAAAAGCGCTGTAAACAGGGAAATGCTCCTCTTCAGTATCGATAAAAATAGGATCACCTGTTTCATCCTCATTACCAATAACTAGCCATGAAGAAAGCCAGCCCCCTTCTCCCATACCTGAAAGAAGTTGTCCGTCATAGTCAATGCTGTATCCAATTTGTGCCTCATCTAAATCCTGGGAAGGGAATATTGTAACCGTTCGATAGCCAAGGGAAACCTCTTTAAATTGAATAGAATTAATAGTGTCTAGTAGATTTTCATCCATATAACCAACTCTTTCTGTTTATTCGTTATTCAACTATCTTGCTCCTTATGTTAAATAAGGATAATCTAAAAACAGGCGTTAACACCTTCTTGGATTGAGGGACCCCATAGTTCAAATGCAATCGAATGATTATTCAAGAATCTTGGTAGTAATCAAATGTGATGATATTAGAGAAAGTAGTATACATACTGGTTCAAATTCATCAAATATTCCTTTAAATGAGATAAAATCAACAATAAAGTATATTGCAATTGTCAGAAACACCAAGGTAAAAAGATAAATTAAATTCCGCTTAATTCTTGAATTAATTAGTTGTTCTTTATTAAATCTTTCATTCAAACTGCACCACTCCTTTTCAACAAGCCTCTTTAACTTCCTCGTTTATTTAATAAGGAATTCTATAAAAAGCGGGTATAACCCTTCCTGGATCACCATACCCGGTGGCTGAAATATAAGCATTGCAAATACACTTCTATTCTAGTGGTTTTAGCAAGTCCACAATTAATTCGTTTGAAGTGTTTAATGCTTCGTTTCTCACTTTTTGCTGGTATTTGGTACTCTCATAGTTTGTTGGCAGGCATTAACATATGCAGTGGCAGCGGGCAAATCGTATCCCTGTTTTTTAAAAAGACCTTAGGGTAAAGAAATACTATTAACCTGACATAAGGAGATGTAGTAATGAGCATTAAAGCGCTAGTTTTAAATTGCAGTTTGAAAGACAGCACCCAGCAATCCAATACACGTGCGCTGATCGACGAAATTGTAAAGATATTTAATGAAAACAAAGCAGAGACGGAAGTGCTCAGGATGGCTGATTATAATATCGGTTATGGAATTACCCATGAGGCAGTTAATGATAAGGATCAATGGCCAGAGATCTTTGAAAAAGTGAAGCAGGCGGATATCCTTTTGCTCGGCTCACCGGTTTGGCTTGGCGAACAGAGCAGCCTGGCCACTTTGGTTGTAGAAAGATTGTATGGCGGCAGCAGCATTACGAACGCAAAAGGCCAGTACATTTACTATAACAAAGTGGGCGGAGCGGTTGTGACCGGGAATGAAGACGGTGCGAAAAACGTCTCAAGCTACCTAATTTACGCATTGTCGCATATTGGTTTTACGATTCCTCCAAATGTGGATACCTATTGGGTAGGTGAAGCGGGCCCTGGTCCATCCTTTATTGAGGCAAACGGAAGAGAGAACGATTTTACGATGAAACACGCAAAAACAACTGCATACAATTTACTGCATTTTGCCCGGTTGCTGAAAGAGTATCCGATTCCTGCAGAAGGAAATGTGAATGATAATCAATAGTAAGCTTGAAAAATTCGAATGTAAAACTCAAATAATATGCTAACTTGCAGTCCGCTTCCAATAGAAGTGGATTGCTTTTTTAAAACAAATTTAATATAAAAACTTATATATAAAATCCCCTACATATATTCTAAATTAATCATAAGAAGTTCTTAAATTTGTTCAAAAATAAATCCAACCAAAAAAGGCCGCTAATCACCCGGGATCAACGCCCTCAACTTAATAAAAAGTTTATTGGTTGTCTTCTAACCAATCCTTTGCCTCTTCCATATCATATGTTTTTAATTCCAACTTCTTTAATTCCCCTCCGTTATTTTTAAATATCAAAATTGCCGGCGCTTTCTCTATATCGTATTTTGGATATTTTTCTAGTGCTGCCTTGAGACTAGTAATATGCTCATATTCAATTACATTATTGCCAATATATTTTGTGAACTTTCCACTTATATTCTCTTCATCAGAAACCAATATCATTGAATAGGTTTCCGGTTGCTCTTCAGAAGAACAAGCTGCCAAGAACATGACCAATACCAGAAAAACAACGTTTAGATACCTCATAAATTTCTCCTTTATAGATAATAAGAAAAAAAGAGTGCTACCTATTATTGATCGCACTGTAGTTACACTACAAACGTTTATTATTTGCATAACTTCTTCCCATTGAAGAAGGTGAAAACTTTATTTTGTATTCACCGCTGAACTGTAATTTCACTTTTTCTGTTAAATCTGCACCTTGCCTATTATGTTCTTCCTCTAATTCAACACCATTTTCAATCAACTGATCTGAATCCCAATCAATCCATTCACCATACTTCAATGCCCACTCGCTCAATTCCCTTTTTAATTCTTTTGAGATTGGAATATCCTCTAAATCAAAATTACAGCCGCAATGATCACACCAAATTGGATCTGCTCCAATATCACCTTCGACCTTTAACTGGTATGTTTCTTGTTGTTCACAAAAACACTTCATTTTTGTCTCCTCCGATATCATTTTTCTATTATTAGTACATATTCAAGGTGCTTGGTTGCCTTTTCTATTAAGTACTTATTCAAGTTGCATGGTTGCTTATCCTTCTACATAAACCACCCTTAATAAAGGAAAACCTCTATAGCAATCAAGTCCTCTGAAAACTCCATAACAACAAGAAAAATCATTGTGGTTGTATAAAATGCAACTTAGAAATGCGACATAGCTTTAAACAGTGTTTAATTCTTCCATTTGAAACCAATAATTTAAATAACATTTAGAGGTGATAAAAATGACTACAATTGAACTAATGGATAAATACGCAAAAGAAACTCATGAGATAGTAAAACAAGTGATAGAGCTATGGCAACAAGAGGTAGTTTTCTCCTGGCGATGGTGGTTCGGAGTTATTGTAACAATAATCACTTGGTTTCTATGGATTAAATTCCATAAAAAAGAGAGTAGATATAGATTATTGACAGCCGGATTTTTTGTGATGACTATTTCTGTTGCACTAGATGCGATCGGCGTCCAAATGGGGTTATGGTCTTATCGTTACGAAGTCTTCCCTTTCATACCCGCTTATCTACCTTATGATTTAGCACTAATGCCTGTCATAATAATGAGTTTAATACAATATAAGCCCCACTTTTCACCCATTAAGAAAGCAGTAATATTCGGTTTATTAACAGCGTTCATTGGTGAACCACTAATTGTCGTAACAGATATATACAAGCCCATCAATTGGAAGTTCTATTATTCAATACCGATTTATATCGTGATTTATTTAATTGCTGATTGGCTTACCAGAAGAGAAAATTTTGAAAAACTAGATTGTTAGCACATATCTTATCGTTGGCTTTACTTTAATAAGAAAATCGTAAACCGGCAGGCATCCGAACCGTTATGGTTAGGATGCCAACTTGATTTCGCATATTTAGTACAACCCTCTTTTCTTCGTTCTTAATCAAACGTTTGATTAACTTCAAGCGCCCCCTTGAAAGCCGTGGTTTTTGGGATCTCTCCACCCCTTTGCTCCCTAGTCTTGAGATTTTGATATTTCCTCCACTAACCCACCCACTCTATTCAATTTAAAATAAACACTTGAAGTTTGTATAAAAACATATTATCATTTGTTTAAACGTTTAAACTTTTAAACACTTAAACATTAATAGGAGGAATTAACATGAATAAGACAGCTTTAATTACCGGAGCAACGAGCGGTTTAGGATATGATTTTGCAGGCATGTTTGCACAAGATGGGTTTGATTTGGTTCTGGTGGCGCGAAATCAGGCAAAGATGGAGGAAATTAAGAGTCAATATCCTCACTTGAACGTCACCATCATCACCAAAGATTTGAGCAGGCCTAATGCGGCCAAAGAGGTTTATGAGGAAGTTCAATCTGCAGGTATCACGATCGATACTTTAGTCAACAATGCTGGATTTGGTTTGATGGGTAATTTTGATGATCTTGATATTCAAAAGCAATCTGAAATGATTCAATTGAATAACACCGCACTGACAGAATTAACGTATTACTTTTTGCCGGAGATGAAAGGAAGCTCTCATAAGGCGAGAATCCTTAATGTTGCCAGTACTGCAGCCTTCCAGCCAGGACCGATGATGGCCGTTTACTATGCAACAAAAGCGTATGTGTTGTCCTTTTCGGAAGCGCTGGCTGAAGAACTGGCGGGCACGAATGTGACTGTCACCACTCTATGCCCAGGAGCGACAAAGACGAACTTCGCTTCTGTTGCGAATGTGGCAAAAACCAAGATGTTCAGCGGTGCCATGTCTTCACATGAGGTGGCGAAACAGGGCTATCAAGCATTGATGGCAGGCAAGCGTGTTGTCATTACCGGGGGTACGAATAAAGTCGGTGCCTATGCAGCCAAATTCCTGCCAAGGTCCCTTGCCGCCAAAATCGCTAAATATGTTGCGCAAGAAGCATAACTGCGATTTAATAAAAGGTAACGACTCAACAAAGGAGAGCATTCAAAGGTGGAAAAAGCAATTGAAGTTTTCCGTTCATGCATCCCGCTTTTTACAGCCTTAAGTGACCCTGCAAGGCAGGATATCATCTTATTATTAGCTGAGCATGAACGCTTAAGCGTGAATGAAATCACCGAGCACGCAACCTTGTCACGGCCGGCCATTTCCCATCATTTAAAAATACTCCGTGAGCATAATTTGGTCGAAATGAACCAGCAGGGCACACAGCGGTACTATTCCCTCTCCCTGGATCATTCGGTTGAATTATTAAAAAAGCTCATTAACACCGTGGAGAATGAATGCCTATAATACGCAGAAGCAAAGGGATCTCCCTTTGCTTCTTTCGTGTCCCTACATATTTTTACTCTGCTGAAGAAGTTTGGATTTTCCGGAACGCTCCCACTCTTCTACTGTTTCATATGCTTTTTCAGGAGTGTATCCCTTTCCTACCAGGACGCCCATTAGAATGAATTCTTGAAGAATATGCGTGGCATTGATCCCTCTTTTCACATCCTCTAATCCTTCCTGCACCAAATATTCCGTGTACTGCACCCATTCATCTGGAGTCTTGCCGAAAACAACTGTATTCCCATTGTTGTTCGCACTGCCTTCACTTGCCATGGCATCGGCTTTGGTCACGTGGACAGTCCCGAATGGATGGTTAGGTGGCGCGTAGATGGAGTAAAGCTTTAACGGCGTATTGCCTGTATTGGTCACATTATGCCATGTTCCGGCAGGAATCATGATGGCAGAATCGTCAACCACCGGACGCTGGAAGGTTAAGTTCTCTTTGCTCTGGCCCATCTGAACCATCCCCTGCCCTTGCTCGATCCGCAAGAATTGATCCACATCAGGATGAATTTCCAGACCAATATCATCACCAACATCAATGCTCATCAACGTGACTTGCAAATGTGTTCCTGTCCATAAAGCCGTTCGATACGTGTTGTTCTGTATTGTAGCTTCATTGATATTGACTACATATGGATTAGGCCCATAATCCGCTAAAGGAATCATTCCATTCCCGTTGGGATAGCGGAAACCATGGTAACCGTTCACATAATGCATTCCATAAGGGTAAACCCACTGACCAGACTGTCTTCCATCGTAATAATTCGGTCCATAATATTGATTAGAATAACCATTTGGTACATAGTACATTTTTGTCCATCCCTCCCCAGTTCATCAACATATCCTATGCAATGTATATAGGTAATGTACTTAGGAAGCAAAAGGGACGGGTTCCATTCATCCAAGCCTCAAAAACTGCCACCATACATGCATACTTTTTACACTTTTTAACAACATACATATTAATTGGTAAAAAGGAGGGCTGCTCTTGGATTTACATTTCATATGGAAATCTGTCGTTATTGTCATCGGCGGAATTCTGATCCTCCGCCTGGCAGGAAGAAAATCAGTATCCCAACTGACGGTTGCCCAGACGGTCATGATGGTCGCGGTTGGTTCATTGATCATCCAGCCAGTGAGCGAGAGGAATATATGGATCACTTTGGTCATTACCTTGTTGATGGTCATCACCCTTCTTGCGATTGAATATATCACCTTGAAAAACAATGTACTGGAAACTTTTATCTATGGGAAATCCCGCCTCGTAGTAGAGAACGGCGAATTGAATGTAGCTAACTTGAAAAAATTACGCTTGACCGTTGATATGCTTGAGGTTCGGCTCCGGCAGCAGAACATTCAAAATTTCAGTGATCTGCAATGGGCAACGATTGAATCGAACGGTCAACTAGGATATATGATGAAGCCGGAAAAACAATATGCCACTAAAGAGGATATCCAAATGCTTAAGTCGCTGATTGAGGCCAGCCAACCCACAGCGCAGCCTAATCAAATTTCCACATCAGCAAGCAATTCGGACAATATTTTTACAGAAATAAAGAATCAAGGCCATAGCAAAGGCCACCCTGAAGAGTTGGAATGAGGGGATGTATTCGATGCTGAAGTATAAGAAATTCATTTGGATCCTTAGTCAATGGATATTTTTTGGAGTCCTAATCGGTTTAGTAGTTGGCTCGATCACAACACTCCTCCTGGAGACGAACGATTATCTCGGCACCATCAGAGAAAGAAATGGCTGGCTTATTGCACTCCTCCCAGTCGGCGGCATTATCATAGGCTATATCTATATGAAGTTTGGCAAGGTCTTCATAAATGATACATTGAACGATGCTGCTGAACTAAACAACTTGGTAATCGATGCAGTTCATGGGAAGAAGAAGATCCTGCGGAGGATGGGACCGATCGTCTATTTGGGTACCTTTATTACAGTCTTTTTCGGTGGCTCCACTGGGAGGGAAGGAGCTGCAGTACAAATGGGCGCAAGTGTAGCGGAATCCGTCAACAAACTCTTCAAGGTAAACGCCATGGATAAAAAAACGATCATCATGAGCGGTATAAGTGCCGGTTTCGGTGCAGCATTCGGAACCCCAATCACTGGGGCTGTGTTCGGGATGGAAATGGCCATATTGGGGAGATTGAAACTCGAAGCGCTTGTGCCCTGTCTTGTCGCCAGCTTTGTTGGCCACTACACTACCACAGCGGTATGGGGGCATAAACATGAGGAATTTATCATCACAAGCGTGCCGGATATTTCGGTCATCACCTTTTTAAAAGTCCTCTTGATGAGCCTTATATTCAGCTTATTAAGCATCTGTTACTGTCAATTAAGGCACTGGATAGAAAATACCACTAATAGGATTTTCAAGAAGAACCATATGAAAAGAGCTTTTTTCGGCGGAATTCTCATTGTGATTTTCACTTTAGTTGTCGGCTCACAGGATTATAATGGCCGCAGCCTGCCCTTATTAGAACAGGCTTTTACAGAAGACGTTTTTCCCTTTGCCTTTCTGGCCAAACTGATTTTCACTGCGATTACTTTAGGGACAGGCTTCGTTGGCGGAGAGGCCATTCCAATTTTCATCATGGGAGCGACATTAGGCAATGCTTTGCACTCGTATATAGACTTGCCCATGTCCTTCCTCGCCGCTTTAGGATTGGCCGCTGCCTTCAGCGCCGCAGCCAACACCCCCTTAGCCGCGTTCCTGCTAGCCCTGGAAATGTTTGATGGCAAGGGAGTGGAGTACTTTTTCATCGCCTGCCTGGTCAGTTATCTCTTTTCAGGCCACCATGGATTATGGCCATCCCAGCAAATCCAAGAGCCCAAAAGCAGACTATACAGCATCTCTAATGGAGAAACCATCAAGAATGCTGAAAAGAATAAAAAGCCTTGAATATAGTAATAACAGACGGGAACAGGTCAGCTGCAGACTTGTTCCCTTTTTGATGTGGATCTCCAGTGATTGTGATTGTTTTTGAAAAGCACATATCATTTGAATTTCGCGGATGAAAAGGAGAGATTTGTGAAATGACTTACTTTTTTGATTTTTTCCAATAAAAAACAGCTATTAGCAATAACTTCCTCCCTGCTATAATACTATCGATAACATATTAAAGGGGAATGAGAATGACAAATCAAGAGTTTGAAACACTGGTGAACAAGCTGGAAAAACAGGCTTCTGCCAACCCGAAGCTTTACAGATTCAAGGTCATCATGCTTACTGGACTTGGTTTTGGTTATGTTGCATTATTTTTGTCGTTGTTTTTGTTTTTGATGGCTATTTCCGTATCGATGATTGCTGACGGTGATTTTACTTTTGGAAATGTGAAAGTTCTGCTCTTGACCGGAACTCTGTCATTCTTCATTATTAAAGCCCTGATCGTGAAGATGGAAATGCCTGACGGGTATTATCTCCAACGGGAAGAAGCTCCTAAACTTTATGAGATGATTGATACTTTACGCCATAAAATGAACACGCCGCCTATCGATGAGATTGTCCTTGATAGTGAATTCAATGCCTCAGTCGCACAAATTTCGGCATATGGCATGTTCGGGAAAAAGCGCAACGTCCTTGTCATCGGGATCCCGCTTCTCACAACACTTTCTCAGCAGCAATTTACAGCTGTTCTGGCCCACGAGCTGGCCCATATCTCAAACTCGGATACTGCGCTTGGAGCGAAGATCTACAGGCTGAGAATGAGCTGGGGACGTTTATTGCATTCATTGGAGGAAAACGAACAATTCGGCACGTTTATTTTTAAAAAGTTCTTCCAGTGGTTTTATCCACGTTTTGACGCTTATACATTTGCCATGGCAAGACAAGAAGAATATGATGCTGACCGCTCGGCAGCTGGGGTGACCTCTCCGCAGGCAATGGGAGAAGCCTTGGCAGCTACTTCTGTGGCAGCACCATACTACTACCGTGATTTTTACAGTGAACTGTTCGAGGAGTGCGCCAAGACAAACAGTGTTCCTCAGCCATATTCGAATTTTACCGAAAAGCTCCAGTCACTCAATGACCAAAAGGCAACTCAATACTTCCAGGAACAACTGACGGAAGAAAGCTATATGACAGATACCCATCCATGCCTGAAAGACAGACTTTCTGCCCTGGGTGTTGAAGCTTTATTGCCGAAAAAACAACATGAATCCGCGCTGGACTATTACTTCGCCTATCCAGGTCGAATCGTAAGTGACTTCAATAAAATGTGGGTCGATCACAATGAGGATACGTGGAAAGAAGAAATCGAAACCTTCAATGATTCAAAGCAGCGATTCGATGAATTATCGAAAAAACAGGTTACCTCTCTTGATGAACTGCTGGAAAAAGCTTATTTAACAGTTGAATTCAATAGCCTGGAAGCGGCGATTCCTCTGTACGAAGAAATTGCTGAAAAGCATCATCACGAGCAAAGAACCGCAGGAGCACTATTGACTCTAGGAGAACATTACCTGGAATCCAGTGACACTGTGGATAAAGGGATCCAACTGATTAACCTCGCGATGTCATATGATTGGGAATTGCGTCTGCCCGCTCTTGATTTGTTATGCGGATACTATTATGACACAGAGCAAAGCGAGTTATTTGAGCAAACGAGAGAAGAATTGGAGAAATGGGCAGAACTTGTGGAAGCTTCCAATGAAGAATGCGACTTTATCCAGCCAACAGACAACTTTACGGCCCATGACAAAAATCCGGAAGAAATCCTCGCCGGATTGGAGCAGCTTGCCCAGTACAGGGAGATTGCCCATGCATACCTTGTACGCAAACAAATCAAAGCTATTCCTGAGCGTAAGCAGTATGTCCTCGGCCTTGAGCTGAACCTACCGAAAGGAACAGATCTCGACGAAGCAGAAGAAGCATTATACGAAAAGTATATGAATGGCCTTGGCGAATTCGAGGATACTTGCGTCATCATCCTCAATGACAAGAAGGATTTGCGCAAGAGCCTGCTGAGCGTAGAAAGTTCCCGGATTTACTCTTTGGAGGATAAGGAACAAGCCTCTTGACCGAAAAGCGGAAGCGGCTTGGTCAGGCCCGACAAGCGTTGGAGGGCCTGACAGTGAAGTCGCCCTTTGACTTCATCGGCAGGACCGAAACGTCTCGAGGGGCTAGGCGCTGGAGCTAGACACTAATTTAAGTGAGAAATCTATACTTTCTTATCCAGCAAGAAAAGCGGAAGCGGCTTGGATAGCTCCGACAAGTACGGGAACAGGACCATTCTCGCAATAAAATTCATAATGCAGCGAAGCCCTCGTGACTTCGCTGTTTTTTATAGGCATCTCCCGAAAAACCGCAAATTTGGAAAAGAAATCATCTTTCTCCCTCTCTATAATCTGGTTAGGGGGAGATGAAATTGACATTTATCAACAAAATGGATTCGTATCGAATATATCTATACACACGTTTTTGGTCTCAGTTCTTTTTTACGTTTATCTTCACAGTTAACTTGCTGTATCATGTGAAGGTCGTTGGGCTTGATCCGTTGCAGCTCGTTCTCGTTGGGAGTGTTCTGGAGGCGGTTGTGTTCCTGTTTGAGATTCCGACTGGGTTTGTCGCCGATTTAAAAAGTCGCAGGCTTTCTGTGATCATCGGATTTTTTTTGATTGGGGCCGGGTTCCTCATCGAGGGCTCGTTTCCGTATTTCATGGCTGTATTAGTGTCCCAGGTGCTTTGGGGGATTGGCTACACGTTCACAAGCGGAGCGCATCAAGCCTGGATTGCCGATGAAATCGGCGAAGACCGTGCTTCCGAGGCGTTTGTGAATGGCGCTAAAGCTGGCACACTTGGAGAAGTGATCGCGATTCCTTTGAGTATGTTAATCGGTTATTTTTTCATGATCAATCTGCCGATCATCATTGGCGGATTATCCATGATGGGATTAGCTGTTTTCCTGCTCCTTTTTATGAAAGAAGAGAATTTCAAACCTGTCCAACATGAAAATACATCCACTTGGAAGACGCTGAAGACGAATATGAAAGAGATGGTGCATTATACAAAGGCCAGTTACCTGATGCGGATTCTATTCCTTATTGCCTTGTTTTTCGGGTTATATAGTGAAGGTTTCGACCGGCTATGGATTTCTCACTTTCTTGAAGAAACGCAGCTTGCTTATATGACAGAAGGAAATTTGGTCATCCTGATCGGCAGCATCCAATTTGTCGTGATGCTCCTTTCATATGCCGGCCTTCATTTTATCAGCCGGAGTTCTCTCCATCAGCAGTTAAACACCATCTATGCATCCTTGCTGATCGGCTGTGTTCTGATTATCGCCTCGCTAGCCGGTTTTGCTCTTTCGACTGAAATCATCGGCTTGCTGATCTTTTATCTGATCATCCAAGGAACAAGGTCTGTCATGGCACCGCTTGAGGATACATGGCTGAATAAAATCATTCCTGATTCCTCAACACGTGCGACCTTCTTTTCGGTAAAAGGACAGGTTGATGCGATTGGCCAGATTAGCGGGGGCCCAGCCATTGGATTGATGGCCGCTAATTTTTCGATTAAAATCGCCATGCTCACAAGTGCTATTCTTTTAACACCAGTGATTTATTTCTATCAATTAGTCATAAAAAAATCTCGAGGATGATTTCATTCTCGAGATTTTTCTTTGATTGGAATATAGATTTCCATATACACTTTTTTAAAATCCCAGTAATGGCAATGCTCATCATAATATTCAAAATCAAAGCCCTCTTCATCCACTTCATAAGCAGAGTGCGGAAGCCAATCCTCGAGTATGTATCTCCACGTCCCTTTGATCGCCGCAGCGAATTGGTCAACCTCAACCAAAGGCGTCCGGAATATCGCATAGACAGCCGCAGGAATTTGGGTAGATGTTATTTCCGCCGGTAAGCCTTTTTCATCGTCATGGTCTACAGCAAACATGTATCGGCACCTGTCCTCATCAAGACTACGGCTCAAATTGATGCAATACTCTCCATGCTTTTTCGGCGTCAGCTCTTTGTACAGATACCTTTCAATCGACCCGTCCGTCAACCCTTCCTGGTCCCAAAAGGCCGGCACATTGCGGTCAGCAGGAAAGTTCTCGATACTGAAGAGTTTTCCGGCAACAGAAAAAGCACTGCGGCGGACAATCTGGGGCTGCATGACAATGCCACCCGTATTCTTTTCATGAAGGCTCATCAGATCCAGTTTTTGAGGCAGTGATGTCGGACCATGCTCCTTATAAAGACTCGGAGGACTTCCAAAACACTTCTTGAACGCCCGCGTAAAACCAGAGTGCGTTTCAAACCCGTAATCCATGGCAATTCCGATGATCTTTTTTCCTTTCACCAATTCATAAAGCGCAAACTGGAGCTTCCTTTTGACCACATAATCCATCAAGGTATAACCCGTTTGCTTCTGGAAAATTCGCGAAAAATGATAAGGAGAATACCCCACCATCCTCGCCATTTCCTCACCACTCAGTTCCTCTTTAATATGGTCTTCTATATAATCAATGACCCTTTGAAGTAAAACTAACTGTTGAATCATCCTCACCACTTTACGGTTGGTCTTTGTCTTCTTTACAAACTTAGGGTTGTTCCACTTTTGAAGTGTAAGCCTACTTAATTAATATATGTAATATGAAACTAGTTGTCTTCCTTTTTATGCAGGTTATGATAATTCTAAATTACCAAATACTACTTTTGCTTCCCATAAGGATAACTTTCTGCACTTATTGTACCCTTATACGGGCTCTGGTCTCCCCATAAGGGCACATTTCCGCTCTGATTGTACCCTTATACGGGCTCTGGTCTCCTCATAAGGGCACATTTCTGCTCTGATTGTACCCTAATGCAGGCTCTGCACTCCTCATAAGGGCACATTTCCGCTCTGATTGTACCCTTTTGCGGGCTCTGGACTCCCCATAAGGGCACATTTCCGTTCTGATTGTACCCTTATAAGGGCTCTGGACTCCTCATAAGGTCACATTTCTGCTCTGATTGTACCCTTATACGGGCTCTGGACTCCCCATAAGGGTACATTTCCTATCTCTTTCACGACTTGTCAGCGAAAAAACAGGGCCGGAGATCGTGTTTCATTACGAAACTTGATCACCGCCCCTGTTTTTTTTACTAACCTCTACACCTTTTAGACTGAATTTACTTAAGTTAAGCAATCTTCACTTTAAGTAACCTTTCCATAGCCATATGCAAATTCGAGGTTACAGGGATGTCCGAAACATCAACGCCTAAATTCACCATTGTTTGAGCGATTTCCGGGCGTATTCCAGAGAGGGTAGCCTTAATTCCTAAGAGTGACAACGCCCTTACTACCTTAATTAACCGGTCAGCAACCATGGTATCAATGATTGGAACACCCGAGAGGTCAATAACTATATGTTCCAAAGATAACTCACTGCCTTTGAGCAGGGCTTTGTTCATTAATTCCTGAGCTCTTTGTGTATCTATATCACCTATTATAGGAAGTACGCCAATCTTATCTGAAATTTTAATCACAGGAATGGACAATTCCATCGCTGAGGCTTCAGCTACATGGATTCGAGTATAAAACACTCGTGTGTAAGAGATGCTTAACCAATGTACTGCCCGGTCCACTACGGCATCAAAGTTGGATATTAATTCGTAAAAATCAGCTATCGGCAAATTTAGCTCTATCGCTTCGTCCTTGATCATGTGTCCTATAAGATTTCTATAGTCTCTGACTTCATCAAGAGCTAGTTCAAGAGGTAGGTTATAGTTTACTAAAGTGTCTACTGCTTCCCGCCCCCATTCCTTCAATACACTGAAAGAAGTTTCTAAATCACTTGCAACAGAAAGCGCATAGATGTTAATGATATTTTCACGCCACTCTTGCAGCAGGGAATCAAGTTTGATAGACGTTTGGTGGGAATCTAGCTGAGTTTTATGTTTAATGAGACTTTGTTTTTTTGAAAGAATCTTATCAGATATATCCTGAAGATAATTAACTTGTATTTGTTCGCTCATGATTTTTCACTCCCTAAAAAGGTATAGTCTATTTTAGGGTAACATATCACCTAGACAGGATAAACGTTTGGAATTTTGTACCATTTGATAGTTGTATGAGTGTTACAAGGACGTTTATCCTATTCGAAAAATAGTTTGGACATTTTCTGGGCGGCCAAATCAAGGAATGACTTCGTTCCAAAGCGAAATGTTAAATGCAAGGGCACTTCACCGCTGTTTACAGTTGATAAAACTCAGGAATCGTTCTCGAGACTTATATAATAAGAAACTAGTTGTCTTTCTTTTTAACGGCAGGTTATGATATTCCTAATTTACCAGATTCTACATTATTGGAGGAGTTTTTTCATGGAAATTAAAGCCGATGATTTAACAGGTTCTGAGATTATTTCGTTAATTGGGGAGCATTTGCATGGAATGACACTTCACTCCCCACCGGAGAGCATTCATGCCTTGGGTCTGGAGGGATTGAAAAAACCGGAGATTTCCTTTTGGACTGTCTGGGATGGCGATCAATTGATGGGCTGTGGGGCACTGAAGGAGCTAGATCGTCAGCACGGTGAACTCAAATCGATGAGGACCGCTTCTGCCCATCTTCGTAAAGGGGTAGCGCGGGCTGTGCTTCAATACATCATTGACGAGGCCAGAAAACGAGGCTATAAAAGACTAAGCCTCGAAACAGGATCGATGGAGGCATTCCTCCCCGCACGGAAACTTTATGAAAAAAACGGTTTTCACTACTGTCTGCCATTTGCGGATTATGTGGAAGACCACAATAGTGTGTTCATGACGAAGGAATTGTAAGCAGGACACACGGGAGATTCCGCCTTCCCTCCACGATAATAGTACCCTTATGTGAGCCCTGCCTTCCTCATAAGGGTACCTTTCCGGCCTTATCGTACCCTTATGCGAGCTTTGCCTTCCCCATAAGGGTACCTTTCCGGCCTTATCGTACCCTTATGCGAGCTTTGCCTTCCCCATAAGGGTACCTTTCCGGCCTTATCGTATCCTTATGTGAGCTTCGTCTTCTTCATAAGGGTACCTTTCCGGCCTTATCGTTAAAAGATAAAAGGGACACCCACGTGTCCCTTTACTGCTAAAATCTAATCCACAATCGCCACTACTGGCGGCTTATTAAGATAAGTTACCAGATTTTTCACATCACCCTGCACTTCTTGGAATTCCGGAGTCGCCAGCGCCTGTGCCAGGACTTCTGGATTTTCAAACTGCAGTTCAGCAATCAAGTATAATTTTTCATCTGTATACATGGACTGCAGCACACGGTGAACCTCAGCACCTTTTAAGTTTGGAACCTTTTGAACAAGCGGAATATGAACCTCAAAATAATGCTTTTCAAATCCTGCTTGGTCCTTCGGCTGATCGTAAATAACAATAACCTTCGCCATTTCCTTCCCCCTTTAAAAAAAGAATCACAGTTTCATTATAAGCAACTAAATGTTCTTAATAAAGAATTATTCTTCGACAAAAACCCAGCGCCTTACCGATATGACGATGTGTCACATTCAACATTGACAAGTGACACAGTGTCATATATTATTTAATCATAATATGACACCGTGTCACATCACTGAATCGAGGTGATCATCATGCCAAAGCAAACATTCTTTAATTTGTCAGAGTCTAAAAGGAAAAAGCTGATTGAATCAGCAGAAATCGAATTCGCCAGGGCTCCATTTTTCGAAGCTTCAATAGCCAATATTATCAAAATCGCCGGCGTATCCAGAGGAAGTTTTTATCAATATTTTGAAGACAAAGAAGATTTATATTTCTTTTTGTTAGAAGATAAAGTAAAAAAGGCCAATTTCTATTTCAGCGGTTTACTGGAAAAGCACCAGGGTGATCTGATTGAAGCCGTGATCGAACTTCAGAGTTACTTCTTGCATGCCTTATCAGATGAGGAGGAGAAGCTATTTTTAAAAAATGCCCTGCTCTACACAACACATCGAGTAGAGAGTTCCTTTACAAGTATTTGGGATACACAGCTTGATAACGAGGAGTTCAAGAAGGTCGGGGAATTGATAAATCGGGAATACCTGAGTCCAACTGCAGAAAAAGAGCTATTACATATCTTCAAAATGGTTTCTGCACTGGCATTCAACAACCTGATTGAAAAAACCGTAAAGGGCTTGTCCGATGATGAGGCAATGGAATCCTTTAAACTTAGTATGCGTTTACTGAAACAAGGAATATACAAGTAAAACCAAAATAATCGATACGTATTGAGGTGCAGGTTAAATGACAGTTACGATTTATGGATTAGGATGCAGATCAACAAAGAAAGCCAAACAATGGATGATAAATAACCAAATACCATTCGTAGAAAGGAATATGGCGGAGGAGCCTTTGACGGTGGCTGAACTTCAAGAGCTTTTACGAATGACAACCGATGGTACCGACGACATCATCTCTAAGAGATCCCTTCCTTATAGAACCTTGGATATTGATTTTGAAAAACTTTCTTTATTTGAATTACTGGAACTTGTCCATGAACACCCTCGGCTGCTTAAAAGCCCTCTTATCGTTGAAAAAAAGAAACTTCAAGTTGGATATAACGAGGAGGAAATCCGGCAATTCCTTCCGAGAAAGGTACGCAATTTTCAGTGGCTGCAATGGAAAATGAAACACTTACAGCCTCTAGAGAGTTAAAATAGACAGCTATTTATTCAGAAGTGGTATCTTCCCCTTTTACCGTTTCACCACTAGGGGATTTATTAACTATAACCACAAGGAGAAGCATACAAATGGAAGAATTGGCTCAGCAATATAGAATACATCCTAAACAAATGATGAACGAACTTAAAAGGTTTTCTTTGATCTATAAATTTGCTTTAGATGAAATGAATACAAAGATCAATATTTTAAAAGAAGAGTTCATTCATATCCACGACTACAATCCAATAGAACATTGCAATTCAAGGATTAAATCTCCCGAGAGTATCATCAAAAAACTGAGCAGGAAAAACCTTAGCTTTTCGATAGATTCCATCAGGGAAAACATCAAAGACATTGCCGGAATCCGAATCATTTGCCCATTTATCACTGATGTTTATAAAATAAGCCAGATGATTGAAAAACAAAGGGATATAGAGTTGGTTGAACGAAAGGATTACATTAAACAGCCAAAACCCAACGGTTATCAGAGCCTCCATCTTATTATTAAAATTCCGGTTTTCATGTCTGACCGAGTAGAGATGGTATTTGTGGAATTGCAGATCCGAACAATTGCCATGGATTTTTGGGCCAGCTTGGAACATAAAATCTATTATAAATATGATAAAGAAGTACCTGAAAGAATCAAAAAAGATTTAAAGGACGCAGCCGTTTCAGCTGCTGAGCTGGATAAAAAAATGGAGAGCATCAATAATGAAGTCGCGAATTTGAAAGTGAAAGAAACTCAGGATACAGACCTTCTAATTATCAATGAGGCTCTGAATGGTCCGAAGAGTAATTTTCAATCAATCATTAACGGGTTTTTTGTGGATGTTCCTAAAGAGATGAAAAAGTAGGGATATCTATAAGCAGAGACACTGGAGAGTTCTTCAATCCTGTGTCTCTGCGGGGTAAAATCATAAAATCAAACCGTCGAAAAAGCAAGACACAGGGTCTCAACGGGAACCGAAAGAGCCAAATAAAGAAGTATTTTACCTGCGTGAGTCCCTGGACCTTAATTTTGTCTGTATTTATTTACTTTTGAAAAAATAGGAATGAAGGATCAGCGCGACAAGGTATTCCGGTTTTTCTTCTTGTACTTCTAATACTTGTACATTGCTGATGATATGGTTCCGTTTCATGGTGCCGAGCAGCACTTTGTCTTGGTTAAGTGAAATGGTTGATGTGATCGTCATTGCTGAAGACACAATAGTCGTGTCAAAGAAGCTGAGCTTGATTACTTCATTTAGTTTCAGTGCATTCCTCAGATTCACCTGTGTTTGGGCTTTGCCAATGAGTTTTCCATTTTGATAGATCTTCCATTGATCCTGTTGGGTGAACCATTTTTCTCGATACCACTGTACATCGTATATATCATTATCGATTTCAATTTCTAAAGATAGATACCAGTTAAAACCGAAAAGATCGCCAAAGATATATTTCCAGTTCTGCTGAAAGTACCGTTTAATGTATCCTCTTCGAACTGTTCCTTTAAAAAGAGGTTTCTGAATGGGTAATGATTTTTGGATATTGTAAAATGACCAGCCTTCGATACTTTTCGGCTGATAGGCACGCTCTTTCTCTGCGAACCTTTTACTGATTATATAAATTACAAGTGACCCTACAGGAAGCAGCAATATCACCGTAAACATCAACGGATCAAATGCATCAAATACAATATATCGAGCAAGTGTTGTAAGCAATAACAGAACAAAGAGAAATAATAGTTCAATCACCAAAGTCACCTCTAATGATTTACGATAAACTTCTATAAAAGTTTCAACTTTTTGTTTTCTTAAACTTAAAGGGCCTTCCTTCCCGTACAGCCACAAAGCAAGTCCAGTTAGAGGAAATTCCTAATATGATGTCATGTCTTCATCAAGAAATAAATAAGAGGAGATTTTCCGGTTAAATACAGAATCAAGCTGTTTTTGGTGTATTTAAGCGGAGACTTTCCGGTTATGCAACGCAAAACCTTCCATTTTTGACTTTTTAAAGTCAATAGTCGGAATCTCTCCGGCTATTTAGGCTATTTTCAGAGCTATTTACTAAATAAGGGAAATTTCTCCGCCTATTCAAGCTGCTTTCCAAGCTATTTTCTAATTAAGATAAATTTCTCCGGCTATTTACATTCTTATTTTAAATAAGCGGGGTCCCCTCGATTCTCGATGCAGGAATCAACCTCTTTTTATCCATCCAATAACTGAACCTAAACTTTCATCTAGGTAAAGGATTTTTAATTTTTAATTAAGCCAAAAAACAAGAAATGACGTATGGCAATCCATACGTCATTTCTTGGGTCTCTTATAAGAATTTGTTTACCTAACTAGCCCATCCCCAACCATAACATACTTCCGGGTAGTCAATGCCGGCAAGCCCATTGGTCCTCTGGCATGCAGCTTCTGTGTTGAGATTCCAATTTCTGCACCAAATCCTAATGCTCCTCCATCTGTGAACCTAGTGGATGCGTTATGATAGAGCGCTGCTGCATCAACTAACTGAAGGAACTTCTTTGCGTTCACTGCATTTTCAGTAATGATCGCTTCTGAGTGTTTCGTGCCGTACTGGTCGATGTGCTCGATGGCTTCATCAATATTATTAACAACCTTGAGTGCGATGTCGAGGCTCAGGTATTCGTCTGCCCAGTCACTCTCGTTTGCAGGCACAACATTCGGCAGAACCGAAGCTGCTGCTTCATCACCATGTACAGTGATTCCATTCTCCTGGAATGCAGCGGCAAGCTTCTCTTTGTTCTTCTCAAGCCACGCTTGATGAACAACGAGTGTCTCTGCCGCGTTGCACACTGCCGGGCGGTCTGTTTTGGCGTTGATCATGATGTTCAATGCTTTTTCCGAATCCGCTTCTTCGTCTACATAGAGATGGCAGTTCCCTACCCCGGTTTCTAACACAGGAACCGTTGCGTTTTCAACGACTGCCTTGATCAATGCTCCGCCTCCGCGTGGGATCAAGACATCAATATGTTCTTTCATCGTGAATAGCTGCTGTGTTGCTTCACGGTCCGCTGTGGCAATGAACTGGATGGCTTCTTTTGGGACCTTCGTGTTTTCAAGTGCCTGGTGCATGATGTCGACGATGGCTTTGTTAGAGGAGAGCGCAGAAGATCCGCCTTTTAAAATGATGGCATTTCCTGATTTGAGCGCCAGTCCTGCTGCATCGACGGTTACGTTCGGGCGTGCTTCGTAAATCATGCCGATGACACCGAGCGGGACGCGGATTTCTTTTACATTGAGTCCATTTTCCAGCGTCCAGTCTGATAGGACGTCGCCGACTGGATCAGCATGCTCTGCCACCTGGCGAAGGCCTTCAGCAAAGTCTGCGATTCGTTCGCGTGAAAGTGCCAGGCGATCCATGAATGCTTCCTCGAAGCCTTTTTCCCTTCCGTTCTGCAGATCTTTTTCGTTCTCCGCTAAAATCGCTTCATAATGATGATCCAGTGCGTCAGCGAGAATCAGCAGTGCCTCGTTTTTTTCCTCAGTGGAAAGGATGCTCAGCTGCTTCGCTGCCTTTTTCGCTGCAATCGCTTGTTCCTCTACTGTCGTTGTTTGAGTCATTGTCAATGTCATCAAAACGCCTCCTGTATATTTTTAAACTGATACTGGCAATGCAAAATCCCGTGAACAGACAAAGGTGTCCTGTTCAATTGCTTCTTTTCGTTCACATTCTTCTTCAATAAGTGCCTCTTCCAATTTTCCGCTAGAATATTTGATTCTTCCGAGTCCTATCTCATCTCCGTTTTCATCCATCACTCTAACAACGTCTCCTTCGCCAAACCTTCCTTTTACCTGAAGGATGTCAGATGGAAGGATGTTTTTCCGGTCTTCGATGATTGCCGTTCTTGACTCCGGACGGATGATGACTTCTCCCTCAGGTCCTGAATGGAAGGCGATCCATTGCTGGTTGTTGTCGAGGTTGAAGCCTTCGGGGTCCTGGTTGAAATATGTTCCTTTAGCTGTTCCACTCACTGCTTTTACCAAGATGTCCTTGCTGTCGGCCTTCCCTAAAAACGAATCGATCCCGGATGCCATCGCAATTTTTACCGCGGAGATTTTCGACTTCATCCCGCCTGTACCGACCGCGCTTCCGGAACCTCCTGCTGCCGCTTCGATTTCAGGAGTGATTTCATGGACCTTATCAAGCAACTTAGCGTCTGGGTTGTTGTTCGGGTTATCATCGTACAAGCCGTCGATGTCGGAAAGGATAATCAGCTGGTCGGCCTCAATCAATGCTGCGACCTTTGCTGACAATGTATCATTGTCACCAAAACGCAGGCGATCAACCGTGACCGTGTCATTTTCATTGATGATTGGGATGATTCCTCTCTCCAACAAGACGTTCAACGTATTTTTCATGTTGTTGTAGCGATTCTCATTCGCGAAATCGCTTCTCGTGATCAAGATCTGCGAAGCGACATACCCATGAGATAAAAAGAGTTCTGAGTAAGATTCCATTAACAAGCCCTGGCCGATTGAGGCGGCTGCCTGCTTTTCCGGCAATGAAGTCGGCCGCTGAATACAGCCAAGCTTGCGGTACCCTGCCGCTACAGCCCCAGATGAAACAACGGCTGTTTCATAGCCAGCATCCTTCAAGGCCACAATCTGGTTCGCCAGCTTCTCCAGCTTCCTGCGGCTGATCTCACCGTGCATGCTCGTAAGCGAACTGCTGCCAATCTTAATTACAACTCTTTTTATCTTCCTGTCTTGCTCTAACATCCAATACCTCCTTGTAAATCCGTCGGTCTGCAACAGATGGAACAATCACTTTTTAAAAAAGCTTTTTATACCGTTCGTCTTTTGCCAACGTTATTAATGGTAACATCCTCAGGAACACATTCAAGGGATATGGGGGCATTCGTGAGCATATGGCCGAGATAGTGAATGGAAGCGGTAACATTTTAAAGATATAGGCTATTATATGAGGCTAATCATGGATAGAGCTCTCTAAGGGGGATATATGGAGGTATATCGGAAGTGTTGAGACAAGCCCAGGAATTTCTTTATTCGATATCAAGGTCTTGGCAACAAAAATCCAAGCAAATGAAGCTCTTGGAACTGTCAGCATCATCAAACCACTTCATTAAACCATCTTCCCTTTTCCAAAAATAGAAAAAGTATCCTTACAAAACCTTAACATTCACTTTACAATCGCTCGGTATACTGAATGTAATAGGTCGATAGTATCATAATTGGAGGTAATGATTTTGAAGTTCACATCCAGGTTTTCCTCTTTCACGCTAGGCACACGCTTGCTGCTCTTATTCTCCACCCTTCTGATGATTTCGGTTGTCACTGTCGGAGTCAGCTCCTACATGAAAGCGAAGAATATGGCTGTCGAAACGGTCGAACATCGCCTTCTAAGGGAAGCACAATTAATAGGATTCATAGCCGAGAATCTGAAATTTGTCTATATTAGTGATGATGATTATTTCAGGCAGCAGTTGGAAGCGAATGTCCGCTCACAGCAGAAAAAGCTAAAAGATGACGGAATTGCTTCTGATTTCTTCTATATTAGTGAAGGAGATGCTGCTCCCTTCAATGTAAGCAAGAAGTCAGAGTATACCTTTTCCGACAGCCAAATTAAGTCCATCCAAAAATCCAGGAACGGGGTGTTCCATTCCTCATTCAATGGACAAGACTATACAATTGCTTTTAATGAAATGAAAGAAATCAATGGGATTTATGTCATCGTGATCCCTACCAGTACATATATGGAACCCGTTAATGAAATGGCTTTTTTTACAATCATCGTCATCTTGATCAGTCTATTAGCTTCAACGATTTTGATCAGCCTGTTTGTCAAAAAACTGACGAAGCCATTGAACGAGCTCAGAAACACTATGAAGAAGGCCCGCGATGGCCATCTGCAAAGTGCTGCTGATATAGATACCTCTATTCCCGAAATCAACTCACTGCAAAAAAGCTACAACAGCATGATTGAGCAGATGATGAAAATGGTGACTGAACTGACAGCCACGACAAAAGAGTTAGGAAATACCGGCAATGAGCTCAAGGATTCTTCTCAAAGTTCACTGGCGAGCAGCCAGCAGCTTGTCGCAGCCATCCATCTTGTCAAAACCGGTGCACAACAAACTACCGCAAGCTCAGAGACAAGCGTTCGAAGTTTTACAGAAATGAAAGATATGATTGAAGACATGGTAATGAATATGGACAGTGTATTCAGCAGCTCAGAAGCAATGAATGTCTCCGCTCTGCATGGTGAAAAAACACTGAGCGAACTAATCTCAATGATTCACTCATTCGAAACAGATTTCAAACAATTAGCCAAAACAGTCCATCAGGTGAAAGACTATTCGTTATCGATTACCAAACTTGTTAGCATGGTAAAAGCGATTGCCGACCAGACAAAATTGCTCGCACTCAATGCCTCGATTGAAGCAGCCCGCGCAGGTGAAGCCGGCAAAGGTTTTGCGGTTGTCGCTAATGAAGTGGGCAGCCTTGCCGAACAATCAGCAAAAACCGCTGAGGAAATCACTCAGGCTATCGGTAAAATGGAGAAAATTACGGTTGGAGCAACAGCAGAATTTGATGAGATGCATACGAAAATCATAACCAATCTATCAATGGCAGGCAGTTCACAATCGTCCTTCGACGAACTGATGGACGGGATTTCTGCCGTGAGCACCAAACTTCACTCTGTGCAAGGCGAACTAAAAAACCTTAAGAACACCCTGCCGCAGTTAGCAGAGGGAGCCGATAGCTTCCTGTCCGTCTCACAGGAAACCCTGGCAAGCGCAGAAGAAATGCTTTTGGCAAGTGAGACTCAGGTTGACCAGATGGAAACCACCGATCAAATCGGCATGAAGCTAAATAGCCTTGCCGGATCATTAGCCGAGATTACCAACCAGTTCAGTCTTGGAAGAAAAGCCTGATCACATTGTGATCAGGCTTTTCTTTATGTTAGTTCATATTAAGTGTGGTAATCTGCAGACTTAAAAAAGTCTTAATAAAACACCTGCATTCCCTTAATATCCTCCAGTTACTCTATTAGTGATATTTCCTATTAATCTTGAGGAGGATTCATAATGAAGCGCAATCTTTCTACAGAAGAAGAAGTGAAATTAAAGGAATTGAAATTACAATTAATGAATGCCCTTAACCAAAACGAGCGCCACACCATTCTAAAGAACATTGAACAATTGCTCAACAAAGCAAAGTATCGCCATAGATTCATGTCGACATTAAAGGATAATGAGACTTTGTAAGTGTGATCACCTTTAGGGTTGGCCGCAATCAGAAAAATGAATCACAAATACATCACCATCTGAGAGTTTGCCTTATTATTTTGCAACCATTTCAGGGACATGAGAACCCTCCCCATGTCCCCCTGAAATTCATTCACCATCCGCTGAAGGCTCTTTATAATAGTAATTTTTTATGTTATTGCCAGAATTATTGCCCATCCCATTCTTAACAGGTGAAATGAAGAAACCCACAACAACACCCATGGAAAACGCCAATGCCGATAAAGTAAAAATCTCTCTTTTCTCCATTGTTCAACTCCCTCTACTATTATTCACTTTTTTAAAATGCACGCAAATAATAGTGTCATAGTATTAATAGAATTATTCTGCAAAGGGAGAAAAAATTCCTACTAAATGAAAGTAAACTACCGCGTTTTCTATAAACCAGCTGCTTATCCAACAGTGCGCACTCTCATATATACTAAAGTCCAACTAAACCTACCTAAAAAAGAGGACAGACAAATGTCTATCCCCTCTTCACAAGCATTCAACTTTCTTTATGCCTTAGTGATTTTAATCTTGTCTTCATTCTCTTTACGAAGATCTTCTACCAGCTTGCTGATTTTCGCATTTTCTTTTTCAGAGATAACCTGCTGCTCGAGCTGTGGTTTGATTTTCTCTAATTCTTCAGGCTCTTGCTCTTGGGCTTTTGCTAACTCTTTATATTGGTCATATCTTGTCTGGATTTCTTCGTCCGTTACTTCTACCTTGCCAATCTTGCTGTCCAGGTATTTGTTAACGGTCATTTGCTTTTTCAGCTGGCTCTTAAGCTCTTTTTCTGTCATTTCATTCTTTTTCAGCGCTTCTTCAAACTTTTTGTCGTCCTCGAAGTTGCCTTTGATCTTTTCCAGTTCTGCATCGATTTCTTTATCTTCAATCGAGATGCCATCCTTCTCTGCTGTCTGGAGAAGCAGCTCTGCATTAATCATTTGGTCAAGAACCGACTTTTCTAGTTCTTCCTTCTGCTTGTCATCCATCTGATCAACCGGCATGCCCTGTTGTTCGTAAGTTGCTTTTGTAGCCTCAAGCTCTTTCTCGTATTGCTGCTTTGAAATACCTTGTCCATCTACAGTCGCAACCACATCTTCTTTATCTTTTTTCTCAGTATTCCCTTTTGAGCTATCATTGCTGCATGCGCCAAGCACAAGAACGGCAATGCTCAATAAGAAAATGCCTGTTAAAATACGTTTCATCATTAAAATCTCCCCTTTTCACCCAACATGTCCGTCATACTACCATATTACCTGAATGAATGGGGAATTTGTAAGGAAATGTTATCATAATGTAATATTTTTAAGAGAGTATTAACCCTCTCCTGCTATAATGCTCCTTCTTTCCAGTAAAATCGTATCCCGCCATACACCATCCATTTTACCAATACGCTCCCGCCTCCCTACCTCGCGAAAACCATGGTTTATATGTAATTTAAGACTGCCTATGTTTTCAGGGAATATACTAGACTGCAAAGTCCAAAACCCACTCTGCTCACTTTTTTCGATCAATGACCTTAATAGCAGGCTGCCTATCCCTTTGCCATTATATCTCTGACTAACATACACACTGACTTCCCCAACACCTGCGTAAACAGTCCTGCTGGATACCGAGCTTACCGCTGCCCATCCCACAACAGCTCCATCTAAACGCGCAACAATCCGACATTCCGCATTATGGCCGAGATCCCATTCTTCCCATGAAGGAGCTTCCTTTTGGAAAGTTGCATGTCCAGTAGCAATCCCCTCAAGGTAAATAGCCCTCACTTCTTCCCAATCATCTGCGCACATTTTTTCAATTTTAATAGTATCTTCCATATTGTCCACCTTGTCTTTCGTACTTCATTGTATCGTTGCCAGTCGGTATCCTTATAGAGATGAAATCATTCACATAAGGGCACCGTTCAACTCGTTCCGTATCCTTATAGAGGTGAAATCCCTCGCATAAGGGTACCGTTCAACTCGTTCCGTATCCTTATAGAGATGAAATCCCTCGCATAAGGGTACCGTTCATCTTTTTCCGTATCCTTATAGAGATAAAATCCCTCGCATAAGGGTACCGTTTGCCTTGTTCCGTACCCTTATAGAGATAAAATTCCTCGCATAAGGGTACCGTTCACCTCGTTCCGTACCCTTATAGACATAAAATCATTCGCATAAGGCCACCGTTCAACTCGTTCCGTACCCTTATAGAGTTAAATTCACTCGCATAAGGGCACCGTTCAACTCGTTCCGTACCCTTATAGAGATAAAATCATTCGCATAAGGGCACCGTTCACCTTGTTCGGTACCCTGTTATTATTTGTCTCAACTATCCAGTTGATGGGGACGGCACCCCTTTTAAATACAACAAAAAAGGCGCAAATCCTCCTGGATTACGCCGTTCTACTAATCTTTATCATTAGTGAAAATTTTAAGAGCTCCAAATATCATCACAATCGGAATCACCACTAATACTAATCTAAGAACATAGATTTCAAGGATGATGCTTGCGACTGCAAAAGGGATTGCAATCATCGAAGCCATGGCTATGAACTTAGTATACCTAATGGCTTTCCTCGATATCTCCGGCTCCTCTCTATACATCCATCGACTGCCGAACAAGATGCTTTCTTCAGGACAATAATAGGTCCAAATCAACAAGCCATAGATCGGAATCAACATAACCACTGTGAAAAAAATCGTTGTAACCATTACCTGCCTCCCCAGGAATCAGCGTTGGGACCCTATCTAATGGTACGCATATTTTCTGAAAAGGTTTCATTTAAATAGAGATGCCGGCCTACGACAAGCTTACAGGATCTCTCGTCAGGCTGACACACAGATCCCAGACTCTCCCGATATTCTCCTGGTCATCTGCGTATTTCGGGTAAACATTTTGGTCCATCAGCTGCTTGATATCCTGTGTAAGTCCTGCAGAATAATGTGAGGACTCCATCACCTTTCTTTTATCATTGATCAGCTTGCCTGTCACAGTCTTGAACTCATCGGATGTGCATATGTGGTAATAAGTGTCGGCCATCGCTTCACGAGGTGCGCTGAACACATTCTGGATCCTGGCCGCGAATCTCCAGCCTGACTGTAATTTATTTATGGTTTCTTTTGAAAGTTTAATAGCTGGAATTTGCACGGCATTGACGCTGATCCCATGGCCCCTCAATTCTTCAGCCATTTTGAAAGTCATCAGCAACAACGCCATTTTAGTATCGCCGTAAAATTTATACGTGCTGTATGGTCTTTCGTCCTTGAACTCTCCCTGAAGATTATCGAACTCAATCTTCCTTTTCGGATCGAAAAAATGCCTGATATTCGTCGTACAGGAGTGAAGGACCCGTGCATCCTCCGATTTTTCAAGCATACCAATCAATTTTCTTGTGAGCAGGAACGGGCCGACTGTATTCGTGGCAAAAGAAAGCTCGATTCCGTCCCGGCTAAGCAAGTATTGTTTCTCTCCATGATTTAAATAGGCTGCATTGTGAATCAGAATGTCTAGTTTAGGATATTTGTCTTTAAGCATTGTGGAAAATTGACGGATGGATTTGAATGAAGGAATATCTAGCTGCAGTAGGTCGACATGTGGATTCTTAGATGATTCTATTATTTCCTGTTTTGCACACTTGCCCTTCTCAAGGTTGCGGCAAGCCATTACGACGGTGTACCCCTCACTTGCAAACTTGATAGCCGCCGCCTTGCCAATACCAGAGTTAGCTCCTGTAATGACCACGATTTTATCGTCCATAAGAACCTCCTATGTAAAAAGGATCACTCTCTTTATCTTAACTTATATTCAAACTATTGAAATTTAATGGCATAAAAATTACCCAAACTGCCATAAAGAGAGAAAAAAGAAGCACCGTGTCCCGGTACTTCATTTCAAATATGCTTTATAAAATCCGGATATTGTATCAATAATCAAAACGATTGTAAACCCAATCACGACCCATGTTTTGGATTGCGTCCAGATGGTTTTGATTAGCTCGTACGTATCCTGGTTTAAATCGGTTCTGCTTACTTCGTTTAATTCCTGCATAAAGTCGGGGTTCCAGATCGCTTGGTCCTTAAACAAGAAGGAAAATAGGATTAAAGTGATTGCATTCAGAATGAAATTATACACTGCTAGCTTTTTCGTCCATTTTCCGATGATCAGCTTTAGTCCTTCTTTTACAATCCCAATCACTGCGATGATATAGATGATGTTGATGAATTGTTCTATGCGGACACTGTTTAAAAACGGAATAACGTCTACTAGTTCCCCATCTTCAAACATCATGACTCCAAATACGTGGTTGGAAGAATGAAGGAAAACAAGGAATAAGATTGAAAAAACGATTCCTGTGATTGCTTCGCCTCGCTTGATCCGCTTTTTCTGATCAGGAACTGGCGGAAGGTCTGACGGAGACCACTTGTCACTCTTTTCGGCAATTCCAACATTTGGGGCTACCCCTTTATATTGAGCAATTGCAAATCCAATCGTTACCCAGACGAACGCCTGCATGCTGGCGCTGATCACTGACGTAACATAACCGAAAAGATGTTCAATCACCGAACGTGGTTCAATTATTGATTCAATGATGAACACGACACTCATGGCGACCAGCAAAGCAAAAAAGACTATTTTCAGTACAGATATATATGAATGGTAGAGCTCAGGTCCAATCAAGTATCTTTTCGACCCACGGTACTTGTCAGCTAAATCCTTCGGGTGGCCCAGCTCAATCAGTACACTTTCCACATCCTCTTGGTCAACAGGATGGCCATTTGTCCTTTCCGCGAGCATGTCTTCAATCAAGCCCCTCAATTCCTGCGCAATATCTGCTCTCTGAGACTGCGGAAGCCTGTGGGTTACAGCATAAATATACTTATCAATCATCTCCATGTTCCGTTCCTCCCCCTTTGATCAGCGCATCCATACTAGAGGCCATCTTCTTCCATTCATCGAGCAACTTTATATAAATGTCTTTTCCAAACGCACTAAGCAAGTAAAACTTCCGGGGCCTCGCTTCATTCGTATCCCACTCACTAATCAGCAATCCCTGCTTTTCCAACCTTCTAAGCAATGGATATAAGGTACCTGCCTCCACCTGTACTCCTTTATCGGCAAGTATTGTGACGAGGGAATATCCATACTGAGGTTTTTCAAGTTGGCTCAATACAGCAATCGTTATCGTGCCCCGGCGCAATTCCTGAAGTAATTTATCGACCATTTCATTCACATTGCTCATTGTATCAACTCCTATCCTCATTATAGTGTATGACACACAGTATTGTAAATGATACAATATTAAGTAATTTATCCTGTTAAAAAAGAGAAAACAGTTTACTGTATTCTTCTTAATCAAACGTTTGATTAAAAAGGGATGAGACCTTACCAACCCTGATGTCCACCTAAAAAAACGCTCAGAGCAAAAAGCCCTGAACGTGAAACATTCTATCATTACTATTCAAATAAAAAAGCCACTAATAACAGTGTAAGTAATAGTCCCCAGGAAAAGTAATGGAGGCAATGCACTAATGACCAACCCAAATTTCGCACCTTTTTTGGTAAAAGAAAGAACGGCACCAACTAACCAGATCAAAATAAACACTAAGAAGCCAGGCTCGACAAAATAGCTGTCTGTGTAGTTCTCACCAATTGCCCCTGCCGCCATAAAAATACTGATTGGTATAGTAATAGCACCCATCAAGACTAGATGCAGAATTCTAAATATCTTAAATCTCAACACAATCCCTCCTCCCATATACCTTACCATAAATATCCAACATTAAGCAGAAAATAAACTTTTATAAAAACAGCTTCCCACCATAAACACACCCAAATGTTTATCCCCTGCCCAAAAGGCTAAATGTAGTTATGCACTTGTCTTAAGTGGAATAATATAAACAAACTACTAAAATGAAGGCTGGGGATGGAAATGGGACGTTTTATCTTGAATCTGATTGCCACAATGCTCGTGGTACTGGTCAATGCGCTTGCGAATATTCTTCCAATCAACGGGCAGACGACCGGGGAAATTTCGGATAAGCTGGATGTGCTATTCACTCCGGCGGGATATGTTTTTGGCATCTGGGGATTGATTTACATCTTATTGTTCATCTGGACAATCAGGCAGTTCCCTGCTTCCAGGAGGGATTTGCCGGTTTACGAAAAGGCCACACCGCTTTATCTGCTGAGCTCCGTCCTTAATATCGCCTGGATCCTATTATGGCACTACGAGTTTTTCCTGTTGACGGTTTTCGTGATGATCGGATTGCTGTTGACTCTCATCAGGCTTTACCATGTCATCAAAAATGAAGACCATTCTGTGTGGGATCTCCTTCCCTTTTCTGTCTACCTAGGCTGGATCAGCGTCGCCACTATCGCCAATATCAGCTATTTCTTAAAGGATATCGGCTGGAATGGATTCGGTCTTTCGGATGTCGCCTGGACACTGATCATGCTCGTGGTTGCTACAACCTTGGCCATTTATTTTCAACATAAACATGACGACCGTATCTATCCGCTCGTTTTCGTCTGGGCCTTTATTGGAATTGGTGTGAAAAATGCTGCCTCCTACCCGACAGTCAGCACCGCTTCTTATGTGCTGTCCGGTGTCATTTTGGTCGTGACCATTTTCAGCCTGTTTCGGAAGCACTGATTTCGGGACACTATGAAAATTTGAGCAACTGGGTCCAACTCCACACCTATTATAAATATAAAAAAATCGCACCTGCGAATGCTAGCTCTATCTAGCAATCGCAGGTGCGTTTCACGTCTTAAAAAAGACTACAAATAAAACCTAAGGAATAATCGTAATATGCGGCTTGCTAAAGTGGCTTGTTCCTCCGCTGCCCACAAGCACGTACCCATTCTTGGGGAACAAAGCAATCCTATCTGAACCATCAGAAAGGATCAGGTCCACTCTTGCTTTATTTTTCAAGGCTGTATATTTCACATAGCCGCTTTTCGTCACAGTGGTCTTCCAGAAATCATCAAACTCGGCTCGCAGCACCCTGTTTGAGTATGTCTGATTGGTTTTTCCTGGCTTCATTCTTGTCTAACCTCCTTGCATGAAGACACTCTCATTATTCTATTCATGATGAGAGATTTCTGTATAGACAAGAATCCACAAACGGAAAGAAGCAAAGGGACGTCATTCCCTTTGCTTCCCTTTAATTCTCTGGCATGATCCAGACAATTTCACGTATCCGCACAAAAAAGGTGGAATCATGCTCCTGGACCACCACATGGTCAGGCTTGGCATCCCTCACGATTCCACTGACAGATCCGCGCTTTGTATCCAGGACGACTCTTTTTCCAATAAGATTGCGAAGTGCAGCATAGACGAACGGTTCAACGACAACCACGTTCATTGGCCCATTTTGCGCTCCTTGTGAATACATTCCATTAGGCATCATAATACTTCTTCCCTCCAGGCAGGTCACATTTCACCTGATTATACTATGAGGACTTCGCCTGGTTTGTTCCCTGCTGAGGGTGAACTGAATTCACTGTTAATATATGGTACAATAATAAATATCAAATCATATGAGGTGATATCTTGGCTTGGATTCTGTTTTTCATCACAGCTATTACAGCTCTATGGGCTGTCCTTAATGTAAAAACAAAGCCCAAACTCAGCTTGATCGTGACTGCACTCGTATCTTTTACAATGTTCTACTTTATCGGAAAGATTGGAAACGAGGAAGTATTCATTCTCGCCTCCATCCTCTTTTTCATCATTGGTAATGTCCTGTTTTTCCAAAACAAGTGGAGACAAGCATAAAGGGACGGTTCGCCCGTCCCTAACGTTTCCTAAAACACCAATACCGTTCCTGTGTCCCCGTTCACTTCATCTTTTCCACTCTTTGTCGATGATTCACATCTATCACAATATCTCCTACACCCATGGCAATCAAACCATTTAGCAAAGCGAATAATGGAATGACTAGATCTCCGCCGCCATTTGAAAAAAAAGACATAATGATTACAACGATACTAAAGAAAACGAAGGCCATCCCCAATAAATATAATATTCGACCAACAAACAACAAGACCCACTCCCTTTATAATCTACCTAGCTTCTTTATAGGCTTAACATCACGAGCTCTCCAGCGGAAACAAAGGATATTCCCAACGATGGGTACATTCCTCCAGCATATAATAACCACGCTCTTCATCTGGTACGATGCGGGTACACTGCTGCCGCGGTATCGACCCCTGTTCTCCTTCACTCGTTACCTCAATCCAGCTCTCATCTGCTGCTTCATCATAGCGTGTGACCAGCCGGTTTCCATTCACATAGATTGTGTGGCCGTCTTCTTGATTCTCGACTTTTTCAATGAAAACTTCGATCTCCTCTAAAATTTCTTTTTCAGTTCCTTCTATATTCTTTTTCTCACCCCTGGCTGATTCGGAACCACCAAGATGCACTTCCTTCATCTCCTGCCAGGCAGGAAAACGTATCGTGTTTTCGGTGACCCACTCAGCTCGGTCAACGCCAAGGATTTCTTCGGCCTCCAGCCCTGGATGTTCAGTACCTTGTATGACCATTGTGATCGATTGTTCATCAAGGAGCTTGCCCACTATCCCAAACCTTGTTTTGTAAAAATGGTACTGGTAAGTCGATTCGCCTAATGAGAAAAGTCTGTATTCAATCGTGATAGATTGCTTGTTCCATGGAGAATCAATCTTCGTATAGCTATAATCCCATAGCATGACCATAAAACTATGGAACAGTAACACCGGTAAAATGACGATCATACCAACAATCGACAACCTTTTTCTAAGTTGCGTTGAACGATAGGCGACTGCTGCTAACACCAAAAAATTCACTGTTAATGGAATGATATATCCCGTTGGCTTTAAGAATAAAAAGAAGTAATCCGTCAAATGCATGATGAAAAGCAATAAGTCCATTGCACCCAGAAGATACAATGCCTTTTTTGTATTCATTGTTTCTCCTCACTTCCCTGCAACAATCCTAACCCGCTTACTCACCATCCTCTTGCCTGCCTCCATTCCTTCTTTTCTTCCAGTTCTTCGGGTTAATAGCTGTCCTAATTTTTCTCGCTGCTTCTTTGCCCACCATTAAAGCCCCGACCCAGAATAAAACCTCTGCCATGACGAGAGCACTTGTGATACTGATTGCTTTTATTTTTCCCGAAATGGGCAAAAAGGGAATTCCAAGAGGCATCACCCAAACGATAAAAGATGCGATGATCAAGATCATTCCTATTCTATATACCAAGGGTTTCGTTGCTTTTGATTTCGTCTCCATCAGTTCCTCCATCGCTTTACTTCATAACATCTAAGTCCTTACCCAATATTTTAACAAAATCAACGGCACCACACCCATACAACCACAAAAAAACGCTCATCCTCCTGGATCAACGCTGTTCCGGCTTTTCTTTATAAATACAGCTCTGTTGTTCCTCCAACTTGTTACCGGAATCCCTGCCTTCTCCTCTTTTCGGGCACATGATTCTCCAACTTGTGACCGAAATCTCGGGCTCCTCCTCCTTTCGGGCACATGTTCCTTCAACTTGTGACCGAAATCCCTGCCTTCTCCTCTTTTCGGGCACATGTTCCTCCAACTTGTGACCGAAATCCCGAGCTTCTTCTCTTTTCGGGCACATGTTCCTTCAACTTGTTACCGAGATCCATGGCTTCTCCTCTTTTCGGGCACATGTTCCTTCAACTTGTTACCGAAATCTCGGGCTCCTCCTCCTTTCGGGCACATGTTCCTTCAACTTGTGACCGAAATCCACGGTTCCTACTCTTTTCGGGCACATGTTCCTCCCACTTGTTACCGACATCCCTGCCTTCTCCTCTTATCGGGCACATGTTCTTTCAACTTGTTACCGAAATCCACGGTTCCCACTCTTCTCGGGCACATGTTCCTTCAACTTGTGACCGAAATCCACGGTTCCCACTCTTCTCGGGCACATGTTCCTTCAACTTGTTACCGAAATCCATGGCTTCTCCTCTTTTCGAGCACATGTTCCTCCAACTTGTGACCGAAATCCACGGTTCCCGCTCTTTTCGGGTACATATTCAAAATACCCCATATAAATTCTGTAGGTTCTGCAGTGCCCATAATTTCATGTTTGAAATCCTTAAAAAATAAAAAGCATCCATAAAGGATACTTAGTTATAAACTTTCAATGGCTGAATATTGACTTTCAGCACGATGGTTGCAGGATCGTGAACCATATTTATTTTATCTACCATGTATTCCTTTTTATTGATCGTGACCGTATTGCAGGCCCGCAAGGCAGAAATATATTGCTCCCACTGCTTTACGCTGGCACTTAAGAGACATTTGTCTTTAAGATAATAATCCACTCTGTTGGAAACACGGTTCAACTCTACACCCCCTTTTGATAGAGTTTATGAACCATGTGACCTAATCATGACAAGCTATCTCTAAGAAAAATTAATAGGCTGTCTATTACCTTTTGGTTATCAAGAAATCGATGTTTCGCGGTATAATCCGATTAAGGATTCTGAAAGAAAGGAAGTTGGATGATGGCAATTACTTATGAGCTTGTACCTGAAGAGCAGATTAGCACTGTGAAAGATCTCTGCAACGAGTTGATGGTCTACCAGAAATCATTAGCGACGATTCGTCCTGAGCTCTTCGATGGCATGAGCTTTGAAACGAGACTGGTCCCATCGGTTAAAAACGCGAAAGCCAATCAAATCATAGCCGCGATTGATGGCGATGAAGTTGTCGGTTACGTGTATATCAATGTATCCCCAAAGGAAGTGTATTCAAATGAGTTTGCTACTTTCTTTGACATGGACTCGGTGAAAGGCAATGATGTCGGCTGCCTTTCGCAGTTCTATATCAAAGACGGGTACCGCAGCATGGGCATTGGATCCGTCCTTTATGAAAAATCAAAGGAATGGCTCGACTCCCAGCACGATGTTCATGACCAGTTCATCTATGTGTCCAACGGGAATGATGCTGCCCTCCATTTTTACAAAAGCAAAGGGTTTAAAATAAGCCATCAGATTTTGGATGGATTCATCACCGTTCTTAGAAATACATAGTGGAAAGCTCCCTTCAAACTCCCTGCCCAGTCCAAGAAAAAGCGAACGGCTCCGCTGTCTCACATTTCGTGAAACCCGTAGCTGTTCGCTTGCTTTCATTATCTCTCCGTTTTAAACGTTACTTCACCAACGCCAATGTCGGCGTCCAAATCGATTTTTATTTTTGCATCTTCGTAAGCTTCATTTACATAAGTTCCATTACCTTTTGAAATCAAATCTTCAAATGACGCTGAGCCAATTCCTTTATCTACGCTGACTCTTACTCCGATATCCTTAGGAAGAATAACGGTCATATGCCCTACTCCAGATGAAATCCGCCCATCAAAACTTTCTTTCCAATCTCCTCCGAGATCAACGGTTATTTCACCAACCCCTGCGTTCACTTCAAGGTTTGAAAGCTGCAATCCCTTCAGGTCAAGATTGGTGTCTGATGCCCCGGCATTTACGACAAGGTCTAGTGGAACATCCTCATTCAGCTTCAGATCCCATTCATTTTTCATCTTGCCAATTTTAAAATAGTCCGGCTGAGAAATCTCCACCTTGCCAACCTTCCCGTCAAGGTCATAGGAAACTTCAGGTTTCATTTTTTCTGGCTCATAGATTGCGTTCCCGTTAACCCATTCACCCGCACCGTCCGCCACATCCATTTTACCGGCTCCAAAATTCAGAACAACCTCAAGCTCCTTGGCACTGTCCTTCTCGACAACGACTTCATTATCACTAGCGCTATTCGCAAAAATCATGTTATTGCAACCTGACAACAATAAAACCGCAGACACTGCCGCTACACCAAAACCCATCACTTTTTTCATATTATTTCGCCTCCAACTGATTATAGGTTAATCATAAGCCTTAACCTACGATCAATTAACAGGCTGCAGCTTTAATATGGAGTCAGCCTTAAGACCTATAATTGGAACATTTCACCAATAGTCTTACCCATTGAAATAGAGGAAGACAATGAGGAAGATAATCAGACCCATCATGAAGACCGAACCAAGACTAGCGCTGAAAACCACATAAACCTTGGTGTGAAGTATCACATGCACAAATAGAACTATAAGCAAACAGAAAAGCGCAAAAATGACTACATTCAAATTTTTATTCCTATTCAAAAAATCAGCACCTTATAGTTCCAATTTCGTATGGCAGTATTTGTCCGAATCCATTTATTCATTATATATTTTTGCGATACAAGTTTTATTCATGATTCCTTCAACACCTTCCCTGCGAAAAAAGCTTAGTCTAGCACCTGGCATAAAAGTATAATTCATCAATTTAATACCATAATGGAGAAGGAGTGCCCAACAGCTTTATAGAAAAATACATTCTAGAGATTGTTTTTATAATTAGGAGGTAATCATGGGAAGATTAGTACATTTCGAAATACATGTAGATAACATGGATCGTGCAAAAAAGTTTTATGGTGAAGTATTTGGATGGACATTTGAAGATTACAGCGAATACGCTGGCATGCCCTATTTTGGGGCGGTGACTGGTGGTGAGGATGAGCCTGGAATTAATGGAGCTTTAATGCAACGTCAAGGTCCCCCTCCAGAAGCAAACCAGCCTTTAAATGGATATGCCTGTACAATGGGCGTAGAAGATTACGATGTGACGGAAACAAAGATCCTTAATAATGGCGGCGTAGTGGCATTGCCTAAATATGCTCTGCCTGGCATGGCGTGGCAGGGGTACTATAAAGATACAGAAGGAAATATCTTTGGCATTCATCAACCAGATTCAAATGCAAAATAGGGTACTGCCACAATAAGAAAAGGGACGGTTCTCTCGTCGCAAAAAGAACTGTCCCTTGCCATAAGACTCGAAACTATTTTCATAATACGCTTAGAAAAAGGACACCTTATTCAAAGGAGGTGTCTGTAAGATGAAGGACAGGACAATATTGAACATATTGACCATAATTGGATTAGTTGGAAGCCTATTTTTTTTATCACGCAAGAAGAGAAATATAAAGGACTGGTTCCTTATCTTTTTTATAAAAACGTTTGTTTCTACAATATTTGATGGACCGCTGATCAAAACTAAATATATGCAATATCCACATCGCTATCTTCCTAAATTATTCGATTCAAACATCGTGTTTCTTTACATATTATTTCCTTTATCATGTGTCATGTACAATCAATTCACCGATAAAATGAAACCATTGAAAGCTGCTTTGAGCGTGTTTCTTTTTAGCGCACCAATGACGCTTGTTGAGAACTGGCTTGAAAAAAATACAAAGTTAGTGAAATATAGTAAAGGCTGGAATGGATATATAACATTCAGTGTTCTTTCGTTTACATTTTTACTTGTTAAAGGATGTATCGAGGGGATTAGATTTTTAGAAAAAGAAGCTCGTAATCCCTAATGTATGGGCATGCTTTTTCAATTCGTCACTCATGATAATGTTCCTGGTTAACATGGCAAATTCGCATATCGTCACTATTCCAGGGACACCATCATCCCCATTTCATCACACAGCTTTTGTAGCTTTGTCCTTTCTCGGCCAAATGAAGTAGCTCGCTGTTATCGCGGTATCAATGACCAGAATAAATCCCCAAGTTTTTAGGACAGCGAAAAGGCTCTCCGTCCTTGCCGAGTCTTGGATCAGGAATACAATTAAACCGAGCATACTGCCTCCAATCAGGAACGCAGCATAATGGCGGAACAGGTTTTTCCTTTCGTTCCGGGAAAACTCACTGCCCTTCAACCGTTGAGGTTTTTCACCCTTTCGCAGTATATAATATCGGAAACGCGAATCCGCCCAGTTGATCATGCTTTTTCCATAGGCAACCGAAACACCAATATAAATGGCCGCGATCCCATGGGCAATGGTAGCCGTTGCCCCACGGTACATGTCATAACTAGTAAGGGTCAGCAACAACAGATCAATTAACGGTGTCAAAGCAAAGAAAATGATACTGAGCTTGTTTTTCTTAAAAACATACCGAATCGTCAGCCCCAGAATGATCACGATCCAAAACGCAATTTCACAGGCGACAATCATCCATGCAACGAAACCCACAGAAAATCCTCCTTCATTTCACGAGACAGAGGGACGGTTCTCCAGTCCCTAAATTCCGTACCACTATCTATTAATTAATCTAAGTAACAACAAATAAAGATATAATGATTAATACCATTCCTGAATAGCCAAGAGAATCAATGACTGTGTTTGTTTTGCGTTCCCCTTTATTTCGTTCTTCTTGCTCTATTTGTCTGTTTAACTTATTTTGTAAATGTTCATCAGGAAACATTACCGTTTGGTCAGCACGACTTCCGAAGAATAGCAGTCGATGGATTTTTACAGATGGCAAAATTAAAATGAATCCTACAGCCAATCCTCCCATCCCCACTACATCTCTGTTGATGCCGGAAGTGAAAATTATCGATACTAGGACCAAAAGTGACAAGACAATTAAACTAATCACTAATGTTAACTTTATTTTTTTCAAATGGACCCTCCACTCATTTGCTTTTCATGTAAAAACAGACAGCTCATTCTCGAGAGATGAATAACAGGACATGGAAGAAAAACACTATTCTCCAGGACAACAGAACCGTCCCCATGTCGCACATCCCTAAGTTTTTCCGATTAAACAGAGGGACAGTTTCCCGTCCCTCAAAATACATGTTACTTATTATCCTCGGACACCAGAACCGTCCCCAGGTCCCAAGATTCATCCATGTACTTCAAGCTGTTATAACCGGTAATTAGGAGTTTCATGGATTTCTCTTCAACATTATCTACCTTCATGGTCATTTCTGTGACGAAATAGCGTGGCTCCTCTAATTTTTCAAAATCGACTCGTTCGGTTTGCATATCATATTCGACGCCGTCTTTATCAACAATTACTGATTTGGATTCCATATGGGTTACATTGAATTGCTGATTTTTGTCATTCACTAAATCCATGTGAAGGGATTCAAATACCCGATTTTCCAGATCATCACTCCGTACGGTCACTTCGATAGACTGACCAACTTTGGTCTTATCAATAGAGATGGTACTGCCTGCATATTCAATCTCCTGCGGGAATGTCCCGCTCAGCTCGATGCTCTTATGATCTACAATCGATAGATAGATCGAGTCTAAATTGGCTCTGATGTCTTTGACTTTCTCACCATAGAGCGGGTCGAAATATGCCTGGAAAGCAGTCCAGTCACTGTCCAGCTGGTAATCCAAAAAGTGGCTGCCATACCGGTCGGACTTCACTTTTTTTTCATTCACCTCTAGCGATTTGAAATTGAGGAAATCAAGCCTCTTCTCTTCGTTTTCAGTATTAATGCCAAACTGTAATAGAGTGCTAGTTGGGGCTACAATCAACTTATCCAGTCTGATGGCGACACCCTCGAGTTCTTTTTGTTCATTGATTTCGTATTCAGTGGCAGCCTGTTTCGTTACAGGGAATTTGAAGCTCCAATCCCCTGCCTTATAATCACCGGAAGTAAAGCCGAATGACAATGAAGCATCGTTAGCCAGTCTTTGAAGCCTGGTGATCCTTAACTCGATTTCCCCCTGATCCTCTTTTAGCGGCCTTAGGGCTACCTTTCCATAGAAGACATTCCTCTCTTTTTTGTTCATCTCGGCCTCGACATCTGGAAAAGAGTAGCGTGGATAGGATTCACGATTCATGATGTCAAATTCGTTCACGACTGCCAATCCATCCTCAAAAGTCATGAAATACTGCTTGTCTTCCTTCAGGTCATGAATTTCATAGAATACAAGCGTCTGGATATCATCCGCAACCACGCCCTTAATCTTCACCTTCACCCCGCCACTTTCAGCTTCCAGATTCAGCCTCTGGCCAAAACCCTCCTGGAGGAAGGCGCGTAACTGCGCATCATCTTCCGTCCAGGCATAATAGGCCTTTGGAAACGCACCGGTAATGAAGCCAATCGCAATAATAATAGCTAATGCACTTGCAAAGCCAAGGGACCATCTTTTAAGCTTTTTATTCTTTTTCTGTCTATGTTCCTTCTGATCTGCGAATCTCTTTTTGACATTCTCCATTAGTTGAGGATTTACTTCCAGGTCATTGACTCCTTCAACATGGTTCAATCTCGTCATCGCGACTTCCTGGAAGCTGGCCAAATCTTCCTGACAAACACTGCAATTGTAAAGATGAATCTCGAACTCTATCTTTTCCGGACGTTCCATGCATTTTTCCAGGTAATCGATATAATGCTTCTGGTACTGCTCACAGCCATGATAGTCGATTCCATCTACTTGTTTTCTTACCGTCTGAATCCCCAAGAACAATGATTGCTTTATTTTTTCATCCTTAACACCAAGGATTTGAGCCGTTTCCTCAAGGGTAAGGCCTGTTACATATGTAAGAACAAACGCATCCTTTTCAACGCCCGCCAGTTGATGTATGGCAGCAATTACATCCGAGGCTGGTTCCGTACCCTCCGAATCTTGCACATTTCGATCAGCAGAAAGCCCTCGGATGTTTTGAATAAAATTCGACGTGACCCACATCTTGAATGTTGAATTTCCCTTATACCGCGGCCATTCCTTATGCACCTTCAGAATACTCTGGTAAAAAAGTTCCTCCAACTGCTGCGAGTTGTGAGTATAACACCAGCCAAGACGATAGAAATATTCACTATGCCTTTCAAACCAATCCACGACAGATTCAATGCCCATCTCTTGAATCGCTGCAATCGAAATCGGCTCCATTTTTTCCAGCATCATTATTAACTTCCCCCCTTTGGACAAAGCCCGTCCACCCATCGCCCAGACTTACAATCATAGACATTCCACATCTTAACTATTAGAATAATCAGTTATTTATAAAAAGACAGATTCCCTAAGAGCAACACGCCACTGCTTTTTTCAAATCCTTATCTCGGACCCAGATCTCGCCTTCTCTGATTTCATATTTTATCCCCGCATCATCCAGACGCTGGATTTGGTTATCCGTACTATCTGTCCAGTGGGTATACGAGTCCTCCGTGTTGCAAGCTGCTAAAAGAACCAGCACGCTAAAGCTTAAAATTAGTTTCTTCTTCAAAATACTCATCCCTAACTGCTTATCGTTACTTCCACGATACCACAAAATGGCAGGCATAGACATAGTTTGGACGACCGGTTAGAACATTAATTGGAAAACATCTACTATATAACCCTTGCATTGCAAGATACCTTCATGTATAGTAAAAATATATCTTGCAATACAAGGTACTGATTTACACAATGGTCTTGCAATACATAGGAAAATTTTTTCACCTAATTATCTTTTAATACAAGATCTTGTTTTTTTTATACAAATGTCTTGTAAAATAAGATCCTTTTTTTTATACAAATGTCTTGTAAAATAAGATCCTTTTTTTTACACAAATGTCTTGTAAAATAAGATCCTGTTTTTTTTTACACAAATGTCTTGTAATACAAGGTAGCATATTTCACTTACCCGCTTCAGCTACCATGCAAAATAAGTACCTAAATACTTCGCAATTCAAGTTACTGAAAGGAGCCCGTCAGATGGCTGATACGACGCAAATGCTTAAAGGGATTCTCGATGGATGCCTTTTGTCCATCATCAAAGAGGGCGAAATTTATGGGTATGAACTGGCTGCCAAATTAGAGTCCTATGGCTTTCATTCTTTTAGCGAAGGAACGATCTATCCCCTTCTGCTGCGGATGCAGAAAGAGGGTCTCGTAAGCACAACATTAAGGAAATCGACTGCTGGGCCGAAACGGAAATATTATTCATTGACGGAAAAAGGCGAGCAGGAATTGGAGCAATTCATCCTTCGGTGGGCGCAACTGAGCTCCTCGGTGAACAATGTATTGAACAAAGGCTATTTTCGTCATGATAGTTGTTAAAATCCTAAAGCCGATTTCAACGTGAAAAAGAGCCTATATAAAAGGGGGAAATAAAGTGAGTGTTTCGAAACAAGCAGAGCAATTTTTAGTGGAACTGCGAATGTATTTAATTTCAAAAGGGAAAAACGACCAGGAAATCAATGAGATCACCGAAGAACTTGAGGTCCATTTGATGGAGGCGGAAGCAGCCGGCAAGGATGTCAGCCATATCATCGGGGACAGTCCGAAGAATTATATGAAGAGCATTGGCGAATCCATGAAAACCGATTATCGACAGCTTGCTGGCTTGGTTCCCTTGATGATCTTGCTGCTGGCAGCTTACATGAGTATCGGCCCTGCCATTGAAGGAACTTTTTCCGTATCGCAAGGGACCATCTGGTTCGCGCTGGTCATCAGCTCCATCAGCATCCTGGTTTACGGCGCATTCTTATTCAAAATTATGCCGAAATTCTTTCATTCTAAATGGGGTTACGTGATATTTATCGGAATCTCCTTCATCGTAACCGGAATCATGGTCGCATTGATGTTATGGTACAAAACACAGGAATTCGAAGAGGTCTTCGTCGCAACGCCAGCGCAAAACATCCTGATCATTGTCCTGTGCGCCGCCATTTTCATTGGTGCCGCTCTCTATACTAAAACCTGGTTCACGGTATTGATTCCTTTATTCCTCTCCATGGGACCTATTGCAACAAGATTCGTACCAGAAGATTCAAACAATGACCCGCTTTACATCACGATTACCATCATCGCCTTCGTACTCGCATCTGCTGTGGCCATAGCCATCTTTATTTTCCAGAGTAAGAAAGATCGAAAAAAGGTTTAAATACGACAAAGGAGCTCAACTAAGTTAAGCTCCTTTCTGTTTTTTACTGAATCTCATGATCAGGATAAATCAATACATGGTCGACAAAAATCCGGCACTCTACCGTGATCGCACCGCCAAGGCTGACCTTTATATACTGGTTTTCACCTTGATTATTTTTAATGACCCCGTTCAACGTCGCCCGATCAAACGCAAACCCCAAATTCTGATCCTGCAATTTGCCGTCTACATAAAGCTTTTCCCCGTTAAACCACGTATTCTCCACTTGTATATGATGACCTTCGTATGTAACTTCAAATACTTTTTTCATATCCATCCCCCTATCCCTTTCTCTATATACGGATAGGAAGACTAGAGGTTCCATGAAAAGTGGCTGCACGAGTCTTCAACTGGAAAAAATCAGCGGAAATTCCCAAGTCGCCAATAAAAATCATTTTTCGCCAATAAACCGCTCATTATCGCCAATAAAATTAAATTTCCGCCAATAAACCTTGAGAAATCGCCAATAAAATTAGATTTTCGCCAATAAACAAAACAGGCAGGTGATTGTTGAGATGTGTAAACGATTTTATCAGTACTTTCTGATCCATTTTTTAAAAATCACTATAAACTTCGGATTTAAAAAACCATTTTCATCATAATGAGCAGCATCCCTATTTCTCATGAATGCCACGCCACCACATGGAAATACTATGAACATCATTTTTATCAGGAGGAAACACATGAATGTAATGTCGGGTACTTATTATTGGCCTGCCACTTTCCCAGATCCTCCTTCTTATCCGCAGTTAGAAGGAGATCTTGAATGTGATGTCCTGATTGTCGGGGGAGGCAGCTCTGCTTCTCAATGTGCCTATTACCTGGCAGACTCTGGCCTGAAAGTGGCTGTCATTGAGAAAGGAAATGTTGGAGGCGGCAGTACAAGTTCGAATACTGCGCTCATCCAGTATTCAGGAGAAAAAATGTTCACAAATCTGGCCAACTCTTTCGGAAAAAAGTATATTACGAGGCATTTAACACTGCTTCAGGAAGCGATCTATGAAATGGAGTCGGCAGCTTCAGCGACTGAGATTGATTGTGAATTTACCCGAAGAGATTCGCTTTATTCAGCCAGCTGCAGTGAGGATGTCAATACACTGAGGAAAGAATACGAATTTTTAAAAGAGCAAGGATTGACCGTAGATTTTCTCAAGAAAGAAGAAATCGAACAGAAATACCCTTTCAGCAGGGAGGCTGCCATCTACTCCTATGGTGATGGTGAGCTGAATCCATTTAAATTTACTCATGCGTTAATGGACCATGCTGCACGTAAAGGTATAAAAGTGTTTGAAAACACCGAGATGAACGGCCATCATCATGACCCTAAATCGAACAGAATGATTGTTTCCACTAAAAATGGCCACTCCATCTCTGCAGGTAAAGTCATTTTTGCCGCAGGGTATGAAGGAATTGACTTAAAAAAGGAAAAACTCGTTTCCTTTGTCAGTACATATACTGTCACTTCAAAACCTGTCAGCGAGCTATCCTCCTGGTATAACCGCACGCTTTTATGGGAAACAGCGCGGCCCTATATCTACTTGCGGACAACGGCAGATAATCGCATCATTGTTGGCGGTCTTGATGACAATACGAATAAACCCTCAGACCGGGACAGCAAGCTGATCCATAAAAGAGACAAGCTGGTGGATGAGTTTAACAAGATGTTCCCGGAGATCCAATTTGAACCTGAGTATTATTTAGCGGCATTTTATGGGGGGACAGCGGACGGACTTCCGATTATCGGAGTGTATGATGAGTTTCCGAACAGCTATTTCCTCCTGGCGTTCGGCGACAACGGAACCGTATACAGCCAGATGCTCGCGAAAATTATTGCCGAAGACATCGTAAAAGGAAGCAGCCCAGACCTCGAGCTGTATTTACAGAACAGGCCTCATGCAGGCAAAAACTAGAGGGAATCAACAGAAGATGGCTCCTCTTATCACCTAGAGGAGCCATCTTTATGTTTAAAATGCAGATGTCCAACCGCCATCAACTGTAAGAACGGTCCCGTTCACGAAGCTGGACTCGTCGCTTGCCAGGAACAAAGCTGCTTGTGCGATTTCTTCCGGCTTGCCGGCTCGAGGTGATAAAGAGTGGGTCATTCCTGCACGTGACATGCCGAATTCATTGATGTTCGTCATGCTTGAACCAATATTGGTCTCAACTGCTCCCGGTGCGATGGCATTGCAGCGAATCCCTTTTTGCGCATACATGAAGCCGGTATTCTTTGTTAATCCAATCACCGCATGTTTGGATGCACCGTATGCTGCTCCGGCATGCGCACCGCTGAACCCGCCGGTGGAAGCAATATTAATGATGATCCCCTTTTCCTTCTCCAGGAAAATCGGAATCGCTTTTCGCATCGCGCGCATAACGCCTTTCGTATTCACATCGAAAACTTTGTCCCATTTTTCATCCAGAATGTCACCAACCGGCTCAAAGCCATCCATGATGCCGGCATTGTTCACGAGGATGTCCAGCGTGCCAAACTCCTGAACCGCTGTATCGATCATATTCTCCACATCAGCCAATTCCGCCACATTCACTTTCAAAGCCTTAGCAGTTCCACCATTTTCGGTAATCCCCTGTGCAACGGCCTCAGCACCATCACTATTAAAATCAGCGAGAAGAACCTTTGCCCCTTCGCGAGCATAAAGTTCCGCAATCGCCTTTCCCATGCCAGATGCCGCGCCCGTTACAACCGCCACTTTTCCATCCAATTTCATACCGATTACCTCCTTTGTCATATAACAGCATTACCTAATCACTCCCTATTATAAATTGCCTCTTTGCATTTTCTATAACCATATTGTGAATAATTAGTTAATTCTAAGAAAATAAAAAAAGAAGCATCGGGCATCTTCCACCCAATACTTCCCGGCATCCCTATCCGACAATCAATCTTTCTTTCGGATAATGGCATTTTGGTTCTAGCTTTCCACGGTTGAACAGGAAGATAAATGATAGAATTCCTATTCTTCCTATGAACATCAAAGAAATAATGACAATCTTCCCTGCTGTGCTAAGTTCAGGAGTGATTCCCATCGACAAGCCGGTTGTCCCGAAGGCCGAACTGACTTCGAACATGATTTCCATCATCGTGAAGTTTTCCGTCGCGTTCAATATCACCACTGCCGCAAAACAGAGCAGCATAGCCAAAAAACTAACCACTACCGATTTCCGGATATCTTCCTCATGAAGTTCACGTCCAAATACCTTAATCGCATTATGTCCTTTTGCAAAGTTGATGATCAGCAATATGACCACTGCAAAAGTAGTCGTCCTGATGCCGCCGCCAACAGAACTTGGGGAAGCACCGATGAACATTAAAAAGCAAAGCAGCAATAAAGTTGGATTAGAAAAATCACTCACATTCATCGTCGCAAGCCCGCCATTCCTTGTTGAGGACGACTGGAACCAGGCATAAAAAAATGATTCATGCCAGTTGTAGTCCTTGAAGAAATGATTATATTCAAAAAGCAGGATCGCAAATGCACCAAAAAACATAAGCGCAAAGAAGGTTAATGTCGTCAACTTCGTATACAACGAAAAATGAGATCGATGGTGCTTTTTACGGTTCAAAAAGTATTCCTTCACTTCCACTAATACCGGGAATCCTATCGCCCCTAAGGTGAGTAGAATGATGTTGATGGTTTGCACGAAATAATCATGCGCAAAAGGAATCAGTGAACTTCCTGTAATATCAAAACCAGCATTCGTCGTTGCACTGACCGCCGCAAATAAGCCTTGGAGATAGGCTTCTTGCCATGTCGGGAAGTAACCAAGAAAATAGGTTCCTAATATAAGGGCCCCTACGGCCTCGATCAAGAGGATGATGGCCAAAATTTGCCTCATGAGTTTAACGAGACCCGACATCTGCGATTGATTCTGGTCGGTCATGATTAACTGGCGATCTTTAAGACCGATCTTCCTTCGCAATATCATCCAGAAAAACGTACCAAGCGTCATGATTCCAATCCCGCCAAACTGGAGGATGAACATCAATATGAAAACACCAGGCGTACTAAAGGTGTCCGTAGTAGATACAACCGCCAGGCCCGTTACACTAACGGCACTGACTGCTGTAAATAATACATCAATGAACGTCCAATGCACTCCCGGCTTGAGAGCAATCGGGAGACTAAGGAGCGCCGCTGAGATCAACACAGCAAATACATAAAACAATACAATGATTTGCGCAGGCTTCAACCAGTTCCTTTTAAGAATTTTCGCCAAGAATACCCCTTCTAACTATTTCAGATTGTTTTCATTAAAACACAAAAAGACCACCCTAAACAAGAATGGTCAATGCCTATCATTAACCCTTCTCTCTTCACGGCTTACGGAGTTAGCTGTCGGATTAGGGATTGAGAGTATCCCTTTTTAGCTGCATTCGCTAAAATTCACCCCAAGATAAAGTCTCTTTATCAAATATGGTTCCCCCGCTCAAAAGATTCAGCATAAAGGCCTTTTATTAAAATGAATAAGTATAAAATACTCCTATCGCATAAGAGTGTCAATCTCTTTTTAGAAATCGAAGGGGACATTTCATCTAAATGCCAAAGGCACTGTTCCATGAATGAACAATGCCCTCGCATTATTAAGAGCGAACTGGAAAAAAACGCTCGAAATTTCCAAGTCGCCAATAAAATGAAATTTCCGCCAGAAAAATTATGAAAATCGCCAATAAAATCATTTTTTCGCCAATAAAGTTGTGAAAACCGCCAATAAAATCATTTTTCCGCCAATAAAGTTTATAACTGCACAGCAGATGCCACAAAGTCTACCCACATATGCCTCTTTTATTCACCAACACCAATTAATCAACCGGAATCTCAATCTTTTGATTGTATTTTTTCACATAATGGATTCCTTTGACCAGCAAATACTCTGGCATGGACTTCGTTTCAAAGACCATCGTCCGTTCGCTGGTGATTCTATCTCCCTTTTTGTCCAATGTCTGGTCGATGGTTGTTTTTATAGGAGTCACCTTGTCACCACTTTGAACTGAGACACCGTCAAGCAATAGATTCTCGTCTGTCTCAATCGTGATTTCGATTCCACGCTCAGTAGCAGCAACCTTCTTAATCCAAAGGTCGTTCCCATGAAGATCATGCTGTGAACTTTCTGTTACCAGAATCTGTTCCTCTAATTTTTGGTAGCCGACAAACTCATTAAATACCAACTCCAGAGAATGCAACTCTTCTGGCAGACCATCGAAACGCAAATCGAACTTGCTTCCGTTAAAAGCGCTCCTTACACCATACCCTGCATTGTCGATGGTTTTACCATTTGCAATCAACTTGACTCCTTCGAAGCCGAACCTGATCCGGTCAAAATTATCCACGTCCATTTTTCCTTCGATAACGGTCGATGTGGGTGTTGCTGTAATCGTCTTGAACGAAACCGTCCCTTTATCAACCTTTACTGTTTCCTTAATCGACTGTTTTATCTGTGTCTGCATGGCTTTATTCGGATCATAAGGAAACGTGATGCTCCCCTCTTGGTACTCTTGCCCCTGCCAAAAATGCAAAGTCAATTTTTTCGCAAATGGACTGACTGGATCAAAATACATCGTCCCTTTTATTTCCGTACCTTCATCATTCAGCAGCTCCATGCTGCCTCCTCCATGGGCATTGGTGAGGAAGCCGGTAATTTTATCAGAAATAAAGACATAGTCCAGTGAATCCGCAATACCCTGTGGGTTTGATAAGGTATAGTACATAACCAATTGGTTTGCATCCGTCATGATTCCGTCAATGATCAGCTCTGTTCCATCAAACAATGTCGTCTTTTTATCAATGATTTGCCCCATGCCCTTATCATTCAAATCCTTCATTGTTCCTGTCATGATCTCCTCATAACCGAAGATCTTTTTCCCATAGAAGGCAAAGGCATTGTAATTATAGCTGATCAGCATAAAGCACAGAACACCTGCAGCAGCCATCATAATATATGGATTATTGCGTTTAGGCTTCCTTGAAGGCTTTGCATCAAGAGCGCTGCGCATCCTCGCTTCGAAATCCTGCGGAGGTGTCATGTCAGCTATGCGCCTCTTCTCCTCACTCAACACTTCCTCTATCTCTTTCAATGCCTTCACCCCCAAAATGATCCTTCATTTTCCTTAACCCCTGAAAGACCCTCGATTTCACTGTTCCAATTGGAACATCTGTCAGATCAGCAATACTCTGATAATCCAGATCGAGAATATACTTCATTTGAATCGCTTCTTTTTGATCCTCACTCAAAATCGCTAACATCTCGGCGATCTCTAAAGGCTGCACATTCGATCCGAAAGAAGGCTGTTCCTCCTCTTTGGAAGACTGCCAGTTTTCCATCAGTACAACCTTCTTTTGGTTGCGAAGTGTTGTTTTGCAGAGGTTCACAAGAATGGTCTTGCTCCAGCTGTAAAAAGCCTCTTCCTTCTTCAGCTGGCCGATATTTTCATACAGCCGGACAATCATCTCCTCCAGCACATCCATCGCATCATGCTCATTCCGCATATATGTAAAAGCAAGCCGGTACATGGCGTCCTTCTCAGCCATAATCAACTCCAGCAACGCATCCTTACTGCCCTTTTTGGCCTTTTTCACCAGCCGAACAATATTCATCCCCTCACCCCGCTCCTATGTAAGAGTCGTAACTATGTAGAAAAGTTCATTTCTTTTTAAAAATTTTATTTTGGATAGTGTGCTTCTAGACGATAACAAAATCTTGAACATGGTATATTCATATTTCATTTAAACGAGGAAATAATACCAGCGAGGTGAAAACATGGATAAAGATAAAATACAGCTTACATCTTCCGAGATTGGAAGCTTATGGGGCGAATATGTAAACGGAACAATGATCGACGCAGTAAATAAATATATGTTCACCATTATTGAAGATGAAGCGATCAAGGCAATATTCGAGGATGCCATTTCGAAATTCGCTCGTCAAAAGAAACAACTGGTAACTTTTTTGCAGAATGAAGGATTTCCAGTACCCGTAGGATTTGGAGAAGCAGATATCAATTTAGAGGCAAAAAGGTTGTTCTCTGACATCTTTTGCTTGAATTACTTACATATCATGACACTCCACGGGATGCTTGGCCATATCACCGCTTTAGGCGTTTCTGTCAGAAAGGACTTACGCGATTTTTACGATTCATGCGATAACGATGGAAAAGAAATGTACCACAAGACAATCGAACTATTACTAGAAAGAGGCAGTTTCCAAAGAGATCCTTTATTTTACCCTGCTAAAAATCCTGAATTTATTGTCAGCCCCGATTTTACAGATGGCATTTTCGGAAAAGGCAGAAGTTTATCTGCCACAGAAATTATCAGTATCTCTTTCAACATAAAAAAGAATATCATGGCGAAAACTCTGTCGATTGCTTTCAGCCAAGTTGCCCACTCTAAAGAAGTGAGGAAGTTCTTAGCTGATTCTGAGAAAACAGCTGACCAACAAATACAGGCCTTTGCCAAAATCATGCACGAAGATAACCTGCCAGTTCCCCGTTCTTGGGAAACAGAAGTCACCACATCAACAGAAGCTCCTTTTTCAGATAAGCTGATGATGTATCATACCGGCTTCTTATACCAGGCTGCGCAAGTATATCATGGCACAGGTTTGGCTTCCGCTATGCGTACTGACCTGATCACAACCTATGAAAGCATCGTTCTCAAAAACCTCATGGTGACAAAAAAATGGTTCGATATCATGGAAAAAAATAAATGGCTGGAACAGCCCCCGCTTGCTCCCAATCGAAAAGAACTAACAAATGGAAACTAAGAACGTTCATGTCCTTCTATATATGGAGGGACTTTTTGCTTTCGTTTATGTATAAATTGAAAATAAATCGATAAAAAAGCAATGGCAACCATGGCATAAAACGATATCGAACGATACCAAACATTCTTCAATTCTTTCCAGAAACTCATTCCACCCTGGTCTGCAGGCAATAAAGAATAGACCGATACTTCAACATAGAACATTCCAAGGAAAAACAAAAATGAAAGAACAGATATCATCCATATTAGACGGTGCCGCAATTCGTGGCCCCCTTTATTTTCGACATTTCAAATCAACTTATCTTGAATTATTCCCGTCCTTATTGAATTCACCAAAAATGGATATATTCCTCCAGGATGTAAAAAAGAAGCCGCCTATTTCGCAGCTTCCTCATTGGTACGGTCATCATCATTTCATTTTAGCCAGCTTATTGGTGATCTCCGCGATTTCCTTCTCGACCTCATAAAGATTCTTCTGCATCCGGTCCCTGCGAGCTGTTAGCACGTTAAGCTGTTCTTTCAGTTCCTCTTTAGAGCCGCTCATTCCATCGTCCTCCATGGTCTGTTTTTAAGATAGGAAAAAAGGACTTCCCCAGAATATTATGTACAGTTGGAAGAGCTCTAGTATGGAAATGAACATTTGGAAAAAAATCTAAGAGGAGCTAAAAAGTAACACTTACCTCTTATGCATGCCTCGCATCGTTTCTTTTTCAATCCTTATATTCTCCAGGAAACCTGATGCTTTCAGCTCTAAATGATAGGAAGGATCAGCTTGATTACGATAGGTTTTATGCATTCTTGCCACAAAAATTCCGGGTGAAAAGCCGCCTTGCACTGATTGCATGACGATCTGTTCGTTGCCTGTTTCAATTTGACATACGTCACAAACTTCATCAAGGCACTGCACCTCATAAGTATCTTCCATCCAACTCGCAAAATCAGCTTCATTCGGCTTATTTACAAGCGCGATTACTACAGCAATTATAACAACCATCAATAACAGCAGCCACTTCCGCTTCCTCATACCATCCCTCCGCTCACTTTTGCATCACTCTTAATAAAAAAGCGATAGAAGCTTAAATAAAGCTCTATCGCCCAAAGACTGATGACAGGATTCTCATGTTTGTTATGTTGCCTCTGTGGTAATCGTTGCCCTTTTCCTGGCTCTTAAAAAACGGACCAGATTCAAGACGATTGTTTTAGAAACGGCATAGGTCGGAACAGCTAACACCATTCCCAGTACACCAGCCAGATTTCCAGCCGCCAATAAAATAATAATGATCGTTGCCGGATGAGTATCCAGGGTTTTACCAAGGATAAGCGGCGAAAGCAAGTTACCTTCGATCTGCTGGGCCGCCAGGATGACGATGACGACTAGCAAAGCTTTTGTTGGTGAATCAAAAAGACCAACCAGCACAGCAGGCGCTCCGCCAATAATCGGTCCCACATACGGGATAATATTTGTGAAGGCGACGATTAACGCCAGAATCAATGCATAGCGTAGATCAATGATCAAATAGCCGATAAAAGCCAAAATCCCAACCGCTGAGGCGACTGTCACCTGACCCTGGATATAGGCCGAAAGTGTTTCACCCGTTTCCTTCAGGATTTTAAGCCCCTCTTCCCGGTAATCTTTCGGAATGAACTTGGAAACAGCATGCGGGAACCGGTGTCCATCCTTGAACATGTAAAACAATAAAAACGGAACTGTCACTAGAATGATTGCGATATTGGTGACGATACCGAGCAATCCCTTTAAACCATTGGTTAGCTTATTCGGCAAGGTATTTGCATACTCAATAACGCGCTCCTGAACCGTATCAATCATTTCCCGCTGCTCATCCCTGAAGCTTTTAAACTCCGAAGACTGAACAACATCGTAAAAATACTCCGTCGTCTTATCCGCGAAAACAGGAAGATCATTTGCAAGCTCTGTTGCCTGCTTGGAAACCGCAGGAACCAGATTCCCAATCGCGAGAACCAGAAGCGCACCAAACACTACATAAATGATCAAGATTGCGACAACGCGCGGCACTTTCTTCCGCTGCAGAAAATCAACCACAGGATTCAGCAGGAAATAGAGGAAGCCCGTAATCAGAATCGGAAAGAACACCGTGGAGATAAAGATCCCAATCGGTTCAAACATAAAGGAAATCTTTGTTGAAACATAAATAATCGTCGTGATAAGCAAAATTTGAATCAGCCAAAACTGCAATTTCGATTTTTTCAACGTATGTACCTCTTGCTTTAGGTTATTTTGGTAAAATTATACCAAGTTTTTAAGCTAAAGTATATCGGTGTTTCGAATATCAACTTCACTCAACCGCTTCTTTAAAAATGAAATACAAATTGGCGTAATGATTGTCATCGCGCCAATGGTCGTAAATGCGACACCCCAATGAAAATAATCGAGCAGAATACCAAAAATCATGGGGGAAAAAATCGTTGCGCTGAACCCCAGCACCGATTGGATTCCCAAAGCGATTCCTGTTATTTCCGGATCAGAGATCTCCGTGATCATTGTATTGTAGATGGGGGAATCCGCAATAATCGTAAACCCATATATGAATACAATTGGGAGCAAAATCCACATGCTCGCAGGTGTCAGCCAGCCAATCGCCAGCGAACAGGCAATACTGATGTAAATAAACAACTTGATCGATTTTAGCCTGCCGAAAGAATCGGACATCCTGCCGCCAATGAAACTGGCAATCCCGCCAATCATGACAACAAACGCTCCGATAAAATTGCCAACTGAAATCGCATTCGAAACATCATGAGTCTGAAAGTAATACACCATAAAAGGGCCAATCCATGCCCACATCGCATAAAGCTCCCAGCAATGCCCCGTGTAACTGATGTTCACCAGCAGATTCTGCCTGGTAAGAACACGCTTTAATAGCGCCATGCTTAAACGTTGATTGTGGATATGGATATTTTCCGGAATCCTCGAAAAATAAATGAACGAAGCAGCCAGAATTGCAGAACACGAGGTGATGAAAATAACACCCTTCCAGCCCACCAGATTAATGAACAGGCCAGAAATCAGCAAGGAAAACCCCGAACCAACGACAAGCGAGCCAACAAATAGTCCCATGGCCGTCCCCCGTGCCCGATCGCTCGATGTTTGTGCGACAATCTTCATTCCCGGCACATAAATCCCTGCAATCCCGACACCCGAAATAAACCTCAACAATAACGCAGACCAAAACCCTTGCGCCAAAAGACTAAAAAGAATACCAGAAACCCCAGCAATTAGCGCACCATACATAAACGAGTATTTTGGATTATAACGATCACTCAAAAAACTGTAAAAAAACACCGCCGCCACATAGCCAATATGAAAAAACGCCACGATAATCCCAGATTCCGTCGAGGATAGATCCCACTCCCTCTCCACAACCGGCATAACAGCAGAAAAATTAAACCACACCTGCATCGCCAGAAATTGAGCTATTGATAAAGTCCATAAAAGACGAGTCACCCAATCACCCTCTTAACTTCATTTATCATTAAAATACCGAATTTTCCGAACTTAAACAAGATGAGTTTTTTTGCTCTATGAAGAGTGCTGATGACCTGGGTCAGTTGGATTAGATGAACCTCTTTCTTTCATCCTTCTGACAGCTTTACTGCATTTGGTTCCAAACCTGTCCGAAGTTGGGTTTTCTTTTGACAGCTTTGCTTCATTTGACGCCAAACCTGTCTTAAGTTGCGCTTTCTTTTGACAGCTTTGCTTCATTTGACGCCAAACCTGTCTTAAGTTGTGCTTTCTTTTGACAGCTTTTCTTCGTTTGGTATCAAACCTGTCTTAAGTGTTTTCTTTTGACAGCTTCTCACCCTCAGCACCCAAACCTGTCACAATTACCTCTTTTTCTTGACAGCTTTTCACTCTCAGCACCCAAACCTGTCACGATTACCTCTTTTTCTTGACAGCTTCTCACCCTCAGCACCTAAACCTGTCACGATTCCTTCTCTTTCTTGACAGCTTCTCTCCCTCAGCACCTAAACCTGTCACGATTACCTCTTTTTCTTGACAGCTTTTCTCCCTCAGTACCCAAACCTGTCACGATTCCTTCTCTTTGTTGACAGCTCCCCCCTCGGCACCCGAACCTGTCATATTCCCAACTACCTATCCACCTGCCCATAAAAAATTAACCGCCCTGAGGGTTCCCCCTTGAGCGGTTACACGAATCAAATGTTATGCAACTGGATTTACTTCTAGTTCTACTTTGATCTTGATGTCTTTTCCGACGAGTACGCCGCCTGTTTCAAGTGGGGCATTCCATGTCAGGCCGAATTCTTCACGGTTTACTTTTGCTGCTGCTTCGAATCCGTAAACTTCTACGCCCCATGGGTTTGTGCCTTTGCCGCCATATTCCACATCAAATGTGACTGGCTTTGTTACGTCCTTGATTGTCAGATCGCCAGTTACTTTGTAATCATCTCCATCGCGAGTGATGCTAGTGGATTTGAAATCGATTGTTGGATAGTTTTCCACATCGAAGAAGTCTGCTGATTTCAAGTGGTTTTCGCGGTCCTCGTTACGTGTGTCGATGCTTGCTACATCAATTTTGAATGCGATTGAAGCTGTTGTTAAATCTGTCAGGTCTGCTGCCTCAACGTCAGCTGTATAAGAGCCGAATTGTCCCTTTACCTTTGAAACCATCATGTGTTTCACTTCAAATCCTACTGCTGAGTGCGCCTGATCTACTGCAAATTTAGCCATTCCTAATTCCCCCTGTTTTGTTTTTATCTCGAATTCGAGATATAACTTCAAAAAAATAAAAATCTCGAAACAATTTATTTTTAATTCGAGATAAATTTATCATGAAATCGACTGCACTGTCAATACAATTTTCAGATATTTTTTTCAGGATAAAAGTGTTTTGACAATCTCCTCTGCAATGTCCTGATGAACCGCAACGTCCCAAAGAATGAAGCACACAAGGAAGATCAGATATAATACTACATACCATCTAAAATGTTTCTTCGGTTTTAAAGGAGTAAAGAATAGCGTAATAAAAACGGCAGCAAAAAGAGCAATGAGATAAATATTCACTTCCCATAACCGCTTCGCCTCATTAATCGGCACCATTATTTCAAGCGCTTCATGAGCAGTAACCTGCCTTTCGACCACATCCTTATCCCAAAATCCTTCTTCAATTAGCATCATCATCTTTTCCTGATCGAACTGATAATGAACACCCGAAAGATTGAAGTTCGTTTGTTCCGTAAAAAGCAAAAGCAAGCCTGCCACTAGAAAATAAACCACTAATGGGAGAAACCGTTTATCGAATTTTATAATGGGGACCCCTCCTTTTCGATAAGCCTAATCTCTTCTATCCTCCATTTTTCAGTTCTATCGTAAAAGCCATCGCTCTTAGTCAATACAAATTGATAATTATCTTCCAGGTCCTCCACTGTAAGATATGTAAGAACGATTCTTCCTTTTTCAATTTTAAATCCACTTAGGTCTAAAACTACACCGGGGATCCATTCAAGATTGCTATATTTGAAGTTAATAGTGCAAGGGCAATTGTCATCTTGATCAAGGGTGCCAAAACTTGTAAAATTTCCAAGAGCAATTAAGTCAATTACTTCTTTAAACTCTCCGGCAGCTTTATAGGTCTCAACAACACTGATCGCATCCATAAAGTCCTCATATTGAACAGAGGATTGTGCTGCCGCCAGCTCCTCTTCCAGGGTTGAAAGGTTGACGGCCAAAGCATCATTTTCATACTTTATGTCTTCTGTCATCCGCGATTGCTCTTCGATTTCTTTTTCTAAACTAGTCACTTTCTTTTCAAGACGATTTTTATCCTCCTCAAGCTTCGCTGCAGAATCTGCTGTTCTTGCATTATCCAAAAGAGCAATCGCCGTGATGACTAATAAAATGATAAGAGCCGAAGTTTTAAAATCTTTCTTCCAATTCATTGCTAACCCTCCCATTCAAAAATAATGATAATAATATAATTACGAATTAACCATCCGTTAGTTTCAAAATAATCCAAAAATATCCACCTCGTTTCTATACGAGGTGGATATCGTTTACTTCAGCTCAAAATAATCCATCGTAGATGTCTCTTCAAAACCGCAAGACTTATAAAGGTTAAGCGCATTCGAGTTTTCCGCCGCTACCTGAAGCATGATCTCCTGGGCATTTGCCTCCCGCAGCTTTTCAATTGCCAGCAAAAGAAGCGCCCTGCCGTAGCCTTTACGGCGGTGCTCCGGCAGCACACCGAGACCAAAGATGGCACCGAGCTTCGATGTCAGCTGCAGATTCACTTTCCCGATGATTTGCCCTTCTTTTTCAACAAGATAAGAAGTCATCCCGCGCTTTTCTTCTTCCTCTGGCAGAATCATGTCTTCCGCACTGATTTCCTCTTCCTCTGACAAAGTGATGCCATCCGAACTGATTTCCTCTTCCTCTGACAAAACCATGTCATCTGATCTGATTTCCTCTTCTTCTGGCAAAATCATGCCATCCGAACTGGCATCCTCTTCATCGTTAAAATAAATCGCATTCTGCCTGGCGATTTCTTTCGCATCTGCATTCGTAGCTTTCCTGAAAGCAATGCCTGCCAACTTATCTGAAGCAACGGCAGGATTCTCTTTTTTCAAAAACATCTCATACTCCGAATGCTTGTACTGAGCACCAACTGCAGCAATGAATTTTTGCCCCGCTTCCGAGTTCCGGTCGCTCAACAGCAGCATGCTGCCAGAACCTCTGCGCTTCCATTCTGCCATTACAAGCTCGAATAATTTCCTAAAAACACCCTGGCGCCGGTAATCAGGATCCACCATACCGTTCACTTCCCACGGACCGCCGAAACTCGAAATCCCCATATAGCCAATCAGCACATCGCCATTGTAGTACATGAACTCATTTATATCCTGAACACCTTTGCTGCTGTCAACACTAACCCCGAGCTTGTAATCAAGCTCCAGCTTCAATGCAGTCTGATCATGTTGAATGCAGAGCTCCTCAAGCTTATTCATTGTTTCATAATCTCCCGCATCGATATTTCCCTTCAGTTTAATCCATGGTTTATGTATTTTTTTCACTCTCCGCACTCTCCAAATCCCTGATTCTCATATTGATAGTACTTTATTCGATGAAACACCCTTTCACTCCTTTTTCTTACTATTTCATAAACTCAGGTTTATCCCCTTTTTACTTCGGGTAGTTAGTAGAATTGAAGATAATCCCCCTTTTTGTAAAAAAATTTTGACAACCCTGTAAAAATCCTTTGCTCTTGTAAAAATTCTATTTAAGACCGCAATAATTTATAAAAGCGCCTGAATCCAAGAAATCATATGGGTTCAGGCGCTTTTTTATGTCCTTTTTCAACATTTGGCACGCTTCTTGCAACTATTAAATTTGTACTAGTTATTTAGAAGGAGGTGCAGAAAAATGAGTGATTTATTGAACTACATAATAGAAAACCAGGCTTCGATTTGGACGTATAGTGCCGAGCATTTGCAGCTTGTAGGTTTGTCCATATTGATTGCGATAGCCATCGGACTTCCCCTTGGGATTTATCTTACAACGAACGAAGAACTGGCTGAGACCGTTCTCCAGGTGGCGAATATCATCATGACGATTCCGAGTATCGCGCTTTTTGGAATCATGATTCCGATTCTGTCGATCATCAATCAGGGAATTGGCTTTGTTCCAGCAGTAATCGCGCTAATTTTATATTCGCAGCTGCCGATCATCCGTAATACATATGTAGCCATCAATAATGTCGATCCCAATATTCGTGATGCCGCCATCGGGCTGGGAATGAGTACGACGCAGCGTCTTCTGCGAGTGGAAATTCCAAATGCCCTTCCTATCATCATGGCAGGAGTCAGGCAGGCCGTTGTCATGAATATCGGAATCGGCGCAATTGCAGCGTTTATCGGAGCTGGCGGTCTTGGTGTATTGATTAACCAGGGGATTTCAAGATCGAACACAACCATGGTACTGGCAGGAGCCATAGCCATTTCCATCCTGGCCATTGTGACAGACGGACTATTGGGGATTCTCCAAAAGCGCATGACTCCAAAAGGTTTTCAACAATAAGGCTCTTTTCAATGCCAAAACAGCCACAATAAAAAGAAGTAAGATGGGGTGAAAGTATGATTAAGTTTGACCAAGTCACCAAAGTGTACGGCGATAAGGTGAAAGCTGTTGATAATGTAAGCTTTGATGTACCTGAGGGCAATATCGTCGTTTTCCTGGGGCCATCTGGCTGCGGAAAGACGACAACACTAAGAATGGTAAACAGGTTAGAATCGATTACCGATGGCAAAATTTTCGTCAATGAAACAGATGTGAATTCCTTGAATGACATCGAGCTGAGACGGAATATCGGCTATGTTATCCAGCATAACGGCCTGTTTCCTAATATGACGATTGAAGATAATGTGATGGCTGTCCCAAATTTATTAGGCTGGGACCGAAAAAAGAAAACAGACAGGTATAAATACTTAATGGATCTGGTCGGCCTGAATCCAGATGAATACCGGAAGCGTTACCCGCATGAACTTTCAGGAGGACAGCAGCAAAGGATCGGCATCGCCCGGGCGATGGCTGCAGACCCTCCAGTCATGTTGATGGATGAGCCGTTCGGGGCACTCGATCCCGTCATCCGCACACGAATTCAAAATGAATTTTTGCAAATTCAGAAGGAAGTAAAAAAGACGATTCTTTTTGTCAGCCATGATATTGATGAAGCCATCAAAATGGGTGACGGAATTGCGATTTTCAAAGAAGGAAAACTGATGCAATATGATTCTCCAAGCGAACTGCTTGCTCATCCAAAGAATGAGTTTGTCCGTGAATTCGTCGGCAAGGACCGCGCATTGAAAAGTCTGAGTCTTCATACCGTGAAGGATTTGATTTCAGAGCGAATGCTGCGAAAACTGGACGGGCCGGAGAAGTCCAACAAAAAGACGATCTCAGTTGAAACCAATTTAAGGGATGCCTTATCCATCCTGCTCAACCAGGAAGCCGATCAGCTTGTCGTCCAGTCAAACAACAGGCTTGTGGGTGCGATGCAGATTGATGATGTAGAGGCGTATTTGCATCAGCATATTAAGTAACGGGGGGAGAAAAAGCATGAAGAATAAACGTTTTGTATCTTTTGTCATCAAGCTAATCCTCTTCACCCTTGTCGGGAGCTTTTTCGCCTGGTCGTTCAAGTCAGGTTATTATCAGCTGATCATGGACGACGCGGAAGGATTTATCTTTCTATTGAAGCAGCATATCAACATGGTGCTCCTGTCCTCACTGCTGGCAATACTGCTTGCGATTCCGATGGGAATACTGGTTACGAGACCTAAATTCCAAAAGCTCCAATGGCTATTTATGAATACTGCCAATCTTGGGCAGACGATACCGAGCCTTGCGATTCTGGCATTGGCGATGACCTGGATGGGGATCGGTTTTAAGCCGGCAGTCTTTGCTCTGTTTCTTTATTCCTTGCTGCCGATTTTACGGAATACTGTAGCTGGAATCAAATCGATTGATCCGGACTTGCTGGATGCAGCAAAAGGAATCGGCTATACGCCAGCTCAAATTCTTCTGAAAATTGAGCTGCCTAACGCTGCCTACCCTATTATGGCAGGCATCCGCACAGCAGTGGTCATCAACATCGGAACGGCTGCTTTAGCCTATCTGGTAGGCGGCGGCGGATTAGGTGACTGGATTTTCACTGGAATCATGATGAGGGATAACTCTTATCTCCTATCCGGGGCAATCCCGGTTACTTTGCTCGCTCTATTGGCAGATCAATTAATCAGGTTCATTGAAAAGCTCGTTATTTCTAAAGGGTTAAGACAAACAGTGACAGTTTCAGATTAAGATAGAACAAATTTTTTAGGGGGAAAATAAAAATGAAAAAGATTTTATCATTTACCGTATTAATCGCTTTAATGGTTTCACTGCTCTCCGCTTGCAGCAGTGAAGATGACACATCCGCTTCTGCTTCAGACAAAAAGGTTGTCGTCGGTGCAAAAAACTTCACTGAACAATTCGTCCTCTCGAAAATCCTGGCCATCTATTTAAAGGAGAATGGCTTTGAGGTTGAGGAGAAAAACAATATGGCAAGCCAGGTTGTCAGACAGGCATTGGAGAATAAGCAGGTAGACCTTTACTGGGAATATACAGGAACAAGTCTTGTAAACTACAACAAGCTTGATCCTCTTTCCGATTCAGTGAAAGCTTACGAAAAAGTAAAGGAAGTTGACAAAGAAAACGGCCTTGTGTGGCTGGAACAAGCACCATTAAACAATACGTACACATTGATGATGAGAGAAGAAAAAGCAAAAGAACTCGGCATTGAATCAATCAGCGATCTAGCAGCTTACATGAATGATGGCAACAAATTGTCTTTAGGTGCAGACGCTGAGTTCGCGACACGTCCGGATGGAATCAAGGGTGTAGAGAAAGCTTATGGATTCAAGTTTGGTTCTTCCAACATTAAAAAAATGGATGTTGGCCTATTTTATCAAGCGCTAAGAGACGGACAAGTTGATGTAGCTACAGGCTTCTCAACCGACAGCCGCATCAAAGCTTTCAATCTCGTAAACCTTGTAGATGACAAGAACTTCTTCCCTGCCTACAACGCGGGAATCACCGTTCATGAAAAAACGCTTGAAAAGTATCCTGAATTAGAAGAACTTCTCAAGCCTTTAGCTGAAAAAATCAACACAGAAACAATGACGGACCTAAACTATCAAGTCGATATTGAAGAAAAAAGTGAAACAGAAGTTGCCAGAACATGGCTGACAGAAAACGGCTTAATTGAAGAGTAATATGTTTTTGGGGAGGAAATCAGCAATGGTTTCCTCCTTTTTAAAACCTTCATGAGCTAGACCACTTTCTGGTTTTTACATCTTTATGCTCCTATCACGTTATACTCAATAGTAAAAATGGTTCTCTAAAATACTAACTTCTTCCTTTGTCCTGGATACCTCCCATCGCAATGAAATAATATGGTATAAAGGTAATAGATTATAAGCTTCCCCGCCTCATTTTTAACTATGAAGGCATGCTGTCAGAAAGGTGAAATCGAATGAAAAGACTTTATCCATCACGATTAACCAAAAGGTTTTTATATCTTACTACCATCATCATTTTTATTCCTCTCCTGATCATATTCATTCTCGCTGCCACTTCTTCAAGAGATATCATAAAAAATCAGACTGAGAATCAGGCGATCCAGGTGACAAGAGTCATGTCTGACAAGACGAGTGACCTATTCAACCTGAAAATCCAGCTGCTTGAGAATATCGTTGAAAATCAGGCTGGAGAGACGGGTAAGTTGGAAGGCGTACTGACCAACCTCGTCGTAAATGATCCTTTCTTTAAAAGAATCCAGATTGTCAATGATGAGAAGGAAAGAATCGTCTATAAAGCTCCTTTTATCGAAAGTGATTCCAAGCTGAATTCTGCTGAAGCCAGCTTGTATGCTGAGCTGAAATGGCGTCGAAGCTCTTTTGTCGCTGACTCAATCGCAAAAATGAACGGAGAGCCAACACTTTTAATTATCGTTCCATTCCAGGCTGATGAAGAAGCAGAAGTTGATGGCGGGCTGATTGCTTATGTAAGCCTTGTATATTTACAGAAATACTTCAAACAAAATGTCATCGGTGATCACGGCCACAGCTTTCTTTTTAACAATGAAGGTAAGGTGTTGTTTGATACGAATGATTTCAGCAAGTCCGGAAGCTTGCTTGGTGAGTATCCATTTGCACGGGAGGCCTTCCTGGACCGGACTGGGGTCTACAGGGGCGAACTCTGGAGTGAAGATTCCCTCGTAGCCTATAATCCCGTGGATCGTTTGCCATTTTATACAGCTACCTCCATCCCGCTGACAGAAGCAAATGCTGTCATTGATTCTTTGAAGGATATTTTATGGAAGGGCTTCATCCTGATATTTTTAGCGGCACTCACCTTGCTTATTTTCGGTATCCGCTGGATCATCAAGCCGATCAAAGCCCTCACCCAGCAGGCAGCGAGTTATGCAAAAGGCGGAGACTGGTTTGTTCCTGTACTGGAAAAAGAGGATGAGATCCAAACCTTGTCCAGTACCATGAAGTATATGGCTGAAAGCTTAGTTTCACATGAGCGACAATTGCAGTTAATTCTGGAATCCTTCCCTTTCGGCGTCTTTGCGATCAATCCTGAAGGCTTCATCAGTTCAATGAATACAACTGCCGGTGATTTATTGAATATCCAAAAAGAAAAAGTCGTTGGAAAATCGGTCTCTGTCCTGCCGCTGTCTTTTCGAAATCATTTTGAGCAGTGCAAGCATGTATCAAGGAAATTTGACGGTCTTGAAGAGGACTTTACCTTTGAAAATAAAGGCGGCAAGAAAATCATCAAGCAATCCAGTTCCCCACTATTAGATGAAAATGATCAAGTCATCGGGGTACTGATCACCTTTTGGGATGTTACAAAGGTCCGCCAGCTGGAAACTCATATTCAACGTTCAGAACAACTGGTTGCAATCGGCCAGATGACTGCCGGGCTGGCCCACGAGGTAAAGAATCCACTTGGAACTGTCCAACTTGCGAGTGATCTAATCGCAAGCGAAATAGAGGAAATGACAGCTGCCAGCGAGAATGAGGCTGCTTCCGTTAAAATCATTTCTGAAGCGGCATCGGATATTCAGGATGAAATACAGCGCCTGGACCATCTCGTTAGAAGGTTCCTTCAATTCAGCAGGGAAAACAAAAAGGACGAATCTGTTTTTAACATGAAAACAGTGGCTTCCGAAACCCTTCAGCTTTTATCCCATCAGTTCAGGAAAAAGCAGATTCACGCCACTCTTGAGGCTGATGGTGAGGATTACTTTGTTAAAGGGGACAGAAACCAGATGATTCAGGCTCTCATCAATCTTTTTATCAATAGTATTGAGGCGGTTTCCCATCATGGCCAAATCACCGTTTCCATGGAAAAGCCGAATAGTGATACTATTGAAATACAGATAAAAGATGATGGAATCGGAATTCCCCAGCAGAAGATCAAACGTATCTTCAATCCTTTCTTTTCTACCAAACAAGAAGGTACTGGACTGGGGTTATGGATTACCCATGATATTATTTCTTCCCATAACGGCCATATCGAAGTAGAAAGTGAAATGGGTGAAGGAACGTCCTTCCTGATTTCATTGAAAAAGCACGAGAAAGGCGATCACTATGAAAAAAACAATCTTGTTAGTTGAAGATAATGAAAAATTCCGCCGCCTGACAAAGCTGACCTTACAGAAGGAAGGGTATGCTGTCATCGAAGCCGAAACAGGCAAAATCGCTCAAAGGCTTATGGAAAGCGAGAACATTGACCTTGTTTTACTGGATTTCCTTCTGCCGGATACGACTGGGCTAAAGCTGCTGGAAAAGTGGGCGCCTGCTTTCCCTGATGCTGTTTTCATTCCTTGTACTGCTTACGGAGATATCGAGGATGCTGTCAAAGCGATGAAAATGGGGGCTTATGACTATTTAACAAAGCCAATCAAGGCGGATGAACTAAAGGTCGTCATCAAACGGGCATTTGAAATGAAGCATTTGAAACAAGAAAACAAAGAGTTAAAGCAGGCTGTCCAGCAAAAATATGACCTTCATGGAATGATCGGCAAAAGCCCAAAAATGCAGGAGGTCTACTCGTTAATCGAAAGAGTCGCCAAGCAGGACATCACCATACTGCTAGAAGGAGAAAGCGGGACCGGGAAATCTCGCGGGGCACACGCTGTGCATCTCGAGAGCACCCGGAGGTTAGGTCCATTCATTAAAGTCAATTGCGCCGCCATCCCCTCGAACCTGTTGGAAAGCGAATTATTCGGCTACGAGAAAGGTGCTTTTACCGGCGCTGTCCGGTCCCAGGAAGGCAAGTGCGCTGCTGCCGACAAAGGCACTCTATTTCTGGATGAAATCGGTGAGATCTCACTGGATGTGCAGGCAAAGCTCCTGCAATTCACCCAGGACAAGACCTTTACACCGCTCGGCACTTCCAGGGAGGTTTTTTCAGACGTTCGGATCATCGCGGCCACCAACCGTAATTTATGGGAGATGGTCCAGAATGGTGAGTTTCGTGAAGACTTGTACTACCGATTGAATATCATTGGCATCAAATTGCCTCCATTACGGGAGCGCATAGAAGACATTCCCTTGCTCGTCGAACAATTTCTGGAACAGTTTGAAGAAGAACATAGCGGCAGCTATTCAATTTCAAAAAATCTTTTAACAAAACTCACTTCCTATCCATGGCCAGGCAATATCCGTGAATTGCAAAATGCCTTATCCAGGGCAACCGTCCTCTCCCGGTCAGGACAATTGATTCTCGAGGATTTTCCTGAGGAGATCCAGAATCATTTTTCTGCAAAAGAGGCTGAAATATCTGATGCTCCTATCGAACTGACTGACGATTTTTCTTTACCAGAACATCTGGAAAAGGTTGAAAAAGAAGTGATCGAAACCGCTTTGACAAGCGAAAATGGAAACCAGGCACGTGCTGCCGAAGCACTCGGCATCACAAGGCAAGGTCTTCTGTACAAGATAAGGAAATACAAAATTCTCAGAAATAACAATGACCTATAAAAAAGCTGCCGGGAATTCCCGGCAGCTAATATATTTTAAAGGGGGAGTTAAATCTAGTTAAGCAGCGTTGCGTGTTATGTCTTCTTCCCGCTTGAAAACTGTTTTGCGGATGAATGGAACAACCCAGCGGTCTAAACCGTATTTACCTGCGTTGAATCCAGCGGCAAGGATGATGAATCCGAAGAAGATGTCTGTTGGGTTATGAGATACTGTTCCGGCAAGGAAGAAACTGAAGTTCATCACCAGACCGAAGAACATCGCAGCAGTTGTCAATGTACCAAGAATCAGACCAAGACCTACTAAGAATTCTCCTAACGGCACGATTGTATTGAACAGATCGACGTTCGGGATTGCAAAGCTTTCAAGGAAGTTCACGTACCAGCCGTACACCATGCTTCCATCTGGGCCTTTAACAGGATTCGCCACTGCGTTCTTCAAGTATCCAGATGCGTCGAAGCCTTCCCCAGTCAATTTACCCCAACCAGCTGTCATCCAGTTGTATCCTAGCCATACCCTAATGACAGTCAATATACCAGCAGCAACATTGTTTTCTCTTAGCCATTTTGCTAACATGTTCCTCACTCCAATAAGTTAATTAGTATTAGTACACTTATAAGATATCAAATTAATCTCGAAAATAGGGTTATTTGTGAATGATTTCACATTTCTGTTGAAATGTTTTGAACGAATCGTGACCACGCCCTTTAAACAGAATCTTTTTTTATAAAGTCTTCATTCCGCATCTTTTAAAAAAATTGCCTTCTCCCCTGCATATCCCTCCAGATTCTAGCCATCATAAAGACGACAATACCAACTAGGAGTGATCAGAATGAAAAAATCGATCATTATCGCAGGCTGTGCTGTTTTCACAATGGGCTTGGCCGGATGCGGTGCCAATAACAACGCAGCTGACAATAACCGTGATCAGCAGGTCGAAATCTCGCAGGTCAGACGCGGACCAGCTACAGAAAACAACAAGCTTCAGCTGGCAGATCGTGCAGAGCGTCAGGTTGAACAGATGCCAGAAGTAGACGACGCACGCGTCATTATCTCGGAAAACAACGCATATGTCGCTGTTCGCCTAGCGGACAATAATTTGGAGAACGACGGTAATGCAGAAATCAATGATGCTCTGGATGGAAACGGCAGGACTTTTGCCGAGAATGGACGAGTAGACCAGGATGACAGCCGTGATGGAAATGATGGAATCATTGACGGCAAAGGTGATGCCGGAAATGGAGATCGTCAAAATGCTGGCAACACAAATCGCAACAATGTTTTTGACAATGATAATAATAACGGCATGGGCAACATGAATGGAATTGGCAATACAGACATGAATGGAAACGCAGCTGGTAACACTATGAACGGCAAAAATGGGCAGCTGGAACAGCAAATCGAACAAAGAGTACGCCAGGCAAATAACAGAATCGACAATGTATACGTTTCGGTCGACCGTAACGCATACGACAGAATGGGTACATTCGCCGACGACATCCGCACCGACAGAAACAGGGACGGCATGTTCGAAGACTTCCGTGAGGCCATGGACGGCTTCTTCGGAAGGTGACACTTGAAAGCATAGGATTGGATTCCTATGCTTTTTGTAATTACTCAGTCAGTTCTGGAGGAACTATGTATAAAAAAGGCTGCCGGGTTTCCGGCAGCCAAATTATATAAAAGGGGGATTTAAATCAAGTTATACAGCGTTTCGTTTCACTTCTTCTCCGCGTCTGAATACTGTTTTGCGGATGTAAGGTACAACCCAGCGATCTAAACCGTATTTACCAGCGTTATAGCCTGCGAACAGAATGATGAAGCCGAAGAAGATGTCTGTTGGGTTGTGAGATACGGTTCCAGCCAGGAAGAAGCTGAAGTTCATCACCAGACCGAAGAACATCGCAGCAGTTGTCAGAGTTCCAAGGAGCAAACCAAGACCAACTAAGAATTCACCTAGCGGAACGATTGTGTTGAACAAGTCGACGTTCGGTAGTGCAAAGCTTTCAAGGAAGTTCACGTACCAGCCGTACACCATGCTTCCATCTGGACCTTTAACAGGATTCGCTACCGCGTTTTTCAAGTATCCAGATGCGTCGAATCCTCCAGTCAATTTACCCCACCCAGCAGTCATCCAGTTATATCCAAGCCATATTCTAATAACAGCCAATAGACCAGTAGCAACATTGTTTTCTCTTAACCATTTAGCAAACATGTTCCTCACTCCAATAATTTATTTTATTATTATTACACTATTAAGATATCAAATTCTGCTCAAAAAGAGACTGCGTTGTGACATAAGTCACAATTCTGTTGAAAAGCTATGAACGAATTATGACAAAGGTGTTTTTTGGATTTAATGGAGGCTTGATTGTAAATTCCAAAATGCTTGTCTATACTAGAACTGAGAAATATTTCAGAAGATTCAATACAATAAAAGGACGGTAGTGGATATGAAACTCGGTGCATTTTCTGTAAGCTTGACTGTTAAAGACATTGCAGCTTCAAAAACGTTTTACGAAAACCTTGGATTTCAAGCCTTTGGAGGAGACATCAGTCAAAACTGGCTGATTCTTAAGAATGAAAATTGCATTATTGGTTTGTTCCAGGGGATGTTTGAAAAGAATATCCTTACCTTTAATCCCGGCTGGAATGAGAATGCCGAAAATCTGGAAAGCTTCACGGATGTTCGCGAACTGCAAAAGCAGCTGAAAGGAAAAGGGATTAAGTTTTTGACTGAGGCAGAGGAATCCGGAGAAGGTCCGGCTCATTTTACGATTGAAGATCCTGACGGCAATCAGATACTAGTTGACCAACATAGATAATATTCAAGCGAAAGGAGAACTTTTGATCCATGTATGAACTAAAAACAAAGGAAAATGACAATAGTGTCATCGAGTTCATCGAAAACGTCGACAGCCCCAAAAAGCGTGAGGATGCTTACAGGTTATTGGATATCTTCACAGAAACGACAGGTTACCAAGCAAAAATGTGGGGACCTAGTATCATCGGGTTTGGATCCTACCATTACAAGTATGATTCTGGTCACGAAGGCGACGCGCCACTCGTGGGTTTCTCGCCTCGGAAAGCGAAAATCAGTTTGTATTTTGCCACCGGCGACACAGATAGAGAGGCATTGCTGGAGAAGTTCGGCAAGCATACTTCAGGAAAAGCATGTGTGTACATAAACAAAATAGCTGATATCGATGTAGAAGTTTTAAAAGCATTAATCAATCAATCTGTTGCATTTTTAAAAGAAAGATATCCCACTACATAAGGAGACATGATAATGGATCCAATCACAGTTCCCAATCTTTCAGCCAGACCGTTTGGCTTCACAGTAGAGCGCAGCATGTCCTCTTCACCTGATGTTCTTTTTGCGGCATGGACAGAGAAGTTCGACGAATGGTTTGCCGCCCCTGGAACGCTGATCATGAAGGCTGAAGTCAATTCTGTATTTTTTTTCGAAACAGTCTTTAAAACAGAAGAAGATTCTGTTGAGCAGCGCCATCCGCATTATGGCAGATTTCTTCGGTTGATCCAGGATCGACTCATTGAATTCACCTGGATAACAGGTGCTGGAGGAACCGAGGGTGCTGAAACCGTGGTGACCATCGAACTTGAACCAAGGGAGAATGGCACTTACCTAAGCCTGACTCACAAAGGATTTCCTCATGAAAAATCCAAGAGCCGCCACGATTCAGCCTGGGGAATGATCCTCGAACACCTAGATCAGAAGATGATGGAAAAATAAATAGCAATCCATGCTTCCCTTCTGAAACAAAAACGTAAATAACTGGACTCTTTTAAGTCACAAAAAACGGGAATATAGACTTTTAAGAGGAGTTATTTTTGTATGGAGGGAAACGAAAATGAAGAATTCGACCAAAAACTTTGTACTGGCTTCTTTGCTTTCAGCTGGCGGTGCCGTATTGCTGACAGCTGCTTATCGCAAGAGCCAACGGGACGCGATTCGTTTTCTTGAGGATATAGACATGAGAAACAGCGAGAAAATCGACCAAATGGAGAGTGTCGATGCGGGCATAGACCCAGCAGAAAGAGGCCTCACCCAGCTTGACTCCGCCATGCGCGCAGAATGGCAGGCCAACGGTTTCCCGCAAACACATATGGAAATGGAAGAACTAGCAGAGAAAACCGATGCTGAACAAAATACAAACTACGCACCAACTTTGTAAACAGAAACCCCACCTAGATCCTGCGCCACTCAGACTGTGGACAAACTCATTGAACATGAGCTTGTTTGCAGTCTATTTGTTTTTGGTGAAGTAAAAATGGAGACACTTTTTTGCGTGTGTTCTCAAGAAAGCGACATCCATCAACCTTATGGAGACACTTTTTCACTTGTGTTCTGAAGAAAGCGGCACCCATTAGCCTTATGGAGACACTTTTTCGCGTGGGTTTTGAAGAAAGCGACATCCATCGGCCTTATGGAGACACTTTTTCACTTGTGTTCTGAAGAAAGCAGCACCCATCACCCTTATGGAGACACTTTTTCACTTGTGTTCTGAAGAAAGCGGCACCCATTAGCCTTATGGAGACACATAATCACGCATGACCTAAAAAAAGCGACATCCATCAATCTTATGGAGACACATAATCACGCATGACCTGAAAAATGTGGCTATGCCCCGTCCTTTCAACCATAAACAAAAACCTCGCCAATTCCCGGCGAGGTTTTTGTTTACACACTCTGCGTAAGCCTTTTTTCTTTTTTTCCATGAAGAGTGTAGTAGATAAACACTCCGGCGATGATCAACGGCACCATTGCCAGATACAGTCCGCGATAACCGTAGTCCGGCACCATGTATCCAAGCAGGAATGGGCCGACGCCTATTCCGATATCCATCATGATGAAAAAGGTCGAGGTGGCAAGCCCCATGCGATGCGGCGGCGTCATTTTGATGGCGACCGTCTGGGCGACAGATTGAAAGTTTCCGTACCCTAACCCGATGAGCGCGGCAGCCAGGAGGAAGACAGCACCTGAATTCGCCTGACTCAAGGTAAACATCCCTAACGCAAAAGCCATCATGGCGGGATAAGCAACGAAATTCGCTCCTTTTGCGTCCATCAGCTTCCCTGTGAACGGACGTGAAAACAAGACGGCCATTGCGTAAACAAAGAAGTACATGCTCCCCGCCTCTGTCAGATCCGCTTCCTTCGCGAATGACGCGATGAACGAAAGCGTCCCAGAGTATGCAAGCGCAATGACGAACATAACGATTGATACTGGCAAAGCATTGGGTTCCAGGTATTTCGCCAAATTGAATCCCCTGCTGCGGGCATCTGCGGCACTACTATCCACAACTGGTTCTTTTACCATAAGGGCTATCGGCAAACAAAACATACCGACTATGAGCGAAAAAATGAACATGCTTTCGTAGCCATATTGGCTGATCATCGGCAGGCCGATCAGTGGACCGATCGCTGTCGATAAAATCACGCTCAAGCTAAAATAGCTGATTCCTTCGCCTTTCCTGCTGGCTGGAACCACCTGTGCCACAATCGTTCCCGTGGCGGTGGACGCAAACCCAATGCCGATACCGTGGAGAAAACGGACAACCAGCAGGACATAAATATTGGAGGGAATGAGATAAAGAGCAGTAATCACAACGAAAAACAAAATCCCGCCAATCAGCATCCTTTTACTGCCGATTCTCGCAACCTCTTTGCCCCCATACAGCCTGGCAAAAAGAACGCCGATAATAAAAATACTCGAAGCAAGTCCGGCCATGCTCGTTGACGCATCATAAGCATCGGTCGCATAGGAAGCCATCGTCACAATCAATAGATACATAGAAAGCATCATCACGAAATTCACAAGTGAAACCGAAATGAAATCCTTCGTCCATAATTTTTCTTTCTGCATACATTCACCTTCTAAGTTGTACAACATATTTCGAAAACCGAATTAATTATACCGTTTTTACAAATGTATGTCTATGGAGGTGAACGTTGTGAACATGAAAAAGACTGAATCCTTACCGGATCCAGTCATGCACAATTATTTTGGCAGCAATACTTTATCAATAACATGGATGACACCGTTAGACGCTTCAACATCTGGAGTTACGACATTTGCATCATTTACTTGAACAGGGTCAAGTGAGATGGTTACATTTTTCTTCGCAAGTGTCTGTGCCTGCATGCCTTCCTTCAAGTCACCGGACATGACTTTGCCAGGAAGCACATGGTACAGCAGGATATCCTTAAGAGCCTTTCTTGCTAATAACTGATCTGCTGTAATTCCTAAATCCTTCAAAAGCTTATTGAACGCTTCATCTGTCGGCGCGAAAACGGTGAACGGCCCTTCCCCTTTCAACGTTTCAACCAGACCTGCTTTCTCGAGGGCAGCTGCGAGAATTTTAAAATTGCCTGCAGCTACTGCCGTATCGACAATATCCTTTTTGTTCCCCGAGTTGTCCGCAGCAAATCCAGGATTCGCTGCCGACATGACCATCAACACTGCAAAAAGCACAACCGCAAACTTCTTCAACATGAGAATCACTCCTTTTTCCAATAGAGGCATGTTTAACCTCTGTATTTTACAAAAGGTAGTATTCTCCAACATTTATGATTTATCCACAAATTATGATGACTGATTTGATAGGATTCTGTGCATTTACTACATTTCTTCTTTTTGATCTTTCGACAACCTTTTACAGGCTTACTCCTCTTTCAGCATATTGATGTGTTCTATATGAATGACCCTTCGTGTGGCAGTCACCGTATATGGGCTTATAGAATTTTTCTATATGTCCATTTTCAGAGAAATACCCCATTTCCGGCTTTTAACACCTCGCAAGCACCGTCTCACCTCATTTCAAACCCACCACATGAATAGATTCTTGAAACTTCCATCATACCCATACGTAGATTCACTATAAGCATTTACGAAAGGGATGATTACTATGAACTATGCAAAAGAATGTCCTAAATGCGGTGGTACAGAAATCGGTAAAGGTAAGCAGGCTGGATATGCAGTTATGTATCCCGAAAACAAGGTGATGAGCCTCGGCTCTGAAATTCTCCACATTATTTGCACGGACTGTGGATACATCATTGAAAGCTTTGTAAAAAAGCCGGAAAAATTCAAATAAAGGGCTGCCAGCAATATATACTGGCAGCCCTTTTCTTCTATATTTACTCAGACATAATGTTTTCCATTTCTTTAAACTCTTCTTTTACCGCTTTGCCTGGTCCAGTTGTGATTTTACTTACCACAATGACGGCAATCAAGCTTAAGAAGAATCCAGGGACCATTTCATACAAGAATGCTGACAATCCATCGATACTGATCCAGATGATGACGGTCAATGCACCGACGACGATACCGGCAAGCGCACCCCAACGGTTCATCTGCTTCCAGTACAGGCTCAGCAGCATGACTGGTCCGAATGCTGCACCAAATCCAGCCCATGCATTACCGACCAATGAAAGAATTGTATCATTAGGCGTATAAGAAAGTGCAATACCTACTAATGCGACAAGCAATACGGCTGCACGGCCGACAAATACCAATTCTTTGTCACTTGCTTCGCGGCGGAAGAACGCTTTGTAAAAGTCCTCCGTCAATGCACTTGAAGTAACGAGCAGCTGTGAAGAAATGGTACTCATGATCGCGGCCAAAATCGCAGCGAGCAGGAATCCAGTGATATAAGGATTGAACAGGATGTTCGCAAACATGATGAATACTGTCTCAGGATTTTCAAGCGTTACATTGTTCACTTGTACATAAGCGATTCCGACAAGACCAACAGCCAAAGCACCGATGATGGAAACGATCATCCAAGTCATCGCGATTCTGCGCGCAGGCTTCAGCTCATCCACTGATTTGATCGCCATAAAGCGCACGATGATATGAGGCTGGCCAAAGTAACCAAGACCCCATGCCAATAGAGAAACGATACCAAGGAATGTCGTACCTTTGAAAAGATCCATCAATGTAGGATCAATCGCTCCAACAGTGTCCATGACATTTCCAGGTCCTCCAAGCTCTGTAAAAGCAACCACAGGCACAAGGACAAGAGCAAGGAACATGATGACACCTTGAACAAAGTCAGTCAAACTAACAGCAAGGAAACCACCGAATAGTGTATAAACAATAACTACACCAGCTGTCACGAACAAGCCCATACGATAATCAAGCCCGAATGCCGACTCAAACAAAGTACCGCCTGAAACTAGACCCGCTGAAGTATACAGCGTGAAGAAAATGATAATAACGACTGCAGATACAGAACGCAGGATTTTCGTCCTATCTGAAAAGCGGTTTTCAAGGAAATCGGGGATTGTGATTGAATCATTTGCCAGCTCCGTATACGTTCGAAGTCTTGGAGCTAAGATGAGGTAGTTCAAATAGGCACCAATCGATAAACCAATTGCGATCCAGGCACTGGAAATACCTGATGTGTACATTGCGCCAGGCAAACCCATCAGCATCCATCCACTCATATCAGACGCACCAGCTGAAAGTGCCGTTACCGAAGGCCCAAGACCACGACCGCCAAGCATATAGTCTGATAGATCAGACGTTTTGCGGTATGCATACAATCCAATCAGGATCATTGCAATAAAATAAATTGCTAAAGAAACAAATACTTCAAAAGACACCAAATCTCTCCTTTTCGTTTTCCCTAAACGAAATAAGTAACATAGTGGTTAGAAAAGCGTAAGCGCCTCGATCAGCTCCGACAAGCGTTGGAGGGCCGACCGGTGAAGTCGCTCTTTGACTTCATTGGGCGGACCGAAACGTCTCGAGGAGCTAGGCGCTGGAGCTAGACAATAATTATCGGCTAATGTTGAAGAATAAAATCGAATTCTCAAATAGAAATGGCATGAAAGCGAACCAGCCGTACCACACAGAAAAAAATCTTATGTTAATTATGTCGTCCAAGTTTTTCCTGCCCTCATGGGGCTTACGGTTATTTAACCTAACAAACATCCAGAATTGTTTCAAGGATGTTACATGATTATGTGAACAGCCAAAAACCGCGTCCTGACTAGCCTCATGGTAATGGTAACGCTTTCAAAATTTATTGAAGTAAATATATTATGAATATTCAGAATTAGTTATTCAGCGATTAAACGAGCACTTTTTCACAAAAAAAAATCCCTTAGAACAGGGAGTTTTCTCTTGAATATAAATTGCACAGATAGTTGATATTGACACGAATTATTTAGATAAATGTACAATTGAACCTTATTTACACGTTCTTTTAGGTTAATTGCACGGTTAAACACAATATTTGCACACTCTATTTCGCGAATTGCACGGTAAAAACAATAATTGCACGCTCAACAGCCGGAATTGCGCACTAAATACGATTAATTGCACTTTCATCCATATTAGGAAAAACCCCTCTAATACCCCTAATGTGTTGAATAAATAAACAAGTAGATCGCCATCGACAGGCTGCAGATCCCAAGCACGGCCAGGGATCCATAAAACACTTTTCTCCATGTTTCCCCGATGAAATAGATGTTCAGCAAAAAGTAATAAATCAAGGCACTTCCTCCGATGAACAGCAAATATTCCTTGAGATATTTTGCTGGCATGGGGTTAGTGACACTGGTCAGCGCCAGTCCGGCAAAGATGAATACACCGATGATATTCAAGATCTTTTTGAAATCTACTTCCGGGGTCCCCTCTATTTCAACATTTTGCGATGTCTGCATTTTCGTTTCCATCCTACCACCTCAAATAAAAAGTCTTATTTCTTTTACGGTCCAAAACAAGAAATGTTCCGTCAAAATGAAGTTAACTTTTCCCAGCCGAGACATGCACCCTTACCAATACTTTTCTCCTACATATTATATAAAGACCAACTAAAAGGAGGAGGTTATATGAAACTTTATTTAGATCCAGGCCATGGCGGCTCGGATCCTGGAGCACAGGGAAATGATCTTCAGGAAAAAGATTTCACTCTCGATATTGCACTTAAAATTCGTTCCATTCTGGAAAACAACTATGAAAATATCGATGTAAGGATGAGCAGGACAAGTGATGTGACAAAAAGTCTGCAGCAGCGGACAGATGAGGCCAACGCATGGGGCGCTGACTTTTACCTATCAATCCACATCAATTCCTTCAACGGTTCTGCCAGCGGATATGAAGATTATATCTATATCGGGCTTTCGGATAATTCAGCAACCGCAAGATACCGGGACATCATCCACACGGAAGTGATGAAACTGAATCAACTCGGTGACCGAGGAAAGAAAAAAGCAGATTTCCATGTACTGCGCGAATCCACTATGGATGCCATGCTCTCTGAAAACGGCTTTATCGACAATGATCAGGACGCAGCTCTTATAAAACAGGAATCCTGGAGGCGTAATGTTGCCCAGGGGCATGCAAACGGCATTGCAAAAGCGTTCAACCTTTCAGAAAAAAATACGCCACCAGGCGGGGGATCATCTAATCCCGGAACACTTTATAAAGTGATTGCAGGCTCCTTCAAACAAAGAGCGAATGCCGAGAAACGAGCGGCAGACCTGGAATCAAAAGGATTCGAAAACTTCATTGCCACATCGGAGATTTCCGGCGAGACCTGGTACCGTGTACAAGCTGGTGCTTTTTCAAAACGAGAAAATGCCGAAGCTCGCGTCCGGGAGATCGAGAGCAAGGGGATCGATGCTTTTATCTCGACTGATTGATATGTAATCTGTGGCCGAATCCTAAATTAGGATCCGGCCTTTTATTATATAAAATTACTCTTCAAAGCTCTCTTCCAGCTCCGTAATCAGTTCACCAACATACGAGACTGCCTCGCGGATCGGCTCAGGCTTGGACATGTCGACTCCAGCCTTTTTGATCAATTCCAGTGGCTTCATCGTCCCGCCAGCTCTCAATACGTCTAGCCATTTTTCCACTGCCGGCTCGCCTTCCTCAAGAATTCGTTTTGAAACTAGAGTTGAGACCGTTAACCCGGCTGAATAAGTATATGGATACAAGCAAATATAGTAGTGCGGCTGGTGCATCCAGGTCAATCCGGCACCTTCATCCATTTCAACAGAATCTCCCCAGAAGTTTTCAAGGACTTCCAGCTTTAACTTGGACAATAGGTCGGCAGTCAGCGGTTCACCTTCTTCAGCCAGATTGTAAACCTTACGCTGAAGCTCTCCCTCAAGCAAATGGGTAACAAAATTATGATAATACGTCCCCAATAGCTGTAGGATGATCCAGCGTCTTTTCCGCTTGTCCTCCGTATTCGATAACAAGTGGTTTCCGAGCAGCATTTCATTCATCGTCGAAGGCGCTTCGATAAAATATCTAGATGGCCGGGTATTGACCATCCTTTGATTCTTTCCTGCCAGGTAAAAATGTCCGGCATGCCCTAATTCATGGGCAAGCGTGAAGGCACCGCGCATCGTATCCGGCCATGTCATCAGGACATATGGATGTGCACCGTAGGGACTCGAGCAAAAAGCACCCGTACTCTTGCCTACATTATCAGCGTAGTCCACCCATCTCTCCGATAAAGCCGTCTGGATCATTTCGCTGTACTCCTGCCCCATGATTTCGAGCGCTTCCTGAACCGTTTCAGCGGCCTCATCATAGCTGGTCTCTATTTTATATTCAGGATCCAGCGGCGCTTTTAGATCAGCATTCGTCATCTTATCAAGCCCTAAGACGCGTTTTTTCAGTTTAGCATAACGCCTCATATGCGGAGCGAGCTCTTCCTGGATGATGTCCAACTGGTTATCATACATCTCCCGGGTGACCTGCTGATCATGCAGCAGCATGTCGGTGACAGAATCATAGTTCCTTAACTTCGCCATCGCCACCTCCTGATTCACCTGGGTCGCGTAGGTTGCTGCGAATGTATGCTTATACTGATTCAAGGCTTTATTAAAAGATTTATATGAATTATGGCGTACGGTTGCTGACGGTGAAGAGGCATATTTGCCCGCGTACAATGCAAATGATAAAGGAATTTCATTTCCCTCATCATCGATAAAAGAATCAAACTGCATATCAGACAATTTCCCGCGGTTGTAGATATTATATGGGGAACTAAACAGTGACCCAAGAGCTGCAAGTGTTTGCTCTGTTTCCTCTCCGAGTGCATGAGGCTTGCGATCCTGTAAATCATTCAGATACTTCTTATAAGGATCCAATCCGGGCTCGTCTTTTAAAAATTGATCTAACTTACCCTCCGGAAGCTTGATGATTTCCGTCTCTACAAATGCCAGCTCCGAATTGACAGTTGACTGAGCATCACTTGCCTTAGCACCGTCCTTCTGTCTTTCCGGATCGGTATGGTCCACCGATTGCCGCAGATTGGCGTACATTGACACAAGGTTGAAACGTTCCAACAGCTTCTCCTTGGCCTCAAGGCATTCCAGCAGTTCACCTGCACTATCGCCAAGCTTCCCCTTATATTTAGTGACTTCCGGCAAGTCATCCTTGACCGCCTTCAGCTCCTTCTCCCAATCACTTTTCGTTTTAAAAAGAGCCCCTAAATCCCAGGTTTGCTTTTCATCTACATCCTGTCTCTTTATTCGCTCATTTGATTTTTTTGCCATGGTTTCCCCTCCTTGCGGTTATTTCGCCTATTAAGCTATACCACAACAAACATTCTCTACACGTTGAATTTGATGGGAGCTACACAAGAAGAAGCCTGGCACTCAACAAAAGCCAGGCTTCACCTCTCTAATTAAATATCCATGGTCCATCTTTCTTCCTGCGTTTTTTTCAGCTGCTTTTCCGTCTCCTCAGGATAAACATTCCGGAATTTATGGTGATCTGCAGGGATGATTTCTACCATTTTCGCAATCATATCCTCAGGATCGAATTGGTTCTTTAACCCTTCCTCCTGCTTTTCCATATCCTCTTTCCTGGTAAAATTCTTCTCCTCATCGTACCACTTCCACTTTTCCTCGGCCGCTCGCTTGTTGAAACCTGTTTCGAATGCTCCCGGGTTAATCGTCGCTACTTGTACATTGTGCTTTTCCAACTCCGACTTCATCGTTTGGGCGATTCCCTCGATCGCATGCTTCGTCGCCGTATACGGTCCGACATAAGGAGTGGCCGAAATTCCTGCCATTGAGCTCATGAAAATGATTTTTCCGCTTCCTTTCTCGACTAGCTTCTTAGCTGCCATTTGCACAGTTTCCAGCGTCGAGAAAACGTTCACCTCAAAAAGCGCCCGGATCCGGTCCATCGGCACCTCAGCCAGCGGCCCGCCTTCATTGATCGCCGCATTCGCAACAAACACATCAAAATCATACTCCTTGATTTGCTCACGATCCCGCTCATTGGTAATATCCAGCTTGAACACTTCCATATCAAGCCCCTGCTCCTCCGCCTCCCGCATCAGATCCGTCTTCTGGGAAGTCAGCTCAGTCGTCGCAATCACCCTGTGTCCTTTTTTCGCAAGTCCAAGTGAAGCCCCACGGCCAAGCCCGCTGCCAGCTCCTGTGATAAAAATCGTTTTAGCCATTTCCGATTCCTCCTAGCGATTTAAATTAATAGTTTCATCTTCCCGGGAGGAGCAAACGTAAAACATAGAATGAGGAGCAGGAAATCACGACAGATAATGCTAATAATTCATTTGCTCTCTATCTCTATGTATTCTTCATTCCTCATTTAATTTGAAACCACATAACAAATCAATTGAATTTGAATACATCCTTCTCTCCTGTATATTAAGGTAGAGAACAATAGGAAGGGTGATTACGATTCAAAAGCAAATACAGCTAAAAAAGAGACCAACTGGAGTCCCTACACATGAGCATTTTGAATTTGTAGAGAGACCTATAGAAAAACCAGGTAAAGGAGAAATACTTTTACAGACCATTTATATTTCGGTCGATCCTTATTTACGCGGACGCATGAATGACACCAAATCCTATATCCCGCCGTTCAAATTGAACGAGCCCATTTCAAGTGGCGTGATCGGAAAAGTGGTTGAATCCCAGTCAGATCTTTTTGAAGTGGGCGATTTCGTTATCGGCTCATTAAACTGGCAGGAATTCTCCATCGCAAAAGAAAATACAGTCCGTAAAATTGACCCGAACCTGGCACCGGTTTCGGCATACTTAAGTGTTTTAGGCATGACTGGCCTTACAGCATACTTTGGTTTATTGGACATCGGCAAGCCGAAAGCAGGAGAAACAGTCGTTGTTTCCGGTGCTGCTGGAGCTGTCGGTTCCATCGTGGGTCAGATTGCAAAAATCAAAGAGGCAAGAGTCGTTGGCATTGCTGGCTCCGATGAGAAGGTCCGTTATCTTCTGGAAGACCTTGGATTTGATGCAGCTATAAACTACAATACACAGGATGTAGGCAGCGCCCTGAAAGAGGCATGTCCTGATGGAATCGATGTCTATTTTGAGAACGTCGGAGGAGAGATCTCCGATGCGATCTTCCCTCTCTTGAACAACTTCGCAAGAATTCCTGTCTGCGGAGCGATTTCGGCGTATAACCAGTCAGAGCCAGATGTAGGGCCTCGAGTTCAAGGTTACTTAATCAAGACAAGTTCATTGATGCAAGGGTTCACAGTCGGAAACTATTCATCCCGCTTTGGAGAAGGTGCCAAAGAGTTGGCGAGCTGGCTTTTAGAAGGCAAATTGAAATATGAAGAAACGGTTACAGAAGGTTTTGAGAATACAATTGACGCATTTTTGGATCTGTTCAAAGGAGCGAATCTCGGAAAAGCGATCGTAAAAGTTGCAAATACTGATAAATAATAGAGAAAGCCGTTCCGGAGACATATTCCAGAACGGCTTTTCTTTTACCAGTAAACTTCACTGTTTTCTTTTCCATCTAAAACTACTATACCCTTAACGAGCCCCTAAACCCTCTTGCAGCATAATAGGAATCGGCACCATTATGGTAGACAAACACAGTGTCATAGCGGCGGTCACAAAATAGCGCTCCGCCAAGCTTTCGGATATTGTCAGGTGTTTGCACCCAGCTCGACGTCTTCAAGTCGAACTTTCCAAGTGTCTGCAGCTCCCGGTATTGTTCCTCCGTTAAAAGCTCAATGCCCATCGCATTTGCCATATCCATCACACTGTTTTCTGGCTTGTGCTTTTTCCTTGATTCCAATGCTTCACGGTCGTAACAAACACTTCTGCGGCCTTTAGGGCTTTCAGCTGTGCAATCATAAAAAATATATTCTCCCGTAGTTTGATCGAATCCTACCACATCCGGCTCACCCCCGGTAGCCTCCATTTCATTGAGCGACCATAATTTATCAGGGGTGCTTTCGAGCTTAGCTACCACGTCAGCCCAATCAAGTCCTTCATGTCTGCTCATATTTTTCTCAAAACGGGCTATCAAAGTTCCAAGTAGTTCTTGCTGCTGTTCCCTTGTCAGCTCTTTATTTTCATTTGCCATAGTGATGTTCCCCCTTGTCATATTCACTCATTCCAAACTTCCTCTAACGTACTCCTGAAAAGCTGGTCAAGCTGCGGTGTGAAATCCGGCAACTCCACATTCAGCGTTGTGGTATATTCTTTCAGGCGCTTGATTTCCCTGCTCAGGAATTGGTTGATGACGTCAATTTTCAGTTCGTAGTCTAGATCATCTCCGCTGATTTTCCGTTTTAACAAGGAATGAATTGCGTCCTTCAATTCACCTTCCGGCAGCAGGTCCTCCAATAGCCTCGGAAATTCAAGCGGCGGAAACTCATCGTACTTCTCAATCCATTGCGCACCCAAGACCGGTCTTAGCACATTGATATAGTTCTTTATCTTGACTGGTCCTTCCTGCAAGCACTTCTTGAAATTATTACTCGCCATATTCAAATAATGATGCAGACAGGAGTTTGGAGCGAAAACAAGTTTGCTGAGCTCCTTCATCTTGTCAATGGTCGAGAAAGCCTGATAATATACGATTCCAGAACTCAGCCATTCCATCAGCGGCGGATTCGATTTTCTGAATAACTTTAAAGCCTTGGTCAATTCCCAGCCGGTTATATCAAGCAAATCATTAATCGGCAAATCGATCACATCTCTTTTTTTGCCGATTCCCATCTGGTCGATACTCAGATAATCTTCTTTTTTATGTACATAGATGAACCGGACATCATAATCACTGTCCTTCGACGGAAACCCCCAGGCTCTGCTTCCGGATTCGACTGCATATAAGATTTTCACATCGAAATCTTCCTCTATTTTTGCCAGGGACTGTAAAATCATCTCCTTCACAATCACTCTCTCCAATCATTTAACCGATTTCACGGTCCACCGAACTGCCAAAATGATATACAAAAATGCGGCATACAAGACTACACTGATCATATAAAAGACAGAATCACCAGCTTTACTCCGCATTGCATGAAGCCTGGCATACTCTTCAGTTGATATAAAATATGACCAAATACTTAATAAAGTAAACATCAACAATAGGAAGGCCAAAATAGCTTTTTTGTGAAAAATCAACCTCTTGAAACTCACCTTCAATGCTTCGAAAAACGGATCATCTGCGCCGCTTTCCATTTTACCGTTAAAAGGAGTCAGGAAATAGACCATCAAGCCTCCCCAGACAATCGCAAAAACGACTAACGCAGAGAATGGCACTATAATTCCCTCTCTTTGCCTTCCAGATACTTTTTATACGCACCCGGACTTTTCAAATGCTCTGGAACGACTTTAACCACCTGCTCTTGAACTGCCTTCGACTCAGGCGAATGGACCGCCAGCCTTTTACGAATATCATTCAGCAAGTAAATCCCTCGGAATAAACAGCCTGCAATCACACCAAATGCAACGATCCCGCCAACAATCGGTCCTATAGCGAATAAAAAATAGCCAAGAACCATGCTTAACAGGATGGATAAAAACAAGTACATGCCCCTTCTCCCCTAATTCAATAGAATAAAATTCCCGCGCAGCTCGCTCTCGCTGATGGCTATCCTGGTGGACAAGTCCTTGGTTCGCAACACATACTCTTTGACACCGATGAATTCGGACTCCACTATCAAATAAAATTGTGTTCCTTTCTTTAAACCCCTGAAATTCTTTTTCAGCATATATCTCTTCATTCACGTTGCTCCTGTACTGGTTGTCTTCGTTTATTTCAACAAAAAGAAGCGTGAATCCTCCATGATCAACGCTTCTCTTGATGTTTTTCTATTGATAAGGCACAGTTAGACTCGGCTGTTGATTTAAAAACAACATTTTGTGATATCCAAGCCATTGGTAAAAAAGCCACTGTTTTTATGACAGCTTTCAATTGATAGAGCTCAAAGCTGTCAAGAAAGCGCTGTTTTTATGACAGGTTTCAGGTGATAAAGCCCTAAGCTGTCAAGAAAGTGCCTTTTTTATGACAGCTTTCAGGTGATAGAGCTCAATGCTGTCAAGAAAGCGCCTTTTTTATGACAGCTTTCAGCTGATAGAGCTCAAAGCTGTCAAGATAGCGCCGGTTTTATGACAGCTTTCAGATGATAGATCCCTAAGCTGTCAAGATAGCGCCGGTTTTATGACAGGTTTCAGGTATTAGAGCCCTAAGCTGTCAAGAAAAGGCCGGTTTTATGACAGGTTTCAGGTGTTAGAGCTCAAAGCTGTCAAGAAAGCGCTGTTTTTATGACAGGTTTCAGGTGTTAGAGCCCTAAGCTGTCAAGAAAGCGCCTTTTTTATGACAGCTTTCAGCTGATAGAGCTCAATTCTGTCAAGAAAGTGCCTTTTTTATGACAGGTTTCAGCTGATAGAGCTCAAAGCTGTCAAGATAGCGCCGGTTTTATGACAGCTTTCAGATGATAGATCCCTAAGCTGTCAAGAAGGCGCCGGTTTTATGACAGGTTTCAGGTGTTAGAGCTCAAAGCTGTCAAGAAAGCGCTGTTTTTATGACAGGTTTCAGGTGTTAGAGCCCTAAGCTGTCAAGAAAAGGCCGTTTTTATGACAGGTTTCAGCTATTAGAGCCCTAAGCTGTCAAGAAAAGGTCGTTTTTATGACAGGTTTCAGGTGTTAGAGCCCTAAGCTGTCAAGAAAAGGTCGTTTTTATGACAGGTTTCAGGTGTTAGAGCCCAAAGCTGTCAAGAAAGCAGCTTTATTATGACAGGTCTATTTTAGCCGTACAACTGGGCTCCTCTACCGCGAAGCTTTCGGCGGCTGGCACACTTCGCACTTGCGCTGATGATTGTCCTTGAATTTCTTGAAGGGTTTTTCAAAGTTGTTGCCACATTCGCATTTGAAAAGTAATTTTTGCGAAAAACCGTGGTACTCTGTCGTCAACAGCTTACTCTCTGAATTTTTCTCTACAAACTCTTTAATTTTTTCGATTGTCCATCGCTTATTCATCTTTTAGTCCTCCATATATGATCGCCAGGCGGAGGCTTTTCAGGCATCCGTGCAATTCGTATAAATCTAAGTTCCTATTATAGCATGTAGCCAGCGACTTGTTTTACTCTTTATTGTTCTTTTCAAGCAGCTGTATTATTCGGTCCAGCTTTTGTTCTACGCTCTTAGAATTGTCAGGTTTCTTTATAATAAGTGATCTGACAACGTAGAATACTGCAGAAACAATACCCATTAGCAAAATGAAAGAAATAAGCTGAAATAGTAAATCCCCAATGTTCAAAATACTTCCCGCCTCACACTGTATTTTCCATCATTATACTATATTGATTTACATTCCTCCTTCCCGGATTTACTATTAAATTAAATTCTGGACAGGGGTGGTATTTTTGGAAAAGTTTAGAGTGGGTATTATCGGAACGGGTTTTGGCGCAAAGGTACATGCACCAATGATGGATTATCATGAAGGGTTCGAGGTTGTGGCATTATCGAGTGTTTCAAGGGGAAACACGGAAGAAGCAAAGAAAGCAAGCGGGATTGAAAACATTTATACTGATTGGCGAAAGATGCTTGATGAGGAGAATCTCGACTTAGTGGTCGTCGCTTCTGCCGTCCATTTACATAAAGAAATGGTTGCCGCTGCTTTCGAGAAAGGCGTGCATGTTGTCTGTGAAAAACCAATGGCTTTGAATATCGATGAAACAGAAGAAATGAGCACAGAAAGAGATAAGTCGGGGAAATTCGGGCTGATCAACCATGAATTCCGCTTCCTTCCAGCTCGAACTAAGGTAAAAGAAATTCTGGATCGCGGGAAACTCGGGGAGATTTTGCACGTCCGTTATCAATGTTCATTTGCCAGCTACACAGGCCTTATTTCAAAACCTCGCGGCTGGCTGGGACAGGAAGACAAGGGCGGCGGAATGCTTGGCGCAATCGGCTCCCACATGACGGATGCTCTCCATTGGTGGATGGACAGCACTTTTAAAGAAGTATTTGCCCAGCTGCCGATCCATGTCCCAAATCAGACTGATGAGCACGGGAACACTGAACATCGGACAGCCGACGATGCTTTCCAGATTATCGGTTCTCTGGAAAACGGGGCAACCGTCACGCTCGAACTTCTTTCTGCAGCACTCCAGACTGAGCATACATGGCGGCTGGAGATTTTCGGAACGGAAGGAACACTTGTGATGCTGGATGACAACAAAGTCCTGCTTTCTGCAAGAAATTCCGCACTCGAAGAAGTCGAGTTAGCAGCCGATTTAGAGGCTCCTTCCACTATGCCGCAAATCGCAGCACGGTATTATAATGGCTTCCAAAGAGCTTTGGATGCGCTCCATGAAACGCTGCTTTCCGGAACCAAGCATCCCTATCTTGCTGATTTCGGGCATGGACATTCCACTCAAAAAGTATTGGATGCAGTCAGGACCTCTGCACGTGAAGGTCGAAAAGTAGAAGTGAATTGATAGATTCGCTGTTTCAAAAGGCATGAGCCAGGAACTTGACCTGTCTCATGCCTTTTGTTTTTTACATAGAAGACACACCTAATTCTCCAAGTCTTTCATCGGAAAAGCTTCCTAGCAGGATATTAATCAAACGTTTGATTAAAAGTGCCTAAAGCTATGGCCTATGGGAAAAATGGGTTTAATCAAACCTTTGGTCAATATTTTTACAGTTTGCTTGAATATCTGCTAACCAGGCATGAGCTCGTTTTTTTATCCAGCTCATGCCTATTTATTTTCCTTCGCGATATGGAAGGTTGAGCAGAGAAAGCAACAAAGTTTTACGAAAGAAGTCTCGCAAAAAGAAAAGCCTGATTCCTTTCCGGAATAGGCTCGGTTTGGTTTTCAAGAAACCTGGTTTCTACAGATTACCCGTTGTATTTTAAGGAGCTTTTTTTTCTACAGATCACGCAGGATTATATTCTTAAGGAGCTTTTCCCTACAATTCACGCAGCATTGTATTTAAGGAGCTTAATTCCTCTTCAATGGCAGCCAGCCGCTTCTCCAGTGGATGGAGATTTCCTTTTACCGATTCCAATTTTTCGAGATTATGCTGAAGCTGCAAGTACTCGTCCTTCAGTTCGACGATTTTATATTCAATTTCTTTTTTGTCCATTATATGAATCCCCCTGTTTTCGCTACTTCTTTCCTTTAGAATAGTCATCCAGAGAATTTTATTCAAGTTTCCTGGCACACAAAAGGCGTACAGGTTCAATTTCTGTACGCCTTTTCCGCTGATCTTTTATTCACTTTTGATAAAAGCGTGATGCTGTAAATAGCTGCGTGCCCTACAAGGATGTAGACCACTTTAGCGATTGGACGGTCCATGCCTCCGAAAAGACCGCCGACCAAATCCAGTTCAAATAATCCATCCAAAAGCCAATTTAAACCGCCCACATTAAGCAATACTAATGATACCACATTCAGAGTTTTCTTTTCGGCACCACCCATTGTATAATTTTTGTATAATCTTCCGAAATTAATTATACAATTTGCTTGTATAACTTATCTATAATGAAAAGTGGAGGTGAGGAATTGTATAGCATCAAGCAAGTATCAGAAAAACTAGACATTCCCGCCGTTACGATCAGGGCATGGGAAAACCGTTACAATGTCGTTACTCCTACCAGGACCGAGGGCGGCCATCGTTTATATAGCGAAAAGGATCTAAAGACACTCAAGTGGATTAAGACACAAATACACGAAAAAAACATGAAGATCAGTGACGCAGTCAGGCTGCTGCAGGCATCCCCTCCGGATCCGGCTCCTGTCCCGTCTTCATCACAGAATAATAAGTACGAAGAGCTGCATGAAAAGCTATATGAAGCCCTGGTTAATCTTGATACACAGAAGGCAAACCAAATTGCCGATCTCGCTTTTTCTCTGTATGACTATGAAGAAGTGTTCCATCACATATTAGTTCAGGTTTTGTATAAGGTTGGCGATGAATGGGAGAATGGTTCCATTAGCGTAGCTCAGGAACATTTTGCTTCCCAGTTCATTATCAACCGCTGCACCCAATTCCTAAGGATCCTTCCTGTCAATCCCGCACTCCAGAAAGTGCTGGCGTTCTGTCCAGAAGGTGAGCAGCATCAAATCGGATTGATGGTCTTCAGCTTATTTTTAAAGAAGAAAGGCCATGACGTTATCTACTTGGGCCCCAATACGCCATTTGAGGGATTGGCAGAATTGATAACATTGAAGGATGTCAGTGTAGTTGCGATATCGATGACCAACCAAGGTCCAATTGGCAAGGTGGAGGATTGGATTTCTTCCACACTAAAAATAAAGCCATCTTTGAGATTCATTGTTGGCGGCAGCTGCGTCAAAGACTGTCCAAAATCAGAGTCCAAATCTGTGACCTACTCCCTTGGGTTGGATTGGGATAAATGGTATGACTCGTTTATGCGTTGAAATTCATTAACAAAGTTGCCTTTTTTTGCAGAGAAATAGAATGGTAAGATTAAAATGGAATCTAATTAGGGAGGTTTACTAGTGAAAAAGCTGTTGTATCCAATTACGGATTGGGTTTCAACAAAGCGTGGAATGTGGATTACCATCATTGCCTGGCTGGTCCTCATGGTTGGCTTGAGTGCAGGACCAATGCTCAGTGAATATAAAACAACCAACTTCCAATCGCTTCCTGATGAAGCACAATCAATGATTGCTGAGAAAAAAACGGAAAAACTTTTTCCGAATGAACAAGGAACACCGGGAATCCTGGTATTTCATAATAAAAACGGCGACATCAATCTAGATGAAGTCAAAGAAATCCTTACCGGAATCATAGCGGAAGATATCGAGGGAATTGAAACAATCGTTGATATTAGCGCTCTTCCTCCTCAAGCGTTGGGAGGGTTCATCTCAGAGGACGGTTCGACAATGATCGTCCCGATGGAGCTGGAAAAAGGGCTCGGAAACAGCCAGTATTCTGAAATCAATGACAAGGCTCTGGAGACTGGCAATGAGATCACTGAAGATCTTGAAAGCACAGAGTTTTACATTACCGGTCCAGCCGGAATTGCCGGCGACACCGTCAAGCTGTTTGAACAAGCTGACTTTGTTCTGCTGATTGCAACCGTCCTGATTATTTTGATCTTATTAATTGTCATTTATCGTTCACCGCTGCTCGCAATCATCCCGCTGCTTGCTACTGTGATTGTTTATCAGGTCGTCAACCAGAGTGTTGCCTTGATGGGAGCGGGCGGCCTGGAGGTCAGCAGCCAGACATCTTCTATCATGAGTATCCTGCTTTTTGCAGCGGTCATTGACTACTCGCTGTTCGTCTTTTCACGTTATCGCGAGGAACTGAACAAGTATGAAAGCAAATACGAAGCAATGAAATATGCGATGCGCGCAACCGCTGAGCCTGTGTTTTTCGCAGGCGGCACAGTTCTTGCCGCGATGCTCATCTTATTCTTTGCTGATTTCCGCGATTACCTGAATTTCGCACCTGTTTTTGGTACTGCCATGTTCTTTATCATGATCGCTTCCGTTACCCTGCTGCCAGCTCTATTCACCTTATTTGGCCGCAAAGCATTCTGGCCGAAAGTTCCGAAATACGGCCAGGAAACCGAAGTGAAACATGGAATCTGGGGACCGGTCGCTCGCTTCGTCGTGACCAAACCTGGAATCTCAGGCGGAATCGTTGCCGCATTCTTAGTTCTAACAGCATTCAATGTCTTCAATCTCGACTTTGAATTCGATACCGTAAAAAAATTCCCTGAGGACCTTCCTTCACGAGTCGGCTACGAAATCGTCGAAGCAAGGTATGACAAAGGAGAACTGGCACCGACCACACTAGTGATTGAAAGTGATGAGGCTTTTACTGAGGAAGATACAAAAGCCATCGTTGAACAATGGCAAAGCTATGATGAAATCGCCTCCGTACGGTTGTCTGCTCAAACCAAGGATGCAAGGGCCATGAAGCTTAGTGTTGCGCTATCGATGAATCCGTACTCTACTGAAGCCATTGATTTTATCGGGGATTTGCGCTCGGAAACTCCAGAGTTATTGGAGGAACTATCCATTGATGGAGAAGCATACTATAGCGGGGTCACCGCCAAACTTTTGGACGAGCGGGAAATCAATAACCGTGATATCGTAAAAATCGTCCTTCTCGAAACGGTATTGATCCTGGTTCTTTTATACGCTCTCACCCGCGCGATAAAGATGTCCATTTACATGATGGGAACGATTTTGCTATCCTATCTATCGGCGCTGGGGCTGGGAATCTTCCTCGTCGACGTCTTGTTCGGCTTCGAAGCCTTAAGCTCGCGTGTCCCAGTCTACGCCTTCATCTTCCTGGTGGCATTGGGTATCGATTATAACATCATCCTCGCCTCCCGGTTCATCGAAGAGCGTAAGACGCACAAAGTTAAGGACGCCCTTGAAATTGCGATTCGCAATACCGGCGGCGTCATCTCATCCGCAGGTGTCATCCTGGCCGCGACATTCGCAGCGCTGACCACGATGCCAATCGCCGACCTGTTTGTCTTCGGCTTCATCGTCGCAGTCGGCATCCTGATCGACACCTTCCTCGTCCGCGGCATGCTGCTGCCAGCATTGATTCTTTTCTTTGAAAAAGACAAAGAAACATCCGCAGTAAAAGGAAAATAAGATAAAGGCAGTCCCAGCGGTGGGACTGCCTTTATTCGTGTGGTGAACTCCGTTGCAGAACCTTTGACGATGACGGACACTTTTTCTTGTTTGCCTCTGGTTTTTGTCCGTCATGGCTCTGATGACGGACATTTCTTCATGTTTCTCTCGAGGTTTTGTCCGTCATGGACCTGATGACGGACACTTCTTCATGTTTCTCTCGAGGTTTTGTCCGTCATGGACCTGATGACGGACACTTCTTCATGTTTCTCTCGAGGTTTTGTCCGTCATAGCCACGATGATGGACACTTTTTCAGGATGCCCACATGCTTTTGTCCGTCATAGCCATGATGATGGACACTTTTTCAGGTTTCCCACATGGTTTTGTCAGTCATAGCCATGATGACGGTCACTTTTTCAGGATTCCGACATGCTTTTGTCCGTCATACACCTATAACAGCGACATTGCCCACCTTAACGCTTACGTACCACAAAATGTACGATATGGTCTTGCTGCTGGTGGTGCAGGTTTGCAGTATTCTGCCTGTTCAGCTGAATGCTCATATGGGTTGGCAAGGATTTCGAGCAATTTCACCATGACACTCAAGTCACCGTTTACAGCCGCTTCCAACGCTTCCTCCACCCTATGATTGCGCGGGATGACGCCTGGATTGCTGTCGCGCATCAGCTCCTGTGAGTCTTCTTTTGATTGCTCCTGGCGACCGAGTCTTTCCTGCCATTTTTCATGCCACTTTTTGAACTCCTCAGCTCCGAACACCTCCGATCCTTCAAGCTGGTCGAATGTCAGGGCTTTAAACGTATTCGTAAAATCAGCTTTGTGTTGGTGCATCAGGTTCAATAAATCCGAAATAAGGCTTTTATCTTCTTTTTCCTCATTAAAAATCCCCAATTTCAATCTCATTCCAGATAAGAATTCAACCTCAAATATCTCTGGGAATTCAGAAAGAGCTTCCTCTGCCAGCTTTACAGCCTCATCTTCATCTTCATGCAGCAAAGGCAACAATGCTTCAGCGAAGCGTGAAAGATTCCAGCCGCCGATATACGGCTGGTTCCCGTAGGCGTAGCGCGCATCCCTGTCGATAGAACTGAAGACGGTCGCCGGATCATACGAATCCATGAATGCACAAGGTCCGTAGTCAATGGTCTCCCCGCTGATTGTCATGTTATCGGTGTTCATGACACCATGGATAAAACCAACATGCTGCCATTTCGCAATCAATGCTGCCTGACGCTTGATTACTTTTTTCAAAAAGGAAAGATAGCGGTTATCCTCCGCTGCGACCTCAGGGTAATGGCGCTCGATGGCATAATCAGCCAGGGCACGCAGGTCCTCTGTCTTACCCCAGTTCGCCGCAAACTGGAAGGTTCCAACCCTCAGATGGCTTGCTGCCACACGTGTAAGGACTGCCCCTGTCTGCATCGTCTCGCGGATGATTTGCTCTCCCGTTGTTGCTACTGCAAGACTTCTGGTAGTCGGGATTCCCAATCCAACCATCGCTTCACTGATGATAAATTCCCTGAGCATAGGCCCGAGCCCCGCCCGGCCATCTCCCCCGCGAGAATACGGTGTCCGTCCTGATCCTTTCAGCTGAATGTCGAACCTCTCACCATCCGGTGTAATCTGCTCGCCCAGCAGCACCGCCCTTCCATCCCCAAGCATGGTGAAATGACCGAATTGATGTCCGGCATATGCCTGGGCAAGTGGAGTTCCACCTTCTGGGATCTCGTTGCCGCCCAACAGAGCAGCACCTTCATCAGCTTGTAAGGCTTCTGGGTTTAGACCCAGCTCTTCCGCAAGCGACTCATTGAAAATGACCACTTCAGGATCTTCTACAGGTGTTGGACTCTGCAGTCTATAAAATATTCCAGAAAGGCGCGAATAGCTATTATCGATATTCCAGCCAGGTTGATTGTTCGTCATTTGGATTGCCTCCTTTTTCATACTGCTTTTCATTTAATATACCCTTCGCTAATGCAGGAAAGCGGTGTTTAACATAAAGGAATTTATACCCAGTACTATCCATATATTTATTTTACATCATCAGGGGAGTGATAAACACATGACAGCTTCTGCAAACTGTAAGGAAAGCCAGCTTCGCTTTGCCTCAACAGCAGCGATTATTGGTGGTTATTCCCCATCCTCCACCACCCCCCGCACACTTCGATACAGCTCGCTGCTCTTCATCCTTTAAACACCTATTTAAAATCTTATTTAATGGTCATTTTTTGCTCTCCTGCTCGTCAAAATGTCTAAGAAACTCCTTTTTATAGACATTTCCTTACCCTTCGCTTCCCAAAGTGTCTAAGAAACACCTTTTTATAGACATTTCCTTACCCTTGGCTTCCCAAAATGTCTTAGAAACACCATTTTATAGACATTTCCTTACCCTTCGCTTCCAAAAATGTCTAAGAAACTCCTTTTTATAGACATTTCCTCCCCTTCGCTTCTCAAAATGTCTTAGAAACCTCTTTTTATAGACATTTCCTTCCCTTCCACTTCCAAAAATGTCTAAGAAACGCATTCCTAAAGATATCTCCACCATTCAAGTTCCAAAATGTCAAAGAAACTCCTTCCTAAAGATATCTCCATCCTTCAAACTCCTCAAAATGCCCGTCCTCCTTCCTCATATGCTAAAATCCAAACCAATAATTGTTTGGTTTCCAATTAAAAAAATACTTTTTAAGAATAATAAATAAGGGTAAATAAATAGCAAAGAAAGGAGAATGACCATGAATTATAAAAACATCACTGTCGCCGGAAGCGGCGTTTTAGGAAGCCAGATTGCTTTCCAAACTGCGTATAGCGGTTTTCATGTATCTGTTTACGATATCAGCGACGAGGCAATAGAGGGAGCTAAAAATAGAATCATGCTCCTTAAGCCGCGTTATCAGCAGGATCTTGGTGCTTCTGAACAGGATCTCGATGCGGCCTACAATCGCATTACTTTTTACAGTGATCTTTCCCAAGCTGTAAAAGATGCTGATCTCGTTATCGAGGCTGTCCCTGAGGTTATCGGAATCAAGACTGATTTTTATACAAAACTAGGACAGGCCGCTCCTGAAAAAACAGTATTTGCAACAAACACTTCTACTCTGCTGCCAAGCCAGTTTGCCGAAGCGACTGGGCGCCCGGAAAAATTCCTCGCTCTGCACTTCGCAAACGAAATCTGGAAAAATAACACCGCCGAAGTCATGATGCATCCTGGAACAGACAAGGCCGTATTTGATGATTTATTGGAATTCGCTAAAGCTATCGGCATGGTCGCCTTGCCATTATACAAAGAGCAGCCAGGCTATATTTTGAATTCATTGCTTGTTCCATTCCTGGAAGCAGGTCAAATGCTGCTGATGAAGGAAGTCGCAGATCCGGAAACAATTGACAAAACCTGGATGATTGCAACCGGAGCACCGAAAGGACCATTCGCGATCCTCGATATCGTCGGGATTACCACAGCCTACAATATCGCCAATGCCAAAGGAGAGGCAGGCATCCCAGGCTTCAAGGAGCTGGCGGAATTATTGAAAACAGAATACATTGACAAAGGAAAACTTGGTGTTGCAACCGGTGAAGGATTTTACAAGTATCCGAACCCAAGCTATGAGCAGCCAGGTTTCTTGAAAGAGTAAATAGAAAATAGCCTAATCCAATTGAGGATTAGGCTGCTTTTATCTCTACCCTTGGACATACTCCATGCCGCGGATTTCTTTTTCAAATAGGAAGTAGTTTTGGATGATATCTTTGTCCGAATGCGGGATCCTTTCTCCTTTTACCAGCTGTGCCCCATTGATACACCCGCTGGTCAGGACAATCAAATCCTGTTCTCTGCTTAGATTTAGAGCGGCCAGGACACCTTCATGACGAGTAGGCGCTCTATGAATATTGCCAGCGCGCGGATTTTTAAAACCGCTAAGAACCTTATTGATAATATCCTCCGGATCATGAAAGCCCGGGTGATCAACCGAAACCACGATTTCATCGGCTTCTCCTTCAATTGCCTGGGCCATTTGCGGCATCTTCTCCCAATCCCTGATCCCGATTCCCGCGATCATCACAATCAGGCGGCGATGAGGCATTTTTTTCACCTCTTTGATCAGGTTTTTCAAGGCAGGAGGCGTGTGTGCGTAATCAAGGATGATGTTGCGATTGCCATATTCCTGCAACACTTCAAGCCTGCCTTCAGGGCTTTCAAGCATTGTGATTGCAGGGAGAATCTCCTGAACTGTGAACCCAGAATGCAGCGCGGTACATACTGCTGCCAAAAGGTTAGCGACATTATAATTGCCGAAAACCGGAGCCCTGACGATATAAGACTCTCCTCTGACGACCATTTCAAAAACTGTCCCTGCTGCAGACATTTTTAAGTTGCTTGCTTTCACGTCAGCCTTAGCATTTTTATCAAGGCTGTAGGTCAGCACCGGACCGTTGAAAATTTCCAGGATTTCAGCTGACATTCCCTCATCATCCATATTCACCACAGCCTGTTTTGCCTGGCGGAAAAGCTTTAGCTTAGCTTTGCGATAATTTTCAAATGTTTGATGGAATTCAAGGTGTTCAGGGGTCAGGTTGGTATGTATGGCAACATCAAAGACGATTCCCTCTACCCGCTTCTGTTCAATGGCCACAGAGGTTACCTCCATTGAAGCAAGCTCGTCACCCTGAAGATGCATTTGATTGAAAATCGAATGTAAATCAATGGATTCAGGTGTGGTCGGGGTTGTCTGGCTGAATTCAATCCGGCCCTTTGAAGTAAACATGCCAATCGTTCCAATATATCCGCTTGGCATGCCCAAATTTGTCATCAGCGACTTCACATATGCTGCAACAGTGGTTTTTCCATTCGTACCTGTGACCCCCACCGTTTGGATTTTTTCATGTACCCGGCCATGAAAGATGATGGAGATATTCGCCAGGAAGCTTCGCGCGTTTTCAGTTAAAATGAATGTCACTTCGGGATACTGCTGAGACCCTTCCTCAAGCCGCTCAGTGTTCTCACCGACAATGACAGCGGCTCCCCTCTCAACGGCTTCTTTTATATACAAATGGCCATCATGGTTTTCCCCGCTCATGCAGACAAACATCGATTCCTTTGTCACTTTCCTTGAGTCATAACAAATAGCTGATACTTCCTGATCTGTTTTCCCCCAAATCCTCTTAATTGAAAGCTGGCTGTGTTGTTTGAAATGAATATACATACTTTCTCTCCTTTTGAGTGGAATATCGTCGAAAGGTTTTCGGTGGATAGTCATCGTGGAGCAAAAACTGGAGATGCGGATTTTACTATTTAGTCTGCGTTTTTTTCCCAATCCTAGTCAGTCAGACTTTACCCTTTACCCAAAAGAAAAGTGGATACTCCCTTCCCGGCACATCCGTTACCTGCTTTTTGTTCATTCTTTCAGTTCCCTACTTCTCGCATCCTTACAATTTCCAGCAAATTTGTTAGCTCATCACTTTGCGCATTTTCAGTTTCCCTAAAAATCGCCCAATGCAGCTGCATGTACGAAAGCTTCACTCACATACGAATACAGCCTTTTCAACACAAAAAGACGAACAGTCCCAAAACTGTTCGTCTTTTAAAAACTATTCTATTATTGATTTCCGTTTTTAACCCATCCAGCAACCGTTACAGTGCGTTTAGCCTGATATTTTACCGCAGCTTCGACGTCTTCAATCATGTTGCCGTCCTGGTCTACGGTTACGCTTGTGCCATATGGATTGCCGCCGGCACCGAATGTTACCGGGTCGCTGTAGCCAGGTGCCGCAACGATTGCACCCCAGTGGTACATTGTCGTATAGAGTGACAGAATGGTCGCTTCCTGCCCGCCATGCGGGTTTTGCGCAGAGGACATGGCGCTTACGACTTTGTTCACTAGCTTGCCTTGAGCCCAGAGGCCGCCTGTTGTATCAAGGAATTGCTTCATTTGAGACGGCATGTTTCCGAATCGTGTAGGCACGCTGAAGATGATGGCATCTGCCCATTCAAGGTCGTCCGGAGTCACTTCAGGGATATCCTTTGTTTTTTCTACAGTCGCCTTCCATGCTTCATTGCCTTCAATCGCTGATTCAGGCGCTAATTCCTTCACTTTAAAAACCTTCACTTCTGCTCCAGCTTCTTTAGCACCTTCTGCAGCCCATTTCGATAGCTGTACATTCGTTCCACCCATGCTGTAAAAAATTACGGCTAATTTGACCATATTGATTGCCTCCCTTATTTAATACTACATTAAGGTATTTCCACTAATCTCCTATGACAAACTACCTTACAGATACTCTTTTTCAATATTACGTGAACTGCGGACTGTATCGATCGGGCGTACAAAGTCCTCAATCTGCTCCCGCTTCGATTCAAGGAACGGCGGCAATGACAATTTTTCACCGAGTGTTTCGTATGGTTCGTCACCCATGAAGCCCGGTCCGTCTGTTGCCCATTCGAACAAGATTCCCGGTGCAACACGGGCATACAAGGATTCAAAGAAGAATCGGTCAACATAACCAGATGTGCCGAACCCAGCAGCTTTCATATGATCGATCCACTCATAAAGAACCGATGTGTCGGCAACACGGAATGCTGTGTGATGCACGGTACCGAATCCCTGGCGTCCTGCCGGCAGCACTTTATTGTCCTCAACGATGACCTGCGCACCGTTCCCGCCTTCACCCATTTCAAAAAGATGCAGGGAACCTTCCTGTCCGACTTCACGCATATGCATGACTTTTTCCAGTACCTCTTTAAAATAGTCAAAGCGCGAGATCCGAATATGGATTGGTCCTAAACCCGTGATTGCGAACTCCAGCGGAACAGGTCCGTTTTGCCAAGGAGTTCCCGAAGCGACTCCCTCATTGAACTCATCCGATATCAGCATGTATTGCTGATCATCAAAATCGACGAATGAAAGAGTCTTTTTACCGAACAATTCCTTGATGCCCGTATGCTTGACGTCATATTTATCGAATCGCTTCACCCAGTAATCGAGGGCATCATCTGTCGGCACACGGAAGCCCGTTTTATAAATCTCATCCGTTCCATGGGACCCTTTTGGGATTCCCGGAAAATCGAAGAACGTCATATCTGTGCCCGCTGACCCTTTATCGTCCGCGAAAAATAAATGATAGGTGCGGATATCATCCTGATTGACCGTCTTTTTGACAAGGCGCATTCCCAGAACATAAGTGAAGAACTCATAGTTCTTCTCCGCACTGCTGGTGATGGCCGTAACATGGTGAATTCCTTTTAACTCGTTCAAGTTGTCTCCCCCTTTATCTCGAAACCGAGATATTAATCCAAAAAATATCTATTCTTACTTTATCCTTAACGACTTTGGAAAAAACACAATATCTTGAATTCGAGATAATTTTATCATGTGGATAGTTTCATGTCAACCTGGACAAAAGCGCACGTGCTTTAGTTGCCCTAACAATCGACGCCCATGTTCAAGAGCAAAAGCCTTTGAGCTGACCCAAAGGCTTTCAGGCTATTTCTTTAGAACTTCCTTGTACTCCGATTTTCTCTCGAATTCTCTTTGCGCAAAGGAACAGACCGGCTCGACTTTCAATCCTTCATATTTGGCCTTTTCCACAACTTGGCGAACCAATTCCTCTGCTACTCCTTGGCCGCGATTCGCAGGGTCGACGCCCGTATGGTCAATAATGAGAACTTCATCTCCATCACGCGTATAGGTTACTTCCCCTACCTCAAGTCCATCTGCGTCCTTTGCAACAAAACGACCATCTTCTTCTGTATATTCGAACGACATAATTCTTCCTCCTCATGGAAAAACCTTTTCTTCCTCTTATTCCCGCCAAAGAAGAGATTACTCGTCTTTCTACAATTTTTCCTAACGAAAAACTTTAGAAGGTACATCAAAAGTATTCCACAGAAAAACAACAAAAACAGCCGAGAAGATCCAGGCTAATAGCGGTCTATGAAAATGGACTTTCAATATAAAGAACATGACCGCATTAAAAAGAACGGACCAGCCAATATTCCAGCCATTGTAGTACTTGATTAAATGGAAATGCCAGTCGATCGTTTCATTGATATAATAAATCATCACCCATGCTAAATAATAAAACCATTTCATGAAGAGGCCTTGCCTGGGAAAATGAGCTAAATAGGCAAGAACTGTCGCAGGATATTTTAATAACATAATTGAAAACGAAATATGCGTATTGGTGATTCCTATTTCCCTGTCTGCAGATGAGGGTACATATTTCCACATTGGATAATGATCAGACAATAAGTACATGTAAATAAAATCACCGAGCATAAAGAATAGGATAGTCGGATAGTACCTTCTCCAGTTCCTCCAATCCCCCAATATTATTAAGATGCCCAGCCAAAAAATCGCATAAATCGCATTCGTCATGGTTTTGCCTCACAAATCATTATTTACAAATAAAGGAAACTCCCATCTATTATACCCATTCCACTGATGATTATATCTACATCCAGTTATTTGCTGGCAATAATCTAATCCAAAGGAGCAATGATACAAATGGCCGGAATTAGAAAATTAGCAAGCAGTTCTTTAATTGAAATGTCTAATCAAATAAAACAAGCAGGAGAACAATGAAGTTCCCCTGCTTTCTTTTTGCTTATTTAAGTTGTCATTTCTAGTTATTCTAGTTCTGCTTTGCTTAATTCGAGTCAACTTTGTTTATTTCAAGTCTTCCAGTTCTGCTAATGTCGCCTGGATGTCTTCGTCAGACAGTGGAGCGAATCCTGTTTCAGCCGCAACATCCTGTGCATTTTCCATTGTGAAGATTGCATAGTCAAGCACTTGTGGCTTTTCTTTTGCCATGTTCACGTTCAAGTATGTGAACACCGGACGTGTGAATGGAGCGTATTTTCCATCTTCCTTGATCGATTCAAGAGAAGGTTCAATAGGACCGTTACCGAAATCCACTTTTACAGCAGACAATTTGTCTTTGTTGCTTGCATAATATCCATATCCGAAGAAACCGATACCGTTCTTGTCTTTTGATACTAGATCAACAAGGGTTGCATAGTCCTGCTGAAGATTGATACCTTCTACAAGATCTTTTTCCTCGAGGATTTTTTCGAACATGAACTCATATGTCCCGTGGTTTTCGTTAGGGCCGTAAGTCTTAATCTCTTCAGCTGGGAAGTCAGCGCGGACATCAGACCACTTTTTCTTTCCGCCTTCAGCCAGGAAGATATCAACGATTTCTTCTTTTGTCAGTTCCTTAGCCCAATCATTCTCTTTATTAATAACGATGGTAATACCATCTAAAGCTACTTTCATTTCTTTTACATCGATACCTAGCTCTTCAGCTTGTGCTTTTTCTTCATCTTTGATCTGGCGTGATGCATCATTGTAGTCTGTTCCATCTTCAACTAGGAATTTCTTGAATCCGGCAGAAGTTCCAGAGCGGCTTACTTCTACAGAGACATCTTCTTGTTTGCTCATATAGTTCTCAGCCATTTTTGCCATGAAAGGGTAAACCGTACCTGAACCATCAATTACGACGCTGCCTTCAAGTTGAGTTTCAGTTTCATTAGAACCATTTGTCGCTTCTGCGTTGCTTTCTCCATCCGAACAAGCTGTTCCGAAAGCCATTACACCAGCAAGCATAGTAAACATCGCTAACTTTTTAAAACTCTTCATTCCTTAATTCCCCCTAATATTATGTCCCTTGCTACAAGAACAAGATTACTAGAGAGTTATTAATGTGGTTTTAAGGAGTTGTAAATAAATCGAAAAGGATTGTTAAGGATTGTTAACAATTGTAAAGTTGTTTGACCATCCAAACTTGCTCTTCCCATTGTTTAAATCCACATTCCGCTAATAATTCCAATAGCTCAGTATTCTCTTCGGGCGTATTGACCGTTGTTCTTTGGAAAGCCCTGTCCAGCGGCGAAAAAGAATATTTCAGGAGCCCCTTCATGATATCTTGCCGATCGTCCCTGCCTTTCGCGACTTCCAGCTGCAGCAGTCCGATACTTGAAACTGCCCCTTCTTTATAAAACTTTTTAAAAAGAGAGTAACCTGCAATCTCGTTCTGCTCATCCCACAGAATCACTGCATTCCCACCATGAACATTGTCTTTGTGATTTTGCCAAGAGGTTTCATGCCGGTAAAAATCAACCTTGTTTAATTCAATCGGTGCCACGAGCTCGGCATGATAGGTCGAGATGTTATTAAATATGCCTTTCGGAAATTGCTCATTATATTGTAGGAACATCATCTTCTTAACGAGTTTAAAACCAAGAGATTGATATAGTTGAATGGCACCTTCATTTCTGGAAATCGCCTCGAGAGTTGCGTACCTCACCTGGTTCTCCCTGTAAATATCCAGTGCCGTATTCATCAGTTGCTTCCCTATCCCCTTTCCCCTCAGCTCCTTCGCTACCCCGGTCCCGCCATTCCAGGCAATCACTTCACCATTAATTCTCTTGATACCGCTTAGCACTATTCCGGCAGGCTTGCCTTCATAGTAAGCAACAACAGAGTGCTCCGGCGAAATCCCTTCCAATCCGAAGCGGCTCGCAAATGTCTCAATCGTTTTTACCTGGTCGTAAAAATAACCTTCAAACCCTCGATTATAAGCCTCTACCCCATCTTTTAACGGACAATCACTCAACCTCTTGATTTCGACTTTCATGAAAAATCCCTCCTTAGCTTTTTAAAATAAACCGACTGTTTAGTTTATTTTATGATCTATTTTCATAAAATTGCAAAAATATATTTCGACAACATCCAAACTTTTCATTACGGAGGAACTTCTATATGCTTTTACTAAAGGATGTGATTTGATGAATTATGTACTGGAAACTACCAATACTGAGCAAACCATCACATTAGAAGAAGCCATTCAAGGCCGGAAAACAATGGTCGTATTTGTCCGCCACCTCGGCTGACCAATCTGCCGACAATACCTTGCGCAGTTGCGCGAGCGAATAAATGAAGTAGAAGCAGCAGGCTACCGGGTCATTGCGGTTGCTCCTTCAAAAGGAACATTTATCAAGCAATTTGTGGACCAGTTCGGTCCATTCCCTTTTCCGATTTTAGGGGACCCTTCGCGAAAAGCGTATCGGGGCATGGGACACAAAACGATGCCGAAATGGAAGCTTCTCGCGAAAGCAGGCATCGGGTTCATTACGGGACAGGTCAAGGATTTTATACCTAAAGAAGAAAAGCAGAAAGAATTCGTCATGAAATCGATGAAAACACAGGATGTGTATATCCAGGGAGGAACCTGGCTTTATTCAGCAGAAGGCAAACTCTTGTGGAAGCATATCGATGACTCACCAGAGGACCATGCCAAAATCGACGAAGTCTTGGAGCAAATGAAAAAACGCTGATCAGCTTAACCCGCGATCAGCGTTTTTTCTTATCATTTTTATCAGAAGCTTGTTCAAACAACTGTGAAATATAGCCTTTCAATTCAAAACCTTCTTCATTCATGAATTCCTTGATTTGTTTCATCTTAATCTACCTCCGTTATTAATATGCTGTTGGTTCTATTATTCCCACTCTAGCAAACTTTTATTCACCCAATTTTTAGAATTATTGGTAGTCTATTAGTTTAGACGGAGGATAGATTAAAATAGTTGCATAATTCAGTAAAAAATTATTCCTTATTTAGTGTCCACATGCTGTAATTGAGCTGAAGCGCATAAGCAACCCATGCTATATACGGCAGCATCAATCGGCCGGCAACTTTATCTTTTTGATAATATTGATAAGTTGTCAATGTAATCATGCCTAGTAACAAGCCAATCTCCGCAAACGCAACTCCGCGAAGGTTCCATTTAAAAAATAAGAACGACCAGAGAAAGTTCAATCCAAGCTGGATATCATACAGAGCCTCCGCGGTGGCAGTCGGTTTCTTCTTCATCGACACCCGGTAATTCGCCAGCCCCATCGTCGCGTACAGGCCCGTCCACATCACCGGAAACACCCATGAAGGCGGCGCATAATCCGGCCTCTCCAGCTTGCTGTACTTCTCCTTCGCCTTCCGGGTCGCAATCATACCCGTCACCATCCCGCCAACAACCGGAATCAGCAGCTCCTTCAGTAACTTGCCCTTATCGACCTTTCCATTTACCGAAAACACACTCATCTAGATGATCACCTGCCTTTATCATATATTTTCCTATTTTCGAGTAAAAAAACACATGCGACGGAAATGATTATGACTTGAGCCACCCATTCGGACAGCTTTTGCTTTGTTGCGCCATAACTTGTCTTAATAACTTCGGTTTCTTGACAGCTTTGGGCTTGTTGAACTCAAACCTGTCTTAATTCCTTCGGTTTCTTGACAGCTTTTTGCTTGTTGAACCCAAACCTGTCTTAATAACCTCGGTTTCTTGACAGCTTTGGGCTTGTTGAACCCAAACCTGTCTTAATTCCTTCGGTTTCTTGACAGCTTTGGGCTTGTTGAACCCAAACCTGTCTTAATTCCTTCGGTTTCTTGACAGCTTTGGGCTTGCTGAACTCAAACCTGTCTTAATCACTTCGGTTTCTTGACAGCTTTTTGCTTGTTGAACCCAAACCTGTCTTAATAACCTCGGTTTCTTGACAGCTTTTGACTTGCTGAACCTAAACCTGTCTTAAATTGCCCTTTCTTCTGACAACCTTCCCTCGTTTGACACCAAACCTGTCTAAACTTCCTCACCAGCGGCACGCAGAAACAACAAAAAAAGCGCCAGCCAATATGGCTAGCGCTCTCCCTTAATCAAGCTATTTTACAAACACATAAGGATTTCCGCCGATGGATTTCCTCATTTCTTCTGTAATGACGATGCTTTTTGGCTGGCTCGCTTCAGAAACTTGTTTGTTTTCTCCGTGTCCATCATAAAACATTGGCTTTGCTTGCATGTTCATTTCCCCCTAGAATGGTTTTGTTGACATAAGTACGATCAGTACAACGGCTGCGACATGAGCGATGCCGTTAAGCTTTGCGGCTTTTCTATCCAGCTGGTGATATTCTGGCGATAATTCGCCGTCATTGCTGTTCATGACGATATCGACCTGTTTTTCGATTGTCTTTGGAAGCATTCCTGCAACGACAGGCTGAATCAGCACATATATAACCAATGAGCCGATGAACCATCCTTGTGACCACAATGTTGGGTTGACAATCGCCATCAAAATCCCGCTTGCCAACAAGGTGAGCGATCCCACCTTGGCAAATACTTCTATCTTTTTATTAATCTCAAAACATACTTTTGCATTGGTTACTGATTTAGCACCGAACTTGGCGACAACCGGCATGCCAAAGCTCGCTCCTAAACCAACAACGGCCGCGATCACATGAATAAGCACAAATAATCCATATAATGTCATGTAAATCCCCCTAAACCTTTTTACCTATTATTTATACCATAAATATTCCTTTTTAAGGGTAAAAATTACTATATTTCCAACTTATTTATAGTGTTTAACTCACACTAAAAAAAGAAGCATGAAAAAATTCATGCTTCCTCATCCTTACTCACCGGCACTCAGCCACATTTCCATCGCCATTTCAAGCTCGGTATTCAAATACTGCTTCCTGCTATACAGCTGATCCAGCTCTTCATAATCCTGTTTGACGCCCATCACAAGATCAAGCTCCGTGATTTCTTTTTCCAGGCTTTCAATCCTTTTCAAAAGCTTCGCACCAGAGTCTGGTTTCGCTACTCGCTGACCCCTTTCCTTTTTTGCACCCTGGTCAGGTTGCCCAACTCGCTCCATCTTTTTCTCCTTCACACTCGACACCACTTCAAGCTTAGTTTTCTCCCTTTTATAATCATCATAATTTCCGGCATAGCTCTTCAAGCCGCCATCCTCAACGGCAATCACGCGCTCACCGATTTTATTGATAAAATAACGGTCGTGGGAAATGAAGAAAATCGTGCCCTTAAAATCTTCAAGTGCTGCTTCCAGTGTCTCAATGGAATCGATGTCCAGATGATTCGTCGGCTCATCGAGGATCAGCAAATTGATATCCTGATACATCAACATCGCCAGCTTTAAGCGAATCCTCTCACCCCCTGACAGGAACTTCACTTTCTTGAAGACACTCTTTTTGTAAAACATGAACTTCGCCAGGTACTCACGTGCTTTCCCTTCGACAATTGAGATATCCTCACGAAAACACTCCAACACCGTCAGCTCTTCATTTTTAAACTCGATCTTCTGAGGCAGGTAGGCGGCCATCACATTTGCGCCCAACTCAATCACACCCGCGTCAGGCTGTTCTTCACCTAGAAGCATCTTCAGGAGAGTCGTCTTGCCGCTGCCATTCGGCCCAACAAGACCGACTCGCTCACCGTAATGAACCATTAAATCAGCATTATCAAAAATCACCTTATCCTCATAACGCTTGGAGACTCCGATCGCCTTGATCGTCTCTTTTCCCGACCTCATACCATCGCTAAAATGAAGCCTCATATTCCTGCGCTCAAAAATCGGTTTATCGATGCGATCCAGCTTATCGAGCTTCTTTTGGATGCTCGCTGCCCGCCTGAAGAATTTGTTATTGTCCGCCCTCAGCGCCCAATCGCGCAGGCTCGTCACCTGATTCTCCATATTATTGATTTTCTTCTGCTGCTCGCGGAACTGATCGTATTGGACCCGCATGTTCTCTTCTTTTTGACTGATAAAAGCAGAGTAATTCCCTCTATAGCTGATCGTTTCCATATCTTCAATCTCGACGATCTTATTGACGACGTTATCAAGGAAATAGCGGTCATGTGAGACAATCAGCACGATGCCTTTATAATTTTTCAGAAATCCTTCAAGCCACTCAATGGAATCCATATCGAGATGGTTCGTCGGCTCATCCAGCAGCAGGATATCCGGCTGGTGTACCAGGATTTTCCCGAGACCCACAGTTGTCTTCTCCCCGCCGCTCAGTAAATCGAAATCCCTCTGTAAAAAGTCCTCGGAAAACTTAAGCCCAGTGCAAACCTTGCTCAGCTTCTCCTCCTGATCATATCCTCCTCTTGCTTCGTATAAATTCACAAGATCACTATATTTATTGAGCGCTTTTTCCAGAGCACCATCTTCCAACACCTGCATCTGTCCCTCTATCTCGCGCATCTCTTTTTCAATCCCGTGAACCTCTTCAAAAGCAAGGTTCAGCACATCGATTACTTTCAATCCGGCCGGATAAGATGGCATCTGCTCAAGGTAAGCAAAAGACGCTCCTCTAGGGCGATGAACCAGCCCCTCATCATATCCCGGGCTTGATGTCTGAGGGTAGCCGGGATAATAATGCATCCTCTCGATTCCAGCAATCACTTTGAGAACCGTGCTTTTTCCGCTTCCGTTCGCGCCTACGATTCCTACCTTATCCCCTTCAAATGCTTCCAATGTAAAATTGTTCACGACCAGCGTCGCTTCCATATATTTTTTGATTCCGTGCACTTTCAGTTCTAACATATCCATTCCTTCTTTCATCCATAATGAAGCTACGCTTTTATGGACAGCCAAGAAGAACTCATTTACTATTCGATTTTTCTCATATAAAAAAGACCGTAGAAACTCCTACAGTCTTGAATCAACATTTTTCAGCAAGCTCAAATAAGCCCATGCCAAAAATTCACGATCACGATTCAGTAAAGTAAGTTTTCTTCTAATTGCTGTGATCCCATAAAGAGCATAACGAAATAAACCTATGCATATAGGCTTTTTACACTCTGTACAAAATCCCTTATTAATAAAATTAATAATTAGCAATTAGATGTTGGTTCCATAAACTTACTTTCCCTCCTCAAACATTTGCTTCATTATCTCAGATTTACATTATTTTGTAAATAACAATGGATAATTTTTCATGATTCTTCTTCTTCCAAGACAAGCATAGGATGGTAAAAAACTTGTCCGCTAGAAAGGATTCTGTGCCATGATCCCGTTTCGAACTAAGCTTACCGCGTCTGTTTATGCTTTATTATCGATCAGTTTCTGGGGAGTTTCCTTTGTTTCTGCGAAAGCTGTACTCGGGAAGCTTGACCCCTATTCCCTATTGGTGCTTCGCTTTGGCATCGGTGCTTTGTTTTTATTGTTTATCCTGCTGTTAAATCGTTATCGTTTGCGGATTTCGATCAGATACATTCCTCATTTGGTAGTCCTCGGAATTCTCGGTGTATTCATTCACCAAGTCCTCCAGGCAACAGCCTTGTTAACAATCAATGCTTCATCGGCCGGATGGCTCATTTCGTTCTCTCCGATTTTCACCGTTCTGCTGTCGGTCCTTTTTTTGCATGAAAAGATGGATCTAAAGAAAGGAATTGGAATGGTGGTCGCTATAGCAGGTGTCTTTCTTGTCACCACCACCCGGAGCGGCCATTCCTTCGAATTCGCCTTAAACATCGGTTTCATTTTGATGATTCTGAGCACACTGAACTGGGCGGTCTATTCCATCCTGTTAAAAAGGCTGCAAATTCCCTATCCGGCTCTTTTGGTGACATTTTACATGAGCTTGATCGGCTTTGTGCTCACCCTCCCTTTTATCATCCGCAACAAAGGCTGGGAATCCCTGCCCTTGCTGACACAGACAGAGTGGGCACATCTTCTTTTCCTGGCGATATTCGTGTCTGGAATTGGCTATTGGTATTGGGGAAAGGCGTTGGAAGTATTGGATGCATCAAGGGTGTCCACGTTCATCTACCTCGAGCCTTTGGTCACCCTGGTTGCCGCCATCTTTCTTTTACATGAAAAATTCATCCTCATAAGTGCCATTGGCGGAATCATAATTATTATAGGAGTGGCCATTGTCAATGGCGGGCTTGCGCGCTTACTGGCAAGCACGATTTTAAAAAAATGAAGAAGGTGGGAGTGCCATGACTTTAAAACTTCAGGCAAAAAATGTGTTAGATGAATTACAAAACCCATCGAGACATGAGATGAAGGAAGCGCTGGAGGAGCTCAACCTGTCTATAGATGAGTTGATGCCGTTCCTTCAATCATCTTCCGGAAAGCCTTATTACCGGAAGCTCCTTTATAAAAGCGAGGATGTCGAGCTGCTCGTGATGAACTGGTCGGATTTAGAATGTGCTCCCCATGACCACGGGAACTCCCATGGATGGATCTACGTGCTGAACGGGACTTCCATCAACTCCGTCTACGAGGCCAAAAACAACAAACTTCCTAAAGAGCTATTCAAAGAGTATCATCATCAAGGCCAACTCTTTTTTGCCCCCAAAAAAGGTGTCCATAAAATGCAAGCTGGCACCACAGAGGGACTCGTCACTCTCCACCTCTACTCCCCGCCAATCAGCGGCATGAAAGTTTACGACCTTGAAAAATGCGCAGCCTGTATCGTATCCGATGATTGCGGGGCATGGTGGCCAGATGAACAGCGTCAGCAACTGAAAGAAATTAAGCTAAAAAAAGAAACATAGGGGCATCATTGCACCCTATGCTTCACTCCTATTCCCTATACTTCAGAGCCAAGCCCTTCAGGAAATTACGCGCGAATTTATCGCCGCATTCCCGGTAGTTTTTATGCCCCTCTTTTCGTAAAATAGCACCCAGCTCGCCTTTTGAAACACGGACTCCAGCCAGGTCAAAAAGTTCGAGCATGTCCTCACTCGTCAGCGCCAGAGCGATTTTTACCTTCTTCAACAGCTGGTTATTCACACTCTCCCCGGTCAGCGGCGGAGTGCCCGTCTCCCCAGGACGCTTTCCTCTTTTAAAAGTAACAAGACCATTCAAGAACTGCTCCATCATTGCATTGTTGACTCTTATGTAGCCCTCTGGGACAATCTCTTCACCAAATTCATCTTCATGGATTCTCTGCAGGATCATACGGACATCGTCCTTCGCAACGTTCACGCCGCCAAGCTTGAAGATCTCTACCATATCAGTATCTTTAATATCCAGTCCGTAACGCAAACGGATCATTATATCATTGTTAAGCATGAAAAAACCTCCTATTGAAAGCTGTACCATTAGTATTCCCGATTACCTACTGCAGTCTACCATTAAATAATGAAAAAGCCTATTCTTTTCAATCCCAAAGCGCACCAATTCACGGTTTTATACGAGGGTATGTATTTAATATCAAACATCAGCTGGGGTTTATAACCCCATAAGTCTTGAATAATAGATAAATCGTAATGATTACGAAAATCATTTACAAACACGAATTTCTGTTTTACACTTTAAATCGTAATCATTTCGATTAAAGAAAATATCGTTTAAGGAGATCACTATGAAAAGGACTAAACTATCACTTGGCCTACTGCTATTAGTAGGGTTGACACTAGCCGGCTGCTCTTCCAGCAAGGAATCGGCCAACAAAATTAATTCAGAAACTTCTAAGCTGACGGTCTATACAACGATCTACCCTCTTCAGGATTTCGCGGAAAAAATTGGCGGGGAATTCGTGGATGTAGAAAGCATCTATCCTCCGAATGTAGACGCCCACAGTTTCGAACCAAGCACGAAGGATATGATGAAGCTTGCTGAAGCAGATTTATTCATTTATTCCGGTGCGGGAATCGAAGGATTTGCGGAAAAAGCGGAGAAAGTTTTGAAGAATGAAAAGGTCTCTATTGTAAAAGCCGCAGAAAACGTGGAAATGATCGAATCCTCCCATAAGCATTCCCATGAAGGAGATGCCGCCCACTCCAATGATGAGCATCAAGATGATGACGCTGCTCACTCCGATAAGGAGCACCATGACGATGAAGCAGTTCACTCTGATGAAGAACATCATGACGATGAAGCCGCCCACTCCGATGAAGAGCATCATGACGATGAAGCCGCCCACTCCGATGAAGAGCATCATGACGATGAAGCCGCTCACTCCGATGATGAGCATCATGACGATGAAGCCGCTCATTCTGATGAAGAACACCATAACGAAGCTTCACGCTCAGAGGAGCATCATGATAAAAACTTAGATCCACATGTTTGGCTTGATCCTATCCGCTCTATTAAACTGGCATCAAATATCAAAGATTCCTTAATTGAGCTGATGCCTGATCGTGAGCAGGAATTTGAACAGAATTTCGCGCAGCTAGAGAAAGAGCTAAAGGAATTGGACAATGAATTCAAAGATGTGATTGACCAGGCTGAACACAAGCATTTGCTTGTCGCCCATGAAGCCTATGGGTACTGGGAAAATAGGTATGGAATCATCCAAATAGCTGTAAACGGGCTTTCTCCTACACAGGAGCCTTCCCAAAAAGAATTAACTAATTTAATTGAAGAAGCAAAAAAGCATGATCTGAAATACATTGCATTTGAACAAAATGTTTCTTCCCGCGTGGCAGAAATGATTCAAAAGGAAATCGGAGCTGAGACAGTTACCCTGTATAACCTGGAATCCATCTCGACCGAAGATATGAAGAATGAAGAGGATTATTTCAGCCTGATGCGAAAGAATCTTCAGACGCTAGAAAAAGTTTTAAATTAATTGTCTTTTTACTAGAAAATGCATAACTCTTCTATTCAACTTATATAATCTAGTAAACGTAAAAATAGGAGGAAAACATGATTCGATTAATCCGATCCAATCTTATGGATATTACAGGGTTTGCTGTCATTCTTGCATTTATGATGCTGTTAAGCCTGGGGATGGGGTTTCAAAATAAGCTGGAGATTCCGTCTTCCATTCTTAATTTGAATACAATATTCCTCAGTATTTTAATAGAAGCCTTCCCGTTCGTCCTGATTGGTGTGCTGATTGCGGGAATGATCCAGATTTTTGTTACTGAAGAACATATAAGCAGGTGGATTCCTAAGAACAAATATTTGGCGATTGTCATGAGCTGCAGTGTTGGCGCACTTTTTCCAGCCTGCGAATGCGGAATTGTGCCAATCATCCGCAGGCTAGTGGGCAAGGGCGTACCGATAGCCGCTGCGATTGGTTTTATGCTGACGGGCCCCCTTATCAATCCAATTGTCATTGCGTCTACATACATGGCTTTTGGCAACGATGTTAAAATTGCTGCGCTTCGAATGGGATTAGGATTTGCCATCGCGATTCTTGTTGCCTTTATGGTTGGGATGATTTTCAAAGGAACGCAGTTCAAAAAAAGCACCTCAATGCCTATCCATAGCCATTCTGGAAAACAGTCCTTTTTTGAAAAATTCTGGGCCATGCTCCAGCATTCGATTGATGAGTTTTTCGACATGGCCAAGTATTTGATCATCGGTGCATTCCTGGCAGCTTTAGTTCAGACTTATATGCCGGCGAAAACTTTATTGGAAATTGGCAGTGGTGCTGCATCCTCACTAGCTGTCATGATGGGACTGGCGTTCTTCCTGTCCCTTTGCTCTGAAGCAGATGCCTTCATTGGGGCTTCCTTCAGCAGCATCTTCCCTTCAACCTCAATCCTTGGTTTCTTGATTTTCGGTCCAATGATTGACTTGAAAAATACGCTGATCATGATGAGTGTGTTCCGGTTTAAATTTGTCATGACCGTCCTTGCGCTCGTCGCTGGGACTGTATTCACCATTCTCATGCTGTTTGGCGGCATGCTATAGGAGGTCTTGTCCATGCAATTCCTTGCACAGCAGGCGGCAAGGTCACTGATCCTGCTCGGATTTTCCGTCTTGATTTATATGCTGCATTTTACAGGAAAGATTTATTTATTCATCAATCCAAAGTATTTGCTTTTAAGCCAGGCAGCCGCGTTCCTATTCTTGCTCCTGTTTTTCATCCAGATTACACGAGTCTGGACAATAAAAGGGGCACATGACCACAACTCCTGCAGTCATGCGGGCGAATGCTGCTCTCATGATGATCACCATGATCATTTTCATGACCATGGGACAACACCTTTTTCGGCAAAAAAACTGGTGTCCTACTTGATTATCGTCCTCCCCCTGCTATCAGGCTTCATGCTGCCAGCAAAGGTTCTCGACTCTGCGATTGCCGATAAAAAAGGCGCAATGCTGTCAATTGCTGGTTCTAGCAAGAGCGGGCAGGAAAACCAGGCAAAAAGTGAAAAAACAGAACAGGCAGATAGCCAGGGAATTGGAGATGACACTCAGCCGCCAGAGAAGAGTGATGATCAGGCTGAACAAGGCTCTGCCATACCTGAAGGTACCGAGACTGCCACGGGTTATGAAAATCTCATGACAGATGAAGAATACAATAAAGAGATGCAAGAGTTGGAGTCAGAATCGACCATCTTTTTCAATGACAGTATCTATTCATCCTATTATGAAGCTATCAGCTCCGACATCGATCAGTACCAGGGCCGGAAGGTAAGCCTCTATGGATTCGTTTATAAAGAGGAAGGATTTGCAGAAAACCAGCTGGTCGTATCACGATTCCTGGTTACCCACTGTGTCGCCGATGCGAGCATCATTGGCTTTTTGTCAGAATTCCCGGATGCAGCAACAATTGAAAAGGACACATGGATTAAAATAGAAGGTTTCATCGAAACAGGGTCCTACATGGATACCCCTATCCCCCTTGTAAAAGTCTCTAAATGGGAGATTACTGAAGAACCAGAAGTTCCATATTTATATCCTGTCAGCATTCAAAGGAATTAAACAACGAGCCTTGATTCCAGAAATTGAATCAAGGCTTGTTTGATGCAGTGAATTGTTCGTTAAACACTACTTTTTTGCGATTTACATATGACAAATCCATAGAATATGAAGTGCAGGTCATCTGGGAGGAATATTTTTTGTATCCCTGCATTCGTGGCTTGCGTCATCATCACCATTGTTATCCTAGGATTCTTCACGCTGGCCGATGGACTGAGAAAACATTTCCAAAAAGGATATGAGTTCTTATGACATGAGGGTGTCCCAAAAGTATAAACTTTTGGGCACTCTCTTTATTTAATTTCCTGTCCAGCTCATACAGTAGGACATTGAATGAGCTTATACGAAATGCGTTAGCATTTTTGGAGGAGTCTTCGCGCCTCACTTCAACCTAAGGTTCCAAACATTAATTTTAAGCACTTATCACATAGATCTAATATTTTCATTCATGTCCATGTATCGGCAACACCGTAGAATCCTTGATTTCCCTTAGTGCCAGACTTGTTTGTATTTTGGTTATGCCCAATTCATTCAACTTTCTAATGAAAATTTCCAGCCCCTTGCGATCCTTGCAGGCAACCTTTAGCAAATAGTCATATTCCCCCGTTAAGCAATGACATTCTAAAACTTCCTTCATCGATTCCAATGTCGCTTCCAGGGATTCAAGCTTTTCAGCCTGGTGCATATTCGTGCTCATAAAAACAAAGCAGAGTAAATCAAAGCCAAGCTTCTCGTGGTTTAAAATCGCGACCTGCTTTTTGATATATCCTTCTGATTCCAGCCTTTTGATTCTTGCATGAACAGCTGGCGCCGATAAATTCACACGCTTTGATAATTCAAGATTGCTTAGCTGCGCATCCTTTTGAAGAAAATCCAGTATTCTTATGTCCACATTGTCCAAAACCTTGCTTACAATCGATTCCATGATCCATACTCCCTTTTCAATTATTCTAAATATACGGCAAACAACTATCAGAAAATGAATTTTTCAAACTAAAATTCTACAATACTTTTATTTATTTCAAATTACTTAAATTATACAAAATATTCTTCTGTCATTTAAGTAAAATGTTAAAATAATTCATATGAACAATGTCATTGTGCACAATGGCTCTTTTGGAAAGGGAGCTAAATGACGTGAAATATTATTTATTATTACTTCTGACCAGTTTTCTTTGGGGCGGTAATTTTATCGTGGGGAAAACGCTAGTTGAACATGCTTCCCCTGCCACCTTGACTATTCTCAGATGGGCCATCGCAATTATCTGTCTGATTCCGCTTGTCTGGTGGAAAGAAAAAAAGCTGATTCCTCCAAAAAAAGCCATCCTCCCATTATTCTTAATGGGAATCACCGGGGTGGCCTTGTTTCAGGCATTACAGTTCATGGCCCTGGAAAAAACCTCGGCTACGAATGTCGGTTTGATCTCGACATTAAACATGTTTTCCATCGCTGCATTCTCTTTCTTTTTTCTAAAAGAGAAAATAAACTCTCTACAGTTCTTTTCAATGCTTGTCTCACTATTTGGCGTTCTGCTCGTTCTGTCAAAAGGAAATTTCGAGTTATTGTTTTCATTGCAATTCAATACTGGCGACCTCTATATGATGGCCGCTGTGGGCATGTGGGGAATATATTCCGTTTGCAGCAAGTGGGCGATGGCAACTGTCACACCGATGATGTCCATCCTCTACTCTGGCATATTTGGCCTTCTCGTCCTCCTGCCTTTTAATATCACTGAATTCACGGTAAGAACTATCAATGCACCATTTATTCAATCTATTTTATATACAGGCCTGATTTCAACAGTCCTTTGCATGGTTCTCTGGAATATCGGAGTGAACAAACTCGGACCAAGTACCTCCGGGCTGTTCCTTAATTTCAATCCCATCTTTACTGCCGTTTTAGCCTTCGCCTTTTTAGATGAGAAAATGACCTGGACCCAGGCCGTCGGCAGCATCATCGTCATCGCAGGCTGTTTCTTATTTACCATCCTAAAAAACAAACCTGTTCCTTCAAAAGAAAAGCAGCTGGCCATTCCTGCACCTATTTTAGCTGGCGAGCCAATCAATCATAGGTAATAACAGAAAACAGCCTTATCCATAATCGGATAAGGCTGTTTTGTTTTACATACGATTAATCTATCTATTGATTATTCATCCATTACATTCAACACAAGCTCCAGCTTTGTCTCTTCATCATGGCTCCACTTCCCTATCGTGACTGTGATATGTTCGTATTGTGTATCGAAATAAGCTTCGTACACATTCTCTTCTGGCTGCCACTCATGAGAAGGTTTGCCAAGTTTACTTTGAAGCAGAGATAAGATCCCATTATACTCATTTTTAATATCAGATAGGCTCAGATCATTATATATACGTCTGTAGGCAGCGAACTGACGGTCAAATGAGATGTCCAAACTGTCTACAGGATAATCATCAAGTAAAGTTACATTTTCTTCGAAGTACATGGTTGATTTCTTATCATCCCAATAAAAAGGAATGTTGAAGAGAGTTTCGACTGAACTTGGTTTGGAATCCCACTTCAGCCCCGGGACCAACGCAGACAGATAGCGTGATGGTTTAGACAATACTATTGGTTTTAAACCAGGTGATTCCAGGTGAGTCATGGAATCGATCATAAACAACACTTCTGAGAATCTTTTTTGGAAATGGTCGGTTTTAAACGGATTATATCCTTTATCGACTTTTCCGTTTCGCATGTCATAATCCCAATAGGACAGAGTATATTCGTAAGGAACACCGTCTTGGTCGATGACAATATAAAGCTGAGATAATTGAATTCCCCCTCCCTTAACTGCACCAATAAACAAGACATTTTCATGAAGTTTTGGGTACGGGCTGAAGAGATCTTTCAAGTCATGATCTACAATAAGATCATTAATTCCCCGGTAATCAGCCAGTTCACTTTCGACTAAATCCCGGTCCAATCGTTCAATGGATACCTCTATATTGTTTGTTTCTGTATCCTCTGGAGTGGCTTCAAGCAATTGTCCGATGTTTTTACGATTATTGCGAAGTTCCATGTCCTTTGAGCTTTCATCAATTAGCCAAACCGAATATCCATAGAGTTGTTTTATCGAGATATTTGCTTTTTTTGAAGCAACAGATTCGAACAGCGTCGATTTCTCATGCCCATCAATGTACTTCACATCCACTCTTGGAGTGTTACGGATGGTCCTTAAGGCTGCCCAAACATTCGGTAGATCCTTGATGTTTTCATGAATGTCAGCAGCATATACCGTGATATCGTAATACATTTCATCCAACATTAAGTATGTATCATAATGTGTATAGGTGACTGGTTGATTTTTATGATAGGAATCTTTTGCTACAAATGTTTCAGCCGTATCCAAGAATACAATCGTCTTATTCTCGAAAAACGGATCCTTCATGGTAGATTGGTCTACTTCTACAGCTGCCTCATTGTATTCCATAAGGTCTCGAGAAAAGGAGATGAAGTTTTCATCTACAGCTTGAAATGGAAGGACATCTCTCTTCATTAGTTTCACAGATGCCTCACCACATTTAAATTCATAGGGGCTTCGTTCGTATTCAGTTTCTAAATTTGTGCAGCCCGGGGGCAGCTTAATCGTTAAATTCCGTTCTTTATCTTCAATAAGTGTATAGGATTCATATTCCACACCTTCCTCATAGAAAATCGGAATGGTACCTTCTGGTGCCTTTTGATCGTAAGCTGTTGCTCCATTCGAATTTTCCTCAGCTTTCTCTTCCGCTTTGGGCTCTTTAGGCTGTGTTCCCTCGCCCGAACCACAAGACGATAATGATACCAACAAAAAACTTAAAAAGAGCAATCTAAAAATAGTACGTTCCATGGGTTCTCCTTGCTTACTATGTATTTGCAAAATTGCAGAAATATTATTATAGCATAATAACCTTCTCTCAAAGGAAATTCTAGTAGTGTTTTCTAATGGAGTCATTCTTCACTTCCAATAATCCACATATTTTAACTCAAGATAAAAAGAAGAAAGCTGGGAATCCGTCCCTCTGCATCCACCTACACCGCAGCGATTGAATAAATGGACATCACAATCTACTGGTTAGACCCTCTAAATGGATGAACACCCCAGTACCGTTATGTGGCTGAAATATTTGTCAATGTGGTCGATAAAATCAAAAATCCGCTGATATATTATGAAATGTGGTCGATATATTGGAAATTTCGCCAATAAAATTAATTGTTGAAGCCAAATACCATGACTCATCTGGAATGATTCACCCGCCACTTTTCTTCATCTTCCCCTCCGTTAACGTAAAAACCCCTCTTTCGGTCACTAATCTTTAAACCAGACCTCAATTTTCCGTTATTCGAAAAAATAAAAACCCCAATAGGTGTTTTCCCTTACCTGTTCCCTACTTCCTGTCAAAAAATGTTCAAGACTTTTTGACAGAATTGTGATGGTGTTCTCAGATGTGAGGTTCGTCACACCTCGCATGTGATATAAATGGTTTATTAATCTTGTAAACACCCATTCAAAAATATTTGGAGGAATTAAAATGGCACGTATAAATAAATGGAATCCTGAAGACGATGGTTTTTGGCAATCCGAAGGCAAGAAGCATGCCCAGCGGAATTTATGGATCTCTGTTCCTTCCTTGATGCTCGCGTTCATAGTCTGGCAAATTTGGTCTGTAGTCGCAATTCGCTTGAATGATATTGGTTTTAGTTTTACTGATCAGCAGCTTTTCACTTTGGCAGCGATGCCTGGTCTTGTAGGTGCAACTTTACGATTTGTGTACACTTTCGGCGTAGGTATGATGGGTGGACGTAACTGGACGGTCCTCACAACTGCAGTCCTTGCCATTCCGGCTGTCGGTATTGGATTCGCCGTTCAGAATCCAGAAACACCTTACTCCGTGATGCTTTTGCTTGCTGCACTTTGCGGCCTGGGTGGCGGAAACTTTTCAAGTTCTTCATCCAACATCAGTTTCTTTTTCCCGAAAAAAGCACGTGGAACTGCGCTTGGCATTAACGGCGGTTTAGGCAACATGGGTGTATCAGTCGTTCAATTCGTTACTCCACTGATCATCACAACTGGAACTTTCGCATTTGTTGCTGGCGATGGACAGCAATTGTCTAACGGCCAGGAAGTATGGCTTCAAAACGCAGCGTTCATCTGGCTGATTCCGATTGCAATCGTTACAATCGCAGCATGGTTCGGCATGGATAATCTGCCTGGCACAAAGCAATCATTCTCAGATCAGTTCGTCATCGTAAAAAGAAAGCACACTTGGATCATGACTTGGCTTTACGTGGCAACATTCGGTTCATTCATTGGATACTCAGCGGCATTCCCGCTATTGTTGAAATCTCAATTCCCTGAATATATCTCTTTAGCATTCTTAGGTGCATTCCTTGCGGCAGCATCCCGTCCAGTAGGCGGATGGCTGGCTGACAAGATGGGTGGCGCGAAGCTGACAGCAATCGTATTGGCTGTCATGATGGCTGGTGCAGGAAGCGTCATTTACTTCCTTGGCACTAAGCAGTTCGGCGGCTTCCTGGCTTCATTCTTGATCTTGTTCATTGCTTCCGGAATTGGATCTGGTTCAACATTCCAGATGATTCCTGGAATCTTCGTCCCGAAAGAAGCAGCACCAGTGCTTGGTTTCACAGCTGCATTCGCAGCCTACGGATCATTCTTGATTCCAAAGCTGTTCGGCTGGTCCGTCAATATTTCCGGAGGCTATGCACCAGCATTCTTTATCTTCATCGGCTTCTATGTACTGTCCATCGTCCTCAACTGGTACTACTACCAGAGAAAGACTTCCGATGCACTCATTGGAGTTAAAGAGACTGCATAAGAACTTCAAAAGCCTTGCCCGGTCAAATTGGGCAAGGCTTTATTTTTCGAAGATTTAAGATGCCCAGAAATCAGATCGCTGCTCTATGTCATTAAATGCAGTATAATTTTGAAATTTGGGATGTTTGGCAAAAAAATTACCGGAAGAACTCCTCTTAAATTGAAAACGACCCTTATTTCCTTAAGAATAAGAGTCGTTTTTTCGTTTATTTCATTCAAATCGATGAATTTTGTCCTTTTTACAGCAGTTAACCGGAATATCTCCGCTAATTGCTGCTTCCAAAGCACCCTCTAATAACAATAGCCGGAAATTCTCCGCCTATGTATTCTCCTACCTACACGAAAATCAACAATGTACTATTTTAAGAAAGCTGGTGTTCCTGAGCTTTCTTAAGGTTCTCAGCTGGTGCAGGTCTCCCGAAAAGATACCCCTGGAATAGTTTATAGCCCTTTTCTTTCAGCCAGTCAAAGTCTTCCTGCTCCTCGATTCCCTCGGCCAGTGGTACTGAACCAAGCTTTACGGCTTCCTCTAAAAATGCGAGTGCCGTTCGCTGTTTTTGCTGGTCATTGGAAACTCCCTGGACATATTTCATATCCAGTTTCATATAATGCGGCTGCAGGTCGGCAAGCAATTCCAGAGTACTATACCCCTCGCCTACATCATCCAGCGCATAGCGGAAGCCCTTTTCTTTGTAGAAAGCCAGAATCCGTTTCAAATGATCTGTGTCTTCCACATTTTCCGTTTCCACGACTTCAAAGACTAGACGGCCTGGGTGCACTCCTAAGCGATGAGCCAGCAAGGTGGTCGACCTCAAACAGAATTCCGGTGAATAAATGGAGGTCGGAATGAAATTAATAAAAACCTTTTTATCTGTAAAAGCTGCCGCCCTTACTGCAGCCATCCGGCAAATTCGGTCAAGTGCATACAATCGGTCCCTTTTCCTCGCCGCCCCAAAGATCTCCCCTGGATAAATCATTGACCCATCTTCACGATAGAATCTCGCCAGCATCTCATACGCATAAACTTCCCCTGCTCCATTAAGGATCGGCTGAGCGTGACAGGTCACCAACTCTTTGCGGATTACCTCATCAATCCATTGGCTCTCGAGGACATCTTCCGCTTCAGCGACCAGCAGCCAGCCCTTGCCTTCCAGACGGAAAAAAACCCTCTCCGACTCCATATGGTCCCGGCAAAAATCAAGAAAATCCCTCATGCCTGATTCCTTTACCGCCAATGAATCATCTTTAACCCAGAGCAATTCGCCATTACGTTCCATATGCTCAATGACTTCAGGAAAGATCAACAAATTCCGTTCCCCTTCGACCTTGATCTCAAACTGCAAACTCCCAACCGAACATGCATTACACTTCATGGATTTTAGCTTCCTCTCAAGTTAGTTATTTATCACTATATCATTAATAGGTAAAAGGAACCAACGGCAAAGAAAGCTGCAACGGTCCAACCTGTAAAAATAGGGGGAGAGGAATAGGCGATTGTACGGCGCTCATGTATAATGTAATGGTTTTTCTAAATTAATCACTAAGGAGCCAATCATGTCATACATACAAACCATTTCCCCTCAACACGACCCCTGGGAAGCATATCTTGATGTTGAACAATATGGCAGCCCTCAACTCACCAATATTGAATTCACGACTACAACCCTTTGCAATATGCGTTGCGAGCATTGCGCTGTCGGCTATACATTGCAGACCAAGGACCCTGCCGCACTTCCATTGGAGCTGCTTTTGCACCGTTTGGAGGAAATCCCGAAGCTCCGGTCTTTGAGCATTACCGGCGGAGAGCCGATGCTTTCCCTTTCTTCTGTAAAAAATTATGTTGTGCCGATTTTGAAATATGCTTCTGAACGTGGCGTCCGGACGCAAATCAATTCCAATTTAACAATGGACCTTTCGCGGTATGAGTTGATCATTCCCTATTTGGATGTTCTCCATATCTCCCACAACTGGGGTACTGTCGATGACTTCGTTCAAGGCGGTTTTGCGATGATGGAAAAGAAGCCTGACTACCAGCAGCGCGAGAAATATTTTACAAGAATGATAGAAAACAGCAGAGAGCTCGTCAAAGCCGGAGTCATGGTGTCCGCAGAAACCATGCTCAATAAACGTACCTTGCCTTATCTTGAAAAAATCCATCGGCAAATCGTTGATGATATGCACTGCCAGAGGCATGAGGTGCACCCTATGTATCCTAGCGATTTTGCCAGCAGCCTGGAATCGCTGACGCTGGAAGAAACTCGCCATGCCATCCACCATCTGCTCGACATCCGTGATGAAAATGTGTGGATGTTGTTTGGAACGCTGCCTTTTTACGCCTGCAGCAGCCAAAAGGAGGACCTGGAACTCCTGAAACGTCTATACAGCAGCAAGAACGTCACCGTCAGGAATGACCCAGATGGACGTTCACGACTTAATGTGAATATTTTCAATGGCGATATCATCGTCACCGATTTCGGCGACACCCCTCCCCTAGGCAATATCAAGGACACGAGGCTAGAAGACGCCTATCAAAAATGGCAGGAAACCGAAGTCGCCAAGCAGCTAAGCTGCCACTGTCCAGCTGTAACCTGCCTGGGCCCAAATATACTCGTAAAAAACAGCTACTACCAGGAGACCGACTTCAGCAAGAGGCAGCATAATATTACTAAATACTAATTTAATAGGCCCGATCCAATTGGATCGGGCCTTGTTTTAGATCATAAAGCTTTCATCGCTTCAGCTGCCGCTCGTTCGGCTGCTTGAAGTGCTCCTTCCAGATGCCCGCCATGTCCAGATGCCGTTTCTGTACCCGCGAAAATAACGCTCTTTTCCCACGAAATCAATCCTGCCGGCAGGCCGTATTCCGGAAATGAGGTCAATGGTTGTGCATCTTCCTCCACAGCTGTTGCCTGATCGATCGCCCAATCTTTGTAAAATAGAGCTAGAGGTTTTTCTGCTGAAGGGCCAAAGAGCCGTGTCAATTGGTCGATGACAAGCCTCAAAATTTGTTCTTCTCCTAGTTTTTGCCGCATTTTAGCCGTAATGCCGAAAAAGCCAAAAAGTGCGCCATATTCTTTGTCAGGTGAGGCGTCATGGATTTCCTGCAACGGACCTGCCCAGCTGGTGACTTGTCCGGAAAGACCATCCTCCCTCCAAAATGGCCGATCATAAACCGCAACCACTTTCGCCTGTCCGCCCATCCATGTCGGCTTTCCTTTCAGGCTGGCCATTAGTCCATCATTTAGCGGCGGAGAAAAAGCAATCCTTCCTGCCACGATTCTAGGCGGCAATGCCAGGATCACGGCTGGCGCAGAAATGGTTTGCACGGTTCCATCCATTTGCTCAGCTTCAATTGTGACCCCGCCAGCCTTCTCCAGATGGATTGCCTTTACCTCGGTATTCAATTCAACACTGCCATCTGGAAGCGATGCTGCCATGGCCTCAATAAGGGATTGAACACCTCCGGCCAGCCTTACAGATCTCTCAACAGCACCATCCGGAAGGACATGCCGCTGCACAGGACCAGATTGCGATTGTTCAAAAAGCATGGCTCCTGCGGTATGCTGGTCTATCGTAGGCAGCTTAAGGTCTGTGACCAATTTTGTTATGGTAGGCTCATGATCCGGCCAGAACCAGGTGGGACCTAAATCATACCTGCCCAACTCGGGCCGATCTTCGGACGACATACTTAAAATCCTGCCCCCGATTCGACTTCTTGCCTCCAGCACTTTGCAGCTTATTCCTTTTGAAACAAGCAAAGCGGCTGCACGAAGGCCAGACAAGCCAGCCCCAACAATCACGACCTGTTCTTTCATCATGTTTTCCTCCATTTATTTACACCTCGTTTCAGGTGAGATCCAAGAATGGACATTTCGTTCCGCGCTTTTTCGTCCGCAGCAAGGTCAAGTCTTCCCACACTGCCCGCTAAGAAGCTTACCTGCTTAAAGTTCAATCTTCTTGATCACCCTTGCTGGATTGCCGCCAACCACGACATTATTCGGCACATCCTTCGTCACGACTGCCCCTGAAGCAATCACGGCATTGTCACCAACCGTCACTCCCGGGTTGATGATGGCACTTCCGCCAATCCAGACATTGTTTCCAAACGTAATCGGCTTCGCATATTCCCGTCCCGAATTCCGTTCAGTCGGGTCAAGCGGATGGGTGGCTGTATAGATTTGAACACCTGGTGCAAGCATGCAATTGTCGCCAAAACGGACTTCACAAACATCGAGGATCGTACAGTCGAAATTGGCAAAGAAATTCTCGCCGACATGAGTGTTATAGCCATAATCGAACCTAATATTCGGCTCCATCACGACGGTCTCACCTGTTGAACCGAGCAATTCATTTAGTAACTTCGTCCGTTTTTCGCCTTCTGTTTCTAATGTTTGATTATAGAGTCTCACTTTTCGCCTTGCTTCTTCACGCTCTTTAACCAATACCGGGTCTGCAGGGTTGTACATTTCCCCTGCCAGCATCTTTTCTTTTTCAGTTTTCATGTTGATGACCTGCTTTCCAATCAAGTATAGAAGACGTAAAAAAAAATGGAAGCGAAAGGAACGTCCCCTTTGCTTCCATTTTATCAATAGTAGCGAAACTTATAAAATGAAGGACCGCAGTAATCTACAGTTCATCAAATCCATTCTCATCGGAGGTCTTGGTGTACTGTCTTGATTTTTGCTCAAAGAAGTCTGTCTTTCCGAGGTCCACTTCCTGATAGGCGATGATCCATCTTAGCGGATTGGTGCGATACCCTTCGAAGGGAGCAGCAAAGCCCAGTTGTTCTGCCCGTTTGTTAGCCATGAATTTTATATAGGCTTCAAGGTCTGATATGAGCAGACCGTCAATCTCGTTGCCGATGATATACTCTGCCCAACCGATCTCCAGCTGTGCTGCTTCCCGGAAGGCGACAGTGCCAAATTCCCTCAAGGAGCTAGTATCATACTCTGTATTTTCATGCAGGATTTCCTTGAAGATTTTTTCAAAAAGCCCTACATGAAGCTGTTCGTCACGGTTGATATAATTAATCATCGTGCTCGTGCCGACCATCTTCTGATTACGCGCCAGATTATAAAAGAAAGCGAAGCCTGAGTAAAAAAACAATCCCTCAAGTATGACATCATAAACAATGGAATGCAGCAGGTTTTCAATGCTAGGGTTCTGTGCAAAACCTTTGTAACCGTCCGTGATGAATTCGTTTCGTTTGCTTAAAGTCGGTTCTGTCCTCCAGTAGTCGAACACTTCCTCCTGCTTCGATTTGGAAACGATGCTTGACAGCACATAGCTGTAGGAATGGTTATGAATCACTTCCTGCTGTGCCAGCATGATCATCAGCGCATTCAAACTCGAGTCGGTCAGGTAATCAGCCACTTTACCAGCATAGTCAGTTTGAATGCTATCGAGCAATGCGAGCAGCCCAATGATTTTCAAAAATGTATCCTGCTCCTTTTCGGAAAGTGTGGAGAACTGCTTGATGTCCTTTGACATATTGATTTCAAACGGAGTCCAGAAGTTCCCGAGCATCCGCTTGTATTTTGGATAGGCCCACTGGAAGCGCACGTCATCCCAATTCAGGATATTCGAACTCCTTCCATTGATAATTCCCGTCGAAGCATTAGGGGCTTCGACATCAATCAGTACTCTTTTTTCCATGGATTTTTCCCGTCCCTTCCTCTTAACTATGGCAGCTTTCACATTCCACAAAATCACTGCTCGATGTGGAACGCACATAATATGTGGTCTTCAATCCGGATTTCCAGGCATCGAGATGCAAATCCAGGAGCGCCTTTGCTTTGATCGTATTTTTCACATAAAAATTAAATGAGATGGATTGGTCAATATGGCGCTGGCGACTTGCATTCTGCCTGATGCTCCAGTGCTGGTCCACGTTGTAGGCCGTCTTGTAAAACCACAACGTTTCCGCTGTCAGGTCTGGTGCAGTCACTGGAATCTTGTAATCTTTCTTCTCCTCAGAGTACTCGAGCCTGAAAATCGGGTCTATGCTTGCTGTCGACCCTGCCAGGATCGAGGTTGAAGAATTCGGAGCCACTGCCATCAAGTAACCATTCCTGATTCCATGCTCTTTTACTTCCTCTGAGAGATTCTCCCAGCTTTCGCCTTTATACTGTCTCTTCTCGAAAAACTGTCCTGTACACCAATCGGAACCTTCGAAATACGGATAGGCCCCTTTTTCTTTTGCCAGCTCCAGGCTTGCGCTGATCGTTAAATAGGCGATTTTTTCATAGAGAGTATCACAATACTCGACAGCCTCTTCACTCTCCCATTTGATTCCTTCCAGAGCGAGGAGATGGTGCCAGCCGAATGTTCCCAGTCCGATTCCCCGATAATTCTTATTGGTCAACTGTGCCTGCAGTACAGGGATTTCATTGATATCGATGACGTTATCAAGCATTCGCACCTGTATATGAATCACTCTCTCAAGAACCTCATCCATGACACTTTTCGCCAGGGAAATCGAGGATAAGTTACAGACGACAAAGTCGCCTGGCTTTTTATAGATTAAAATCTTCCCATCCTCGACTGTTTCTTCTTCCAGGAGGGTCGGGCTCATGTTCTGAGTGATCTCCGTACAAAGGTTGCTGCAGTAAATCATGCCCTTATGATGATTGGCATTCATCCTGTTCACCTGGTCCCTGTAAAACATATAAGGAGTCCCGGTCTCAAGCTGAGAGATCATGATGGATTTAAAGATTTCGATGGCAGGGACCACTTCATGTGACAAGTCTGGATGATAGACGCATTCCCAGTACTTGTCCCGGAAGGAGCCTGTCCCCTTCTCCTCGTCAAAGAAATCCTCTAGCGAATAGCCCATGACGCGTCTTACCTCATGAGGGTCAAACAAATACCAGTCCCCGCGTTTTTCTACTTGCTCCATAAAAAGATCCGGGAGGCAGAGGCCTGTGAATAAATCATGTGTCCGCTGGCGCTCGTCCCCATTGTTCAGCTTTGCGTCCAGGAATGGGAATATGTCTTTATGCCACACATCCAGGTAGACAGCGATTGCACCCTGGCGCTGCCCCAATTGATCGACCGAAACCGCTGTGTTATTCAGCTGCTTCATCCATGGAATGACACCTGAACTGATCCCTTTAAAGCCCTTGATATCACTGCCGCGGCTCCTGATTTTTCCGAGATAGACACCAATGCCTCCTCCGTTCTTGCTTAAGGTAGAAATGTCCGTGTTGGAATCATAGATGCTCCTTAAATCATCAGCCACCGTATCGATAAAGCAGCTCGACAGCTGGCCATAGCTTTTGCCAGCATTGGCGAGCGTTGGAGTCGCCACAGTCATATAGAGGTTTGAAAGCGCCCAGTAAGCTTCCTTCACTAGTTGAAGCCGCTTTTCTTTCGGCTCTTCCGCCAGCAGGGTCATGGCGATGATCATGAACCGCTCCTGCGGCAGTTCAGCCACATCGCCTGTATGCGTGCGCGCCAGGTACCTTTCCGCCATCGTTAAGAGGCCTATATATGTAAATAGTTCGTCTCTCTCGGGCTCAATGACTCTTTCAAGAAAATCGATTTCTTCCCGTGAATAAGATTCAATGATTTTACCATCATAGATTCCTATTTCTATCAACCTATTGATCAATTCATAGAACGATCCGTAACCAGCTGCTCCTCTAAAGCCTGAACTAAGCTTGTACAATCTCTTCTGGTAAAGCCGTGCTGCAACATAGGTCCAATCTGGCTCATTCCGATCAATTCGTTCGACTGCGTTCAGAATCACCATGGTCTCGACCTGGTCATCTGTCATATTTTTTACCCGAAGAGCCTGGTCCATTTTTTCTTTGAAATCTGAAAAATCCAGCAGTGGGAATGATTGTTCCATTTCCTCGATCTGCTTCACGGCTCTATCCTCTTTTACTTGATTGCTCATTCACGATTCCTCCAACTTGATTACTTTTCCTCATTTCCAGCCTATGCTTCCTTCTCATATCGGCCGTGTTGAACAGCTCCCATTCCTCTGCATTCTCCGGAATCACCCTTGCGACTGGAACCGGAGTGCCATTTTCATCCTTAGCGACCATGGTCAGAATCGAGGTGGTCGTCAAAGTCTTCTTGCAGGTTTTCAAGTTTTCGCTTTCCACCTTCACGAATACTTCCATTGATGTTCTGCCTGTCGAAATCACCATTGCTTCCAGGGTCAAGATATCGCCTACTACTGCGGAAGAGAGAAAGTTAACCGAGTCGATCGAGGCCGTGACGACAGCTGTTCTGCTGTGTTTCATTGCCGCAATCGCGGCGATTTCATCAATATAGGATAGTACCGTTCCGCCAAAAATCGTTCCGAGATGGTTTGTGTCCGGAGGCAAAACAAGCACATTCTGAAAAGTCCTCGACACATTTGTTGATAATCCTTCCATTCCTGACCTCCTGTTTGTAAAAATACTCCCTGAAAAATGAGAAAAACCCATCTCGAAAGATGGGTTAAAGTTAACGTTGATGTCATGAACGCTCATATGAAACTAAAAAACAGCATGAGCCTGTCAATTGATCCCCGTAATACCTTCCCAATTCCCGAAGAAGATAACACGAATAAATATGGCAGGTCTCCTGACTTGTGCTTCACCCTACTTTGAGGCCTTCCCATCTATTTGTTAGACAGTGGTTCTTCCTCATTTCGTCAGCACTTACAGTTGCGGGAACAGTTCTGGATTCTCACCAGATTCCCTATTAAGTCTTATTCAGACACCATATTTACCGGTATATTCAATATTTAGTTATGAAACTACTTATCTAACACAATATATCGTGTTATGAAATGATAGTATATCATCTTTCATTCTTTTTCAACTATTTTTCATCGAAGCTTAATCCACGACAATGTATGTTGCTTTGACAGGTCCGTGCACTCCGACTATCAGGTTCATTTCGATGTCGGCACTGTTGCTTGGGCCGGTGATGAAACTGACATAGGAAGGGACGTCTTCGCCGCTGGCCTGTGCCTCGTGGATGTGTCTGGCTGCCTGAGTCATCCGTGGCACGAGGGTGCTTTTCGGAATGATGGCAATGAATGTTCGCGGCAGCAGACTGATCGATCGCCCATTGTCTTTCGTATTGAACAATGTCACAGTGCCAGACTCGGCAAGCGTGATGTCGCTGAACACAAGCCCTACATCCGCTCGTTCCGCAATCTTTTGATTTTCCTTGCCAAGCGCTGGATTCCACACATGGACATCCACACTGTCTCCCTGTTCTTCGAAACACTTCGTGATCCCATACTCCTGATGGCGGACATCATTGGATGTGACAATCGCCTTGCCTTCATAGGCCTGAAGCGTTTCGTTCAAAACTTCCGTCAGGCCGGCACGGTCTGTCCTTTTAAAAGTGGTATGGATGACCTGGCAATGTTTTTCAAGCACTTCAACCAATTCGTCCTGGCTCATACCTTTGAACACTTCATCCTGAGGAGTAACGCTCCATTGCGGCCGCTCGACTCCTTCTGTCCGCCGCTCCCGGCCTAGTCTGGACGCCAGTTTATCTAAAAAGGCTTCTCGATTCTGGATGTTCATTTGGATTCACCGTCCTTCTGTCTTTGCTTGAACCACGAACGGAACGACTGTCCCTGTGGAGCATAAAAATCACGGACTTCGGTCCACGCCTTCAGTGGCCCTGGCCCGTTTTCAATCATTCCATCTTTCGTCCATGGCCCAAGTGCCGGCTTGGCCATTTTCGCACTCATATTATAAACCGACGGATTAGAAGCCCAAGCGGAAAAACCTTTCATCATCAACTTTTCTGCCGTTGGGGTCATATTTTTTTCCACAATGATCTGTCGGTGGCGGATCAGATGCTCATGCAGTGGAATTTTAACAGGGCAGGCTTCCGTACAGGCTGCACACAAGGTCGATGCATATGGAAGCTCTTTATGATCCTCATAACCTTCCAGCAGCGGTGTGATCACAGCACCGATTGGCCCCGGATAAATTGAGTTGTATGCATGCCCGCCGATATGACGGTAAACCGGACACGCGTTGATGCAGGCCGCACAGCGAATGCAATGCAGAGCCGACTGAAACTCGGTTCCAAGGATCTTGGAGCGTCCGTTGTCGACAATCACCAAATGGAATTCCTCAGGACTGTCCACTTCCTGCTCAAGGCCAGCACCCGTAATCGCCGTGATATAGCTCGTCAATTTCTGACCAACCGCCGCACGTGTCAATAGACTGACTAGGACCTCCATCTCTTCCCATGTCGGTACGATCCGTTCCATACCCATCACCGTGATCACGGTATCCGGAAGACTCGTCACCATTTCGGCGTTCCCTTCATTTGTGACCAGCGTGATCGATCCAGACTCCGCAATCGCAAAGTTGCAGCCAGTCACACCGACATCAGCTGATAAAAAGTCCTGTCGCAGCTGCTCACGGGCAAAGGCAGCCAGTTCCTCCGGCGTGTCAGATCCTGTATAGCCTTTTTTCTTCGCGAACGTTTCGCGAATCTGCTGCTTATTTTTATGAAGGGCAGGGGTCACGATATGCGATGGCGGATCTTCATCCAATTGCAGAATCCACTCACCAAGGTCGGATTCGACCACTTCAGCGCCAACTTCCTCAAGCGCTTTATTTAAGCCGATTTCCTCAGTGACCATCGATTTTGCTTTGACAACTTTTTTTGCATCTTTCTTTTGAATGATGCTTTTCACATACTGGTTCGCTTCTTCTGCTGTCTCGGCAAAAAATACATGGCCGCCGCGTCTTGATACTTGCTCACTCAATTGATACAGGTAATAATCGAGGTTTTCCAGCGTATGGGTGCGGATTTCCTCACCTAAATCGCGCCAGTCCTCCCAGTTTCCAAGCTCAGCCGCCTGTGTAAGCCGTCCGGTCCGGAATCTGCCTTGCGCGGAGGAAACAGCCTGCCGCATAAAATCATCTTTAATTCCTTTTTGGATTCGATCTTTATAAGGAACCTCACCAATTTTGATGCTCATCTCTTTTCCCTCCGTTCCTTAGTGTGTATTTAAAATTTCTGTGATGTGGATGATCTTCACTTTTTTGCCTTCACGCTCCATGCGGCCGCCAATATTCATCAGGCAGCCCATATCAGCACCGACAAGATACTCCGCTTGCGTCTCTGAGACATGGCGCGACTTTTCACTGACCATCTCTTGAGAAATGACCGGATTCTTCACGGCAAACGTTCCGCCGAAACCGCAGCAATCCTCTTCCCACGGCAAATCCACCAGCTCAACACCCTTCACATTGTGCAACAAGATTTTCGGCTGTTCTTTTACCCCAAGAAGGCGTTTCATATGGCAGGAAGAATGGAATGTCACTCTTCCTTTAAAAGTAGAGCCCAAATCAGTGATGCCCATTACATCCACAAGGAACTCGGTAATTTCATAACACTTAGCAGCGAAGACCTTCGCTTCTTCTTCCCACTCAGGGTCTCCTTTAAAAATATGTGGATATTCCTTCAGCATGCTCACGCAGGAGCCTGATGGCCCGACCACATATTCCGAGTGACGAAAAGCCTTCATCATCTGTTTCATAGATTGCTTAGCCTCTTGTAAATACCCGCTGTTATAGGCAGGCTGCCCGCAACACGTCTGTTCCATCGGGTAATCCACTTCACATCCAACTCGCTCAAGGATTTCAAGCGTATTTTTTGCCACATCCGCAAAAAGAATATCGCTCAGGCACGTACTAAATAAGGATACTTTCATGATTGTCCACCTCTGGTAAAAGTCAGCGAATCACCGCGCTAATCACTCAATGCATTTAAAAAGTCGGTCCTGCACTTTCTGTAAATGCTCAAACATGGCTTGGCGCGCTTCATCTGACTGTCGATTTTTTATTGCTTCAAAAATCCGTCGATGCTCAAAATGCAAGTCATCAACAATGTTATCTGAATACAGGAGTACCTTCCGGGTTTCCTGAATGGTTTGTGAATTCAGCGCTGAGACGCTGCTCATCAGATTGATCAGTAATTTGTTATGTGTCGCATTGGCGATGGCAACATGGAAATCCAGATCCGCTGTCGAAGCGAGCTCCTCATTTCCATTGGCATGCTCCATCACGATCAACGCTTTTTCGATCGCCAGCAAATCTTCCTCCTGGTGTACAGCAGCAGCATGAGCCGCCGTGCCGCTTTCCAGAATCTTTCTGACCTCATACAGTTCCTTCACATCTTCAAGCTTCATCAAGAAAGCGCTAGTGACGGGCAATTGGAATTTCGAAGGGTCAAAGGTATTCACAAACGTTCCTTCTCCCTGGCGCATCGTCACCAGCCCCATTGTCCGCAGACCACTCAATGCTTCCCGAATCGTGGAACTCCCAACGTCAAAGCTTCTTGCCAGCTTTTCAACTGAATCTAATTTATCACCGGGTTTTAACTCACCCGTTTTTATCAACTCAATGATTGAGTCAGCAACTTGTTCATAAACTTTTTTAATCTTAACTCTTTTGTATGGCATGTCGTTCATCTCCCATCTATTCCTTATTATTATACAGAGAATTTAGTTCTCCGAAAGATAGTGGGACCTTTTGGATACTATAGAAGGTTTAAAAAGATAAACCCAGAAATTCCAGCGAGGATTCCATAGAAAATCGCAGGTGCTAATGTTTTACGAATGATCTCGCCTTCTTTGCCGGATACTCCAACAACTGCACTTGCAGCAACGACATTATGCACACAAATCATGTTTCCAGCGGCTGCTCCAATGAGCTGGACAGCCAGCACGATATTCGACTCGAGGCCAACGGAATCTGCGACATTGAATTGGATCGGCGAAAACGTCAGCGTCGAAACTGTGGCACTTCCGGTAATGAACGCCCCCAGCTCACCAAGGAATGGAGCAACGAAGATCCATACCGAGCCCAGTGAGCTTGCGAAGGACTCCGCAATATACTGCGGCATGCTGATCAATTCATTCATGTTCAATCCTGAGTTCACAAATACTTGCACCATCGATAGCGTCGCAATCAATGAAATCGATGTCATTTTCATCGTCGATAATGACTCCTTCGACGCATTGGCAAAGGTTTGATATGATTTACGCTGGAATAAGAACGCTAAAACCGCCGCAGCAGTAAGGATGGTGCCTGGAGAATATAAAAATTCCCAGGCTGATGTCACGCCCTCAACCCCTAAAATATTGCTCCACGTAAAGTCGATTGTTGTTCTCGTAAACTCTTTCAGCGCAGGAACAATCCTTGTAAGCAGCAATAAAAGAACGACAACAACATATGGTGACCAGGCTGTCACAATACCCATCTTTGACTTTTCAGTCGAAACAACAAAGTCTTTACGCATCGCTGCTTTCCATTCTGTTTTCGGAAGCAAGAATCCTTTCTTAGCAGTCACAGTCGCCACCGCCAATGTGATGAGCGACGCAAGAATCGAAACAAATTCATGTCCAAAAAGACTTGCTACCAGGAACGCACTGCCTGTGTAAATGAATCCAATCATTAGTGTCCATGGAAGCATCGGCAATGCATCCTTGATACCGCTTCCAAAGAACACCGTTAACACAACCATTAAAACAAATGGAATAAACGAACCTGCCAGCAGATCAAGACTTGTCACTGTAACGGCAATGTCATGGAAGAATGGCGTATCGGCACCAGGAATATTGCTCAATCCAACAGCCACTGGCGTCCCAACCGCTCCAAACATAACCGCAGTACTATCGGCAATCAAGGCAATCGTCGCAGCTGCAATTGGCTGGAAACCTAAAGCCAGCATCAACGGACCTGTCACCATCGCCGGCGTTCCAAACCCTGCAGCTCCTTCAATTAATGAACCGAATAAGAAAGCAACGATGATGACCTGCACCCGCATGTCACCAGAAATACTTTGGAATCCCTGATTAATCCTCACAACCGCTCCTGTATTTCGAAGCGTGTTCAATAACACCAAAGCACCAAATAAAATCCAAAGAATCGTCAACGTCTTATGTACCCCTTGAAAAATCGATGCCAACACCACTTGCCCTTCCATCCCCCAGGCAGTAAGCGCTAACAAAATGACGATCAATGAACTCAATGTCATCCCCTTAGCTGCCGGCATCCGCATAATCACCAAGAATAAAAACGGAGCAATAATCGCACTTAAAGCAATCAGCAATAACATCTGTACCCTTCCCCCTAGTTGCTCATATTGAGTTTTCATAGCTTCATAGTTTCGTTTGCAAACCCTCTTGTCATGTGGTCATCAGATGACCTCATTATTTTTTCACACTTTTTAAGAGAATTCAATAAGAAAAATCACACATTTTGGTTTTAACTCTATTTTTAGCGAGGGAGAGTGCAGGCAACAAAATAAAGCATAATCACCAATGGGAAGGCTATGTTGATGTTTATAAGCATTTATAAGCGGACCTTTCCGGCTATTATTTATAGGGGATGTTTATGGTGGAGAAATAAGCGGAGAATTTCCGGCTATTGTATGTAGAGGGTGCTTATGAAGCATAAATAAGCGGAAAGATTCCGGTTATTATATATAAAGGATGCTTATGATACCGAAATAAGGGAACATATTCCGGTTAACTTCAATAAAATGGACAAAAATCAACGATTTTATGAAATAACCGGAAAAACAACCCTTATTTTTAAGAAAAAAAGGGATGTTTTCGATTTAAGCGGAATTTCTCCGGTTATTTTTCAAACTCTGTAGGTCCAAAAAGGTATATCCATAAAAAATAGATAGCAGACCCATTGATCTGCTATCTACTAAACTATTTATTAATGTTTTAACGCCAATTCCGAATTCTTACGGGCCTGTTCACTCAGGTCAAACCTGTCTGCATTCATGACCTTGACCCAAGCTGAAATGAAGTCGTGCACAAACTTTTCTTTGTTATCATCCTGAGCATACACTTCGGCAATCGCGCGCAGCTGTGAGTTAGAACCGAAAACGAGGTCGACTCTGGTGGCTGTTCGAACTAGGTCACCTGTCTTGCGGTCACGCCCTTCATATACAACACCGTCTACTGGCTTCCATTCCACTCCCATATCGAGTAGATTCACGAAGAAATCATTTGTCAGTGTGCCGATGGAATCTGTGAATACGCCATGTTTTGTGCCACCATGGTTCGTACCAAGGACGCGCATCCCGCCAATTAATGCCGTCATTTCCGGTGCACTAAGGTTCAACAGCTGCGCCTTGTCCAGCAGCAGCTCTTCCGGACTCACGCCATACTGTTTCTTCTGATAGTTGCGGAAACCGTCGGCATATGGCTCCAGCACCGCAAAACCCTCTGCATCTGTCTGCTCTTCTGTCGCATCCCCGCGGCCAGCAGCAAAAGGAACGGTTACATCAAAGCCTGCAGCTTGAGCGGCTTTCTCGATGGCAGCACTTCCGCCTAGTACAATCAAGTCAGCTAGACTGACTTTCTGGTCCAGTCGACTTTGAATGTCTTCAAGTACACCAATCACCTTTGCAAGCTGTTCCGGCTGATTCACTTCCCAATCCTTTTGCGGAGCCAAACGGATGCGGGCACCATTCGCTCCTCCGCGGAAATCAGAACCACGGAAGGTACTTGCCGAAGCCCAGGCAGTCGTAACCAACTCACCGATAGTAAGCTCGGAGTCAAGGATCAATTCCTTGATCTTTTCTGCTTGTTCATTGGTTAATTCATAGTCAACAGCCGGAACAGGGTCTTGCCAGACAAAATCTACTTCTGGAACTTCCGGACCTTTATATCTTGATTTAGGGCCCATATCACGATGCAATAACTTGAACCATGCCTTTGCAAATGCATCCGCGAATTCATCTGGATTTTGATGGAATCGGCGGGAGATTTTTTCGTATGCCGGGTCATGCCTCAAGGCAATATCAGTTGTGAGCATCATGGTTGGAACTTTTACAGAAGCATCTTCCGCATCCGGTGCAAGATCCTTCTCAGCAGGATCTACCGCCAGCCATTGATAGGCACCTGCCGGACTCTTTGTCAGCCACCATTCATAGCCAAACAATAAGTCAAAGTAACCATTATCCCATTGTGTAGGATTTGCCGTCCAGGCTCCTTCCAGGCCGCTCGTAATCGTATCGTGTCCTTTGCCGCTGCCATATGCATTTTTCCAGCCTAAACCCATTTCTTCAATTGGAGCAGCTTCTGGTTCCGGACCGACCTTGGCCGCGTCCCCTGCTCCGTGAGCTTTTCCAAATGTATGGCCGCCAGCGATCAGGGCTACTGTTTCTTCATCGTTCATACCCATCCGCGCAAATGTTTCGCGAATGTCCTTAGCTGCTGCCAGTGGATCCGGCTTGCCATTCGGTCCTTCAGGATTCACATAGATAAGACCCATTTGCACCGCAGCAAGCGGATTCTCCAGCTCGCGGTCGCCAGTGTACCGTTTATCGCCAAGCCATTCAGACTCAACTCCCCAGTAAGTGTCTTCTTCCGGATGCCAAATATCCGGCCTTCCTGCGCCGAAGCCTACTGTCTTGCCGCCCATCGACTCAATGGCCACATTACCTGCCAGCAAAATCAAGTCAGCCCAGGAAATCTTGTTTCCATACTTCTGCTTAAGCGGCCATAACAGACGGCGTGCCTTATCAAGATTGCCATTATCAGGCCAGCTGTTAAGCGGCGCGAAACGCTGCGAACCCGTTCCGCCGCCGCCCCGGCCATCACCAATACGATAGGTGCCTGCTGAGTGCCAGGCCATCCGGATGAACAACGGCCCATAATGACCATAGTCAGCCGGCCACCAATCCTGACTTGTTGTCATAAGGTCGTGCAAGTCCTGCTTCAGAGCATCATAGTCCAGCTTTTTAAACTCTTCATTATAATTAAAATCTTCTCCCATAGGATTGGATTTTCTGTCATGCTGATGGAGAATATTCAATTGTAACTGGTTCGGCCACCAGTCCCTATTCGTCGTCCCGCTAGTTTTATGACTAGTAGCACCCCCGTGCGTAAAAGGGCATTTTCCAACCTTTGCAGTATCCTTGTCCATTTTCTTTCCCCTTTCGTTTAAATAAAAATAATTAAAGTTTCACCATTAATAACTATGAAAGAGGCAAGAAATTTAGTATCTATAATTGGAATATTTTATGATTTGAAGCAACTGAGAATGGAATTGGAGGAAATAAGATTGGTTGAAAGACCGCTAGCCAAAATAGACTTCAACACTTTTTTCTTTCTGTGCCGTTTCTAAACAGCTTTGGATAAAGAGGAAGATTTGTTTTTGATCCCAGGAAGTACAATCACTTTCCGACGGTGCAGCAGTTTTAAAGAATTTTTTATAGCCTTTCATAGCCTTTTCAACTTGTTGCAGCGAAAAGATCGAGCTCTTACCTGACCCACTGACTCCGGCATAGAACTGGTAGGCATCTAGGAAGCGATACAGCAGCAGTGCATTATGATTCCCCATGCTAAAACGCGCATAAGCAATTTCTTCCCTTGCTTTATTCAAACCGTAAATATCATGACCCATTCATGTTACCTCCTGTTTTAAAAATAAATTTATAATAGAAGTGCAGTTGGGTAGTTTACATGGGTAATCACTCCCTTCGTGTAGGTATTGCTGTTAGGTAATTTTTGTTTAATGAAGAGATGGCTTTTAAAAAAATTGAGGGTTGGTTGTTCAGAAAGGTTTGTATCCTAAATCTAGCAATTGTGTGAGTTTATTAGGGAAATTAGGAGGGTATTACGCTTTTCTTCTTCTTATAAAAGAATACCACATTAGGTATATTATCGATTTGAGTTTTTTATAAACTTATCGACAACTTTGTGAATGATAATTGACATTCCTCCCTTATCAGCTTTCCCCCAACACTTTCTCCGGTAACTGATAACGCATAAGGTGCTTTTGTTAATACAAAAAACGGAACCAGTTTCACCTGATTCCGTTGATAATGTCTGATTTATTCATAGCTTAATATCAAATATCCTCAGTCGTAATCTATTGGGTCTCATCGCATTCTGATCAGGATTGGACGATTCATTATTTTCACTCATTCAACCATTCTTCTTTATTAATCAATCTTCCTTCTTCCGAAGATGTTCGTGCCAGTTCGATCAACTTGGTCACTCTAAGTGCCTCTTCCATTGAAACGACCGGTTCCCTTTTCGATATGCTATCTGCAAGTAATGAAAAGAAATGATCGTATCCGCCAGATTCAATGGTGACCTCTTTGGTTTCTTCTCTATAGATTGTACCCACTTCTTTTTCTTTTCCTTGATAAAAGGTCCCATCTGCCAATTGAGGTTCCTGCTTGTCTAGCCCATATTTTACGAAACTGCCTTTTAATCCATGCAGTTCAAAACGAGGGTAGGCAGAATTAATAAATGAACTTGAGCGCAAATAGACTCGTTTCTGGCCATAATGAAGCACGATGAGAAAGCCATCATCCGTTTCGCCATTCTCCCGTTGAGTCATTATTTCTGCGTATAATGCATCTGGTTCACCGAACAAAACAAGTGCTTGATCAATTAAATGTGAGCCTAAATCGTATAAAATGCCCGATCCTGCTCCTGGTTTTTCTCTCCAGCGGTTACGTATAACAGGTCTGAATCGATCAAACCGTGATTCAAGGACTTTCCAATCTCCGAGCACTTCTTCTTTCAATAATTTTGTTAGTGTTAAAAAGTCTCCGTCCCAGCGGCGATTTTGGTGTACCGACACTACTGACCCGCTATTCTGGGTAAGCCGAATGAGTTCTTTTCCTTCTTCAACTGTTAAAAACGCCGGCTTTTCGACAAGCACGTCTTTTCCTGCAAGAATACATTGTTTCAACATATCATAGTGCATGTCAGATGGCGTCGTGATGACATATAAGGTTGCCTCACTTTGAGTAAGTGCCTCTTCAACCGTTGCATATACCGGTACATTGCTTACAACACTATGGTCTTTGGAAGATCCTGATCTTGAAATAATTCCGACCACTTCATATTTATCAGAATGAATCAAGTGCGGCAAGTGGAATACCTTTGCGGCAAAACCAAACCCGACAATTATTGTTTTTATCACGAAAAAACCTCCTTCAATCTCGTTGTTATAAAATCATTGTTTAAAAAAATACCAACCGGGTCTATTGATCATTCCCCTATCTTTCCATAAACCTCTTCTCGCAGATGAAACCCATCAGCAATAATGGTGTCATCTATATTATTTTTATCTACAGCAATTGGCGCAAGGAGGAGCGATGGTATCTCTAATTTCCCGTTATTCATCTTTCGATTCGTTGTAATGGTTTCTCCCTCTGCCATTTTGATAGCTGCTCTTGCAGCTTCGTATGCTAATGTTTTAATAGGTTTGTAAATGGTCATTATCTGTGTCCCTTGCACAATACGCTGAGCTGCTGCTAAGTCTGCATCTTGTCCGGCAACTGGAATTTCCCCCGCAAGACCTTGTGCTTCAAGTGCTTGTATGACTCCACCTGCTGTGGCATCATTTGCAGCAATAACAGCATCTATCTCATTATTATTTATTTTCAAAGCGGCTTCCATATTTGACTGTGCATTTTCAGGAGTCCAATTTTCAGTCCACTGATCATACACAATCTGTATGTCCCCCCTATCAATGAATGGCTGGAGGACATTAAAAACTCCTTTTTTGACTAAATGAGCATTGTTATCTGTATTTGCTCCGCCGATATATACATACTTCCCTTTTGGAACTAACTCTGTAATCGCCTCAGCTTGAAGTTCTCCGACTAACTCATTGTCAAAAGAAATGTAAAAATCAACAGATGAATTTTTCACTAAACGGTCATATGAGATAACTTTAATGCCGGCAGAGTGGGCTTTGTTAACGATCGTTGCAACAGCCTCTGCATTATGCGGCACGATCACAAGCAAATCAATCCCCTCGCTAATTAACGTTTCTGCCTGAACAATTTGCAAGGTATCGTCACCCTTCGCTTCCCGTATCACGACTTCCGCTCCTAATGCCTCTACCGCTTCTTTAAATAAGTCCCTATCTCTTGGCCACCGTTCCTCTTCTAATGTATCCATCGAAAACCCGATTTTAAGCTTGTCTTCAAAATCAGTAACCCTTTCATGCTCGGATTCATTGTTTTCATTCTGTATTGGAGACGCCCCTTCTTCGCAAGCCGCCAATAACATTAGCAGGAGGATCAGATTCAATAAACCAACATTCCTCAGCTTTCTTACCATCTTTTTCCCTCCCTTCCCCTGCGGCATTTCTGTTTCGCTTCGGCATTATATTAATAGATTGCTTTTTTAAAAGATAGGCTCTGTTAAACAAGACTGTTGATTTTCGTTCCAGGCGCTTCGCTTTCCCCGGGTGGCTCGGGAAGCCTCCTCGTCGTTACACTCCTGCGGGGTCTCCCCTGACCCATGCTCCCGCAGGAGTCTACGCGCCTTCCACTACAATCAACAGGATGCTAAAAATCAACATTGAGCTATAACAGAGCCAAAAGGCAAGAAAGTATAAAATTTACTTCGAGAATTCTCCACTCCAGTTCTAGTCAGGGCTGACAAAGGCGCTTGCGCTTTTCTAATACAAAAGAGACTATTCTTTTATTCCAAGCAGTGTTTTACGATATTCTCTTGGGGATACATTGCACATCTTTTTAAATACTTTGCTAAAATAATTTGGTTCATGATAGCCGACTTCAATTGTAATTTCCTTAATGCTCTTTTCCGGTTCTGCTAACATTTTCTTTGCTTTTTCAATGCGGCACTCAGTTAAAAAGTCAATGTAATTAATCCCTAGTTTTTCTTTAAACATTTTACTGATATAAATGGGGCTTAACCCGACTTTATTACTAAGCGTTTCTAATGAAATATTCTGTTGGGAATTTTCCATGATGTATTGCTTGATCCGATAAATTGTATCCGCTTCCAAACTAATATAATGTCTATCATAAGAATCTTTTACATCCATCAGAAGATTGACCGTTTCAGAACGTAATTGACGGTAATTTGACGCTTGATAATGGTAAATTGGAGTTGCTGTCTCAATCCCCAAGTCGCTTATAATCGACCAGATTGACCATAATGCTTCTAATACGAATTGTTGTGCTTGCTGGATTTCTATCCCATCCATCTCGTATGCCTGGATCAGATGGCTAATGTTCGATTTAATTTCGTCCCACTGTCCAAGACGAACCTGGTCGGAAAGATCTTTTTTTAAAAACTTCGCCTGTTGCCAACTGCCTGTTTCATTCAAAACAGGTATATCTTGATAAAAACGATATTTTACCGGAAGCGTCTTATTGCTCGAAGCAATGATTGCCTCTTGATAAGATTGACGAATTTTCTCTAATGAGCTGCAATCATTACCGATCCCAATGAACCAGCCAGCTTTCTGCTCCTTATTTACTTCTAATAAAATATCTCTTGCTAAAGAAGTTGCTTGTGATCGATAAGGTTGCCCGTTTCTAAAGATAATGATCGGCAGCTGGCCATCGTATAGAGCACCCATCCAACCACTTCTTGTTTTCCTTACTTTTTCTTTAATCCGTGAGTAAAGATGCTCCTGTCCATCTGGTACAATCACATTCATGACAAATACCTGACTTGTTGATTGAATTTCGAGCATTTCCATTAGCATATTTAAGTGAACTTCATGCACATGATCAAATAGCAGCTGCGTTACAACATCTGTTTCAACGAGAGCTAATGTTCGTTGAAGCATTTCACGCTGCATGCTGTTTTCTGCTTGTAACTCCCTCTCGTTTTCTAATTCTTTCAATACCTTCCCGACCGTTGCCCTTATTTCACTCACCTTACTCGGCTTTAAGATATAATCTTTTGCTCCAAGCTTTAAGGCTGACTGCACATAATTAAACGTATCAAATGCGGTTACCATGATGAATTTAGTAGTAGGAAAATCCGCAAGTATCTGCTCTACGGCTTCCAGGCCGTTGATGCCAGGCATTTGGATATCCATTAATACTAAGTCTGGTTTGAAACTTGCTGCTAACTCTACTGCTCTACTCCCATTATTGGCTTGCTCAACAATCAGGTCCGGGAATGCCCGATTTAAAATGGCTTCCATCCCTTCCCGTTCTATTTGTTCATCATCCACAATCAAAAGTTTAATCATGCATTTCGCCTCTTTGTTTCGGAATTTTCAGTAGAACTGACGTGCCGCTGCCTAATGTGCTCTCAATATTTATGACGTCATCCCTCTCATAAAAAAGGCGCAGACGCTTTACCACATTACTGAAACCTATTCCTGTTGAATGTCCTGCTGGCTGCACTTGACGTTCCATTAGAATTTGATTAATGATTTCCTCAGACATGCCGATTCCATCATCCTCAATTTGAATCAGGACGGATTCATTCTTTTCTTTCATGCGAATTGTGATGACACCCCCGTTAATATTGGGCTCTATTGCATGAATGACAGCATTTTCAATAATCGGCTGCAGGGTAAGTGCGGGAATCGCAACATGTAAGCATGATTCATCAATGTCTAATTGCAGTTGAAGTCGATCTGTAAAGCGCGCCTTCTGAATCTGCATATATTGATTGACAACCATTAATTCATCTCTTAATGTGACAGAACGATCAATTTGCTTTAAATTGTAACGTAAAAGATCTGCCACGCTGACGAGCAAATCACTAATCTCTTCCGACCCTTCCAGATACGCTTTTTTCGATAGCGTATTAAGCGTATTAAACAAGAAATGCGGATTCATTTGGCTTTGCAGACTGCGGAAATGACTTTCCTGCAGCAAAATTTTGTTCTGCTGCAGTTCATGTTCCAGCTTTGCTTTTTCCTTTATTTGCTGAATCAAATTATTTATATTCGTCCGCATATGATCGAATGTCTTAGCAAGAAAGGCAATTTCATCATTCGATTTGACTGTTATTTCATTATCGAATCTCCCCTTCGCCAGTTCACTTGCAGCCTTTGTTAATTGTTGGACCGGCCTTGTGATGCTTAAGGAAAACCAATAAGTAGCCAATAATAACAGTAAGGATGTTAATAAAATCATCCATATGGCAAGCTTCACTAATTCAATTGATTGCTCCATGATCCCACGATAGAATGGCTCATGTGTTTTGAGTTCCATATCGATCAATGTGAGCGTCATATCGGAAATATAGTTACTAATACGTGTCGTTTCTGCCAGGTCTTTTACCGCGGCCTCGGAATCTCGTTCGAGTCCCATCAAGCGGTCCGTTGTCTCGATTAAACTGCCCATTAAATGAATGTAATTTGTTAATGTAAAATCATTCACTTCATTTCTTACCTTAAATACTTCATATCTGGCAGATTCCAGCGACTTTTTGCTGCTCTCTAATTTTTGTAGGTTTTCTGGTGTTGATTGGTTCATATAGTTATTCAAGTCTGTGATTACTTGATTGCTGGACCTCGAGACATCACTCAATATTAAGTATCGGTTTAAGATGTCATTATACTTTACTTGTGTTTTATAGTTATAGAATGTCAAAGTGATCCAAATGACGGACATGATGACAATGACAATAGTTGTGAATGTTAATATTTTTCTTCTAATGCTGTTCATTTCTGTTGTCCTTCAATATGCGTATGTTTGTGAAGTAACCTTTAATATCAAGCGGGACCGTCTCCCCATTCAGCCAATTAACAAGTTGCTCTACACTGACTTCACCCATTGTTTCTGGGTCTTGCTCGACGACTCCGTCAATTTTGCCTTCTTCAAAAAGCGGTAACGATTCTGGTCCATCATCAAAGGTATAGATAAAATAAGGTTCAACTTGGGAGCGCTTTCCTATTTCCTGGACCATTGGACCAATCATGTTCGCGTTTACCGCGATGAACGCATCCACATCCGGCATTTGATTTAACTGGTCTCTCATCGTGGTGGTGACCTGATCCTTAGACTCTGCTGTTTCCGCATATTGTATTTTAATATTTGGATACACTTTCAAAGTGTCATAGATGCCTTTTAATCTCTCATTTTGGTAATACTCTTTCTGCCTGTCAGAAAGGAGGACAACATTCCCTTCCGTCCCCATATCACTTAACAACTGCCTTGCTATTAATCCTCCAGCACGAAATTGGTCTGAACCAACATATGTTCTTCTTAAACTCTCTTTCATTGGCACATCATTTGCTACCGTAATAATCGGAATTCCATTAAACGCAGCCTTTACTTTTGTGAGCTCTTTGAACTCGTCTGTATCAAGCCCTTGTATGATGATACCATCCACTTTGGAATGGATAGCCAGCTCCAGCTTTTTTAAGAATTGTTCTGAATTATTGCTATAGCTTCCCCATATTTCAAGGCTGGCTCCTTCTTTCACCGCCTGTCTCGCTGCTCCCTTGCCAACCTTATTCCAAAATGTCGTGTCCATGTCTCTCGTGATGAAAACTAAGCGATAGTGAGAGTCTGTTTCCTTCTTTGCTTTAGGTAAGGAAACGTCATTACTAAAGACGATGTTGGCTGATACGAAAATGAGATAACAAAGGGAGACAAATACAAGGCCCAGTATGGTATACATATACTTTTTCATCTTTGCTTTCTCCCCTTTTTCTTTCTCTGACCGTCTGGATGTTATTTAACTTGATTCTATCAGCCTGGCTATTAAACCGCATTATAAAGTTAAAGGTAATTATGCAAGAAAAACGCAAGCGCCTGGATCAGCCCCGACAAGCGCTGGAGAGCGGACCTCGAGGAAGTACTTTCAGGGATGAAAGCTGGCTAGGCGCTGGAGCTAGACAATTCTCGACGTGAATTTTACACATTCTTATATGTCAAAAAAGGCTTCCCCAATTGTCTTGGTGAAAGCCCGCTAAAAAAGGGTGTTAGTTTCCTTTTCTTCTTGTCATGACGTCGAAGATTACGGCTAAGGCTAAAACGCCACCTTTAATCATATATTGATAGGAAATCCCTACTCCCAGCAAATTCATTCCGCTTGTTAAAGATGCCATTACGATTGCTCCGATGATGGCCCCTGTTACTTTACCTACTCCACCTGCCGCAGATACACCGCCAACATAGGCAGCTGCGATGGCATCAAGTTCGAATAGTGTTCCTGCAGTTGTAGTGGCTGCCTGAAGGCGAGAAGTAAATAGAATACCTGATAAAGCAGATAGCAAGCCCATCGAACCGAACACAATAAATGTAATCTTGTTAACGTCAATCCCACTTAAATGTGCAGCCTCTGGGTTACTGCCGACTGCATAAATATGTCTTCCAAGTACTGTCTTCGTTGTCAAGAAATGATAGACAAGCACAACTAATAAGATAATCACCACAGTCCAAGAGAAACCATTATAGCCAGCTAAAATCCAAGTGATTGCAGCGATGATAGCCGAAACGAACACAAGCTGTAAAATGAAAATCTGCTTTGAAACTACTTGGAAATTATACTTAATCTTGTTTCGACGATTGGAGATTGCACTAAAATTGTAAAATACGATTCCCAGTACCCCAATCAATAAAGATAGTAAATGCAACCCGCTAATCTGCATGATAGATGGAATGTATCCATTTCCAATTGCATTAAAAGCATCATTTTGAACGATAATGGTTCCAGACTTTTCTGTCACCTGAAGAATCGCACCGCGATAAATCAGCCAGCCTGCCAGTGTTGCAACAAAGGCAGGAATTCCTACTTTTGCAACAAGAAATCCTGTAAACAAACCGGCAATTGTTCCAAGTATTAAAATCACAGGGATCACAATATAAACCGGTAAACCATGCTGCATTAGAAGTATGGCAGCAATTGCTCCAAGGAAACCTGCTAAAAACCCGATTGAAAGGTCTATATGCCTTATGACAATGACCAGCATGACACCGACAGCCAGAACCGCAATATAACCAGCAGAATCTAGCAAGTTGCTAATATTGCGGGAAGAAATAAATAAGCCATCCGTTAAAATGGTAAAGATGAGAAAGATGACGAATAAGGCAATGTACATCCCGTAATCACGAATATTTTTACTGATTAACGTTTTCACGTCATTTATTAAAGTCATTGGTTTAACCTCCTATTGTGTTGCAACCTGCATTATTTTTTCCTGGTTGGCTTCATCTATTGGCAATTCGCCTTTGATTTCTCCTTCGGCCATGACATACACTCTGTCACTCATTCCCAATACTTCACCAAGCTCAGAAGAAATCATGATGATACTCAATCCCTCTTCAATCAGCTTGTTCATCACCGTATAAATTTCAAATTTAGCGCCCACATCAATACCTCGGGTAGGCTCATCTAATATTAGGAGTTTAGGGCCAACAAACAGCCACTTGCCTAGCGAAACTTTTTGCTGGTTACCACCACTTAATTTGCCAACAAGCTGTTCTAAAGAAGCGGCTTTGATATGTAATGAAGTTTTATAGCCATCCGCTACTTTAATCTCTTCATTGTCATTGATGACTCCGTTGGCAGAAATCCCTTGTAAATTAGCAGCAGAAATGTTGCTTTTAATATCTTGCAGTAAAAACAACCCATCTCCCTTACGATCCTCAGTAACATACGCAATTCCAGCTTTAATTGCCTCACTAGTATGTTTCAATGCTTTCGGCATTCCATCCAACAGTAAGTCACCTTGCAGCTTATAAGCCTTCGCGTTACCAAAGATACTAAGGGCAAGTTCCGTTCGGCCAGAGCCCATTAAGCCTGCCAAACCAATAATTTCACCTTTTTTAACATATAAATTTGCATTCTTCACTACATGTCTGCCAAGCTTTTGGTCATACGCAGACCAATTCTTTAACTCAAGTACCTTTTCTTCATACGATTTCTTCGCGCGTTTCGGATAAATATCTTGAATTTCGCGTCCAACCATATTTTTTATAATGGTATTTTCTGTTATCTCACCTTTGGAAGCATCCAGGGTTCCGATCGTTTGCCCATCGCGAATAACAGTTGCACTGTCTGCTATCGAAATAACTTCCTTCAATTTATGGGAAATCATAATGCAGGTAATCCCTTGTTTTCTGAGATCATCAAGTAAGTTTAATAAGTTTTCACTGTCATCTTCATTTAATGCTGCTGTCGGTTCATCGAGAATGAGAAGCTTTACGTCTTTACTTAACGCTTTGGCAATTTCAATCAACTGACGTTTTCCTACTCCTAAATCTTTAACAAGTGTCTCAGGGTTAATGTCGAGGTTAACTTTTTCAAGCAATTTTTTAGCTTCAACAATCGTCTCATTCCAGTCAATCAAAGCCCCTTGCTTGATTTCATTGCCAGCAAATATATTCTCGTAAACTGTGAGATCAGGAAACAGAGCTAGTTCCTGGTAAATGATCACGATACCTGCATGTACACTATCGTTAATTTTATTAAATTGCTGTACCTTACCTTCGTAAACAATATCCCCATCATAAGTCCCGTAAGGATAAACCCCGCTAAGCACTTTCATTAGAGTGGACTTCCCAGCCCCATTTTCTCCAACTAAGCAGTGAATTTCACCCTTCTTCACTTTAAAATTGACATTGTCGAGCGCCCTAACTCCTGTAAATTCCTTTGAAATCTGCTTCATCTCCAGAATATATTCGCTCATCCTCATTCCCTCCAAGCAAAACAGCTATAATAATTGCGTGATAGTATTCAAATGGAATACTATCACGCAGTTTTAATTCTTATAGTCCAGAAAACTCACTGGCTTCGTAGTATTCTGAATCAATTAGTTCTTTCTTAACATTCTCTTCGTCTACGACAATAACGTCTGTTTGTTTCGCTTTCACATCAACTTTTCCATTGTTATAAGAACCAGTTGTAGCTGGTTTTTTATCATCAAGGATGTCGATTGCCATATCAATTGCGTCTGCAACCAGTGTTCTTACATCTTTAAAGACCGTCATAGATTGCTTGCCATCAATGATGTATTGAATTGAAGCTTTCTCAGCATCTTGACCTGTTACTACGAAACTAGAAATGTCAGAGTCTGTTCCGAAAACATCTGCAATAGAACGGGCAGTTCCATCGTTTGGAGCTAAAACCGCTACATTACCTTTTAAATCCGTACCTGCTGCTGTTAAGTGTGTTTGTGCTTTATTTTTCGCTTCGTTAGGATCCCAGTTTGTTGTTACCTGGCCCAGGATTTTCCCTAACTCATCACGAGTAAGCTCTTGCTTATCTTTAAATGCCTCTGCTTCTGTAGAGTTAGCGATTACAAAAGTACCATCTGCAATCTTCGGCTGAAGAACTTTCCAAGCACCTTCAAAGAATAAGAATGCGTTGTTATCAGAAGAAGCTCCTGCATAAAGGTATAACGGAACGTTTGAACCTTCTACACTGTCTATCAAGTATTGACCTTGAGCAGCACCTACTGCCAGACTATCGAACGTTACATAATAATCGATTGCATCTGTTTCTGTAATTAAACGGTCATAAGCTATTACGGTTACTCCTTCTTTTTTCGCTGCTTCTACCGCAGAACCAGCTGCTGCACCATCATGAGGAGCAATAATTAATACTTCAATACCTTTGTTAAGCAAAGTTTCTACATTTTCTTTTTCCTTTGCAGAAGAACCTTGGCTGAATAAAATTTCCGTCGTGTAATCAGAATCAGCTAATGCATCTTTAAAGCGCTGCTCATCTTGCACCCATCTCGGCTCATCCTTCGTTGGAAGAACAATTCCTACACTCACTTTACTGCTTCCGCCAGTTGTCCCGCTGCATGCAGCCAGCATTCCAGTTAACACAGTCATTACAATCAAAACAGAAAATAATTTCCAAACTTTTTTCACTAATATTTCCCCCTTTAAAGATGAAATTAATTTGCTACAATTCCATCATATAGCGGACAATACACTTTGAAAGCGTTAACATATAGTAATCTTTTATTATCTTCTGTACTTTTTTAGCTTTTCTGAAAAAAGTGACCACCAGTTTTATGTAGTTTCTTAAATGGCTTTACAAAAAGCTGTTTATTAAAGAAACGTATCTTTCATAATGAGTAAATACGTCACTCATCATATAAATTTTCTGATGATGAATGAAGAATCTGCAGCTGAACAAGAAAATTCCAAAACTAAAGCAGGAACCTAATAGGTTCCTGCTTTAGTTTTGGAATTTATATTTCGGTCATATTAAGACGCCTTTTTAATTTCAACCACTTTCCCTTCTTCACGCCATTTCTTGAATTCAACGGCAGCTGTGAACAGGACGTCTGTGGATGAGTTAAGGGCTGTTTCAAAGGAATCTTGTAAAACACCAATGATGAATCCTACTGCTACCACTTGCATGGCGACATCATTCGGAATGCCGAACAAGCTGGATGCGAGCGGGATCAGCAGCAGGGAACCTCCGGCAACGCCTGAAGCACCAGCAGCACTGATTGCAGCCAAAACACTTAGGATGACGGCAGTCGGCAGATCCACTTGAATTCCCAGCGTATGGACTGCAGCCAGTGTCATAACGGAGATGGTCACAGCCGCTCCAGCCATATTGATGGTTGCTCCTAAAGGAATGGAAACAGAATAGGAATCCTTATCCAGGCCTAATTCTTCACATATTTTAATATTCACAGGGATATTTGAAGCGGAACTGCGTGTAAAGAATGCAGTAATGCCACTTTCTTTTAAACATTTTAGAACAAGCGGATATGGATTTTGCCTGATCAATGTGAACACGATAATCGGATTGACTACAAGGGCCACAACAAGCATGCAGCCGATCAGGACGGCAAGCAATTTTCCATAGCCAAGCAAAGAACTGATTCCGTTTGTCGTAATCGATTCAAATACAAGCCCCATGATGCCCAGCGGTGCGAATTTGATCACCCAGGCAACGATCTTGGACATAGCATCGGCTAAGTTCCCAATCACCGTCTTTGTTGAATCAGCTGCACTCTTCAGAGCAAAACCAATCAGGGCTGCCCATGCTAAAATACCGATATAATTTGCATTTATAATAGCGTTAACTGGATTGTCCACGATGTTGAGCAGCAAGGTTCTTAAAACCTCTACCACACTGCCAGGAGGCGTCATGCCCTCCGCACCAGCAGTAAGCTTCAAGCTCACCGGGAACATAAAACTAGCAATAACAGCAATAAGTCCAGCTGCAAACGTTCCTAAAAGATATAAAGAAATAATCGTTTTCATGTTTGTTTTCTGCCCGCGTTTGTGCTGGACAATCGCCGACATAACCAAGAATAATACCAATACAGGGGCAACTGCTTTCAGGGCACCTACAAACAGAGACCCTAAAATCGCAACCGGCTTTGCAAGCTCAGGAACCGTTAATGCGAGAACCACACCTATTACCAAACCCGCAATAATCTGTTTCACCAGGCTTACTTGTTTCAACTTCCCTAGTAAATCTTGCATCGTCATCTCCCCTTAAAGTAAATTCTTTTTTTACATTGCATTTGCAAGATAAACAATGAACGTTTCGCTGTCCTCCTACAAAACACAAATGTCCTTGTTCTGTGTATTATAGATGTTAAAATGGTATATTACAATATAAAAATTTTAATATACTAAAAGTCTAAACTATCTTAATACTCAGATAATAATACACCATATTATATTTACCTGTTAATAGATCATTCTACCCAGTATAGGTCCCTTTTTAAGGGAACCAAAATCTCAACCAGCTTTCTTTTGGCTGCTAAAAAAGCCTCATCCCACAACGAATAAGACTCACTAATATTATGCAAGTACTATTTTCGCAACAGCCTCCACATGCGAAGTGATGCTGTTTAGACTCATGAAAAATCCCTCAAACGCACAGCCTGAGGGATTTCAAGTTATCATTCAAATTGATTAATAGATTCCGACCGCATCGAATCCTGATTGTACGGCTGCCTCTTCCTCGCTGCCTTCACCATAAAGATCAATTGCAGACTGGACAATCGCCTGTCTTGCATCGCTAAAATCGGAATTGGAAGTTAAATAAACCGTTAAAGCGCGATAATAGATCTTCCCTAATTTTTCTCTTCCAAGGTCTTGGGCAATCAAGTATGCGGCATGGTTTGTAATCGATGAGTTAACATGGACTCCCCCGCCGTCTACCGAAGTTGGCATATGATAAAACTCGTCCATATGGTCTGGATAGACTCCGCCATTTGTACTGTATGCCCTTCTTTGCTCATTGCTGACGACAACACCATTTGGATTGCTCAAGCTGCGCAATACGGTTGAACCGTTAGCCTTGGCCTCCGGTGCCATAATATCCTCGCCCATTTCCCAGTCACTGTCATCAACCAGCGCACCAAATACATCGGCAAATGATTCGTTCAGTGCCCCTGATTGATTACGATAAACTAAATTTGCCGAATGTGAGATTACACCATGTGTCATCTCGTGAGCTGCAACATCCAAGCCAGCTGATAGGGATATCATGAATTTTCCGTCACCATCACCGTAAGTCATCCAGCGTCCATTCCAGGAAGCATTGTTGTAACCATTCCCAAAGTGAACTTTTGAAATGATCGCCATCCCATTTCCATCAAGGGAATTACGGCCATGCTCATTCAGGAAATAATCATAAACTTTTTCGGAATTATAGTGCGCATCGACAGCCGCTCGATCATAATCGCTGATAAAAGCTGCCGAGTTCCCTATATGAACACTATCATTACTGGAGCTATAATCATTTTTAGCATCATAGGTTACGATGCCTCCAAGGTTTTCATGAGAATAATCCGCTAATGAAAATTTTGTTCCAGAATTCGGCTCTTTTACCTGCGTGATATGAAGATCCCTGTGTTCGCCATGTACACCTTTTCCTGCACCTTTCTGCGTTTGTTCGTCAGCATGCATCAAACCATTGTACTGATCGATTACCTCTCCAGTTTTTGCATCCACAAAAACGAACCAGTTGCCAGGCTCCTCTCCCATGAAATTGACATTCACTTTATATGCTGTGTAATTTTTACCCTCAAAAGGCAGGATAACAAGCTCAGAAGTTGGTTCGTATGTCAGTTCCTCAGGTGCATTGACAGAAGCCATTGCCGCGCTCAAAGCATCATCGCTGCTTAATGACGCATGTGTGTCGACTGAATCTGCTGTAATGGTCTGATTGGTTCTTCCGTTGACAGACACGATTTCATTATCCTTATTAAAATGAACAACAACCTCGGCACCTTCAACATTCACACCATTTACAGATTGATTAAAGCGTACGTGAGTCATACCGAGTTGATCTTTTTCAGTGCTCTTTACCTTGAGGTTTTGATCAGGATGAGGAATTCCCGTTTTGTCTTGGTTTTTCTTCAGATAATTTAGCGCATTAGAGGCTGAGCTCGATGAGAATTTCTCTGAATATCGCTCCTTCACGAACAAAGGAACACTTGCTTTCTCATTCCACTCCTTGAAAGCTTGTCCACTGCCAGCCATACTTGAATCAGCTGGCTGAGCGAGCACACTGCTAACAGGAATAGAGCCTACCAACATTGCCGACGACAGAACTAAGGGTAAAATAAACTTCTTCTTCAAAAACCATTCCTCCCATCAATTTCCATTGGATGGGTTAATTATATATTTCCAAAAACGAAATATCATGAATAATTAGAATTATTTGAATAAATTTAAAAACTGGATAAATTATCCTAAATATATGAGTTCAAGTAGGCTCCTTGTCCTTCTAATTCCCTTCATTGACTCAGGCATTTTGGATTACCCATTTATAGTTGGAAGAAGTCAACCATGATATCCATTCACAAAAAATAGAGACCCCTAAATTCGAGGCCTCTATCTTCTTAGCTTCCACCATATCTATTACTGTTCACCAGTAGCATCAGAGTTATTGGCAGCAAATTGCTCCAACAATTCACGCACTTCACCTGTTGACTTCGTATTCATTAGTTGATTTCTCAATCCACTCGCCCCAGGGAATCCTTTGACATAGATTTTGAAAAAGCGATGCAGAGCCGTGAACGGTCGCAGTTCTAAATGCGAATACTTGTCATGCAAATCCATATGCAGGCTTAGGAGATCAAGCAACTCCTCACTGCTATGCTCTTTCTTCTCCATCTCAAAGGCAAATGGATTATGGAAAATGCCGCGCCCAATCATCACCCCATCAACACCATACTGCTCAACCAATTTCAAGCCAGTCTGGCGGTCGGGGATATCCCCATTGATGGTCAGAAGGGTATCCGGTGCCACCTCGTCACGGAGCTTCTTAATCTCCGGGATCAGCTCCCAATGCGCAGGCACTTTACTCATTTCATCCCTTGTGCGCAGATGAATGGAAAGATTAGCAATATCTTGTTCTAATATGTGTTTCAGCCAGCTCTTCCATTCGTCTACTTCTGAGAAACCAAGCCTTGTCTTTACACTTACAGGCAATCCTCCTGCTTTTGCTGCCTGGATTAATTCAGCTGCTACTTCCGGACGTCGGATCAGTCCGCTTCCCTTGCCATTCTGTGTGACATTTGGTACAGGGCAGCCCATATTGATATCGAGGCCCTTAAAGCCCATTTCTGCCATACCAATACTCATTTTCCGAAAGTTCTCAGGCTTGTCCCCCCAAATATGCGCGACAATCGGCTGTTCATCCTCTGTAAAAGTCAAACGTCCCCGGACACTTTGGATTCCATCTGGATGGCAATAACTCTCGCTATTTGTAAACTCGGTAAAAAACACATCTGGCCTTGCCGCTTCACTCACTACATGACGAAAAACAACATCCGTCACTTCTTCCATTGGTGCCAGTATAAAAAATGGCCGTGGTAAATCACGCCAGAAATTTTCTTTCATATTCGTTCAATCCCTCTCATCATGGGATAACAGCTTTTCCATCCCAAAATTAAAAAGCAGAATGCTTCTGCTCCATTACACTTATACCATGCCTAAGCCCTTTTTATCAAACTGATCGTTGATGGTAATTTTAACTTTACACTCACTATGCATCCTATAGAGCTAGTTAAAATAATATGTTGCCTGAGACCTATAACCCACATCCGCGCTCGAACGGGTTTCACATACTTACCCCTTTACATAAAATGTGAAGAAACTCTTTTACAGGAGGGACAACAATGGCTACCATCAGTCTCTGCATGATTGTTAAAAATGAAGAAGAAGTGTTGGGGAACTGCCTCAATAGTGTACAGGAAATCTGTGATGAAATCGTAATCGTCGATACGGGGTCGACTGATCGGACGAAGGAAATAGCCAGGCAGTTCACTGACAAAGTACTTGATTTCGAGTGGATTGACGACTTCTCCGCAGCTCGGAATTTCGCCTTCAGCAATGCCACGATGGAGTATATCCTTTGGCTGGATGCTGACGATATTCTGCTTCCAGCTGACCAGCAAAAGTTCAAAAAGCTGAAAACCTCCCTGAAACCGGATTTTGATGCTGTCTCCATGATCTACGTCATCCTCAGGGATGAATTTGGGAACCCGACCTTCCATTACCGAAGAAACCGCCTGGTGAAGAGGAGCAAGAACTTCAAATGGATCGGACCCGTACATGAATATCTTGATGTTAGCGGCAATATTTTATCCTCTGATATATCCGTCGAGCATAAGAAGGATGAAAAACAATCGACCGGCCAGTCATCTGACAGGAATTTAAGAATATATGAAAACCGGATTAAAAGAGGCGAGGAATTTTCCCCGAGGGATCTATACTATTATGCCAATGAACTTCGTGATCACAGGAAATATGATAAAGCGATCATTTATTATAACGAGTTCCTTGGAGGCAAAAAAGGCTGGGTGGAGGACAATATAAGAGCCTGTTTGAATCTGGCTGATTGTCATGGCCACAGAGGAGAAAAGGACGAAGAAATGGAAGCTTTGCTGAAGTCACTGTCTTACGATGCCCCCCGCCCTGAACCTTGCTGCCGCATCGGCGATCTTTTCAAAGCCAAAAAAGATTATCAAACAGCGGTTTTTTGGTATACTACCGCCACACAGATGAGTAAGGATACAGCCGGCTTCCAGAACCAGGCATATTTAACATGGTATCCGCATCTACAATTATGTGTGTGCCATTGGGAATTAGGCAATGTAGAAAAATCAGTTGAACACAATCAGAACGCCAAAAAATACCGGCCGGATGACAAGCAGGTCTTGTTCAACGAGAAATTTTTCAATGATTTTTTGAAAAGTAAAAAAGGAAAGAAGTAAGGGCAACCCCTTACTTCTTTTTACATTTCGAACAAACTACATTCTGCTCTTCACTATCATAACGATTCAATGCCTGCTGCTGTCAATCGTCTTCTTCAATCCCTCTTTCAAAGAAAACTCAGGCTTCCACCCTAGTTTTTTTTGAGCCAATTGGTTATTCAGACAGCTATGGAGAATATCGCCGGTCCGGAATTTTTTATGGATGGGTGCCAGCTTTGTATCCAATAAGGAATTGATTTCCTCCACGAGCGAGTTAATAGTCAATTCGTGATTACTGCTTATATTGAATACACCGCGGCAATCCCTTTCCAAAGCAGCGATATTAGCACCAGCGACGTCTTCTGCATAAATAAAATCCCTTGTTTGTTCTCCGTTACCAAAGATTACAGGCGATTCATTATTGAGCATTTTTTTTATGAAAATCGAAACGACACCACCTTCTCCCGCTGCATCCTGTCTGGCTCCATAGACATTCGCATACCGCAAGATCGTATAATCTAAATCATATTGCTGGGAATAAAGGGAGATATACATTTCTGGCGTGTATTTCGAAATGCCATAGTTTGATAGAGGTTTAACAGGGTGTCGTTCGTCCACAGGCAAATAGACGGGGTTTCCATACACTGCGGCCGAAGAGGAGTAAATCAATTTACAACCGTATTTTTTACATAGCTCCAGTATTTTCAACGTGCCCAAAATATTGACCTCAGCGTCCAGCGCAGAGTTCTCAATTGATTTCTGGACATTGATTTGTGCTGCAAGATGGATGACTGCTTCTGGCCTTTCCTTTTCAAAAATAGACCCTAAACCGTCACTGAGTATATTCAAAGAATAAAATGTAGCCGCTGGATGCAAGAAATCCTTTTTTCCAGAAGAAAGATTATCCACTACTACTGTTTCATAGCCTTTGTCCACCATCGCATCCACAATATACGAGCCGATAAAACCAGCACCTCCAGTTACTAATACCTTCATTACCTTCTCCCTTCGAAGCTTAAGTATATTGTTTCCTCTATACCTTATGTTCTTTTTCAGGCCATTGTTCGTGCTTCATTTATGAACCATTCATTTGGCGCGAAAATATAATGTTGGGACTGTAAAAAATCACAAGGAGAGGAGACTTATCTTGAGTTACTCAATCTCTAAGGAAGAATGGGAAAGGATCTATAATCTTGGATATCCTGGCCAATGGGATAAAGCCTCATTGGCTTCAGAAGCTATCTATAGAGGCGGGGAAGATCTTATACAAAGAAGATTAAAGGAGAATCAGTATCTCCCTTATAATATTGAAGACATTATTGATAAGGGCTTGAAGAGTTTCTCAAACGACATTATCCAACTTAAAACTCCACATGAAGTAAAGAATCAAATTTGGCACGCCATGAAAGAAAAAAAGGGCTTAAGTGTCATTCGCTTAGGTGATGGTGAACTTTTGGCGCTAGCACATGATGTTTTGGTTCCTTCTGATGTAATCAACAAAAGTGGAAAATTAAAATATGCACTAGGTGGATTCACAGTACCCAATATTGAAAAAAGAAACGAACTTACCAGAAATTTATTTGAAGCTGACTTTATTGGTATTCCAGCTGCCAGATATCCAACTTACCAGCGATTATTTAATAAGCTTGCCAAATCACTGAAGCTGCCTTTGCAAAACATGAATATTACCGATTCTCGCATAAATTATTTGATGAATGACGGATTCACAATCTATCATGACCTGCTATCTAAATATCGCATTCTACTTATCGGAAACCGTGCAGAAGACGGCATGCAGTATTTTAAAAATTTGGGATATAAGTCGATTGTGGGCGCAGTAGCGGTACCTAATATTTATGAAGTTCCGAAAGTACTTGAAGAAATAAATCAATATGAATTCGATGCTGCCTTTGTGTCCGCTGGAATTCCAGCAAACCTAATATGCGTTGACATAGCCAAAAGGGGTAAAGTGGCCATCGATTTTGGCCATCTATTAGATTGGTATATAGATGGAAGGAAAAGAATCAGACAAAATTAAAAAGTAGGGAGATAATATGATAAGTGTAGTGCTAGCTGTTTATAACAGTGAACAATTCATTGGCGAGGCGATCCAGAGTATTTTAAACCAGACGTTAGCCGACTTTGAATTGATCATTATAAACGATGGGTCCACAGATCGCAGTGAAGATGTGATCCTATCTTTTAAGGATCCTCGCATTCGTTACTTTAAGCAAGAGAACAAAGGAGTAGCAGGAGCAAAAAATGCGGGGCTAAAGCAGGCAAATGGAGAATATATCACTATCCATGATTCTGACGACATATCCCTTCCCAATAGATTTGAAAGGATGCTAAAGGGGTTGGAATCAAGTGACATCGGATTTGTCCACAGTGACATGCTTTTGATGACTGAGAAGGGCAAGCCATTTGGCTACTGGCAATCCAACAATATTTTTCCCGAAGATATTTACCCTTTTTTCCTTAGTATAGGTACGCCTTTTAATAATCCTACTATCATCTTTAAAAGAGAAGCCATTAATGGAATTTTGCATGATGAACAAGTAAAGGTCGGTTCCGATACAGATTTAGTTTTGCAAATTGCCCGTGAGTGGAAATCCCATCATATCCCAGAACCCTTATACCTATACAGAAGACACCAAACTAATGTCACGAACAATAAAGATCCAGAAGTATTGACCAGGCATGTAAGAAAGAATTTAAGAGATGAGGACTTGAAGTGGATCCCGGAAGCAGATTGGGATTCAGGCGATGGGAACGCGCTATTTACCGCAAAACTGATAGCAGGTGTTGCTCTTTCAAGAAGAGGAATGCTGGACGATGCAATCTATATGTTCAGGGATGCCATTCCTATGATCAACAGTCAATCTGACAGGGATTTTTATGAAGGAATGAAAGCTCTTGTAGAAAAGGATTATCACCGTTCCGTAAAAATGTTTTGTAAAGCAGAAAAGAAAGATCATATTCTCGAAAATTACCTCGGCGAAGCCTACCTTGCTTTAAAAAAGTATGATGAAGCCTTCTCACATTTTATAAAAGCCCTATCCATTCATCCGAATTATAACGAGCCTGTGCAAAACATAAGAGCTATAGGTATAATAAAAGGCCAAAATACGATTGATCGCCGTGTGAATAGATATAAATAACCCTCTAAAATTATAGAGGGTTATTTCATTTACGGTTCTACTTTATAGAAAAACTCTGCTGAACCAGTCGCTTCGCCTAATAGTTTTATTGCCTCAACCGAAAACGGATCTTGCTGTTCCTTTTCCCCTGCCAATATGCTTAATTTATAAAAATCAGCGTTGTGTGGATATTCTTTAATGTATTGCTTTAACATTCTTTTCGCTTCTTGTTTTCTTTGCAGCCTGATTAATGTTAATACAATCCATTTGGCCCAAACCGCTTTATCTTTTGACGAATTCCCATTATATAATTGTGTAAATTCCTCTAATGCCTTATCATATTGTTTTTTCAGAAAGGATTGATAACCTTTTAAATCATACAAATGCAGCTTCTTTAATGGCCACACAGGACAATAGCATTCCTCAACAATTCCTTCATCGCAGTTTTTCCTTATTGCGACTACTTCCCACCTCGCTATTTGCGGAACTTTTTCTATTGAATAAATAACAGGTGCCTTTACTATGTCTGCATTCGTTACAAGGAGCATTTTTTTCAGCTTTATATAATCTTCCTTATATAAACAATCTTTTTCTTCTATGGCTATATCCCAATCATCTAAGGTGCAATCAGGTAAAACTCCGTGCCCAGCAATGTTTTTATAATACTCAAGGATATTCTGAATGATGTTGTTCCATTTGTATTGTTTCGCTGTTTCTAATCCATTCGCTATTAAACTATCTTTTAGACCTGCATCTGAAAACACTTCTGTTATTTTTTCAGCCATATCAACAGAATCTTTCATATTACAAATTAAAGCATTGTGACCATGGACAGCGTATTCCAGTGAACCTGTATTATTCGTTGTAACAACAGGACAACCACAGGACATTGCCTCAAGAGGTGGCAGTGGAAAATTCTCATATGTTGACCCACAAACATATATAGCAGCACCTCTAAATAGGCTGCCAATCTTTTCTTGCCTTGGATTGACGAATACCTTCGTGACCCGGCTCTTTAACTTTTCAGAGGGGTCTTCCGGTGTGATCCAATACAATTCAATCTCAAAATCTTCTTTTACTTTTTCATATGCATCAATGATATCAGGAATACCTTTAAAAGCTGCACTTTCTCCTCCTACCATCAATAAGTATGGACGTTCCCCTAACTCTTTATCTCCATTTACACAAAACACACTTTCATCTACTGCATTCGGGAAAACCTGTGCTTCTCTTCCATATATCTTTGTAATCAATCCTGCTGCCTGGTGCGAAACAGTGAAAACAAAAGGAGGAATTTCATATTGCTTTTGGATAAAGTTCTTTAATGTTAAATTCATTGAATCATAGTCAAATAAATGAAAATCGCCTTGTTCAAAATAAACAACAGGTGCAATGCCTGTTTCAATACATGCCTGAATGTGATCCCAGTATGTGGCTACAATTACATCACAATCCGGGATTCCTTTTGCTAGTTCAAGGTCAAATGGAACTTGGATATATTCCGTTTCAATCGGAAACCAGGATGGCTGCTGGAAATGGGATACAAGTGTTACTTTAGCTCCAGCCTCTTGTAATTTGTTAGCATGTTCAAATATTACTTTTACACCACCACAAATTCCTACATGGGTCATTGCATAGACAATGTGGAGTTTCTCCACGTTTCTGTCAGATTTAATTAATAATTGTTCATTTGCCATTGGAAGAAGGTTAAGTCGTTTTTCAAATTCAAAATTTCTGAGCTTTTGTATCATCTTTTCACCTGCAAATAGTTAAATTTCAAGATCCATAAACCCATAATATGAAATTAATATTTATTAGTGCGGTTTGGTCAGGGATTCCTGCAAGTGGATTGAATTTCTTGTCCGCAAAAAATGGACAGTAAGAACGTTTTATTCGAAAAGCAACATTTGTCACTAAAAAAGTTTTATTTAAAGAAAAAACCCTTCAAATACCAAGCAAAGGGTATCTGAAGGGCTATAATAGTTGAATTTTTTATCGTTATTGCGGATCAGCAAATTCAATATCACATGTAGAAACAGCTGTATCTGTTGTAATACCAGATCCTGTTTGTTGTCCTATGAAAACTATGCCAACCGCTTTAGAGTTTACACGTCTGTTACCTGTTGCATTTCCGCCAGCAGATATATTATAAGTTGTGCCAATCATTAAAGCATTTCTTATTTCCTGCTCACAGTCATCTTCACAGCTTACCTCAGGTGGTTCTGGTAAATTCAGTGGTACAATTCCTAATGTTTCAAAATCAGTATTAGGGGTCCTAATCCAGGCTATCTTACAAATACTTATAATCGTTCCATCATTCAGTGTAACTATTCCTTCTCCAACCTGCGATACATTCGTTATTGACCCTGTGACGGTACCGCCGTTTTCAGTATTTATTTGAACGTTAACTGATCCTGTCGCGCCAGCAATTTGCAACAATACATTCCTGATTTGCTCTGTACAAGTACATTCCAGTTCGTCACATTCACATATTCCAGTTGGTCCAGTCGGTCCGGTTATCCCTGTCGGTCCTGTTGGCCCGGTTGGTCCGGTTGGTCCGGTTGGTCCGGTTGGTCCGGTTGGTCCGGTTGGTCCGGTTGGTCCGGTTGGTCCGGTTGGTCCGGTTGGTCCGGTTGGTCCGGTTGGCCCTGTTGGTCCGGTTGGTCCGGTTGGCCCTGTTGGTCCTGTTGGCCCCGTTGGTCCCGTTGGCCCCGTCGGTCCGGTTGGCCCTGTTGGTCCCGTTGGTCCGGTTGGCCCTGTTGGTCCGGTTGGCCCTGTTGGTCCGGTTGGTCCTGTTGGCCCCGTTGGTCCCGTTGGCCCTGTTGGTCCGGTTGGTCCCGTCGGTCCGGTTGGTCCTGTTGGTCCGGTTGGTCCTGTTGGTCCGGTTGATCCTGTTGCCCCTGTTGGTCCGGTTGGTCCTGTTGGTCCGGTTGGTCCGGTTGGTCCTGTTGGTCCGGTTGGTCCTGTTGGTCCGGTTGGTCCGGTTGGTCCGGTTGGTCCTGTTGGCCCTGTTGGTCCGGTTGGTCCTGTTGGCCCGGTTGGTCCCGTTGGTCCTATCGCTCCGGTTGCACCAGTTGGTCCTGTCGCTCCAGTTGCTCCCGTCGGTCCGGTTGGTCCCGTTGGTCCTGTCGCTCCTGTTGGTCCGGTTGCTCCTGTTGGTCCCGTCGGTCCTGTTGGTCCCGTTGGTCCTATCGCTCCGGTTGCTCCAGTTGGTCCTGTCGCTCCAGTTGCTCCCGTCGGTCCGGTTGGTCCCGTTGGTCCGGTTGCTCCTGTTGGTCCCGTTGGTCCTGTCGCTCCGGTTGCACCAGTTGGTCCTGTCGCTCCAGTTGCTCCCGTCGGTCCCGTTGGTCCCGATGGTCCTGTCGGTCCCGTTGGTCCGGTTGCTCCTGTTGGTCCCGTTGGTCCCGTTGGTCCCGTCGGTCCCGTTGATCCTGTCGCTCCGGTTGCTCCAGTTGGTCCTGTCGCTCCAGTTGCTCCCGTCGGTCCCGTTGGTCCCGTTGGTCCTGTCGCTCCGGTTGGTCCGGTTGCTCCTGTTGGTCCCGTTGGTCCCGTTGGTCCTGTCGCTCCGGTTGCTCCAGTTGGTCCTGTCGCTCCGGTTGCTCCAGTTGGCCCCGTCGGTCCGGTTGGTCCGGTTGGTCCGGTTGGTCCGGTTGGTCCCGTTGCTCCTGTCGGCCCGGTCACTCCGGTTGCTCCTGCTGGCCCCGTCGGTCCGGTTGGCCCGGTTGGTCCGGTTGCTCCTGTCGCTCCGGTTGCTCCCGTTTCCCCGATAGGCCCGATTGCCCCGGTCGGTCCAGTTGGCCCTGTCGGCCCGGTCGGTCCAGGTGCTCCTCCACCAATTGGGACTTGTTGTTTCTGAAGCAGCTTGATTGTAAACTTGACAATCATCTTCTCTACGATGTTTCTAAAGGATCCCTCAAATATTGCTCCCTCGTGTAACGGTACCCTGTCTGTTGCTTCATCGTATTCTATAATATTGCTGGATACCAAATCGCAGTAGGGAAGTTCATTATAGTGTTGGGTACTGGATTGATGAAATGTTGAAGGGTCGCTCGTTAGCAGCTCATCTTTTTCAGGATAACCTTCCGGTAAAGGTTCTTTAAGCAAGAAATCAAATTCACTGCGCTGGTTAAATCGAACGTTTACTGGACGAGTTATGAACTCCCTAATTGGAGTAGCACACTCAAAAGGAACTTTCACAGTAAGAGACCGAATATCCGAGTCTATAGACTTCCGCTTCCATCCCTTTGGTGCAGCAGCGTATCTGATATTTTTTTCTACATATCCTTTAATGAATAGCTGATTGGTTGGCACCAGCAAACGACATTGAACAAGGACTACTCGTTTTTTGATATCCTTGATTTCTAGCACGTCTTCTGGAAAAGTAATGTCAGCTTTTACCGAGGTACTTACTTCAATTTCAGCTAAAACTACAGGTACCTTGCTTATCCTTGCATCAAAATTCACATCAGGTTCTACGTTTCTGTTTGAACAACTACTAATATTCGCCGAAAAATCCTTATTGTGATTCTCTTTATCTCTCAATAATCTCACTCCCTTATTTTTTATTGAGAACACAATATCTTATGGGAATTTCCTTACAGAGGATTGGACTATTCATCTAAAATCCGGATTTGGCTGAAAAAATCCACATCTGACTTAGAACCTAAATGGAGGTAGGAGCTGTGAAGGAGATCAAGCTTTAGAATTTTGGTATATTGTTATAAATCGCGGAACGAGTAAAACTGTTTTTGTTCCTTTAAAAGGCATAAAAAAAGACAACTCCCAATCGGTAAGTTGCCTTTCTTGGTTATAGGTTGTGCTACACACTTCAAGACGCCGAACGGAAATTAGCGAAACATAAGGTCCGGTAAGTCATTTCTTTTTTGGTGAGCGGAAATATCCATGTACTCTCATTTATTATATTTATTTTATATTCGTCTCATAATGCTCTTCATTAAGTCTCACTACTTCAAGTTCTTTTATATTCTCATTCAGTTTCATTGCCAAACTTTCAATTCCAAAAAATTCTGTGAAGGTATGACTGCCAATGATCAGATTCATCCCTTTAAACTGAGCATATTGAATCGTATACAAATTACATTCACCTGTAATGTATACATCACAATCATTTTCAACAGCTTCCTTAAGGCAAGCTGTTGGCGCTCCATTGCCACAAACCAAGCCCACTCGCTTTACCGCTTTATCATTAAACCGCCAAGATTTAACTGGTTCTTCAAGCAAATGTTCCATCTTTTTTACTAAGTCATTAAATTCGATTTCTTCATCATACTCTGCGATTCTTCCAAAATATAACCCTTCCCATTCGTGGGTTCTTTTAACAGGTTCTAAATTCAATTTTCCTAATAAACTATCATTTGTCCCAAAGTTACAGTCATCGAGTGGCAGATGATTATAGTAGTGACTAATGCCATATTCAGCTAGTTTTTCTACGCATGCCTCTTTCAACCCAAATATTTCAACCCAGGCATCGTGGTGTGTCACAATCATATCAACACCATGAATCCTTGCTTCCTCAATCGTTTCAAGTGTTAGGTTAACACAGTATCCCAATTTCTTAATCCTTTGATCTGCCTGGTAAGTAATTCCCGATTCACTTGAAAAGATTTTCTTATTCGTTATATTGAACAGATCATTAATTCTTTCAACAATAAATAAAGCATCCATATACTGACCTCCTCCATTCCATCTTGTTTTGCCTAAATTTACTCATTACATTATTACCTTGGTTGAAATCTAAAGATGGAATTAATTGAGGTAACCGCAATGAATACTAAAGAAATAACAACTGAACCTAACGTATTTCCAATAATCACGCCCAACTGCCGCTGAATTTAACAGCAATAGTCATAAGGATGCAGCGGAAGGCAAGCACGATAGATCCATTTTGCATTATACGAAGGAGCCTTCCAATGCCATGCACCTAACGCAGCAGCACATGCATCGATCGAATGGCTTTCTACTTCCATTTCAATAGGTAATTGAGTAAGTCCCTGCTCCATAAGCCAATTCCGAATAAAACTTCTAGCTGAATGTTCTTGTTTGTATGCCAACACATATTCAATATTTTGTTTGGACAGTCTCGACCCAATTACGGCCCCTGGATGGACTTCCACTAAAGAAATGGGATACGCGGCGTTTAGATTCTCTATTTCTCTACTTAGTTTTATTCCTCTTAATGTTAAATACACCATTCTATTTAAGGTTGGCGGCATGATTGACCCCGATCTCATCCCTAAATTCACAATAAACTTTCTTAGTTCCCGGTCACTTTCTCTATCTCCTCCACCGTCTTGATAAGACAATGGTGCATCAATTCCGATTACTACCTCATCTAATTGGCTTTGTTCATAAATCTCTCTCAATATGTTCTGATCGCTTAAGTTATTTGCCCACTTAACCAATTGCAGGTGATTTCCCTCTTGTTTAAAAATAGCGAGAACGGTATCCTTATGATTTTTTGGACCTGATAAATCAATTCCGATTACTCTCATATAAAACCCTCACTTCCATAATTACAGGCTGTAAAAAAAATACGCGATTTAACTTAATGAATCTTCAGCAATTTTATCAGCCGTATGACCTCCTGATCGTCTCCAGTATCGATAGGGACGAGCTTTGTACTTTGAATGATCTCATTATAAAATTTTTTCCCAGCAGGGTATTTACCATCCCAGCGCAGAGGGACATTGTACACATTGATCGTGCCGTCTCCATTGCCACTATAAGTCACGGAGCCATCCACCAACCGAGAACCTGCCAACTGGATGACATCCTCCGGATAACTTGCGCTTGTTTCATCGTCAGGATTCAGTTTCTCTCCCGCTGGAATGTGCCGGACATTCAATTCATCGATTTCCTGATTGGGTGCTAGTTGCAGCCAAACCCGAGCATACTCAATTTGATTACTTGTATAGTTAGATAACGCTTCCTCGTCTGGCTGATGTTCACTGTTTTCGAAATCCTGGATCAGGACGACTTTGAATTCACCATCATAGGAGACCCAACTGACTGAATCCACGCGACTCTTGTTTTTAACTTCAGGCAATTCATCCATGATCTGTTTCGCCTTATTGAACATAATTTCAGTTTCTTCATAACTCTTCGTATGTCCATCCTGAAGTTTTTCGTTGATTTCATGACTGTACTCTTCCGTATTTGGCAGCAATTTAACTGTATAGTTCGTCATTCCTGAGTCACTTTTCCATACGTCCGTTTCATAATGCGTCCCATCAATTTTATAGTGCGCATTCAGGTACTCGTCGATATTCATATTCTCTGAGACTTGTTCATCTGAAGCACCATCTGTTTCAGACGGTTGCGCTTCCTCTTCGTTGTTGTTATCTAAGTCAGGATCAACAGTTTGATTTTCTTCCTCGTTTGCTGGTGGCATATCATTCTTCACTTCAGTCTGTGAGCAGCCTGCAGCCATGACCAGCAAAACCATCATTAAAATAAAAGGTATTCTCTTCATACTTTACCCTTCCTTTATGTACGGATTTAAATAGTGTTGACTTCAAATATTCGTTAACCATCCACTAGAATACTCTTAAAAGTTCTTCAAAACTTTTAATTTTCATATCATATTCACTTACTTGGCCAAATCCGTATTCAGCATAAATAAAGGGAATCTTAGCAAATCTGGCTGCTTCTAAATCTCCTTGTGTGTCCCCCACATAAACTGGGCTTGATAAGTTATTTCTTTCAATAACTAAGTTAATATTCTCACCTTTTGACAGGCCCGTTCTACCTGGGTTTTCAAAGTCTAAAAAATACTTTTCAAGTCTATGAGACTTATAAAAAGCTTCTATGTACCCATCTTGGCAGTTACTGACGATGTATAGTTTGTATTTTTGAGAGAGCTCCTTCAGGACATTCTCTACATTGTGAAAAAGAACCCCTCCGTTTTCTTCTAAGAGAGATTGTTCTACTTCGCAAAGTTCTTTTACTAGATTTTGTCGTTCTGTATCATTTAAAGTGGAAAAGAGTTTCCTGCTTATTTCATTCATCTGTAAACCCATCGTACCTTCAAAATCCATGCGGGTTAATTCACTATTTATAAGATTACTTTTTCGTATAACGCCGTTCCATGCACTAAGTACAGTGTCTATCGGATCCCAAATGGTTCCATCCAAATCAAAAATGATACTATCCAATTCAGTTCACTCCCATTTATGTTAGCCCTTTCCTTCAGGGCTTCTAATGACTCACACCAATATAACACACCAAAAGATGGAAATAAAACAGACTAACTAAAAGAGCCTCATCCGCTATGGGATAAGACTCTCTAATTTCATAACAGCCACAATGGGTGTTTACAAAATTTCATTTATTGCTGGCAATTGGGACAAAAGTAAGTTTTTCGTGAAGAGATTTCGCTTTTTATAATGGAAGCATTGCACCGAGAGCATGGTTCACCTTCTCTGTCATAAACATAAAATTGATAGCCCCCTGTTTTGCCATCCCCTTTATAAAGCGGGTTTTCCATATAACCTCCTTGTTGCACTCCTCTTCTAAGGATGAATTGAATCGAATGATACAGCCGTGATAATTGTTGATCGTCAAGATCATTGATTTTTTTATCAGGGCGAATCTCTGCATGCCAAAGAATTTCATCGGAATACCCATTCCCTATTCCAGCTAGCACTTCTTGATTGATTAATGTTGTTTTGATTGTTCCTCTTCGTTTTTGCATGATTTGATGAAAGGCATCCAATGTAAAATCAGAATCAAGCACTTCAGGCCCCAGTTTTTTGAACTCTTCCTGGACCTCTTCAGGTGATAAAAGATGCAGGTAGCCTAATCGCAGTCCAATGAAAAATAAGTGCTGTTCGCCGAATGATAGCTTTACTTGAATCGTCCTGTTTGGTTTATCTTCCTCTTTGCCAAAAAACATCCAACCGCCAAGCATCAGGTGTAACAATAAACATTTGCCATCCTGTAATTGAAAAACTAAATATTTTGCCCTTCTAGTAATTGTTTTTACAGCTTGATTTGAAGCTTGTCTCGTAAACTCGTCAACCGGTACGTTAATAGACTTTTCACGCCCAACCTCAACATTCGAAACTTTTTGCCCACCTATCAATGACCCCAGCAATGTTTTATATGTTTCCATCTCTGGCAATTCCGGCATGATTTTGTCCCCCATTTTACCATTTATTTTTACAGTATTTCCTACTGGGGAGTTATTATAAATGGATGGCCAAAGAAAGAGCCTTATCCATCAAAGGATAAGGCTCACCAATTTATTTATGCTAATACAATTTTCGCAACAGCTTCACAGTGTGTCGTCTGGGGGAACATATCAACTGGCTGTACTTCTACTGTCTTGTACCCGCCGTCTTCAAGGATGCGCAAATCCCTGGCTAAGGTGGCCGGGTTACATGATACATACACAACCTTCTTCGGTTTCATGTTAATGATAGTCTGCAGCAATGCCTCGTCACAGCCTTTTCGCGGTGGGTCGACGACCAATACGTCGGCGCTGTTGCCTTCTTCGTACCATGCCGGTATGACGGTTTCGGCTTCGCCGACTGCAAATTCAGTGTTGGTGATGCTGTTCAGTTCGGCGTTTCGTTTAGCGTCTTCGATGGCTTCGGGAACGATTTCGACACCGAATACCTTTTTTGCTTTTTGCGCTAAAAATAACGAAATCGTGCCGATGCCGCAGTAGGCATCAATCACGGACTCTTCGCCTGTAAGTTCAGCATACTCAAGTGCTTTGTCGTAAAGCACTTTTGTCTGTTCAGGATTCACCTGGTAAAACGAACGCGCGGAAATCGCGAACTTGATGTCACCGATATAGTCATAAATGACCTCGCTGCCCCAGAGAACCTCCGTTTTGTCTCCCATGATGACATTTGTTTTCTTCGAGTTCACGTTATGGACGATTGATTTTACCTTAGGCAGCCTTGCGACGATTTCATTGACCAGCTTCTTTTGCTGAGGAATCTCATTTGTCCTTGTCACAATCACAACCATCAGTTCACCGGTCTGTCTTCCGTAACGGGCCATGATGTGGCGAAGCACACCTTTATGGTTTTCCTCATTATATGGCTGAATGCCCAGCTCGCTGGCGATTTCTTTTACCGCCTTAATTGCCTCGTTGATTTCTTGGAGATGCAACAGGCTTTCATTCGTATCAACAATTTCATGGCTGCGCGGTTTGAAGAAGCCTGCAATCAGCTTCCCGTCCTTCTCACCAACCGGCACCTGTGCTTTGTTCCGGTAATGCCACGGGTTGTCCATTCCCAAAATTGGGTGTACCACAACATCCTCAAGCTTGCCGATCCGCGTCAGCACTTGCTTCACTTGGTTTTCTTTATACTTTAGCTGCCCCTCATAGCTAATATGCTGCAGCTGACAGCCTCCATATTTATGGGCATCCTCAGCCGGACACTCTACCCGGAATGCACTTCTTTCAAGAATCTCCATCAAGCGTCCAAAACCGTACCCCTTGTTCACCTTGGTCACTTTGATGGTTGCTTTTTCGCCAGGAAGTCCGCCCTGAACAAAAATCGGGTATCCATCAACCTTGGCCACACCCGCTCCGTCGTGCGTCAAATCCTCAAACTCAACATCTATATAATCATTCTTTTTAACAGGTATCGTTTTGCTCATCATTTCCGTCCTTTGCTGTGAATTAGCTAAGTCAGATTTTATCATAATAAAGGCCGGATTGCGAAACGCACCGGCCTAATAATATATTTTTTACCAGCCAAATCCGGCAGGTCTCGGAGTATAATATCCAGGTCCGCCAAATCCAGGGTTGCCCTGGTATCCATAACTTCCATTCCATGGGATCCCCTGAGATCCATACCCTGCATATCCTGGTATTCCTGGATATCCATACCCTGCGTACCCTGGTGTTCCTTGATATCCGGAATATGCTCCAGGGCCTGCTGCGTATCCAAATCCCCCCGGATAACCAAATCCGCCAACGTCCGGCCCGTCTAGTATTTCTCCTCCCAAATACCCTAGTCCTGCCCCTATCAATCCAGCTGCCAATGGGCTAAAACCACCCGTTCCAAATGTTCTTGCCTGTGGTAAAAAAGGTGTCCTAATTGGATGTCTGTACATGAATGTTCTCCTTTCTCCTTTGGGTGTTTACACCATTCCTAATCACCGTATGTTATTTTAGGCAAATAGTTTGGGGAATTTGCCTACGTTTTTCAAATTTGGGCACTGCATTCAGCCGGAAACCTCAACACCAGCTTATTTTACGAATAGAATATTGGAAAAGGACAAAGAAGGAGGTCATTTGATGGATGAATTGGAGATAAAAATAAAAGAATTAGAAATGAAAATAGAGGAACTAGAGAGCTTACAAGAGAACTTTCAGGAGACAGTACAAAATCAGCTGGACAATAGCGATGTCAGGATTTTAATGGAACAGATGCTGGCTGAGAAGGAATTTGTGACTACTTCTGATCTGGAACAAACCGTAAGCAAAAGTCAGGTTCAACTGATTAAATGGATTGTAGGAACGGGAATCAGCTCGGTCTCCATTATTATTGCTTTATTTGAATTCCTTAAATAAAAAAGCGGAGGAAAAATCCATCCGCTTTCCTGATTTTGAATGTACTTACTTTTACTCGACAGTAAATTCCTTCGATACTTCGTATTTCTTGCCGTCTTTCGAAGTCATCCAGGCGGTCAGAATATAATCTCCTTTTTCAAGGTTAAGCTCATGAAGGTCAATATCATATGTCAACGACTCCCCCTGCTTCACAGTCTCTTCTCCCAAAGCCTGTAAAAAGTTAGCAACGCTTGAGAACAGAAAAACCTCTTTGCCATCCTTCGTTTTTACCGAGTAATCATATCTTTGTGAACTCGTGAATTCGAGAACCACTTCTTCTTCCGTCTGATTCTTCACTTCATATTGAAAAATCAACGGGCTTTCCTCTGTCAAACTTGCAGCCATTTCTCCTGCCACGATTCCGGCACCTCCTTGATCCTGGTCATTATTCGATACCTGGTTTTCCGTTCCACAGCCGGTTACCAGCAAACCCATCAGCAATACCATCAATAATTTTTTCATTGCCCGACCCTCCTGTTGAAAAAAACTCTTTATCTATTTGTCAGGAGTTCCGTTCAAAAGGTTACATAAATAGATAAACTAAATCACCCATTTTTAAACAAAAGGGGAGAAGTGCCTGTTACACTCCTCCCTCCATTTATGCTCTTTTATACTTTTTATCAAAGTATTGCTGCAGTCCGCTGCTGGTCATTGAGAAGGCTAATATCGTAATACCGATGGCGACGGTACCGGTAATCGGCAGCCATGGGTGTGACCAGATGTGATGGGTAATCTCTGCAAAGTAGGTCGGCCAAGCATTGGAGGCGTTCATCGCCTTGTACCCTCCACTGAGTTGGGATACGAATTCGACACTCAAAAAGATTTCCACGATTCCAAGCTGGCCAATGAGAAATAGTGTTCTCCCAAGGTCCGAGAAAAACTGGACGATGAAAGACGGCCTTAGTGGCGGCCAATAGTAATTTTTCAGCATGGTCAAAGCCGATGAACCAGAGACAATCCCGGCCTCCACATAAGGCTTCTTTGAGATATCGACCATTCCCTGGTAAAAGATATCGGCAACCCTGCCAGCTTCAATAAGAGCGAGCACAAGCATGATCCAAAGATATCGATTATCGGAAAAAGTAACAAATGGTGTGCCAATAATCAAGATGACAAAGAAAATCGGCGGCATAAATGAGAACAATCGATTCCACATGACCAGTATGCGATGGAAAAACTTCGTATAAAAACTTGCCATCGCTAGCGGAATCGCGATGATGTAACGAATCAGGACGATGGCGAGAATCGTTAACAGCGTTTCTTTCGTACCCAAAAGCACCCTGCTCAATAAATCTTTGCCATTAGCATCAGAGCCAATCGGGAAATCCGCAGATGGTGCAAATGGCGGAAGCTCGAATCCACCACCTTCTTTTTGCTTCATCACAGTTTCTTTCAATGATGTATCTACGAACGGAAGATATGGTGCTATGAGCGCAATAACCAATAGAAATGACAAGATCGTAAGGCCAAAAAATAATGATTTATTCATGATTCATCTCCTGTGAAGCCGGGGTGACAAGACTCTTGGAAATCTGTGTGACCAGATTCGAAACCAAGATGATTGTAGCAAAAAAGACCGTATAACAGGCGGCAGAAATACCGTCGACCATCATTTCCATCCCGATCCTGAAGCCAGTGCCCCTCAGCACCGCGTTAAACAGCCCATCTGCTGCACCCTGAAAATCCATCAATTTTTCAACGATAAATAGGTTCGATAATACATAAAGGGTGATTGTATTTCCATGCGCCAGAATCCTAGGTAACGAATTTTTCAAGATATGTACGAACAATATTTTCATTCCCGGAGTTCCTTTTGATTTCGCGGTCCGGATGTAATCATTTCCTTCCTGCTCCTGCAGACTTACATTGGTGATATTGGCAAGATAGAAAACAGGGTAAATCAGCAGAAATAGAATCCCAACCACATAGGTTTCCAGCTTTTCACTTCCATATAACGTCACATGGAAAAACAAACCTTTTTCATATAAAAACATCAGGCCAATCTGAATGATGATAATGAAAAAGAGATCTGGCATCGAGATGAACAGCCACGTCGTCCCATTGCCAAGAAAATTCAGCTTCTTTTTTTGCATCCTGAAATCAAAGATCCCTTTCAAGATGCCTAGAATATAGGCCAGAATCAAGGTGGGCACAATCAAAAGCAAGCTTTTCCACGCCTTGCCCGCAATCCGATTCGCATACGACTGGCCAGGGACAAACTCTCCAAGGTCAGGGTTCTCCTTTATATAAGTAAAGAAACCTTTGATATTCTGAATATGCATGTCCAATTCATAGTCATAGCTGGCGGATTTGAACTGCCCGCCCTTTCCTGTTTCAAAATCCGTCTTAGCCGGCAAAAACAATATCCCAATAAACAAAAATACGCAGACGATCCACAACACAAACTGCTCGATTGCCTTTTTAAAATAAACCATGAAGCCTCCTGATGGACTTTATTTTATAGAACTTATGCTGCTTGATACTACCTTTCTCTCAATCTCCCAAATCCTCATAATGGAGACCTTCATCAGGCAATTGCATATCCGGCACGCCAATGCTTACCTGCTTGATTCTATTTTCGATGACAGAATAGGAGTAACTCCAACCCGGCTCATTGTTGAACCTGACCTCCAGATGATAAGGATTGTAGCTTCTGCTCGTGCGGTAACTGATCTTGAACTCCTCACCCGGATACCTCTTTTCCAGGTATTCAGTCAGCTGTTCCGTTTTGATGTCGCGATGATAGTCGATCCAGAGAGGACGAAGCGCGAAAAAAGCCAACTCTGTTACAATTACAACCACGATTATCTTTATAGCGTAATTCCGCTTCTTCATGGGCAAAAGGAAAGTAATGCCCAGAAGCAACAACACTAAACCCAAAGCCAACAATATCTCAATAATCGTAATAGGATGCATCCTAACACCACCTTTTTTCGACACTAGTTATATTTTACCATTTTTAATTATTCAGAAAAGTATTTTTTTAAGATATTTAATTCTATTCTGGTTGGAGGAGGGCGTATAGAGAGTAGTGCAGTGGCGGTAATTTGAGAGGATGCTATTTTTTGGGGGGAATTTAAAACCGTTTACGTGACGATAAACTGGTCACGCACTTCTTGTGACCATGCTCTATCGATTTCATCTTTCACGGGCACATGTTTCCCTTTCTTGTGACCGCGCTCCCTCGATTTCCTTTTTCACGGGCACTGATTACTGTTTTATCGGGACATTCAAATCATTTTTTGTGACTATAAATGGGAAACATCCTTAAAAGAATTGCTAAAAAAAGACGAAGCCCGCGGGCTTCGTCCTAATGTACCTTTTTCTTAGACATATAGAGAAATACCTTGATCATGAAATAGCTGACATCATCAGGCAGCAGTTCCTTGATGGGTTTGAGCTTGTCACGTCCTGCTTCTGCGACGGCCTGTTCGAGGTCGTCGATATACCCAGAAGGAATCAGCACGTCATAGTCGACTTCCATTCCCTGCTGGATACACTGGATCAGGTGGTTTTCGACCGTGCTTTCTGCCAGTTCGCGCTTAGCGGCGATGTCGGCTACTGACAATTTTTCCTGATGCAGCTTGTAGGTTTCCAGATGGGAATCACCGATAGTTTTTTTAGCCGGTTTCCTCACCGGTTCCGAAACAGCATTCTTCACTGGCTGGCGCTCGGGATGCTTCTCGCAGAACTCGATAATCAGCTGAATGAATGGGGCACCATACTTCTGCAGCTTGTGTTCTCCAACACCAGCCACTTTGAGAAACTCCACATCCGTCAGCGGCAGCTTCAGGCACATATCCTTCAGAGAAGAATCCGAGAAAATCATAAATGGCGCTACTTTTTCCGCAGCGGCAACCTCTCTACGCAACTCACGCAGTTCTTCAAACAATGGATCATCGTTTGAAACCTGCTTGACCCGCACCGCTTCCTTCCTGAAGACCTGCGTTTTTCCGAGCAGAACATCCTTCCCTTTTTCCGGCACATAAATCGTCGGGTATGTCCCATGCTCGACGCCGATCAGCTCCTGGGAGATCAGGAACTCAATCAAGTCATTGACCTGCTTGGCATTGCGGTCCTTCATCAGTCCATAAGTCGGCAATTTATCCAGGCGGAACTCAAGGACTTTTTTATTCCGCGAGCCTGTCAATACATTAGCCGTCATGGCCTTTCCGTATTTCTGGCCCATCCGGATGATGCATGAAAGCACCATTTGCGCATCCTTCGTGACCTCTTCTGTCTCGCGGGAATCGGTACAATTGCCGCAGCGTCCGCAAGGCTCTGTCTCTGTCTCGCCAAAATAATGAAGGATATAAGATTGCAAGCATTCCTCGGTATGGCAGTATCCGACCATTTGCTGCAATTTTTCCAACTCAGGCGCAATTCGTTCCCGATCAGCAGACTGATCAATCAAAAAGCGCTGAACCTGGACATCCTGTGATGAATACAGCACGGTACATTCACTGTCCAAGCCGTCACGACCGGCACGGCCAGCTTCCTGATAGTAACTTTCCATATTTTTCGGCATCTGGAAATGGAGAACGTACCTGATATTACTCTTATCAATTCCCATTCCGAAAGCCGAAGTCGCAACCATCACAGACGCCTCGTCCTGTAAAAATCGCTCCTGTTCGCTGTTCCGGTCTTCATCATTCATGCCTGCGTGGTAGCGGGCGGCATTGAAACCTTCCTTCTGTAGCCATTCATACAACTGATCGACGATTTTCCTTGTCGCCGCATAAATGATGCCGGCTTCCTTTTCGTTCTTTTTGATAAAATCCCTTAAATACGCCTGGCGGTCCTGGCCCTTTACAACGGAAAAGCTCAGGTTACTTCGCTCAAACCCTGTAATGACCGTATTCTCTGGGTTTATTTTTAACGAAGCGCAAATGTCTTCCCGCACTTTCGGTGTTGCTGTTGCCGTCAAGGCAAGTACAATTGGTTTTCGCGGCAGACGGTCAGCGAGTCCGGAAATCTGCAAATAACTCGGCCGGAAATCATGGCCCCACTGCGAGATACAGTGCGCTTCATCGACGGCGATCAAAGGAATTTCCATGTCCTGCAGGTCGTCGATGAACTCCCAGGACCCTAGTCGCTCTGGAGCGATGTACAACAGCTTGTACTTTCCGTTCCTGGCATCATCCATTCGCGCGGCAGCTTCTCCTGCAGTAAGCGAGCTGTTGATATACGTCGCTGGAATGCCTAGCTGGACGAGCGTATCTACCTGGTCCTTCATCAAGGAAATCAGCGGAGAAATCACGATGGTTGTCCCTGGCAGCACGAGAGCCGGGATTTGATAAACGATCGATTTACCGCCTCCAGTCGGCATGACGCAGACTGTGTTTTTTCCTTCCAGCACAGAGGAAATTGCCTGTTCTTGTCCCAACCGGAATGAAGAATAACCGAAATGATCTTGCAATAATTGATGGGCTTTTTGCAGCATAGCGAGGTGGCTCCTTTCAGTGAGAAAATGTGGGGAATTAAGGGGTTACTCTTCCATTTTAACAGATAAGTCTTATGGAACGACAGCAAAAATGCCATGCTCCGAAAAGAAGCATGGCATTATTTAATCGGCAATCAACATGGATTCTACATTTCGATTTCTAGGCAGCACAATCCGTATAGTCGTGCCTGCCCCAGGTTCGCTTTCAATATCAATGCTTCCTTGATGAAGGTCGATGATCCGTTTGCAGGTGAGCAAGCCCAATCCTGTTCCTTTTTCCTTCGTTGAATAAAAAGGCTCAAAAAGGCGATTGAATCTTGATTCCGGTATTCCGCATCCTTTATCAGAGACGGTGATCATAACGGCATCTGCACTAGCCTCTTCCAAGCTTACCCCGATGAAATGGCCATTGTTCTCCGTGGCTTCGATCGCGTTCTGCAGAAGATTGATCAGGACTTGTTTTATCTAATTCCCATCACAATTCAAATTGATTTGTACTTTCGCTTCCAATTCAATATTGATGCTCTTCAAATTGGCCTGCGGTCCCATGAATTGGATACAGTCCCTCAATAATTTATTTACGTTTGTGTATTGAAAACGAACATTTTCTTTCGGTTTGGCAATGAACATGAACTCATTGACGATTTGATTGATTCGCTCCATCTCATCCATCATGATATCAAGGTATGGAATCAACTTTTGATCCGAAACACTTTCTTTGACAATTTTAGCGAAGCCTTTCATGGATTTGAGCGGATTCCTGATTTCATGCGCGATTCCCGCTGCCAATTCCCCGACTACAGATAGCTTCTCCATTTGCTGGGCCTGCTTCTCCCTTATCTTCTCCTTTGTTATATCAATGGTTGTCCCGATGACTTCAATCGTCACCCCGTTATGGCATACCGGATTCAGGATGGCTAAGTACTGGACTCCCCCAAAGCTGCCTTCATAGTTAACATTTTCGCCATTCCAGGCCTTTTCGTAAAAAAGCTCTTTGCGCTGAGCCTGCTCGGGCGGAAGGAATTCAAACAAAGATTTTCCTACAATAAATTCAGGACAGAGACCCACTTTTTCGATCAGTTTCCCCTCAATGAATGTATGGATAAAAGTGTTGCCTACTTTTTCAAACTTGAAAATAAAGCCTGTTTCCCTAGGTATGAATTGTTCATAATCGATTGCATTACATTGATTCACACAGCAACACCCTTAGAAAAGATTCGTTCCCTAATAATTCTTTATAGCTAGGGGAAATCCTTTAAAAAACAGGGAAATAGTGATGGTTAATATTTATCAATTGTCACTCCAAGTACCGATGCCCTGATAAAATCCAGCTTCCTGAAACGCTGCAATTCTTCCGGGGTTCCCGTAACAACCGCCCCGCTGATTAGAAGTTCACCGTTTTTGGCATTGGCCTTAACCGCTTTCAGGGCTTCTTTAACAGAAGCGCTTGATTCGCTTGCTCCTTCTAAGGCAGCTATATACCCTTGGCCATTACTTGCTGAATAAGGGTACTCTTCAGTCACTTCGAATCCAAAAGCATTGCCGCCGCCCTTCACTTTCAAGCCGTCAGCATCTAATTCATCATTCATCCTTGCCCTTTGTGGTTCAGTCGTCGTATCCACCCATAGCCAATTGACATTTTCGTGTCCAAGCGTTTTGCTCAGCTGATCCAATGTCATCGGCTCCTTGAAAGATAGGGCAACCTCAACAAGCATATTCTCGTCCAAACCAGCAGCAAGATCCAATTCCTTTGGCAGATAGTCATATGTCAGGCCCGGATAATAGAAATCAATCTTCCGTTCGTTATTATAATCATTATAACGGACCGTCCTTTTCGCTTCTTCGTCCATGGAATCTGTTGTAACCATTCCGCTGCCGCGGTGGATGGTTTGGGTTCGGCCGAATACAGGGATTTTCTTTGTTGTTTTATCCCAGACAATCTGCCGGCCGCCAATTTTCTTATAATAAGTTGTTTCTCCTAAGACGCTGAAGAGATTATGGATATAATAAGTGCTTTCTCCAGAAATATTTGCGCCCTTCACCATGCGTTCCATATAATTCTGATTATCCCGCAGTTTTTTATTCAGGAGATAATCACTGCCAATAAATATCACAGTCAACAATACTGCGGATGTAAGGAAGGCGATGAATGTGTACTTAATGGTCTGCTTCACTCTCGATTTCTTTATAGCTCTCTGCATGGAAGGACTGCTCATAAAGTCAATATCCTGCGAGGATTTTTCTCTATTATTCTCTGTCATAGGCTGCCTCCTTTAATACCTTAGCTAACCGCTGCCTGGCCCTGAACAAATTCGTTTTGACGGAACTTACACTAATGCCTAATAATTGCGCTATTTCCTGGTAAGAAAGCCCGCTCTGATACTTCAACAACAACAACTCCTGGTATTGCGGCTTTAACCGGCTCAGCAATTCTCCAAGCTCATTTCTGTTTTCCTTTGTTAAAATGGCTGCTTCAGGCTGTTCCTCACTATTGGATGTATGCTGTTCATTCTCCATATTAAGCTCGATTCGCCTAAGCTTCCGGCATTGGTCATAATGGAAATTCAACGCTACTCGAATCAGCCAGCTGCGGGTTTTCGCCGGCTGGATCGAATCATTAAAAAGCAAGTATTTATATGCGGTTTCCTGAACAATGTCCTCTGCATCGACATGGGCAATCCCCTGCTTCAGCAGGTACCGATAGACAATGTTCAGCTCATAATTAAGATCTTGATTTACATCTCCCATACCGACCTCCCGCATACATAACGTTTATCCTAATGAAAAGTTAACACATCCGGATAAGTTTTTTGTTTATTTTTCCAATAAAAAAAGAACCTACCTAAGGATGAGGTTCAATCGATATAAAAAAGACTGCTTGCCCCTTAGGAAAGCAGTCATCACTTTTTACAGCTTCTCTCCAGTCATCTCCATGACCTTCTCTTTCACTTCTTCTATATTGCGCATTTTGTTATCCCAGCATTTTTGGCTGAGGTCGACTGGATATTCTTCGGGGTTGAGCATCCGTGTGTATTCTTCCCAAAGAACGCCTAAGCAGTATGTTGAATGCTGGCGGACTTCTTCCAGGCTCGGCTGGGTGTATACAAGCTTGCCCTCATTAAAGATATCATGATGCAAATCCCTCGCGTCGAAATTGGTGACGAATTTGCTGATAAAAGTATGGACTGGATGGAACATCTTCAGCCGCTTTTCCTGCTGCGGATTTTCACCCTCAAGCGTGATGTAGTCCCCTTCTGAACGATTGTTGGCTTTGTTGATGATTCTGTATACATTTTTAATGCCAGGCGTCGTTACTTTTTCCGGATTGGACGAAATCTTGATGGTATCCTCCATCGTTCCATCTGCCCGCTCGACTGAAACGATTTTATAAACAGCGCCAAGGGCTGCCTGTTCGTATGCTGTGATCAGCTTCGTACCGACTCCCCAAGTATCGATTTTCGCTCCCTGAGCTTTCAGGTTCATGATTGTATACTCATCCAGGTCGCTCGATGCTACGATTTTCGCATCCTTAAAGCCGGCTTCATCCAACATTTTACGAGCTTCCTTTGAAAGATAAGCAAGGTCGCCGCTGTCGAGACGGATGCCGATGAAATTGATTTTATCGCCGAATTCCTTTGCCACTTTGATTGCGTTTGGCACCCCTGACCGCAGCGTATCATATGTATCGACCAGGAAAACGCAGTCCCTGTGCGTTTCCGCGTATTTTTTAAAAGCTGTGTAGTCATCTCTATACGCCTGTACCATTGAGTGAGCATGCGTTCCGGAAATCGGGATCCCGAATAACTTTCCCGCACGTACATTGCTAGTGGAATCAAAGCCGCCAACATACGCAGCACGCGTGCCCCAAAGTGCAGCATCCATTTCATGTGCACGGCGGCTGCCGAACTCCATCGCGATTTCGTTCTTTACCACCTGTTTGATCCGTGAAGCCTTTGTCGCAATCAACGTCTGGTAGTTGACGATATTAAGCAGGGCCGTTTCAATCAATTGAGCTTGAACCAGTGGTGCATCTACCCTTACCAGGGGCTCATTGGCAAAAACAATCTCACCCTCTTGCATCGCACGGATACTTCCTGTAAAACGCAGGTCTTTTAAAAAGGCAAGGAAATCCTCACCGAACTTTCCTTCCTCTCTCAAATATTGAATATCATCTTCTGTGAAGCCAAAATTCTCGATATAGCTGATGATTTTTTCAAGTCCGGCAAAAACGGCATAGCCATTGCCAAAAGGAAGCTTCCGGAAAAATAAATCAAACACCGCGCGGCGATTGTGCACGCCATCGCGCCAGTACGTTTCCATCATATTCAATTGATATAAATCCGTATGCAGCATCAAGCTGTCGTCTCTGAATTTCGTGCTCATCAAAAAACCTCCAATTTACTGCCTTCAATAGGTAGCTGACAAAACGCCGGTCTGTATTACTTGATCACGCTCCAATCGAGCGGTGATAACTTCGTTGCGCTTTACATAATCTTGTCCTAATCGAGCAGTGATAACTTCGTTGCGTTTTACTTCACTCGGCTCCATTCGAGCAGTTATAACTCATTGCGCTTTACTTGACCTCCGCTCCAATCGAACTCTCAAAATGACGGAGCGACCATTCATGGCCAATTTGGTCAAAGGAAGCAACAGCATCTTTATAAACAATAACCTTAAATCCTTTGTTATAAGCATCCACCGCTGTATGAAGGACACAAATATCCGTACACACACCGACGAGATGGACTTCAGTGATTCCCCGCTCGCGAAGTTTTATCTCCAGGTCAGTACCGGCGAACGCTGAATATCTCGTTTTGTCGATATAGTGCACATGATCGAGATGCTTATTCTCTTCATAAACATTCTGCAGGCTTCCGTACAAGTCCCTGCCCTTCGTACCGCGGATATTATGCGGTGGATACAGCTTTGTCTCCGGATGGAACTCATCGCCCTCATCATGGACATCAATCGCGAAAACAACATAGTCACCATGGTCGATGAACTCCTTTGTCACGCCGACAAGCTTCTCTTCAATCGCTTGCCCTGGCTCTCCGCAAGTCAGACGGCCATCATCCGCAACAAAGTCATATGTATAATCGATATTGATCAACGCCTTCTTCCCCATCATGTATCCCCATCCTTTTATCTTATTATCTTTTATTTTCATCCAAATATGATTTACAGGCAAATTTTTCATACCGGCAGGATATTTTGTTAATATGCAAAGACTGGCACTGGCAAGGTTTTTCCGAAGTTACACCGAGTTCGGACAACTTCTCGGACTGCCCTCTTCCTTTTGTCCGAAGTAACATCAGGTTCAGACAAAATGCAGGCTCTTCCTCTTTGTTTTGTCCGAAGTCATGCCTTGTTCAGACAAAATCCCTGCTTCTCTCCTTCGTTTTGTCCGAAGTCACACCAGGTTCAGACAAAACCCCGGCTTCTCCTCTTCGTTTTGTCCGAAGTCACTCCAGGTTCGAACAAAATCACGGCTCTTCCTCTTCGTTTTGTCCGAAGTAACATCAGGTTCGGACAAAATCTAGGCTCTTCCTCTTTGTTTTGTCCGAAGCCACTCCAGGTTCGGACAAAATCTAGGCTTCTCCCCATCGTTTTGTCTGAAGCCACACCAGGTTCAGACAAAATCTCGGCTCTTCCTCTTTGTTTTGTCCGAAGCCACACCAGGTTCAGACAAAATTTAGGCTTTGCCTCTTCGTTTTGTCCGAAGTCATACCAGGTTCAGACAAAATCCCAGCTCCTCCTCCTAGTTTTGTCCGAAGCAACATCAGGTTCAGACAAAATCCTTGCTTCTCCCCTTCGTTTTGTCCGAAGTCACTCCAGGTTCGGACAAAAGTTCCGCTTATCCCCTTCATTTTGTCCGAAGCAACACCAGGTTCAGACAAAAACTACTGCTACCCCTCTTCGTTTTGTCCGAAGTCTCATCAGGTTCAGATAAAATCTAGGCTCTTCCTCTTTGTTTTGTCCGAAGCCACACTAGGTTCAGACAAAATCCCAGCTTCTCCCCATCGTTTTGTCCGAAGTCATGCCTTGTTCAGACAAAATCTTGGCTTCTCCTCTTCGTTTTGTCCGAAGTCACTCTAGGTTCGGACAAAATCCAGGCTTTT
>NZ_JBGCUB010000007.1:0-153509 GCF_053543455.1 Mesobacillus sp. LC4
GTTTGTTTAATAACAAAATAGATATTTATAGGAATCTTATTCCTATATTATTCCATTGTGTTATAATTAGTGTAAATTTACACTAATAAATTTTAGGTGGAGTAAAGAATGAAAATATATAGATATTTTAGTTTCTGGATTTTGATATTACCTATTTCAATTTGTCTTTTTAACATATTAGGCTTCGATGATAAGAACTTGCTAATATTCTTAACAAGCCCACCGTTTTGGTTAATTGAAACACATTGGTTTGTCGTAAACTTTACACATCCTTCTGAGATTCCAATGAGTGTAATTTATGTTTTAACTGTATTATTTTGGTTTCTATTAGGTCTATTACTGGATAAAGTTACTAGAAAACTAAAAAACATCAGGAAGAATTAACGATCTTTTTGTAGAATATCCTTATTTAACATAAGAAGCAGTAATGTATAATAGGCAAGTCGTAGATGGATAGTATTACTGAGATATGGGATTGAACAATTTCAAAAAAGTACTAACTTTATGTCGATTTATATCAGTTATAAGTGAGGAATATTTTAATAAAAGGTTAAATACTGCTTTACTCAGTGCTAAATAGTAAAGCTATGATAAAACAATTCAAACTGTGGCTCACATAATCTTCGGTTTAATCTTGCATTACAACTACAAGTGAACTCAAAACAAATTTAAAAAGGCGTGTCGATTGAATACCGACACGCGTTTGTGCATAGCTTTTTTTCAATTTGTCTACTTGCGGGAGTCATGACTAGGACTAAGCGGTTTAATTATATTATTTATCTTCCACCTAGTTCAATAACTACCCTGGTTAGGTCTATAAGGGTATTCAACTGTGTAATAATGTAAATCAATATTCCAATTACAGCTAGCCTATAGAAGACTGTCCAATGTTTGCTTTCCATTTTGTATACCCCTTTTTATTTTTATAATGAAGTATAGATTAGCAAAATGCAATTCTTTAATAATAATAAGAGACAATTATATGAATTTCACCATTAACTGTTGGTGGTAAAGGTTCTGCCTGAATTCTTGTAAAATAACCCCTTTGTGTTATATTCATTCGGGCATATCTATCGCTCTGTCGAGACCTCCAAAAGGTACCCGGCTCAAAGCGCTCCATATCCATATTGTAATCAGTCACATTCCATCTTCCGTAGTCATAGTCTTTACTCCCAATGTCATCAACGTTAGGGTCAGTGCTAAAAGTGTACCCGAGATTAATGTTAAATGGGGCTCCCGCTGCTACAGAATAAGAGCCGCTAGATACATCACCTGGGTCCCAGTCCCAAATGTAGTCCCTGTCGTAAGGAATGTCGTGGTTAATCCACATTCTTTTTGCATGCCAGCCTGAGTAAGAATCTATTTGAATATTATCCAACACATTAAAATAGTCAAAACTAGGATCAGTTTCACCTTTTCCTTGTTGGAGTATCCAGTCAGATACCGTTTTTCCTACTCCTACTCCAGCATAATATGCGTACCCATAAAACTTATAAGGAGCACTCTTAACATTTACACTATCAGCTTTTGCGCTGATTGGTGTAAGAAGACCAAAAATTTTAGAGGAATTTGCTGCTGCATATTTCTGTTCTTCCACATCTATTGTTTGCGCGGTGGTTAAAAGTACATCTGCAAGAACTTCTTCTTCTGATGTCTTAATTAAAGTTCCGTCTTCATCAAAAGAATTAATATTGGTTACTACTAGCTGGTTGTGTTCAGATTCATTAAGAGTGAATCCAACCATGTCATAAATGTAATCCCCTTTAAAGTCCATTGCTCCTGGCTTGTTTTTCCTTGGGCCTTTGATCTTTTGAGCTTCTTCCTCTGTTTCGTCAAATCTGAAAGTCATGTCATTACCATCTTTATCTTTTTTAGTAACTGTTATTTTGTCCAGACCTAAAAGGTCTGCATATTCTGGGATAGATAAATCTCCAAATATGTAAACTTTAGCACCTTTTCTGATCGCTTTTCCTAAAGATGCCTGAAGTGACTTATCTTTTCTCACATCTTCAACATTAAAAACTAAATCCTCATAGCCTTCCAGTGAAACATCTTTGGCCTTCCCATTCTTTAACTTGATTTTACCAGTATCCAAAACTTTTTTTGTTACTTTTTGATCCTCAAACTTATCTTTATTTATATCAGAAATTAATGTGTCAAATTTAGTTTCGGATCCAACAAAGATATCCCGATTGAAAGTGCTAGCAGAAACCGATGTCTCTTTCTTCCCATCCCATTGAATGCTATAAGGATTCAATAGAATTGATGTTACTAGAATTGAACTACTGACAATACCAAAAATCTTTCTTCGGTTCATTTTCCTTCCCCCTTGTTTAAATTATATTAACAACATAAATCTATCACTCTGTAATTTTGTAAACAATAGGAAATTTTATAGGTAAAAATACTGATTTAAAATGTTTCCCAATACTTTTTAATTTAAATATTAATAAATCCCTATCAAAAAAATATGTAAAACTCCTTTAACATACGATTGTGATTATTTTAAACTAGATAACGACAAGCTTAGTCAACTCTTACATTAGATCTGGTTTTCTTTGGACAGCTAAGTTACTAAAAAGCCATTAGAAATTTTCCCAATATCAACACTACCTTTGAAGTGCAAAAACACCCTCCTAATTTTTATACATACAAGAATTTGAAAGTATGGATCACTTCAAGCAGGAGCTGGAACAATACATTGATTACTATAACCACAAACGGATCAAGGAAAAATTAAAAGGATTGAGTCCGGTGCAATACTCAATTCAATCCTCTGTAGCTGCTTAATATTAATATGTCTAACTTTTTGGGGTCACTTCAGGAAGGATTAACGCCTTTTTTGTTGAATTCCTTATGGAACTAAAGGTGCAGTTTAGTGAAAGAAGGGTTATTGGATTGAGAGGAGAAAATGGATATTCGTAATAAGGAAACAAAAGTGAATTTTTTAGACATTAATTGTGAAGCTAGGGGTTTTCATATTGAAGAAATATGTACTAATTGCTGCACTAATCCTACTCATTGTAATCTCTTTTACCTTCTGTATATACCGTGCACAAGACTTAGGTGATGTAGTTAATATTGATCAAGTTGATCGCATTCTTTTGACAACAGATAAAAGTGAAAAAGAACTTATTGGGATTGAGGTTGAAATTCCTAAGATTAGCCAAGAACAAAAAAAACAACTTGCTGATTTTTTAAATCAATATCAAGTAAGACTAACAATGAATGAGGGGTGGACTTCTGATTATCCAACCGAACAGTTTACCCTTCGCCTAATATACAAAAATGGAGATTTTGAGATTTTCACCGTCGAGCGAGAAGTCGTTGTCTCAACACGAATTTACGAAGTAGTGAATGCTCCTTTGGATTATAAATGGATACAGAAATTTGAACGAGAACTTAACTCAAATATTGAGTGACAGATTGAGTTTTATATTCAACTTCGAAGATCAATTGTTTCCTTCATAAATAATTTTCAAAAGATAAATGGGATTATAGTCTCCGGTGCGTTGATCTAGGAGATTAAAGCATTTTTTTGTTGAACTTCTTATTAAAATAAAGATGCAGGAGAGTTGAATAAGATTTTTTGAAGGGGACTATACAGAAATGAGGATATAGGATGGGGATATTTTTTAATAAGATGTCTGAAAAGGAAACACAGAATTGGGAAAAAGGATGTATTGTTGGCTTTTATGCTTTATTAATAGCTTTGTTTACCAACCAAATATATTTCTATATCTTTAACAGTTATTTGCTTTCCAACTTTGCGGTGTTTTGGATTGGATTGATAACTGCTTTTGCTTGGTCATTAATTCTTAATGTAAAATTCGTAAAAAGGAAGGGTTGATGCTTCTTTGGTTGAATTCCTTATTAAACTAAAGGAGCAGGTTAGCTTAAGTACATTTCTTCACAAAGTTATGAAAGCCTAACGTGGATTCAGGAATATTGAACTTCGCTAACTGCTAATTGAATTCTCCTTCATTTGCCGACCTTTAAAATAATTTTTGAAAACAATCGAAACACTCAATTTAATCTTTTTTTCGTATAGAAAACTTATTAAAACATGCACTAGAAAAAATATAAATCATATAAAGGTGATATCCCGTTTTAAATGGTTGAGGAGGATAACATGAAACCTATGCTGCCTATTGAAAAATATTTCGGTAAGTTTGAACTAGTTCATACATTTTATGGAGCTATGCCTACAGGTGTTAGTGTTTCGGAAACTGTACGTATTTTCATTTGTTTTCCAAAATGGGGAGACGATGTTAAGTTTACGGTGGCTGAAATTGTTGAGGATGAATTGCAGCCTTATCCCAACTTAGAAACCAATTTGGCTAACCCTGAGAATATCACAATGACTTTCATCAGTGTCCAAAGTGTAGTTGCGGATGGAAGGGGAACGCTTTGGGTATTGGATACAGCGGCACCGAATTTTTCCGAACCAATTAACGGCGGGGCAAAATTAGTCGCTGTTGATTTAAAAACCAATACAATTAGAAGAGTATATACCTTTTCAGAGGATGTAGTCTTGCCAACAACTTACCTGAATGATGTCCGATTTGATTTCCGTGTTGGAAAAGCAGGTTATGCGTATATAACGGATTCTTCTTCCAAAGGACCAGGAGCTATTATCGTCGTGGACTTAGAAAGTGGAAACGCGTTTAGACGGTTAAATGGAGCAAATTCAACATCACCCGATCCCTATTTTTTACCGAAAGTAGAAGGTCAAATTTTAATGAATCGAAACAAAGACGGTTCAACATCTCCATTTAGATTGGCGTCCGATAGTCTTGCTATTTCTGCCGATGGAAAGGAATTATTTTTTGCTCCATTAACCAGTCGTCATTTGTTCTCGATCCCAACAGAAGCCCTGAGGGACAAATCGATACCGGACATGGATTTACCTTATCATGTGGAGTATTGGGGAGAAAAGGGTGCATCTGATGGAATGATCACTGATGCAAAAGGAATCGTTTATGCTGGGGACTATGAAAATAACAGTATTCGAAAGATATTTCCGGATGGAACTATGGAAACCATTGCACATGATCCAAGAATACTATGGCCGGATACATTTTCAATTGGCCCTGATGGATACTTATATGTCATTGTAAACCAATTACATCGGCAGGCCAGATTTCATTATGGAAGAGATTTACGAGAAAAACCTTATAGTTTACTTCGTATGAACATCGATGAATACCCTGCTCCTACAATTTGATAATAAAAAATAATTTAGAATATGTAAATTTTAAAAATTTGCGGTTACAAAAGGAGGGAAATCGTATATTTAAATCATTTTTGGTTTGTTAGGAACAGTTCAGGCTGTAATTCTAAACTGTTCCTATTCTTTTTATAGAGTGGGTAAGTTCAATGCTGTATTGATATTAGTTAAATCCAAACTGATTTGCTCGTTTGTATCATAGGCATGGTACCATCCTTTTTCTGCCATATATGTGGATATTTGTTCATGCATATCAAGAGCTTCCACTAAATGGCGGGTGAGGATTTCTTTAATTTCGGGCGTTCCTGATTCTGTTACTGCCATGGCATAATTTCTAACGCCACTCTTAGCTGAAATCAATAAATCCATTGCAACCACTTGATCAGATAGTGCGTCCATGCCAGTTAAAGTTTCAATGATGGGATTCATGTTCATTCACCTCCTGATTTACTGCTTTGCGTTTTCAAGGATAGAAGCATATTCTTGTAATTGTCTTGTAGATACATCAATGTCTTGCAGCATAATATCTATTAATAGCGGATCTGTAACTAATGCTTTCATCGTTTTTGATTTAGTTAAACAAGTGGTCTTAAATGCAGCCATCTCATGGACTTCAAGAACTTCATGCAAGGCGTAGTTCATTTTTTCATACCTCCTTTGCTAAGGTTTCAACACGACTTTAATACATTCATCCATTTTTGTGTCAAAAATCTCATAGCCATGTTTTGCTTCACTAAGAGGAAGGACATGACTTACTACATCGCCTGGGTCGATTTTACCGGTCGTTACCAATTCAAACATATATGGCATATAGTGGATGACAGGGGCTTGACCGGAGCGGATATTGATATTTCGCTGCATAATATCTCCAAAAGGGAAACCATTATATCTGCCGCCGTAAACGCCCGTAACTTGAATTGTCCCGCCTTTACGCACCGCTTGTGAAGCCATTATAAACGCGCTTAATGCTCCGCCTTGAAGCTTCATTCCGCTTGCAAGGAACTCCATATCAGTCATTTTACCGTCCATACCGACTGCATCAATGACAACATCAGCCCCGCCTTTAGTGATTTCCTTCAAGTAACTACCTACATTCTCATGGTCTTCAAAGTTAACAATTTCTACTTTGTTGGTACGTTTGGCGTGCTGAAGGCGATAATTGACATAGTCTACAGCAATAACACGCTTTGCTCCTTTAAGCCAACAGAATTTTTGAGCAAAAAGGCCAACCGGACCACAGCCAAGAACAATAACAGTATCTCCAGCCTTCACCCCTGCATTGTCAACACTCCAAAAACCAGTGGTCATTGCGTCAGCGATAACGGCTAATTTTTCATCTGGTTCTTCACAGGTTTCCGGAATCTTAAAGTGAGTGAAATTGGCAAAGGGAACACGTAAATATTCAGCTTGCCCGCCTGGATAACCGCCAGTCGTTCCTGAATATCCGAAATACGCACCCATATCACCATTATCATTAGAATTATCACATTGGCTTTCCAAATGGTTTTTACAATAAATGCATTCACCGCATGCTATATTGAAAGGGATAATGACTCGATCTCCCTTTTTCACCTTAGTCACACCTGGACCTACTTCTTCGACGATTCCCATTGGTTCATGGCCGATAACATAGTTTTCTTGCAGGTTCGGAATCATGCCATGAATTAAATGCAAATCGGACCCACATATAGCTGTACTTGTTACTTTAATAATCATGTCATCTGGTTTCTCGATTTTTGGATCTGGAACGTCTTTGACTACAACATTTTTAATACCTTGATACGTTACTGCCTTCATGTTATACAGCCTCCAATGTTAGTGATCATCAGGTGTCCGGTCAAACATACCTTTTCTATTGGTATCAACAGGAAACAGATTCATTTTTCCGATCATCAATGTATTGTTTGCAGATAGTTGATCTAGTTTATACTGTTCACTTAGTTCGTATGGATGGAACCATTTTTTATTAATCATTAGTTCTGTAATTTCTTGGTGCATTGCAAGCCCTTGCATTAACTGTTTTCGTAAGAGGGCTCTAAGATCAGGTGATGCGGTCTCCGTTAAGGCGACAGCAATATTGCGGACACCTTCTTTCGCACGAAGAAGGAAATCCATCGCAAATGTGGTATCTGCTAGCTCTGGTACGTGTAGTGAGTTTATAGGGTCTAAATAGTCATTATTCAATGAATTTGCCTCCTTTTCAATTTACTATTGGTGTTGGCCGATTTTGAGGAACAGGAGCTTCAAAAGGTGCACGTTGATAAATCGCCTGTAATTCTCCGAGTGCTTGAATGGTTTGTTCAACATCTTTTTGCATCAATGCTCTCAAATCTTGATCAAATGCCAGACCTTGCATTAGTTTTGATTTCGCTAAGCAAAGGGTTTTGAAATTTATGACTTCATGTAAATCCAATGATTCATGATCGGCTAATTTTTGCTTATCCATATCTAATTAACCTCCTTATTCTTTAATACAATCAACTGTATTGTTCCAAAATAGGAGGGAAACATACTTATTGTTTTTTAAAAATTGGTAAATAATCTTATATGGGGAAATTCACTTATTGATATGGCTGAGGATGATTGCAGCGGCGGTCATTTTCTAGTAGCAAAAAAATGTTCAACCAGAAATATCTGGTTGAACTTATAATACGAAAGGAAGAAGACTTCATCCTTTTTACTGTTATTGTTGATTAAAAACCTCAATCTAAGAAAGATCGTATTTATTATTGAAGAGATGTCTTATAACAGACATAGAAAATCTGACCAATAAAAAGGAAAAAGAAAGTGAATAAAAAGTGGTTTTCCAATTCCATCCCTTTTTATATTTAACAAGCTGTGTATTTTTTTCTAGCCATAGCTCAGTAATAGTCATCGGTACACTGAAATACAGAACTTTTAAAAGGCACTGAAGGATGCCAGAATCCTTGGTCTTTTGATTATAAAGGACACATGTAATTGGGAATAAAATGTAATCAAACACCACACTTGTTTTAACTTGTTTTGGAAATCTGGTGGGGTACTTAACAAAACCTTTATTTACCACCAGTTTATCGACCAATGATGCATAATAACTTTTTATAAAGAAGACAAGGAGCCAGTCCTTGGCAAGTGGTTTTTTAATTAAGTAAATAAAGGAACTTATACCAAAGAAATAAAGCAATTTTATAAGGTTTTTTTCTAATTTTCGACCCATATCTAGCACCTCCATAAGATAGGTTATCTCTAATGAAGGTGGTTATACTTAGGAAATTCGAAGATTAGTTAAGTAAACTCACTTTAACAAACTGGGGCTTTACTTCAGGAAAGAAGTAAGGCTTTTTTTGTTCAACTACCGGGGAAGGGTAGATTAAGAAGAGTAATTCATCGAATAAAAAGAATAATAAGGTTGAAATAGTTGTTTTTTAAAAAACGAGGTGTTCCCCTTGGTTAAGCTATTTATCGCGACAGTTATATTAGTTCTTTTAATTGCCCTAAAAATGCCCAGAAAAAGAACTAGGCACGAGTTACTAGCTACAATACAGTTTGCATTGTTAATGAATTTTGTAACTGATTTATATCTTGATTTAAAGTACAAACTTTACTGGTATTTCGATAAAGAACAAATAGAATGGTTGTACCTATCTGTAGCCCTTGGTGAAATTGCTGTACTGCTAATTATTTTCAATTATTTCCCCATAAAATCTAATGCAATTAAGAAATTTATATATATCTTGGGATGGACATGCATTCTTGTATTACTTGAATTGTATGCAGTTTATATTAGAGTTTTACATTATGGCGAATGGAATATAATATATTCAGCAGTGGTTTACTTTATTTCAATGTACATCCTTTATTTCGTATTAGAATACACGGCTGATAGAAGAGAAACTCAGTAATAAAGAAGCAATTTCTACTTGAACTTACGGGTGCGTTGATAGCAGGAGTAACGGCCTTCTTGTTTAATCTCTTATTGAACAAACAGGGCAGTTTAGTTTAACAAGCAATCCTAAATGAAAAGGTTATAGCGACTAATTGCAGAGTTGGGAACTCTGCTTTTTTATTTTATTTTTTTATTGTAACCTTTTTGAATGTTCAAACGAATAATATGTGAATAGCTAATCGAGGGGGGAGAAATTTTTGATTGATTTAGACCACTTAGAAGAGAGTATAGGGAGAATCTATAACAAATATTATTTAGATGTTTATAGGTTTCTTGTTTGTTTTTCTGGGAGTCCGAATGATGCAGAGGACATGACACAAGAGGTTTTTATTCGAGTTCTGAAAAATTTATCTAACTTCAATAATGGTACCAATTTAAAAACTTGGATCTTTTCAATAGCAAAATATGTAGCAATAGATCATTACAGAAAGAGAAGGTTTACCTCCATCTTTAAGGAAGGCTTTTTTAGTCAGTTGGAGTCTTTGGAGAAGGGACCGAATGAGGTGGTTGAGCAGAAAGAAATGAAAAAGATCGTTCATGAAGCCATTTCAAAATTAAAGCCAAATTTTAGGGCTGTTGTGATTCTGAGAGGTATAAATGAATTTTCGATCAAAGAAACTTCGGAAATTCTTTCTTGTAGTGAGACTAAAGTTAAAGTAGATTATCACCGAGCTTTAAAAGACCTCAAAAAGAAATTAAATATTGATGAAGAGGAGGTTTTAGGAAATGCAAAATGACAATGACTTGTTTGAATTAATGAAGGAAACGTATCAAATTAACCCAAGGCCCGAATTTGTAATTTCTACTGAAAGAATGTTAAGGCAGCATGCGAGAAAAATAGAAAAGAAAAGGAATATAATCAGGATTTCATTATTTTCAAGTTCATTCTTATTCGTAGCAGTAGCTATGTCATGGATATTCTTATTTAGTGGTAAAGAAGTTATTTTTAATAGCCTCAACTCTCTTGGAGAAGATAGGCCCCTTTCCTATGAGGAGGAGGAGAAAGAGCCTACTATCTATATATACCAATCACATAATTGGGAATCGTTTTTACCTGAAATAAACGGAAAAGACATTAACGAAGCGTATGATGATACAAAAAATATTACCTTGGTTGGGGAAAGGTTAAGCCAGGCATTAAAAGAAAGAAATATCTATGCTATACATGACAAGACAAATATAAAAGAAGTATTGAAACAAAAAGGCCTGACAGCTGCAGATTCGTATAAAGTATCAAGGGAACCGTTAATCGAAACGTTAGAAAAAGAAAAAAGTATAAATATGATTTTTGATTTACACAGGGATTTCAAAAGAAGAAACGATACTACAGTAAATATTGATGGAATAGACTTTGCAAAAATAGCTATTGTAATCTCTCGTACAAGTAGTAACTACGAGGACAATAAAAAATTCGCTACACTTATTCATCAAAAACTCGAGGATAAATATCCTGGTCTCTCCAAAGGCGTTATTGAAAAAGGGGAGGATCCTAAAAATTCCTATAATCAGGATGTATTAGAAAAATCTCTATTGTTGGATATTGGAGGTGTCGATAATACATTGAATGAAACATATAGGACAGTTGATGCATTTGCAGAAATAATCGAAGATGTGGTTAATAGTAGTAATTAAAAATTGAAGCAATTTATTAAATCAAAGGTGCGTTGGTCCAGGAGGATTAACCGCCTTTTTTGTTGAATTTCTTATTAAACAACGGGGGGCAGGTTAGTTGAACAAGCTTGCAAATAACCATTGAAAAAAATGAAACAAAAATACAAAAACATCTGTGGGGAGTATCCCTTGGTAGGAAGGCTCAATTTAATTTAAAAGATTTCAAAATTTTTTCAAAAAATTAAACCTCTAATGATTGACTGTCGTCTATTTACCAGAGAGGGGGACTGATTTAGGGGTGGAAGATAAACAGGATAAAGAATACAAGACCAACGAAGAATTGTTAGAAGAACTCATCACAAAATATGGTACTGAGTTAAAGCGACTAGCTTACCTTTATGTAAGGGATCATTCAGTGGCAGAAGATATTCTTCAAGAGGTTTTTGTTTCCTGCTACAGGAATCTGAACCACTTCAGAAACGACAGTAGTTATAAGACTTGGTTGGTTAAAATCACAGTAAACAAATGCAAAGATCACTTTAAAAGATGGGACTTTCGAAATTTGGTTTATAAGGCTCAGGTAGAATTTGGTTTGTTATCTGACGATACATCTCCAGAGCAAAGTTATTTCTCGGAAGTTAAAGAATCACTCTTGGTTCAAGAGGTATTTAAATTGCCCTTTAAGTTAAGAGAGGTAATAATTCTTTTTTATTATGAAGAATTATCAATTGAAGAAATAAGCACTACGCTTGAAGTTAATGTAAACACGATAAAATCAAGGCTACACAGAGCAAGGAAGAAGTTGAAAGAATCACTTGGAGGAAGTGAAGCCAAATGGAAAACGAATTGAAACGACTCAAGGAAACATTCGATGAATCATTTCTTAGAGAAGTCAAAGTCACACAAAAAGAGAGAGAGAGGATTTTGCAGAAAATAAGAAAACCAGAAAGAAGTCCTAGCCACATCTTCTACTACTGTTCACTATCTGCTACTGCTTTTTTAATAATAATTCTTTTCTTTTCGTTAGAAATAAATTTTAAACAAGCTGACCCAAATATTCAAAGTAGAAGTGGTCAATCAAATAATACCGATAGCAAAGAAACTCACGATACTTCCTCTGAAAATAAAGAAGAACAACCGCATTTAGAAGAAACTCAAGATTACTCAACCTTTCAACATATTGTATTCGAAGGATATTACTATATCAAGGGGGAGCAGGTCGAACAAAATAAGATTGGGGAGAAAATAGGGGAAGTTAAACGAATCGGTACTTGGGAAATTGTAAAAGATGGAGATTCTAATGAAGTTCCTCCTGGTCCAATTTATTCAATAAAAGATAGGGACCCAAAAGAAGTAATTGCTGCTAAACAGTGGTCTAATAGGGATGTATACGTAATTTTTGAAAGAAAAGGTCCTGTAGAAAAGACTGATCTTAGTAAAATAATGAGTACTAAAGGTGATGTAGAAGAATCCAAAATCGCTTTCAACAACATTAAAAATAAAGTAGATATTTTATACGGGTTTGTTGGATTAGAAAAGAGGGCACAATTAGTTGCAATATCATATATCGACGGACCTCTTATTAGTCAGACCTATCGTATACTTGAAAGGGATATAAACGATACACAAGGGATTTTAAATATAATACAATTTAGTAAAAGTAGCAGTCCCGAGAATTCTCGTTTTGTAAGACCTAAGAATTATGAAATTCGTAGTGATAATAATGATTATATTGCTATGCAAAAGAGAATTGATAAATGGAAGCAGCCCCAACTTATTAAATCAATTGTTATAAATGATCTCCACTGGGGTGTATATCAGGATGGTTATCACAATGATATGGTATGGAGAACTGAGTCTAATAATTATACAGTCGAAATTACTTATCAAGGAAGTTTCCCAATAGACGCTTTAAATGAACTTTTGAATTTTCTTAAGGGAGCATAAAATAAATAAGTTCATAAAACAGTTAAGTTCTTCGGTGGATAAACCAAGGAGAACCAGCTGCCAATGGCAGCTTTTTTTGTCCTTATCAAAAGAGAAAATTGTTGGAAAATGCGTATTTTGTTAATTAAAATACATCTATATTGTGAAGAAAAACACTTAAACTAACGGGTGCTTATATTGAATAAGAATCGTTATATTTTGGAACCGATAATAAAATAAATGTGAAAAATGGCGTGTCAAAACTGATTCAGGTTACATGCCATTTTCATTGTAATATATTGTATACACGAAACGGTTTACTATTGTTACAGATGGAGTTTTAAACTTTATTGTCAAAAGACCATTGACTTCATGGAAGATTCTGAATAAAATACTGATTAATAACTTTTTAAAAGCAATGAAGAGAAAAAGTAGAGTGCCCCTGTTTTTTACAGAGAGCTTCGGCAGCTGAAAAGAGGCAAAGACAGTCACTTGAAAAATGGTCTCTGAGCTCCGTCCTGAACATGCTTTTTGGCATTAGTAGGTTACGGCGAGATTTGGCACTCGTTATCAATGTCACAGTATAAGAGCAGGCAATCATATGCTCCGTACTTGCTGAGGCAAATGGTGCGAACCGTTTGCGAAATAAGGTGGTAACACGTGGGATCCCAAACCTCGTCCTTAACTATTGCAGTTAAGGGCGGGGTTTTTTGTTTTTTTAAGACAATTTCAAAGGAGGTCAATCAAATGAGCATTCTTATCGGAGGAGCATGGGCGTATGCAAATGGTTCGCTTCATCTTGGACATATTTCGAGCCTGCTGCCGGGGGATATTTTAGCGAGGTATTACCGTTTAAAGGGTGAACAGGTTTTATATGTATCAGGCAGTGATTGCAATGGAACTCCCATTAGCTTAAGAGCAAAGCAGGAAGGTGTGTCACCAAAAGAAATCGCAGACAGATACCACCAGGAGTTTACTGATAGTTTTACAAAACTGGGTTTCTCATATGACATTTACACAAGGACGGATTCAGCGCACCACCATAAAATCGTACAGGAAATCTTTCTGAAGCTGCTTGAGAATGGGTTTATCTACAAGAAAGAAATTGAGCAAACGTATTGTGAACAGGATCAGCAGTTTTTGCCCGACCGATATGTTGAGGGAATTTGTCCAAAGTGCGGGGCTAACGCTAGGGGCGATCAATGCGATCATTGCTCAAATGTGCTGGAGCCTCTGGATTTACTGGAAAGGAGGTGCAAAATATGTGGCAATCCTCCAACAACAAGAAAAACGGAGCATTTTTATTTTGCATTGAGCTCACTTCAAAGCGAATTGGAGAGGTATACCGAGGCTGCTGAACAGCATGGATTATGGAGAGAGAATGCTATTTCATTGACTAAGAGGTACTTGCACGAAGGTCTTCAGGATCGGGCAGTTTCCAGGGATTTGCCCAATGGAGTAAGTGTGCCGGTAAAAGGCTATGAAGACAAGAAAATCTATGTTTGGATTGAGGCTGTTTCAGGCTATTACACAGCAAGCAAGCTTTGGGCTGAAGAAGCTGGGAAGGATGACGCAGCGTTTTGGAATTCTGACGCTAAGTCCTATTATGTTCATGGTAAAGATAATATCCCGTTCCATTCCATCATTTGGCCAGGGATTCTTAAAGGACTTGATATCGATGCATTGCCTACCCACATCGTTTCTAATGAATATCTCACTTTGGAAAAGAAAAAATTGTCCACAAGCAGAAATTGGGCAGTTTGGGTACCGGATATCATAGAAAAATATGATCCGGATTCTATCCGTTATTTTCTGACCATTAATGCACCGGAAAGCCGGGATGCGGATTTTTCATGGAAGGAGTTCATCTATAGTCACAATAGTGAACTACTGGGCGCTTATGGGAACTTGGTGAACCGGACCTTGAAATTCATTCAAAAGTCATTTGGTGGCGTTCTTCCTGAAAAAGAGATTAACAAAGAAATAGTAGACAGAGTGGATCTGCTCTACGTTGAAACGGGAAGGAATATTGAAAACACCAGCTTTAAAAGAGCACTGGAAAAAGTGTTTGAATTAGTGAGATATGCCAACAAATACTTCGATGAACAACAACCATGGAAGCAGGTGCGCGAAAACTCTGAATCATGCAAGCAGACGCTGGCGGATTGTGTATATATCATTGTGAACCTAGCTAATATCCTGACGCCATTCCTTCCTTTTTCAAGCGAAAATGTTAAAGGTATGCTGCAAATAACGGCTCAAAGCTGGGAGCCGGTATTAGTAAAACCTCATATATTAACTCATGTGGAGCCATTATTCGAACGTATTGACCCAGATAGGATCGACAAAGAGCTGGAAGATTTGAAGAAGCAGGAGAAGCTTTAATTAATTAAGAAGAGTTATTAACATCCAACATTGAAGATAAAATCCTTTTTGCCTGGCTGTGATTCGGGTAGATATAGCATAAAGGGGTGAAGCATTTTATGCCATATGCCAAAATCGATGACTCTCTCTCGCTTTATTATCAAATAACAGGTGACGGGCTGCCTGTTTTGTTCATTCATCCTTTTGTGATGGGTCACAATGTTTTTAAGTATCAGGAGGCACTTTCCGAGCGTTATAAGACCATCTTCTTCGACCTGGCTGGGCATGGGCGAAGTTCGAAGGGAAGTAAATCTGCAAGCATTTCGGGTTTTGCAAGTGACGTAAAGAAATTGCTTGACGAGGTAGGTGTCGAGAAAGCAGTGCTATGCGGCTATTCTCATGGCGGATTGGTTGCCCAGGAATTTGCGCTGAAGTATCCGGAACGGTCAGCAGCGTTAATTTTGTCTGGCGGTTTTTCAAAGATTGATACCCTTATCCCAAAGCTGATAATTAAGTTAGTGCAGCTGATGGTTAAATTCGGTCTAGTTTCTCTTGCTGCAAAATGGCAGGCAAAGTTTCATAAATTGGACTCCGAGGATGAAAACGAAATCTATGAGTTAGCCAGGCGATCAGATGCTCAGCGTTCGTATGAGTATATCAAGTCTGGTCTTCATTATGATTCCACCAGCCAGCTTCATAAGCTTGATATGCCTATCCTTCTGATCTACGGTTCACTAGAAAAGCCGATGCACCGCTACCGCATTCCTTTTCAAAAAAGAGCTCCGCAAACACAAGTGGTATATATAAAGCACGGCACCCATCAGCTGCCGCCCTGGTCACATCAGGAGTTCAATGCGATTGTTGATGTTTTTTTAAAGCCACTCATTGATAACAAAAAGAATCAAGCGGGACTGGGGTAGGTGGATATGAAGAGACTTTTTCTTTTGATTGGGCCTGCGTTCATGATTTTCATTGGGCTGCAAGTGCTGGAGAGTGTAGTTATTGCGTTTTTGCTTTTCTATAGCTGGCTTCTAGCGGTGCCTTTGCTTGCTGGCGGAGTTCCCTGGGAAAGATTCAAAACAACCAGCAGGGCTGTTTTGCTGGGTTTCTGGAGCGGGCTACTGTTTTTCCTGTTCATTTATGGAGGTTTACACTGGCTGCATATCTATTTTATCGATATCGATCAGCTGCGGGCTTTGCTATGGGAGTGGGGATTTTCTGGTCAAGGTGAGATTTGGCTTGTCCTGATTTTGCTGGTGGTTAATCCAATTTTGGAAGAAGTGTACTGGAGAGGGTTTATCTATGAAAAACTGAGAAAGGAAGGAACAGCTAAGTTTGCCGTTTTGATGACTTCTGCTTTTTATACACTCTACCATTTGCTCTCGGTGATTCCAATTTTTAATGGCATTTACGGCATGGTTGCGGTTATACCAGTTTTCATTGCAGGTCTAATTTGGGGCTATATGAGAGAGAAAACGGGTTCCATCACAGCTGTATTAATCGGGCATGTATTGAGTGATATGGGCATCATCTTTGTGTATTGGTTTATCATCAGGTGATGATTAATTATAAATAAGACCGGGACTGGCCCCGGTCTTTACAAATTAACTTAACGCTTCAAATGTCTTACAGTCTGTTTCCTTTTGGCTGTCAGCGGTTTCCCCTGAATGACTTACTACATAGATTTTATCAGCAGTGCACATGTTGCCTTGCTTCCAATAATGACAGTTGTTTACTTCGCACAATACATCTTTAGCCAAAATGTATCACTCCTTTTTTGATTGATACATCATTAGCTTGCTGCGGAAGGGAGTTGTCCATTCTAGTTAAAATCAGGAAACCGAATTAAGTTTGTTCCTTCGTTTTTTTCTGCCGCAAATATCGTTTATCCTGCATGAACAAGCTCCAAAAATAGATGAATCCAGGAAAAAGGATCAAGAATCCGACAATGTATGTGGTGAATACGGCCCGGAATGAATTGGGGTCCGTGAAGGCGGACTGGATGGTGACCTCCGGATAGACGATGTATGGCAGGTGGGCATTACCGTAGACATAACTGGCTGCCAGGTATTGCAGTGTAATCATAATTACTGCGAGCCGCGGAATCCCTCTGAGCGATTTATTGCCAATGGACGGAAGGACGAGCGCGAGGCCGCCAATCAGGAATAAAATAACAGATATGATCAGGATATAGAGTTGATCCATCATGTTATTGTAAATCCAGGCTGCTTCATCTCGCAAGGTCAGCATGACAGCAAAAGCCATGACAAGCGAGATAGGCCCCATAATTAAGGCATCACGTCTATATACATTGTAAGCCCTAAGTTCATCGGAAGCTTTTGAATAATCGGCAAGCAGGAGGGAAGATAAGAAAAGTGTACTGCTTACTGCAAAACCAATAAAGGCATATTCATTTGGACTTGTGAATAATTTTCCAAGGTTCAAGTTCTGTGAGCCATCAGTAAACTCGACAAATCCGCCATGGGTGATTGGAAGTACGCTTATCAGTAATCCCGGTATCAGAATTCCGCTAACCCCCGAAATATAAGTGAGTACTTTCCGATAATCCTCGGCAATATTCGAAAAAACAAGGAAGGCACTTCGCAATGACAAAAGCAGTAAAATCATACTGCCTGGTATCAGCAATATCGTTCCTAAAGTGTAAGCCGCTCTAGGGAACATGCTGTAAACCGCGACGACAAGCGCCACGATGAATGTATTCGTGACCTCCCATGTCGGAGACAGATAGCGGTTGGCAATGTTTGTTGCTTTTGTTTTTGTTTTATTTATATAGACCATAGACCAAAATCCAGCTCCGAAGTCCATCGTTGCCATGACAGCGTAGATAAAGACGAAGCCCCAGAGTACGGTGATGGCAGTTAGCGCGTCAGTCAAAATGGATCATCCTTTCATGAATTGGAGCCATACAAAGGGATTTCTTTTTGCTGTGCTCTGTTTAAATCATCTAGAACCGTATTTTTACGGAAGAAGTAACGAAGCACGATGATTTCCATTACACCAAGTAATACGTATACCCCCGCAAACAGAATAAATAATATCCCCAGGTTAGAGGCGGTTGTAGCGGCATCCTCCGTTGACAGGACATGATAGATCACCCAGGGCTGCCTGCCGGTACACGCAAAAACCCATCCAAATTCGATTCCCAGCATCGCAAGCGGTCCTGTAGCGACAAAAAGCCACATCAGGAATCTTGGGAATTTTTCTCTCTTTAAAATTTTATTCCAGACAAAGGCAATCAGGGAGAGTGTGATCAACAGCATCCCCACACCCACCATTGCATTAAATAGTGTATGGATAAAAAGCGGTGGCCAATGTTCCTCCGGAAAGTCGTTCAGCCCTTTGACCTCGGTATCAAATGAATTTCCGGCAAGGAAGCTTAATGCCCATGGAATCTCAATTCCCCATTTAACCGATTCAGTTTCCCTGTCTGTAAAACCTCCAATTGCCAAAGGTGCATATTTCTGTGTTTCAAAAAGCCCTTCAGCACCTGCCAGTTTTTCAGGCTGGTATTCATGAAGGTATTGGGCGGCAGAATGGCCATTCACTGCTGTCAGGATCGAGAAGATTCCGCCGATGATCAAGCTTGCCATAAGAGCCTTCTGGTGGAATTTGTACACCCTTGAGCCAAAATCACTTCTTAACATTTTATAGGCAGCAACCGTGGCGATAATGAAGGCGCCGGTCATATAGGCCGTGACGACAACATGTCCTCCTGTTACGACAAAGCTTGGATTCCAAAAGGCAGCCCAGGGGTTAATGTCGACCAATTCACCGTTTTCCACACGGAACCCTTTTGGTGTACCCTGGAAAGCGTGAACGTTCGTAATCAGCACTGCTGAAGCAAGAGCGCCGAGAGCCACTAGGGTAAGGCTGGCGATCCTCATCCACGGAGAGATTCTGTCAGCAGCGTAAACATAGATGGACATGAATAAAGCCTCGATAAAAAACGCATAGATCTCAATTTGAAAAGGAAGCGCCATTACTCTGCCGACGACCTCCATGAACCCAGGCCATAAAAGGGAGAGTTGGACTCCTGCAATCGTTCCTGTAGGGATGCCGACGCCTAATGTCACCGCAAATGCTTTAGTCCATCGTTTCGCCATAACGGCATAATCACGATCATTGGTTTTCTGGTAGAGAAGTTCTGCGGCCAGAATCATCAATGGCAGTCCAACCCCGATGGTGGCATTGATAATATGGAAACCCATAGTTGTGCCAAATAGAGAGCGGGCAATCAAAATATCATCCATTATTTAACTTCCTTTCCGTAATATAACTTCCAATATTGTTTTCATTTTTATGGATAATATGTGCTCTATTTTTCAAGGCCAATAAAAAAATGCCTCCCATAACAGGGAGGCAGCCAATTATTCATTCAATGCTTTTCCGAGGGTAGCGATATTCTTTTCCATCAACGTGAAATAGGTTTCATTATTTTTAATATCTTCGTCTGTCAATACAGAAAGATTGTGGAGTGTCAGTGATTTTGCTCCGATCTCTTCCTGAACAATTTTTGCCAGCTTGGAATTAAAGTTTTGTTCGTTTAAAACATACTTAATCTTTTCTTCTTTGGCATGTGAAATCAATTTTTGAAGCTCTTTTTGGGACGGCTCGTTTGTAGTGGATTGTCCGGAAATACTGATTTGCTGGATTCCATAACGCTCCTCCCAATAACTGAATGCAGAGTGTGAAACTAGAATTTCATTGCGCTTGGCTGAGCCAACGACCTTAGAAAATTGCTGGTCAAGATCCTTCAATTGAGCAGTCAGTTCGGTATAATTTTTTTCGAAAGTATCTTTATGCTCAGGCATCTGAGCTGTTAAATGTTCTTTGATTGCTAGCGCAAGCTCGTTTGCATAAACCGGGTCAAGCCAAACGTGCGGGTCATAATCTCCATGATTATGACCATCGTCTTCGGTGTTTTTTTCATCAGCGTGGTCATTTTCATCGGTATGATCTTCCTCGTCATGCCCTTGTTCATTATGACTTTCTTCTACAGTGCCATCCTCGTTGTGCGCTTCGTCTTGATGTTCGCCTGCCTCATCCAGATGCAACGATTCACCGACCGGAACCATTTTCACATCTTCCTTTTTCAATGTTTTATTGGCTTTATCAACAAATCCTTCAAGGCCCAGACCAACATAGAAAAATAAGTCTGAGTCTGCCAGTGCCATCATATCTTTTTGGGAGGGCTCGAATGTATGCTCATCCGCCCCTGGAGGATAAATAGTTTCAACATTTACGTATTCACCGCCAATTTGCTGTGCGAAAAACTGGAGCGGATAAACAGTCGTATAAACTTGCAGCAAACCTTCGTCTTTCTCTTGATCAGCACGGTCCTGTGCACAGCCGCTTAGAACCGCAGCGATGACCATAAATATAGATATAAATGTAGTTTTTTTCATATATGCCTCCTGTTAGTCAAAACGGACTCATTACGATTTAGAAATTGGAGTGTATTTGTTATTATTTTTCTAATCATAAGGATAAATATTAATTCGTAATGGTTACGATTTACCTTCTGTATCATACAAAAGGATGAGAACAAAATCAAGTAAAACATTTTGGTTCGGACTCAGTTTAAGGTATTCTATTAGAAAGGAAATTTTTTAAGAGGAGAGAGAATAGATGAGAATGCTTGATGAAATTCTTGATTTTAATGAAAAATTCGTATCAGAAAAGAAATATGAAGAATTCACCACTACTAAGTTTCCGAATAAGAAGATGGTTATTTTGACTTGTATGGATACAAGGCTTGTTGAACTTTTACCGAGGGCTCTGAATATTCGCAATGGAGATGTGAAAGTTGTCAAGAATGCAGGTGCCCTGATCATGCACCCGTTCGGGAGTATCATGAGAAGTTTGCTTGTTGCGGTTTACCAGCTGCAAGCAGAAGAAGTGGCAATCATTGGCCATTATGATTGTGGCATGAGCGGGATGAAGCCCGACATCGTGATAGAAGGAATGAAAAAGCGCGGGGTTACCGATGACATGCTGAATACATTGAATTACTCCGGAATAGACGTAAAGGAATGGCTTCATGGTTTCGATAACGTCAAGGACAGCGTTGCCCACAGTGTCGAAATCGTTAAAAACCATCCCTTGATGCCTAAGGATGTTCCGGTTCATGGATTGGTGATCGATCCTTCAACGGGAAGGCTTGACCAAGTGATCGATGGCTATGAAAAATAATATCAATGGTTATGAACTTTAGTATTTTTCTTTGATGGCCATTCTTCAGGTACCGGGTCCATGCCGCCTGGATGGAAGGGCTGGCATTTAAGGATTCGTACAATCGTCAGCCATCCGCCTTTGATAGGTCCAAACCTTGTAATTGCTTCATGTCCGTAATGGGAGCATGTCGGATAAAATCGGCACGTAGGCGGCTTCAATGGCGATATGACAACTTGATAAAAACGTATGATGCCGATGAATGCTTTTTTTAGCATGGTTGGTGTTCATCCCTTCTTTACATCATAGGTATTGTTAAAGCCAATGTTGGTTTTAAAGCCCTGTTGATTGAAGTGGAAGGCGCGTAGACTCCTGCGGGATGAGCAAGTCATGGGGAGACCCCGCAGGCGCATAAAGCGCCGAGGAGGCTCCCCGACTTCCCGCGGAAAGCGAAGCGCCTGGAACGAAAATCAACAGCCTAGTTTTAACGGAGCAAATCCTAAAAAGGAGCTGATTGCAGCTCCTTTTATTTATTTTCATCATGAGCTTTTGCTTCAACAGAGTCTTCATGGCTGTCACGGCTGTCAATCGGATCGACCGTATGCTTGAACTGATATGCCTTTGAAGTAGTGACTACGCTTAATATTAAAACAATGATAACGATAATGACTGAGATAATCAAAACGGTATACATAAAAAGGCCTCCTTTGCTTCAAAATTATTGTAGCATTTTCTTTTCAGCGATAGGAAAAAAGTTGCTGCCAGCATGTTTTTTATAAAGCTGGAAGGGGAATATAATCTATGACTAAAAGGGAGGATGAAATAAAAATGGCACAAACAGATTTAATTCAAGCAGTGAACCAGCAGGTTGCGAACTGGACGGTACTTTACACGAAGCTTCATAACTATCACTGGTATGTGAAAGGCCGTCATTTCTTCACGCTCCATACGAAATTTGAAGAGCTTTATAACGAAGCGGCGACAATCATCGATGAATTCGCTGAAAGAATTCTCGCATTGGAAGGAAAACCAGTTGCCACTCTTAAGGAATATCTTGAACTGTCTTCAGTGAAAGAAGCAACAGGGTCTGAAAATGAAGAAGAAATGGTACAGCAATTGCACGATGACTTTGCTACCATTGTGGACGAGCTCCATAGCGCAATTGAACTTGCAGAAAAAGCAGAAGATACAGCTACAGCTGATATGATGACAGAGGTAAAAATGAGTCTGCGCAAACATATGTGGATGTTCAAGGCTTATCTTGGATAAGAATATAGGGAAAACTGGCCTGCTTGGCCAGTTTTTTTCATGGTTGGAAAGATTATCTGTGTGGAGGAGAATGATGGGCAAAAGAAAAACCGGCATCAGCCGGTTATATATGTATAGTTATTGTAAGGATTAGTGCACATTCCTGGAAGGATATGAATTAACAGAGCGAGCGCCAAAATCGTCCTGGGCAAACTTTCCTTTCAAGCTCTCGATCAAATAAAGCCCCATCAAATCATAAAGCTCCTGCTTATCAAGGTCCTGGATGATCTTCAACAAGTCTTCTCGGCTCATTTCTTCAAGGAAGGCAAAAGCGAGCATATCGATATCCTCTTCATCACCGGTCAATTTATTGCGGTATAGTTCGTATAGCTCATCAATCAGTTTCATGAATTTCACCTCTCCTTCTTGATTGTCCATAATTCCTTATACTTATTTAATACCCTCCAATGGAAAAATTATGCCTTGAAATTGAAGTATTTCCCTATTGGGTTCGCTGATATGCTTCTATCTGTATTTGGTCTAATTTTAACATACAGACAACTTTAAGAGTAATTTGGAGGGCAGAAAAAATTATTTATTTTATAGATATTCAGTATAAACGAATATAGACGCAGGGAACGATATCCTTGAGGTGAGGCATATGCCAGAAGGCAAAAAAACATATTATATCAACATCAGTGAAGGCCATATTTCACGCGATTCAACTGCATCTCCATGGAATTTTAAAATTGAGGCAAATGACGAGGAAATCACCGCATTGAGGGAAATATTTGATCAGAGCCACTCCACAGGCTGGCAAAATTTCATGAGAGCGCATGTCCCGTATGTCCAGTACCATTATGACCGTGAAAATGACGCCCTCGACAGACAGCTGATCCAGACATATGAAATGATTCATAAACTTGGTGACGAAGAAGCCAGGAACCACATTGAAAGCATGGGAATCCTTCCAGAAAAATAGAGCAGCCGCAGACAATGGTCTGCGGTTTATTCATTTTTGGATTTTCTATATAATTAGGACATGAACTAAAGGCGGGGAGAGTTTTCATGGAGAAGTTTAAAGATATGAACGGCGGAGATGTAATCTTAGCCTTTCAGGAAAACGCCTTTGAAAAAAGTGCGCGCCATGTGCTGGTCATTTGTAAATATCAGGGGAAATGGCTTTTGACCAATCATAGTGTCAGAGGTCTTGAGTTTCCAGGCGGCAAAATGGAAACAGGCGAAACTCTGGAGGACGCAGCCCGACGTGAGGTCATGGAGGAGACGGGCGCAATCCTAAGCAGGCTTGTCAGTATTGGCGAGTATCAGGTGAGTGATGAAGAAGGTTCGTTTGTTAAAAGAATCTTTTATGGAGAAGCAGAAAAGATTGTGCAGCAGGAAGACTACATGGAAACCGGCGGCCCGGTACTGGTGGGTGGAGATATGCTGTTGGAAAGAATGAAAGACGAGTACAGTTTTATCATGAAAGACGATGTAATGAAGCATAGCCTTGAATTTTTAAGTGAAAATCAATGATAAGAGTTGGCCACACTTGGAATAACGCCGCTTTTTAGCTGTTATTGTTAAAATAAATCCAGTAACCGTGGCGTCAACATCAGCTTAATGGCGGATCCTGTTAGCGAAGTACACTTTATTGGCGAAAATCTGATTTTATTGGCGAAGTTCACAACTTTATTGGCGAAAATCTGATTTTATTGGCGAAGTTTACAGCTTTATTGGCGATAATTAAAATTTATTGGCGCTGTCACGACTAATTCTAAATAAGCAACCATTTTAAAACTAAAAAAGAAGCCGGACCTCCGGCTTCTTTACTGGTCGCTTTTGATCAGTTTCTTTTCGAGCAGTTCGACCAACTGATACATCACTGTGGCAAACAATGCGATGACAAGCAGCGATAAATAGACGAGCGTGAAATTGAAAACCTGGAAACCGTAGATGATCATATATCCTAGGCCTCGGGCGGAAACGAGGAATTCTCCGACAATGACTCCAACCCAGGACAACCCGACATTCACTTTTAAGGTCGAAATGATGGTCGGGAAAGAAGCTGGCAAGATTGCCTCCCTGAAGCATTGGGTCCTTGTGGCTCCAAATGTCTGAAGCACCTTCAAATAGTTTGGGTCAACCTCTTTAAAAGCGGTATAAACAACAATTGTCGTGATGATGACGGAGATGATCGCTCCCATCGCTATGATGGAGGTCATGTTGGTTCCTAGCGCAACAATCAAAATTGGGCCAAGGGCAACCTTTGGCATTGAATTCAAAATTACGAGGTATGGATCTAAAATCTTGGAAAGCAACGGTGACCACCACAATATTGCTGCGAGTATCGTACCTGCGAGTGTACCGAGAATAAACCCAAGTACGGTTTCAGCCAATGTGACTCCAAGGTTAACTGCCAGTGACCCATCCATTGTCTTCTCAATTAACATATTCCATATTTTTGACGGTGAACTGAATAGGAGAGGGTCGATCCATTTTTGCTGGCTTGAGATTTCCCAGAGAGCAAAAAAGGCAATGAAAATCAGCAATTGATAGATACGGACCGTTTTTCGCTCTCTGCTTAACTTTTTAAGATACTCTTGATGGAGGAGTTCAGTTTGCTTCTGGTTCAATCGATTCCAACTCCTTCCATATTGTTTGGAACAGTTCATTATACAAAGGGTGGTTCCTAGCCTCAAAAGGTCTCAAGTTTCTTAGCTCTTCTGGAATGTCAAAATTTCTATGCAAGCGTCCTGGCCTTGGTGAGAACAGGAAGATCCTATCGCTCATTGCAATCGCTTCTCCGATATCGTGTGTAACGAGAATCGCTGTTTTCCCGAATGTCTTGAATGTGGTTGAAACCAAGTCCTCAAGCTTTAATTTCGTTTGGTAATCCAGTGCGGAAAAAGGTTCGTCGAGCATGAGCAGCTTAGGCTCTGTTGCCAGTGTACGAACAAGTGCCACACGCTGGCGCATCCCGCCTGATAGCTGTTTTGGGTAAAGTTTTTCTACGTTTTCCAAACCCATTTGCCTTAGCAGCGATATAACCTCTTCTTTTTTTGAATCCTCCAAAGTCCCGCTAATCTTCAAGCCGAGAAAGATATTTTCCTCAATCGTTTTCCAAGGAAACAAATAATCCTGCTGCAGCATATATCCTGTTTGATTCGCAGCATCCTTGACAGTTCTGCCTTCCAGTTTTACCTGTCCATCCGAGGGTTCAAACAACCCTGCGATAATTGATAGCAGTGTTGTTTTGCCGCAGCCGCTCGGACCCAGGAAGGATACGAACTCTCCTTCCTGGACATCGAGTGAAATATCATTCAGTGCAGTGACAGCAGATGTTTTTGTAAAATAAGTGTGATGGATCCCTCTTAATGTCAAAAAGTCCATTTGGCTGCAACCTCCTGTTATTTCATGACTTCTTCGGCGACCTCAGTATTGACTAATGTGTCATGGCTGACTTCCTCAGGAAGTTCCCCTGCTTCATCCATGATATCCTGCAGGTTCTTCCATTCACTCTCATCCAAAATCGGGTCTGTCGCATAGGATCCTTGGCTCTTATAGCGGTCAACTACTGTCTCGATAAGGGTCAAATCTGTATCTTTAAAATACTCCTGGATTACTTCCGCAGTTTCTTTTGCACTGTGTGACTCTACCCACTGCTGTGCCTTATAGATAGCACGAGTGAACTTTTCAATTGTTTCCGGATTTTTTTTCATGTAGCTTTGTTTCGACATAAATGTGGTATATGGTACATGACCGGACTCGGTTCCGAACGAAGCGACAATATGGCCTTTGCCTTCTTTTTCGAATAAGCTAGCTTGCGGTTCGAATAGCTGGACAAAGTCACCTGTACCGGAAGCAAAGGCATTTGGAATGTTCGCGTAATCAATATTTTGGATCATTTCTAAGTCTGCCTTTGGATCGATACCGTGTTTCTTTAGCACGAATTCACCGACCATTTGCGGCATTCCGCCTGTACGCTGACCGAGATAGGTGGACCCTTTTAACTGGTCCCAGGAGAAATCATCGATTTTTTCCCTGGAAACAAGGAATGTACCATCGGTTTGCGTCAGCTGGGCAAAGTTAATGACAGGATCGCTTGAACCCTGAGCATACACATAGATGGAGGTTTCCGAACCAACGAGCGCAACATCCGCTGCATTCGACAGCACGGCGGTCATCGTCTTGTCACCGCCCCAAGTAGTTGTCAGCTCAATTTCTAAACCTTCCTCTTCAAAAAATCCCTTTTCAAGGGCAACATATTGTGGAGCATAGAAGATTGAACGTGTCACCTCAGCAACTTTGACAGTCTGTACCTTGTCTTGACCGCAGGCTGCAAGAGGTATAATAAGTACAGCAATCAAAAATAAAGCAAAACCAGCTTTGAACCATTTTTTCATCATGATGCCTCCTAAAAATCTGTCTTATAATGGGCTTACAGTATCGTATGGAATCATCTAAAAATGTGTGAATGCCCAGGAACCAAATTTGGAAAAATTCATATATGAGGAGTGTTAACGTTGGAAAATGACGGGCAAATAATCTCTGCTTATAAATTTCCTTCCCCCAATCCGGCGGTCGAGCTGCAAATGGTGACCTATTATGCTGACGGCCTGCGTGTCAAAGGGCTTCTTGCCAAGCCGATTGATGGAAGCGGGACAGAAGGATTCCTGTATTTGCGCGGCGGAATTAAAAATGTGGGCAAGGTGCGGCCTGCCCGGATTGCGCAATTCGCAGCTAATGGCTTCACCGTATTCGCTCCTTTTTATCGAGGGAACCAGGGAGGAGAAGGGGATGAAGACTTCGGCGGTGATGACCGGGTTGATGCCTTTGCCGGATTCGAACTGCTGCAATCCTTTCCAGGGGTTGAAAGGGTCCATGTCTTTGGATTTTCCCGAGGAGGTTTGATGGCATTGCTGACGGCCATTAAATTTCCAGAAACCGCGTCTGTTGTTACCTGGGGAGGGGTAACGGATATGTTTTTAACGTATGTGGAGAGAAAGGACCTGCGCAGGATGATGAAAAGAGTGATAGGCGGGTCGCCGAAAAAGGTACCAAGCAGGTATAAATTCAGGACTCCTTTGTATGAAATGGAAAACTTGAAGGCACCGGTGCTGCTAATCCATGGCAGGAATGATCACAATGTGTCGGTTGAACACTCCTATCGTATTGAGAAACGATTAAGAGAATTGGACAAGCCTGTGGAAAGCTGGTACTTTGATGACTACACACACTACTTTCCGCCAGTAATGAACCGGAAAATTGTCGACGATTTAACGAATTGGATGAAATCACGCCTACAACAATGATAAAATAAAGTGAAGTTTATGATGAACAATAGAGGAGCGATTATAATGGGGATGCCATTAGAGTTAAATACAATGATTGTCACAAAGGGCCGGGAAAAGCGTCTCGAAGACAATTACTTCTCTTTGACCAAGGAAGGATACAGGCTCTATCCTGTTGATATTCCACTAGAAGTCAAAAAAACAATCGAAGGTGACCTGACAGGAACAGGTGTCATCACGAAAGTAGAGTGGACAGAAAAAACAACAACGCTTACGTATCAATTAGTTTCATTAAATTCAACCAATTAAACAGGGCGTTTTGTGCCCTGTTTTTTCTTTATTTTCATGTATTGAATCAGGAAGACAATAGTCATTCCTAAGTTCCGTTTTTGATAACCTCCTTGGCAAAAGTAAATGGAGCAGCTCAAACGAATATAAACTCTTCTTTAGCGCAAAAATAAGGAAAAAAGAAGGAGTTATGAATAGAATGGAACATAACCCTCAATTGACTTCATCAGAGGTTGCTGCCATGTGGGGAGCGTATATGCAAAATTCAATGGCTCACTGCATCGTACAGCATTTTGCAAAGGTAAATGAAGATACCACAATGACGGAAATCATAAATGATGCGTTATCAAATTGTAAATTCGTAGTGGATCAAGTCAAAACCATTTTTGAAAAAGATAAACATGCACTGCCAATCGGTTTTACCCAGGAGGACGTGAATTTAAAGGCAGGCCGAGTGTATTCAGACCTTTTTGCTTTAAGGTATATTAAATACATGGCTTCGGCAGGAACGGTGGCATCTGCAGCATTTCTCGAAGTGTTGGCAAGGAACGATGTAAGAGAGTTATTTTCGAAGACATCAGAGAAATTTATGAAACTGTATAATGATTCTTGTGACTTGCTTTTAAAAAAAGGCACATTCGTGCGTTCGCCGACAATTCCTCCAATGGAGAAAGCAGAATATCTTCAGGATGAATCCTTTTTATCCAGTTTAATCGGTAGACATCGGCCACTGACTGCTGTGGAACTGGCTCATATTTCTAAAAATACAGAGACGAATTCCATTGGCAGAACCTTTTTGGCTGGTTTCTCTCAAACAGCCCAATCACCAGAGGTAAGAAAATATATGGAAAGAGGTTCAGAAATAGCCGCTAAGCATGAAACTGTTTTTAGAGAAATACTAATAAAGGATGGAGTCCCGCTTCCAAGTACCTGGGATTCTGCGATATCTCAATCCATTGATCCGCCTTTTTCAGATAAGTTGATGATGTTTCAAACAAACAGTCTGGATGCGATCAGCGTTGGTGGCTACGGAACAGCAATTGGAGCAAGCTTAAGAAAGGATTTAGGCGGGCTTTACACAAGACTTGTTACTGAAATCCTTCAATATGCAAATGACGGGATTAAAATAATGATTAATAACAGATGGATGGAACAGCCTCCCCAAAATGTTGACAGGGAAGCATTAAGAAACAGAAGTAATTAGTATGAATTGTCATCAGAAAACCACGATAGCTAATAGTTGTAGAAAAAGAAAAGGGCCATTTCCGATTGGAAATGGCCTTTATGATTATTTCGCTGTTGGTCCGCCTTTTTCTTCGATCACAGATGGTACGTTTGTGAACTTTTTGAAGTTTTCGCGGAATTTGCCTGCGAGTTCGTTTGCTTTTGCGTAATATGCTTCTTTGTCGCTCCATGTCTTGACTGGCTGAAGGACATCGTCTGGTACTCCTGGGACATGTGCCGGGATATCCAGGCCGAAGATTTCGTCTTTGACGGTTTCGACATTGTTCAGTTCGCCTTCAAGCGCTGCCTGGACCATTGCACGAGTGTAGGCCAGCTTCATGCGGCTTCCTGTGCCGTATTCTCCGCCTGTCCATCCTGTGTTCACGAGAAATACCTTTGCATTGTGCTCATCGATCTTTTCACCGAGCATTTCCGCGTATCTTGTTGCTGCAAGCGGAAGGAAAGGTGATCCGAAGCAAGTTGAGAACGTTGCCTGCGGAGAAGTGATGCCGCGCTCAGTTCCAGCAAGCTTTGATGTATATCCACTCAGGAAGTGGTACATTGCCTGCTCCTTCGTTAACTTGGCGATTGGAGGCAGTACTCCGAATGCATCAGCAGTTAGGAAGACGATCGCGTTTGGATGTCCGGCAATGCTTGGGTCCACGATGTTTTCGATCGCCTGAATCGGATAGGCTGCACGAGTATTTTCAGTCAGGCTGCCGTCATCATAATCTGCCACACGTGTTTCTTCATCGACGACGACATTTTCAAGCACTGAACCAAAACGAATCGCGTCATAAATCTGCGGTTCTTTTTCCTTAGATAAGTTGATGCACTTTGCGTAGCAGCCGCCTTCGATGTTGAACACACCGTTAGCTGACCAGCCATGCTCATCATCACCAATCAAACGGCGATTGTTATCAGCTGAAAGAGTCGTTTTTCCTGTTCCGGACAGACCGAAGAACAAGGCTACATCGCCTTCGCGTCCCACGTTTGCAGAGCAGTGCATGGAAAGGATGCCGCTTTCAGGCAGAAGGTAGTTCATTACAGAGAAAATGGACTTCTTCATTTCGCCCGCATATTCTGTTCCGCCGATCAACACGACGCGCTGTTCGAAGGAGACGATGATGAATGTTTCGGAATTTGTTCCATCAACTTTTGGATCCGCTTTAAAAGTTGGGGCAGAGATCACTGTGAATTCAGATTCATGGTCCACAAGCTCTTCCTCTGTTGGGCGGATGAACAATTGATGGGCGAAAAGGTTATGCCAGGCGTATTCATTGATAACCTGAATCGGAAGGCGGTGTTTTGTGTCAGCACCTGCAAATCCTTTGAAAACGAATACTTCTTCTTTTTCTTTAAGGAAATTCAATACCTTATTATATAGTTTTGTGAAAGATTCTTCTGAAATCGGCTGATTAACAGAGCCCCAGTCAATTTTGTCCTTTACGGACACTTCTTCAACAATGAATTTATCTTTAGGTGAACGGCCAGTATACTTACCAGTTGTCGCTCTTACAGCGCCAGTTGAAGTCAGGAGCCCTTCATTTCGGTTCAGGACTTTTTCAACAAGCTGGGGAACGGATAACTGGATTTGCACATTGCTGCCACTTAATAATGCTGAAAGTTCATTTGATATTCCTACAACATTCATCGGAGAATACCTTCCTTTTTTAAAAGATTAATAATTTTGTAAGTGTTTACATCTCGATATTAGTATAACACATTTGTTCGATTAATCTATACTAATCGCTCGAAAAATTACCTTGTACCTATCTTGCGTTATATAATTCTTTCTTTATATAGTCAAGCGAAAAGGATGCTTTTCAAGACCATTTTAGTTTACAGAAAAACTTTCAACAACAATCGACAATTTTACCGAGAAAACCATTGACATGCCATTATAGTTTCGTTATGATTTGGACTTGAACGGATACTCTCTTATCCCGAGCTGGTGGAGGGACAGGCCCAATGAAACCCAGCAACCTGCAGACGTGAAAAAACAGCTTTTTGGAATGCTGACCTTTTTCCGGGCAAAGGTGCTAACCTGACGCAAGGGAACTGCCCTTGAACGATAAGAGCGAAAGGCGCGGATTTAAGCTAAAACCTTTCCTCGTAAATGGAGAGGTTTTTTATATTGCTTTTTTCTGTCCAATGCATTGAATTGCAGCTGGAATGCCTTCTTAGGTGTCATTGCTCCCGTGGGTGAGATTAGGAAAAAAGATATTCACCATGAATCCTAAACAAATTTTTCTAATAAAAACTCAGCGTTTATTTCATACTACATAGGGAATGAGTACCGTATCAACCCGAGGTCTGTATTGGGACAGCCTCGATCAATTTTTATACATGAGGGAGGAACTCAGATGTCAAACAAACGCCGTTTGTTCACTTCTGAATCAGTAACAGAAGGCCATCCGGATAAAATTTGCGACCAGATTTCTGACGCGATTTTGGATGCGATCCTTGCAAAAGATGCTAATGCACGTGTTGCTGCTGAAACATCAGTTACGACAGGCCTTGTACTAGTTGCAGGCGAAATCACTACATCTACATACGTAGATATACCTAAAATTGTTCGTGAAACCGTCAAGGAAATTGGTTATACTCGCGCGAAGTATGGTTTCGACTCTGAAACTTGCGCAGTGTTGACTTCCATTGATGAGCAGTCTGCTGACATCGCTATGGGTGTTGACCAGGCTCTTGAAGCACGTGAAGGACAAATGTCCGATGCAGAAATCGAAGCAATCGGCGCTGGGGACCAGGGCTTGATGTTCGGTTTTGCATGTAATGAAACGAAAGAGCTTATGCCTCTTCCGATTTCATTGGCTCACAAGCTTTCACGCCGCCTGACTGAAGTGCGCAAGGAAGAGATCCTTCCATACCTTCGTCCAGACGGTAAAACTCAAGTAACGGTTGAATACGATGAAAACGACAAGCCAGTCCGCATCGATACGATCGTTATCTCAACTCAGCACCATCCTGAAGTTTCGCTTGAGCAAATCCAGCGCAATCTTAAGGAACACGTGATCAATCCTGTCGTACCGGCAGAATTGATCGACGAGAACACAAAATACTTCATCAACCCAACTGGCCGTTTCGTAATCGGCGGACCGCAGGGTGATGCTGGTCTTACTGGCCGTAAAATCATTGTTGATACTTATGGCGGATACGCTCGCCACGGCGGAGGCGCATTCTCCGGTAAGGATCCTACAAAAGTTGACCGTTCAGCGGCATACGCTGCACGTTACGTTGCGAAAAACATCGTAGCTGCCGGCCTTGCTGAAAAGGTTGAAGTTCAGCTGGCATACGCAATCGGTGTTGCCCGTCCGGTATCCATTTCAATCGATACTTTTGGAACAGGCAAAGTAAGCGAGGATGTACTGATCGATGTTGTTGAAAGCAACTTCGACCTTCGCCCTGCTGGAATCATCAACATGCTTGACCTGCGCAAGCCAATCTACAAGCAGACAGCTGCTTACGGACACTTTGGCCGTTCTGACGTTGACCTTCCATGGGAGCGCACAGACAAGGCTGAGACGCTTCGCACTCAGGCACAAGGAAAATAAAAAAGTACAAGGGGAGTTGCATAGAAATATGTAACTCCCCTTGTTATTTACCGTCTAATCAAGGAACACCAAAATTATCATCAGGTTTGTGTATGGTCCAAAAGGTGTAAAATAGAGTATTACCTTAAATTTCCCTTAGATTTTACTGCAAAAATTTTGCGTTTAATGATAGTATTAGATGGTATGTTTTTTGGGTAGTAAAATCATTGGAAAATAACAATAAATTTTTTCTGAAATGGAGAAGGTGAAGTACATAATGTGTGGCTTTATCGGTTGTGTACATGAAAATGCACAGAAATTCAGCGGCGATGATAAGCAGCTGTTTAAAAATATGAATGACATCATCACCCATCGCGGTCCAGATGATGATGGATATTTCTTTGATGAGCATATCCAATTTGGCTTCCGCCGCCTGAGTATTATTGATCTTGAGGCTGGCCATCAGCCATTGACCTATGAAAATGAGCGCTACTGGATCATTTTCAACGGGGAAATCTACAATTATCTTGAGCTTCGCGAAGAGTTGATTGAAGAAGGTCTAAGCTTCGAAACTCATTCGGATACGGAAGTCATCATTGCTCTTTACAGCCATCTAAAAGAGCAGGCTGTCGACAAGCTGCGCGGCATGTTCGCATTTGTCATCTGGGATAAAGAGGAGCAGGTTCTTTACGGTGCTCGTGACCATTTCGGCATTAAGCCTTTCTTCTATTTTGAAGATGGCGACCGCACGTTCTTTGGTTCTGAGAAAAAGAGCATCCTGCTTGCGCTCGAAAACGACGTCCTTGATTACAAGGCATTGCAGCACTATTTGACTTATCAATTCGTACCAGAACCTAATACAATGTCAGAAGGCATCTACAAGCTTGAGCCAGGGCATTATTTTACAAAGAAAATCGGTTCACCGATGGAAATCAAGCGTTATTGGAAAGCGAGCTTCTCGCCAATCCACAAAACCGAGGATGAATTTACGAAGGAAATCAGGGACGTCCTTTTTGATTCTGTGAAAATCCACATGCGCAGTGATGTGCCGGTTGGTTCTTTCCTTTCTGGCGGAATTGATTCCTCGATCATCGCGTCGATTGCAAAGCAATACCATCCAGGAATCAAGACATTTTCTGTCGGTTTTGAGCAGAATGGATTCAGTGAAATTGATGTCGCGAAAGAAACGGCTGATCGGCTTGGCGTAGAGAACATCAGCTATGTGATCAGCCCGCAGGAATATATGGATGAACTTCCTAAAATCATGTGGCATATGGATGACCCGCTTGCAGATCCGGCAGCTATCCCTTTGTATTTCGTTGCCCGTGAAGCAAGAAAGCATGTAACGGTTGTCCTATCAGGTGAAGGTGCGGATGAGTTGTTCGGCGGATATAATATCTACCGTGAACCGCAGGATCTTGAAATGTTCAACAAAATCCCTCAGGCAGGGAAGGTCATGCTGAAAGGTATCGCGAAAATGATGCCAGAGGGAATGAAGGGGAAGAGTTTCATTGAACGCGGCGTGACGCCAATGGAAGAGCGTTACATCGGCAATGCGAAGATGTTCACTGAAAAAGAGAAGAGCGAACTGCTGCACGTATATAACGGCCAGTACGATTACAGGGATATCACTAAGCCTCTTTACAGAGAGAGCAGAGGATATGACCCGGTTGATACGATGCAATATATCGATATCCATACATGGATGCGCGGCGACATTTTATTGAAGGCTGATAAAATGACAATGGCTCATTCTTTGGAGCTTCGTGTTCCATTCCTGGATAAGATGGTGTTCGAAACAGCTTCGAAGATTCCGACAAGCATGAAGACGGCTAACAATACTACGAAGTATATTTTACGTAAAGCAGCTGAAGGTGTGGTTCCTGAGCACGTATTAACCCGTAAGAAGCTAGGCTTCCCGGTACCGATCCGCCACTGGCTGAAGAACGAAATGTACGAATGGGCAAAGAATATCATCAAGGAAAGCAACACAGAACATCTCATCAATAAGTCATACCTATTGAAACTATTGGATGACCACTGCCAGAACAAGGCGGATAACAGCCGCAAGATCTGGACTGTCCTGATGTTCATGATGTGGCATGATGTTTATGTCGAAAAAAAATACTCCTTCCAGAAGGAGTATGAGGCTCAGAAAGTATTGCAGTCTTAATAATCAGGGAAGGTAGGTAATGGCCTGCCTTCCCATCTGCACCCAGGCTTCCACGAAGTCTTTCATGGGTGCTTTTTTATTTTTTTCGCCTGTCAACGGGTCATTGAAGTATACGAAATTTTCATCATAACCCGTAATCAGGACAGAGTGTTCCTTCATTGTTACTTTCACGGGGCCTTCAGGCGTGTACCATGTCTGGAAAAAGCTATCGTCCAGCTTTTTATATTCAGTATTCGTGATGATCCAAACCGGCCTGTCATCAGACAGATGGATTTTCAGCTCCTGAAATTCTGCATTCGTCAAATCCTTTATTTTGCCTGGGAGATACTGCTCTGCCAGTTCAGCAATCGGCTTATGGTAGACTCCAAGCCCTGGTTCTGTGTAGGTGTACATATTGCCGACAAAACCCTCATTCGGATCACCAAAATAAATTTTGCCATCATTGAGACGATATTGAGCAGGATTTTTCTTCACTTCTTTTGCAAGTGACAGCTTGTCCGCCTGAAGCCCTCCATGCTGAAGGAGCATAGCCAGGCTCGTGACCTCGCATCCTCTCGGCAGCTCTGGCATTTGCCAGATGGCTGGCGCATCGAGGAGTACCTGGTTCTTTATTGGGATAATCGCTGGTTCGTAATTTTCTATGATCACAGGTGCCTTTTCAGCAGCAGTTTCAGGCTCGTCAAGCCAGCTTTTCACCGACTGAACAGCCTTGGCAACATGGGAAGCCTGCAGATTTTCCATCAAGAAAGCCCCGAGGATCGATGTAAAAACAAACAGGAACATCAAGATAGATTTCATCATGCTATTTTGTGTTCGGATCAATAGATAAAACAAGATGATCAGCGGTATGATTGCCGCAAGCGGTAAATATAGTTTTTCCACATCCATCACCACGTCCGCATATTTAAAAATAAAAAGGGTATATTATATTATTTAATATCGGACTGGTGAGGGAGTTTTTTTAGCAGTTCATTCACCTTTGTTCTGTAAACTTTTATAGTATTGTCCTTTTTCAGCGTACTCTCTGGAAATACGTTCCATATCTCTAATGTCGTCTTCGTTCAATTCCCGGATGACCTTTGCTGGACGTCCAAAAGCAAGCGAGTTGGGCGGGATTTTCTTCCCCTGGGGAACAAGGCTGCCGGCTCCGATAAAGGCACCTTCGCCGATTTCAGCCTGGTCAAGGATGATTGAACCCATGCCAATCAATGCTTTTTTCCTAATGATGCAGCTATGGAGGACGACCTGATGTCCGACCGTGACTTCGTCTTCAAGGATCAAGGGATTGTTTGGACTCTGGTGCAGGACTGAATTATCCTGGATATTCACTTTATTGCCAATGATGGTAGGGGCGACATCGCCGCGAATTGACGTATTGAACCAGACACTCGATTCCTCACCGATTTCGACGTCTCCGGTAATTGTTACATAATCCGCGATGAAAGCTGAATCTGCTATTTTAGGTGTTTTGCCATTGTAAGGATAAATCATTGTGCACACTCCTGTAATTTATTGATGCTTACCTTTTTATTTTTCGTTAGTTATATATTATAGTTCTTTTAAAGAAAGAAAAAGTATTTGAGTGGGGGAATGGTCATGTGGAAATGGGAAGCTGATGGGGACGCTAAGGCTGTAATCGTGATGATTCATGGTGCACTGGAACATCATCGCCGGTATGGCTGGCTAATTGAAGCCTGGCGCTCATCTGGATTTCATGTCATTATGGGTGATTTGCCTGGGCAGGGCATGACGACTAGAGCAAACCGTGGCCATATTGATTCCTTTGATGAATATATTTTGGAAGTGAAAGAGTGGGTCGAAGCGGCATACGACTTTGATCTTCCGGTATTTTTGCTTGGCCACAGCATGGGCGGTCTCGTTGCCATCCGCATGCTGCAGGAGGCACGGGTAGAAATTGCTGGCCTGATTTTGTCTTCGCCATGCCTGGGATTGGTTCATTATCCTTCAAAAATGCTGGATATGCTGTCGCACGGCTTGAATGTTATTGTGCCGAATTTACGGATTTCTCCTGGCCTGTCAGTCGAGATGGCCACAAGGAATGAGGATGTCAGGGCAGTCGATGCGAATGACTCGCTTTACATCACCAAGGTATCGGTTCGCTGGTACCGTGAGCTGGTCGCGGCAATGGAGCAGGCGTTTGAAAACATGGATAAAGTACAGGACGTCCCTACACTGCTTTTGCAGGGGGGCGATGATCGGATTGTCGATAAACGATCAGTTAAGGAATGGTTCAATAATGCCCCGCTTTCGGAAAAACGTTATAAAGAATGGCCAAAATGCTATCATGAAGTCTTCAATGAACCTGAACGCGAAGAGGTCTTTGACTATGCACATGATTTTGTCATCAGCCAGCTGAAGGCGATTGGATATGTTTATTAGAGATGGAAAGGGTGAAGATGCAGCATGATGATTCCATCAATGCCCATCAGTTTGATGTACCGTGTATACCGACAAGTCCTGCCCCAGGTCCATCGGGAGCTGGCATATTGGAAGAGCAGGGCTGAGGAAATCCCGAATCCTGAATTAAGAAGGCAGGCACTGGCCAGCATCGAGCATAAGACTTTCCATTGTGAAGGTGGGGCAATTTTAAGCCTGACCGCGAAAAAACAATATAAGCAGGCAATCCGGTTCATTGTCGCATACCAGACAATCAGCGATTATCTTGATAATCTCTGTGACCGTAGCACGTCACTGGACCCTGCGGATTTCTCCGCACTTCACGAGTCGATGGCAGATGCTCTCACCCTGGACAGCCAGCTGAAAAATTACTACCGTGAGCGGGAAGACCAGAATGATGGCGGCTACTTGATTGAGCTAGTGACCGTTTGCCGTGAAGTATTGGGTGAGCTTGAACATTATCATGAGATCCAGCAGCATTTGCAAGAGCTATGTGATTATTACTGTGATCTTCAGATCCACAAGCATGTTGAGGTAAAAGAACGAGTTCCTCGCCTGCAATCATGGTTCGACGGACATCGTGAAGGGGTACCGGAAATGGAATGGTATGAGTTCTCCGCTTGCACCGGTTCAACGCTCGGCATCTTTTGCCTCGTCTCCTACGCGCTTCGCGATGATTTCAAACCGGAATATGCCGATAGCATCCGCAATGGTTATTTTCCATACATACAAGGGCTGCACATTTTGCTCGATTATTTCATCGATCAGGAGGAGGACCGTGAAGGCGGCGATTTGAACTTCTGTTTCTATTATGAAAATGAAGAAGCCTTATTCGAGCGGCTCCGGCATTTCGTGGAAAACGCCGACCACCACACAGCCCGATTGCCGCATCGGAATTTCCACAAACTGATCAATCGCGGACTGCTAGGTGTCTATCTGTCCGATGAAAAAGTAAGACGCCAGGAGCGGATCAGGAAACTGGCCAGGGAAATGATCAAAACCGCCGGCCCCGTCAGCTACTTCTTTTATATCAATGGACGAGCCTATAGGTCATTGCAGAGATGGGTACCTTCGGGAGTTGTAAAGGCGTTTATAAAGTAGGGTGGTAGCCAGGGGATTTCCCCTGGCTTTTTAAGTATTCGTTTATGTGAAACTAGAGCAATTAATTTATGGTGTATGTGGGCTATCGGACACAAAATGAGTAAAGAGCTAACGATTTGTCCGATAGGGCTCTTCTAACGGACAGAAATGAGAAAGAGGGAGTGTATTTGTCCGATAGAGCCCTTCTAACGGACACAAAGTGAGAAAAGAACCGTCGGTTTGTCCGGTAGAGCCCTTCTAACGGACACAAAGTGAGAAAAGAGCTGTCGATTTGTCCGATAGAGGCCTTCTAACGGACACAAAGTGAGAAAAGAGCCGTCGATATGTCCGATAGAGCCCTTCTAACGGACACAAAGTGAGAAAAGAGCTGTCGATTTGTCCGATAGAGCCCTTCTAATGGACACAAAGTGAGAAAAGAGCCGTCGAGTTGTCCGATAGAGCCCTTCTAATGGACACAAAGTGAGAAAAGAGCTAACGATTTGTCCGATAGAACTCTTCTAACGGAAACAAAATAAGAAAGAGGCCTCCGATATGTCCGATAGAGCAATTTGATACCCAAGTTTGAAGAAATGATGTTGTTCATTCAGCGTTTTTGAGTAGATTAAAAAGGATCCTTCAGAATGAAGGACCCTATCTCTTCTCAATCGCAATAATAAATGGCGGATTGTTCTTTTGGTTCAGGAATTTATACTCTAATACGTGTGCGATATTCTGATCAAGTGATGTAACATACCTCAATAAATAGTCTCTTTCCACTTTGCCTTCTGGGTGGCCGTGGTAAATCACGATCACGATGATGCCTTCAGGGGCCATGATTCCCAACAGCTGGTCGATGGCCTGTATGGTTGTCTCGGGGACAGTGACGATGTCTTTGTTGCCGCCGGGCAGGTAGCCGAGATTGAAAACGGCGCCTGTTATTTTTCCAAAGTGGAGCGGCGGAATGCATTCTGTGATGTTTTCATGTCCGGTATGGAAAAGTGTTACCTGATCCTGCAGCTCATGTTCCCGAAGCTTTGTTTTACATGACATGAGTGCTTCATCCTGGATATCGAATCCGTAAATCCTGCCGGAAGGGCCGACGAGGTTGGCTAAAAATAATGTGTCATGTCCGTTCCCTACTGTCGCATCGACAACAATGTCGCCGGGCTTCACGGCCAGTTCAAGAAGGTTCCTGGCGAAAGGAAGAATTCGTTCAAGCTTCATTTTCTATCACCACTTTGTTTCCAGTATGAAATTTCCCCTGCCAGCTGTCGCGGCGCTTCAGTTCTTTATCAATACCATTCAGTACTTCCCATTTATTGACGCTCCACATCGGTCCGACCATCAGCTCGATCGGTCCATCTCCGGTAATCCGGTGAATGATCATTTCTGGAGGGAGGATTTCAAGCTGGTCACAAACCAATTTTACATAGTCCTCAAAATTAAGGAATTCGAGCAATCCTTTTTCATATTGCTTGACCATTGGAGTTCCTTTGAGCAGGTGGAGAAGGTGGATTTTGATTCCCTGCACGTCGAGTTTCGCTACTTCTTGTGCAGTCTCCATCATCATTTCAGGTGTTTCCTGAGGCAGGCCGTTGATGATATGCGAACACACTCTGATGCCATGCTTCCGGAGCTTGTCCACACCTTCTTTATACGTTTCATAATCATGAGCACGATTGATTAGGGTGGCTGTTTTTTCATGGACTGTCTGAAGGCCAAGCTCTACCCATAAATACGTTCGCTCATTGAGTTCAGCCAAGTATTCCACGACATCATCAGGCAGGCAATCCGGTCTGGTTGCAATGGATAGACCAACAACACCTTCTTCGTTCAATACTGTTTCGTATTTCTCACGAAGGACCTCAACCGGGGCGTGAGTATTGGTGAAAGCCTGGAAATAGGCCATGTACTTGCCATCTTTCCATTTCGTGTGCATTTTTTCTTTGACCTTTTTAAACTGTGTGCCGAGATCTTCTACTCTGTCACCTGCAAAATCACCAGAACCAGCGGCACTGCAAAAAGTACAGCCGCCGTGGGCTACCGTACCGTCACGGTTCGGACAATCAAATCCGCCATCAAGCGCCACTTTAAAAACTTTGTGGCCAAAATGGTTACGTAAATGGTAATTCCATGTATGGTATCGTTTATCATCTGTTGCGTAGTGAAAAGAGTTGGTCTGAATCATGCCAGAAACCTCCTAATAGCCTGTCTGTCAAAAAACGAATAATAAAAATTGTACCATTTAGAGAACATGAATCCAATTGCAAAAAGATTACAAAAAGCTTTTGCCATCATTAAACATTCACAAAATCGTGATAGGAAAATGTATTGTGAACAAAATAAAGAAGAAGCAGACTTTGCTTCAGCACCAAGTAAAGGAGGGGCTGCAAATGGCAACACGTCAATCGGTTGACCAGTTACTTCAGCAATGTGAGGATGCAATCAACATGGCACAGGAACAATACAAGCAGGCCGCGACTCAGGAGCATTATACGAATGGCGATTTTACCAATGCATTGCAGGCACTTGAGGATGCCTACAATGATCTGGCCAAGCTCGCCTTCAGCGCAAATGCACAACAGCGAGACCAGCTGCACCGGATGAGAATCCAGCTTCAGAATGTCCAGAACAATATGATTTTGCTTGATCACTAAAACAGGAGGGAAACATCTTGAAAAAGCGCTCAAAGCAGAACAATCCTGAACAAAAAACAAGGAATGGCGTCAATAACCAGGATCTCGAGCTTGGAATGGATCATGATCCGGTTAAAGAAGCGAAGAAAAAATATGAAAATAGCGGCGGCCAGCCAGTAAAATCAAAATTCCATCCTGAACCAGAGCAATCTTCATAAATTTGTAACACCCTCACTTCCAAAAGGGAAGTGAGGTTTTTTATTTTCTCTCAAGAATTGCCCAGCTCCAGCGCCTAGCCAGTTTTCATCCCTGAGAAAGCTTCCCTCGAGTATCTTGCGAGAAGCGTCAGCTCTGAGCAGCTCGCGACGTTTTGACACTGCCAGTGAAGTCAAAGAACGACTCCACCGGTCGGCCCTTCAGCGCTTGTCGGGACTGATCAAGGCGCTTCCGCTTTTCTAATTAATACCCCCCGTTCACAAATCGGATAAAACTGACGAAAATTCCGTGATTTAAATCACAGATTGAGGGCTTTTAGAAATGGTTTAAATAAGGTGTACCAAAAAGGTTCAATGATATGGATAAGGTATAAAGTCCTTTTAGATATTATTGTTTTTTTTAAGCAGAGTTGTCTTGTGAAAACATTCACGAATTTGTCACATATAGAAAGGAGCTAAACAAATGAAAATTATGAAGCTTATGCTTGCCCTCATTTTAATACTGATATTCCAGCTTCCAGATAAGGGGAGTGCAGAGACAAAGACCGATGTCCTGAATATGGAGGAGCTCACGATCCAAGTGATGCCGGAGTACTCATATCATCCAAAAGATAAGAAGAACAATCCGCCGCTTTTGGTCGGTTACCATGGAGCACTGAAGAACAATGCACAGGAAGCACAAAAAGGCCAGGTCGTCATTCCGCTGCCAATGGATGAGAAGAATTTCAGGATTGGGTTTGTGGCTGATTATTCTCGTGACCTGACTGAAATGAATGAAATTGAATACGAACTGGATAAGGAAAGTGGAACGATTTCCTGGGAAACAAGCGAAGAAATTCAGCCTCAGGAGATATATAAATTTGTGATTGAATACTATACCGACAGCATCAGGGAAAAAGAAGACGCTAAGACGCTGGCTTATAATTTTAAAAACTTCACTGATATTGGCTTGTTTAACCTGATTTTCGTCGAGCCGCTAAATACGGAAAGCTTCAAGCTGGAGCCCGCTTCTGAACAGCACCAGAAAAACTCTTACAACATGAACATGTTCCTGTATCAAAGCCAGGGAATGAAGCCGGGTGAAGAAAAGAAGATCACGGTTGAATACAAACGTGCAGACGATAGGACTACAGCGGAAATCATGGAGGATATGGCCGGTGATGCGAAGAAGGCGGGCACGGTCAAACAGAATGAAGAGGAAATGCCTTTATGGCTTGTCATAACCGTCGTTGGCAGTGTGACCGTCGCTGCTGCCGTCCTGTTGATTTTCATCATGAGGAAAAAGAAAACCCAGCCTATAAAAAGCGGTGTGTCAAATGATTTTGAAGCCAAAAAGGCAAAGCTCCGCGGAATGCTCGTCGAAGGAAGCATATCGGAAGCAGAGTATAACGAATTGATCAAAAAGCTGGGAGGCAGAAAATGATGTCCAAAAATAAGAAAATCGTTATGGGTTTGGGTCTTGCGGCAGTCGCGTTCGTAATCATGATGTTTTCGACAATGCCAAGTGCAGGTAGCAAGGAAATCACAATTGCCGACCTTAGTGAAAATGGTTCGAAATATGAAGGCGATTATATTATGACTCAAGGCCTGCTCAATAAAGAGTCAGTACAATGGGATGCTGACAAGCTGGAGCTCCGATTTGAACTTTACGAAGAAGGCCAGGGAACACTCCAAGTATTCCATAAAGGTATCAAGCCGGATAATTTCTCAGAGGATGTCATCGTCCTTGTGGAAGGTTTTATCCAAAAGGACGGAGTATTCGAAGCAGAAAAAGTCCAGACGAAATGCCCGACAAAATATGAAGGCGAAGACATGGAGAACTATGATACCGAAATGCATAAGGAAATATACAAAAATGACAAGCAGGAATAAAACAGATGGGTGGTTATCTGTATGTATCTAATTGGAAACATCTCAATCTACCTTGGAATCGTGATTTCACTATACGGAATCATCGCCAATATCGTCGGGATTAAGAAGAAAAGCAGCAAGTGGCTCGAAAGTGCAAGAGGTGCGGTACTTTCCCTTGCTTTTGTGGCAAGCATTGCATCCTTCCTGCTGCTCTACTTGCTCGGCACAAGCCAGTTCCAATATAAATATGTGGCTTCCTATACGAATGAAAGCCTTTCGATGGCTTATAAGCTTACAGCCTTCTGGGCCGGCAACGCCGGATCCCTTCTGCTATGGGCGTTCCTTTTATCGCTGTACGCTGCAATGGTCGTTTTTTCAAAAGAAAAGAAGAACCCGATGATGCCTTATGTTTCCAGCATCCTGATGGTCAATATCCTGTTCTTTTTCACGGTAATGGCGCTGAATGTAAACCCGTTTGAAATGACCGATAAAATTCCGGCTGACGGAAAAGGTCTAAACCCTATGCTGCAAAATCCGGGCATGATCTTGCATCCTGTCACACTCTATATGGGGTATGTCGGGCTGGCAGTACCATTCGCGTTCGGAATTGCGGCTCTGATCTTGAAGCGAATGGATTCAGAGTGGATCAAGCTGACGAGAAGATGGACCTTGCTGGCATGGCTGTTTTTGACTCTCGGAAATGTGATTGGCGGCTGGTGGGCTTACCTTGAGCTTGGTTGGGGGGGCTACTGGGCATGGGACCCAGTTGAAAATGCTTCATTCCTGCCATGGCTGACCGTATCGGCATTCCTGCATTCTGTAATGATTCAGGAACGGAAAAACATGCTGAAGACCTGGAACGTAAGCTTGATCATTCTTTCTTACATCCTGACACTGTTTGGAACCTTCCTGGTCAGGAGCGGAATCCTGACAAGTGTCCATGCGTTTGGGGACAGCAATCTGGGTACGTATTTCCTTGTTTTCATGGCGTTCATGATGCTGTTTTCTCTGTATATCGTCATGACAAGGTACGGAATGATCAAGAAAGACAGCAGTCCAATTGAAGCTTATTTTTCAAAAGAAAGCAGCTTCCTGCTGAACAACCTGATTCTTGTTGCTGCCGCTTTCGCCGTTTTCTGGGGAACAATGTACCCGCTGATTTCGGAAACTTTTACCGGCACAAAGGTCAATGTCGGTGCGCCATATTTTAATAAAGTAATGGCTCCGATCCTCCTGATGCTGATCGTATTGATGGGAATCTGCCCGCTGATTGCCTGGCAGAAAGCGGTATTCGAAAAGTTCATGAAAAACATGCTCTGGCCGCTGGCAATGGGTGTTGCCACTGCCATCATTCTGTTCGCATTTGGCGTCAAGGGAATTTACGCGGTTATCGGACTATCGGCAACAAGCTTCATGTTTGGGACGCATTTACAGGAGTTCGTCAGAGGCATCAGTGCCCGTCGGAAAGCAACGAAGGAAAACATTTTGAAGGCGGCGTTCAAGCTGACGGTGAAAAATCAGCGCCGCTATGGCGGTTATATCGTCCATATCGGGATTGCCATCATCGCGGTAGGTGTCATTTCGTCGCACACTTACTCGACAGAAATCCTGAAAACGGTGGATGCCGGCAACAGCATCAAGACCGGAGATTACAATCTTACATTCAATGAACTGACCGAGCATACGAAAAACGGCAATGGCGTAGTGGTGGCCGATATAGATGTGACGTATAAGGGCAAAGACATTGGTAAAATCAAGCCTGAAAAGATTTTCTATGAAACATGGCCTGAACCATCCACAGAGGTAGCAATCAAGACAAATTGGAGCCAGGACTTATACGTTGTACTCAGCTCCTGGGAGAACAAAGACAAAGTGACGTTCATGGTTAAAGTGAATCCGTTTGTAAGCTGGATCTGGATGGGCGGCATCATCATGGTGATTGGCACGGCATTCGCACTCATAGGCGGCAGGCCGACAACCTACCGCTACCAAATCAATAAAGGCATTTCGAGAGTGGGAGGGTGAAAAAAGTGAACAGGAAAGTTCTTATAACAACACTCCTTTTTCTAATCATCATTCCGGGCATGACAACAGCCTTCACCTATAACTCAAAGGAATTCAAGCACATCATCGGCCAGCTTGATATGCAGGGCCATGCAGATCATGAATTATCCACCTGTTCAGTAAAAAAGATTTACTACGATGAAGTGGTCGAGATGCTGAACGGCGGCAAGACAGAACCCGAAATCATCCAATCGTATGTTGATGAATACGGGCAGGCAGCTTTGAGAACTCCGGGTGGCGGCACAAGCGGCTGGATTGCCTGGGGAATGCCTGCAGCAGGAGTGGGAATCGGCAGTGTGATTGTCGGTGTCTGGCTCAGGAAATTGACGATTAGGAAGTCTGAATCAAAGCTTGAGAGAAAGGCAGCATGGAACTCGGAAGTAGAAAAGGAAATTGCTGCAAAAACATTTGACGAAGAGCGCCGGAAGCTTTTCTAGGAGCTGATCAAAATGGATTATGTATTTTTAATAATAGGCTCACTCGTGATCATTACTTGCTTTTACTTCATCATTTCTCCTTTTTTCACAGCAGGCGAGGTCTCGGCTGCTGGACCGGAGACAGAGGGTGAAAAATTGGCGATTGAGCAGGTATACAGTGCTGTGAATGAGTTGGAGATGGACTTTTTAATGAAAAAAATCACTCGTGAGGATTTTGAAAACTTGAAAGAGAACTACCAGCTGCTTGCCGCTGAAATGGTAAAGGAAGAAACCCAAGGACGAAAGGTTGAACATCTCCCAGAGAACAAAAAGAAAATAAAGGATGCCGAAGCAGAAGCGGAAATTCTTAGAGAACTGAAGAAGCTTCGCCAGCAGAAGGGGTGATCACTATGACACCAGCCTATCACCCTGAATGGCTTGTGAAATTCTGGCTGACGACTCCAGGGTTTAACATGGTGAATCCACATTACTTGCTGATTGTTATTGCTGCTGTCATTGGTGTTGTCTGGTTTGTACAAAAGCGGAAGGCTCCTTCGGAGAAAATCATCAATGAGGAAGACCAGTTATTCATACACCATCTTCATAGGAAAAAAGTGATTGAAGGGGAGCTGGCCGTACTTGAAGCGAGGCTGGAAGAAGCGGAAATCACCGAGGAGAATTTTAACAAGATGAAAAATGAATACCAGAGCCATCTCACTCAGGTAAACAAAGAACTGAAACAATACACTTAACGAAAGAGTTGGGGAACATGCTGGAACTAAAGAAAATGACCAAAATGCTGGGAGATAAGCTCGTATTAAGAAACATCACCCTTTCTTTGGGTAAAGGGGAGATCCTGGCAGTGATTGGACCGAATGGAGCAGGGAAGAGCACCTTCTTTAAATGCACAGTCGGACTCCTGCAGCCGACGAGCGGGGAAATTTTCCTTGATGGTGAGCTTATCAAGAAGAATTCACCACAGGTAAAACAGCGAATTGGCTTCCTGGGTCATGAATCTTTTCTTTATAACAACTTGTCCCCGCTTGAAAACCTAAAATTCTACGGCAAGCTATACAAAGTAAAAAATCTTGAAAGCAAATCCAATGCACTCTTAAAGGAAGTAGGTCTCTATCTATTCCGCGATATGCCCATTTGCTCCTTTTCAAGAGGGATGATGCAAAGGCTGGCGATCGCAAGGGTGCTGCTGCCCGATCCGGATATCCTGATGCTCGATGAGCCGCACACCGGCCTAGACCAGGAGGCTGTCGCGCTGCTTAATAGCATCATTAAAAGCAAACGGGATAGCGGGACGTCGGTGCTGATTATCTCGCATGATTTTGAGCAGGTTCATGCACTTGCTGACAGGGCCGCTCTGCTGAAGAAAGGAAAGATTGTCTCAACCAAGCTTCTTGGGGAGGAAATCAGTCTGGACGAGATGAAAAGCTGGTACGAAGCTGAGGTGAAGAACTCATGATTTCAATCATTAGAGATGCATGGACGATTGCCAGCAAAGACCTGAGCAATGAGATTAAAACAAAGCAGACGATTGGTATGATGGTCATCTTCTCCAGTCTAGTGGTGCTGATCTTCAGCTTTGCGTTCGATCCGACAAATAATATGGTAAAAGCGGTCATACCTGGGCTTGTCTGGCTGATCACCGTGTTCTCGGGAATTCTTGGATTGAATCGTTCCTTCCTTTCAGAACACGAAAACGATGCGCTGACAGGGCTGCGTTCTGCGCCAATCGATTCTTCAAGCATCTATCTGGGCAAGGTTTTAGCGAACTTTATCCTCGTTACAGCAGTACAGCTTGTCAGCATTCCAGTTTTGTTTCTGCTCTTCGACTACAGGTTTTTTGGAAAGGTAAGCTGGTTCATCCTGGTTGTCATCATCGGCACGCTCGGCTTCATCATCGTTGGGACTTTCCTGGCCGCACTTTCGGCGAACGCCAAGAACAGCGAGATGCTTTTGCCGGTACTGCTGCTGCCGCTCTTAAGCCCGCTGTTGATTGCCGGAGTCCAGGCGACGAGGATCATCCTGGAAAATGAAGTGATTGCGGATGCATCGTCCTGGATCAGATTGATGGCTGCTTACGATTTATTGTTCCTGGCCGCGTGCTTTTTCTTATTCGAATTTATTATGGAGGGGTCTTGATGAAAAAGAATACTGGCATTATCGACCAGCTGCTGCTGTTCACGTTAATTCCGTCATTTTTCATTGCACTATATCTAATTTTTATTTGGTCACCTGTTGAAAAGGTAATGGGCGAGACACAAAAGATATTCTACTTTCATGTTGGCAGTGCCTGGGTCGCTTTCCTCGCATTCGGTGTCGTGGGTTACTACAGTGTGAGGGTTTTAATCAAACCGAGACTCCAGCATCATATCAATGCAGGAATCTCAGCTGAAATTGGTGTGCTTTTTACAACAATTACACTGATCACCGGGATGATTTGGGGAAAATCCAGCTGGAATACATGGTGGACATGGGAGCCGCGTTTAGCGACAACCCTGATTCTTTGGTTCATCTATGTTGCTTATCTGTTCGTCCGTAAGATGGATGGTTCTATGGATAAAATTGCCGGGTTATCAGCCGTTTTTGGCATCATTGGCGTCATCAATGTCCCGATTGTCTTCATGGCAATCCGCTGGTGGAACACAAAGCTGCATCCGGTCGTGTTCGGTGAAGGCAAAAACCAGTCAGGGGGAGGGATCGAGCCAGATATGCTTGTCGCCCTGCTGTTCTCGATTTTCACGATCACCTTGCTGTACGGTTTCCTGATGCGCAAAGGAATCGAAATTGAAAAAATGAGGCATATCGTCAAAAAGGCAAAGTCAAAAGCAATTGAAAAACTAGCAGGCTAACCATTAAGGAGGAATTGAAATGACTTACTTATTCATCGGATACTCAGTTATTTGGACGTTGATCGCAGGGTACGTAATCGTGCTTGGACGCCGCCAGAAGCAATTGAAGAAAGAGCTGGAACTTCTGGAAGAATGGAACTCAGATTTTTAATGAGGTGGTGATTAGAAATGGGCAAAAAGATTGGGCCAATCATCGTCATCGCTGCCGTCATTGGGATTCTCGGCTTTTTGGTCAGCGGACTGGGAGGGAAAGCTTCAGCCCAGCCAGGTGATCAGTCCATCGACTTTGAACTGCAGGATATTGACGGCAATACCTATAAACTTTCCGATTTCAAAGGCCAGACGGTCGTCCTGAATTTTTTCGCGACATGGTGTGCACCTTGCATCGATGAAGCACCTGAACTCGAAGCATTCGGCAAAGAGTACAAGGAAGCAAAGTTATTGATCCTTGCTAAAGGCGAATCGAAGAAACGGATGGAAAAATACATTTCCGAAAGCCGCTCAAAGCTTACGTATCTATTAGATACAAAGGAAGATATTTCTAAGGATTACAATGTCATCGGCCAGCCTGAGACAATCATCATCGACAGGAATGGTGTCATTGTCGAACGTTTCTCGGGCCCAACAACGAAGGATGATTTGATCCGATTGATCCAGGAAAAAGTTTCACCTTAACCTTGGTTAAAGCACATCCGTGTTTTAATATGGCTGCATTGTCAGTTGAGTTCTCCTAACAGTGCAGCCTTTAGTAGATTGAATGATCAGCTATAAGGGAGGTGAAAGAAATGCTGAAAAAGCTACTGGGAATAGACAAAAAGATGCTGTTATTCATTGGCGTATTTACTGGAATCATTGTTTCTGTCGTCACTGTCAAAACGCTTGCGTATACAGATTCACCTGAATTCTGCTCAAGCTGTCATATCATGACAGAGGTCCACAACTCATTCTCTGATTCCAATCACGCCGGTTTGGCCTGCGGGGATTGCCATTTGCCTCATGAAAATATGGTTGAGAAATATACCTATAAGGCGAAAGCAGGGATGACCCATGTGTACTTCAACACACTTGGGGAAGCAAAGATTCCAAAGGTGCTCCACGCAACGGAAAGTTCGGATGAAGTCATAAATGGAAACTGCATCAGCTGTCATGAAAACACACTAGAAAACGTATCACATGATGCAAAGGACAGCTGTTCAAGCTGCCACCAGGCCGTACCGCACGGCAAAGGCTTCAAAACAGAGGATTATTTTAAACCGCCGAAACCAGGCGAGCTTTTAGAAAACAAAGGAGGTACGATGAACAATGGCTAGAAATTTCCGCTGGGCACTCTTGCTCCTTGCGGCTGTCATGCTCATCATAACAGGATGCTCATCGGAAGAAGAAGCAACTTCCGCGAGCGAGCTGAAAACGGGGCTGAGCAAAGATGAAATCAGCAATGAGGCCTTCAAGGACCTTTTCCCGCTTCAATATGACAGCTACAAGAAAAATGAAAAAATGGAGGATACGAAGTACAGCGGTTCCGTCAAACGAAGCAAGTTCGACCATGATAAGGAACCGTATCTGCCTGTCCTTTTTAACGGATATGGCTTTGCGACCGAGTACAATGAGGACCGCGGCCATATTTACGCGAATGAGGATGTCCGGGCAATTGCGCGTATCACGGATAAATCAATTGGTTCATGCTTAACTTGTAAGTCGACTGCAGTTCCACACATGATCGAGGAAATGGGTGATGATTACTGGGGCGGCAATTTTAATCAGGATATCTGGCCAAAAGCAGAAGCGATGGGCCATTCACCGATCGGCTGCTCTGACTGCCATGACCCGCAGACAATGGATTTGCGCGTTACAAGACCGAGCTTCATCAAAGCAATGGAATCACAAGGAATCGACATGTCCAACCCAACGAAGAATGACATGAGAAACTATGTTTGCGGACAGTGTCACGTAGAATACTATTTTGCTGCAGATAACGGCGAAGTTACTTACCCTTGGGCAAATGGGTTTGAACCTGAAAATATGTATGAATACTATGAGACTACTGCTAAGGAACAAGGTTTTGAGAAGGACTGGATCCACAACGTTTCGGGAACGCCAATGTTAAAATCGCAGCACCCTGACTTCGAGACTCATATCGAAGGCCCGCACGGTGAAGCAGGAGTTACATGTTCAGACTGTCACATGCCATATGATAGGGTGGACGGCAAAAAGAAAATCAGTTCACACTGGTGGACGTCACCACTCAAGACAATGGATCAGTCTTGCGCAACCTGCCATACCAACAGGGATATGGAGGAACTGAAGGAACGAGTGATCGGTATCCAGGATAAACATATGGAAGCCCTTCATAAGGCTGAGGATATTTCGATTACCTCACACTATTACGTAAATAAGATGATTACTTCTGGAGTAAGTGAAGAGAAGGTCAAGCAGGCTCAAGAGCATATCAGAAAAGGACAATGGTTCTGGGATATCGTTGCTGCAGAAAGCTCGGCAGGTTTCCATAATCCACAGGGAGCCATGGATTCATTGAGGGTATCGATTGAAGAGTCGAATGCGGCAATCAATCTTGCCATTGAGGAATTGACCAAGAAAGGCGTAAATCTGGAAGAAGTTAAAACAGAGATTGAAAAAGTGAAGCAGGCTGTGTACGACGAAAAAGATAACTTCAAGAAGAAAGAGAAAGCAGTGAACAGTTACTTCCCGGCGCAACAGCCAGCCCCTAAAAAATAGAGAATAGTAAATTTAGAGAAAAGATAAATACGAAAACACTGTGCAAATGGTAGTTTGTACGGTGTTTTCTTTAGTTTCACAGAAAATGGGCGGAGTGTCAATATTCCCGGATTCAATTTTAAAAAATCCTGCAAATCCATGCAGGTTGAGAGTGCATCTTCTAACGAAAAACCATAATTCCACGATCTGAATAACCCACAGATTCTTTACTATTCAACTTCAAAATAATAGAAAATTTGAACTTCGAATATCTGCATAAATTCCTATTGCATCCAATTGTGAAAAGCTCTAGAATTACTTTGGTATTCGAAATTTATTAGTGAAAGAAGGCGTGAATAATGCCTAGAGCCTTGTGGCTTTTAGTTATCGGGATGGCAGTAAATGTTACTGGTTCCTCTTTTTTATGGCCTTTAAATACAATCTATATCAATGACCACCTTGGCAAATCGCTGTCTGTTGCCGGGGTCGTATTAATGCTTAATTCTGCAGCCAGCGTTATTGGCAACCTATTTGGCGGCAGTCTTTTTGATAAAATTGGCGGTTACAAGTCTATTATTCTTGGAATCAGCATTACCATCGTGGCACTGCTTGGCTTGACCTTTTGGCCTGGCTGGCCGCAGTATATTTTCTTTTTGACATTGGTCGGTTTTGGCTCTGGAATTGTCTTTCCGGCGATGTATGCAATGGCAGGTTCGGTGTGGAAGGAAGGCGGCCGTAAAGCGTTCAACGCTATTTACGTGGCGCAGAACCTAGGCGTAGCTATTGGAGCTGCGCTTGGCGGACTTGTCGCCTCCTACTCATTCCAGCTGATCTTCATGGCGAACGCAGCCATGTACTTAATCTTCATGATGATCGCAATTATTGGCTATCGCCGCATCGACACCAGGGCAGCGAAGCAGACGAATGTACTTCAGGAAAATGGCACAGTCAAAAGCCATACAAAGCTGTATGCCCTTTTGGTCCTTGCGATTGGCTATCTGCTTTGCTGGGTTGGGTATGTACAATGGCAAACAACGATCGCCGCTTACACTCAGGAATTGAACATTTCCCTGAACCAATACAGCATTCTCTGGACAATTAACGGCGCTCTGATCGTACTTGGCCAGCCAGTTGTCAACAGGCTGATCAAGCCGTTCCAGAATAAACTGAAGCTGCAAATCATCATCGGCATGGTCATCTTCATGGTTTCCTATGCAGTTGCCGCAGGCGCTCAAGCATTCTCAGGTTTTGTTGCAGGCATGGTGATCTTGACTATTGGGGAAATGCTGATCTGGCCGGCGGTTCCGACCATCGCAAATGATCTGGCGCCAAAAGGACGGGAAGGCTTTTACCAGGGAATCGTCAACAGCACCGCAACTGGAGGAAGGATGATTGGCCCGCTTATGGGAGGAATCCTTGTCGATCTATACGGGATGCCAATGCTGTTTGCGATTTTAATTGCGTTAATGTTTATCGGAATCTTCACAACTGTTATCTATGATAGGAAATTAAAGGAAACTGGCAATGTTGCTGCACAAGCATAAATAACCATAGGCTCTGTTAAAGCTAAATCTTTTTTTAAAACTCCTGTTGATTGTAGTGGAAGGCGCGAAGACTCCTCGAAAATGCTAACGCATTTCCTTCGTGCGTGGGCTGACCCGAGGAAGTCAATCAATGTCCTGCGGGATGAGAAAGTCACGGGAGACCCTGGAGGCGCTAAAAGCGCTGAGGAGGCTCCCGGACTTCCCGCGGAAAGCGAAGCGCCTGGAACGAAAATCAACAGTCTAGTTTAAGAGAGCAAAACAATAAGGAGTTAGGCTTTTGAGCCTGGCTCCTTTTGTTTTGGTCACAATTTATGCATTTTTTCTCGATAAAAAATGCATATTTATCATCTAATATAGGACTGTGAGATTATGATATAATCATCTTTGAGAGACAAGGGGGTGAATGGGTTGAAATATAAAATCCTCGGAATTGCGTTTTTGGCTGCGGGTTTATTAACTGCCTGTAATGGCGGGGAAGAATCTGCTGAACCTGAAAAACAACAACAAAACATCAAGGAATTGGTGAGTGATTACAGCGCGGGCAAAAACAAAGACCACAAGGCTTCCATCACCTCACAAGAGCTGACAGTTGCTGACAGTGAAGGGGACAAGCAAGTCTATGACATTTCGGAGGAAGACTTCTTCGTCTCAATCGCGCCTTACGAAAATCAAACCCATCCTTGAACGAATCATAGCTTGACAGGTTGTCAAGGTGAACTGGTTGAAAAAGAGTTTGATGTATATATTGAGGATGAAGACGGAAACGTGATTGTTGATGAGAAAATGATATCCCATCAGAATGGTTTCATTGATTTGTGGCTTCCACGTGATAAAAAGTTCAAAACAAAGATTGGATATAACGGGAAAAGTGTTGAATCCGAAATATCTACTTTTGAGAATGACGCCACTTGCATTACAACAATGCAGCTTATGTAGACGAAAGCACCTTGAAAGCACCTTATTTCAGGTGCTTTTTTGTGTTTATTATTGTTTTCTGAAAAGTGTGATAAAATCAAAAGAAAAACCAGGTGGCGGATTATGAATACGAAGCTTTTACATATCCCGGCAGATATTATTGAAACCATTGTCGAGAATGCGTTTGAATGGCTTGTTGTTGTAGACCGAGAAGGAAGGATCATCTATATCAATCATAACTACTGTGAGTTCCTGGAAGTCAATCGGGAAGAAACGATTGGCAAGCATGTGACTCAAGTGATCGAGAATACCAGGATGCATATTGTCGCACAGACCGGAAAAGAGGAACTGGCTGACTTGCAATTTATCAAAGGCAATTACATGATTGCAAACAGGGTTCCAATCATTAAAAATGGTGAAGTGATCGCCGCATTTGGAACGGTGTTTTTCAGGGATACTCAAGAATGGATGAAAATGGACAGCCATGTAAAAAGCCTGCTGACGAGGATGCAGCCTTATATCCAGAAAATTGATTCTGGAGTGAAATATACGCTGGATGACATACTTGGGGAATCTCAGCAGATTATCAGTTTAAAAGAAAAGGTGAAAATGGTAGTCAATAGTGATATATCCATTTTAATCAGGGGGGAGAGCGGTACAGGGAAAGAGTTGTTTGCTCACAGCATCCATCAGCTAAGCAGCAGGAACCAGAAGCCATTTATCAAAGTGAACTGCGGTGCCATCCCTGAAAACCTGCTAGAGTCAGAGTTGTTCGGCTATGAAGAAGGAGCTTTTACGGGCGCGAAAAAAGGGGGTAAGAAGGGGAAGTTCCAACTGGCCAATGGCGGCACCCTCTTCCTGGATGAAATCGGGGACATGCCGCTAAGCATGCAGGTTAAACTTTTGCGTGCCCTGCAGGATGGGGAGATAGAACCGATTGGTTCGACAAAATCGATATCTGTTGATGTCCGGATTATCGCGGCCACCAACAGGCCGCTCGAGAATATGATTGAAGAGAAACGGTTCAGGGAGGATTTGTTTTATCGGATCAATGTCGTTCCATTCAGTGTTCCTTCATTAAGGGAACGTGCAGAAGATTTGACAGTGCTGATCGCTTATTTTATTGAAAAAGTCACGAATCGGTTAGGCAAGCGGATTTCAGGAATCGAAAGCCATGTCATGGAAATCCTGAAGTCATACAGCTGGCCGGGGAATATCCGTGAACTGCAAAATGTTATCGAAGCTGCAGTCCATTTAACAAAAGGAGAACAAATCACCCTGGATTCCTTGCCGGATTACCTGCAAACACAGACCGTCATTGTCTTCAATAACAAAAGTCTTAAGGATATCGTTGAAGAAACAGAAAAATGGGTTCTGAAGCAAAGCCTTGATCGACATAATGACAACAAGGCACTTGTAGGCATGGAACTTGGAATAAGCAGGTCCACGCTTTATGAGAAGTTAAATAAATATGGTCTCTTATAGTCCGGGAATTCGGAATGATGTCCGATTTTCCGGACTTTCCTGTTTTCTAGCATTATTGAATTGAGTTTTCACTGTTTGGATAGTGATTAACAAACAGGAAAAGGACAACTTTGATAATCATGGACTCTATTAATATAACGAACAGGAAGAATGCTAGAATCCGGAAATCCGGAATTAAATAACTGAAAATTAAGACTGCATACTGAATCTTATGGTGCAAAAAGTTGGCACAATAGTTGCAATAAGATAATACAGCAATTTTAATCAATATTTTGTAAGCGTTACCATCCACTGGATTAAGGAGGGCAGTTTTTGTTTTTATTCATTTGAAATTTCAAGGGGGAAAAAGAATGCTGAGTATGATTGGATTGATTGGCGGATTGGCTTTATTGATTTATCTGACAATGAGGGGTATGAACCTGCTGATTGTCGGTCCGATTTCTGCGTTGTTTGTTGCCGTGTTCAGCGGGATGCCGCTATTCCCGCAGCTGGTGGAAGAAGGAGCTGCCAATTTTGTAGGGAATTATATGTCTGGATTTTCCGGGTTTGTTACTGCATGGTACATGATGTTCCTGCTTGGGGCCATTTTTGGAAAAGTAATGGAGGATAGCGGCGCGGCTGACAGTGTGTCTGAGTTCATCGTCGAGAAGCTGGGCATGAAGTATGCTGTGCTTGCCATTGTCGCTGCCTGTGCCGTATTGACATATGGCGGTGTCAGCTTGTTTGTCGTAGCATTTTCAGTTTACCCAATGGCATTAAGCTTGTTCAGGCAGGCAAACCTGCCAAGGCGCTTCATTCCAGCTGCATTGGTCTTCGGGTCAGTTACATTCACGATGACGTCTGCTGGTTCTCCGGAAATCCAGAACTGGATTCCTATCCAATTTCTTAATACATCACCAGTTGCCGGCTGGGAGGTCAGTGCCATCGTTGCCATCTTCATGATGATTTTTGGTTACTGGTGGCTAAAACGAATGATTACAAAAGCCGTCGCTAAGGGCGAGAAATTTGAGGCTAGGAAAACCGATCCTATGCTGGAAAAAAGGGAACTGCCTCATCCTCTAATGGGCCTTATTCCATTAGTAGTGGTATTGGTGATTTCATTCGTTTTCCATGATTCATTGAAACAATCAGCATTGATCATTGCACTGTTAGGGGGAGTTGTATCTGCCTACTTATTGAACCGCAAATACTTCAAAAATTTCTGGGAAGCTCTTTCAGAAGGAACGATGGGTGCCTTGATTGCGATTGGGAATACAGCTGCTGTCGTGGGATTTGGCGGTGTGGCAAAAGCGGTGCCTGCCTTCCAGACGGCTGTAGATGCGATGACCAATATACCTGGAAGCCCATTGATTGGGGCGGCAATCGCTGTCAGCGTCATTGCCGGAATGACTGGTTCAGCATCCGGGGGCCAGGCCATTGCGCTTCCATTGCTTGCACCTCACTACATGGATATGGGCGTCAATCCAGAAGCATTGCACAGGGTAGCCGCCATTTCCTCAGGAGCGCTTGATTCCCTGCCGCATAACGGTTACGTGGTCACGACGGTCAGGGCAATCTGTGGCGAGTCCCATCAGGATGCGTACAATCCAGTCGCCGCTGTGACTGTCATAGTGCCATTGATTGGTGTGGCAATCGCGATTGTTCTATTCTCTCTAGGATTAGGTATTTAAGAAAGGAGTTTCGGAATGGTAAAAGATAAAGCTGTCCTGATTACCGGTGCCGCCCAGGGAATCGGGTATGAGATCGCCAAGAGTTTTGCTGAGCAGGGCGCGAAAGTATTTTTAACAGATTTACAGGAAGAAGCCGTGGCAAAAGCGGCTGCCAGTCTGCAGGAATCAGGATATGAAGCGGCTGGTTTGAAATGTGATGTGACCAACGAAAAAGACATTGAGCAGACCGTTGCAAAATGCGTCGAGCATTTTGGCCGTGTTGATGTTCTGATTAACAATGCAGGCCTGCAATATGTCTCCATGATCGAAGACTTCCCGACGGAAAAATTTGAACTGTTGATAAAGGTGATGCTGACGGCTCCGTTTGTAGCCTTGAAACATGTGCTTCCAGTCATGAAAAAGCAGGGTTTTGGCCGGGTGATCAATATGGCTTCCATAAATGGGCTAGTCGGATTTGCTGGTAAGGCAGCCTATAACAGTGCCAAGCATGGAGTCATTGGGCTGACTAAAGTTGCTGCCCTTGAAAGTGCTGAGCATGGGATAACCGTCAATGCCGTCTGTCCCGGCTATGTTGATACGCCTCTGGTCCGCAATCAGCTATCAAGCCTTGCAGAAACAAGGAATGTCCCGCTTGAAAAAGTGCTCGAAGAAGTCATATTTCCGCTCGTGCCGCAAAAGCGGCTGCTGGATGTCGAAGAAATCGCCAGCTATGTGATGTTCCTTGCCAGCGATGCTGCGAAAGGAATCACCGGCCAGGCTGCGGTCATTGATGGAGGCTATACGATTCAATAATCCACAAAAGCTGGTTTCCTTTTTCACCGGAAGCCAGCTTTTTGTTTGATATGGTTTGAACTCTAATTTTCAGACTGGTTCATATATTTATGGAGAATAATTTCGACGTTCTCGATATGGCTGAGCATCACGCGTCTTGCCTCTTCTGCATTCTGTTCTTTTATCGCGTTGAAAATAGCATAGTGTTCCTCATAGAGGCGATCTGTTGTAGTTTGTTTCGAATAGAGCCAAAGCCGGCGGGTTTCCTTCATTGTTTCTCCCATCAGGCCGGAAACATGGTTCATCAAGCTGATCAATAGTGGATTATGCGAGCTTTCAGCAATGGCCATATGAAACTGGAGATCCGCTTTTTCACCAAGCTCCTCATCGCCGCTAGCACGCTTCATTTCTTCGAGCGCTTCTTTCATCGTCTGCAGCTGTATGTCAGTCCGTTTCTTTGCAGCAGAAAAGACAGTTCCAGTCTCAAGAATTTTCCGCACTTCCAACAGGTGAGCTGTGTCCTGTGCATTCATCAAGATGGCTGTCGATAAAGGAAAACTGATTTGCTCAGACTCGAACTGCTTCACATACGTTCCTTCTCCCTGCCTGATTTCAATGAGCCCCATTGCTCTCAAAGCAGTCAATGCTTCTCTGATGGCAGATCGCCCTACCTGGAAGTTCTCCGCCAGCTGCTGGACAGAATCGAGTTTATCGCCAGGCTTCAGTTGACCTGAACTGATCATAGTATGGATGGCTTCCGCAACTTCTTCATATATCTTTTTAGGTTTTATTTTATTGTATTGCAAGGTAGATCCTCCAAAGTTTGTTCTTTAGACTTCCATTATACAGTTTTATCCTAGTTCGATTATATTCTTTACCATTTTAAAAACTTCAAAAGACATTCCAAGAGCTTAACAATATTTTACTAAATGTAAATAAATATTGAAATTGTCCTTATCCACATCCTATAATTTAAGGTATGGTCATCTGATGACCATACCACATTTTTTGTAAGCGATTCCTATCAGCTTTTTTGGGGGATTTGTTTTTATCTAAAAATGTTTATCCTGCAAAATGGCTATTGTTCAAGAATGATTCCGTAAGGCCGATTTTGCATTGTTTAACTAACGGAGGGGGAACACTCATGTTTTCAAACACGGTCAAAGAAAAAATCATTTCAATCGTCAGTCCTGCTAATTTTGATGATTCCAAAGCGGGACGGCTAGTCTATTCATATGATGCAACACCTAACTTTCAGTCAATGGCGGATGCCGTTGTAAGTCCGCGAAATAAAGAAGAAATCTCACAAATTGTGAAAATATGCAATGAGAATCAAATTCCGATTGTCCCTCGTGGATCTGGAACGAACCTATGTGCAGGCACTTGTCCAACAGAAGGCGGTATCGTAATTCTTTTTAAACACATGAACAAAATCCTTGAGGTGGATGAAGAGAATCTTACCGCTACTGTTCAGCCTGGGGTAGTGACCCTTGATTTGATCAATGCAGTCGAGCCAAAAGGGTTGTTTTATCCACCTGATCCAAGTTCTATGAAAATATCCACTATCGGCGGCAATATCAATGAAAATTCTGGCGGTCTCCGCGGATTGAAATATGGAGTCACAAGGGACTACGTGATTGGGCTTGAGGCAGTACTGCCAAACGGGGATATCATCACCACAGGCGGGAAATTGGCGAAAGATGTTGCCGGATATGATTTTACCAGGCTTTTGGTTGGCTCGGAGGGGACATTGGCTGTCATCACTGAAGCAACTCTTAAGCTAATTCCGATGCCAGAAACAAAACAAACCATGCTTGCTTTATATCAAGATCTAGAAGCAGCTGCTAAATCAGTATCCAAGATTATCGCCAGCAAAATCATTCCGGCTACCCTTGAATTCCTGGACCAGCCGACATTGAAGGTAGTAGAGGATTTTGCGAAAATCGGGCTGCCAACAGATGTCAAAGCCGTGCTATTGATTGAGCAGGATGGCCCCCTCGAAGTGGTCGAACGTGACATGGCCAGGATTGCCGAAGTTTGTAAACAGGAAAACGCTGTATCTGTGCAACTGGCGCAAACGGAAGCAGAGGCTGAAGCACTGAGGACTGCACGCAGAAGTGCATTGTCCGCACTCGCGAGATTAGCACCGACGACAATATTGGAGGACGCGACCGTACCAAGGTCTGAGATTGCGAGAATGGTGAATGCCATCAACGATATTGCGAATAAGTATAGTTTGAATATCTGTACCTTTGGCCATGCAGGAGACGGAAACCTTCACCCTACATGTGCGACAGATTCACGTAACCATGATGAAATGGAAAGAGTCGAAAAGGCATTTGCTGAAATTTTTGAAAAGGCCATCGAATTCGGCGGGACGATTACTGGTGAGCACGGCGTCGGCGTCATGAAAGCACCGTACCTCGAGTTGAAATTAGGCGAAGCAGGAATTGCGGCAATGAAGGCAGTGAAAATGGCCCTGGATCCCAACAATATCATGAATCCTGGTAAGGTTTTTGCGAAGGACAGCAGGAAACGGGTGGTGGTTTAAAAATGACAACGATTCAAGAACAGCAGAGAATCCAAGCAGAATTCCAGGGAAAGATGAACCAGGACGAACTATTGAACTGCATGCGCTGCGGGTTCTGCCTCCCTACCTGTCCGACCTATATCGAATCGGGCTATCAGGAATCACATTCACCACGCGGGCGGATCGCTTTGATGAAGGCGGTCGTCGATGGGATTATTGAACCGGATGAGGACTTTGAACGATCACTAGACCTTTGCCTTGGCTGCCGTGCGTGTGAACCGGTCTGTCCATCAGGAGTGAACTATGGACACCTTCTTGAAGAGGCCCGTGATATTGTCAATCAAAACAAGAAGTTTTCAATGCCTGTAAAAGTGGTCAGAAATGCAGTCTTCAAAGGGCTTTTTCCGCATCAGGAGCGCATGAGGGGACTGACTGGACTCATTGGATTCTATCAACGTTCCGGCCTCCAAAAATTGGCGCGCGGAACAGGTGTGATGAAGCTGTTTCCTGAGTCTCTCGCCACGATGGAAAAGGTCCTTCCCCAGGTGCCGACAATGAAGGAAATGAAAAATCGTCCTGAGCACCTTGAAGCAATCGGGACAAAGACGCATAAGGTCGCATTCTTTAGCGGCTGCTTGATGGATACCATGTTCCTGGAAACAAACAATGCAACGATGAAGCTTTTGCAGCTTGCAGGCTGTGAAATTATCATTCCGAAAGACCAGGCTTGCTGTGGAGCGCTTCACGGGCATAGTGGTGAAAAGGAAGATGCGAAAGCACTTGCACGCCGGAATATTAAAGCATTTGAGGATTCCGGGGTCGATTTCATCATCACCAATGCTGGAGGCTGTGGCGCGTTTTTAATCGACTATGATCATTTGCTTAAGGATGATCCGGAATGGAAGGTAAAGGCCCAGGAATTTTCCGATAAAATCATGGATATCTCGCAAATATTGGTCGAAGTCGGCTTTCATGAAAAAGTGAACCTCGAACTGCACCATCAAATCATTACGTATCAGGATTCATGCCATCTTCGCAATGTCATGAAAACAGCTTCAGCACCAAGGACATTGCTGCAGTCCATCAAGGGAGCACAATACCAAGAGATGGAGAATGCTGACCGTTGCTGTGGTTCAGCAGGAATCTACAATATAGTCGAGAGTGAAATGTCCATGCAGCTCCTAGATTCCAAAATGGTCCAGGCAAAGGCCACACATGCAACAACGATTGTTACCGCTAATCCAGGCTGTCTTCTTCAAATGAAGCTCGGAATTGAGCGTGAAGGACTTTCTGGCAAAATGAGAGGCGTGCATATTGTTGACCTGCTTTTGGAGGCAGCACAAACTAAGTAATCGATAAGGCCTTTCTGAAATTTTACAGATTGGCCAGAAGGATGGTTGCTGGCTGCCGGCATAGAAAAAGCCTGCACCAGCAGCAGAAACCATCATATAATACTCTCTATATCATTTATTTCATCTACGCTTGCATATAGAAGGGAATTTTATTACAATATCTCTATATTCATAACGAAAGACTTCGACAAGGAGTAGTAGTGGTGCAAAACCTGATTAGAGAGCTGGCGGTTGGTGCAAGCCAGACGGGTCCATCATGAACTCGCCTTTGAGTCGCAAGCGCGAACTCTTCAGTAGTGCTTGCCGTTTTCCGCGTTAAGGATGAATGAAGCGAGTGTTGCACACTAATTTGGGTGGTACCGCGGGAGATCATACATAACCTCTCGTCCCTTTTACAGGGACGGGAGTTTTTTATTTTTTAAAAGAAATTCCATCCGCAAAAATAAATCGAAACCAAACAGGAGGATATTGACGATGAGTTTTAACCATCAGGAAATCGAGAAAAAATGGCAAACGCATTGGGAAGAAAACAAAACGTTCAAAACAACTGAAGATAAAGGTAAAGAGAAATTCTACGCGCTGGATATGTTCCCGTATCCATCTGGTGCCGGTCTTCACGTTGGCCACCCGGAAGGATACACGGCGACTGACATCCTATCCCGCATGAAAAGAATGCAGGGCTTCAATGTCCTTCATCCAATGGGCTGGGATGCGTTCGGGCTTCCTGCAGAGCAGTACGCTCTTGATACAGGGAATGATCCGGCAGAATTCACGGAGCAGAACATCAACACGTTCCGCCGCCAGATCAAGGCACTAGGTTTTTCATACGACTGGGATCGTGAAGTCAACACAACAGATCCGGAATACTACAAGTGGACGCAATGGATTTTCTTAAAGCTATATGAAAAAGGCTTGGCGTACATTGATGAAGTAGCGGTTAACTGGTGCCCGGCACTTGGAACGGTTTTAGCGAATGAAGAAGTAATCGACGGAAAAAGTGAGCGCGGTGGCCACCCGGTCGAGCGCCGTCCGATGAGACAGTGGATGCTTAAAATCACTGCTTATGCAGATCGCCTGCTTGAGGATCTGGATGTGCTTGATTGGCCGGAAAGCTTGAAAGATATGCAGCGAAACTGGATCGGCCGATCTGAAGGTGCTGAAATCACGTTCAACATCGAGGGCCATGAAGGAACATTCACAGTTTTCACAACGCGTCCTGATACACTTTTCGGTGCAACTTATGCGGTGCTTGCACCAGAACACCAGCTTGTTGATTCAATCACGACAGCTGAACAGAAGGCTGCAGTCGAAAAATATATCGATGAAATCAAGAGCAAGAGCGACCTAGAGCGTACGGACCTTGCGAAGGACAAAACAGGGGTCTTCACTGGCGCTTACGCAATCAATCCAGCAAATGGCGAAAAAATGCCAATCTGGATCGCCGACTATGTTCTGGCTTCATACGGAACAGGAGCAATCATGGCAGTACCTGGCCATGACGAGCGCGACTACGAGTTTGCGAAAAAGTTCGATTTGGAGATCAAGGAAGTCGTTGCCGGAGGAGACATTGAAAAAGAAGCTTACACTGGCGACGGGGACCATGTTAATTCTGAATTCCTAAATGGCATGAACAAAGAAGAGGGCATCAGCAAGATGATATCCTGGCTTGAGGAAAAAGGCATCGGAACGAAGAAGGTCACTTACCGCCTTCGTGACTGGCTGTTCAGCCGCCAGCGTTACTGGGGCGAACCGATTCCGATCATTCACTGGGAAGATGGCACAATGTCAGCAGTTCCAGAAGACCAGTTGCCTTTAGTTCTTCCTAAAACGAAGGATATCAAGCCATCTGGTACAGGCGAGTCTCCACTTGCCAATATCGATGACTGGGTGAATGTCGTTGACCCTGAAACAGGTAAAAAAGGCCGCAGGGAAACGAATACGATGCCGCAATGGGGTGGCAGCTGCTGGTACTACCTTCGCTATATCGATCCAAAAAACGACAAGGCACTTGCTGATGAGGAAAAATTAAAGCAATGGCTTCCGGTTGATATTTATATCGGTGGAGCGGAACACGCAGTATTGCACTTGCTTTACGCTCGTTTCTGGCACAAAGTTCTTTACGATGTAGGCGTCGTCCACACGAAAGAGCCCTTCCAGAAGCTTTTCAACCAGGGAATGATCCTTGGTGAAAACAATGAAAAAATGAGCAAATCAAAGGGCAATGTCGTCAATCCGGATGAGATCGTTGAAAGCCATGGAGCAGATACGCTTCGTCTTTATGAAATGTTCATGGGACCTCTTGAAGCTTCCATCGCTTGGTCAACCAACGGACTTGATGGATCACGACGCTTCCTTGACCGCATCTGGCGCTTGTTCGTCAACGAAAATGGCAGCTTAAGCGAAAAAATCAAAGATGCAGATAACGCGAATCTCGAGAAGGTCTACCACCAGACGGTCAAAAAGGTGACTGAGGATTACGAAGGTCTTCGTTTCAACACAGCGATTTCTCAGATGATGGTCTTCATCAATGAAGCATATAAAGCGGAAGAGTTGCCTAAAGCATACGTTGAAGGCTTTGTGAAAATGCTGGCGCCAATCACGCCGCATATCGCTGAAGAACTCTGGGCAAAGCTAGGACACAGTGAATCCATCACTTATGCAGCATGGCCTGCTTATGATGAAGCCAAGCTTGTTGATGACGAAGTAGAAATCGTGGTCCAGGTGAATGGAAAAATCAAGGCGAAGATGATGGTACCGGTAGATGCAAATAGAGAAACATTAGAGCAGATCGCAATGGGCGATGATGCCGTTAAGGAACAAATCGACGGCAAAACAGTCCGTAAAGTGATTGCGGTTCCTGGAAAGCTCGTTAATATTGTTGCTAATTAAATCGACGCAAAGGATCGCTTTGGCGATCCTTTTTTTAATGGTATAAATACCCCGTTAGGTTTTTTCTTTGTATTATAAAAAGAGTTTTTATATAATAAATAGGGGAAAATAAAATATAGTATTGAATCCTTTAATAAGGGTTAATTATACTTTAAAAATTGGAGGAAATGACTTATGAATAAAGTTGAAACAATCACAACAGAAGAACTTCAAAAGAAGCTGGAAGCAGGCGAAAAGCCAGAAATGGTTGATGTACGTGAACATGATGAAGTGGAATCCGGCATGATTCCTGGAGCTAAGCACGTACCAATGGGCGAAATCCCTGAAAGACTGAACGAATTCGACAAAGATAAGGAATACATCTTCATCTGCCGTTCAAGCGCACGCAGCGGGAACGTCTGCCACTACATGAATGAGCAGGGCTACAAAACACGCAACATGGTTGGCGGCATGATGAGCTGGGGCGGAGAAACAAAACGTCCATAATTATAAAATTCTGAAAATCTGGCCAGAATGGATGCTAAAAAGGAAGGACGACTTACCTTGATCCAGGTCAGAGTATTTGATCACGAACATGAAAAAGATTTAGAACAGGATATGAACCGGTTTCTGGAAAAGCTCGATGAAAAAAAGCTTTTAGACATTAAATACAATGTCGCGGTACTGCCTGAAGAAGAGGACGAAGAACAAATCTACTGTTTTTCAGCCATGGTTGTGTACAGAGCCTGAGTGTTATCACTCAGGCTCTGTTTTAGTTTGTGATCGTTATGGGTAAAAACAACTGGAACGTGAGCAAAAGAGTTCGTCGTGGAGGCTATGATGGACAAAAACAGATGGATGAAAAACAAAAGTGTCCATCATGGACGCTATGATGGACAAAAATAGAAGGAATATGAGCAAAAGTGTCAATCAGGGCGATGACGGACAAAAATAGGTGGAATATGAGCAAAAGTGTCCATCATCAGGGCCATGACGGACGAAAAAAGCTGGAAAACAACTTAAAGTGTCCGTCACCATGACGGACACTTAGTCATTTACTCTATTTCTGCAGCGCGAATTCTGCGGCATTGGTTCCGGCGAGACGTCCGGTGACAAGGGCGGAGGTAATATTGTAGCCTCCTGTATAGCCGTGGATGTCGAGGATTTCTCCGCAGAAATATAGACCATCAGCTTTTTTTGAAGCCATTGTTTGCGGCTCGACTTCTTTGACGGACACGCCGCCTCCGGTAACGAAGGCTTTATCAAGCGGGAGGGTGCCGTTGACTTTGAATTCGAATTGCTTGGCTGACTTGGTGAAGTTTCTTATTTTTTCATGGCCGAGCTGTCCTCCCTGCATAGTAGGATCGATCTCATTGCGCTCCAGCAGGAACATCAAGTAACGTTCAGGCAGCAGCCCTTTAAGCAAATTCTTCACGGCTTTTTTTGGCTCGGCTTTGATCAGTTTATTGATCTCCTGGAACAATTCTTCCTCTTTCATGTCAGGAAGGGCATCCAGGGACATGACAACTTCTTTCAGGTTCCATTTCTGCATCGCTTTTACGACGAACTGGCTGCAGCGAAGAACCGCAGGCCCGCTGACACCAATGTGTGTAAAAATCATATCCATTTTATGCGTAATCAGCGCTTTCCCTTTTGGATTCAGGACGCTAAGCGCCACTCCTCTCAGCGATAGCCCCTGCAAAACCTTTTCTTTTATAAATGGTTCAGACGAGGTCAATGGAACTTCAGTTGGGAACAACGCAGTGATTGTATGGCCCGCTTTTTCCGCCCAGGCATACCCATCACCAGTTGAACCAGTATGGGGCACAGATTTTCCGCCGACAGCGATAATGACGCTTTCAGCATAGAATCTTTCACCATTTTTCAGTTCAACCGACTCAGCTTTGCCATCCTTGTAATGTACATGAGCAACTGGAGTGTTCGTCTTGATTTCTACCTTTAATTCTTTCAGCTTTGATAAAAGGGCGTCAACGACAGATTGTGCTTTGTCACTGACTGGGAACATCCGGCCGTGATCCTCTTCTTTCAGCTGGATGCCGAGCCTTTCAAAAAATGAAATAATATCTTCATTGCTAAAAATCGACAGGGCGCTGTATAAGAACCGTCCATTTCCGGGTATATGTTTAATGATTTCATCTACAGGCAGCCGGTTGGTCACATTACAGCGCCCGCCGCCGGAGATCGCCAGCTTTCGACCAAGCTTGTCTCCTTTGTCAATCAGCAGCACCTTCGCTCCCTTTTCACCAGCAGCAATAGCTGCCATTAAGCCAGACGGACCGCCGCCAAGGACGATTACATCGTATTTCATTGCTTCACCAACTTTTCGTATTACTTTTTAAAATCATTTGAGCACTTTTATTATTATAATGTATCTCTTCATTAAAAACATTGCCATGAATGAGATCCTTCAAACGAAATCCAACCGGAAAACTGGCAGTCAGCACCGAGAAGGAGTAAACTAGGGAATGCAGGAAAACTCTGCAGCATGGATACAGGGAAATTCTGCATCCATTGATAAATATCACTGTATCGGAATGTGTTTATGGTAAAATACAAGTTTGTAATCTGTTTTTATTATATAGATTGAAAAGTAGGGATCTTATGTCATCAAAGCTTTTAAGAGGGACGTTCATACTGACGCTTGGTACGATCTTATCCAAGGTCCTTGGACTGTTTTATGTTATCCCTTTTTATGCGATTATCGATAAATACGGGACGGTACTATATTCTTATTCATATATTCCATATACAATTTTCATTAGCGTGGCAACAGCTGGAGTGCCGCTCGCGGTTTCAAAATTCATTGCCAAGTATAATGCTCTTGGTGAATATGCGGTCGGGAGGAAGTTATTCAAGTCAGGTATAGCTGTCATGTTGGGAACGGGAATATTGTCGTTCCTGGTGATGTATTTGACAGCACCGATTTTAGCGGATATTACCATCAGTTCAAGTGACAGCAATGTTAAAATTAGGCCAGAGGATGTCACTACTGTAATCAGGGCTGTTAGCTTTGCGTTAATAATTGTGCCATTCATGAGTTTGATCAGAGGCTTTTTTCAAGGACATCAATCAATGGGGCCATCTGCTGTTTCACAGGTTGTTGAGCAAGTTGTCAGGATTGTCTTTTTGCTGGCAGGTGCTTATATTGTTTTAGCCATCATGAAAGGAAGTATGGTTACGGCTGTCAGTGTCGCAACTTTTGCTGCGTTCATTGGGGCAATTGGCAGCCTTGGTGTTCTTGGATGGTACTGGTTTAAACGTAAGCCGCATCTCGATGAATTGTTAAAAGAAGACAAGGGCACAATGGATATCTCCTTAAAAGAAATTTATAAGGAAATATTGATTTACGCTGCTCCTTTTGTCTTTGTCGGCATTGCTAATCCATTGTTCCAGTTCATTGATATGATCACTTTTGAAAAGGCGATGGTTTCTACAGGGTTGGACCCGAATGACGCCCAGGCAGCCTTTGGTGTATTGAATTTCCAAACACATAAACTCGTCATTATTCCAGTATCGCTGGCTACCGCATTTTCTTTGACTTTGGTTCCTAGCATTACGAAGGCATTTACTGACAATGACCGCAAAGGGATGAGAAGGCAGTTAGACCAAACTTTCCAAGTGCTCATGTATTTGACGGTTCCCGCAGCTATTGGACTGTCTTTACTTGCACAGCCCATGTTTACCGTGTTCTATGAAAATGATCCTTTAGGAACTGAGATTTTGAGAACCTATGCGCCAGTAGCCATCTTATTTGCACTTTATTCCGTTACAGCAGCTATCCTGCAAGGAATAAACGAACAGCGTTTCACGATCTTGAGTTTGCTGACGGGACTATTGGTGAAGCTTACTCTCAATATTCCAATGATTAAAATGTTCGAAACGCAAGGTGCTGTTTTTTCAACTGCGTTGGGTTATGTGGCAGCGATCCTCATCAATATGTACGTAATCAAAAAGTACGCAAGGTATCCAATGGGCTTTGTGACCAGAAGGGTTATACTGATTCTTGTGTTTTCAGGTTTGATGGCAGGTGTAACATTGGCATTCTATGAAGTGCTCGTACAATTCCTGTCACCGGCTGCGAAGTTCCAGTCAATAATTATTATTGGAATTTCTGCACTGGTAGGAGCTGCGGTATACTTTTACCTTGGTTTCCGGACCAAACTGGTGGACAGGCTCTTCGGGGACCGTGTCACCAAGATCAAGCGCAAATTAAGGCTGCCGGTATAATAGGAAAATGGCCTTCGGTTATGAAGGCCATTTTTAATGCAACCTAATAAAAAAACTGTTGGTCATCGCGGATATTCAAACGGCGCTCAATTCTGTCGACCCTGCGGTCCAAGCGGTCGATTTGATTGTTCAGCCTCTGGACTTGCCGTTCCAGCCGGTCGAGTCTTTGGTCAAATTGGCCGCCTCCGCCAGGGTAACCGCCACCTGGGTATCCACCACCCGGGTAACCTCCGCCTGGCAGGCCGGGAAGCGGAATGTACAAGCCTTGTCCTTGCTGTCGATGGTTCATTCAGGTCATCTCCTCATATCTGTAGTAAAGTATGATATTAGTCTATGTATGGAAACTAGAAATGGAATGGGCACCTGCCCATATGAATATAGGAGGTACAGAAATGCGAATCGATAAAGTGCTTTCCAACCTAGGATACGGAAGCAGGAAAGACGTGAAGAAACTTTTAAAAGACGGTGCTGTAAAAGTGAACAATGCAATAGTCAAGGATGCAAAGCACCATGTAAATCCTGAAAATGATTCGATCACATTAAACGGGGAAGAGATCCATTATAGAGAATTTATTTATTTAATGATGAACAAGCCTCCTGGTGTCATCTCAGCAACGGAGGACAACCGTGATGAGACGGTGATTGATTTACTGGAAATCGAAGACCAGGTATTCGAGCCCTTCCCGGTAGGGAGGCTTGATAAGGATACCGAGGGCCTGCTGTTGATCACGAATGATGGACAGCTATCTCACAGGCTTTTATCACCAAAAAAACATGTTCCTAAAACCTATTTTGCGGTAATAGAAGGAGAAGTGACGGAAGAGGATATAGAGGCATTCAAGAAAGGTGTCACTCTCGATGATGGTTATGAAACAAAACCGGGTGAACTCGTTATTTTAAAATCCGGCTTAACTTCTGATATCGAGCTGACGATTACCGAAGGCAAATTCCATCAGGTGAAGCGGATGTTCGAAGCAGTCGGGAAAAGAGTCATTTACCTGAAGCGATTGTCTATGGGACCGCTTAAGCTCGATGACACGCTGGAGCTCGGGGAATACAGGGAGCTGACGGACGAAGAAGTGGAAATGCTGCAAACTTATGTGGTATAAAAAAGAAATCGCCGAGACAAGCTCAGGCGATTTCTTTTTATTAGTAAGCATACATTTACTTCGAGTGTTGTCCAGCTCCAGCGCCTAGACCCTCTAGACGCTTCGATCCTGCCAATGAAGTCAAAGAACGACTTCACGGTCAGGACCTCCAGCGCTTGTCGGGTCTGATCAAGGCACTTCCGCTTTTCGTATTATGAAGACATCTTCACCTTTTTCTGGGTCGTTGTCCATTTACCTCGGCTCGGACTTTTCACTAAGTCGTTATAAGCCAGGACATTCAAATCCCTCTGGATGGTTCGAGGAGTAATTCCGAATTCCTCTACAAGATCTTGAGTTGTGACAGTACCATTCTGACATATATACATGTAGATGGATTTGATGCGGTTTATCATCCGGTTAGTCGAAGGTTTCAAACAACCACTCCCTATCCTTTTTTAAACCCCTTTGTCATTTTCCTGCAACCGACTATAGATTGAAGACGAATCCTCAAGTATGTAGTTTTCTTCTTTCCAGACAGCTCCTTTTGCGTCCATTTTTAAAAGGCAATCATAAGATGTCTTACCTTTTGGACTATTTTACACTTTAATAAGATAAAATTCCAGATTATTAACTGTTTTTTATGAAAAATTAATAATTTATTAGATAACTGCCTCCTTTGTAATCGTTTATATACTTAACAATATGGTTTTAAACAGGTTAAATATGACAGTTGTTAGAAAATTAAGAAAAAATATCTAAAGTGACTTTGTTTACGGAATGTGTTAAACAGGAGTAAAATATAAAACAAGTTTTCAACTGGCTATTTAAGGTACAATAATGATATTGCAGAGCTTAAATGTACTGCTTAAGGGAAATACATATAGAACAAGATATGGAGGTTTGGATGAATGACTTCAATTAATTGGATGAAGGAAGTAGAAAAAAGAGAATCGGACTTAATTAAGGATGCTCAGGACCTGCTGAAAATCAAGAGTGTTTTGGATGAGGAAAACTCTACAGATGAGGCACCGCTTGGTGAGGGGGTAAGAGAAGCATTGGATTACATGCTGCAACTTGGTGAAAAGGATGGATTTACGGCTAAGAATGTCGGTGATCTGGCCGGTCACCTTGAATTCGGGCAAGGAGACGAAATCGTCGGTGTCCTCTGCCATGTGGATGTCGTGCCAGAAGGGGATGGCTGGACAAGTGACCCTTATGGAGCAGAAATTCGCGACGGGAAAATTTTCGCTCGAGGAGCCATCGACGATAAAGGGCCAACCATGGCGGCATATTATGCGATGAAAATCGTTAAAGAATTAGGTTTGCCACTTAATAAGCGAGTCCGAATGATCATTGGTACTGATGAGGAAAGCGACTGGCGCTGTGTAGACCATTATTTTGAACATGAGGAAATGCCGGCAATGGGCTTTGCTCCGGACGCTGACTTTCCGATCATTTACGCTGAAAAAGGGATTGCGGATTATGATATAGTTTCAAAAGCAGCCGGAATGGAAAAAGAAGATTTCGATGCGGAGGTAATCGAGTTTTCTTCTGGACGCCGCTATAATATGGTACCTGATTTTGCAAAGGTTGAACTGGTTGTTGAGCAAGGGCAAACGGATATTGTCCAGCGATTTGAGGAATTCAGAAGGAACAACGAATTAGACGGCAGAGCTGTAGTTGAAAGCGGCAAGCTGATCCTTGAACTTGAAGGTGTTTCAGCCCATGGCATGGAGCCAGACAATGGGAAAAATGCCGGCCTTTATATGGCAAGCTTCCTCTCCGAGATGAAGCTGGATGGAAGCAGTGAAAAGTACTTTCAATTCGTTGCCAAGTTCCTGGGCAAGGATTCACGCGGCAGAGCGCTTGGAGTTGCATATACCGATGATATTACCGGGGATTTGACAATCAATGTCGGGAAACTTTCCTACTCCAAGGAAAAAGGCGGCAGAGCGGGATTGAACATGCGTTATCCGGTAACGACTGACCTTGAGAAGACAAAGGGAATATTGAATCAGGTGTTAGAGGCTGAAGGGTTAGTGATCGAGAACTTCTCAAACTCCAATCCGCACCATGTCGATGAAAATGACTTCCTGATCCAGACTTTGAAAAAAGTTTATGAAGAGCAGGTTGGTGAAAAAGCAGAACTTATTTCAATAGGCGGCGGAACATATGCAAGGTCTCTGAAATCAGGTGTCGCATTTGGCCCGCTTTTCCCAGGAAGACCTGACATTGCTCACCAGAAGGATGAATATATGATTATTGAAGACCTTCTCAGAGCAACTGCGATTTATGCACAAGCAATTTATGAACTGGCTAAATAAAGAAGGGTGACCGAACAACAAGGAGGGGAAAAGGATGGAATATGTAATTGTAGACGGAGAGATTCTTGACAGGACGGCTGCCAAGGTCGACATCGAAGATAGAGGCTATCAGTTTGGCGATGGTGTATATGAAGTGATTAGGGTTTATAACGGTAAGATGTTCACTGGAAAAGAGCATTTGAACAGGCTTGTCGAAAGCGCCGGAAAAATCAGGATGGAGCTTCCATATAGCCCTGAAGAGCTTGAATCCAAAATGGAAGAGCTGATTTCGAAAAACGAACTGGACACGGGTATTGTTTATATGCAGTTTACAAGAGGAACTTCACCGCGTAATCATGTTTTCCCGGGAGGAGATGTGGTTCCAACTTTTGTCGCGTATACGCGTAAAGTGGTACGACCAGTGGAATCCATGGAAAAAGGGGCCAGATCCATCCTTGATGAAGACATCCGATGGCTTCGCTGTGACATTAAAAGCTTGAATCTGCTAGGGAATTTGCTTTCGAAACAAAAGGCAGCAGAGGCCGGCTGCTTCGAGGCAATCCTTCATCGCGGAGAAACCGTCACAGAGGGAAGCCACTCTAACATTTCAATTGTTAAAGACGGCGTGATCATCACGCATCAGGCAGACAATTTAATCCTTAATGGAATCACAAGACAAAAGGTGCTCGAGATTTGCAGCAACGAAAACATTGCATTTGAGGAGCGAGCCTATACCCTTGATGAATTGTCATCTGCTGATGAAGTCTTTTCCTCTGGCACGACCGTCGAAGTCATGCCAATCGTAGAAGTCGATGGAAAATCTGTTGGAACAGGGAATCCTGGACCCGTCACAAGGAACCTGCAAAACCTTTTTAAAGCAGAAATTGAACGCCAGTGCGGCAAACTATAAGTATAATTCTGAACCTGCAGCTGTATGCTGCAGGTTTTTTACTTTTTGAACATGGTCTTGAGGGAGGAAGTTGGCCAGAACCTTTCTTTGTTTTTTCTCAGTAGTAAATGGGTATCATAAAAATATTTAAATCATCCGGAAACCTGCTTTTTGTTCAAAGTACAACACAATACAGCAGAATACCGAACAGGGGGAACAGAAATGAAATTCACTTCTGAACAGCATATAGAATTGCATGGATTCAATAATTTGACGAAATCATTAAGTTTTAATATGTATGACATCTGTTATACGAAAACAAAAGAAGAGCGTGAAGCTTATATTGAATATATTGATGAACAGTATAGTGCCGATCGGCTGACGAAAATACTTACCAATGTATCCGACATCATTGGTGCCCATGTACTTAATGTGGCCAAGCAGGATTATGTGCCTCAGGGAGCGAGTGTGACAATCTTAGTTTCCGAAGGACCGGTCGTCGAGGTTCCTGATGAAGCGTATGATGAGTCGCCTGGACCGCTTCCGGACAATGTCGTGTTGCAGTTGGATAAAAGTCATATCACTGTTCATACGTATCCGGAATTCCATCCGGATGAAGGAATCAGTACATTCCGCGCGGATATCGATGTTTCCACTTGTGGCGAGATCACGCCGCTGAAAGCCTTGAATTACCTGATTCACTCATTCGAAACAGATGTCATGACGATTGATTATAGGGTGAGAGGCTTCACGAGGGACAAAGATGGCAACAAGCTATTCATCGATCACGACATAAGTTCCATTCAAAACTACATCCCGGAAAATGTAAAAGAACAATATGATATGGTCGATATCAATGTTTATCAGGAAAATATCTTTCATACGAAATGCAAGCTAAGAGAATTCGATTTAGATAATTATCTATTCGGGTATACGAAGGATTCGCTTTCACCAGAAGAACGAGAGGAAATCGCCGAGAGAATCCAGGCTGAAATGGAAGAAATCGTTTCCGGAGTAACGCTCCACTCAGGAACCATTTTTGATGAGGAAGACGGAGATGAAGGTGAAGTAGAAAAATAAAACAATAAAGGCATAAGAAGGGACTGCAGACGAACTGTAACGTTGAGTTTGTCTGCAGTTTTTTTGAATTCAAGGATAGATACCTTAATAGAAGTGGAACCCATTGCATAAGGGTAAGAAACTGTCCGAATGGTAACCTTATGGGGGAGAAACCGGACGCATAAGGATACGAAACCGAGCGAACGGTACCCTTCCTGCCGCATAAGGATACGAAACCGCAAGAAAGACTCCTTTCAAAAGGGTCTTCTTTTAAACAGTAAAAAACTCGCCATCAAAGGGCGAGTCTCTTAAAGTTTAGTCTTCAAACTTGAACAAATCACTTGATAGATATCTTTCGCCTGTATCGCAGGCAATGCAGATGACAACTTCATCCGGCTTGAGGTTCTTGGCGACATTGATGGCGGCGAAGCATGCGGCTCCTGATGACGGTCCTACAAGGATGCCTTCTTCTCTGGCGAGTCTACGGGCTGTTTCGTATGCGTCCTCGTCCTCAATTTTATGGATTTTTTCATAGACATCCTGATTGAGGATTTTCGGGATGAAGCCTGGACTTGTGCCGACCAGTTTGTGTTTCCCAGGCTTGCCGCCGGAAAGTACAGGCGACCCGGCAGGTTCGACGACGTGTACGGCCAATTCAGGGAACTCTTCTTTCAGCGCTTCGCCTGTTCCTGTAATTGTTCCGCCGGTTCCAGCTGTGGCTACGAAAGCGCTGAGCGGCTTTTTCAGCTCTTCCATTGCCTCTATGATTTCTCTTGCTGTTGTTTGCCTGTGAGCGTCTGGATTCGCTCCATTTTCAAACTGCATTGGCATGAAGCTGTCCGGGATTTCTTTTACTAGCTCTTCTGCTTTCTTGATTGCACCAGGCATTTTCTCATCGCCAGGTGTCAGCACGACTTCTGCTCCATATGCTTTTAACAAATTGATTCTCTCTTCTGTCATCGTGTCCGGCATGACGAGGATGGCTTTATATCCTCTCGCCGCAGCGTTCATTGCCAGGCCGATGCCAGTGTTGCCGCTTGTAGGCTCAATGATTGTTGAACCAGGTTTCAGCTTTCCTTCATTTTCTGCAGAAACAATCATGTTGAATGCAGCCCTGTCTTTTACGCTTTTGCTAGGATTGAAGTATTCAAGCTTGAGGTAGATCGATGCCCCTCCCTCAGGTGCCAGTACGTTCAATTTAACAAGAGGTGTCTCCCCGATTAATGCTGCGATATTATTAACGACTCTCATGTGATAGCCTCCTTGATCGTTGTTGCCTTGCTTTAGTATTCCAATTAAGTGAATAATTGATGATTAGCAACTGAAAAATAACTTTAGCTTCTTTTTATCATATAAAAAAAGACTATTCCTATCAACTTGAATGGATTATAAATGTTTATAAGGAATTTCTGCCAATATGACAAACCATTTGCTACAATAAATTCAAGTGGACACGAAAGGGTGTATTTCTTTGCATACGCATTATTTCTATGCTCTTGAACTTCCCGGTGAGATAAAAGAAATACTGAAGGACACAATCCACGTTTTAAAAGGGGAAATGCCTTTTAAAACATGGGTACATCCACAGGATTTACATATTACACTTGCATTCCTCGGAAATGCACCTGAAGTAAAAATAAAGGCTGCCAATGAATTGATTGGGGCAGCACTTAATAATACAACAATATTTAAACTGGAGATCAACCATTTGGGCATATTCGGCCGAAAGGATTCTCCAAGAATTTTTTGGGCAGGATTGGAAAAATCCAGCGAATTGACCGAAGTAAGAGAAGCGGTGTTTTCTTCTTGTACGACCGCTGGTTTTTCCCTGGAAACAAGGCCATTCAGTCCGCATATCACCATCGCCAGAAAGTGGCTTGGGGAGGAAGCATTTGAGGCTGGCCAGCTGGAGGCCGTCAACCCTTTTAGAAAAGAACTGGCTTTTCATGCTGAAAGGGTCGTTTTGTACAAGACTCATTTGGGGAAAAGTCCAAAATATGAACCCATCACACTATTCCCGCTTGCTAAGCAGGAATAAAAGGCAGGTACAACAATGGCACAATTAATCAAACTCCAAGACTATGTATCCCGCTATGCCCAGGACATTTACCTTTATCCCTCCAGATACGTCCGCCTGAAGAAACAGCAATGGGAGGGGATTAAGGCAAAATGGGAGAATGGTCCTGAAGAACCCATTGGGAAACTAATTGATTCACAACAGGAGGAGCAGTCAAATACGAATATCCTTCATAAACTCAAAAGCATGGTCCGCCAGCAAGAGCCTGTCAGGGAGGATGCACCACAAGAGCTCGAAGATCAGGACGATATGATGGACGACGGTAGTTTGGATTCCATCAGCAACTTAAAATCCATTGAGGAATTAAAGCAGCATTTCCTTGACGGATTGCTGCCATTCCAGCTGAAATGGGCTAGCTCGACTTTGACGGAAAGGTCATTCATTGCAAAAGAATTCGTCAACGATCCTACACTGAAATTCCTGCTGCAGCGCTTTCCCGACACCTTCCTTATTTTATATAAACCTATATTTTTACTAAAAAAAGCGCCTGTCGAGGCGGAGTTAATCATCATCACTCCAGCGGCAGCGATGTGCATTTCATTCATTGAAGCTGAAGAGGATGCAGCTTTTGTCGGCTTAAAGGATCGCTTTTGGATCAAGAAAACGAGAAATAAGGAAAAGAAAATCCTCAATCCGCTGATCGCGCTCAACCGGACGGAAAAAATCGTCAAGACCCTTTTTGACATGTACGGAGTGGATCTTCCAGTCCAAAAACTATTGATCAGCAGGAATGGGTTCATCGACTATCCCCTTCCGCCATATGGCGTACAATTCATTGAAAAACGAAATTTCGAGGAATGGTTCATGACCCTAAGAGGCATGAAATCTCCATTGAAGCATATGCAATTAAAAGCAGCGCAGGTTCTCTTGCAGTACGGCCAGACAACATCTGTCAGAAGGCTTGAGTGGGGGAACAATCCGAAGGGCCAAGAATAAAGAACCTATTAAATAGATAAAGGTTGATCATATGGAGAAGATCTATTTTATCGTCAATCCCAATGCGAAAAATGGGAGTTGCCGGGAGATTTGGAGAAACATAGAGATAGAGCTGGAAAACCTGGACATTGCGTATCTTGCTTTTTTTACTGAATATCCAGGACATGCCAAAGAGCTGGCAGAGTCACTGGCCCGGAAGGCTGCAGGTAACCCGGGAGTCATTGCGGCAGTCGGAGGGGACGGCACTCTGCATGAAGTGGTGAATGGCACGGCATCCTATCCAAACATTACGGTTAGCTTCATTCCAGGCGGTTCAGGAAACGATTTTTCAAGAGGCTTCTTCATCCCTAAAAAGTCAGCTGATGCATTACGTTTGATCATTGATAAACGGAATGGTAGTCCGGAAGAAATCGATATTGGAAAAATTCTTCACGACGAATTACAGGAAACCTATTTTATGAATAATATGGGAGTAGGCTTTGATGCTGCGGTCGCAAAGGATTCTAATGAGTCCCGGATGAAAGCGCTTCTGAACCGTGTCTCGTTGGGAAGGCTGGTCTATGTTTATATTCTCGTCAAAAAACTGCTCACATTCAGGACATTTCCAATCGAAGTGACGGTTGATGGCAAAATGTATAAATATAGCAATGCCTGGTTTGTCACAGTTTCGAACCAGCCATACTACGGAGGGGGCATGAAGATTGCTCCCGCTGCTCTCCCGGATGACGGTATTCTCGACATTACGGTCGTGCACCGGATTTCCAGACTGAAACTGCTTTTGGTTTTCATCAGTGTATTCTGGGGAAAACATACAAAGTTTCAGGAGGTAGAGCAGTTTACCGGAAAATCGATCACGATTAAATCCACTTCAAAGGTTTTAGCGCACGCAGACGGTGAAGCAATCGGACATACACCGCTGAAAGTCCAGGCATGTCCAAAAGCCTTGAACATTATATCTGGAACAAGCAATCCAGGACATACCGAGGAGTTGAAAATGAATGATTGCCATTGAAAGGGAATTTAACGCCTATCTTGATCAAATGGATGTTATTACCGTTCTGCTTCCTTATTCTTATTTTGAAGGGGACTCCAGTGAATTTCGTCTTAAAGGAGAAGGCGTTGATTTGCCATTGGCGATCCAAGAGAAGGTATTGCTGGAGGATGCAGTAAAATACATTTGCTTATGTAGTTTCAAGCCTGATTTAGGCAAAATATATACAGTTTTAGATGAGCACGGCGGTCAAACGGACCTCCAAATCGGTGCAGTCATCCGAACGGATGAATTTGATTCTTTATTTTTTTACGGTGGGAATGACCTCGGTGTCAGTTACACCCCTGAAAATACAAATTTCAAGTTATGGGCTCCGACCGCTACAAAAGTAAAACTGAGATTGTTTAAAGAAGATGCCCAAAGCCCTGAGATATTCGAGATGGACCGGGGAGATAAAGGCGTCTGGAGTATCAAGGTAGGCCGGAACCTGGAGCTTTATAGGTATTCGTTCCTCGTTTGCATCAACCTTGAATGGAGAGAAGCAGTCGATCCATATGCAACGACATTATCGGTCAATGGCGAATATGGTGTCGTCATCGATCCAGTAAAAGCGAAAGTAAACGACCATGTTGGTCCAAAATTAAGGAACCCGGTTGACGCCATCATCTATGAAGTTCATATAAGAGATCTTACGATACACCCGGGGAGCGGGGCTGTCAGGAAAGGAACTTATCTGGGCGCCGCAGAAACGGGAACACAAAGTCCAGCCGGGGTTGAAACGGGCCTTTCCTATATTAAAAATCTTGGTGTCACACATATAGAACTTCTTCCAGTCCACGATTTTGAGGGAGTAGACGAATTGGATAGGGAGCGGGACTATAATTGGGGATATAACCCTGTTCATTACAATGTCCCGGATGGAAGCTATGCGTCTGATCCGAGGGCACCTTATAACCGGATCATCGAGCTGAAGCAGTTAATTTCTGCGATACACTCCCTGGGGATGGGCGTTATTATGGACGTGGTCTATAATCATGTATACATCCGTGAGGATTCTCCTTTTGAAAAAATCGTACCAGGCTACTTTTTTCGCCATGATGCATATGGCCTTCCTTCCAATGGAACTGGTGTGGGAAACGATATTGCCTCTGAAAGGCTGATGGCGAGAAAATACATTGTTGACTCTGTCATGTACTGGCTGAACGAATATCAAGTCGATGGCTTCCGCTTTGATTTGATGGGCATTTTGGATATCGATACAATGACGGCAGTCCGGAATGCAGTGAATAGCGTGAGGTCCGATGTGTTGATCATAGGGGAAGGGTGGGACCTGAATACTCCGCTCCCGCCTGATCGGAAGGCCAATATCTCGAATCAGGCAAAACTCCCTGGAATCGGCCAGTTCAATGATTGGTTCCGCGATTGTATCAAGGGCAGTACCTTTAATATTTATGATAGAGGCTATGCTTTAGGCAATGAGCGCTATCTGGAGGCGGCGAAGCAAGTGATGGCGGGCAGCATCGGAATAGGCAAAAGGAAGAATGGATTATTCTTGCAGCCGGGACAATCCGTCAATTATATTGAATCGCATGATAACCATACATTGTGGGATAAGCTGAAAATCATTGAACCAGACAAAGATGAAGCCTTTTTAAAAAAGCAGCACAGACTTGCGACTTCAATGGTCTTGCTGGCACAGGGGATTCCCTTCCTGCACAGCGGACAGGAATTTTACAGGTCAAAAAAAGGGGTTGGCAACAGCTATCGGTCACCTGATGATATAAATTGGCTGGATTGGGACCTGCGTGATGCCAATTTAGATAATGTGCAATACATCAAGGGACTCATCGATATTCGCAAATCAAATGAGGCATTTCGCCTACAGGATAACGAACAGATCCGAAGGCATATGGAATTCTTGCCAGTGCCAGCTCCGCTAGTGTGCTATTCGCTGAAGGAAATAAATCCAAAAGGGGATTGGGAAAAAATATTGGTGTTTTTTAACCCTTCGCCGGATCAACAGCTTGTTCAACTGATCGAAGAGGGGAGATGGAATGTCCTGGCTGACCATGAAAAAGCTTCAGCCCAGCCATTTCGCCATATAGAGGGAGATAAGCTCCTGCTTGAGCCATGCTCTTTGTTTGTGGTGGCAAAATAGGAAGTGAACTGTGCCGGGAACCTTGGTTGTTCAATCGATGACACTGAACGGTTGTAAGATTATTTCTGGAGTACTTTTTCGCAATATTAATTTAGACATGATGGGGTTGACGTAGTAAGCATCTAGGAGATAAAATTTATAAGATAGCTATTGTGTGTGTTTTACTATCAATAGCTGTCTTTTTATTTCCGATAATAAAGACAACAGTGATTATAAAATCCATTTCCGGTTTTTAGCATAAGGGAAATAGTGATAAATGAAGGTGACTAACTTTGGAACATTTATTTGGACAGGATTGGGAGATCGTTCCTGCAGGCGGTGCAACCGGTGCCGCTTATTTTGCACAGCATGAAGAACAAAGGCTGTTTCTAAAACGTAATTCATCCCCTTTTCTTGCTGTGCTCTCCGCAGAAGGAATTGTACCCAAGCTTGTTTGGACAAAAAGGTTAGAAAACGGAGATGTCATTACGGCGCAGCAATGGATGAACGGACGAGAGCTGAAGCCCGGGGATATGAACAAAGACCGTGTGGCCAAGCTATTGAAAAAAATCCATGCGTCAGAACCACTTCTTGGGATGCTTACCAGACTGGGGAAAAGCCCGCTGAAACCTGAGATGTTCCTTCACGCCCTGAACGAGGAATTGGATGAGGAGCTTCGTACAAAGCAGGCTGTCATAGATTCAATGGAGTTTTTAAATGCAAACGTTGGCGATATTGATGTTGACGAAAAAGTTGTCTGCCATTGTGATGTGAATCATAACAACTGGCTGCTTACTGAAGACAACCAGTTGTATTTAATCGACTGGGATGGCGCGATGATCGCCGACCCTGCCATTGACCTTGGACTTCTCTTGTATTCCTATATACCAGTAGAAGAATGGGAGGACTGGCTGGAGAAATACGGCATCATCCTGACCGAAAATCTCAAGCTGCGCATGAAATGGTATGCACTTGCACAGTCACTTTCAGCGATTCAATGGCATAAAAACCAGAATCGCATTCCAGAGATGGAAAAATGGATTGATTTTCTAAAAGCACTTATTTAATTAATATCATGAAAACTGACCGATATCATCGACCCATTGGGTTAACTGACCCCGGTTTGTCTGGATGTGCTGTTCCAGGTCAGAGGCATTTACACCGTTCTGGCTATACTGGTAAACATCCTGCAGAATCGATTTGATGTTGCCGTCGACATTTGTGTTGACCATCAACGACTTAATGAGGCGCTCCAATTGCTGATACTCCGCAACCGAACCGCAGCAGTCAGTCTGCTGGTTGCTTAATATATCCTTTAATAAATTTACCTGGTCATGGTGGCTTAAAGGCACAATGATCACCCTTTCTTTTAAAAGGAATTCACCTATAGATTGTGGATTCCTTTTTGTGTTTATGCAGCACCGATAAATTTCACCTTGAAAACATATGGTTTGCATGATATTGTTTGAAACGAATGAAAATAGTACAGAGGTGTCGGTATGAGACTAAGAAACAAGCCTTGGGCTAAAGATAAATTACTTCAGTATTCGAATTTTGTGATTCATGAACCTGAACAGCACCGTGGGAATTGGGGAAAAGTGTTTGAAAAAGATCAGCCCCTCCACATTGAGATTGGTACGGGAAAAGGGCAGTTCATCACGGGAATGGCCAAAGCCAATCCGGACATTAACTATATTGGCATCGAACTGCAGGAAAGTGTCATCGTCAGTGCACTGGACAAGCTGATTGAAGTAGATTTGCCAAACTGCAAGCTGATGAACGTTAATGGAGCAGAGCTTGCCAAGTACTTTGAGAGCGGAGATGTCAGCCGTGTTTATTTGAACTTCTCTGATCCATGGCCAAAAACTCGCCATGAAAAGAGAAGATTGACTTTCAAATCATTCCTTGAAGTATATGAATCCATACTTGTGAAAAATGGAGAAATCCACTTCAAGACAGATAACCAGGGATTATTCGAGTACTCCCTAGTCAGCTTCTCACATTACGGAATGAAGCTGAACTATGTCAGCCTCGACCTTCACAACAGTGATTATGAAGGCAATATCATGACCGAATACGAAGAGAAATTCTCCTCACGCGGCAGCCGCATTTACCGCTGTGAAGTCCAATTCCTTTCTGAATAATGAAGATGAACAAACCGGCCGATTTTTTTGCATCGACCGGTTTTTTAATTGGAAAAAAAGAGCGAGAATTTCCAGTTCGCCAATAAATAGGTGAATATCGCCAATAAAAAGATTTTTTCGCCAATAAAAATTTTATTATCGCCAATAAAAATAAAATTTCGCCAATAAAATTGTGAACTCCGCCAATAAAATTGATTGATAATAAAGGTATGACCATATTTTTCGCTAATCGATCACATTAGAAGCTGAATTATTTAAAAATTTCAAACACGAGTGGTACAATCAAGTAAAAAAGGGGGCTGAAAGATGGAAAAGCTGGAACTTCGGAATGTAAAACTGCAGTGGCTGAATGGCGGGGTCACTCATCTTGATGGCGGCGCGATGTTCGGGGTTGTTCCGAAACCGTTATGGTCGCGAAAATATGCTGTGAATGACAAAAATCAGATTGAACTGCGTACAGATCCAATCTTAATCCAGGCTGAGGGAATGAATTTCCTTGTTGAAAGCGGCATGGGGAATGGAAAATTGAATGAAAAGCAAAAACGCAACTTTGGAGTCCTTGAGGAATCTAGCCTGGAGTCAGAGCTGGAAAAGCTGGGCTTGAAGCCTGAAGATATCGATTACATATTGATGACTCATATGCATTTTGACCATGCCTGCGGGTTAACGAAGGATTTTAAAGGAGAATTTGTCTCCGTTTTTCCGAATGCGAAGATCATTACTTCCCAGGTCGAGTGGGATGAAATGCGCAATCCGAATATTCGGTCCAAGAGTACATACTGGAAAGAAAATTGGCAAGGTATAGAACATCAGGTCGCGACTTTTGAGAAGGAATGGTCTTTTGGTCCGATCAGAATGATCCATACCGGTGGCCATAGTGATGGACATTCCATCCTGGTCATTGAAGATGAAGACATAACAATTGTCCATATGGCTGATATCATGCCTACTCATGCCCATCAAAATCCGCTTTGGGTGATGGCGTATGACGATTACCCAATGAATTCGATTTTTGCAAAAGAGAAATGGCTTGAGTTTGGAATCAGCAAGGACTCCTGGTTCACTTTTTACCATGATGCAGTTTATCGTGCAGTAAAGTTTGATCGGGATGGGAAAATAACACAGACAATGGAACGAAAAAAATAGACCTGCGCTAAGCAGGTCTGAATTTCAACTGATGTTAATTTAGCGGATAGGCATCGAGAATGGCTCCTGTGGCTGCATCCGCGATAAATTCATATTGCTCCACCTTGCCGTCGACATTGCGGGAAATCCCACCTTTATATACCTGGTAATCAACCGGTGGTTTTGAATAAGGTTCAGCAGTCATATTAATCCATGAGCCACTGATTGGCCCTGATTTTTTAAACGCTGCCTTCGCTTGATTCAGTACTTTATCAGCTGAAACGGTTTCTTTTTGTGACGCAAGTTCCTTTACAGCATACGCACCAGCCAGTCCGGCGCCAACGCCAATGAAAAAGGCTTTCCAGTTCATAGTCAAGGACCTCCAAGATTATATATGGAATTTCATGTTAACTTCATCATAACAAATCACACAGGTGGAGCAAAGGAATAATGCCCGCAAAAAATGCGTATGACAGGATTAAGACTGGCAAGCATAATGAATGTTCTGTAAAATGGAATGTATAAATACATAATCTTTAGTAAAACTAAATTTTTCATGAGAAGGAGAAGTTATATGAACGAGCAAACATTGAGTCTGTTTAAAACACTGACAGAATTACCAGGAGCCCCAGGCAACGAGCATGCAGTCCGCAAATTCATGCGCGAGCAATTGGAACAGTATTCTGACGAGCTGATCCAGGATAAACTGGGCAGTGTGTTCGGCGTTAAAAAAGGGGATCCAAACGGTCCGAAAATCATGGTTGCCGGCCATATGGATGAAGTTGGCTTCATGGTTACATCCATTACGAAAAACGGGATGATCAGATTCCAGACTCTTGGCGGCTGGTGGAGCCAAGTCTTGCTGGCACAGCGCGTGCAAATCATGACGAACAATGGACCGGTAACAGGTGTAATCGGCTCGATTCCGCCTCATCTGCTGGATGAGTCAAAGCGCAATAAGCCGATGGAAATCAAGAACATGCTGATTGATATTGGTGCAGATGATAAGGAAGATGCCATCAAGATCGGCATCAAACCAGGCCAGCAAATCGTGCCAATCTGTCCGTTCACTCCAATGGCAAATGAAAAGAAAATCCTTGCTAAAGCATGGGATAACCGATATGGCTGCGGACTGGCAATCGAGCTGTTGAAAGAAACGAAGGATATTCAGCTGCCAAACATGCTGTACTCAGGCGCTACAGTCCAGGAAGAGGTCGGCTTAAGAGGAGCACAGACAGCGGCTAACATGATCGACCCAGACATCTTCTTCGCAATGGATGCAAGCCCGGCTAATGATATGTCAGGTGATAAGAACGAGTTCGGCCAGCTAGGGAAGGGAACTCTGTTAAGGATTCTTGACCGTTCAATGGTCACGCACAGGGGCATGAGAGAGTTCATCCTCGATATGGCGGAAACTCATGATATTCCATACCAGTACTTCGTTTCCCAGGGCGGAACGGATGCAGGAAGAGTTCATACATCCAATCAGGGAGTTCCGAGTGCTGTAATCGGCATCTGCTCACGCTACATCCATACAGCAGCTTCCATGATCCACGTCGATGACTATGCGGCTGCCAAGGAACTTCTTGTCAAGCTTGTAAAAGCAGCAGATAAAACAACTGTTGATACAATCAAGCAAAATAGCTAATCAAGATTGAAATGAGGGGCAGGTGTAAACTGCTCCTTTTTCATGGAATGAAAGGTGGCAAAAATTATGAGAATAGCGGTAGGTTCAAAGAATCCGGCTAAAATCAATGCAGTGAAGGCTGCGTTCCTGGGCGATCCATACGAAATCGTTCCTGTTGATGCTGAATCAGGTGTCAGCGACCAACCGATGTCTGATGATGAAACAATAAAAGGGGCAGTCAACAGGGCAATACAAGCAGCAGAACTCGGGGAGGCAGACATTGGTGTTGGCCTCGAGGGTGGCGTCCATCAAACTCCGTACGGATTGATGCTATGCAATTGGGGAGCTCTTGCTGTCAAAGGGATGGAGCCAATCATTGCCGGAGGCGCAAGGATTCCACTCCCAGACGAGATCGCCAGACAGCTATTGACGGGAGCCGAGTTGGGACCAGTAATGGACGACTACGCCAAAAAACAAAATGTCCGCAAAAACGAAGGTGCAGTCGGTATTTTCACGAATGGACAAATCAACAGAAGTGAAATGTTCACACATGTAATGAAACTGCTGGCCGGACAATATGAGTATCAAATAGGACAAGGTAAAAAGACAGTCTAATCGGCTGTCTTTTTGCTTGACTACTTTTATGCATTCAGACTCTCAGAAAAAGGCCTAAATGCGTATTGGCGCCCTAAAACTCCAGATAATGGAAAAACAGGTCACCAATAAGAGGTATCGGCGCCCTAAAACTCCAGATAATGGGAAAACAGGTCACCAATAAGGGGTATTGGCGCTCTAAAACTCCAGATAGTGGAAAAACAGGTCACCAATAAGGGGTATTGGCGCTCTAAAACTCCAGATAATGGGAAAACAGGTCACCAATAAGGGGGATTGGCGCTCTAAAACTCCAGATAGTGGAAAAACAGGTCACCAATGAAAACAATATTGGAAAATAAACCTCTGACAAATTTTACGAAATTATCCTAAAAACAAAATTTCTCGACAAATTTCTGAAAAATGTCTTAATTTCCAACAAAAAATGCTTGCGAAGCCTTGTCACCCATTAAATAAGAAAGGTATGATAGAAAGGGAGTGGTTAAGTCCTTAGCAAGGGGGAAAAAAGTATGATAAAGTTCAGAAGGGCATTTGGGCTTGTTATTGCAGGAGTATTCCTGCTGAGCGCTTGTTCTGCCTCGTTTTCCGAACAGAAGGCTGAAATAAAAGAGGAAGTAAGTACTAACTTTGAAAGCCAACCAGAAAAAACAAACACTAGTTCAAAAGATATAGAGTATTACTTGCCATCGGGTGTCGATGTAGAAAAAGAAACGCCTAATAATGTACTGCTCAAAAACGAATCAAAAACATATATTCTTTTTTATAATCAGCATGAAAGTGAAGACAGTAAAGTCGTTTATGAGTCTACTGTGAACCAGCAGAAGGAATGGGATGCTAACGAGACTTTCAGTAAAGATGGTAAATTCGGCTATATGCTAGTTAAGCAGCTGAAAGAAGACCAATATCAGCTGATCGTCGGAATTGGCGGAGTCAAGTTGACTACCGAAACGGAGAATGTTAAAGAAGACGCAGAAGCTATGATGGAAATCGCCAACTCTGTTAAAATTAAGTGACGCCATCCAATATGATGGCGTTTTTTTATACCAGTTTAAGATCTTTCCCATGATCTTGTTTCCTTGTCCAGCAATAAGCTAAAGCTGTTTTAGCATTGATTGTTGCTTTTTGTACACTAATTGAATTATAAAAGCTGTCGGGGTCCTTTTCGCAGGAGACTTCAGAATACAGAGTGCTCTCATACTCGCCGGTTTTTACTCTTATTTAAGAAAGCATGAAAGAGCCATCCAATCAGATTAGTTTCTTTTTTAACAGCGCATGGGTAAAATAAGTGTAGTAAAATGAGATTTTCCCAGGAGGATTCGTGATGAAAAACTTAGAATCAATGGAACAGTTTGAGGCGTTGAAAAACGATGGTAAACATATATTCTTATTTACGGCTGGCTGGTGCCCGGATTGCCGTGTGATCGAACCGGTGCTGCCTGAAATCGAAAGCAAATACAGTGATTACGGATTTGTATCTGTTGACCGTGATGATTTTATCGATCTTTGCATACAGCTTGATGTTTTCGGCATCCCTAGCTTTGTCGCTTTTGAAAATGGCAAAGAGCTTGGCCGTTTTGTCAGCAAGAACAGAAAGACACAGACTGAAATCGAAAACTTCATTGAAGGTCTTGCTTAAATCTTTCCCTCCATCTTTTGAGGTGGAGGGAAATTTCATGTAAAATGAGTGGCAGAAACTCCTGAAGAAATGGAGGGGAGCAGTATGGATAGCAGAAAAATGCGAAAAGAGCTGGAGAATCGCCTTCAACATCCCGACCGTACTTTTTCCTACGACCGGGAAAAGGACCAGCTGAGAATTGAAAATAAGAATACTGGCCGCGGCATCACCATCGCCTTACCTGGTATTGTTGCCAAATGGCAGGATCAAAAGGAAAAAGCGATTGATGAGGTAGTCTATTATGTGTCAGAGGGCCTGAATGCAATGGATAGCCAGCTCGAGTTGTCAGGAAAGGAAAAAAATATCTTTCCTGTCATCCGTGCGACGTCATTTCCATCCGAAGCTGAGGAAGGGGTCCCTTTCCTTTACGATGATCATACAGCGGAAACAAGGATCTACTATGCTTTGGATTTAGGCACAACATACAGGCTGATTGATTCAAAGCTATTGAAAAAAGAAGGATGGTCAGCTGACCAGGTTCGCGAAACAGCTTTGTTCAATGTCCGTTCACTCTCCGTCAAACTGAAAGAGGACCGTGTGGCCGAGAACACTTTTTATTTCCTTAATTCAAATGACGGTTATGATGCGAGCAGAATTTTGAATACGAGCTTCTTGAATGAAATGAAGAAAAGAATGAAGGGAACCATGGCTGTGGCCGTACCGCATCAAGATGTCTTGATCATCGCCGATGTGGAAAATAACACTGGTTATGATATTTTGGCACAGATGACAATGAGCTTTTTTGCGAGTGGGAGAGTGCCAATCACGGCCCTGAGCTTCCTATATGAAGATGGAGAACTGGAACCAATCTTTATTTTAGGAAAAACAAAAAAGGAATAGCAAGGAATGAAGCGAAAGCCCGGAATTATCGGGCTTTTTCCTTTTTGTCCATCTGATGCCATGTTTTGTAAAAAACTGAGCCTAAAGTTGATTGTTCCAATAAATTTCTTCTCGTAAAAAATGCTCATTCTTTCAATTTATCTCGAAAAATATGGATTTACTGTTAAAATAATAATGAAATGCGAAAGAAAGAGTGATTTAAATTGAGTTGGATTAAAAGAATTTTTACTATGTTCCAAAACGATAATGATGATGAAATTACTGATATCGACCGTGAGAAGCCTGCTTCAAAGCCCATAATTAGAGAGCAGAATGAAAAAAAGAATGTAGAAGCAAAAGTTTTATACCAATATCCAAAAGGGCAGTTTCGTTTCCCTCTGATTCCGGATGAGAAAACCACTCCTGAAAAAACAAAGCCAAAAAAAGGGCGACAGGAAAAAGCCAGCCAAGTTGATGAAATCAAACCTTTCATTAAAGAGCAAGGCTCGTTGAGAATGACGAAATTTGAAAATGATCTACTTCAAGATCCACACGGGAATTCTGTTGTGGATGCTAGAACCACATTCAAACGTGAACCTGACAGGAAGACTAATGAAGTATCCAGGACCAAAAAGGCCAAGGAACCTTCACCGAAATTCCATTACGAACCAAGGAAGGACAACGGACCTAAATTCAGGCAGCCCTTCAAGCCAACAGAAATCCCGTCACCGATTTATGCATTTAACAGGCCTCCTAGAAAAAGCCAGACTCAAACGGATCTGGAGGATGTTGAATATGAACTGACTGGTTTCGAAAGAAGTCAGGCCAGTATGGTGGAACAATCGATTCAAACCAATAGAGCTCCTGCTGTAGAGGAACAGCCTGAATCAACTCAAGTGCATAATGAGGAACTGATGCAAGAATTATACATAGAAGATGATCTTGCTGAAACACTAGATCCAGAATCCAGTGACATTATGGAGGCTCAGCTAGAACAGGCGGAATTGGAAACTGAGGCACTTGAAATGATCCTCAATGATCGTTCTGAGCTAATTAGTGAAGAGTCTCAAATGGAAACACAGACTGATGCCAAACATCGTCTCGAAGTATCAGAAGAGAACGACTTCGAACAAACCGAAGTACATCGAACAATAGATTTCGAACAAACCGAAGTACATGGAACGATAGACGTCGAACAAACCGAAGTACATGGAACGATAGACTTCCAAACCGAGGAAAGTTCTGAAACAAATGAATCAGAACAAAGTGATTTCCTACAAACTGAAGAAGTGCATGAACCGACAGACTTCCCACTAACCGAAGAAAGTTCAGGAACATCGGCACATCTAGAAAAAGCAAGAGAGCTAAGTGCCCTGTCTTCAAATGTGGATTCTCAAGAAAACCAGGAAATAGAAGTTTCATATGAGGAGCCACAAATAGAACAAAGTCTTGACGCTGAACCAATAGAGGCTAAACCTGCAGAACCTAAAAGGCAGCTTCCATTTAATGTTCTCATGCTTAAGCAGGACAAGAGGAAATGGGAAGCGCGCAATATGTCTAAATATCCCTCCTTTATGACGGAGGAAAGAAAGACGGGTGCTTCTGAACAGTCAGAAAGGGATCAGCAATCTGATGTTGATCAGATTTCAGTTATTGATCAGATTCATTCATCTTCAGACGAAAATCCATCAGATGTTCAGCTTATTCAGCAGGAAGAGCCGTCAACGGCTTATTCATCTGCTGCAGCAGCGCCAGTGAAATCTCAAATCGAACCGGCAGAAAACCGTTCACATACCCAAGATGAGCCTGTGCAGACAGAAGTTCATCCAGCTGCGGTATACGATTTCCCTCCGCTGGAATTGCTGAGTCCTCCTGTATTCAAGGCACCGGATCCTGAATGGCTTTCAGAGCAGGAGCAGATGCTGAATGATACGCTAAGGAATTTCAACGTAGGCGCAAGGGTGGTCAATGTGACACAGGGGCCGTCCGTTACCCGCTTCGAGGTGCAGCCGGAGCCTGGAGTGAAAGTAAATAAAATTACTAATCTATCAGATGATATTAAACTAAGCCTGGCGGCGAAGGATATCCGGATCGAGGCACCAATTCCCGGAAAGCATACCATCGGGATCGAAGTGCCGAACCATTCGAGCAGGCCGGTATTATTAAGTGAAATTTTACAATCGGCAGATTTCATGGATCTTGAATCTCCATTATCGGTGGCTCTGGGACTTGATATCGCCGGAAATCCAATTGTGACTGACCTGAAAAAGATGCCACATGGATTGATTGCCGGTGCCACTGGCTCGGGAAAAAGTGTCTGCATCAATACGATGCTTGTCAGCTTGCTTTATAAAGCACATCCAGATGAGGTGAAGCTGTTGCTAATCGACCCGAAAATGGTTGAATTGGCACCATATAACCGCATTCCGCACCTTGTCAGCCCAGTCATCACAGATGTAAAAGCAGCGACAGCCTCGCTGAAGTGGGCAGTTGAGGAAATGGAAAGACGTTATGAATTGTTCGCTCATACAGGTGTTCGTGATATAGGCAGGTTCAATGAACTTGCTGAGAAGCACCGCAGATTTTCTGAAAAGCTTCCATACATCGTCATTGTGATTGACGAGCTTGCGGATCTGATGATGATGGCACCAGGTGATGTAGAAGAGGCTATTTGCCGGATCGCTCAAAAAGCACGTGCATGTGGCATCCACTTGATCATTGCAACACAGCGTCCATCCGTTGATGTTATAACTGGTCTGATCAAAGCGAATGTTCCTACAAGAATTGCGTTCTCTGTTTCCTCACAGGTGGATTCCAGGACGATCATTGATATCAGCGGGGCAGAAAAGCTTCTTGGCCGTGGGGATATGCTGTTCCTGGAAAATGGGTCATCAAAGCCATTCCGTCTGCAGGGAACCTACGTGACGGACAATGAGATCGATGCCATTGTTGCCTTTGTAAGGGAGCAGCGAGCTCCGCAATACTTGTTTGAACAGGATGAACTGCTGAAGAAAGCTCAGGTGACGGAAGACGAAGATGAACTTTTCTATGAAGCCTGTGAATTTGTCATTGATCAGGGCGGCGCTTCTACTTCAAGCGTCCAGCGCCGTTTTAAAATCGGCTATAACCGCGCGGCGAGACTGATTGAAATGATGGAGCAACAAGGGTTCATTTCTGAAGGAAAGGGAAGCAAGCCAAGGGATGTCCTTATCACTGCTGCTGACCTTGAGGCCTTCCAGGAAACTAGTGCATTCAATTAATAAGTGGTATTCTTTATTTGCATGTACTTATAATAAGGAAAAATGACTATAGATGTTGGGTTGTTATTGAAGGAGCTTTTTGGATGAAAGAAATAGAATTGAAAATGCAGGGGAAAATCAGCCGCCTGACCAATCATACATTTAAATTTGATGAAAGGATCCGGGATGGCTGGTTTTCAGCCGTGTATTTTCTTAAGACGCGGGAGCTTGTGAAGAAATACCATGAAGACAATGTCATCACCATGCAGTTCTTCCAGAAGGACGAAGCTGTTTTGTGCGGCACAGATGAAGTGATCGCCCTGGTAAAAACATTTGCGGATCGCCCCGAGGAACTAGAGATCCATTCACTTAAGGATGGAGATAAAATTTCTCCATTTGAAACGGTCTTGACCATTACTGGCCCTTACCAGAGTTTTGGCTATCTTGAGGGAATTATCGATGGCATTCTGGCAAGAAGGACTTCTGTCTCGACGAATGTTTATAATGTCGTCAAAGCAGCCAGTTTTTCAGGTCAGCAAAAGCCGGTCATCTTCATGGGAGACCGTGACGATCATTATACTACACAGGCTGGTGATGGATATGCTGCCTATATTGGCGGCGCTACTGCCCAGGCCACACATGCGATGAATGAATGGTGGGGCAAGCAAGGTATGGGGACGATGCCGCACGCCTTGATCCAAATGTTCAATGGTGATATCGTCGCAGCAACCCGGGCTTACCACGAAACCTTTCCAAATGATGATTTGATCGCTCTTGTTGATTATAATAATGATGCCATTACTGACTCCTTGAAGGTGGCAAGAGAATTTGGCGCAAAGTTGAAGGGTGTCAGGGTAGACACATCCCGTACACTGATCGACCAGTATTTCCTGCGCAACCAGCACTTGCTCGGAACATTCGATCCTCGCGGTGTGAATGCAGAATTAATTTTCGCGCTAAGAAAAGCACTGGATGACGAAGGTTTTGACCATGTTAAAATTGTTGTCAGCGGCGGCTTCAGTGAAAAAAGGATTCTCGAGTTCGAAAAGCATAATGTGCCAGTCGACATGTATGGGGTAGGCGGCAGTCTGTTAAAATTACAGATAGGCTTTACTGGTGATAATGTCATGTTGAACGGAAAACACCAGGCAAAGTCTGGCAGAAAGTTCAGGCCGAATCCACGACTTGAAAGAGTTGAGATTTAACAAGTTTGAAAGTTACTGACTAAGGGAATAAGTAATTTTATTCATGATTGCGGTATTAAGGTAGAGCATGACCATATTTGGAAGATCCTGCGGAAAAAAGCTGAACCTTTTGGAAGCAGCATCGATGAAACTGTGTTATTTACCGTAATGATGTTATAATGATTCAATACATGAAAGACAGATACAAATTTTTATTGAATTTGCTCTGTTTGATACAGTGAATAGGCGAAATGAGCAAATCAGGATATCTGTCATATACTGTGTTACATACAGACGTTGTTGGAGGTTCTTTATATGACTATTTACCATTTTGTAGGTATAAAGGGGTCTGGAATGAGTGCGTTAGCTCAAGTTCTCCATGATATGGATTATCAGGTACAGGGCTCCGATTATGATAAGCACTTTTTTACCCAGGTAGCCCTTGAGAAATCTGGAATAAAGATCCTTCCGTTTAACAAGGAAAATATACAGCCTGGAATGACGATCATTGCAGGCAATGCCTATCCGGATACTCATGAGGAGATCCAGGAGGCAATGAAGCATGGCCTTCCGATCATCAGGTACCACCGATTCCTGGGTGATTTCATGCAAAACTTTACGAGTGTTGCGATTACAGGGGCTCATGGAAAAACTTCGACTACGGGATTGCTCGCGCATGTGATGAGGGGCGCTAAGCCTACATCCTTCCTGATTGGCGATGGAACTGGAAAAGGTGACAGAGATGCTCAATACTTTGTGTTTGAAGCTTGTGAGTATCGCCGTCATTTCCTTTCTTACTTCCCGGATTACGCCATCATGACGAATATCGATTTTGACCACCCGGATTACTTTGCCAATATTGAGGATGTTTTCTCTGCATTCCAGGAGATGTCATGGCAAGTCAAAAAGGGGATTTTCGCATGCGGTGACGATGAGCAGCTGCAAAAAATCCAGGCCAAGGTACCGGTCGTATTTTATGGCTTTGGCGAAGAAAATGATTTCCAAGCTCGCAATATCGTCAAGTCAACTGAGGGCACTACGTTCGACGTTTTTGTGCGGAATACATTCTATGATACATTCTCGATTCCGGCTTATGGGGACCATAATGTCCTGAATTCACTGGCTGTCATCGCTTTATGCCATTATGAAAACATCGAATCAAAAGTGATCCAGGCCCAGCTTGAAACATTCGAAGGCGTGAAAAGGAGATTTTCTGAAAAGAAAATTGCCGAGCAGGTCATCATTGATGATTACGCGCATCATCCTACAGAAATCAAAGTAACAATTGAAGCGGCAAAGCAGAAGTATCCTGATCGAGAAATCGTCGCGGTCTTCCAGCCGCACACATTCACCAGGACTCAGGCCTTCCTGAATGAGTTTGCGGAAAGCTTGAATAAGGCTGATAAGGTGTATTTGTGCGAAATCTTCGGTTCAGCCCGTGAAATTCATGGGAAACTATCGATTACCGATTTAAAAGAAAAGATCGACGACGCTGAAATCATCGCTGAGGAAGATACATCACGTCTGAAAGAGCATGACAATGGCGTCATCCTGTTCATGGGCGCTGGTGATATCCAGAAGTTCCAGGAAGCATATGAAAAGCAATTGCAAGCTTAAAACAAAGAAGGATGCGGCCAAATGGTCCGCATCCTTTTGTATGTCTTATTTAAGATTCTCTGGGTTCAATCCTTCTAGTTCAGCAATGACAAAACGTCCATCTTTACGAATCAGTACGTCATCGAAATAGATCTCACCTCCGCCGTATTCAGGGCGCTGTATGTTGACCATATCCCAGTGGATATTTGAATGGTTGCCATTGAAAGCATCGTCATAACATTGACCAGGTGTAAAATGGAAGCTTCCATCGATTTTTTCATCGAACAGGATGTCCTGCATTGGATGGAGGATATAAGGATTCACGCCAATCGCAAATTCTCCGACAAAACGAGCTCCTTCATCTGTATCGAAAATCTTGTTGATGCGCTCAGAATCATTTGCAGAAGCTTCAACGATTTTTCCATCCTTGAAAGTCAGCTTCACATTTTCAAAAGTGAATCCCTGATATGGAGACGGCGTATTGTAGGTAATGACGCCATTGACTGAATCACGGACAGGGGCAGTGTAAACTTCGCCATCAGGAATATTTAGCTCGCCGGCACATTTCACAGCCGGGATATCTTTGATGGAGAAAGTCAAATCAGTTCCTGGTCCGGTGATCCGTACCTTATCTGTGCGGTTCATCAAGTCTGCCAGGCTGTCCATTGCCTTGTCCATTTTTCCATAATCAAGGTTGCAAACATCGAAGTAGAAATCTTCGAAGGCTTCAGTACTCATCTTCGCCAGCTGTGCCATTGCAGAGTTAGGGTAACGAAGGACAACCCATTTTGTTTTTGGAACACGAATACCCCTGTGGACTTTTTTGCCGATCGTGTTGCCGTGGATTTTCATTTTGTCAGCCGGAACATCCGCGTGTTCATTGATGTTATCTCCAGATCGAAGGCCTATGTATGCATCCATTTTGCTCATCACATTTGCTTCGAACTCAGCAATCATCTCGAATTGCTCCTCCTGGGCACCCATGAGCAATGAACGATCCACCTGGTGATCCTTCAAGGACACAAATGGATAGCCGCCAGCTTCGTATGCTTCTTTCACTAGAGCCGTAACAAGCTCACGCTGAAGCCCAAAGTTCTCAATCAGTACCTTTTCCCCTTTTTGAAGCTTGACCGAGTAATTGATCAGATTCTTTGCCAATTTTTGAATACGAGGGTCTTTCATCAAAATCACTCCTATGTATAAAAATAAAACACATAACCATATTGTAACCGAAACGGTAATGTTTGTACCCATTTCCTTTCAGGAGATTGAGGATAATCAATTTAGTTTAGCTGCTAAAAGATTTGAACGATTGCCGGTTGACGCCCAGGAATAGAAGTAAATAGAAAAATAGGTCATCAATAAATTCTATATTTGCTGGATTCTTAATTTGTAGAAAGATATTCTTATTCAGGAAGGAAAAGGGTATGCTTATATTGAAATACATATTAGACAAGGTGGTTTATGTCGCTTACTGCGGGGTAAAATGTACATATGCTAACGGAGGTGTTCAACAGTGGAAATTATTTTGTATTTAAGTGTTGCTGTTATAGCAATCGCATTTTTAGTTTTGGTAGTGTCGTTGTCCAAAACTCTTAAATCCTTACAAACAACTTTAGACAGTGTATCAGGCACACTTGATGGCCTTGAGAAACAGTTGGATGGAGTGACTCGTGAAACGACGGAGCTTCTGCACAAAACAAACAATTTGGCAGACGATATTTCCAGAAAATCTGAGAGCTTGAACGGTGTGGTTAATGCTGTGAGGGATATAGGGAATTCTGTTCAGAGATTCAATCAATCTATTCATAATGTCCAAACAATGGTGGATCTTCAGATTGACAAGAATAAGGACAAGATTTCACAGGTTGTTCAGTGGAGCAACGTATTCCTAGAGTTGAAGGATAAGTGGCAATCAAAAAAAACAGCCAAGATTGACCATCAGCTAGAGGGCGAAGAGATGGTTACCAGGCAGCGTGAACGTGTTCGGTATTAATGAAAGGTGGAGATAAAATGAACAGAGAACAAAGCCAGTATGATGTTAATGGATCAATGAGGGAGACAAACAGCAATTCCAAGGACTTTGTAGCTGGAGCCATTGTTGGCGGACTTGCAGGGGCATTAGCGGCACTATTGCTTGCTCCTAAATCAGGAAAAGAGTTAAGAGGCTCTCTTAATGAGCAAACCTCTACACTCAAGAACAAGAGTGTGGATCTTGCTTCTGTAGCCAAAGAGAAAGCAAGCGGCTTAAAAGACACTGTATCCCAACAGTCTTCAACCATTGTCAACAAAGTGAAGGACATGAAGAACAAGAGCGAAAATACTTCAGAGAATTCAAATGGCGAGGAAGTTCTTGAAGAAGTACCTACTTCAATGGCAGAGACAAGCTCTATGGAAAACACGCATACTGCCACTGGGGAAGAAATTCAAAAGAAGCTTGAAGAAACACAAAAAGCTTTCGATGATACTGAAAGCAAGCTGAATCAGTAAAATTGTCAATGAAACGGTGAAGTGGTAAGATAACTTCACCGTTTATTTTTTTAGGAGATTGTTCCAGAAAGAGTAAAACAATATATCTAAGGAGGAAGTTGGATGAAAAAGATAGATTCAATTGAACAATTTGATCAGCTTGTCGATTCTGCTGAAACGTTTTTTATGTTGAAGCACAGTACGACTTGCCCAATCAGTGCCGCAGGATATGATGAATTTGCAAAGTTTGAAAACAATGGAAACGATCATTTATATTATCTAACGGTCCAAGATTCACGTGACCTTTCCAATCATATTGCTGAGAAATTCCATGTTAAGCATGAGTCTCCGCAGGCTATTTTATTTGCGAATTCCGATGTTGTATGGCATGCTTCCCATTTTAAAATCACCGCGAAATCATTGGCGGCAGCTAAAGAAGAAAATGTAAAGTAAAAAAACATCCATGTGGATGTTTTTTTACTTTAGGCCTATAGGGCTTTCAAAGGTTATATTCAACTCATCTCCCGGTGCCAGGCGGTCGTCAAACGCGGCTTTTTCCCCATTTTTTAGTAAGGAGAATCCTCGGCTGTCCTTTGGGATGTCAAACTGAACAAAGTTGAATACATCCTGGAAGATGAAGTGCTGAGTATCCTTCTGTTCAGTGGAAAGCTCATCCCCGCTATGGATGCGGTCGTCCATTCCCAGTTTAATGCCCTCTCGGGTGAATTGGATTAGTTCCTGCTGCAGATGGATCTGCTGGCCGTTGAAAAAAATCGGCATGGATTCAGCGGCAGGTACCTCAAGTGTTTTTACTAGACTTCTAAGTGAAGGTTCCATTCCTTTTTCAATACGGATATCGTCGAGATGGTCTATTCTAGTTTGTAGATTTGCTGCCAGCCCGTTTATATACATTTTGCCCATGAAATCTGTAACCTTATGTTCCATTCCATCGATCTTGATAAAAAATGGGCGAGCATCGCTTAACATTTCTGCGAGATTCAGTTCCTTCAGAACGCTTTCGGTTGTATCCGGCATTTCAAAAATGATCTCATCCCTATCCTCAACTGGCTTAGACAAAGAAGCAGGAAGGCTATTGCAGGTCATCTTCGCGCTGACTTCATGCCTTTGGCCATTGATGATCACCGTTTTGGTTGGAAGTTCGCCGATCAACTCGCCAAGAGTCAATTCTGGTCTGACTCCATCCTCTCCCTTTTGGACAGTGAGTTGATCTCCTCCATTCACATGATCATCGAATGAGCAGGCGATCCCATTTTTTAAAAGCACAGGCTGTTGTCCATGCTTTCCTGGTATCGTCACATTTTTTCCGTTCAGGCTGACAATCATGGCGAGTCCTGGCCTGCCGTAAAGCTTGTTCATCTTTATCCCGGCAGCAAGCAGACAGTCTCCCACAGTCAATTTGTTCACTTCGAAAAGCCTTACCGGCTGGCCATTCACATAAACAGTATGATATTGGACAGGAGATTGCTTGGCGGCGATGGCAATTCCGATTGGTGTAACAAGTTCCGGCCCTTTCGTCATATGTTCTGCAAATGAAACCGAGTTAATGGCATCAAGCCCACGGATGGCGACCCTGTTTTCCGGGAGGTTCAATATAGCGGCAAGCCTCCTGGGTAAATCAGGCGTCTGGCTTCCACCGCCCACAAGCATGACTGCTTTAGGCGGCTTATTGCCATTCAGCTTCAGTATTTCTTCTCCAATGGTTCCTGCCAAACGATCAATCGCAGGGGCAATTCGTTCAACGGCTTCATTTTTGCTGACCATTGTTTCAAATCCTAATATGTCTGTGATCGTGATTGATTGGTTTTCTAGCAGATCCCGCTTTGCTTTTTCAGCAAGAGGGAAGTCAAGCAAAAACTCATCACTGACAGCTTCAGTGATTTCATCTCCTGCAACTGGAACCATTCCATATGCAACGACTGTTCCAGAGTCAGTAATCGCGATATCTGAAGTCCCGGCGCCTATATCAACAAGAGCGACATTCAATCTCCTCATCGAGGCAGGGATCAGAACATTGATCGCAGCAATCGGCTCCAGAGTAAGGGCGTCCATTTCAAGTCCGGCTCTGTCCAGAGCAGCCAGCAATGATTCAACGACTACTTTAGGCAGGAAGGTCGCAATGATTTCCACAGAGGCTTCATTTCCTCGCTGGTCAATCAGGCTTCCGATCACTTCTCCATCAAGCTGGTAATAAAGAACCGAGTATCCGACACAATAATAGTGATGCTCATTGTTTTTTTCACCAGCAACAGCAGCCTGTGCCTTTTGGACAGCACTTAATTCTAGGTGGAGGATATCTTGCTTGGAGAACATCGGCTTGCCGGAAATATCGATGACCGCTTTTGTCTGTTCTGTTTTCAGGGCACGGCCAGCAGCAGCGACACAGACCTTATTCAAGGGACCATGTGTCACTTCCAGCGCCTCTTTAATTTCAGCGATGATTTCGGATACTGACAAAACATCATGGATCTGGCCATCCAGCATCGATCTTTCCTTATGTTCCCGGACCACGATGTCGACTGCTTGATAGCGATCATCAGATTCTTCCAGGATGATCCCTACAACAGACCTGGTTCCTATATCTAATGCAAACAATTTATTATTCACATGCACTTCATGCACCCTCTAACTTAATTTCTCATACGATGCTTTATCACTTAAAAGCGTTTAATTATTAAAGAATTTTACGTGACAATCCAAATTATTTCAGATATAATTACCCTTATCATATTATACAGCTTGATTTATCACTCTGTAACTGCATTTCATCTCGGGCATCCATTCTTACTATCGGCTTTGGTATGACATTGCTTTAGGCTGGAGCCAAAGAAAGCTATTTTTAAAAATCGTGATGGAAAAAATCAGCTTACACACAATACTGCATGCCGTTACAGTCTTTTGCTTCGCACCTCTTTATTTGAAAAGTCTCAGTGTCAGGGCTAAAATGAATTCCGAAAGGACGGGACAGAAAATGAGTAAAAATCTTGACCAGCTTAGAAATCGTGTGGATGAATTAAATTTAGAGCTTTTATCATTAATTAATGAAAGAGCCCTGCTCGTCCAGGAAATTGGCCGTGCAAAAGAAACTCAGGGTGTGTATCGTTATGACCCTGTGCGTGAGAGGGAAATGCTTGATTTGATCAAGGAACAAAACAACGGCCCATTTGAAAATTCGACAATCGAACATATTTTCAAAGAAATTTTCAAAGCTGGACTGGAGCTTCAATCGGATGATCACCGAAAAGCACTTCTTGTTTCCAGAAAGAAAAAGCCTGATGATACAATCATTGATATCAAAGGTCTCAAAATCGGCGATGGTACACCGGACTTTGTTTTCGGTCCTTGTTCAGTTGAGTCGTATGAACAAGTGGCAACTGTTGCTGAAGCCGTCAAAGCGAAGGGCTTTAAATTGTTGCGCGGCGGAGCCTTCAAGCCTCGTACTTCACCATATGACTTCCAGGGACTAGGTGTGGAAGGACTTAAAATTTTGAAGAGAGTTGCGGATGAGTATGATCTTGCTGTCATCAGCGAAATTGTCACTCCAGCTGATATCGAGATTGCTGTCGACTACCTTGATGTAATCCAGATTGGTGCCCGCAATATGCAGAACTTCGAGCTTTTGAAAGCGGCAGGAGCCGTGAATAAACCGATTTTACTAAAACGTGGACTTGCCGCTACAATTGAAGAATTTATCAATGCGGCTGAATATATCATGGCACAGGGCAATGGACAGATCATCCTGTGTGAACGCGGAATCCGGACATACGAAAGAGCTACACGGAACACACTTGATATTTCTGCAGTGCCAATTTTGAAAAAGGAAACGCATCTGCCAGTCATGGTTGACGTTACCCACTCAACAGGCAGAAGAGACCTGCTCCTGCCGGCTGCTAAAGCCGCACTTGCCATTGGAGCAGATGGAGTCATGGCTGAAGTTCATCCAGATCCTGCAGTTGCATTATCCGATAATGCCCAGCAAATGGATCTGAAGCAGTTCGATGAATTTTTAGAAGGGTTAAAATCCACTCCCTTTGTAAGAGTATAGAGTTCTGAAACCTTCCTATTTGTAGGAGGGTTTTTTTATGGACGATTTCAGGGTAACTTATAGAAGAGGACAAAACTACAGGGGATAAGTAATTTAAACAGGCTTTTGTGATAAAAATGTATGAATTTAAGCTGTTCAGATTGCGGGATTGATAAGGATGTCGTATGATTAATAACATAATTATGCTTGTACATATAATCACAAACTTAAAATATGATTATTGTGGCAATTTTTGCTGTAAACTAACTGAAAAGCGCCGTTTATTACCTGAAGGAGTGAAATAGATGAATATTACAATATATGATGTAGCACGGGAAGCGAACGTTTCAATGGCAACGGTTTCACGTGTCGTCAACGGAAATCCGAATGTGAAGCCTGCTACAAGGAAGAAAGTCATGGAGGTCATTGACCGTCTTGGATACCGTCCGAATGCCGTAGCTAGGGGACTTGCCAGCAAAAAGACAACGACTGTCGGCGTGATCATCCCTGACATTGCGAGCCCATTTTTTGCTGAGCTGGCAAGGGGAATTGAAGATATCGCGACAATGTACAAATACAATATTATCTTGAGCAACTCTGACCAAAATATCGAAAAAGAACTGCATTTGCTGAATACCATGCTTGGCAAACAAGTTGATGGAATTGTATTCATGGGCGGAAATATCAAGGCCGAGCATGTGGAGGAATTCAAGAAATCCCCTGTACCAATCGTCCTGGCTGGATCAATCGAGGAAACAGGTGAAATCCCATCCGTCAATATTGATTACGAACAGGCAACTTTTGATGCTGTATCTACTTTTATCGAAAAAGGCCATAAAGATATTGCCTTCGTTATTGGACCTCAGCTCGAGCCAATCAACAAGGATAAAAAGCTCGAAGGCTATAAGCGCGCATTAAAAGATGCGGAAATCCAGTACAACGAAGAGCTTGTGGTCGAAGGAGATTACACATATGACTCAGGCCTCGAGGCTATTGAAAGAATCCTTGAGCTTGATTCTAAGCCAACAGCCATCCTTGTTGGCTCGGATGAAATGGCACTGGGCGTAATCCATGGTGCATTTGACGCAGGCTACAGCGTTCCTGATGATTTTGAAGTAATCAGTTCAGACAACACAAGACTTACGCTTATGGTTCGTCCGCAGCTTACAACAATTGTCCAGCCTTTATACGATATCGGAGCAGTTGCCATGCGTTTGTTGACGAAATATATGAACAAAGAAAACGTTGAAGAGAATATCGTCGTACTGCCGCACAGAATCGAGAACAGAAAATCTACGAAGTAATTCAGGAGCCGTTTGCAGTTGATGCAAGCGGCTTTTTTTATAGAGAATGAAGACTGGTAATGCTATTAAGACTAAAATTAAAAAATAAATGGTAAAATCATTAATTTGAAGGAAGAAATTGACCTCTTTATCCATACAACATTTTTGCCCTTTTGAAAAAAACACAAAAAAAACCGGGTCAAATACTCCCGGTTTCTAACTTACACAGTTTCAGATTTTTTATTTGATCTAATTGGATACAAGGCTTTCTCCACTGTATGGGCATTTTTTTCCGTGATTTCCGGTTTGCGCGGAATTGGCGGATATAAATCTTCAGGATCGTCCCACTGCAGTGGCAATTCCACAGGTGCTTGATCCTTCCATTCGTCTAACCATTCCTGCGGCAAGCTGCCATAACAGTTTGAGTTTTCAATCATTTCAAGCCAGATCAGTGACCAGGCTCTTGGCACTACACGCCAAATATCGTAGCCGCCTCCGCCTACGGCTATCCATTTGCCGCCGCAATATTTATGGGCAACTTCATGGGCAAGCTTGGGGATTTCCCGGTAGATTTTCATCGTACTTGATAAATGCGTCAATGGATCGAGATAATGTGCATCTGCGCCATTCTGAGTCAGAATCACGTCAGGTTTGAAAAACTCAGCCACTTCCATCAGTGCATGTCTATAGGCATCGAGCCATGACTCATCCTCTGTGAAGGCATCGACAGGGATATTGAATGAATATCCATAGCCTTTGCCCTGGCCGCGCTCATTCACATTGCCAGTCCCCGGAAAAAGGTAGCGTCCCGTTTCATGGATCGATAGAGTGCAGACATTCGGATCATCGTAAAATGACCATTGTACACCATCGCCGTGATGGGCATCTGTGTCGACATATAATACGCGGGCATTGTATTTTTCCTGCAGGTATTTTATGGCCACAGAACTGTCATTATAAATACAAAAGCCCGATGCTTTTCCGCGGAAGCCGTGATGGAGGCCGCCGCCGAGATGAAGTGCGTGATTGGCCTTGCCGGTCATGACATAGTCTACGGCTGTCAGGGTGCCCCCGACAAGCAGTGCGCTTGCTTCATGCATATTAGCGAAAATAGGTGTGTCTTCCGTTCCCAATCCATAGCCTTCCGCTGATTCACCCTTAAGCTTTCCCTGGCCAGCAAGCTTAACAGCGTTTACAAAATTGGGATCATGAACGAGGTGCAGTTCCTCATCCGTTGCCATCCGAGGCGCGACAATCTGTTGATCTTCAATTGCACCAATCTTGCGCAGCAAATCCAGCGTAAGCTTCAACCGCATCTGGTTGAAGGGATGGTGGCTGCTGAAGCGATAGTTCAGCAGCTCTTCTGAAAAGACGAATACAGAGCGATCGCTCATGATGAGACACCCGGCAGGTTCGGCCAGAGTACATGATGACCGGCTTTCTTCAAGTCCTCGATCACCGCGATTGGATTCATCGTCTGGATCCTTACAACGAGGATTTTGTAACGCTCATCCTTTTGGTCAGGGTATACAAGCACGCTTTGGATATTGGCTTTCCTCATGCTGATGACAGAAGCGATTTCACAAAGCATGCCCGCTTTATTTGGCACCTTAACTTCTATTTGAGATCCCGGCTGATGGGCACCAGTAAGCTCAACAAGAGTATGGAGCAGGTCTGTTTCAGTAACGATGCCTACCAGCTTCTTATCCTTGATGATTGGCAGGCAGCTGATATTATGTTCATAAAAGATTGCCGAAATTTCCTCGACAAAATCGAGAGGGTGACCAGTGATCACATTAGTCGTCATAATGGACTTGACTGGATTCTCAAGTTCACCCTTATGTTCATCCCAATGAAAAACCGACGGAGCGGCATCCTTGATATCCCGGTCAGACACCAGGCCAATGACACCTTGATCCTTATCGACAATCGGAATATGGCGGATCTTTTTATCTGACATTAGCTTGATTGCATCCGCGATTGTATTTTCAGGGAAAAGTGTTGTGACCTCTCTTTTCATAATTTCCTCGACGATCATGATTCCTTCCTCCTTGCATGATGAGGCTTTTATTAATCATCAATACATAAAACGGTTCATGAACCGCAGCTGGTCGAATTTCTGAACGGATTCAGGCGGAATTCTTTTTCCAATCCGTGCCATCAGACAGTTTGCTGGATGGGAGCTGATTTCCGGATCATCTGTCGCGTACCAGGTTAGGCCGCCGGCATTCATCATTTTTTCCATTACCTTGCGATATTCCCAAACATTCAAGCCGGTTCCTTTCAGGTCCCAATGCCAGTAGTATTCAGTCGTGATAATGATATAATCTTCCATTGCGTCATCCATCATGGAAACGATCAGCAGGTTTTTGCCGACCGAGCTCCCCCGGAATTCAGGAATGACTTCGATAGCACCAAGTTCGATTAAATCTTCCATTTTTCCTTCAGACCATCTTTCAAGCGGGTCTGGGTACAGATAAGTAACATAGCCGACAATCATATGGCCTGAACGCGCTACAATGATCCTGCCCTCCGGCAGACCGGCAATCTCTACCAGCGCCTTGTGCTGTTGAGCAGGAGGCCGGAAAGCCACCAGATCTTTGTGGAATTCATAGCTTGCGAGTTTTTCAGGAGAAATCGGGCCTTCAATGATCAAACGGCCATGGGGAGTTTTTAATTCTTTTGCGTTATAAGTCTTTTTATGTTCCATTCAGTCACCACCCGTCAACATTTCAAACGATAACTCTATTATACATAAAATCTAACAAATAAAAGCGCTTTCACAAAATTTTCTGTATTTAGTTTATGACTTTTCAGTGTGGAAAAGCAAACCAAAAGTAGTCTTTTATCTACTATAAATATTTTAAAAATTGAGAAAATCGAATTTTTATACTATAATATATTTTAAATATAAAGCCAAGGGGGATGGATATATGAAAGTGGAAGCGCTACCAGTTACACAAGGGGATCATAATTTAAAGAATTATCAAGAGCTTCATGGCCAATTTGATTGGAGTGAAGCAGAGAAAGAGTTTTCCTGGTCTGAGACAGGCAGGGTCAATATGGCTTATGAAGCGATCGACCGACATGCTGAAGGATTCAGGAAAAATAAAGTTGCGCTTTATTATCAGGACGGGGTACGCAAAGAAAAATATACTTTTAAAGAAATGAAGGAGCTTTCCAATAAAGCAGGAAATGTCTTCAAAACTTATGGTGATGTAGAAAAAGGAGACCGCGTGTTTATCTTCATGCCTCGTTCTCCAGAACTGTATTTTGCAGTTCTCGGGGCAGTCAAGCTAGGCGCGATAGTTGGCCCTCTTTTCGAAGCATTCATGGAAGGTGCTGTACGTGACAGATTGCAGGACAGCGGGGCAAAGGTACTAGTAACGACGCCTGAGCTTCTTGAGCGTGTTCCTGTGGATGAGCTTCCTGACTTGAAGCATATTCTTCTTGTTGGTGACAATATTGAAGAAAACGATAAGTATGTTGATTTTAAGCAAAAGCTAGCTGAAGCCAGCAAAAAGCTTGATATCGAGTGGGTTGACCGTACAGACGGCCTGATCTTACATTATACTTCCGGCTCCACTGGAAAACCTAAGGGCGTACTTCATGTACATAATGCGATGATCCAGCATTATCAAACGGCCAAATGGGTACTTGACCTTAAAGAAGATGATGTTTACTGGTGCACCGCGGATCCTGGCTGGGTAACAGGAACATCATATGGAATTTTTGGTCCATGGCTTGCGGGAACATCCAATGTCATCATTGGCGGACGTTTCAATCCAGAGACATGGTATAAGATGATCGAAGAGTACGGAGTGACGGTTTGGTACAGTGCTCCAACAGCTTTCAGAATGCTGATGGGTGCAGGGGATGAGGTAGTGAAGAAGTTCGACCTTAGCTGTCTTCGCCATATCCTGAGTGTCGGCGAACCATTGAACCCAGAGGTAGTAAGATGGGGAATGAAGGTGTTCAACCTGCGTATCCATGATACTTGGTGGATGACAGAGACTGGAGCACAATTAATCTGTAACTATCCAAGCATGGAAATCAAGCCTGGATCAATGGGGAAACCAATCCCGGGCGTAAATGCTGCCATCGTCGATGATCAGGGCAATGAATTACCGCCATACAGAATGGGCAATTTGGCGATCAAAAAGGGCTGGCCATCGATGATGCATACAATCTGGAACAACCCGCAGAAGTATGAGTCTTACTTCATGCCTGGTGACTGGTACGTTTCCGGTGACTCAGCGTATATGGATGAAGATGGCTACTTCTGGTTCCAGGGGCGAATTGATGATGTCATCATGACTTCTGGTGAGCGTGTCGGACCATTTGAAGTTGAAAGCAAGCTTGTTGAACACCCTGCAGTAGCTGAAGCTGGTGTCATTGGCAAGCCGGACCCGGTCCGTGGTGAAATTATCAAGGCGTTCATCGCATTGCGTGACGGTTATGAGCAGTCGGATGAATTGATCGAAGAGATTCGCCAATTCGTTAAAAAAGGCCTTGCTGCACATGCTGCTCCACGCGAAATTGAATTCCGTGATAAGCTGCCTAAGACACGAAGCGGTAAGATTATGCGCCGTGTATTGAAGGCATGGGAATTGGATCTCCCTACTGGCGATCTGTCTACAATGGAAGATTAATAAAAGGTGGAGAAGAGCGTGAAACCGAGTTTCACGCTCTTTTTATGCCTGAAAAAGAAGAACACCGCTCCAATTTGGATGCGGTGTTTCTTTACTTATAGGCTAATTTCCATCGCCATTCCCATCTCCGTCTCCTTCTCCATCTCCGTTCCCATCTCCATCTCCATCTCCGTTCCCATCTCCATCTCCATCTCCAGGTGGTGGCGGCGGTGGCTTAGGAGGATCCTTTGGTTTAGGGTCAGTTGGCGGCGGGTCTTTCGGTTTAGGATCGGCCGGAGGATCCTTAGGCTCTGGCTTCTGCCCGATTTCAATGATATTGGATGGTGCTGATTCTTTTCCGGCAATATCGACTGCCGTAACATAGAATGATCCGTCACCTGCATTGAAGCTCAGGGCTTCTCCTGCCTTGATGCTGCCGACTTTTTTCTTGTTGTTATAGATTCTGTATCCGACAATATCATTTTCTGGGTGCTTGCCCCATGTAATAGTCTTGCCGGAAAGCTTGATTCCCAATGCTCCAGGAGTCTTGCCATTCTCACTCAGCTTATCGTCCGCAACAAGAATTTTGTTCCATGCATCCTTTTTAGGAATGAGTTGCTGCGGATCTCTTATTTTATGGCCGATGATGCTTTCCATATATTCTGGATTCAATATTACTCCAGTATCAGTGAATTCAGCCGGAGTTGAATCAAGTGCTATATAGCGCTTATCGCCGACAGTGACAAATTTGTTTTCAACGAGACTGTCGTCCACTTTAGTTGGTGCATATTTCGCTATGAAGTAATCTGATTCAACAAGTCCTGCTTTGGAGCAAGCACTTGAAGGGAGCAATCCGGATACTGCACAGTAAGATCTCTTGACGATTCCGCCAGGCATCTTGAATCGTTCTTCAGGATCGACTAGCTGTGGAGCAACGTCATAAGCGTCGTTCATCAGGTCTGCCCAGATGTATTGAGTACGGACTCCATAACTCAGTCCTTTGTAACTTCTTTGAAGGGCTTTTGGCGTATCGTATCCAAGCCACACACCGAAAGACACATTCGGGTTGGTTGCCACAAACCATGAATCGATATACTCATGACCAGTCCCTGTTTTGCCGGCCCAGTCAGAACCGAACTTCAGCCTGCCTTTTACAGCAGTCGCAGTACCTCGGTTAATAACATCACGCATCATATCAATCGTTAAGTAAGAGGTCTGTGGACTGAACACATCTACCGGTTCAGATTTATGCTGGAATACGATCTCACCATTTTTGTCGACGATCTTCTCGATCATGTAAGCATCGATGAATTTCCCGCCATTAGCGAATGTACCAAATGCGTTGGTGTTTTCTTCGACTGTAACACCGCCGCGCAATGAACCGATAGCGGTAGCCTTGTTGGTATAATCATCAGGTTGCAAATTCGAAAATCCCATTTTATCAAGGAAGTTAGCCGGACGTTGGTTCAATATATTTTTATACGCAAGAACTGCTGGTACGTTGTAGGATTTTGTCAGCGCATGTCTTGCTGTTGTCAAACCGCTGTATCTCATATCATAGTTATTAGGCCATGCCTTGTTAGGGCCATTTAAAAATACCTGTACGTCTGGAAGAATTGACCCTGGATGCAATGTCCCTAGCTCCATCGCTGGTGCATAAACAAGAAGCGGCTTCATCGTTGAGCCATTCTGTCTAGGAGCCCTTGTGGCATGGTTCGTCTGTTCACGCTTAAAGTTGCGGCCACCGACAAAGCTGATGATTTTACCAGATTTATTTTCAATCAAAGTGGCACCGATTTCAACTGGCTCCTGGATTACAACTGTTTTGTTTGGATCATCCGGATCAGGAACTTCCTGAGGTTTTTCACTTCCATAGTAAGGGTAATTCTTTGCAGTTTCCTGCATCTTTTCATAAATCTCTTTATTGATGGTCGTATAAATCTTATAACCATTCTGGCGGATGTCTCGGTCTGCAAGTGCATGATATTCTGCCAGTAATTTCTCATCTTTTTTCAAATCTTCGAGTTCATATCCATCTCTTTCTGCGAGAATATTAGCCAGAATTTCAACGGAACGTGCCTCGATTTCAAACGTCAAAAATGGATATTGCTCAACTGTGTTATCGCTTGGAACCTCTTTTACAAAGTCCTTTGTGATATCATAGTTGATGGCTTCCTTGAACTCATCATCCGTAATGAAGCCTGCTCCATGCATTCTTGTAATGACAGTTTTGTATCTTGATAGGCCAGGCTCTAGACCTGCAGGATCCTTCAACTTACCGTGGTCACTGCTAAACGGTGTATAGCCGAATGGACTCTGCGGAAGTCCGGCAATGAAAGCTGCCTGAGGCAGTGAAAGGTCCTTCGCATTTTTTCCGAAGATTCCCTTTGCTGCGGCCTGGACACCGGCAATGTTACTGCCGTTTGCGTTTCGACCGAATGTAGCGACATTCAGATAGGCTTCAAGGATTTCCTTTTTATCGAAAAATTTCTCGAGACGAAGTGCGAGCAGGATTTCTTTCGCTTTTCGCTCGAAGGAAACTTCATTCGTCAGGATTTGGTTCTTGATGAGCTGCTGTGTCAGTGTACTTCCCCCGGAGGATGTCGCTGAGTTTGTGACCTCCTGGAAAAGCGCACGCATGATTGCTTTTGGTACAACGCCATCATGCTCGTAAAAATACTCATCTTCAGTTGCGACTACAGCATTTACCAAATGCTTCGACATATCATCAAGCTTGACTTCCTCACGATAGAGATCCGTTCGGAGCTTGCCAAGATAAACATCATTATCAAAATATAAATCCGAGGTTTCTTCATAGTTGTATATATCTTTCCTCATGTTTTCATAAGGTCGGATTTGTTCATCTTTGACAAGGGATGCGAAGTAGCCTGCACCTGCACCTGCGGCGAAACCACCGCCGAGAACCAATACAATGATCAATAACAACAGCATGTTCCAGACAACCGAATAAGTAATCCTGGCTCCTTTTACGGTCTTTTTATTCGTAAAAAAAGCACCAAAGGATTTAAGCTTCTCTTTCCAAGCCTGTTTTCCTTCATGCATTCATATCATTCCCCCTAAAATCACATACATTATAGCATAAACAGGCTGTCGAATAGATGTTAATGTGAATTTTTCTGAAAATTAATGTCGAATTTGACAATATATATCGCTTTATGGTAAAAATGCTTTATTAACTTTATAGCAAAAAGCTGTGAAGGGAACCAGTAGTGCTTCTGTCAATGTTTCAGAAAGCCGGCGGGTGCTGTGAGCCGGTACAAACAGAAGGATGAATTACCTCCCTGAGCGCCGCAGTGAATTGAGTATATAGTAGCCGCGGCCGGTTTAACCGTTATTTTATTGAGTGGAAGACATTTTTTTATTTTGTTTTCAAGCCGGGTGGTACCGCGCATACAGCGCCCCTGCATTTATTGCAGGGGCGTTTTTTATTTTTCGCAAAAATCCGGTTACGAAATATATTTTTGAATGGAGGAAGAAAATATGGAATTACTAAAAGACCTCGAATGGCGCGGGATTATTTACCAGCAAACAGATGAAGAGGGAATGAAGGACCTGCTTTCGAAGGAGAAAATTTCACTATACTGTGGTGTCGATCCGACAGCGGACAGCATGCATATTGGTCATCTTCTTCCGTTTTTAACATTGCGACGCTTCCAGAATGCAGGCCATCGTCCGATCGTCCTAGTCGGAGGCGCAACTGGATTGATTGGTGACCCAAGCGGAAAGAGTGAGGAACGCAAGCTGCAGACACTTGAGCAAGTTCAACTGAATGTAGACGGCATCAGGAAGCAGCTTGAGCAAATTTTCAGCGTTGAAGGCGAAAATGGAGCGATGATGGTCAACAACTACGATTGGGCCGGTTCCATGGATGTCGTTACATTCCTGCGTGACTTCGGTAAGCATGTTGGTGTGAATTACATGCTGGCCAAGGATACAATCGCTTCGAGGCTTGACACAGGTATTTCGTTCACAGAATTCACTTACACAATCCTGCAAGCGATGGATTTCTTCCATCTATACGAAAAGCACGACTGCAAGCTCCAGATTGGCGGAAGTGACCAGTGGGGCAATATTACAACAGGTCTCGAATTAATCCGTAAAATGTCAGCAGAAGGATCCAAGGCATTTGGCCTGACAATCCCGCTTGTGACGAAGGCAGATGGAACAAAATTCGGGAAGTCAGAAAGCGGCGCTGTATGGCTCGATCCGGAAAAGACCTCTCCATACGAGTTCTACCAGTTCTGGATCAACACAGCTGACGCCGATGTTGTGAAATACTTGAAATTCTTCACATTCTTAGAAAAAGCAGAAATCGAGGCTTTGGAAAAAGCAGTTGAGGAAGAGCCACATTTGCGCAAAGCACAAAAAGCACTCGCTGAAGAAATGACACGCATGATCCATGGCGAAGAATCCCTTCAGCAGGCAATCAGGATCTCAGCGGCCCTTTTCAGCGGCGATATCAAAAACCTGAGTGCTGATGAAATCAAACAAGGCTTCAAGGACGTTCCTTCTTTTACAGTTGAAGGGGAAGAGGAGCAAGGGTTAGTCGACTTATTGGTCGCAGCAAAAATCTCTCCATCCAAGCGCCAGGCACGTGAAGATGTATCAAACGGCGCTGTCTCCCTGAACGGAGAACGTGTAACCGATACTGCATATGTCCTAAGCGATGCAGATAAGATCGAAGGACAATTCACCATCATCCGCCGAGGCAAAAAGAAGTACTTTATGATTAAATACTAGAGATTGATGTGGGAAACAGCTTATATAGATGAAGAAACAGCCATCCTGGAACCCAGGTGGCTGTTTCTTTTATCAATTAGATACCTGATTTTAGCTTTATCGACCACATTTTCGAATATATCAGCGGATTTTTCAATATATCGACCACATTTTCGATTATATCGACCAAATTTAAAAGTAGAGGTCAGGAAATGATGAGCAAGAAAACAAACAAAAACCCCAGCCAAGTCGGCTGGGGTTCTTTAAGCACTCTATTAACGAGAGTAGAATTCAACGATAAGAGCTTCGTTGATTTCAGCTGGAAGTTCTGAACGCTCAGGCATGCGAGTGAAAGTTCCTTCTAGCTTGTCTGCATCGAAAGTCAAGAAGTCAGGTACGAAGTTGTTTACTTCGATTGCTTCTTTAACTACGTCAAGGTTGCGAGACTTTTCACGAAGTGTGATTGTCTGGCCAGGAGCTACGCGGTAAGATGGGATATCTACGCGTGCGCCATCAACCATGATGTGGCCGTGGTTTACTAACTGGCGAGCTGCACGACGAGTGCGAGCAAGACCAAGACGGTAAACAACGTTGTCAAGGCGTGCTTCAAGAAGAATCATGAAGTTTTCGCCGTGCTTACCAGGCATTTTGCCTGCTTTGTCGAACAAGTTACGGAACTGGCGCTCAGTAACTCCGTACATGTGGCGAAGCTTTTGCTTCTCTTGAAGTTGCAATCCGTATTCGGATAGCTTTTTACGCTGGTTAGGACCATGAGGACCTGGTGCGTAAGGGCGTTTTTCTAATTCTTTACCTGTACCGCTTAGTGAAATTCCAAGACGGCGGGATAGTTTCCAGCTTGGGCCGGTATAACGAGCCATGAATGACTCCTCCTTAGTTTTTATTTTGTAAAATAAAAACAGATTGTGATTAAACATTTATGGGTATTTTGTTTTCATGTACCTTCGCCCTAGCAGCAGCGGGTTACGAGATACACCATCAAACACGGTTTGAGGAACAAAATACATACATAATGTAGACCACATAGGCTGCGATATTTTACACAAAGAGTATTATATAATTTTTGTTCGTGAAAAGTCAAGGGTATATTAAAAAATCAATCCTATCTTATCTAGCTTTCTTTGCTAAAAAGTTTGTCTTTTATATCATACTAATATACTAGGTCTATGGTATAATGAATAGTAATTGTTTTATTTTTCAAATATTTGGATATTACCTTGCCACGTGATAGATCATGTTCGTTTATTCAGGCTGCTGCCTGTCAAAACAGCTACTTACAAATCGCTTTTAAGTGATTTTAAAACAGGTGATATATATGGAAGATTTATTAGAACGGGAAATAATATTGGAACTGAAAAGCAAATTTTTTGATTTGATCAGCACTGGCAGCTTCTCTTTTTCTTCCTCAGAGGTTCTCTCGAAAATGATGGCTATTTTAAAAGAACTTCTGAAAGCACATGAGGTCGACTTTTACAGCTGCCAGGAATGGAATCAAGGGATGTTCTTGGAGGCTACAACCCGTCTATCGGCTGATGACGGAGTTCCTCATTGCCTAGTGAATGAATTTGCAGCTGAACCGTATACCTTCATTAAATATCCGGAATCCATGCCCCAGCATGAATTGCTGCTGGTTTTGAAGGATAATGAAAAATTGAAGGGCTTGTTTGGCTTCCAAATGAACAGTGACAGCCTAAACCGATTGTCAGACCGCTTCCTCAATAAGCTATCATTTGAATGCAATGTGTTCATTGAGAAAGTGCGCAGCCTGGCGGAAACATTAGAGGAAGAAAAACGGTATAAGCAATTATTCAGGGTAACAAAGAAATTCCATTCAACCATGGATATGGATGCCGTGCTGGGTGAAATCATTTCAACCCTTAGGGACGTATATCCTTCCTTTACTTATTACCTGCTATTGTCCCATGACCATAAGGGGTACGGTGGATTACCGGTCAGAGACCTTGAATACGACAGCGATAACCTGACTGCTATGCAATCCTATGTAAGCGGACAGATTCAGTTCGAGGATTCTGTCATCGAAAAAAATTCTATCATGTACGCACCTTTAAAAGGAAAACAGGGTGTTTATGGTGTTTTGCAAGTCATTGCCCCTAACTCACAGGTTTTCCCGCAAAACGAAGTAGAGTTTATCAAGCTGCTCGCCAATACTGCTGGGAGTGCACTCGAAAATGCCAAGCTTTATGAGCAATCCAGGAAATTGATTGCCGATTTGCAGCTGATCAATGAAACTTCCCATCAGCTGAATACAAGTTTGCGGTTGACAGATACAATGAAATTTATCTGCGGACAAATCATTAAGTCCTTTAATGCTCAGGAAGTCGGATTCATTATGCTTGACGAAGAGCATGATGATTACTCGGTCCTCCAAGGAAGCACCAGCTTTTTCTTTTCAAAGGATGCGTCCAACTATATTTTGAGGGTCGCCAAAAGGGTCAGGCAGGATATGGAGCCACTGTTCCTCGGAGATATCTCAGTTGATCGGGAAGACTCTCCCCTGCACTTCCACTCGATCATGGGTGTGCCGATGATTCAAAGCGGAGAATTAAAAGGATTTGCGCTTGTCATGCATGAAGAGCCTTATCACTTTGCGTTTGATACATTCAAGCTGCTTCAGTCCCTTATCCATCATTCCACTCTGGCTTTCACAAATTCAATGCTTCGGGAAGAGCTGGAGAAAATGGTCGTGACCGATCATTTGACGAAGCTATATTCTCGTGGATATTTGGATGAAAAGATGAATCTATCCATGCTGGAAGATCAGCAGGGAACCTTTATATTAATTGATATTGATAATTTTAAAAGTGTCAATGATCAGTATGGCCATCAAATTGGAGACGAAGTACTCATTCAGCTGGCTCGACAGATTGTCAATAATATCCGCGGAACAGACATTGGTGCGAGATGGGGAGGAGAGGAGCTGGCGATTTACTTGCCAGGAGCCCCACTTGAGACCGGTGTGAGGATTGCGAATAGGCTGGTTGATAAAGTCGAGAAGAATACAAATCCGAATGTCACGGTTTCATGCGGTGTATCCACATGGATCAGGGGGCAGGAGGACACAACCAAGACTGTGTTCAAGAGGGCAGACCAGGCTTTATACGTTGCAAAAGGATCAGGTAAAAATAAAGTAGTCGTCCAGAATGAAGACAATTTAGACTTTAGTGGCACTCAGGAATGAGTGCTTTTTTCGTTTAGCAGACCACAGGACTTTTTGTCGAGGTGTGAGAGAAATTACTTTCAATAAAGGGGTAAATGTCATATCCTGATTATGGGGGTATTTTGTAAGCGTTTACAGAACTTATAGGAGGAATCATAATGGGAGAGAAAAGATTCGAAACAGAAGTAATCCATTCCGGATATAAATCGGACGAATTCAGGGGGAGTCTTGCACCTCCATTATTTCAAACTAGTACGTTCACTTTCGATACTGCTGAACAGGGTGAAAGGCGCTTCGCAGGAGAAGAGGAAGGATTCATCTATTCACGTCTGGGAAATCCTACAGTGGCGATGCTTGAAGAAAGGATGGCTACGATTGAAAAAGGGAAAAAAGCCCTTGCGTTCGCATCAGGGATGGCTGCTGTCTCTGCGATACTTGTAGCACTCACACGGACAGGCGACCATATTCTTTGTTCGCAGGGAGTGTATGGTTGTACATTCGGACTTCTGCAGCTCATGAAAGAAAAATATGAGATCAACCATGATTTTTCGATGATGTCGACGAGAGAAGAAGTATTGGCTGCCATTACCCCAGAGACAAGAGTCATCTATATCGAGACGCCGATTAACCCAACAATGAGACTTGTAGACCTCGAAATGGTAGCGGATGTAGCGAGGGAAAAAGGAATTCCGGTAGTTGTTGATAATACTTTCAGCTCACCTTATCTGCAGAATCCTCTTGAGCTTGGATGTGATTTCGTCATCCACAGCGCAACGAAGTATATTTGCGGACATGGTGATGTCATCGCAGGTTTAGCCGTCGGACCAAAGGAAATCATGCAAAAAATCGCCATGACGACCCAAAAGGACATTGGCGGCGTCATCTCTCCATTTGATGCATGGTTATTGCTTCGCGGCCTTAAAACATTGCCAGTAAGGATGGACCGCCATTGTGACAATGCTGAAAAATTGGCAGAGTATCTTTCTGGCCATCCAGCGGTTGAAGAAGTCATTTTCCCTGGCGATCCCAAGCACCCTGATTATGCCATCGCGAAAAAGCAAATGCGCAAGCCGGGCGGTCTTATTTCCTTCAATATCAAGGGAGGCCAAAAGGAAGCGCAGGCCTTCATCAACAAGCTGAAACTGATTAAAATTGCGGTTAGCCTTGGGGATGCAGAAACATTGATCCAGCACCCGGCGACCATGACTCATGCAGTAGTGCCGCAAGAAGCAAGAGAAAAAATGGGGATTAAAGACAATATGCTCAGGCTTTCAGTCGGATTGGAAGCATGGCAGGATATCAGGGATGATCTGGAGGCAGCATTCGAGGCTGTCAGGAAAGAAAGCACCTTGGAATCAGGAACGATTTAATATCTTAACAAAACCCTCCCGGAAGATGGGAGGGTTTCTATATGTTATATGCAAAGAACTAGTTTATATACTGTAAGAGCACTTCAACGAATTCCTCGAGTTTTTGCTGATCCAGCTCATCAAAGCGGTTCTTTTCCGGTGAATCAATATCAAGGACGCCGATGACTTGCCCGTCTTTCATCATTGGAACGACGATTTCGGATTGTGAAGCGGCATCACATGCGATGTGCCCAGGGAAGGCATGGACATCTTCAATTCTCAATGTTTCCTGTTTCGAAGCAGCTGTCCCGCAAACTCCTCTGCCGAGCGGGATTCTTACACAGGCTGGAAGGCCCTGGAATGGTCCTAGGACAAGCTCTCCATCCTCCATCAGATAAAAGCCGACCCAGTTAACACGATCGAGAAATTGGTTCAATAAAGCCGAAGCGTTGCTGAAATTCGCAATCGCATTTTTTTCATCCTCTAGCAGAGCTTTAAGCTGCTTGATCAATAAATCGTAATTTTTTTCACGGCTGTCACTGTATGTTTCGACTTTAAACACAGTTTTTCCCCCTCATTCATGAAGTTTTAATCTACATTGTATCAAAAATCGGCGAAACAATGGAGACTTTGTCGAGCTTTTTATAAAGGAAATTTAAATCATTTCCAGAAAGGTAAACAGTAAGGTTAATTGCGGAAAGTGAGGGGCGGAGCAATGAGAAAAAATTCAAAAGCTGCAATTATTGATGCGGCCATCTACTTATTCAATACAAAGGGGTTCAATGGGACATCAGTAAGGGATATTGCAGCAAAGGCAGACGTGAATGCAGCGAATATCTCATATTACTTCCGAAATAAGAATGGACTCCTCGAAAAATGTTTCACCGTTTTTTTCGAAAGCTATCTTGAAGAATTGGAAAAAGGGTTTTCACTGCTGGAATGCGGTGCGGAGTTATCCCTGAATGCAATGGCAGACAATGTTTTGAGATACCAATGCCAGAACACCCAATTGACAAGGTTCATATTAAGGGAGATGACGATTGATTCCCAGATTGTCAGGGAAATTATGTCCACCTACCACGTTAAAGAACGCTATATGTTTAAAAAAGTGCTTGAAATAGGGATGGAGAACGGAGAATTCAAGAAGCATTCCATCCAGTTCAGCATTTTACAGTTAAAAGGGCTGCTGTCGATGCCGTTCTTGAACACCCATTATGTGACAGAGGTTCTGCACGTGCAGCCACATGAAAAATACTTTGCTGATAAGTATAGCCATGAGGTCTCCCAATGGATCAAGGGAACCCTTTGTACAGGGCATCAAGTTCAGGGGAAAATGCTGATCAACATATAGGAAACCGGTATTACGCCGGCTTCCTTATTTTTTTGTCTCCATCATATCAAGTCCCTGTCCCAATTCCTTCGCCTGGTGTGCATCAGATCCGTACACAAGCCTGATCCCAAGCTTTTTGGCTTCGCTGATTACCCAATCTGGCGGATATGGCTCACGGCATAACGGTTTTGCCGTACCCGCTCCGTTATAATCGAGTTCATAGCCTTGCTTTGAAACTGTCTCCAGGATTTCAATGATCTCATCAGAACATTCCTGCACAATTGAATATTTTAAGCGGAACTTATTCGCCAGGGTTATATGTCCGATACGTTTTGGTTTATATGGACCCAAATCAGTACGAATGGATTTTAATACGGTTTGATAGTAGTGGTGATGGATATTTTCTGCAGATCCGTATTCTTTCACCATTTCCCCAAATTTGTCCGGGCTGTAATCAAGGCAATCGTATTTTCCAGCAGGATTTTTTAAAAAATGGACCGATAAAATGGCATCATCTAGCTTTGGTCCAAATTCGTTGAGGAAATTGGCCGTTTGAGTCTCGTATCCTTCGATAAAATCAATCTCGAAACCAGTATTGATTTTTATTTTCCCGCTGTATCTTCCCTTTGCTTCTTCGATACTTTGAAAGTATGATTCCAATTCCTCATACCGCATTGCGCTGTCCTTCATCGGTGTAGGGTCTATGAATCCTTCTGGCAAAGGGGCATGCTCGGCGAAGGTAATTTCCGTGTAGCCAAGCTGCAGTGCTCTCTGTATATAGTCATCTAATGAATCTTTTGTGCCATGAGGGCAAAAAGACGTGTGGACGTGGCCATCTTTCATGACTCCAGGCCTCCTATCGTGAGATCTTAAGCAAGATTTCAAGTTAAATCAGCTTAATTCGGATAATTTCAACAAAAAATATGAATTTAATAGTCAAAAATTGTCGTTTACATGGTAATATAAATACATTATACACGCATTTATCCATTCATTTTATATAGAAGGATTCAGAACTTGGAATTTGTGAGGCCAGGGGGATAACAATGGAGTACATAATTGGCGGAATTATTTTATTACTAATACTTTTTTTAATCGGATACTTTATGAAACGAAGGTATTACAGTGAGGTCGACCGGTACGAATCCTGGAAAATCGATATCATGAACCGGCCGGTACTGGATGAGATGTCAAAGGTAAAACAGCTGAACATGACGGGCCAGACAGAGGAGCTTTTCGAACGCTGGCGCCAGGAGTGGGATGAACTTGTGACATCCAAGCTGCCGGGCATCGAGGATTATCTGTTCGATGCGGAAGAATATATCGATAAATATAGGTTCAAAAAGGCGAAGGAATCTCTGGCAATCATTGACCGCAAGCTGACGGAAACGGAAGATAAGATCAAAAAGATCCTAGGTGAACTGAATGAGCTTGTCGGAAGTGAAGAAAAGAACCGCGAAGAAATCGATGGGCTGAAGGAACAATACAGAGAAAACAAGAAAAACCTTCTTTCACATCGCCACAGCTTCGGAAGCGCAGAGGCGAGTCTAGAAGAGATGCTGGAAAACATCCAGGCTAAATTCCTTGATTTTGATGAGAAAACGGAAAACGGCAACTACCTTGAAGCAAGGGAAACGGTGCTAGCCATCCAGGCATTGCTTGAAGAAGTATCCAGGAAAATGGAGTACATTCCAGCGCTGTTGCATGATTGCCAATCGGCCATCCCAACCCAGGTCAGCGAGCTAAAGGACGGAGTCAGAGAAATGACTGCGCAAGGATATGTTCTTGAACATCTGAACGCTACTCAAGAAGTTGAGGCAATCAATAAAGAATTGACGGATTGTATGGCCTCTCTGGAAAAAGGCGATGTCGAAATTGCTGAACAGGGTATTCAGGGGTTAAAGGAACGTGTTGAGAAGTTATTCGACCTCCTTGAAGAGGAAGTAATGGCTAAGCAATATATTACGCAGACGGAGCATGAGGCGAAGGAAATCCTTGTAAAAGCGATAACAGAAAGCAAGACGCTCAAAGAAGAGACAAAGCATATCCAGGAGAGCTATCACCTTAATGACAAAGAGCTCTCAGCACAGACAAATGTCGAGCAGCAGCTCAAGGGCCTTCTAAAGCGGTTTGAGCTGATCGACCACAGAATCACTGAAAATGATACAGCGCAAAGCTTGATCAAACAGGAGCTTGAAGAAGCAAAAGAGCAGCTTGATCAACTTGTCGAAGAGCAAAAAGTATTGATGGAAAAGTTGAGTGCCCTCAGGAAGGATGAAATACTGGCCAGGGAAAAGGTAAGGGATCTGTCGAAAAAGATTTCAGAACTGATCCGCACCGTTTCCAAAAGCAATATGCCTGGTTTGTCTCAGGACTACAAATACCTTCTTGAAGATGCCAATGAAAGCATTAAACAAGTCAATGAAAAGCTTGAGGAAAAACCGCTTGATATTCCTGTTCTCCAGCAGTACCTTGAAATTTCTGTGCTGACAGTTGATAAGCTGGAAGCGGCGACTGAAGAAATCGTCGAGACCGTTATGCTGGCCGAGCGGGTCATCCAATATGGAAACAGGTATCGAAGCCGCTATCCTTCGGTTGACCGCGGGCTACAAGAAGCAGAAGAGCATTTCCGCAATTATGATTATCGTGATGCACTTGAACAGGCGGCCACTGCAATTGAGGAAGTGGATCCTGGTGCTCTGAAAAGAATTGAGCAAATGTTATCTGAAAAAGAGTAATGTAAAACATGGGTCTCCGAAATGGAGACCTGTTTTTTTGCGGGATAGGTGACTCAGGGCATACTACAAAATATCAATAATGATTTTTCATTGATTATTTCTTATGGTAAGATTTTTAGTTAGCATGAACGACAGGGGGGATATGATGATTTATTTAGACAACAGTGCCACAACCAAACCCTATAAAGAAGTATTGGATTCATTTTTAAAGGTATCAGAGGAGTTTTTCGGAAATCCTTCCTCTCTTCATAAAATCGGCGGCCAGGCTGAAAAGCTGCTTCAACAGGCACGTTCCCAGGTGGCAAAGCTCCTGAATGTAAAAGAAACGGAAATCCTGTTCACATCTGGAGGAACAGAAAGCAATAATCTTGCAATAAAAGGGATCGCGTTGTCCCACAGGGAAAGAGGCAGGCATATTATTACGAGCGGGATTGAGCATGCTTCAATCCACAATGCCATGGTGCAGCTTGAATCGCTCGGCTATGAAATAACCTATGTAAAACCGGATGCTAATGGCTTCATCAGCGCGGATACGATAGAGAAAGAAATGCGTGATGATACCATCCTAGTGTCCGTGATCCATGTTAATAATGAAGTCGGCACGATTCAGCCAGTAAAGGAAATTGGAAAACTCCTTAGTAAGTATCCTAAAGCGTTTTTCCATGTTGACTATGTTCAGGGAGTAGGGAAGGTGCCGTTAAACTTTTATGAAGCCGGGATCCACATGGCTACCATTTCGGGCCATAAATTCCACGGACTTAAAGGGACGGGTGCATTGTTCATCAAAGAAGGTGTTAATTTGTCACCATTATTCTCCGGCGGGAATCAGGAATGGAAGCAGCGCAGCGGAACAGAAAATGTAGCAGGCATGGTTGCGATGGCAAAGGCACTGAGGATGACGCTTGAACAGAAAAAAGAAAAGCTGAATCAAATGGCAGCAGCTATGGAAAGATTAAGAAATGGCATAAGCCAAATAAAGGAATTAACCATTCACACTCCAAAAGAAAATCGTGCACCCCATATCCTGAATTTTTCAATTAAAGGATTGAAGGCGGAAACTTTCGTGCATGCACTGGAAGAAAAAAATATATATGTATCGACGACCAGTGCCTGCTCATCGAAAAAGAAGGCTGCGAGCAAAACATTGCTGGCAATGGGAGTTCCTCAGGACGAAGCGGAAAGCGCGATCAGGGTCAGCCTGACATTCAGTAATACAGTAGAAGAAGCAGAAATAGCCGCAAAGGCAATTGCAGATACAGTAAAACATTTAAGCGAGGTAGTAAAGAAATGATGTATGACCGCATTTTGGTTCGGTATGGAGAAATATCGACTAAGGGAAGAAACAGGAATAAATTCATCGATCGTCTAAGGAAAAATATCAAAAGGGCATTAAGCGACTATCCGGATGCATCCATCAAGGCAGAGCGCGATCGCATGTTCATCCTTCTGAATGGTGAAGATAGCGATGGGGTTGGAGAGAAGCTGAAAGGAATCTTCGGAATCCAATCCTTCAGCCCGGCAATGAAAGTCGAGAAAGATCTCGAAAAAATGAAAGATGCAGCGCTGGATCTTTTCAGGAAAATCCATAAGCCTGGCCAGACCTTTAAAATAACCGCTAAACGTTCGGACAAGACCTTTGAGTTGGATACGAATGGAATCAATTCTGAATTTGGCGGCCATATTTTAAGAAATGTGGAAGGTCTGAAAGTAGATGTACGGAAGCCTGATATAAATCTCCAGATAGAGATCAGGAAAGAAGCTGCCTATATTTCTGCTGAAACGATCAAGGGTGCCGGGGGGCTTCCTGCTGCATCTGGTGGAAAAGGAATGCTGATGCTATCAGGCGGGATTGACAGCCCTGTTGCTGGCTATCTGACGATGAAAAGAGGACTCGAAGTGGAAGGTGTCCATTTTTTCAGTCCGCCTTTTACAAGCGAACGCGCCAAGCAGAAGGTAATCGACCTTTCTGAAAAGCTTGCCGAGGTTAACGGCCATTTTGCGCTTCATATTGTGCCATTCACAGAAATCCAGCAGGCCATCCATAAGCAAATTCCGGAAAACTATACGATGACAACGACAAGAAGGCTGATGCTGCGCATAACGGATGCCATCAGGGAGAAACAGGGCGGCCTGGCGATAATCACGGGTGAAAGCCTGGGGCAGGTGGCCAGCCAGACGCTAGAAAGCATGTATGCCATCAATGAAGTAACAACAACGCCAGTCATTCGCCCATTGATAACAATGGACAAGCTGGAGATCATGGATATTGCCCATGAAATCGATACCCATGATATTTCCATCCGCCCATATGAGGATTGCTGTACCGTATTTGTTCCTTCATCTCCCAAAACAAAGCCGAAACTGGATAAGGTCCAGAACTATGAGAGCTTTTTCGACTTTGAGGAAATGATCCAAAGGGCTGTTGAAGGAACAGAAAGGATCATTCTCAAACCGGCTTCACAGCGTGAAGATGATTCCATGGATGATCTATTTTAAAAATGAAAAATTTGTGAACAATTACCAATTAAAGTTTTGAATTAAGCCATGTGTTTCTACACATTCTATACTCACAAGGAGGTGAAACACATGGCAAACAACAACAGCTCAAATCAACTTCTAGTACCTGGAGTATCACAAGCTCTTGACCAAATGAAGTACGAAATCGCTTCTGAATTTGGTGTACAGCTTGGCGGAGAAACTACTTCTCGCGCTAACGGTTCTGTAGGAGGAGAGATCACTAAGCGTTTGGTTCAAATGGCTGAACAACAACTTGGTGGCGGATTCTCTCGCTAATTAACAAATGAATAATATGGCTACAAGGAGCAGGGCAGATGCCCTGCTCTTTTTTTTATGCAGCAGAAAATTATTATATTAAAAAAGTGTTATCATATAATTTTAAATTTTTAAATAATTTTGTATAATAGGAAGTGGGGATAGACAGGCATAGCAGCCTAAAAATTTATGAGGGGGAAGAGTATGAACAAAGAACAATTGATTGCGCCGCAAAAGTATAATCTTGTGTCCGAAATGGAGCGTTACGCTCAGGATCCGGAAAGAAAAGCGATCATCTGGGAAAATGAGGCGGGCAGTACAAAAGAGATTACATACCAGGAACTTCTAAATAATGCGAATAAAATTGGAAACGTTTTCTTGAAGCATGGCTTGCAGCAGGGAGATGTCGTACTGGTCGTTGTGCCAAGATTGATTGAGGCCTACCAGGTGTACATTGCATCGTTGAAAATGGGATTCGTCGTCATTCCTAGTTCGGAAATGTTAAGAACGAAGGATTTCCAATATCGGATTAACCATGGCGATGTAAAAGCGATTGTCAGCTATGCTCCTTTTACAAAAGAATTCGCTGGAATCGAAGAAGCTGATAATCTGCCGAAATTCGTGATTGGAGACGAAAAAGAAGGCTGGATTCATCTTGATGAAGAAATGAAATCGGCATCGGAGGAGCTTCAGCTCGCAGATACACAGCGTGATGATATGGCCTTCCTCAGCTATACATCCGGCACGACTGGCAATCCAAAAGGAGTCGTCCATACGCACGGATGGGCATATGCGCATCTTCGCACAGCGGCGACAAACTGGCTTGGAATCGAAGATGGGGACACTGTCTGGGCCACTGCAGGTCCTGGCTGGCAAAAGTGGATCTGGAGCCCATTTTTATCCGTTATGGGTACAGGCGCTACAGGCCTGGTTTACCAGGGGAAATTCGAGCCGCAAAAATACTTGTCACTTTTACAAAAATATAATGTGAATGTCCTTTGTTGCACACCGACGGAATACCGTCTGATGGCGAAGGTGGAAAACTTAAGTGATTATAATCTCCCAGGCCTGCACAGTGCTGTTTCTGCGGGAGAACCGTTAAATCGTGAAGTAATCGATACATTTAAAAGGCACTTCAATGTCGAGGTGCGCGATGGTTATGGACAGACGGAAAACACTCTGCTTGTCGGTGTAACAAAAGGAATGGAATTAAGGCCGGGATCGATGGGCAAGCCGACTCCAGGGAACACTGTCGAGATAATCAATGAAAATGGAGAGCCTTGTGCTCCTGGCGAAGTAGGAGATATTGCTGTCCATGTTGATACACCTGCATTGTTCAAGAACTATTACAAAGATCCAGAGCGGACAGCCATGCAATTCCGTGGGGATTATTATGTAACGGGAGACAAAGCCAGCAAAGATGAAGAAGGATACTTTTGGTTTGAGGGACGCGGTGATGACATCATCATCAGCTCTGGTTATACGATTGGGCCTTTCGAAGTCGAGGATGCACTTGTCAAACACCCTTATGTAAAAGAATGTGCCGTCGTCGCATCACCGGACGAAATCCGCGGACATATCGTCAAGGCCTTTGTTGTCCTGCGTGACGGCGTCAGTCCTGATCAGGAGAATCTAGTGGCTGAACTTCAGCAGCATGTGAAGGATTTGACAGCACCATATAAGTACCCAAGAAAGATCGAGTTCCTGGAAGAACTCCCTAAAACCACTTCCGGTAAAATTCGCCGCATCGAATTACGCAAGAAGGAATTGGAAGGCGCAAAATAAATAGTACAAACAAAAGGCAGGCCATTGTGTCTGCTTTTTGTATTTAATTATGCGAAAATCAAAGAATGCGTTGAAGAAGAAAACTTGGGTATATTTTAAAATAGAAAGGGTGATCATCTATGGAAATCGAAGTAAGGGACGCTGCATTGGAAGAGCTAAGTAAGGTCCAATTCGGCGAAAGTGAAGGAATCAGAATTCTGGCAGAGTTTGTTGGGACATGTTCAATCGCAACAGACATCCAGCTGCAAGTAGAGGAGAAGCAGCCTGAAGATGAAGTCATCACAGAAAGCGGCATTCACTTCTTCGTGCCGGAAACATCTCTGGAATCACTGCCTAATAAAATATACCTGGATTACAAACCAGGATTCGGCTATAAAATTTCCTCTACTGAAGAGACATTTGGCTATAACTTCAAACTTAAACCACGACAAAAAAAATAACCCTGGGTGGGTTATTTTTTTTGGACCATTACATATTCAAAAAAAGTGACAACCAACGCCTAAAGGGAGGCGTAAATAGACGCAGCGTCGAAAGAAGCGAAATCCATAGTGCTTATGGAGACACCAAAAAGCGTAGATCAGAAAAAAAACGCCACCCATAGCGCTTATGGAGACGCGAAGAGACGGAGGGCCCGAAAAAAGCGTCATCCATCCACCTTATGGAGACACCAAAAGGCGCTGAATTAAAAGAATGCGTCATCCATTGGAATTATGGGGACACCAAAAGGCGCCGGACGAGAAGAGAGCGTCACCCATCACGCTTATGGAGACACAAAAAGACGCAGGACTGAAAAAAGCGCGACCCATCGTCGCATCAAAGCACGAGTAAAAGCCAAATCTGCATAATTTGTCTGTTATTGGTCGTAAAAAAAGATTGTCAGTCCGTAACTTCCACCTTTATAATGGATATTATTTCGAGTCTAGAAAGATTAGGAGGCTGTCCTGATGGATAAAAGGACTGAACAACAAGCTGGAGTACTGTACGCAGCTTTTTCTTATATATTATGGGGTATCCTTCCTATATATTGGAAGCTATTGCATCATGTAAATGCCGATGAAATTTTAGCAAACCGTGTATTCTGGTCGTTTTTCTTCATCGCTGCCATTTTAGTCCTTAACAAGAAATGGGGACTTTTCACAGGGACCTTGCGCGGACTGGCCCAGAACAAAAAGCAATTAGCTGCCCTTTCTGTGGCATCCATGCTAATCAGCATTAACTGGTTCATGTATATCTGGGCTGTCAATACAGATCAAATGATTCAAGCAAGCCTGGGTTATTATATCAATCCGCTGGTAAGCGTCCTGCTGGGAATAATTTTCTTGAAGGAACGTCTTTCCTTACTACAATATCTATCATTTGCGCTGGCGGCAATCGGTGTGCTGGTGATGACGGTTTCTTATGGCCAATTCCCGTGGATTGCTCTATCACTCGCCATTTCATTTGGCCTTTACGGATTGGCGAAGAAATTGATCAAGGTAGATTCTGCTGTCGGCCTCGCGCTCGAAACACTGGTCGTTATGCCGCTCGCAGCGATCTACATTGGCTACCTTATGGTTCAGGGGACGAACTCTCTGTTTGCTGGTTCATTATCGACTACGTTGCTGCTGGCTGGTGCAGGAGCAGCAACGGCAATTCCTTTGCTATTTTTCGCAAAAGGTGCGCAAAGAATCCCGCTGGCAACACTAGGAATCCTGCAATATATCGCACCTACATTGACGCTCATATTAGGTGTATTCGTCTATCACGAAACATTCTCGGCAGTCCATCTGCTGGCCTTTACATTTATCTGGTCTGCTTTGATCCTATATTCCTTATCAAGGACAAAGATGGCCGCTGCACTGTCAGTCAAGTGGAAAAAAGAAAAAGGTTTGCCCATGTAAAAGAAGAGAGCTGCGGGATTTTCCGCAGCTCTTCCTTTTTGAGCGAATAGGAAAAATATGTTAAAATGAAGTTAGGTTCTATATAACAGATTTGTTAGCTGAAAGGGAGTGGTGAAATGAAGGAAAATTTAAGGTTTGCTTGGATTGCAACTTGGTTTGCACTTGTTGGACAGCTTGTATTTTTCCTGGGTGTCTCCATATTCACAGGTGAATGGAGATATGTAATGTGGAGCTTTATGGTGAGTTTATTAGCGGGAATTCCCAGCTTGGTCAATACCTGGCAGGCTCAGAAAAGAATCAATCTTAGTAAACCCGATCAATAGTGTTGTTGCTGGTAGTTAACCAGTCCCATATCAAAAAGCCCAGAGATCACTCTGAGCTTTTTTTGCCTTAAAAACCTTCCGTTTAAAGGAATGTCCTCTTCACTTTTTCCCAGAAGGAGTTGTCCTTAAGTTTGACTGTCTTGATGATTTTATTGCTCAGCTTGACGTCGAATTTCTCGACATGCTGGATGCTTAGTGCTTCGTTATCCATTCCCATGATTGGATAATCATTGCCGTCCTGGGCAACCTTGAAGGTAAGCTTCCGGTCACCGCTGAGGATGAATGATGAGCCAAGCGTACGGAAGTCATTATTGTTCACTGAAGCAAGCTCACTCACCTGCATGCAAGGAAGCAGCGGGTCGACTACTGCGCCGTTGACCGATTTATTGTAAGCGGTGCTTCCTGTAGGGGTTGCGACGATCATGCCGTCACCACGGAAGGTTTCAAAATGCTTGTCATCAATATAGACATCCATTACAAAAGCCTTGATGATCGCTGAACGGACGCTGAACTCATTCAGGCAGCCAAATGTTGTATCTCCATCGATTGTTACCTCGATTGTCGGATAGCGCCTGACCTCGATTTGTGAATTTGTGATTGCTTCGATCATTTTATCTGTATCTTCTAGATGGAAATCGCAGTACATATTCAAGGAACCGGTGACCGAAATGCCGGCGTACAGGCAATCATCGCGGAAGCCTGTTTTTCTGACAGCCTGCAGGAATGTACCGTCATCCCCAACGCTGACGATGATATTAGCGTTACGATGATCATTTATGATATTGAAATTATACTGTTGTGCCAGTTTATAGAGGGGTTCAACTTTTTCCAGCATGGTTGTGTCTGGCGTATGGTGAAAATAAATATTGCGGCGATCTGGCATTATCAATTCCTCCAAACATTACTTTTTTCTTCCATATTTTTACCCACTTTTAAAAACTTTTGCTAAAATAAATGTTATTGACATCAGTTTATCATTTTTTCATAAGTTTTTGAAAGTAAAGAGAAATTCATAAGGGGGCTTCAAGATGAATGGGAAAAGGTGGGCGGCTTTAGGAATAGCCGTCGGATTATTCATTGCATCAACAGTTATTAATTTTCTGTCGACATTCGCTTTCAGTGACGCAGAAAATGCATTTACAGATATGTTTGCAGTATCGGAAGAGATGTTTGCGGAAGAAATTATCGAAGAAGGTGACATGCTGAGCAAAATAGCAGTATTGTCTATCAATGGAGTGATCCAGGATACAGGAGATGCTGAATCATTTTTCGAAAGTCCGCTCTATAATCATCAAGCATTCATGGAGCAACTTGATTATGTAAAAGAAAGTGACGATGTTAAGGCGATTATCCTTCAAGTGAACTCGCCAGGTGGCGGCGTCGTGGAAAGTGCGCAAATCCATGACAAGATCAAGGAAATCCAAAAGGAAACGAAAAAGCCGGTTTATGTGTCGATGGGGTCTATGGCCGCGTCTGGTGGTTATTATGTGTCTGCCCCTGCGGATAAAATATTTGCAAGCCCTGAGACGCTTACCGGATCGCTGGGTGTCATCATGCAGGGAGTGAACTATGCTGGCCTTGCGGAAAAGTATGGAGTTGAATTCACGACAATCAAAAGCGGGCCATACAAGGATATCATGAGCCCATCAAGACCGATGACAGAAGATGAGCGAAAAATCCTCCAATCAATGATTGACAACTCTTATGAGGGCTTTGTGAAAGTCATTTCGGAAGGGCGCGGTTTGTCTGTTGAACGTGTCAAGGAAATTGCGGATGGCCGAATTTATGATGGACGTCAGGCAAAGCAGCTGAAACTGATTGATGGATTTGGTTATCTTGAGGATGTCATCGACAGTGTCAGGAAGGATCAAAAACTCGGTGACGCTACTGTCGTAAAATACACAGAAAGCATGGGCTTTGGTTCGTTTTTCAGCATGAGCGCACAAAAAATCATGGGGAAAGACGCAGAAATGGCAGGATTGATGAAGATATTGTCCCAGCCTAATTCTCCACGACTCATGTACTTATATGCGGAATAAGGAGGGGAAGAAATGAATTCGGATGATTTTAAAAATCGGGACAATGAATCCTCTCAAACAAAAAATGGAATCGAAAGCATGGATAGTTCCCAAACCTCTGATAACAGATCGGATCTTCAAATGGGAACCGACACACCATTAGAACAGACTGAAACTAGCAAGTTACAAGATCGGGGCGAGCGCGACCCTGACGCTTATGTAAGCGGTAAAGTTCAGGGCAATCCCGAAGCTGATGCTTATGAAAATGGGAAAGGTCCCGTAACTGATGTAGATCGGAAGGGTGATTCAGAATACCATTTATACTCCGGGCTCTATGCCGGTTTTTGGACGCGTTTTTGGGCCTATCTGCTTGACTTGGTGGTAATCGGAAGCATCAACCGGATGATCATCAATCCGGTGTTTCGGGCGCTGGATGTATCGTTGATCGAAGACAGTATTTTTTCACCCGTGGCCATTGCCACTGCAGTCGTCTTCTATTTGTATTTTGTGTTAATGACAAAGTTCCTCGGTCAGACTCTCGGAAAAATGGTCTTTGGCTTGAAAGTAGTCGAGCTGGATGGCAAAGGGCTATCTTGGGGAACTGTTATTTTCCGTGAATGGATTGGCCGTTTCATTTCAGCGACCATCATGGTTTTGTATGTGGTCGTTGCTTTTACAAAAAAGAAACAGGGACTGCATGACCTGTTCGCCGATACAACCGTCATATATGAACCACGTTAAAATGGACCTGCTTCGGCAGGTTTATTTTTTTGCCTTTTTGTTGATAATAATAAGCTGAAAGGTTGTGGAGATGATGAAATGGGTGCTGCTTTCCATACTGCTTCTCACGGTGCTTGTACTTATAATTCTTTTTACTAAAGTTAAGATTTTTTTAGATTATTTCCATGGCAATGATAATGATCATTTTAAACTGACGATTAGAGCCTGGGGCGGGTTGATCAAATTCAAAATCGAAGTACCGGTCATAAAAATCGATGATGATTCTCCCACAATCGTGGCCGAGCAAAAAATTAAATCGGGGCCCGATGAAAATATGAAACAACAAAAAACCACTCAGGTTGATAAAAATGATTTACTCAGCAGCCTTCATGATTTCAAGCAGCTGATCACCCATATTGCCGGATTCCATAAAATCATCCGGAATTTTTTAAAAAAGGTGACAATCAGGGATATAGAATGGCATACGATGGTGGGCGTATCGGATGCAGCAGCTACAGCCGTTTTAACGGGTGCCTTTTGGGCAGTCAAAGGCGGACTGATTGGGTTATTAAGCAACTATATGAAAATGAAAAACATGCCAGTGATGAAGATTACACCAAGCTTCCAGCAAACCGTATCAATTACTAGCTTTAAATGTATGATACAAGTCAGAGTCGGGCATGCTATTTTAGCAGGAATAAAGCTGGTTAAATATTGGAAAGGCGGCTGGCCTGAATTTAAATCAAAGCCATTATCCGCTCTTTCCGGTGAAAATACTAATTCTGTTTAAAATAAGGAGGAAACAGGAATGTCCGACCATCCAATTCAAGGATTAATGACAACTGCCATGGAAAGCTTGAAAGAAATGATTGATGTCAACACAATCATTGGGGACCCTGTAGAAACACCGGATGGAAGTGTAATCCTGACAGTTTCTAAGGTAGGTTTCGGTTTCGCTGCTGGTGGAAGTGAGTTCGTGTTGGAAAGCTCGAAGGGAGGTTCCGGAGGTTCAGGTGGCTCAGGTGGGTCTGGGGGACAATCCGGAGGAGCGCAGCACCCATTCGGAGGAGGTAGCGGGGGCGGCGTGTCAATCACCCCAATTGCTTTCTTGATTGTCAACTCCAAGGGTGTAAAAATGCTTCATCTTGATGAAAACACACATTTGTATGAGAAGATTCTAGACCTTGCCCCTCAGGCAGTGGAAAAAATCCAGCAAATGATGTCTAAGAAGGATCAGAACAGCCAGGATAACAGCAGCCAGAACAAAGATCAAAAGCAAAATGACTATAATGGACCGAAAACGGATCTTGATATTTAGGACGATGCTGCCTTTTCACCCTGAAGAGGCAGTTTGCTTGTGTCAGAGACTGGCAGGGCCGATGCAATTTTAAGCTTTATTTTAAAATAATTGCAAAAAAATTCTTTAAAAGATATATTAACACTGTACATAAAATGGATAAGGAGGATGAGCAGGTATGGCATCTGTTACATTTAAGGGGAACCCAGTTACATTGCTAGGAAATGAAGTAAAGGTAGGAGACCAGGCACCAGATTTCAAAGTGCTTGCAAACGATCTTTCAGAAGTAACTCTTCAAGATTCAAAAGGGCAAGTACGTTTAATCAGCGTTGTTCCTTCACTAGACACAGGAGTTTGTGATGCACAGACTCGCCGTTTCAATGAAGAAACTGCCAACCTTGGCAACGTGAAAATCCTGACAGTCAGCGTGGACCTTCCTTTCGCGCAAAAGCGCTGGTGTGGAGCGGCTGGAATCGATAAAGTCCAAACACTATCAGACCACCGCGAGCTTTCTTTCGGAGAAGCTTACGGAGTAGCAATCAAAGAACTTCGCCTGCTAGCTCGCGCAGTATTTGTTGTTGACTCAAACGACAAAGTCACATACGTTGAGTATGTAAGCGAAGCAACAGACCACCCTAACTACGAAGCAGCAATCGAAGCTGCAAAGCAAGCGAACTAAACACAACTTTGGAAACAAGCCGCAGAAAATACTGCGGCTTGTTTTGCTTTGAGGATCATTCCTATCGGACAAAGAGAGTGCGGAGAACAATGAAAATGTCCGATAGGAAGGCTCTATCGGACAAACAGGAGGCGGAGACCGGTAAAAGTGTCCGATAGGAAGGCTCTATCGGACAAACAGAGCGCGGAGAACAATGAAAGTGTCCGATAGGAAGGCTCTATCGGTCAAACAGAGCGCGGAGAACAGTGAAAGTGTCCGAAAGCAAGGCTCTATCGGACAAACAGAGTGCGAAGAACAATGAAAGTGTCCGATAGCAAGGCTCTATCGGACAAACAGCAGGTGAAGACCGGTGAAAGTGTCCGATAGGAAGGCTCTATCGGACAAACAGGAGGTGAAGAACGGTGAAAGTGTCTGATAGGAAGGCTCTATCGGACAAACAGAAGGCGGAGAACGGTGAAAATGTCCGATAGAACCCCAGCAATAGATTAGGCATGAATCCAGTCCAATTCCTTTCCAGCCATATGCCTTGTACACAAAGCAAAACAGGGCTAAAATATATAAATATCCATTGAAATCAGGAGGAAGAAAAGTGAGTGTAACTCCGGTCGAACAATTATTTACTGCGTTCAATACGAGTGCAGATATTTTAAAAGAAGAGTTGTCATGTACATATTTGGAGGCGCTGGCCGAAAGCGGCGAAAACATGTTCCAGGGTACAGTGCTCCAGGATGAATTGAATGAAGTTACAAAGAAACGGCTTGAAAAAGTATACAAGGAAATCAACCTTGACTCCTTTAGCAAAGAAGAAATCCGGAAGGGCTTCCAGCTTGCAATCTTGAAGGGCATGAAGGAGCATGTGCAGCCGAATCATCAGATGACACCTGATTCTGTCGGCATGTTCATCGGCTACCTGGTCAATAAGTTTGTCGACAAGAAGTCATTCAGGCTGCTTGATCCTGCAGTCGGAACCGGAAACCTGCTGGCTACGGTTTTGAACCAGCAGACAGACAAAGAAATTGACTCAATCGGTGTCGAGATTGATGACCTCTTGATCCGGCTGGCCTTCGTCAATGCCAATTTACAAAAGCATCCGGTAGAATTTTTCAATCAGGACAGTCTTGAACCACTATTTGTCGATCCAGCAGATGCCGTCATTTGTGATCTTCCAGTCGGTTACTATCCTAATGATCTCCGCGCGGAGCAATATGAGGTAAAAGCAAAAGACGGTCATACGTATTCTCATCATATGTTCATCGAGCAAAGTACGAACCATGTGAAAGAAGGCGGCTACTTGTTTTTCATGATTCCAAACGGTCTTTTTGAGAGCGAACAAGCCCCGATGCTTCATGAATTCATTAAAAACCATCTGATTGTCCAGGGAGTATTGCAGCTTCCTGCGTCTTTGTTTAAAAATAAGCAGGCATCTAAAAGCATTCTTATTCTGCAAAAGAATGGTGAAGAAGTGAAGCCGCCAAAACAGGCACTCCTTGCCGAGCTTCCAAAACTATCGGACGGAGCAGCCGTTAACAGGATGCTGAATAAAATCGATCAATGGTTTACCGAAAATAAGTCTAGCCATAACTAGGACCGGATTTTTTCCGGTTCTTTTCATTTGTTTCGGGTATATAAACCATGTCAATATTTTTTTCTAATCCTTAGAAGTATCTGAATAAAAACTCATTTTCCTTTTGGAAAAGCTTTGCTTGAAATGTGAAAAAGACAGTGTTTAAATGGGAAAATGAGAGATATAATTGCGGCCAGTGGCACACAATAAATGTGTACTATTCTACTGTAATTTTAATCAGGTTGTTATATAAAAGGAGCGGTACAGAATGTCTAAAATCATTGCAATCAATGCCGGGAGTTCGTCACTTAAGTTCCAATTATTCGAAATGCCTAGCGAAGAAGTCATCACCAAAGGGATCGTTGAAAGGATCGGTCTGAAAGATTCCATTTTCACTATCTCTGTTAATGGCGAAAAGAACAAGGAAGTTACGGATATCCCGAATCATGATATTGCGGTAAAAATCCTTCTTGATAAATTAACGTCTTTGGGAATCATTCAGTCACTTGATGAAATCGAAGGAATCGGCCACCGTGTTGTTCACGGCGGTGAGGAATTCAGTGATTCTGTTTTGATCACGGAAGAGGTTCTACAAAAGATTGAAGAGCTATCAGAGCTTGCGCCACTGCACAACCCAGCTAACTTGACTGGAATCCGTGCATTCCAGCAGGTACTTCCGAATGTCCCTGCGGTTGCTGTGTTCGATACAGCTTTCCACCAGACAATGCCTGAGAATTCGTTCTTGTACAGCCTTCCATACAATTATTATAAAGAGTATGGAATCCGTAAGTACGGCTTCCATGGTACTTCACACAAATATGTTTCCCAGCGTGCAGCGGAAATGTTAGGCCGTCCGGTTGAGCACCTTCGCTTGATTTCCTGCCACCTTGGAAACGGTGCAAGTATCGCAGCGATCGAAGGCGGTAAGTCAATCGATACATCAATGGGCTTCACTCCGCTTGCGGGCGTGACGATGGGGACTCGTTCAGGTAACATCGACCCAGCTTTGATTCCATATATCATGGAAAAAACAGATAAATCTGCGGATGAAGTATTGGATGTCCTTAATAAAGAAAGCGGTATGCTTGGCGTATCCGGTTTTTCAAGTGACCTACGTGATATCGAAGACGAAGCAGAAAAAGGAAATGAACGTGCTGAGCTTGCGTTGAAAGTTTTCGCAGACAGAATCCATAAATACATCGGTTCTTATGCAGCACGCATGTGCGGTGTTGACGCAATCATCTTTACGGCAGGTATTGGTGAAAATAGTTCCGCAATCCGTGCCCGTGTCCTTCAGGGCCTTGAGTTCATGGGAATCTACTGGGATCCAGCATTGAACAAAGTGCGCGGTGAAGAAGCTTTCATCAGCTACCCACACTCTCCAGTAAAAGTAATGGTCATCCCGACAGATGAGGAAGTCATGATCGCTCGTGACGTCGTTCGTTTGTCATAATAAATCATGATCCCAGGCAGAAGCGAATAGGCTTCTGCCTTTTTTATGCTGGTCGGTAATTTTGGTTTGTTATTTGCTGAACGTGCTAGTCTGGGCGGACCGAGGCGCTTCTGCTTTTCTTGTGCTATACTGGAAGAAAATTCAGATATGCTGGAGGTTTTTCGATGCCTTTGACTCAACGGGAACAAAAGGTGCTGGATGAATTAAGTGCTTGGGAAAATAATCTCTATGACTATGAACCGAATGACTTTGAATTAGCGTATGACCGATACCTTGAACGATCTTTTTCGCTATTGCCAGAAGAGGTGCAGGACCGCTTTTTCACCTTATTCGACAGCTGGCTTTTCCATCTACACTCCTTAATTCAGGGATCTCAGCTGCAGATGGATGCCAAAGAACGCATTCTATCTGCTGGGCGTGTTTTTCAGCCGAACCTCGAAACAATTGAGGATTTAAGGGAGCTGCCGATTGAACAGCTTGAGTTCATTGCCAGGCAGCAAATCGCCAGACACAGACTCTATTCCTTTGTCCAGGGCGGCATGTCGGGAAGCGGTGGAAATCTTGTGCTCGGGGCAGATATGCCGGCGATGGCCGTGATAAATCTGAGGATTGTCCAGCTGGTTGCCATGACATATGGATTCGAAGTGAATACACCATTCGAAATGATGGTCGCTTTGAAGGTTTTCCATACGGCAACAATGCCTTCTAGGATGCAGAGTGCGGGCTGGGAAGAACTGAAGAATGACATCGTACAGGCAGAAGACTTTTATTTCTACGAAGGCAATGATGACCTGACAGACGTGACTTGGCTTGAACAGCCAATCAAACAGCTTTTCAAAGGAATGGCGATCCTGATGTTCCGCAAAAAGCATGTCCAAGGCATACCTCTGATCAGCATGGGGATCGGCGCAGGAGCGAATTATCAATTGACGAGAAGAGTTACGGATTTCGCCCATAAATTTTATCAGATGAGATATTTTAAAGAAAAAGGAGCTCTATAGGCTTATGAGTACACAGGAACACAAGAAGGCTGCACCGAGCCAGGTGCGCTGTAAAGTCATAACCGTAAGCGACACAAGAACACCCGAAACAGATAAAAGCGGCAAGTTAATGATGGAAATGCTTGAGGCTGCAGGTCATAAGATCGTCGATTATGTCATTGTCAAAGATGAGGCAGAACCGATTAAATCCGAAGTCTTGAAAGGCTGCAGCAATCCTGAAGTGGATGTAGTCTTGACAAACGGCGGAACGGGGATTGCCAAACGAGACGTAACGATCGAAACAGTCCAGGGCATCTTCGAAAAAGAAATACCAGGATTCGGTGAGATTTTCCGCATGCTCAGCTACACTGAAGATATAGGGTCGGCTGCTCTGCTATCGCGTGCCGCAGCCGGAGTCGTGAATGACCGGGCCGTCTTCTCAACACCAGGTTCAACAGGTGCCGTTCGCCTGGCAATGGAAAAGCTGATTATTCCCGAAATCGGACATGTGGTGAGAGAACTGACGAAGGATTTATAGATGAATTGCACGGATGGAATCTTAACAGATTTCATCTTTTTTTGTTCTTAAAAAGGAAATTGGGTTGATTGCTTGAATAACTATAAGGAGTTTCCGGAGATAAGGGAGATTATGTATAGTGCGTTAGTAACTGCTTCAACTTTGGACAGGTTTAAGAGGAAAACGAGAAAAGCTGTCAGAAGAAGAGCCAACTTAAGACAGGTTTGGGAGGAAAACAAGAAAAGCTGTCAAAAGAAGAGCCATCTTCAGACAGGTTTGAGGGAGAAACAAGAAAAGCTGTCAAAAGAAGAGCCAACTTAAGACAGGTTTGGGAGGAAAACAAGAAAAGCTGTCAAAAGAAGAGCTAGCTTAAGACAGGTTTGAGAGGAAAACAGGAAAAGCTGTCAAAAAAAGAGCCAACTTAAGACAGGTTTGGGAGGAAAACAAGAAAAGCTGTCAAAAGAAGAGCTAACTTCAGACAGGTTTGAGAGGAAAACAGGAAAAGCTGTCAAAAGAAGAGCCAACTTAAGACAGGTTTGGGAGGAAAACAAGAAAAGCTGTCAAAAGAAGAGCTAACTTCAGACAGGTTTGAGTGGAAAACAGGAAAAGCTGTCAAAAGAAGAGCCAACTTAAGACAGGTTTGAGAGGAAAACAGGAAAGCTGTCAAAAGAAGAGCCAACCTAAGACAGGTTTGAGGGAGAAACAAGAAAAGCTGTCAAAAGAAGAGCCAAATTAAGACAGGTTTAAGAGGGAAAATAGAAAAGCTTTCAAGAAAACAACAGAATCGTGACAGGTTTGGTGCAACCACGAGAAAAGCTGTCAAGAAAACAACGGAATCGTGACAGGTTTGGTGCAACCACAGGAAAAGCTGTCAAATAAAATAAGGGGAATCCTAAAAATGTTCGAGTATAGAGAAATTAATAGAGATGAAGAGTTATTAAACCAAGTAGCGAACTTATACCAACAAGTATGGGAGCAAGAAGATAGTTCCATTAGAGATCGAGTGATGAGGCATGCAGGATATGATGGTTATAAAGGCTTTGTGGCTATTTCTGAGCAGGGGGAAGTGGCTGGTTACGCTTATGGTTACTTTTCTCAACCGGGTCAGTATTACCACGGATTACTGGAGAAGGCGTTCACTCCTGAAGAGTATCAAAATTGGTTAACGGATTGCTTTGAACTCGTTGAATTAGGGGTGCATCCAGCATTTAGGAATCAAGGGCTGGCAAAACAATTGGTAACTATGCTGGTAGATGGTGCACAACATCAGACAGCGGTTTTAACCACTCAACGCAATAATGCTTCTGCCCGCAGTCTATATGAAAATCTGGGATGGTCTGTTTTAAATGATGCCTTTTATCCAAATCGTGACCAAGAATCTTATGTCATTATGGGTAAAAAACTTCAAAAGGAGTATACATGAGGTTATTAATCGCGATTTTTTTAATATTTATTGGCAGTATTCTGGTTGGCTCAACCATTCATCAACTCAGTCCATTCGGGAACGGTGTCCTGAGATTAACAGGGGCTGCTTTGATCATAGGTTCCGTATATTCTTTTAATAAAAGTAAAAGCAAAAAATAGCCTGGAGCAGCTCCGGGCTATTTTTTATACATAGGAAAGTATTATCGATGCATTTTCTCGGAGGAAATGTCCTGCTGGGTGCGATACCAGAGCCAGAGGTCATTAATGATGGACGCGAGCTCGGCGATTTCGCTGTTCAATTCGCAGGAACGGATGAAGTCGCTTTCATCGGAAAGCTGCGCTTGCTTCAGGTTGATTGTTTTTTCAAGCTCTGCAATCCGGTCAGGAATGCTGCCGCGAATTTTTTCCCAGTGGAGGAGGATGCCGTGCCTTGTATCAAGGTCATACTCTTCCCAGTTTGCTTTTAGGTCTGGCAGGGGAATGCCCAGTCGGCTGTTAAAAAGAAAGAATCGTTCCATTTCTGATGGTGCCCCCATTCCGGTAATCTTGCTTACATTCTACTATACTTTTAAGCCTTCTTCCATCTTAGTCTGGATTAATGCAAAATCAGCGGATTATTAAAAAATCATATTTTATCTTGAAATGTGCCTAGAAACCTGTTAACTTTATACACATGAATAAAAATTAACTGATATGAATAAATATTCGAACGCGAAGGAGTATGAAAAAAATGGCTGAAAATAAAGTGGTGCTTGCCTATTCCGGCGGGCTTGATACATCTGTTGCAATTAAATGGCTGAAGGACCAGGGATACGCGGTAATAGCGTGCTGCCTTGATGTTGGTGAAGGAAAGGATCTAGATTTCATTAAACAAAAAGCGTTGAAGGTCGGGGCGATTCAATCATACGTATTGGACGTCAAAGAAGAATTCGCCAATGATTATGCACTTTATGCCCTTCAGGCACATGCACTTTACGAAGGCAAATATCCTCTGGTATCAGCGCTGTCACGTCCATTGATTTCTAAGAAACTAGTAGAAATAGCAGAAATGGAGGGGGCAACAGCTGTTGCGCATGGCTGCACAGGAAAAGGAAATGACCAGGTACGGTTTGAGGTTTCGATCAAAGCATTGAATCCGGATCTTAAGGTCATTGCTCCTGTCCGTGAGTGGAAATGGTCACGTGAAGAAGAAATTGCTTATGCAGCCAACAATGGTATTCCGATTCCAATCAATCTCGACAGCCCGTTCTCCATCGACCAGAATCTTTGGGGAAGAAGCAATGAATGTGGAATCTTAGAGGATCCATGGCAGGCGCCTCCAGTTGAGGCCTATGAACTGACATCCGAGCTTGAAGATACGCCGGATACACCTGATCTAATTGAAATAGAATTTGTTGAAGGTGTTCCAACCGCGATTAATGGCAAATCATATCCTTTATCAGAATTGATTTTGGAGCTGAACACTGTTGCAGGCAAGCATGGTGTCGGGAGGATTGACCATGTGGAAAACCGTCTTGTCGGAATCAAGTCTCGTGAAGTATATGAAGCTCCTGCCGCCATGACATTGATCAAGGCTCACAAGGAACTTGAGGATATCACGCTCGTAAAAGAGGTAGCCCATTTCAAGCCGGTAATTGAGAAGAAGATGACCGAACTGATTTACGAAGGGCTATGGTTCTCTCCGCTAAAAGATGCTCTGGCAGCGTTCCTGAAATCGACACAGAAGCATGTAACAGGAACAGTTCGAGTCAAGCTTTTTAAAGGGCATGCGATCATTGAAGGCAGAAAATCTCCGTATTCCCTATACAATGAAAAACTGGCTACTTATACAGCTGATGATGAGTTCGACCATAATGCTGCCGTTGGATTCATCAATCTGTGGGGACTGCCAACTGTTGTCCACAGCATGGTACAGGGCAAGAAGGTGACAGTGTGAAGAAATTATGGGGAGGCAGATTCACCGGATCCGCTGAGGATTGGGTCGATGAATTCGGTGCATCAATCGGCTTTGATCAGGAACTGGCGGAGCAGGATATTGAGGGCAGTATCGCCCATGCGACAATGCTTGCAAAGTGCGGAGTCATAACAGAAGCTGACGCCGAAAACATCATTCAAGGACTACAAAAACTAAAGCAGCAAGCAGCAAATGGAGAACTGAAATACTCTTCCAAACTTGAGGATATCCATCTGAATATCGAACATCACCTGACTGAGTTGATCGGTCCTACGGGCGGCAAACTCCATACGGCTAGAAGCAGGAACGACCAGGTTGCGACTGATATGCATTTGTACCTGAAGGAGCAGGTATCGGAAATCATCGAGTTGATCTCTGAGTTCCAAAGGACTTTGGTTGATCAGGCGGGACAAAATATCGAGACACTTATGCCCGGATATACTCACTTGCAGAGGGCGCAGCCGATTTCTTTTGCCCATCATCTCATGGCGTACTTCTGGATGCTGGACCGGGATAAACAGCGTTTCGCGGAAAGCATGAAAAGAATCAATTTGTCACCGCTGGGTGCTGGGGCGCTTGCGGGAACTACTTTTCCGATTGACCGCCATATGACAGCAGAACTTCTCGGGTTTGAGGGAATCTATGAAAACAGCCTTGATGCTGTGAGCGATCGTGATTTCATCCTTGAGTTCCTTTCAGACAGCTCGATTTTAATGATGCATCTTTCACGATTATGCGAGGAACTTATCCTTTGGTCGAGCCAGGAATTTCAGTTCATCGAGCTTTCGGATGCTTTCACGACGGGCAGCAGCATCATGCCTCAGAAGAAGAATCCGGATATGGCCGAATTGATCCGCGGAAAAACTGGCCGTGTCTATGGAAGCTTGATGGGACTTTTGACTGTATTGAAAGGATTGCCTCTGGCATATAACAAGGATATGCAGGAAGATAAAGAAGGTATGTTTGATACGGTGAAAACCGTGAAGGGTTCATTGAAGATTTTCGCTGGCATGGTCAGTGAGATGAAGGTGAAATCGGAGGAAATGGCTCAATCAGTGAAAAAGGATTTTTCTAATGCAACAGAGCTGGCTGATTATCTGGCAGCGAAAGGCGTACCTTTCCGTGAAGCGCATGAAATCGTCGGCAAGCTTGTCCTAGAGTGTATCCAAAAGGGCTGTTATCTCGCAGACCTGCCATTGGAAGCTTACCAATCAACGAACTCATTGTTTGAAGAAGATATTTTCGAGGCATTGAATCCTTATAATGCCGTTAAAAGACGAAACAGCGCTGGAGGCACCGGTTTTTCACAAGTAGCACTTCAGATCGAAAGAGCAAAAGCATCATTATAAATGAAAAAAGCACGAAGTATCAATAGAAAGATACTTCGTGCTTTTTGTATGTTTAGTAAGGTTAACTTTCTTGGTCTGTCCGGACAACCAGGACATCACAGGATGCATAGCGGGTAATATGCTCTGAGACACTTCCGATGAAGAAGCGTTCCACTGCGTTCATTCCTGTTGCTCCGCAAATAATCAGGTCGGCGTTGTATTTCTTTGCAACATCTTTCGCAATCTTGACCTTTGGTGAACCATAATCGATGTCATACTCTACGTCTTTGATACCGGCTTCAATTGCCTGCTGCTTGTAGTTTTCCATCAATTCTGTAGCAAACTGTGTCGCACGCTCTGAAATCGTGCGGTCATATGCCTCAACAGTAGCAAAGGTGCGTAAATCGATTATGTGGGTCATGACCAGACTCGCATCATTTCTCTTTGCGATCTCAATTGCTTTTTTAAAAGCCCATGCTGCTTGTTTAGAACCATCCACGGCAACTAAAATGTTCTTATAGTAAAGTGCCATAGTTCTCGCCTCCTTTACCTATATTATACAACAGTTTCCTGGGTATAGCTGTGACAATCCAACGAAAACTATATATGCAAGCATCATATTGAAGGAGGGTTTTCCATGGATAAAAAGGAACAGCGCGGCCAGTCATATTATGATTACGACGATCAAGGTGTCATGCAGGTAAACCAGCAAATCATGGATTCATACAACAGTGGTATAGTCCCCCAGGAACAGATGAAATCAGCAGCAGAAAACAACGAGGATTATAAGTAGAAGCTGTTTTCGAATAGTATTTGGCTGCCAATTCTCCTGCTCCTTTCTCTATTAAAAATGAAGAGTTGTCTGGTTGAATGGATAAAGAGGCTTGCTGGAATCAATGCTCAGCAAGCCTTTTTATATTCTATTATTACTTCCTTAAAAATTAAAAATATACAGAATAGTATATTTTAGGGAAATTTGTACGAATTGTTTTGCCAAAAGCATTTTTTTCTACTAAAATGAAAGTGTTTTCATCTTGCCTTCAGTATTTTTTTACTCACTGGAAAAATGATATAGTGGTGGCATGGCTGAAATGGTAGTGCAATTATAATTATAGGAGGTATGCAATAATGCGTATCGGTGTACCTAAAGAGATAAAAAATAATGAAAATCGTGTGGCTATGACGCCTGCAGGTGTAGTTAACCTTGTTAATTTCGGACACGAAGTTTTCATTGAGACTGGAGCAGGAATCGGCTCAAGTTTTACAGATGAGGACTACAAAGCTGCCGGTGCTCTGATCGTTGGAAGTGCAGAAGAAGCATGGGCACAGGATATGGTCATGAAGGTTAAAGAGCCACTTGCAGAAGAATACGGATATTTCCGCGAAGGTTTAATTTTATTTACATATTTACACCTTGCTCCAGAACCAGAGCTTACAAAGGCTTTGATCGAGAACAAGGTTGTCGGTATTGCATATGAAACAGTGCAGCTGGCTAATGGTTCACTTCCGTTGCTTACACCTATGAGTGAGGTTGCTGGCCGTATGTCCACACAAATCGGTGCGCAGTTCCTTGAGAAAGTTCACGGTGGAAAAGGAATCCTGCTTGGTGGCGTTCCAGGTGTACAAAGAGGAAAAGTTACAATCATCGGTGGTGGAGTAGCTGGCACAAACGCTGCGAAAATGGCTGTAGGCCTCGGTGCTCAGGTCACAATGATCGACTTGAACCCAGACCGTCTTCGTCAGCTTGATGATATCTTTGGTTCTGACATTACAACGCTGATGTCTAATCCTTTGAACATTGCTGAAGCAGTTAAAGCATCTGACCTCGTAATCGGTGCTGTATTGATTCCGGGCGCGAAGGCTCCTAAGCTTGTGACAGAAGAAATGATCCAATCTATGAACCCAGGTTCAGTTGTTGTCGATATCGCTATCGACCAGGGTGGAATCTTCGAAACAACAGACAGAATCACGACACATGACAATCCTACTTATGAAAAGCATGGCGTCGTTCACTATGCAGTTGCCAATATGCCTGGTGCTGTCCCTAGAACAAGCACAATTGCATTAACAAATGTAACAGTGCCTTACGCTGTTCAAATTGCGAACAAAGGCTACAAGCAGGCTTGCCTGGACAACGAAGCTTTGTTGAAAGGAATCAACACGCTTAATGGCTATGTGACTTACCAGGCAGTAGCAGAAGCGCATAACCTTGTATACTCTGAAACAAAAACATTGTTAGAGCAAATTTAATTTTTCGGGATCCGGATGAAATATTCCGGATCTTTTATTATTGAGCTGGATAAAGCAACTCTATTTATCACAAAGCTGTTTAAAATCTTTCAATTTTAGCGTATATTATTTATGGGATATACGGGTTCTAGTTGCTAGAATGTCCGTGTTAATTTGTTATTGAGGAGTGTCATGATGGAAAAAGTACTTATTTTTGGACATAAAAATCCTGATACGGATACAATTTGCTCTGCCATTGCCTATGCTAACTTGAAGCAAAAGCTTGGTGTCGATGCCGAAGCTGTGCGTTTGGGCCATGTTAATGGAGAAACTCAGTATGCTCTTGATTACTTCAAAACTGAAGCACCACGCCTTGCGGGTAGAGTTTCAGAAGAAGTGGATCAGGTCATCTTGGTTGACCACAATGAACGCCAGCAGAGCGCTGATGATATTACGGATGTTCAAATCCTCGAGGTTATCGACCACCACCGTGTGGCAAATTTTGAGACGAGCGATCCGCTCTATTTCCGTGTTGAGCCAGTAGGCTGCACGGCGACAATCCTAAATAAAATGTACAAAGAAAACAATGTAGAGATCGACAAGAATATCGCAGGATTAATGCTGTCGGCAATCATTTCTGATTCTTTATTATTCAAGTCCCCGACTTGCACAGACCAGGACGTTGCAGCAGCACGTGAATTGGCTGAATTCGCAGGTGTGGATGCTGAGGAATATGGTCTTGAAATGCTGAAAGCTGGCGCGGACCTCAGCAGCAAAACAATCGAAGAGCTTATTTCACTTGACGCCAAGGAATTCCAAATGGGAGAATCCAAGGTTGAAATTGCACAGGTAAACACAGTTGATGTTAATGACGTTCTTTTACGCAGAGTGGAGCTTGAAGAAGCATTGATCAATAAAGTGACCGAAAAGAATCTTGGTCTTTTCTTGCTGGTCATCACAGATATTTTGACGAATGATTCTGCAGCGCTTGCGATTGGTGAAAAGGCAGCTGCTGTTGAAGAAGCATTCAATGTAACTCTTGAAAATAACACAGCGACTCTTAAAGGTGTCGTCTCCCGCAAGAAACAGGTCGTTCCAGTATTGACAAACGTACTTGCGAAGTAACAGTTAACAAAAACCGTCCTGCCTAATTTGGCAGGACGGTTTTTTTAGATCTTATGCGAATTTCTCGGTTCTGGCAGAAGCCTTCTTCAACCGTAATGTGATATAAGCAAAGTAGAGAAAAGCAGCAATTGAGAAGTAAATCCAGGCATTGGCAACCTGTTCCGTTTTCCATAGTCCTGTCATGGACAGCAGTGCCGGGAAGGTCAATGTCAGCCATGACTGAACCATCGCAACCTTTCCGATATAAACGTCAATCTTCTTGCCCATTCCCATTGATAAAAAGAACAGGAACCATAGATAGGCCCACATCAGCCATGTAAGAGCGCTGACTATGTCTTCGAAATGAATGAAGGCAACCGCCGCATAAATGACGGCGAGGACTGCAACCCAGAGGGAGTACCACCCAAGCCCGGTGCCATCAAGTTCTTTCCATAATGTCAACCCGACATATAAATAGGTGAAACCAAATAAAAAGATGCTTGCAAGGCTGTAGACCGTCCAGTTGTTCTGGTCTGATACAGCAATCAAGTAAAAGGGCACAATGACTTGCAATGCCCCGATGAATAAATTGAATACTGCCACGCTTTTCGCGTTAGCCTTCCCTAAAAGCATCAAGCTGTTCAGGAAAAGTGCTGCGCCTGATAATAATAAGCCTGCGTCTCCCATGATGTATGCCGACCAAGTTGATCAGCTCGTTCCTCCTTTACTTGCAAAAAATAGGGTGAATAAGAAAGAGCAACCCCATTATCCATTCAGGATAACGAAATTGCCCCCTTGTTAATTTTCAAATAATCAATTAAACCATTTTCTTGGATATATCTACCTTATCCATATCCTTGGATGTAAAATAACCTGGAAGAATTTCATCGATTGTCGTTTCCTTAACATCCCCGTTAAGGTTGGCAAGGTAAATTTTTGTATCGTCAGTTGCGAACTCAGCAATTACCTGGCGGCAGGCACCGCAAGGAGAAACAGGACCTTCAGTATCAGCGACTACTGCAATCGCCTTGATTTCGGTGTCCCCTTCAGAAACGGCCTTGAAAATGGCTGTTCTTTCGGCACAGTTCGTCAGGCCAAACGAGGCATTTTCTATATTGCAGCCAAGATAGACATGATCATTACTTGTGATAATTGCAGCGCCAACCTGAAACTTAGAATATGGAACGTATGCTTTGCTTCTTGCATCAATAGCTTTTTCAACAAGCGTTTTTTTATCCATCGTCCATTCCCCATTCCCGTTTGATATTTTTATGCTTAATATGAAGACTCAGATGTCAGGCCGTTAACGATTGCCACACCAGAGCTTGCGCCAATTCTTGTTGCACCAGCTTCGATCATGTTCTGTGCATCCTCAAGGCTTCTGACTCCGCCTGATGCTTTAACGCCAAGATCAGGGCCAACTGTTTTTCTCATAAGGGCGATATCTTCAACAGTCGCTCCGCCAGTTGAGAACCCAGTTGAGGTCTTCACGAAATCTGCTCCTGCATTGACAGAAAGCTTGCATGCCATTTCTTTTTCCTCATCAGTAAGAAGGCAAGTTTCAATAATGACCTTAGTCAATGCCTTGCCTTTTGCAGCGTCAACTACAGCTTTGATATCTTTTTCAACCAAGTCATATTGCTTGTCTTTCAATGCGCCGATATTGATGACCATATCAACTTCAGTTGCGCCATTTTCGATTGCATCCTTCGTTTCGAATGCTTTTACTTCAGAAGTTGTAGCTCCAAGAGGGAAGCCAATTACTGTACATACTTCAACACCCTCAACATCCTTAAGGATTTCAGATGCCTTCTTTACCCAAGTAGGGTTAACGCAAACAGAAGCAAATTTATATTCTTTTGCTTCCTCAGCCAGCTTTACAATCTCCGCTTCAGTTGCATTTGCTTTAAGTAATGTGTGGTCGATCATTCTTGCTAAATCGTTCGTCATTAAGTTCAAACCCTTTCTGTATAAAAATTAGTTGAAACGCTTTCATCCAAAATAAAAATATATAACCCAAACATATTATGTGTCACTTACATGAATAATATATCAGGTAGGTGAACATATGTAAATAACCATATGAACAAATGTAAAAATAAAAAATGGAAATACATGAATTTGTCATAATTCCTCTCGAAATTTTCTTTTGACTTTAATAGGGGATTTCATTATAGTTGCTATATAAAATTCAATAAAATCATCCTGTATTCGCGGGAGAGGTTCATAGCGGACACCCTCTATAAAAAACTATGGCTTTGAAAAATTTCAACCATATCCCAGAGGATATGGTTTTTTATTTGATAAGCAAAGTTCCTGGGCCTCGAAAGCGTTGCAGATCAAATAGGAGGCTTTTAACATGGCTGGAAGAAAAGATGAGGAAATGAAAGATTTGACATTGCTTGGCAATCAGGGAACAAAATATTTATTTGAGTACTCTCCTGAAATCCTTGAAACGTTTGAAAATAAACACCCGTACCGCGATTACTTTGTAAAATTCAACACACCGGAATTCACAAGCCTTTGCCCGATCACAGGACAGCCTGACTTTGCATCGATATATATCAGCTACATTCCCGACAAATTGATGGTTGAAAGCAAAGCGCTGAAACTATATCTATTCAGCTTCAGAAACCACGGTGATTTTCATGAAGATTGCATGAACATCATCATGAATGACCTGATCAAGCTGATGGATCCAAGGTATATTGAGGTGTGGGGCAAATTCACGCCAAGAGGCGGCATCTCAATCGATCCGTATACCAACTATGGCAAGCCAGGAACGAAGTATGAAGAAATGGCAAACTACCGGATGATGAACCACGATATGTATCCGGAAAAAGTGGATAATCGCTAAATCTGAAAGAGCAGCTGCACATGCTGCTCTTTTTAATTGGAACAAGACACGGATATTTTCCAGTTCGCTATAAAAAGTTGAAAGTTGCTATATAAAGTTGAAAGTCGCTATAAAAAGTTGAAAGTCGCTATAAAAAGTTGAAAGTCGCTATAAAAGAGTGAAACTCGCTATAAAAGATAAAAACTCGCTATATAAAAATAAAAGTCGCTATAAAAAAATCAAAGCCTTATTTTCGTTATGGAAATTAGCTTTTTCAACCAAAACAAACCGCCTGGATCAGATGATCTCAGGCGGTTTTGCGTATATTTTACGATACATATACCAATTCTTTAGGGAATTTCGTTAAGATTTCGATTCCATCCTCGGTAATGACGACATCATCTTCAATTCTTACGCCCGCAACGCCTGGTACATAAATTCCCGGTTCAGCAGTGAACACCATTCCTTTTTCCATTAATAAAGGATTCGTGCTGGTCAATGATGGATACTCGTGGACGCTGACTCCAAGCCCGTGTCCGAGGCGGTGAGGGAAGTAGTCGCCATATCCAGCTTCTTCGATCACTTTACGTGCCGCAAGGTCGACTTCTGAACAGGCAACACCAGCTCGTGCAGTATCCAGGGCTTTCAGCTGTGCTTTCAATACGGTGTTATAAATTTCTTCCTGCTTGTTGTTAATCTCACCGTAAGCAACGGTCCTTGTGATATCTGAGCAGTAACCATCCATTACAACGCCAAGGTCGAACAATACGAGGTCACCTTTCTTGATTTTTGTCAGGCCTGGTGTCCCGTGCGGAGCTGCGGCATTTGCCCCCGTAAGGACCATCGTTGAAAATGACATCTGCGTTACGCCTTTTTTCTTCAATTCGTATTCAATCGCTGCAAGGACATCCAGTTCGGTTTTGCCTTCCTGGATTTCATTAACCCCTGTCTGGATGGCAAAGTCGGCTAGCTCACACGCTACTTGCAATTTCTGCAATTCTTCTTCACTTTTGATCATCCGCATCAGGCGAAGTTTTTCTTCTGCCGAAACAAATTCGGAGCCACCAAACAGTGCAGACATCTTTTCATAGCGTTCTACATTCAATTGTTCCTTCTCAATCGCTGTTTTCTTAATGGAAGGAACGCGCTTCTTGATCGCATTGTAAGCTAGCTCCATTGAATCATCGGTATCGCTGTAGCCGATAATTTCAAGCTCCCATCCTGCATTTTTCGCATTTTCCTTATCCATTGCCGGACAAATCATGAAAGGCTCGGCATCCTGGAATACCGCTACAGCCAGCAGTCTTTCGTGGGGATCGCTTAAAAATCCGCTAAGGTAAAATACATTGTCAGGAGATGTAACAAAAGTGACGTCGACACCATTGTCCTTCATCCATCCTGATAACGCAGTCAATCTCTCAGTCATATAAATTCCTCCTCTGATATGTACATCACACTATGAGAGTAGCAATTCGCTGGTGAAAAGTAAAACTTTTAACGAAAGAGGTTGTTGGGTATAAAGAAAATGGAAGAAGGAGATAGACAAAGGGTGTTGAAATAATTTAGTAAGATGGCTTTTTTCGCTAAAGCTGCTTGAGAAGTCTTTAGCCAGAAAAGTCTTGAATGAAAGGAGAGAGAATATGAAAGTATCTTATCACGGCCATTCTGTTGTTAAAATCGAAACAAATGGGAAGACCATCCTCATTGATCCATTCATTACAGGCAATGATTTGACCGATCTGAAAGTGGAGGATGTGAAGCCGGATGTCATCATCCTTACACATGCCCATGGGGACCATTTGGGGGACACGGTTGAGCTGGCAAAAAAGCATGACTCACTCGTCATCGCCAACTTCGAAGTGGCTACATACTTAAGCTGGAAAGGCTTGAACACGCACGGCATGTCGATTGGCGGAGCTTATGAATTCGATTTTGGCAAGGTCAAAATGACGCCTGCCTTCCATGGAACAGGCATGGTCACTGAAAACAATGAAATCATTTATGGCGGCATGCCTGCAGGGATTCTGTTCATGGCAGAAGGGAAGACGGTGTTCCATGCAGGTGACACGGGGCTGTTTTCAGACATGAAGCTGATTGGGGAGAGACATCCAATTGACCTGGCATTCCTGCCGATCGGCGACAATTTTACAATGGGTCCGGAAGATGCGGCATTGGCGGCGGAATTCCTGGATGCAAAGCAAGTGGTGCCGATCCATTTCAATACATTCCCGCCAATCAAACAGGATCCGCATGCTTTTGTAAATATGCTTAAGAAAAATAAAGGCACCGTTCTCGAAGCAGGAGAGGCAATTGAATTATAAGGAAGTGACAAGGCTGCACATAAAGTTGTGCAGCTTTTTCTATTTAACATGCTAATTTTAGCAAAGAAAGCATAGATATTAACTAAGACAACCTGTAGGAGGGAAATAATGAAGAAAAACCGTTACTTGCTATACCTGCTGTTATGCGGCATGATGCTTTACATAGGAATGCCGGAGCTCAACTTCCAGATGGGAGGAAAAGAAGCATTGTTTGCCGGTTCATGGCTCTTCCTGGCGCTGCTCGTCTTCGCAGGGAACCTGGCAGCCTTTCTTTACACACCAAAGAAACGTTCCAGGCTGGCTAACAGGAAAATGGAGAACAACTTGAAAAGAAAATCAAGAGTGTACACTGGCTGAGTGGTTCAGCCAGTTTTTCTTTTATATAAAGGACTTCCTTCCTAATTAAATTGAATCCAACCCTTATAAACCTTATAATAATAATGGATAGAACTACTTTGAACGGAAAATTATTAAAAAGGGTGAAAGTCTTGGCAACTAAGCATGAACAAATACTTCAATATATAGATGAATTGCCAATAGGAGAAAAAATATCGGTACGCCAAATAGCCAAGGCGCTGAACGTAAGCGAAGGAACTGCATATAGAGCCATTAAGGATGCTGAGAATAAAGGGTATGTCAGCACGATTGAGCGTGTCGGCACCATCCGGATTGAACGAAAAAAGAAAGAGAACATAGAGAAGCTTACCTTTGCGGAGGTTGTCAATATCGTTGATGGCCAGGTCCTCGGCGGACGTGCCGGGCTTCATAAAACATTGAACAAATTCGTCATCGGGGCAATGAAGCTTGAAGCGATGATGCGTTACACCGGTGCGGGAAACCTGCTCATCGTCGGGAACCGTGACAAAGCGCATGAGCAGGCGCTCAGGGCAGGTGCCGCTGTGTTAGTGACTGGGGGCTTCGATACCGAGGACCATGTGAAAAAGCTGGCAGACGAGCTGCAGCTGCCGATTATTTCAAGCAGCTACGATACTTTTACGGTCGCGACAATGATCAACCGTGCGATTTATGATCAGCTGATCAAAAAGGAAATTATCCTTGTGGAGGATATCCTGACACCTGTTACTGAGACGATTTTCCTTAAGGCCAATGAGCGTGTATCAGATTGGTACCGGCACAAGGATGAAACACTGCACAGCCGCTTCCCGGTAGTAGACCAGAATATGAAAGTCATCGGCATGATCACATCGAAGGATGTTATGGGGCATGAACAGGACACCTTGATTGAGAAAATCATGACGAAGAACCCGATGACCGTTAGCGGGTCTACGAGTGTCGCTTCATCCGCCCATATGATGGTGTGGGAAGGGATTGAAGTACTTCCCGTTGTGGATGATGCCAACAGGCTTCAAGGGATTGTCAGCAGGCAGGATGTGCTGAAGGCTCTCCAAATGATCCAGCGGCAGCCGCAGGTGGGGGAGACGCTTGATGACACGGTTACAAACCAGCTCGTCCTGGCAAAAGGAAAAACAAAGGATGAAGACATTTTCCGCTGCCAGGTGACACCGCAGATGACGAATCATCTTGGAACGATTTCATATGGCGTGTTTACAACCATCGTTACTGAAGCCGCGAACCGTGTGCTGCGGGGCTATAAAAAAGGTGACCTGGTTGTCGAGAATATGACGATCTATTTTATTAAGCCAGTGCAAATTGACAGTGTGATTGAGATTTATCCGAAGGTACTTGAAGTAGGGAGGAAGTTCGGGAAAGTCGACATCGAAGCTTTCAATGACGGAATTCTTGTAGGCAAGGCGATGATGATGTGCCAGCTGATTGACAGGCATTGATAAGAGCAGATCGATAGGCAACAATGGACGTAAAAGCCGAACCTTAACTGGGTCGGCTTTAGTAATACTGAAAGTTGATTTTCACAGTGTTTGAAAAATAAACGGACAAATTTCTCTTAAAATGAAAACGACCCTTATTTTCTTGAAAATAAGAGTCGTTTTTCCGTTTATTTAATCCAAATCGTTGAATTTTGTCTTATTTTTAATAGTTAACCGGAATATCTCCGCTTATTTCTGCTTCATTGGCGTCCTCAATATACAATAGCCGGAAATCCTCCGCTAATGAATTCTCACACCTACAGGAAAATCAATAATGAAGCCTGTGTTTTAGTTTTCCTGTGCTTCCTTCGCAGCGTGCGGGAGATAGAACTTATATGCTTTTATACCCGCCCATACACTCATCGAACCCATAATAATGAATATGGCACTTACGATGTAGGTAACAGTCGTCTGGAAAAGAAAGAGCTGGTTGATTCCAAAGAGTCCGACGAACAATCCAAGAGCGATGCTTGATTTGGCCGAAAGCCAGCTGCGCTCTGCAGGCCTTTTACTGCGGACATATTTAATCTTGTAAAAGATATAGAAGACAAATGAAAGAACGATCAAAAATACGAGAATAGGCATTGCAATTCCTCCAAATTCATAATCCACTCTATTTTACAGCTTATCACGGGGGATTGCCAGGCAAACATTGGAGAATGGGATGCAGAAATTTTGCCAGATGATGTTCTGCTTTTCTTTTCCAAAAAATATGTTCATAATTAAGATATGAAAAAGATGGAGGAGCATTTTGATGAAAGAGCAAATACTTGAAGCTATTGAAAATTATGAAACAATCATTATCCATCGTCATGTGAGACCAGACCCTGATGCATACGGTTCACAGGGAGGGCTGGCTGAAATTCTGAAGGCATCGTACCCTGAAAAGACAATCTACGCTGTTGGCGCTGAGGAGCCATCGCTTCATTACTTAAGAAGGCTTGATTCTATTTCGGACGATACCTTTAAAGGGGCGCTAGTCATCGTCTGTGATACAGCGAATGCTGAGCGGATTTGCGATGAGCGCTACCGTTTAGGCGAGCAGCTTGTGAAGATCGACCATCACCCGAATGAAGATCCATACGGTGATCTTCAATGGGTGGATACTTCGGCAAGCTCTACGAGTGAGATGATCTATGAGTTTTACCTCACTTTCAAGGATAAGGGACTGAAGATGTCAGACGAGGCAGCCAGATTGCTGTATGCGGGAATTGTTGGCGACACTGGCCGATTCCTGTATCCGAGTACGACTAACAAAACTTTTGCCTACGCAGGAGAATTGATTCACTATAACTTCTCACGTACAGAGCTTTATGACAGAATGTATGAGCTAGCTCCAAACGTGGTGAAGTTGAACGGATACATCCTCCAGAACTTCGAGTTGCTGGAAAATGGTGCGGCCAAGGTAGTGATGAAGCGTGAGCTGCTTGATCAGTACTCAGTTAAGCCCTCTGAAGCTTCATTGCTTGTGAGTGAACTAGGAAATGTCAGGGGAATCAAGGCTTGGGTATTCTTCATTGAGGAAGAGGATCAAATCAGGGTCCGCCTACGTTCAAAGGGGCCTGTAATCAATACGATCGCCAGAAATTACAATGGCGGTGGCCATCCGCTGGCTGCGGGAGCGTCCATTTATTCGTGGGACGATGTCGACCGGGTTCTTGATGACCTGATTAATGCATGCAAGGAATAACAAGATTAAGGTGCGCTTCAGCTTTGAAGCGCACCTTTTCAATCCACATTATCTATTATTAAAATAAACCTGTAAGGCATCCGTGATTTCCGCATTCGAACCATCTGTTTTGATATCGTAGTGATCACCATTAAGGGAAGCAGTAAAATCGGTGATGCCTTGCTGTTTTAAGAAGTCATCGATGTCAGAAAGATTTTCACCCTGACTTTTAAGGCTTTTTTGACCGACAAAATCATCATTCACATAAATATCGTACTGATCCTCATTTAATTTTACCTGGTTTTCACGGTCATTGTTGTTCATGGCGTAAGCCGGGAATAAACCACCTCCGACACCGCTGCCGCTATTTCCTGCTCCATTGTTAAAGCTCATCTGAATCCCTCCTGTCTTCACATTTCATATGCTTTATAATTCCCGTATCTTACAGGAGTCACACAAATTGATAATAACTGGAGGGAATTACCTATTTCTGATTAAGGCAGTTTCGTGAGGAACGCTCCAAAGCGGTCGGAAAAAAGCCGGAATGAATCGTGACAACTTTGGAGTGGAAAGCTTCAAAGCTGTCAAGAAAACGCGGTTATTGTGACAGGTTTTAGGGTTCAGAGGCCAAAGCTGTCAAGAAAACGCGGTTATTAAGACAGGTTTTAGGGTTCAGAGGCCAAAGCTGTCAAGAAAACCCGGTTATTGTGACAGGTTTCAGTGATCAGAGGCCAAAGCTGTCAAGAAAACGAGATTATTGTGACAGGTTTCAGGGTTCAGAAGAGTCAAGCCCATTATTCTGTGTAAATTCATTCCTTATGAAAAACAAGTTAAACAGCTTATATGTTTTTGATGTTCTGGAAGGGG
>NZ_JBGCUB010000008.1:0-149654 GCF_053543455.1 Mesobacillus sp. LC4
GTTAGTTTAACAAGCATTAATAAACAAAGGTGTTGAATTATATGAATCAATGGAAAATCGACAATGGATCTAAAAAGAAGGCAAGAGGTCTTCGAAGAAGGAAAAAGGATTTAATAAACAGCTTAAATGAGTTGACAGAACAATTGCCTAACCCAAATGATTATGGCCTTGGCTATTGGCATTTACATTTGCCGTTTCCTCAAGAATATATAGATTCCAAAAAAGCTCCAAATAAATTAAGACGAGAAATAATGCAAATTTTGATAAATAGGGTTAGCCATTTAAAGAATTTAAAAACACCATCGCAGGATAAATATAGAATTTATACTGTAATAAGTTTACCTAACTTATTTGATTCCCAGATTGCAGTTTTACCAGATAAAAGTTTGTTTAATGGATTTTTTGAAAGAGATAGTGAAGAACAGAAGTGGCTTCCCTTGAACCCGCAAAGAGACCTCGCTAAAGAATGGGTGCTAAATCTACCGCCTGATTTAGAAATGAAAGGGTTTAAAGAAATTATCTCTGATGAGGATTATTACTACGAAGGAGAAATTTGGTTTATAGGTGAGTTAAACTGAAAATTTTCCTTATTGTACTAAGAAGCAGGTTAGCTAAAGAAGGATTATTAAAGATTTAGTCGAACTCCACTTATATCATTTAATTGGAGGTTTTTGAATGATCAAAAAGATTTATGTTGTTAGACATTGTAAAGCAGAGGGACAACCCTCAGAATCACCACTAACAGAAGAAGGACTTAATCAATCGCGATATTTGGTTGAATTCTTCTCCAATAAGAATATTGGTCGAATAATTTCAAGTCCATTTTTACGTGCTATTGAGTCGGTAAAACCTTTAAGTAAAAATAAAAACGTAAAAATAGAAATTGATGAACGATTGTCAGAACGAATTCTTTCTACAACAGACTTACCCGATTGGTACGAAAAACTTAAAGAAACTTTTGAACATAAACATTTAAAATTTGAAGGGGGAGAGTCAAGTACTGAAGCAGCGAACCGAATATTAAATGTCGTGGATGATGTTTTTAAAAGTAAAATAGAAAACACTTTAATCGTTACTCACGGGAACATAATGTCGCTGCTGCTAAATCATTATAATGATGAGTTTGGCTTTGAAGATTGGAGGAACCTAAGTAATCCTGATGTTTTTCAATTAACACTTACAAAAAATGAAGTACATATGGAACGGCTATGGAGACAAGAAACAATAATAAATTGACTAGATAATCTATCTTTGATTAATGGAGCTGCTGTTTCAGCGGCTTTTTGCTTAATGCACTAAAGGGGCAGCATTCCTGTAATGAAAGAAAATGGAGTTTGTATAAAAAAATAGCCTCTTGGTAGAATGAGAGAGTCCTGAAGCTGGCCAGCGAAAAGGACAAAACTCATATACCAGGAGGCCGTGTAATGAATTATAAACAAAATGATAAAATTGCTCAAATTACTTCTCAGACTCTAATTATAGGTGTTGATATTGCGAAGTTCAAACATGTCGCACGCGCACAGGATTATAGAGGTATGGAGTTTGGGTCACCTTGCTTTTTTGAAAATACGAAGCAAGGATTTCAATTATTCCTCGACTGGATCCTTCATTTGAAAAAGGAACAGGAGATGGAAAAAGTGATTGTGGGCATGGAGCCAACCGGTCATTATTGGTTAAACCTAGCTCACGTTTTGAAAGAAAATAAGATCAAGTTTGTATCGGTTAATCCGTTACATGTAAAGAAAAGCAAGGAACTCGACGACAATTCACCGACAAAAAACCATGTGAAAGATGCGAGAGTCATTGCACAGCTAGTCAAGGATGGTAGATACGCCGAACCTACGATTCCACAAGGAGTTTATGTAGAACTCAGGGTGGCGAAAAAAATTCGTGATCTACTGACTGATGACCTTCAAACCGTACAGGGTCAGATTCACAACTGGATAGACCGATATTTTCCCGAGTTCTTGACGGTCTTTAAAAGCTGGGAAGGGAAAGCAGCCCTGCAATTTTTAAGGCTGGAGGCCTTACCACATGAACTGATTGGCTATTCTGATCAGGATTTACTGATTCATCTAAGGAAAGCAGTTACCCGAAGTGTGGGACTGAACAAGATACAAGAGTTGAAGCGTGCAGCGACAGAATCAATCGGGCTTCGCCAAGGCGCAGCTATGGCGAAACTTGAGTTGACTACACTGCTAGATAAGTATGATTTAATCCAAATGAAATTTGAAGAATTAGATTCAAAGATAGATAACCTGATTGAACATATCCCTGGTGTCCAGCAAATGTTGGCGATCAAGGGTGTAGGAAGAGATACTGTTGCCGGCTTCTTCGCCGAAGTGGGAGATCTACAAGATTACTCCCACCCACGACAAATCATCAAACTGGCAGGGTTGAGCTTGAAGGAAAACACTTCTGGTAAGCATAAGGGACAAACCAAGATAACCAAAAGAGGCAGGAAGAAGCTGAGGGCACTCCTGTTCAGGGTGTGTATGATTATGGTCGCCAAGAACCAAGCATTCAAGGCTTTGCATACCTACTATACCCAGCGTCCCGATAATCCGTTAAAGAAGATGCAGTCGTTAATCGCCTTGTGCAATAAATTGATTCGTATTTTCTTTGCCATAGGCAAAAAGCAATTTGAGTTCAGTGAAGAAAGAATGTTAAAGGATATCCCTCATATGAGAGAACGAATTGAAGTTAGATTGGCCGCATAATTTGGTAGAAACTGTAGAGTAACAGGTAGTTTTTTAGGTTGAAGTACGTCATATATATTTGAAGCACGGATTAGTCAGCAAAGCAACTAAACTTCGGGCATGGACCCTGTGGAGCAGCATGACTGACATCCACCTCATGGAAAGGTTGGACGAAGGTTGAGAGCGAAGACTCTGTGAGGCATGGGAGGGTTGACCTCCATGAGAAATGGGACATCCACCAGTGCGATCATAAATACCATAGCCACCAATTATTGTAAGTTAGTGGTAGAACGGGTATAAGATCTTTTTGCTTTGGAAGTCCAAATTAATCCTTGTAAGATAAATCCAACCATAATGACGATATTCATGACTGAAATGGCTACTAGTGAAATACTGTGAAAACCAGAGAAATCGGGCGTTTTGGCTTCTTTTATTGAGGGAGGTTTGTTGAAGAAGGATTTTTCAACTCTTGAGGAGAAATGTATCTTTGATATCTAATTGGGAAGTGTATATCGACTTGAACATAATAATGAAAAAAGTTGAATGGAAGCCAATTGTATGGGTAAATCTCTTATTCGTTTTATACACGGTGATCCATTTATTTTGGACGGATCTTATCTACAAAAATGATAACTTAGAAAGCATTTATTTTAACATTGGAATATCAGCATTCTTAATTATTCCTTATTCTTTTATTAACTCAAAAGTTAATATAGGCCAATGTTACATGTTTTTTTTAGTTCCCTTTTTGCCTTATTTATTATATCAAGTGCTTCTTTCGCCCATTTGGTACAGTATTTTTAATAACCCATATACAAATGATGACCTGGGAGTAGGCATACTGTCGATATTTATTGGGTTTATCCACTGGCTTTCCATAGTCATTTCTATTTTTCTCGGATATGTAATTAAAGGATATAGTTCAGGTTAGTAGGGTAGTAGTGCATTACCTTAAATACCCTCTTGGAGCTAAAAAAAGAGGCTTGTGATAAAGAGTGACCGCAGTTGCAGCGGTCTTTTTTCTTATTCGACTAACGGGCAGGTTAGTTGAACAAGGATTTTACTATATAGACAGATTGAAATCTCGTTGTTAAGTAACAAGGGTATAATTCGTTAAGGATTAATGTCCTTTTTTGTTGAATTAAAAGCAGGAATTTTAAGCTCACGAGAAGAATATGAACTAACAATTATTGGATATGTGGAGGATTTTATGTGGAAGGCTTGTTGGAGGAATTTAGTATACATACTGGACCATAAATTGAATGTTTTAGTTGAATGCTGGAAGGAAGGTTTATACATCCAAGGGATTACCCACGATCTTTCCAAATTTTCACCAAAGGAATTTTTTCCATATGCTAAAAAATTCTTTTCTAATGAGGAACTCAGTCCTCTTGAGGATATGAAATGGAAGTATGCGTGGCTAAATCATCAACATAAAAATAAACACCATTGGGAGTATTGGGTTGTTGATCCGAAGAATAAACTAGCCTTGCCGATGCCCAGAAAATATCTGGTTGAAATGGTTTGTGATTGGCGTTCGCTTTCAAGAAAATGGGGGAGAAAGGTAAAAATATCGAACTTGGATCTTACAGAAAAGATAATACTGCATCCGGATACAAAAACAGAACTTGAAAAGATTATGAGAAATAAAAAGGCAGCTGAGAGCAAAGACAATGATTTGTACAAGAAGATAACATAGCAAACTCTGATAATGCGTCTTGTAAAACTTTAGGGGGAAGAGAATGATTAAGAGAAGATATGGAGAGCGAAAAGATTGGAAACGAGTATTGCAAAGAAGGTATGTTCAGACGTTCCTTACTACAAATGACTTTAGAGGTTACATAACTTTGTTACATACATTAAAAGTATCTAATCCTTTATATACGAGATACGGCGAGAAAGATATTTGTATTGTTGATAATGGTTATATGTGGCTTCAACAATTTCCTTGTGATAAAAACCATTGTGTAACTACAATGTTCGATAGTAGTGGTAACGTAGTGCAATGGTATATAGATATTTGTCTTCACAATGGAGTGGAAAATGATATTCCTTTTTGGGATGATTTAATTTTGGATATCGTTGTGTTACCAACTGGAGAGTTAATTTTAAAAGATGAGGATGAACTGGAAGATGCGTTATTAAGAGGTATCATTAATAAATATCAATATAATTTGGCGTTGAACGAAGTGGAAAACCTTAAAAGCTTAATAGACAAAGGAAATTTCAGCTTGATTAAACTGACAAACACCCATAAAGAAATCTTGAGTAATATGCTGAAGTAGAGCAAGCAACTAATCTGGGAAAGAAACCAAAATTAGAGTAATATGACATTTTCTTATAGAACAGGGGCGGCAATGTTTCACAACAGATAATAAACAAGTAAAAACGTCGTAGCACGAGAAACTATTAATAATAAGATTTTAGGGGAATTAATATGCACACTACACCGAAACATATTATTGCAGTTTCTGCTTATGTTACAAATGAAAATGAAGAAGTTTTATTAGTCAAAACTCATTGGAGAAAAGATACTTGGGAACCTCCAGGAGGTCAGGTAGAAGAAGGAGAACCTCTTGATAAAGCAGTCTGTAGAGAAGTATTAGAGGAAACAGGTATAGTTATCTCACCTATTGGAATTACAGGAGTATATTATAATGCCACAAAAAATTTATTATCAGTGGTGTTTAAGGCGAAATATGTTAGCGGAGAAATAAAAATTCAACCCGAAGAAATTAATGAAGCAAAATTCGTTAAACTTACTGAAGAAAATATAGATAATTACATAACTCGTCCGCATATGAAATCTCGTACACTTGATTCTATAAAAGCAATCAACTTTATCCCTTATGAAACTTGGGAAGTAAATCCTTATAAACTGATTGGTAGGCTAACCTAATTATGCAAACGGGGGGTTATCATCCAGCTTAAAGCTCTTTTTACAGTATGTGCTCATTAAACATAAGAGGCAGGATAGTTCAATAAAGGGATTTCCATATATTTGGAGAATCTATCTTAGATTAAGTTAATAAAAAGGAGGATAATTAATGGTACAGGTAAAGCAAATAACTCCAACCGAACTCTTGCTCAACCGTACTAGGCTAGAAGAGTATTTAAAGGAAGAGCTTAGCGACTTAATTACAAATGACTCTTGGATGACCGAATGGGAACAATTAGCTCAACGTTTTCAGCTACTCAAATTTAAGGAGCTATCCGAAACTGAAATCAAAAGCCTTGAATGGAATACTGACGAAATAGAAAAGGTTGTCCATAAAACTCTTCAAAATGTAAGCCAATATCTCCACTTCAAGGAGATGCGTATTACCCTAGTACCTGCCCTGCTGTTACCATATTTTCAAGAACAGCCAAAATCCATTTGGACCAATGCGTTTACAAATGGCCCAGGCACCGTAATTATGGCGATACCTCCTCAACCAGATATTGATTTTCTTCAATATTTACTAGCCCACGAATGTCATCACGCAAGTCCTGAGAACCCTATCTATAATTTATCGTTAAGTACTTTTACATTAGAAGAATGGTTTAAAATGGAGGGAACAGCAGAGTATTTTGCCCTTTCTTTGTATCCTGATAGGAGATGGTGGAAAGATAACCTTCCAGCTGAAATGGAGACAAAGTATTGGAATGAATGTAAAGATCATTTTAAAACGACAGATGATAATCTAAAGGGATCTTTATGTTTTGGGAGTAGAAAAAAAGGAATACCTGTTTTCGCGGGATATTCATTCGCCTTAAAAGTAGTATCAACTTATGCTTCAACAAACCATATAAAAGATATAAGGGAACTATTTAGGGTCGATCCGTCTGTACTGCTGGAGTGCTATGCAACTAATTCCTTAATAAGCTAATGGGTGCAAATTAACAAAGGGGTAGCAGCAGCAACTCCTTTTCTTATTAAAACAAACGAGGCAGTTATGTTGAAGATATATGAGACGGGGGATGGAGTTGAGTATAAATGTTAGAAATGCCTGGCTCTCTTTAGAAAAACACTTTGGACCTTCTTAGCGAATTTACCTCCCGCAAACAACCTGGATTTACAGACAAACAATATGCATTGAATGATATATTGTATTTCAAGTAAAACCCGGTGATTGGTGTTTATCCCTTTGGAATATTCCCAACATTTCGACGGGGTTTTGAAAATGATGAGATAATTATAAAAAGATTGAGAAGGGTGAATACCGTGTCGGAAACAAAGTTTGTTGAATTTCAAAAAGAAATTTTTAGTTTATTTGGATTGGAGAAATATAATGAAGTTCATTCACTAATTGAAAGAGCACAGGTGGAATTTCCCGAAAGACTGGATAAAACAATCTTTTGGAGGGCTTGTGCTTATTCTAAACAAGGAAACCAAGAAAACGCCATCGCAGTTCTGAAAGAAGGATTAAAAAAAGGAATATGGTGGAACCCTTTAACTTTAATTCGTGATCAAGATTTAAATAACCTCCAAAACATCGAAGAATTTAAAATGATCGTAAATGAGTGCCAGGAAATTTTGGGAAATCATAAATATATATCTAAACCTCAACTGTTTACTTATGGAAATGATAAATCAAATACAGGATTATTTTCTTTGCATTGGAGGGGGTCTAATGTAAAAGATTTCGCTCCTTATTGGTTTGACAATGCTTTGTTAGACAATCTTCTTTTTGCATTTCCACAGTCATCCCAGGTCTTTGGATACAATGCTTATTGCTGGGACGATCGAAATATTACCGTTGAAGAGATATCGATATCATTCAAAAATTTCAAAGAAAAATATAATACAAAACAGAATATTATTGCTGGTGCATCACAAGGTGGGAAATTAGCGATTGAACTAAGTTTAAATGGAAATATTCTTGGAACAAATGGATTTATAGCAGTTATTCCAGCCATTCAGGATGTGGCTTCCTTAGAAAGTTTACTAATGGGAAATGGAAATAATATTAAGGGCTGCATTATCACTGGTGATAAAGATCCATTTTATAATAAAACCGTTGAATTAGTAAAACTTTTTGAGGAAAATAACTTTCAATGCAAACTGATTGTTAAAGAGGGTTTAGGTCACTTCTTCCCTACTGATTTTACTGCTTTGTTAAAAGAAGCTGTTGAATTCATCCACTCATAACCTAAAGAATTGATGTTTTGCACCCAAAAGTAAGCCCATATTTATGCTAAAGCGGCAGCATTCCTGTAATAAACGAAATACGTTTTTAAAGGTATGTGAACAAATGTACTTAAACTATAGGGTGCTTTAGCACAATAAGATAATATAAAAAAAGGCTTAGAGATGAAAATTTCTCTAAGCCTTTTTGTATTGTGAATAGTGTGGTCAAATCGGTGTGAATTAATATGTGATTTTGTCTGTGATTTGCCGTTTTGCACCTCACAAGTAAACCCGTTACTATAAAGGTTCTTGTTTTTAACATTTGTATATATTTTATGGATTAGTTGACCATAACCCAGCTGATTTTAGAATGACTCTTGGGTGCAGTTTCAATCCTGCGACAAGAAGGTCGGCTAAATCTTCTGGCTGCATGACATTTTCAGGGTTTCCGCTGATAAGATTGCTTTCGACTGCCAGATCAGTTGCCACAGTACTTGGAGTCAAAGCCGTGACGCGGACATTATGCTTCCTGACTTCGAGCATTAGCGATTCTGTCAACCCGAGCACTGCGAATTTGGAAGCGGAGTATGCACTTGTGACTGGTGCACCTTTTTGTCCTGCAGTAGAGGAGATATTCACAATGTCACCCGATTTTCTTTCTACCATTTCAGGCAATACTGCTCTTGTCACATTGTACACACCCATTAGGTTGACTCGGACAATCTTTTCCCATTCTTCAGGAGATAAATCCATAAAGCCGCCGAATTTTGCAATTCCGGCATTGTTGACTAGTATATCAATCCCACCAAGATCTGATTTGATATGCTCTACCGCATGCTCGACTGCTTCAAGATCAGAGACATCGGCTGATGCAGCTGAAATGTTCACGTCAAACTGCTCCAGCTCTTCTGTTAATTTTTCAAGGTTGGACATAGTCAAACCAATCAATCCAAGATTGACACCTTCCTTAGCAAGTGCAAGCGCAACTGCTCGTCCAATTCCTCTGCCTGCTCCTGTAACAATAGCTGTTTTTCCTTTTAATGAGTTCATGTATATTTCCTCCTCAAAATTTTCTCGGTATGCTGCTAATAAACACGGTGTCTTCATTATGATTCAAGATTAGTTACATGCCAAACATTCTGTTTGGAACGAAGCAATATTTCACTACTATCATAAGGTCTGCTAAAACCTTTAATTCAATGTATCAGAGTGGAGAAATACAAAATTACAACAAGTGTAAACGTGGTTTATGAACCTTCTCATAAATAGATGGAAAGGATGGTGGACCATGTGCCCGTGAGAGCTCGGAATTAGGAATCACGGGAACAAGTTGGCGGAACATGTGCCCGTGAGAGCTCGTATTCAGGAATCACGGGAACAAGACGGATGAACATGTGCCCGTGAGAGTTCGGAATGAGGAATCACGGGAACAAGACGGAGGAACATATGCCCGTGAAGAGTCGGAATGAGGAATCACGGTAACAAGATGGAGGAACATGTGCCCGTGAAGAGTCGGATTCAAGAATCACGGGAACAAGTTGGTGGAACATGTGCCCGTGAGAGCTCGGATTCAGGAATCACGGGAACAAGATGGAGGAACATGTGCCCGTGAGAGCTCGGATTCAGGAATCACGGGAATAAGATGGAGGAACATGTGCCCGTGAAGAGTCGGATTCAAGAATCACGGGAACAAGTTGGTGGAACATGTGCCGGTGGGAGCTCGGAATGAGGAATCATGGGAACAAGACGGAGGAACATGTGCCCGTGAGAGCTCGGAATTAGGAATCACGGGAACAAGATGAGAGAACATGTGCCCGTGAAGAGTCGGAATGAGGAATCACGGGAACAAGATGAGGGAACATGTGCCCGTGAAGAGTCGGAATGAGAAATCACGGGAACAAGATGAGGGAACATGTGCCCGTGAAGAGTCGGAATGAGGAATCACAGGAACAAGTTGAGATTAATGAAAGTTAAAAGGTAACCAATTACATATAAAAAAGCCGAACAAGAAGTTCAGCTTTACCATGGGAAATCAATTTTCTTTCCGAGCTCTGGAAAATCAACAAATGGATTACGGTTTCCCTGTATATAATAGATGGCCTGATTGCGATGCTTCTCATATAGCGTGGGCGGGAATTCTTCATTCCAACGGGTGAGCAGGGCGATGTCGACCTTCTTTTTGAATTCATTCCTAACTCTTTTGGGATATCTAAGGAAAAAATAAAGCATAGCCCGAGCGGAGGCTCCTTTGCCGTGTTCGGGTTCGAACTGGAAGCCTGTGGTGACACCGCAGTTGTTCTGAATGGGCTCGTTTTTCGATTCTGGGTTATAAAAGTCAAAATCGGCAAATGGGTAGTTCGAACGAGAGATATTGCAATCCGGTTCGCAGACAAACAGGTGATGCAAGTCGCCCTTCATCGGTTCAGCACCTTCGAACCAGGACTGAGGAACAATGTGCTCTGTATTCATCTTAAAATGGTCCTCAAAAACTTTAAGCTCTTTGATTGAGTCAAAGCCATTCACCTGGATCTTCCTGGAACGCCTCCTGAATTCATCGTACTTTTCCCGCAGTGTTTCATTATCCTCAATCAGCAAGGATTCAGGATCCTTCATTTGGCTGGAGTAAATGCTTTTCGCAGTTCCATCCGGATAAAGGTCGACCCATGTGTACAAATATAAATCCTTTGCGAGGAAGTAGGGAAGCTGATTCTTATGAGACTGGAATACGATGGTATGGAATTTATAAAACAGGGCCAGTCCGGACAAATCCAGATCCTGCGCACCGCGGTAATAATCCTTGATGTCCAGTTCATCCTGATCAGGGTCATAGTATAATTGCTGGTTGTTCTGGATGTCGCGGCGGTTTTCCTTCAGTATCGTCAGCAGTTTTTTCAAATCGAGCGTATCATACTTATGTTCCCAGTTCTCCTGTCGTTGTTTTTTATATTTTGCCATACCAAACTCCTCATTCTTGTCATCGTATCCCTATTTTACCCTTTAACAGATTGTCCTTCAAAGACTAGAAGGATTAAAATGCTTGAACAAGGAAGGTTTTATGACTAGTGGAAGTAACCAGGTTTTTTATCGTCACTCACTTCATTTTTAAAGTTACATTCGACCTCGTATACACAATGGCTGCAATTCTGTGGTGAAACGATATGTGTATATTCCTGTGGCTTCCTTATATTTTCTTTGAGTTCGGTAAAGTAAGCTTTAGCTAGTTGGACATCTTTTTCTGAAGGGGAATATTGAAAATGATGGCCATCAAGAAGGGTGATCACTTCTATCTTCTCAGGAAGCATCCCGAAAGCTGTATGGGAAAACAAGATTGTTAAATATGTATACAGTTTTGCCATCGAATCATCTGCATCCACCAGAAACTTTGTAACAGTGAAACTGCGGTCACTCCAATTGCCAACCTCAAACTTGAGAGAAACATTGATTTCCTCTATCGAAGTTTGAAATTGTTCATAAAGGAAAAGAGGGGAGTTGTCGATTTCCTTTTTAGTCAGAGCCTGCAGTAAATGGTCAGTCATTTTCGCTAGAATCGTATAATATTGAGCTTTGTCTTGGAACAGATGCAGAGGAATTTGGCTCCAGTATTGCTGAATCAACCTTAATACGGCAACCTTGCTCCTTGCGTTAGGAGGCAGGCTGTAGTATTGATGGACAATTAGATTAACCGAATTTTGTACCACCTGGCGCCAACTATACTCGTTAAGTTTCTTGCCTGCCACGAAGCGGTGATAAAACTTGTACGGACATTGCAGATATGTTTCCAGATGGTAATCGGCCAGCAATTTTCCAGTATGTTTTTCTCGCAAGAGCATTCACTCCTTAAAAATCAATTGATTAACTGAAGAATCATTTCCCTGTTTCTCTCTGAAAATACTTTATTGTGAGATGACACCATCGCTGAATGGGAGGCTTCGGGTTCGATAAACTGTTTAGCCTTATTGACAGCATTAGCTGCATCCTGGAAAGTGCCGGCAATCAAGTTCAGTTTTCCTTCATGCTTTAAAATATCTCCAGCAGCAAATAATCCAGGTACAGATGTTTCGCTTGTTGCAGTCCCATCAATGTAAAAACCATCAATCATCTTCGGTTCCAAGTCGCTATTCTGGAGCAATGATGCATCTTGATCGAATCCATGATTAACAAGAACATCATCAACAGGCAGGAGATAGGATTCACCTGTATTCTGATTCGTTATTTCGACTTGAGCGATAGAGTCGCGGCTTTGATCTGCTATTAAGTTGGTGATGCATGAATGGAACAAGCACTCCACAGAGCTATTCATCAGCTGGGTGACTTGTGATTCATGGCCGGAAAAGCAATCCCTTCTGTGTACTAGATAGATCTTTTTGGCAACGGGTTCGAGGGCATTGGCCCAATCGATGGCAGAATTGCCCCCTCCAGAAATGACAACTGTCCGATCCTTGAAATACTTCAAGGAATTGACCATATAGTGCAGATTTGACACCTCGAATTTCTCAGCACCTTCAAGCTTCAGCTTTTGCGGCTTCAAAATCCCGCTTCCTATAGACACGATGACCGATTTCGAATAATGGACTTTTCCAGAAGCGGCTTTTAGGAAAAATAAATCTTCATCTTTGCTGATGGATTCAATTTTTTCATTCAACACAACCTCTGGGCTGAACGTCATCGCTTGTTCTTTTAACTGTTTAATCAAATTCGCGCCTGTAATAGGGCCCATGCCGCCAACATCCCATATCACTTTTTCTGGATAGACATGGATTTTTCCGCCAAGATCGGCCTGGGCTTCAATAATTTTCGTTTTCATTTCACGTAAGCCTGCATAAAAGGCAGAATATAGTCCGGCAGGGCCGCCGCCGATAATCGTAATGTCGTAGATTACTTTATTTTCCAATGGAAACACTCCTCAAAATTATTGCGAATGAATACGGTAACAAAAATGAAAAAATGAATAATTCACAAATCTGTCATTGACTGAATAAAATAATAGCTTTATAGTATACATTGTAAACGACATTGATAATCATTATCAATGATAAAATGAAAAACTTTGGAGGAATGATGATGGTCCGCTTATACACAGACCAATTAAAAGTGGGATATGGGGAACGGACAATCGTGAATAACCTGACTTTAGAAATCCCCGATCAGCAAATCACGATTATCATCGGACCTAATGGGTGCGGTAAATCGACTTTGCTTAAATCGATGTCACGAATCATTCCGCATCAGTCTGGATCGATATTCCTCGACGGTTCGAGTATTTCTAAAGAAGATACGAAAACCCTGGCACGAAAGATGGCGATTCTTCCTCAGACACCTGAAAGTGCAGCTGGTCTCACGGTAGGGGAATTGGTGTCCTATGGCCGCTTTCCTTATCAAAAAGGATTCGGGAGGCTGACGAAAAAGGATATCGAGGTCATTGATTGGGCTCTTGAGGTGACGGGAACGGCGGGGTACAAATACGAGCCAGTCGATTCGTTATCAGGAGGTCAGCGTCAGCGTGTCTGGATCGCACTTGCCCTAGCCCAGGAAACGGAAATGATTTTCCTTGATGAACCAACGACCTATCTTGATATGGCTCATCAGCTTGAAATCCTTGAGCTCTTGCAGAAGCTAAACAAGGACCAGGGCAGGACGATTGTGATGGTTCTGCATGATTTGAACCACGCGGCACGATTTGCCGACCATCTTGTTGCCTTGAAAGCTGGAAGCATTGTAAAGACAGGGACAAGTGAAGAGGTAATCAACAAGGAAGTGCTCAGGAAAGTTTTCAACATTGACGCTGAAATCGGGAAAGATCCACGTACAAATAAGCCGATCTGCATCACGTACAACTTACTAAAAGGAGAAGAAGAAAATGAAGAAATTGCTTATGCCATTCCTGCTTATGCTGGTGCTTGTTCTTAGTGCCTGCGGAGGAGAAGAAAAGAAAGATAGCTCAACCGAGAAAAAAGAAGATGATAAGCCGCAAACTATTACTTATGAATCTGAAAATGGTCCTGTAGAAGTACCCGCAAACCCAGAAAGAGTCATCGTACTTTCTTCTTTTGCGGGGAATGTTATGGCCCTTGATGTACCTATCGTTGGAGTGGATTCCTGGTCAAAAATGAACCCGCGCTTTGAAAAATTAAAAGATGTGGAAGAAGTGACGGATGAAAATCTGGAGAAGATCATTGAATTGAATCCAGACCTGATCATTGGTCTTTCTAATATTAAAAATGTTGAAAAGTTGAAGGAAATCGCCCCTACTGTGACATTTACATACGGGAAGCATGATTATCTGACACAGCACCTCGAAATCGGGAAAGTTTTAAATAAAGAAAAAGAAGCGCAAGAGTGGATCGATAACTTCAAAGCTGACTCAAAAGCTGCCGGAGAAGAAATCAAGGCGAAAATCGGTGCAGACGCAACCGTCTCTGTTATTGAAAACTTCGACAAAGAACTCTATGTATTCGGTGATAACTGGGCAAGGGGCACGGAAATCCTGTATCAGGAAATGGGATTGAATATGCCAGAAAAAGTGAAGGAAGCAGCACTTGAGCCTGGTTACTATGCTATCTCACCAGAGGTACTGTCTGAATATGCTGGTGATTATGTAGTTTTCAGCAAGAATGCTGAGGGTGATACATCCTTCCAGCAAACCGAGACTTATAAAAATATCCCTGCCGTGAAGAACAACCGTGTATTCGAAGTGAATGCAAAGGAATTTTATTTCAACGATCCTTTAACACTTGAATATCAGCTTGAATTCTTTAAAAAGTCATTCTTGGAACAATAATAACTAGCGGGAGGAATTCTTTTAGAATTCCTCTTTTGCTATCGGAAAGATGAGATGCAAATGATAAACCAAAACAGTTCGCTCTCCATGTCACTTAAGTTCGCAGGCGGAATGCTCCTGTTAGTCGCAAGTTTTATGACGGCAATGATCTTTGGAGCAGCAGATACGACGATTAAGGAAATTTGGCTGGCGCTAACTTCAACTGTAAAAACAGATACGATCACCATGATCAGGGAAATTCGGCTTCCTAGAGAGGTTGCAGCAATCTTTGTTGGTGCCGCCCTTTCAGTGGCAGGAGCAATCATGCAAGGCTTGACGAGAAACCCGCTCGCTGATCCGGGATTGCTTGGACTGACTGCAGGCGCGAATGCTGCGCTGGCACTGGTCATGGCGCTTAGCCCGTCTGCAGGTTATCTTGCTATCACGATAGCCTGTTTTATCGGTGCAGGGGTTGGAGTAGTGCTCGTCTTTGGGATTGGTGCTTTAAAGAAAGGCGGATTTTCGCCATTACGGATCGTTTTGGCAGGAGCTGCGGTCTCGGCTTTTTTGTTCGCCGTTGCCGAAGGAATTGGTCTGTATTTTAAGATTTCAAAAGATGTTTCAATGTGGACAGCCGGAGGCCTGATGGGAACATCATGGACACAATTGAGAATCATCATGCCGTTTATCCTTGTGGGAATGCTAGTTGCTTTTTACCTGGCAAGGCAATTGACGATTTTAAGCTTAAGTGAAGAAGTAGCAGTGGGACTTGGCCAGAAGACCAACCTGATTAAATTGGTATTATTCATCGTCATTGTTTTACTGGCAGGGTCAGCTGTTGCTCTAGTCGGGAACATGGCCTTTATCGGGCTGATGGTTCCGCATATTGTCAGGATGATTGTCGGAACCGATTATCGATTCGTCCTGCCGATGTCTGCTTTGTTCGGAGCCTCGTTCATGCTGGTTGCAGATACATTAGGGAGGACGATCAACGCTCCTTATGAAACACCTATTTACGCGATTATTTCCATGCTCGGACTGCCGTTCTTCCTGTTCATTGTCCGTAAAGGAGGGAAGAGCTTCACATGATCCATCCATCTATACTGAAAAAACAACGAATAATCCTTGCTGCTTTATTCGTGTTCATTGTGTCGACAATCGTGGTAAGTCTTGGACTAGGTTATTCTTCTGTTTCATATGAACGGATTTTGCCAACCATTTTAGGGGATGGCACATTCAAAGAAGAGTTTGTTTTGTTTGAGATCAGACTTCCGAGAATCATTGTAACGCTCCTTGCCGGTATGGCGCTGGCTATTTCGGGTGCCATTTTACAAGGGCTGACGCGCAATGATCTTGCCGATCCGGGAATCATTGGAATCAATTCCGGAGCTGGCCTGGGAATTGCCGTTTTCTTTCTTTTCTTCCCGATCGATGCCGCTTCATTTGCCTACATGCTGCCACTGGTCGCGTTCGCAGGGGCTTTGTTGACAGCGGTCCTAATTTATTTGTTTTCTTATAAAAAGGGCTTTGGAATTCAGCCAATTAGACTGATTCTCGTAGGAATCGGTTTTTCAATGGCCCTTTCCGGAGCCATGATTGTCATTATTTCAGCAGCGGAAAGACAAAAAGTCGATTTCATCGCCCGCTGGCTTGCCGGCAATATCTGGGGAACAGACTGGCCGTTCATTTGGGCACTATTGCCATGGCTCGTTCTCCTGATTCCGTTCACACTTTATAAGGCAAACCGCTTAAACCTACTGAGTTTAAGCGAACCTGTTGCCATTGGTGTTGGAGTATCGATTGAAAAAGAAAGAGTCATCCTGCTTTTAACTGCTGTTGCACTAGCTGCTTCGGCGGTGTCAGTAACTGGGGGAATCGCCTTTATCGGCTTGATGGCTCCTCATCTTGCCAAAGCCTTGATTGGCCCTAGAAACCAGTTGTTTTTGCCAATTGCCGTATTGATCGGGGGCTGGCTGTTGTTGTTCGCTGACACTATTGGCCGCAATGTCCTTGAACCAGAAGGAATACCGGCCGGAATCATGACAGCACTTATAGGAGCACCGTATTTTGTATATTTATTATTGAAAAAATAGTAGAAAGGCTGTCGGGCAGTAAGCCTGGCAGCTTTTTTAGTGCATATTTCGTTCCCGATATTCTCAAAGAAAAGGTAGATTCCAGATCCGGTTAAAGATATCCCAAATGAAATAAAATCATAAAAGTTTAATTTCGTAGATTTACCAAGGTTTTTAGACCATTAGATTGGTATTATTCATTCTATTCAGATAGAATTGACCTAATACATATATTAAGGGAGTCGAATAATGGTCAATTCTAACCATAAGATTAAAGTAAATAAAAATGAGTTCGTCTGGAATGGACAGGAAGGGGAGCTGTCCTTCGATGGAGCACCTGCTTTACTTTTCTGGGATTCAGCGATCGAGTTGTTTTTGAATACAATTGAAGAAATTTCAGGGAATGATGTTTCGAATACGGTCTATGAAGTGACAGGTTATCGCATGGGACATTTGGTCAGTTCTTATTATGAGGGCAGGACTGACGTGGTTCAGCTGTTGAGTGAGTATAGTGATATTTACAAGAGTGCAGGATGGGGAGTCTTCGAGATTCATGAGTACTCACATGAGGAAAAACGCGCTGTCGTAAGAATACGTAATAGCTGGGAGCATAGGATTTTCAAGATGGCTGGTAAAAACAAAGCCGGAGTTCTGCTTCCAAGCCATTGGGCAGGCATTTTCAGCGGCCTCTTCAAACAGAACATGTGGTACAAAATGGTGAAGAGCCAGCAGGAGGGTCATGAGTATGATGAGATCGAGATTTCTCCTTCAAACAGAACCATTTCCCAAAACATCCATGAACTTGCGAGAAGGAAAGAACAGGAAAGCATTATGGAATTGGAGAAGAAGGTAGAGGAACGTACTGTAGAGCTGAACTCTTTGGTTCAGGAAATTTCATCGCCAGTCATCCCGGTTTTGAAGGACATTCTAGTCATCCCGTTAATCGGAAGGTATAACGAGGAACGAATGACTTACATGATCGAGAAAGCGCTGGTGGAACTGACCAGGTTGAAAGCAAGATATATGTTAATCGATTTAACAGGGATTAAGCAGGTTGATTCTTATTCCATTCATGGAATCCAAAAATTAATCCAGGCCATTCGCCTGATAGGCGGGCAGTGCTTCATTGTCGGCGTGTCGTCTGAACTTAGCATCCAAATCTTGAGTTCTAACGTAAATTTAGAGGGGATTCAATCCTTCTCAAGCCTTCAGCAGGGTGTGGAATATGCTATCCAGCAAAATGGGTATGAATTGGTGAAAAAGAAATAGACATGTTGCTGAATCAGGGAAACCTGGTTCAGCTTTTTTTTTGCTATATTCATTTGATTGCGCTTTCGCCAACAACCGATCTGAAGTTTATTATAGGAAGTTTACCTTCATGCAAAAGGGGAATGTAATGAGAGAACAACCACTATAGAACAGGAGATGATACAACATGAAAATCAAAAATTTACTGTTATCGATCCCACTAGGTGCTGGCATCATATTGGCTGGTTGTGGAGCGGATGAAGAGGCACCACCGGAAGATGAAAATAACATGGAAAACATAGAGGAGCAAGAAGATAACCAAGAACCCGATGTAACAGAAGAGCCTAGTGAAGAAAATGGCAATGAAGAAGAACCGGATTTAGATGAAGAATCAATTGAAGAAAGTCCTGATGAAGAAGAACCGGATTTAGATGAAGAGCCTAGTGAAGAAAATAATAATTAATAATGGGAAAACGCCTTAGTAGACTTAAGGCGTTTTTTCTTCGTCTGGAGTCCTTTGAAGAAGCCTGTATAACTTTGCTGCTGGGGGTTTTGTGGAAGCACTTTTGGTTTTCAGAGAAATCAGCGTTTATAAAGGGTTATTCGATTTTTTTTAATGTTATAATTTTAGGACATATGTCCTTCCCGAGCTGGCTTGTTTTGTCATTTAATTAAAACAAACATAGAGTTTGGGGAGATTAAAAAATGAAAGGTTTGATTTTTGCTTTATTAGGAGGAGCTTTTATTACGCTGCAGGGTGTGGCGAATGCGAGTATCAGCCAGGATATCGGTACATGGCAGACGGCATCGATTACTCAGTTAACCGGATTTTTGACGGCTTTGTTTGTCTTGGTCTTTTTTGTAAAAGGACCTTGGAATGGGCTGAGAAAAGTGAAGCCTCTTTATTTAATTGGTGGAACATTCGGGGCAATTGTGGTCTTTGGCAATGTGACGGCCATCCATTTTATTGGCGTCACGTTGACTGTTTCTGCGATGTTGATTGCACAACTGGCGATGACATTCCTGATTGACCAAAATGGATGGTTTGAAGTAAAGAAGCAAAAAATGAGAGTACCTCATCTGATTGGTATGACAATGATGGCAGCAGGTGTGGTCATTCTGGGCTGGTAATATAAAAAGGCAGGGAAAGCTGTATGAAAGAAACACAAGTTTCGGAAACAATGGAAGAAGTTCTGCGGATTCACAAGGTTGAAAGATTATTTACAAACGAAATCATTCCTTACTTAAGATTATTTGAGTTTGAAAAAGGGGAGCAAATATGTTCACAGGGTGAGCCTGTTGAGTACTTATATATACTCGTGAAGGGAAAGGTAAAGATCTTTACCACATCAGAAGAGGGGAAGACATTGATCCTTTCTTTTAAAACACCGCTTGAAGTCATTGGCGACATTGAGTATGTACAGGAAATTGACACAATCAATACGGTGGAGGCCGTTTCTCCTGTGGTGATGATTGGTGTCCGACAATCGGTAGTACGGAAGTTTTTAAAAGACCACTCACCGTTCCTGCAATTCTTGCTTGAAATCATTACTCGGAAATTCTATATCAAATCCCAGTTCATGCGCCATAACATCCTGTACCCTGTTGAAACCCGGTTAGCAAGCTATCTTGTGTCTGTTGCCTATGATGAAAACGAAGCGCTCGTCAATGGGAAGGTCAGCACATCAAATCTTACGGATATCGCCAATTTAATTGGAACCAGCTACCGGCACCTTAATAGGATCATAAAGGATTTTTGCATGAATGGACTGGTGGAGCGGGATCACGGTGCAATAGTCATAAAGGACCTAGAAGGATTGAAATCACTGGCTAAGGAAGATCTTTATGAGTAAAGATTCGGAGGGAAAACGATGTTATTAGGCTTACTATTTGCCATAATGGCCGGCACGCTTGTCGGTGTTCAAAATATTTTTAACAGCAAGGTCAATGAGAAAACAGGATCATGGACGACTACAACATTAGTACTAGGTTTAGGTTTTCTAGCATCATTCATGCTCGGCCTCTTCTTTGAAGGGTGGAAAATGTTTGATTTGCAGCATATGAAAGGGTGGTACTGGTTCAGCGGATTGCTCGGAATCGGCGTCGTTACCGGCATCGTGCAGGCCATTAAGCATCTCGGACCGACTTTTGCGATCTCCATTGTGTTAACGTCGCAGCTCGGATTCGCCGTCTTATGGGATTCTTTAGGCTGGATGGGATTGGAGAAGGTACCGTTTACCTGGCAGCAATTCCTCGGTGTGATCGTCATCATAGCAGGAGCCATCGTCTTTAAATGGAGCGAAGGCAGCGAAGAAAAGGTGGAAGTGATCAATTCCAAGCTTGGTAAAAAAATAGAAGTATCATAAGATAAAATCTATCGCGGCAGTTCGCTAACTGCCGTTTTTCATTTTGAGGTAGTTATGATTATATTTAATCATATGAACATGGTATAATCTTAAAAAGAAAAAATGGAACGATTTTATAGGAGCTGAACTTGTGAATCCCACCGAAAGATTTTCTAAATACCTCATCGAACACTCAGAGACGATCAGTAAGGAAATTACAGATTATAATGTAAAAAAGCTTGAAATCAATCTGCCGGAAGAAATCATCCAACAATCAATAAATACAAACAAAGCTTTCCTGGAATTTCTGGGTGATACACTGAACCTATCAAAGGAAACAGTGGCCGTAAAATTCATTGAGTGGTATAAAGCAAGACAGGCAAACAAGCCTCAATATCAGTTCAGCCATGACGAAGTTGCGAGTATCCTTAAGCCGTATGCAGAAACTCGCTTGCAACTGATTGAAATGATGACGAAAATTTCAATCGCAGAGGGACTTTCCACTGAAGAAGTGGTGTTCGTCAATAATCGTATCAGCTACTTGCTTGATTTGAGTATTGCAGAAACGATGATTGAACGTGAAAAACTCGCAAATGAAGAGAACAGTAAGAATCAAAAGATCATCACGGATTTGTCATCCCCAATCGTTCCGCTCGCACAGGACATCGCCATTCTTCCATTGATTGGCGAATTCGATTACGAACGCAGCGACCATATCATGACCCATGTCATCCCTAAGGTCAGTGAACTCAGAATCAAAAAACTAATCATCGATTTTTCAGGGATCGCCATGATTGATGCTGAAATCGCAGCCCGTATTTTCAATATCAATAAAGTCCTTAAACTGATTGGAATCGAGACGATGCTTACAGGCATACGACCAGAGCTCGCAGTTGATGTGACCAACACGGGAATTGATTTTTCAAAGTTAGACACCTATGGAACAGTGCAGCAAGCGATATTGGCTCATCGAAATTAAGTGGCAGGCAGGTAAAAGCTTTGCCATTTAAGAAATGCCAGGACAAGGTCCGGGCATTTTTTTTGATTGGTTGTTGGTGAAATTGTGCAAACTTCATTGCATCCCCAGCATATCAAAATGGCACAATGGAATGACACTCAAGTCTCATTCCATTGTGCCATTTTTGTTTGCATTTTTTTAAAAGGGGAACGTTATTTATGAAGATCGGGAGAAGAAGGGATGAGCATTCTATGATTGAAAACAAAACAAAGGCGAAGAACACGTTTCTCCCAATCCTTTTGGTTGCGATTGGCTTAGGGACGTCCATCACCTTCCTTTACTTATTCGCGGAACTGGCTGAGGAAATGCTGGAATCCGAGATTAAGAGATTCGATGACAGCATCATTCAATTCTTCCACCGGATAGAAACAGATTTTTTAGATATGACCATGTTTTTGTTCACTGAAGCAGGCTCAGTATGGTTTCTCACCATTTTTAGCTTGATCATCATATCTTATCTCTGGATGAAAAAGAAAGATAAATGGGGTATCCTCTTTTTTATTGTTGGAATCGGCGGGGGTGGACTGCTGACCAAACTGTTAAAATACTATTTTGGCAGGGAACGGCCTTCAATCGATGAAACCATTGACGCTATCGGGTATAGCTTCCCAAGTGGCCACTCCATGGGGTCATTGATCTTTTACGGATTCCTAAGTTACTTCCTGTTTCGCTCAGATCTCCGAAAAAGAATCAAGTGGATTGCACTATACACAGGTGGTTTGCTGATCATGATGATTGGAATCAGCAGGATTTATCTAGGAGCCCACTATCCAAGCGACGTTATCGCCGGCTACCTGGCAGGAAGCATCTGGCTCATCCTCTGTATCCTGGCACTGGAATATGTAAAGTGGAGAAGTACATCACAAAGAAAACCAATCAAGGCATTTAAGGAGTTTATCGGGAAGCAATTAAATAGCAGGGCATAGAAGTGCAATAATGAAAGAAGGCTGATGTGGCCTTCTTTCTTTTATATGGAATGGTTTCTAATTGTGATTTATATCACCACAGGCCAATGAGGTTATTGCTATACTTTTCATGCAAATATGAAGAAAGCGTGGGAAAGTATAATGCTGACAACGTTGAAAAGGTTAAAGGTTGCTGAAGGAGAAAAACAGATACTTCAATATAAGGTAGATGAATTGTACGCTCAGTTTGAACAAAAAGAAGAATTTTTCCAGGCTTTTATGGAAAAGTTCACCCAGGAGCTCGGGAGCACAATTTCTCAGCATGAACTGGTTAATGATCAGCATTACGTTCTTGGGGATAGGGTTGGCCAAATCAAAAATCACTTTGACAGAGTAAATGAAATCAGTGAGTATTCTGTTGAGAATGCCATAAGGCTATCTGGTAAGGGACATGGCCTGATTCAGTCTTCTAAAGAAATGGTTAAAAAGTCAAATGAAGGCGGAGAGCTGGTAAGGCAGGTAGAAGAGCTGATCATTCGGGTTGGAGAAATTTCGGACCATGCATACCAGAATATGAGAAAATTGAATGAGCGCTCAAAAGAGATCGAAATGATTGTGAAGGTCATTAAAGAAATAGCTGACCAGACCAATCTATTGGCTTTGAATGCCTCGATTGAAGCAGCACGAGCAGGGGAGCATGGAAAAGGGTTTGCAATTGTTGCCGAAGAGGTTCGCAAGCTAGCAGAGAATACCGCAAAAAGCACAAATGATATAGGCTCATTGACAGCAAGCATCCAGAAAGAAATAGAAGAAACAATGGATTCTGCTACATCAAGCGCAAAGTTGATTCACCAAAGCATAGATTTGAGCAAAAATGCCTCAACTGGAATGGATTACATCACTTCGTTCATTAATAAAGTAGAATCAGAAGTCGGTGAAGTAATCGACGAAATCGAACAACAAAAAAGCAGTTCACAGCAAGTAATGGAAGAGATCACTCAAACGAAAATCCTTTTTGACGAAGTAAACGGACTCATCCAGCAACACATCGAAGAAGCGAGCAAAGTCGATATTAAACTTGAAGAAACGAGTAAGCAGATTGATCGCTTCGGCTCTGTTAGCAGCTCCAGATTGGAATAACAATCTATACCTCAAATTATGTTAAACGATATGAGAACGTACATTCTAGTTATATACTTATCTATGTACAGCAAATGCGGGGTGGGCAGCGGCCATTCTTCACTTTCTTAGGAAAGGGGGATGCCGCTGATGGTTACGTATGAAGCAATGAACATGATGGTTAGTTTTGCAACTCTAGTTATTGCCGTAGTCGCGTAGGGTATTTCTACAAACAAAAAGAAATGACCTACCCTGCATCGCCCAATGTTTGAGTAGATCATTTCATATTCATACCATTGGCCGCTGCACTTCAAGCAGCTTGCTTACACCTGAGTTTCCGGTTACAGCCGGAAACTCTTTTTTTTGGACTATTAGGGAAATTATAGCCGTTTTAAATAGTAAAAGTAAATGTTCTCGCCGATGACAAGCTTCACCATTGAATTACGAAAGAAGGAGAAATGCTGATATCCACCACTGTTGTAGCATATAAATGAGTACAACTATTCTCCGAATTGCAGGTGAGTGAGATGAAACTTCAAAAGGGTTTTCAGAATTTGTCAAAGCGGAATATGGATTTTGAAGAGGTCTTTCAGCATATCATGTCGTTCATCAAAGTGCAGCCAAATGGCAATCACAGGTTGATCATTGGCACGGACTCTCAAGTTCATAGTTCGTACACGCGTTTCATCACAGGAGTAGTCATACAACGGGAAGGCAAAGGTGTATGGGCATGTTACCGTTCCATTGATATAGCAAGGAGAATTGAAACAATACAGGAGAAGGTTTCATTGGAAACAAACTTCACGCAGGAAGTTGCTTGCATGTTCACTCCGCAAAAACAAAAACAATTGATCGATCTAGTGCTTCCGTATGTTGAAAAAGGTGCCAGTTTTAAGATGGTAGGGCATTTGGACCTCGGCAGGGGAACGAAAAACAAAACCAGAATATATGTGAATGAAATGATAAAGCGAATCGAATCAGTCGGTCTCGAAGCACAAATAAAGCCTGATTCATTTGTGGCCTCCAGTTATGCGAACAAGTATACAAAATAGGGTAAATACTGTGTATAGCATATCTCTTTTTGGATCGTTAACGAAATAATAGAGTATAATCTTCATTGGAAACAGTAATGGTTGCTGTTTAGGTAAACGTCATTAGTATTGAATAACGTATGTAGCGATTTTATCCTTATGATTTGTGAAATAGTTAAACCAGTATTACCTTAAAGGATTTAGGGCCTTTTATGTTGAATATCTTAGTATACTAATGGTCTCTATAGAGCAGATAGATCTGAGAATATCGAATCATGGCGATCTTAAGGTTTTAAATAAAATAGTTGATTGTGAGAAAAAGTAATAAACTTAGAGGGGATTTTATGGAGAAAATCATTGTGAAAACCGGAATATATTCATTTATTGTGCCATTCTTTTTACTAATTGCCTTTATGAAACGGGAAAATAGTACGATAGATGCTGAAGGCTATACATCGAGTGTCGTAACACCTTTTACGGAGTTCTTTTTCAATATTTTTAGATATTCTGTAATAGCCTCCCTCATAGCGGTTGTAATTGCTTTTGCTTATTTGATTTCGGAAAAGAAAAAAGGGTAGCGCATCCTGTAACCTACTTTGGACATTTTTTACCTAAGCAGCTTGGTTGAACAAGGTCTATTAGGAGCATTAATCTTAGAAGGGATTAATGCTCTTTTTATTGAATACTTCTATTATCCGAAGGTAATTAAAACAGTAGTTATCATGAGTCGTATCTTAGTAACTGCTTTTTTTTAAATAAGATTTCATACAAAGAGGAGAGTCACTATGGAAATAGTATATTTTGCAGGTGGATGTTTATGGGGTGTACAAGCTTTTATAAAAACGTTACCTGGAGTTCAGTTTTCAGAAGCGGGAAGAGCCAATGGAACAAATCAAACACTTGAAGGTGATTATGATGGCTACGCCGAATGTGTAAAAACTGGATTTGATCCAAAGGTTGTGACTATCACGGAATTGATGGGATATTTTTTTGAAATTATTGATCCCTACAGTTTGAATAAGCAAGGACAGGATGTTGGTGAGAAATACAGGACAGGCGTATATAGTGAAAAGCCTGAACACTTAATAGAGGCGAAGTCATTTCTTAGGGAAAGAAATGATTATGACCGAATAGTTGTTGAAGTGTTACCTCTGACAAACTATGTGAGAAGTGCAGAAGAACATCAGGATCGGTTGGCAAGATGTCCAGATGATTATTGTCATATTCCAGAAAAGATATTAAACAAGTATAAGTAAGGGAGGAAATGATGAGATGGTGTATAGGCTTAATCCTTTACACCATCTCTTTTACTTATAAGTATTATTAGTAGGCGATCCCTACACGTGATCTCATATAATCTCTTGCTTCTACCTGTTTATAAGTAAATTCGGCTGTATCCGGCACGGATATTTTAGCTCCACCATCCGGCAAAACATCTCGGGCTATACGGTAGCTGCCCACCTTTTCTCCATCCGGCAGGTAAGTAGGACAGACAATCGTCCACTCGAGCCTTGATTGTCTAAGCATATCGTAAACTTTATGATGTTCTTTCGCAGCACGGGTTGACTTCTGTTTGGATTCACTTGACTGATAACGCAGAACATTTGGAGTGGCTTTACTTTGGAGAATACCTGCAGTTCCTATAGTAATAATTCGTTTTATACCTTCGTTTTCCATGGCTTCAATAATAAGCGGCATACTTTCTGAAAGAGTGGTCGTGCCATCAGTATTTAGTGCACTAATCACAACATCCATCCCATTTATTGCACGCATTATAGTATCTCTATTCAAAACATTTCCCTGAATGATGGTTAAGTTTTTATGATCTATTTGAATCTTTTCTGGAGAGCGTACTAATGCAGTAACATGATGACATTCATGAAGGGCATAAGTAACTATGTGACTTCCAACTCGTCCAGTTGCTCCTAGTATCAAGATATTCATAAGATAAGGCCCCTTTTGCAAATAATAATATTTTACTATAAAAGTTATTTTATTGTCTTGCTCAACGAAACCAATAGGATTATAAAAACAATTGGAAAGTAATCTTGTGAAAACGGATTCAACCATAAAAAATCGATCAACAATTACCGTCATAATGCCAGCATAAGTTTCTGTGAGTCTGCAAAACCACTTCATAACTTTCGACTTTTATTAAACCTGTTTAATTACCAGTAATTTTCATAATCTCTTTTGACCAACGAGGCTGCTGGACTCTTTCCCGCGATAAAAATTTAACCATTGTGGTTTTGAGATCTAGGACGGGTGCTGTCTATGGCATCCAATCTCTTTACATATAGTCTTTTGTTTCACTTTAACGATTGTAGCCATTGTTACTCCGATTTAGAAGGTTCAGAGGGCAAAGCTGTCAAGAAAAGCTCGTAATTGTGACAGGTTAGATGGAGTAAGGACCAAAGCTGTCAAGAAAGCAACGTTATTATGACAGGTTAGAAGGTTTAGAGGGCAAAGTTGTCAAGAAAAGCGCGTAATTGTGACAGGTTTGAAGGAGCAGCGGCCAAAGCTGTCAAGAGCCCGCTATTTTCTGAAAACATTCCTTTAAACTGGATTATTATGCTAAAATTAATCATCCAAAACAATCGACTGAGGGGATTGATATATATGTTAGATCAAATATTTGAGCTGGAATTTGCTTATTTGGCGACGTTTACGACACGCCATGACAGGGAGTGGGGGATTCTCTTTTTAAATCCAGATCAGCCTGCATATTATGATGCGAATCATGCCCATGTTCATAAGCTGGTTGAAAGTCCGGATAAAGTTGTCGAAGAAGTCATGTCTTTTTACAAAAAAGTAAATATCATTCCGCGGTTTTACATTCACAATCCGGCTGAACAACCTGGACTGCTAAGTGAGTTAAAATCAAGAGGGTTCGGATATGAGGAATTAACAGGACCTGTACAATTATGGAATCAAAAAGTGATGAAGCTGGAGAAGAATGAGCGAATTTTAATTGAAGAAGTTACCGAAGCTAACTTTCAGGAAGCGCTGGAAATCGAATGCAGCATTGAAGAGATTGGCGGCCGTGCCGTACGAGAAAAAGCTTTAAAGGAAGAGTTTAATCATCCCGCTTACCAGCACTTCTTGTTAAGATACAATGGAGTTGCCTGTTCTACTGCCTGTATCTTCGCACAAGGCGGCCAAGCTCGCATGGAAAGTGTCGCAACACTAGAGGAATACCGAGGTAAAGGGTTAATAGGACATATCATTCAACATATTCAGCAAGAAGTGCAAAAACAGGGTTTTGAAAATCTATGGGTATTCCCTATCAACGAAAGGGTTGAAAAGGTATATAGCCGTTACGGTTTTGATACGATCATGAAACTTACGACAGGACATGCCTTTTTAGGCGGAAAAAGCATTACCGAAATTCAAAATAGGTAACTTTCACACAAAAAGAAATGACCTGGGTCATTTCTTTTTGCGTTCAGTTTCAATCTTATTTTCCTGTCTTTTCAATGAAAAATGTAACAACCACAAACAAGATGAACGCAACCAATAACAGCGATCCTCCGACGATGAACAAGACCATCACGAATGTGTCATCCAGGTTGAATGGGTTGATGTTGTACATCCACATTCCGACTGTGAGTCCGAGAGAACCGATCATGCCGGTGATAGAATGTATGGCTACAAGTTTTTTATATTTAATTTGATAGTTTTTGTAAAAGATTCCCCAGGCGAATACGGATAACCAGCCGACCAAGAGGATGTGAGCGTGGATCGGGCGCATGGCGTAGTCGCCGGCACCCGCCATGTGTGAGCCCATGAATGTTCCAATCAATCCAAAGATCGCCGCAAATCGTATTAGTCGAATACTCCAAGTTTGTTCCATTTTTTATTCCTCCGTCTGTTTTTCTATAGGGAGCTTTATCGTAAAAGTGGTACCTATTTGAATCTCGCTCTCCACTTCAATTTTTCCGTTGTGCAGTTCAATAATATGCTTAACAATCGACAGGCCTAATCCTGTTCCATCTTTCTTTCGTGCGGCATCGACACGGTAAAAGCGTTCGAAGATCTTTGCAGCTTGCTCCTTATTCATGCCGATTCCGGTGTCCTTGAAGATGACCGTTGCATATTCGTCGTCTCCGGAAATTTGGATGAAAATACTGCCGCCATTTTGATTGTATTTAATACCATTCGTAAGCAGGTTGTCCCAGACCGTCATCAATAGTTCCGGATCAGCGAGAATGGGGGCAGGGGGGAGGTGATAGGAGATTTCAATCTCCTTTTCTTCAAGCCGCCATTGATGCCTTCTGACCGTATCCTTGATTTGTGTGTCAATCCTTGTGACGCCAAGCTTCATTGGATACGATTTTTGATCAAGTGAAGTAAGAAGCAACAACTGTTTCGTCAGATTGGACAGCCGCTTCGATTCCTGGTCAATGATATCGACATATTCAAGGTGCTCCTCATCGAGGGCTTGTGTTTTTAAAAGCTCCGCATATCCCTGGATATTCATCAAAGGTGATTGAAAATCATGGGATACATTATTAATAAAGGATTTACGCGCTTGATCATTATGCTGCAATTGAACCTGCATCCTGCTGAAGCTTTCGGCAAGCTGGCCAATCTCATCGCGTCGATGGATGTTTAATGGGTAGTTGAAGTTTTCCCTGGTAATTTCCCTTGTAGCTTCTGTCAGTTTAGTGATCGGCTTAATCAGATGTTTGGCAAACCAAATGACACCGCTGATACTGACGATTGAAACCGCGACGAAAAACCAGGCGAAAATGACATGGACATCTGAAAATAACAATTTGTTATTGGGCCTCAGATACAAGCCATAGTCCACTTCGCCAATCGTGAACGGAACGCCGACGGTATTATCAAGCTGATTGGAAAAATGACTCATCATCATCCACGGTGAGTTTGAACTGTCCATTCCGTGGTAGATTTTCTTTTCCTCAACAACATTCAATGCCTCTGCTGGCAGGTTCTTTTTCGAAAAAGGTTCACCAAAGAAGAACTCCTCACCTGATTCACTCAGCACATATAGTTGATAGCCTAGTTTGCTGATTGAATCCAGATAACCGGTGAAACTAATATGGGATGTCGAGTGCATTTTCTCAAGACTAGAGGCGACTTCCTCGGCAACCTTTACATTCTGCAGGTCGATTCGTTCTCTTGTCGAGGTCATGTAGACCCAGTTGGCCAAAATGAAGGCAATCACAATGCTGATTCCAAGGATGAGAACGGTTGCGATGATGAATTTCCGGTACAAAGTTTTCATTTCAATTCCTCTAGTCTGTAACCAATTCCTCGGATTGTCTGGATTTCCACTGAAGCTTGGTGTTTTTTCAGACGGTCCCGGATGCGGTTGATGTGGGTATTCAGCGTTTGTTCACTGCCCTCATAGTCCGCTCCCCAGGCTTGTTCAATCAAAGATGCGCGGGGAGTGGTTTTATTGATCCGTGAGGCGAGGATGCTCAACAGTTCGAACTCCTTTAGCGGAAAAAGAATCGTTTCCTGATTGATTTCCACCTCAAAACTGTTCCGGTCAATCCTCATATTCCCGGCCTGGATGATCGAATCGATTACCTTTTGCATTCTCCGGAGGACAACGGCCACCCTGAATAAAAGCTCCTTCACTTCAAAAGGTTTTACAATATAATCCTCGCTGCCTGACAAAAATCCTTCTTCTTTATCGCTTAACTGGCCTTTCGCGGTAAGGAGGATGACGGGAATCTCCCAGTCATCGGTAAGGATTTTTGTCAGTTCGAAACCATTCATTCCAGGCATCATCACATCGACAATCGCCAGGTCGACATTTTGTTTTTCAATTAGTGATAATGCCTCCTCGGCATCATTGGCTTTGAAAACCTGATATCCTTCCTGTGTTAAATGGATGGTTACGAGTCTTTGGATATTTACATCATCATCTACAACCAAAATTCTCATTTCTTCAGCCTCCTAAAAAGGGAATGAGAGAGGAGGCCCTCTCTATTCCTTATTGAATCTCCGGACTGGTTTGCTTATCTTTTTCAAAGAAAAGAATCAATGCAGGAAGCAGCATGCCTCGGACAAGGAAGGTGTCGATCAGGATACCGATCGCTACCATGAAACCGAAGATGAATAGATCGGCGATTGGCATTGTCGTCAGGGCTGCAAACGTTGCCGCCAAAATGATTCCTGCGGATGAAATCACGCCGCCTGTATTGCGGATAGCGATTTCAAGTGCTTCTTTCACATTATGTTTCTTGCGTTCCTCAATAAATCGGGACGCTAAAATTATATTATAATCGATTCCAAGTGCAACTAGGAAAATGAATGCATAGACCGGAACGCGGGTGCTGATGGCATCATAGCCGAAGAGCACGTCGATCAGGAATACTCCGAGACCTAATGCTGATACATAAGAGAGAAGGATCGTTCCCATCATATAGATCGGCATTTTCCAGCGGCGAGTCAAGACGACGAGCAATCCAAGTATCAGGGCTGTTTCAAGTAAAACGATTTTGATGATGTCGCCATTATTGTATTCGCGCTCATCGACCAGCTTTGGAGTGACGCCGCTATAGTAAGCCTCAGCATCCAAACCTAACTCGTCAAGTATTTCTGGTGTTTTCTTCTGCAAATCCTCTATATAGTCCATCGACTCAATTGAGTACGGATTCATCGCGAGGGCAATGCTGAACTTGGCGGCTTCATTGTTTTCAGTAATAGCTGATAGGCGGACAGAAGCAATTTCTTTATCATCTTTCAGCTTCTCGGTAATCTCGACAGCGTCTGCTTCTGTTAATGAGTTATCAGCTGCTATCAATAGTGTAGTAGGAGCTAGCTCACCTTTATCATATCTCTGTTCCACTATTTCATAGCCAACACGTGATGGCAAATCTTCTGGGAAGCTTTTGACCATATCGAATTCATATTCCAGATTGAAAACGTTCAGGGCAGAAACAATTAAGAAAATCGCTACCAGACCGCCGGAAAGCCCTGGCTTGTTGACAACGAATCTGGCAATCGGTCCCCAGACTCCATGCTTGACCTCTGTTTCAACACCATATTTAGGCACCTTCGGCCAGAAAGCCTTCCGTCCGAATAAAGTGAATAAGGCAGGCACCAGTGTCACCGAAGCGAGCATGATGAAGAACATCGCTGTTCCGAAAATTGGTGCAAAGTTTTGGTAATCACGGAAATCTGCAAACAGCAGCACAAGCATCGCTGCTAATACCGTTCCTCCGGCAAAAAAGACCGGTTCACCTGTCGCACGCATCGCATGCTTCATGGCATCGAATTTATTTTGGTAATGGTTCAGTTCTTCGCGGAAACGTGAGAATACGAATAAAGAATAATCAATTACAGCCGCGAACAGAAGGATACTCATGATCGAGGTTGTTTGATTATTGATTTCCAATCCGCCTGCTCCCATAAGGGCAACACTCTGGTTCACGACCTGATAGACAATGGCTGTCGCCAATAATGGTATAATCGCCAACAATGGGGAACGATAGATGACAATCAGCAGGACAAGGATGATTCCGACCGTTGCCAATAACAGTACGAAGTCTGCCCGTTCAAATAGCTTGATAGTGTCACCTGAAATCCCGGCAGGACCAGTGATATAAAAAGCTGTACTGTCAAGCTTATCAGCGATTCCAGTACCAATTTCCGTTGCCTTATCATTGATTTCAGCATACTCGTCATTGCCCAAGCCTTGTTCAAGCTCCATCGGGACAATCATCGTCGATTGATCCTCTGATATAAACCCATTTAGAGCCTGTGGCGGAAGGGAACGAGTATCCACAATGTTCCTTATTCCTTCGATATTCTCTGAAATGATTCCATCAAGGATTTGATTCACTTCGTCGAGATTAATGTCGCCGTTTTCGTTATGGAAAACGAGAATACCGGGAGTACCCTGTTCATTCGGGAAAAATTCCTCCGTTTTATTTTGCGCGATGATGGACTTAGCCTCATCAGGCAGCGATTGAAAATTGTTTATTTTGTAATCGCCGAGCTGCGGACCTGCGCTCAAACCGAGCATCAGCACGAGCCAGGCGATGATGGTGATCCACATTCCGCGCTTCGTTGAAACCCAGTCTGTGATGGAATAAAGCATTTTCTTCATTAATATGGCCTCCTATGTTCGAAACTAAAATCTATTTGAACATCAGCACAGTTCCGGAAAGTATTATTCGGAACAAGCACTGAACAATGAACATCATAAACTACGAAAATAAACACAACCTCAACTTTCAGTTACATTTCGCAAGAGGAATTTAACAAGCAAACAGAGAAATGGTTAGTAAGGCATGTCATACAGGAGGAAATTCATGGATTTCTTTGATAAATTAAAAAGCAAAAAAATACAAATCAGCAAGACAGAAGATTTCGGTTATGATGTAAGACAAAAGTGGGAGGCTGAATTTGCTTCACATTTAAGTCCTAAGGAAAAAAGGCAGATATTTCTTCATGATAAAGGCGGAGCAAGCGGGTTTCTGTGGCATTTGTTCAGCTATGAAAAAAGAAAATGCGAAAAGGAAGAAGAGGCGGAATTGGCATTCGACAAACAATACAAAGATACATGCCTGATTTTCTTTCAGCATTCAGATGAGGTATGGAAGGTAAACGATTCTTCAGATTTGAGGGCGACAGAACTATTGATGACTGATGGTGAGTATGCGGATTTATATATTGTCGATCTTGACTTTAACTGGACCTTTGTTGTCACACATGAGCAAGGATGGATTGGTCCATTTTTTTGCAGGAAGGGGGAATAGAGGTGCTAATAAGAAAACTATTTTCTGCATTTGGTGCAACGATGATCATGGTCATCCTGTTCTCGATCATGGATCAATCTGCCGTAGGGTTATTCTTCGGAATGTACATCTTTCCGATCATCTTAATCTATGGAATTCCGTCTTCCATTCTATCTGATTTCCTCTTGAGGAGAAGCTCTGGGACAATCAAAAAAATGGCTGCTGCAGCATTACTCCATATTTTACTCGGAGTGCTGTTCGTGGCCGTACCGACTTTTATATTTGATGCTGAAAACGGAAATTGGCTAGGGAGTATAAGAAATAATGGCTTTTTCTTTTTCACCGCTGTCGTTTCGGCTTTCATCTTCTGGTGCTTTGATGAAGGAATCAAGAGTGAATGGTTTGCTCAATTAAGAGGGAAATGTCAAGGGATATTAAAAAGGATCGGGGATATGAGAGTTTAGCCAGGAGGCAACTCAATAAAAGAAAAAGGGAGGTTAGGAATATGCAAGAACATTACCATAGTGGGTTTGAAATGGAAGTAAATGCACCATATTCATTAAATTACTTAATCATGATTCAAAACATTTATTTGAACAGCAAAAATACAGATTGCCAAAATCCTTTGTTTCCATATATTGATCGTTCAAACTGGGGTTTTCTTGAGGAAGATTTTGAAGAGACATTTGCTGAAGTTTGGAAAGAGGCAGTCGATAAAAATTCTAAAAATCATATGTATGACCACAATGGAGTCCTTCAGTTAGATAAAGAACTCTATCAAAAGTTGTTTCATGACAATGAATCAGGTTCAATTTACTCAGAAAGTGTAAAGTTCTTCTTAGCCTGGTGGAACGGGTTTCATGGAAAAATCGCCATTGAGGCTGTATTTGATCATGACAAAATGGAGAAGGTCTACAAAGAGTTAGCTGCATCGGTAAAAATAGATAAACGATTAAGGATTCATTTGGTCTATGACAAAACCGTATTAGCTGTCAGAAGTGAACGGCCCTGGTATGCAGTGGTAGCTATTGAAGAAATTTTTATCCACAAAAAGCGTCCAAAGCTAATATCGGAACTATTAAAGAGTTGTGTAAATTTGTGAAAGTAAAAATGGAGGGAACCTTTTGTTTTTATATCATAGGTATGATCATGACTTAAATATATCCCCCCAACGGGTTTTAAAAGAAGGGTTAAATCATAGAACAGCAACAAGATGGTATTCAAGAGGGGCTAAATTCTTTCCAGAACTAACGGAACGATTCAGGCCAGGGAATTCACCAAAATGGATCGATTTCAAAGTAGCGTTTGGTGCAGATTTGGAACCATTTGAAAAACCTTACTTTCGTTTTCCTGTGTTCAGTGAAAAGATTTTAGTTTTTAATTTCGATATTTCAAGTGATTTATTTGCCCATCTTGAAGATCTTTATGATGGAGGTAAGGGGCATTTTGTCGATGGGGTGCCGTCAAAGGAGGAATTAATGAAAGAATATTGGAAAAGTATGATTCCGCTGTCGGAGTATTTGAATTACCAACCCTTTAAAGACCCTGAAGTCTATATCTTTGAACAAGTTCCAGCAGAGTTAATTGAGTTTATGGAGTAAGTTCTTGTTGAGATAAGTGAAAGAATCAGGGTTGAAGGTGATTAAAAAGAAACTGTAATTTACAGGGGATGAAAACATTTTGAGAAGTGAAAAAGCTATGTATGATTTAATACTAAGGGTAGCTGAAGAGGATGAACGAATCCGGGCTGTCTATATGAACGGATCCCGAACGAACCCTAATGTTCCAAAAGATATTTTTCAAGATTACGATATTGTATATATAGTGACGGAAATTGCATCTTTTTTAGAAGACGAAGGTTGGATTAATATCTTTGGGGATTTACTGATGCTTCAAGAGCCAGACAAAATGGATCAACAAATTGGTTTGGAGAGGGATTTTGAACGTTCATATGGATATTTAATGCTTTTTACTGATGGAAATCGAATTGACCTTCATATCGAAACAATACATTCAATGATAAATGGTTATGGAAGTGATAAACTAACAGTTCCATTATTGGATAAGGACAACATTTTACCGATCATTCCTCCGCCCACAGATATTGATTATCGAGTAAAAAAGCCATCAGAAGCGATGTTTGTGAGTTGTACCAATAATTTTTGGTGGTGTTTACAAAACGTTGCAAAAGGAATTTGGCGAGACGAATTGCCATACGCAAAATTAATGTATGAAGATACGACGAGAGTTTCACTTGATGAAATGGTTTCATGGTGGACTGGAACAGGATATGACTTCCAGGTCTCAACAGGTAAGATGGGCAAATACTTTAAAAATTATCTTCCAAAACCCTATTGGGAGATGTATGGAAAAACTTATTCCGATGGTGCTTATGACAACTTTTGGGATTCCATATTTGTTACATGCGAGCTATTTAGAACTTTAGCAAAAGATGTGGCAAATCATTTATCATTCTCATATCCATTTGAAGACGATAAAAAAATGACGGAATTCCTTAAACATGTGAGGCATCTGCCTTCGGATGCAAAAGAAATTTAAAGGTGAGAAAAAGTATGAAGATAGAAGTTGGATATTTGCCAAGAAACTATATAAAAGACCAACCGGATTTTAGTGGGCACTTTCCTTTTGATATAGATGGAGAATACAAATATTTGGTTGAAATAGACCACTGTGAATTGGATCCTGCTGTTTTTTACTGTGATTGGATGAAGGAATTAAATCAGTTTCCGATCTATGCTGTTGTCACTCTTGATCTTTATAATCAGGAGGAAATGAATAGGCTGATCGAAAGATACAAAATAGAACGTTCAGTGTTTTTAATAGGGAATGAATCTTACAATAAATTTATTTTGCGAAATGAAGAGCAATTTCTTATGCTCCTCCCATATTTTTATGCAAGTGGCAGTATGAACGATATAGCTGTGTGGTCACTCAAGAAAGACATTTTTAGTAGTGACATAAGAAAAGTAACGACAATATTCAGACGTAAAACAATGGATGTATTGGTGGCTGCACTTGAGAAGGATACAACGTTATTTTGGATTTCGTATGATGGTGATGCATTAAATATCATATCGAATCACCAGATTTTCCGAACGATGGAGGATATAGAGAAAACTCTACCCAAGGGCATAGAAATGAGTGTTGTTGAATATGAAGCCGCAGATGATGATATTGAATAACCGGTAACAAGAATAACAATAAGGGGGAATTATACTTGAAGCGTCTCTTCTTAGCTCTTTTGGTTGTAATGATTATCCTTATAGGAATTTATTTCTTGACTTCGAATAGCGCTTAAAGATTTGGTATTCCAATTTATGAATAAGTTAATCGCCAAGAATTGAAGAACCAATGCTTCAAGTGTATAGGGGGATTTATGAAATTCTTAAAAAAGGTAAGTGATTCCTTTGGATTCACAAAACTTAAAGAGAAATTATATTATGCGGATCATGAGGAGATTTCAGAAGCTGATAGGGAATATATTAATAGTATTAAAGGACAAAACCCTTTTGGCATCATAGCTATGTTTATAGGTGGTGTATCTTTTGCCTTCGGACCAATTTATATTGCTTTTCCAATTATAACAATCATCTTTTGTGTCTTAACCTTTGGAACTTTTGATAGAGAAAAAGAAGATAATCCCTGGACATTTGTGATCGGTTTTTGTTTGGCCTTAATAGGCTTATTTATGAATTTAGTTGGCGTAGTCCATGAGCTAATATTCTGAACAATGTGCGTTAAAGTATTTTTTGCAAAAATCACGGAAGGATTACTGTTGCATCAAGCTAGTTGATAAAAAAGAGCTAATCCTAATTTTGTTAGATTATAGGGTATTAGAACATTTCAAGGGGAGTTATCTATGGGTTTCCTTAAAGCTACTAGAGAGTTCATTGATAGTCAATATCAAACGCCAAAAGGAATGATTGGTACATATATTGGTGAAAAAATGGTGAGACAGCACAAGACTGAAACAAATTGGTCATTAGAGCTAATGAATATTAAACAAGGGGACAGGATTTTAGAGTTAGGATGTGGGGCAGGTTATGCAATTAAATTAATTTTTGAAAAGGATTTAGCTGAAGAAATAGTTGGCTTGGACATCTCTCCAACAATCATTCGATCAGCAAGAAGGAGAAATAAAAAGGCAATAAACGAAAAAAAAGTAAAACTAGTACAAGCAGATTTCAAAAACTTGCCCTTTCAAAATGAAAATTTTAATACAGTCCTCAGTATCCAAACAATTTATTTTTGGACTGATATAACTGCGACATTATCAGAAATATATAGGATACTAAAACCAAAAGGAAATATAATCCTTGCTTTTTCTGACGGTAAAGAAGAGGAGACCTGGGAAGGAATAAGAAGTATTACTGAAAATAAACTAATACCGTCTATGAAGAATGCAGGATTTAGTGACGTATCTTTTATCAGAGGTCCAGATTCAAGAGGGTATCATACTGTTGCTGTTACAGGAAGCAAGGATTCAATGAAACTTTCGTAATGTTCTGTTCCTATATAGCGATGGTAGGGGGACGAAGGCATAATTTTTCCTTTAGATGAGTTTGTTCAAATATAAGGCAGGGAGTTTAAAAGGACCTAAATAAGGTACACAGAGATTCTTCCTTTGGCCATCTGTTCATGTTATTTCTAATGAAACAGTATTAGCTATTACGCAGCAAATAAATTTTATAAAATCAGCCTATCGTTAAACCAGTATGTTATACTAGAAACAAACCTTTTATCTTTAAATCTTTTTACATTACCGGTTCCATCTCCCTGCTCAGATCTTGAGCGGGGTTTTTTATTGGAAATATATTTGGAAAAATAAAAAACAGGCCCTAAAAAGAGCCTGTTTGTAGAAACGATTTAAGATTAAGCTTTTTGAACGTTAGCAGCTTGAGCTCCACGAGCACCTTGCTCAACGTCAAATGTAACTTTTTGACCTTCGTCTAAAGATTTGAAACCTTCACTTTGGATAGCTGAGAAGTGTACGAATACGTCGTCTCCACCTTCGCGCTCGATGAATCCGAAGCCTTTTTCTGCATTAAACCATTTAACTGTACCTTGTTCCATTTTTGTTGCCTCCTAGTGCGTTATCGCACAACGTATTACTATCCTTGCCCAAAGTGATCATCAAGACGAAAAGTTGATACTTATACTATCCTTTACACCGAACAAAAATAATTCTTATTCATCATAACAGGGATCGAAAAATATAGCAAATCATCCCGGCCATAACTTGGAAAGAGTCTATTCTCGCTGACTATGAAGGTTGCTTTAATAACAAAGAAGTTATTATGTAAGTCCTTAACCCTAAGCTTTGTAACATCAAGTGGATAGGTCCCCGCGCAGCCCATTGTGAAGATTTTATGTTTGCTTCAGATGTTTTCATCATATAGAACAAACTGGTTGAGGATTTTATTAAAGAAATCAAAGGGAATCAATCCGAAGGTAGCGAATAGTTATATTTGCAACTTATTCCACCCTTAGATTCAGTGATTTATTAGATTCATAGTTTATTCTAATTAGGGGGCTGTATTCCAATAAAACGAAAGAAGTTGTTTTTAGTTTTCATATTTCTAATAGGTATAGTTAGCTTTGTGGTTTGGTATTCCGTACCCAAAGAAATCAATCAAGCATTTGACGGAATCGTTTACGGAGTTGGTAATAAAAGCAATCAATTAAATAAAGAAGTTACAATTACAATTAAAGGTAAATTGTATAGAAAAATTTTTAACCAAGATCGTTTTAAAGGAACCATAGATATAAAAGGAGAGTTGCCAAAAAATATTATCATTGATAAGAAGGAAGTAGAAGTTGTTTTTATTGAAAACGGCGGCTCTTTATCACTCGGGGATTCCCCCTACGGCTTTCTTTATATAAATAAGGATTTAAGTGAGCTAACTATTATCGTTTACGAACTGCTTGAGTCTGGAAGGGATAATGCCACATATGAATGGGACCCTAAAGGGGGGCTATTAATATCTGGACCTGCAACAAATAGAAAAGAAGCTTTAAACATATCAAACAAATTAATAGGAGAACTGCTTAAACCACTTGAATAGATGTATATTTGTAAAGTTTATATTTCAGCCAACGTGAGCGATCATCCAAGGAGGATTGGATCACCTTTGTTGAATTCCTTATTCAACAAACGGCTAAAAATATACGGAGGTATAGTTATGTGGGTAATATTTGGGGTTATTGCAATAGTAGCAACGCTTATCAATCTTTATATGTATACAGCAGGGAAGGATTATAAACTTGCGATGGCGATGGGGTTATCATTTACAGCATTAACACTTTGTGCAGATTACAGTTATGTATCTCGGTGGCTAAAAATAGAAGATTGGGCGGCATTAGCTGATGTAGTACCTGGTATGGCAAGGGCATTATGGTTTTTGACCATTGTTTCTATCTTACTAAATATAGCCCCAATATTTTTAGAACGAATACGCAGGAAACAATGACTTTTTTCCCTTTATTTCTATAATGTGCAGGCCTTTATGAATAACAAACGGTGTGTATATTCAATAACAAGGTATGCACATTGAAGTTGAAAATATTTTTGTATGCTCTCTTAAAAAACACTGCATACAATAACGTGTTTTCTTGTGGCATACAAAACGTGATCAAGCAATCCAGTGCATGTTATTTTTATCCTACTCAATAATGTGAACAAGACTCAATATTGTACTTTGTTTTTTGAAATAGTTCAAAAAATTCGATTCCAATTGATACTAGGACAGGATATACTCAAATTAAATAAAAAACTGATAAAGGCAAACTTGTTGAAAGGCAAGGACGCAAAGCCATGGGCCTGAGTGTAAAGAGATATTTCCTTTGCATATGGTTGCCAGGTTGCCAGACTCCTAAAATGGTGTCTTGGCCATAAAAAGGAGCGGAGAATATGAATATCAATAAATACCTCTTATTAAGTCTTATCTTATTTATGGGTTTTGGTCCTCTTCAAACCCTTTCTCAACCTATTAAAGCTCATGCTAACGCAGGAGTTCCCACGGCAACATGGCTTTGGAATACTTCAACGATTGCTACGCAAGGAAAAGAGATTCTTTCATTCGCAGGAAATAATCAAGTTCAGCAAATATACCTTCAAATTAATAAAAACATTCCTTTCGATACTTATAAATCATTTATTCAAAAAGCAACTGAAAAAGGCATAGAAATACACGCTTTAGATGGCTCGCCGCAATGGGTTTCCTCTAAAGGTTCTGCTTATTCTAAGGAATTCTTTAATTGGGTAGGAAACTACCAAAAATCAGCCTCACAGACACAAAGATTTACTGGTATTCATTTAGATATAGAGCCATATCTATATAGTGGTTGGAACTCAAAATTCAAGAATACTGTACTTGCATATCAAAATATTATCAATCATGCTGCTGTTACTTCAGAACAACTTGGACTTACATTTGGAATCGATATTCCTTTCTGGTTTGATGAAATTGCATATAGCAATACTTACGGGAAAGGTAATTTAGCTAGTTGGGCGATTAAGACAACAAGTTATACGACTATTATGGCATACCGCGATCAGGCTGCTGGAGGAAACGGAATTATTGAACTAGTGAGAAATGAAGTACAATATGCTTCCTCTCTTGGCAAACCCATTGTGATTGGAGTAGAAACTGGCAAATCAGAAGAAGCCAATCTTGTTAGTTTTTATGAAGAAGGTGCTGCTCATATGTATAGTCAGCTTTCTTTAGTGAAGAGTGCGTATCCACAACCGGATGTGACTTTTGCCATTCATTATTTACACAGTTGGATGAAAATGGCTCCTTAAGAACATTGGCAGAGTGAAAAAAAACTCCTTTAGAAAAACCCGCTAAATGCCTTATAAAGGTAGTTAGCGGGTTTTTAACCTGATTTTGAGTATTAACTGCAGAATTTCTTAAACACCAGCTAGTCGGTGAAGTTGTTTGGAACATATCAATGTTTATTCCAAGAATGATCATTCGCTTAATAAGTAACATTTGGTGAAGCGGTTAGTCAAACTTGAACTATGAGGGTGAATGTAAATAAAACAATAGATTTTATCCAAACGGATGCATGGGTTCAGGAAGAAGATGCGCCTTTTTTGAAAATCTTCTGGATCGAGGATTTTAATTGAAGAAGAAATCGTATTCATGTTATTAAATCAAGAGTAAGATAACACGACCTTAAATTAAAGGTATGAGACTATTTATTGTAGAACTTAAATAATAAAATCAAATTGCAAATAAATCAGACTGTAAAATACGTTTATATGAGGTGAAAATACTGAAAAGAAATAGGCTGATGAGGTCAAATTCGGATTATGTATTTTTAGGTGTATGTGGAGGAATCGCAGAGGCTCTTTTCATTTCATCCTTTATTGTGAGATTGGTATTTATATTCGTGCCAGTATCGCCAATACTCTATCTGATTTTAGGAGCACTTATGGAGAAAGACGATTTATTCTACGGAGATCGTGTAAGAAAGAAGAGCACTATTAAAACTGCATTGTTAGCATTTATTTTTACTGCTTTAGTATTTGTAATCTTTTTTTACATGGGTCTCCTTTAGGGAAGTAATTTTTGAATATAGTAAATATTCTTCAAAGAAGATGCAGGTTAGTGGAAAAAGAAATTATAAAAAGGGTCAGGCGAAAGGGGAAAATGAAAGATTTTAAGAAATGGAGTTACTTCTGGGTACTAATAGTTGGAATCTTGATAGGTTATATTGGAATTCCAATGCTCTCACGATTTAACTAAGAGGAAAATTAGTTTAACAAAAATCAGAAAAAAATTTTGGAATATTTATATTGATAAGGGAGGGATTCTATGGTGTTTGAAACACTAACAGGACAACTTACGGTTGTAATCACCCTTGCTTTTGGTTCATTGTTAATTGTTCTGTACCCTTTAATAAATAAGGAAAATAAATATTTTGCTTGGTTTAGTTTAATGATGGGCGTTATTGTGTTATTGCTTTTATTATGGTTCACATTTGGCAACGAGGTTATTAGATATCAAATACTAAGATATGGACTTCAATAAAAACCATCTAATCTACTTAGAGCGAGAGTTGAAGTTCAGGCTGCCGTTATTGGCGTTTTTTTATTTGACTAAGCTGCAGTTTTGTTGAACTAGAATTGACTTAACTATATTTTCACCGATAGAAATAATCAATAAATAAAGCTTTGGGATCTCCCAAAGCTTTATAGCGGTTTACTGCCTTATTTTTGTTTTTTTATTAGTACCATAAACACTATGATTAATGAAAAAGCTGTAAATGCTAAAAATGGTATGGTGATGAAATCTAGCCAGTTTATATATTGAGCGCTGCAAGGAACACCGCTGGAACAAGGTTTGATCTCTGCAAAACCAGGTACTTTTTGCTGTAGATAGTGGAATAATGAAACAAACCAACCGATGACTGCCATAGGCAAGACGAAACGCTTCACAGATGGATCATTTTGAAAGGTTCCTATTCCAAGTATTAAAACTAGTGGGTACATCAGAATCCGTTGATACCAGCAAAGCTCACAAGGAATGAAATCACGTATTTCACTAAAATATAGGCTGCCTAAGGTGGCAACGACTGATACGAGCCAAGCTAGATAAAGAGAGTACTTTCTTAAAATATCCATCCTTATTTATCCTCTAACGCCTGGTCAATGAGTAGTTTGATTTGTTCGTAATCAAATGGATCCTCGACCATCGTTCCATTGACCATAATACTTGGTGTAAGCTTTACTTCAAACTCCTCTACTAATTGTGAATCTTTATTAACTTCATCCATTTCAGTTTGATCGTTGATATCCGCCTCTAATTGTTCTACATCTATGTTGGGAATACCGGAGGCAATTTCTAATATCTTTTCCTTGGTAATCCAAAGATCATCATGGTTTTCTGCTGGTTGAGCCTTAAACATCTCTTTATTGAAAATCCAATAGCTTTCTGGATTTTGTTTGAAGACAGATTCCGCAGCAAGAGACCCTAACTTGGATTCCTCTCCGTGAAAAAGAACATTGATATAAGCAAACTTAACTTTTCCTGTTTCAACATAGTCCTTTACCAGTTGCGGATAGAAATTTTGACTCCATGCTTTACATGCAGGGCACTTAAAGTCCCCGAACTCTACAACCGTCACCGGTGCATCTGGGTCACCTAGTACAGGCTGTCCTTCAATTGACGGTTGCTTGTCAAAACTAACATTATTAGTAGTATCTGATTTCATATTATTCACTAGCACTAAAGCAATTAATAAGGCAAAAATAATGATGGTTATAACGACGGCCATCTTAAATGGTTTGTTTGTATTGCTGTTCATATTAACACCTCTTCAAAATTATATGGGAAAGATAGTTTTGTTTTATTGAAGACTGAGCACAAGAGATAAGTAGCCGGATATTACAAATAAGAAGCACATGAAAAACGAAATGATGATTGGAACTTTCCTGTTGAATGACAGAATGATGAGCGCCAAGAAAACAAAGGATAAAGCGAAAAAAGATAAGCTGATCCCGTTTACAGAGAATTGGACGACTAAATCAGGATCAATATTCCCTCTGAATATGGTTGAAAAAAGTCTTGAAGCTCCTTCAGTTTGAATAGTTAGTGCAATCTCATGAGGGGGCGACTGCTGACCCAGTGCTGCAGTGACAGAAAATATAAAAAGGATCACGATGCTTTCAGCTCTTGTCCATTGGATTGGATTATACGCTGAGTCCGCCAACAACTTTTTTCGAACGAGAAAACTGTTAATAAAGGCATAAGCCATTAAGGGCAGGATGAGCAAATGCTTTAGTAAGAGAGCTTGTCCATAAGAAATACTCCAGGAAGTTGGGTAATCCTTAAATTCCACGACGAACGACATCAGGATTAAGCCAGATAGTATTGTTACGGAAAAGCAAACCATAGCCAGTGGCCTGAACCACTTTAAAAATGATAACCAGTTCAATTGATTGGTTGAGAACCAGCTCACGACGATCAGAACACCTACCCAAACACTTACAGCGGTAAAGTGTGCCGAATGGGTCAGGAACCCTTTCCATTGATCAAGTGAGCTTGCATGACTCGACCATCCAAGGGCTAATATTAATAGGAAGGTAAAAGCCAGTCCAATTAAGGCATAGATTGTTTTTTTTCGATAATCAACCCAAACAATATAAATAAATAATAGATTAGCGAGAACAAAGGTAAGGATCCATGCTTTTCCGATTTCAAATGTGTAGAGGACGGATTGAAGCGTAGTTAAGAATCCTAGATCATGATATAAATGGAGAATTAGTGATAATACTGGCACAAAGGAAAATAAGGCTATACCCCCTGTTGCAGACATCATGATGCCCTTGGGTATCCGAATTTCCGGCTTGTACGAATTTGGTATTAAGCTGAAAACAAAGGCTCCCATAAGAAGGGAGAAGCATAGGTAAAGTAGTGTTTCACTGATAATGGTTAATGTGATCATGATTACTTCTTCCTTCTAAAAAAGATCAAGAATGTGCCTACAATGATAAGGATCAAAATGATCAATATTGTTATTAAAACAGAATCCGACAATGGTTCTTGCTGGTTTTCCGTTTTGTCAGATGAAGGCGGAGCAGGATTTGGGTCATCACCCAGTCCACTTTCTTCATCGATTGGTTCTTCTTCTACTTCCTCGGTTTGTTCCATTTCAACAAAGAAGGTAAACTCACCTTCAATTGGGTGGCCATCTGCACCGATAATTTCCCACTGAACGAGATATTCCCCATTTTCCAATGGTTGTTCGACGGTTCCTGTCATTTGATGTTCGTCCAAGGTAATATTGGCAAAATGAACAACCGGACCATTGACAGCATTTACCACGAATGTGCTGCCTTTTTCTACCTTTGTTTCAAAGTCCAATGATATCTGCTGGACTTGTTCCGTTACAACTTCACCTTTTTTCGGAGAAGAGGTTTCTAACCCTGTATGAGCTGCCGCAGTGGTTGTGAAAGCAAACAGCAATAGTAAAGACAAAAGGATGTTTTTAATCATTTCTAACCTCCGAATAGTACTAACCGGTTTCTATTTTAACAAAGATACTATTACAGTCATACAGTTATTAGAATGTAATTTGTGACAAATTATCAAACAAATGATTTTCTTAGTTCCTTAACCAATCACTATGGTTTATATTTTTTAAAATAGATCATGTTTGTACTATACAGGAGGAAATCATAGTGAAGAAGTTAATATTATTAATTCTTAGTACAGTGTTGGTGTTTGTTGGCTGTTCCAATAAATCGACTGAAGACCTAGAAATACCTGAATTGATTGAAGTGGCTGTAGAGACAACGCCGGCAACGTTAACAGTAAATGAAACCATAAGAATTGAAGCCAAAGTCACTCAAGGAAAAGAAGTGGTTAAGGACGCTGATGAAATGAAATTTGAGATATGGAAAGACGGACAAGAAGATGACCAGCACGAGAAGTTATCAGGGAAGCTGGATAAGGAAAAAGGCGTATACTATGCAGAAAAAATTTTTGACGAAGCTGGCAAATACAATGTCATTGCACATGTAACAGCCAGAGATATGCATAATATGCCGAAAATCCAGCTGGAAATAAGCGAATAATTAGATAGAAGAGAAGAATGGGGCTTCCATTCTTTTTTTATCGTGTATCGTGTAATATTCTAATAATCGTTTGACTATTTGAAATCCATTGCATATACTGATACTCAAATAAATGTTTGAATGAGAGGTGAGAATCGTTTGAAACATGATGATGTGTGTGAGATAACTTGTTTTGATGGACCTAAAGTGGACCGGGTAAAGGATTCTTTATCTAAACATAATACATTTTCTGTTTCTAAAATGTTCAAGGCATTGGCAGACGATACAAGGTTAAAAATTGCTTTTGCATTAAGTGAAGAAGATGAGCTTTGTGTGTGTGACGTCGCTAATATTGTAGGGTGTACAACCGCAACTGCTTCCCATCATTTACGACTGCTCCGCAACATGGGGCTGGCAAAATATCGGAAAGATGGAAAGCTGGTTTTTTACTCTTTGGATGATGAACATGTAAGAAAACTGATTCAACTAGCCTTTACTCATGAAAAGGAGGGGAAAGTGCATGGATAAAGCGATTGAACAATCAGGAGAAAAACATGTATACCGAATACAGGGATTCACCTGAGCAGGCTGTGCGACTACGTTCGAAAAGAACGTAAAACACCTGGAGGGTGTTTCAGATGCAAGTGTTAACTTTGGCGCTTCCAAACTTGTATTGTACGGCAATGCTTCAATTGAACAACTTGAAAAGGCCGGGGCTTTTGAAAATCTAAAAGTCATACCGGAGAAGGATCGATTTGAAGAAAAGAAAGAACCATTTTTGAAAAAGCATGCTACGGTCATCACATCATTTGTTTTCTTGCTTTTGGGGTGGATTTCCGGACAGTTGAACGGAGAAGAGAATATCGCCTCCATTATTGCATACGCAGCCTCGATCCTAATAGGAGGCTACCGATTGTTTAACACAGGGTTGAAGAACCTGTTTCGATTAAACTTTGATATGAAAACCTTAATGACCATTGCCGTCATTGGTGCAGCTTTCATTGGTGAATGGGGAGAAGGTGCTACAGTTGTCATCCTGTTCGCCATCAGTGAAGCCCTTGAGACCTACTCAATGGATAAAGCCCGTCAATCCATTCGATCATTAATGGACATTGCTCCAAGGGAAGCCTTGATCAGAAGAGGCAATCAGGAAATGATGATTTCTGTCGATGAAATTCTGATCGGAGATATTATGATTGTCAAACCCGGGCAAAAAATTGCGATGGATGGCATCGTTTTAAAGGGTACTTCAGCAATTAACCAGGCAGCGATCACTGGGGAGTCTGTGCCAGTTGCTAAAACAATCGATGATGAAGTTTTTGCCGGAACTCTTAATGAAGAAGGGCTTCTTGAGGTTAAAGTAACCAAACATGTGGATGACACGACCATTGCGAAGATCATCCATCTGGTTGAAGAAGCACAAGCTGAGCGAGCACCTTCACAGGCATTTGTCGATCGCTTTGCAAAATATTACACGCCGGTCATTATGTTGATCGCTCTAGGAGTTGCCGTCATTCCTCCACTTTTCGGAGCTGACTGGAACACTTGGATCTATCAAGGTTTAGCAGTATTGGTAGTCGGCTGTCCGTGTGCCCTTGTTGTTTCTACACCCGTATCAATTGTTACTGCAATTGGAAACGCAGCCCGAAACGGCGTATTGATCAAGGGTGGAATTCATCTTGAAGAAATGGGATCGATCAAGGCCATTGCTTTTGATAAAACAGGCACATTAACAAAAGGGGTTCCTGTTGTTACCGATTACCTTCCGGAAGATGGAGCGACAAACGAACAATTAAAAATCATTGCAGCCTTAGAAAATGGTTCTCAACATCCACTGGCTTCTGCGATCATGAAGAAGGCAGAGGAAGAAAACCTGGATTATCAGAGTGTTGATATTACTGATTTTACCTCGATAACGGGAAAAGGAATAAAAGGGGATATCAACGGTGAGACATATTTTGTCGGCAGCCCGAATTTATTTGAAGAAATCCTGACTGACGGGATTAAGGCCGAACTAAAAGAGAAAATTGAAACCTTACAAAGCCAGGGGAAAACCGTGATGGTTGCTGGAACGTCAACGGAAATTACCGCTTTGATCGCTGTTGCAGATGAAGTGAGAGAAACGAGTCAAACAGTGATTCAAAAACTTCATTCTTTGGGTATCGAGAAAACAATCATGTTAACTGGTGATAACTCAAGGACTGCGAATGCCATCGGAAAGCAAGTAGGCGTTTCAGATATTAAAGCAGAGCTGTTACCCCATGATAAGCTTAATTACATTAAGGACCTCAGACAAGAATTTAACCGTGTGTCCATGGTCGGTGATGGAGTAAACGATGCTCCTGCTCTTGCGGCTTCAACTGTGGGGATTGCTATGGGAGGTGCAGGGACAGATACAGCATTAGAAACAGCTGATATAGCCCTGATGGCTGATGACTTAGGTAAGCTTCCATTTACCGTGAAATTGAGCCGAAAAGCATTAGCGATCATTAAACAGAATATAACCTTCTCATTAGGTATCAAGCTGGTTGCGTTATTGCTCGTCATTCCAGGATGGCTCACTCTCTGGATTGCGATCTTCGCTGATATGGGCGCTACTTTACTTGTTACCTTAAACAGCCTCCGACTTCTCGGAGTTAAAGACAAATAAACATTAGCTTCCCAGGAATGGGAAGCTTCTTTTTTTAAACAGCACTCAAATAGCTTTGAAGGAGAGTACTTAAACATAGGTTGCTAATGTTCAACAACACACTAAAATACAAAAAGCTCAGATCTTTTTAAGGCTCTGAGCTTTTTGTATGCTAACTTAACTATTAAATTGAGTGTGATTTGCATTGCTATTTCTGTGCTGCTTTGGAGGTGATTTAAGATTTTCCCTGCATGAACGGAAGCCCTTAGTTTGTTCAGGGTCTGCTTTCTATTTTCGCAAAATCTTTTCCATTGCTTTCCCTTTTGCCAGCTCATCGATCAGCTTGTCGAGGTAGCGTATTTCCCTCATGGTTGGTTCTTCGATTTCTTCCACTCGGACACCACAGATCACGCCTTTGATTAACTCTCTCGAAGGATTCATATGAGGGGCTTCTTCAAAGAAGGTCTCAAAGTCTGTCTTTTTTTCAAGTATCACTTCTAATTCTTCCTGGCTATACCCTGTCAGCCAGGCGATGATATGGTCGACTTCTTGTTTCGTGCGTCCTTTTCTTTCGGCTTTATTTACATAATGTGGATAGACACTTGCAAAGCTCATTGTATAGATTTTATGTTTGCTCAAGGTACAAACTCCCTTATAATCTTTTCCTCCATTATATTATGAAAAATTGGCAGGTTCAAATGCAGCTTTTCTCTGTTTTGTTCCAGGGCATCTATGGGAATTTGTATAAGAAAGATATGGTTTCTTGTTCCAATAAAGGAATTTTTTTAATGAAAGTAGAATGATAAGTATTAAATGCCAAGAGGGATTGATAGTAGGTCCAGGTTGAAGTTGTAAAAAAGGAGTGACAGTATGATAAGTAAAGATGTGTTGATAATTGGCGGAGGTGTATCAGGGCTTTCGGCAGGAATCTACTTGCAGATGAACGGTTATCAAACAGCGATTTATGAAAAGCACTATCTCCCTGGAGGAGTATGCACAGGCTGGTATAAGGATGGCTTCTATATTGATGGGTGCATTCATTGGCTAATGGGGACAAAAGAAGGAGCTGGCTATAATCGGATGTGGAAAGAGCTTACGGTACTTGATAATGTGCCAATCTATTATCCTGAAGAATTTTTGAGAATTAAGCTATCAAATGGTGAGGACTTTGTCATCAAACGAGACAAAACAATTTTTATAGAAGAATTAAAAAGACTTGCGCCAGAGGATGAGAACTTTATTGATGAGCTGGATCAATCCTTGAATGATATGGCAAAAGCGGAAGTTTTCTTTGAAAAGCCTGATGATATTGCTAATTTCTTCGATAAGCTGAAAACGTTCAAACAGCTTGGATCTTCAATAAAGGTATATGGAAAGTATTCAAAAATCACGATTGGCGAACTGTTGGAAAGCTTTCATTCCCCTTATCTTAAGGAAGTAATAACTGAGATCATGAAAATGGATGATTTCGTTGCCATTTCGTTATTTACAACCTTAAATAACTTTTTCACAAAGAACGGTGGCATTCCAGAAGGAGGTTCCTTAGCTTTTGCGAAAAGACTTGCAGAAAGGTACAAGTCTTTAGGAGGCGAACTTTACTTAAGAATGCCGGTTGAAAAAATGGTCGTCGATGACAAACATACAGTAACCGGAATTGAACTTCAAGACGGGACCATTGTGGAAGGGAAGAGAATCGTATCTGCAGCTGATGGATTCATTACATATAAACAGTTTTTACAAGATAAGTACATGGATAGTAAAATGAAAAAGTTTTACCAAGAAAGCAAGCCGTTTAAGCCGCTTCTCATTTGCAGTTACGGAGCTGCTGACAAATTGGAAGATATCCCACATGGAGTCAGCATTCCCATAAACAATGGAATTGATATTGGCGGGGGGAAGCTTGAAAAAAGATTGACAATTCGTGTTCAAAACATTGATCACACTCTGAATAAAAAGAAAGGTACAGTCCTACAGGTTAATATTTTTTCAGAATGGGAGTATTGGGATGAATTGTATAAGGACAGAGAGCTTTATGATAGCAGAAAAGAGCAGTTAGCCAGAGATGTACAACAAGCGATTGAAGAAGTTTATCCGAATCTCATTGGAAGGATCCATTATATTGACGTGGCTACTCCAAAAACATTTTTCCATTTTACAAATGTGTGGAATGGGGCATTTGAGGGTTGGAAACTGACACCTCACAATATAAAAATGAAGATTCCAAAGAAAATTACCGGACTTTCAAATGCTTATCATATTGGACAATGGACAACACCTGGTGGCGGAATCCCGATTGCTGCCAAAGACGGCAGAAATATTGCCAGGATACTGTGTCATGAAGATAAAAAGCCATTCTTAACTGAGCAGCGACAATAGGAACATCAATATGTCAACCAAGGGAGAGGAAGTAAGATAAACATGAGAGGGATGGCAAGTATAAGTTTACTGGTTTAAAAGCATCAAGAATGAATGTGGATGATAAGCAATTGAACAAACTGTTAAAAAGAGAACATTCACTCCTGCAGCTTTATCTCGGATAGAGCTGTTTTTTATTACAGTAATCAAAGGGAAATGCGATGAAGAGAAAGAATAGTATAATAGCGTATTTCTTTGTGAATCTGAAGTAAAGGGGTGTGGCTGATGGCAAAGACAGTGCTTTCCAGCAAGGGAAGCAAAAATTCAAGAACCCTTTTCGAAGGGAGCTCTTTCTTTCGTATGATTCGCTTTACCTTCTTTTTATTCCTTTCCATTTTAGTGGTGTACGTCTACTATCTGTACCTTAATGGCAATCTGCAAAATACAATCATAAACCTCTGGGAAAACCATCAAAAGACCATCATTCCCCTATCGATTTTCATTGCTTATACAGGGATTGTTTTTCAATTGGGTATATGGAGAGGGAGAAGAAGGTGATGGAAAGCAGAGTGATGATGATCTCTGCTTTTTTTCGTGAGAGCCAACCAATTAAGCTGGCTTCATATCCTTTCACCAATCAATGTCATAGGTGATATACTAATGGTCTACTATAATAGAAGAAATGAATTGTTATACAGAGAAAAGGAGTCAACAGTATGGCCAATGTACATATCTTTACGAAGAGAGAAGAAATCGCCAACGCCATCATCCATGGAATCGGCGGACTGTTAAGCATTGCAGCTCTCGTTATCCTGATCGTGTTTGCGTCCCTATACGGAACAGCATGGCATGTCGTAAGTTTCACCTTATTCGGGGTGACGATGGTGCTCTTATATACATCCTCAACACTCGTCCACAGCTTTCCTCCTGGCAAAGCAAAGGATGTCTTTGAAGTCATGGACCACTCTTCCATCTATTTCTTCATTGCCGGCACCTACACACCATTCTTGTTCATCGCGGTAAAAGGAGCATTAGGATGGACACTGTTCGGAATTGTCTGGGGCCTTTCCATCGCAGGAACCGTATTCAAATCCCTGTTCGTCAAACGCTTCCTGCACACCTCCACCGTGTTATATGTCGTTATGGGCTGGCTGATTGTATTCGCCTGGGGTCCACTGACACAGAATGTATCAACACAAGGACTGGTATTCCTCGTGATTGGAGGAGTCCTGTATACAGTAGGAGCCATCTTTTACGTCTGGCGCGGGTTCCATTACCACCATGCGATATGGCATGTGTTTGTATTGGCCGGATCGATCATGCACTTTTTTGCGGTGTTGAGTTTGCTGCCTTGAAGATAGAAAAATATCGATAAAAACCGGAGGGGCATTGCATGCTTACGGAAGAGATTAGAAGGCCGAAACCTGAGGATAGAGAGCAGTTGAATGGTTTTTTTAAAACAGTGATCACCGATACATATATTCAAGAAGGTATTGGGGATCAATTGGATGATTTGAATGAAGAGATCAAAGGGAAAAGAAGATACTTAGAAAGTGATTATCTAAGCAATGGTGAAAACCGGTATTTTCTAATTGCCTTCTATGGTGACAAAATCATTGGCTCTATTGAATATGGCCCAGCAAATGAAATCATAAGGGAATGTGCAAACAATTCTTATGATTATCTTTTGGAGGTAGGCACAGTATTCGTTCATCCTGATTACCAAAGGAATGGAGTAGGTAATTTACTTTTGAAGGCAATGTATGACACCTTGCATCAAAGAGGGATTGAAGAATTTTGGTTGGATAGTGGGTATAAAAGGGCCCAATCAATTTGGAAAAAGAAATTTGGAGAACCAGAAATTCTATTAAGGGATTATTGGGGTAAAGATTTTGATCATATGATTTGGAGAGTAAGGGTCAGCGAAGTAAATCACACAGATTCAGGTGGGAATCTTTGATTTTGATGAAAAGAATAGAGTGTAAAGCTTGAAAAACAGATAGGACCTTAACAGGAGAGAGGTGGAATCAATGGAAGAGAGAAGAGTTCTCCCTGAACCTGATCGTTATGCCATATGTGCAAGGGAAGACGAATCCATAAAGGAATATTACAAGGGTGTATTTGAGGAAGTCTACATCTTTTTCCATCCATTCATCAAACCAGTATCGATGGATGCCGACCTTTTTTATGCTGATGAGACTGTAGATAAATTTCAGTTGATACATCATTGTGAAATGGTATCCTGGAAACAATTCATGCATCTCAGCGGGCTGAACAGTTACGACGAAATCGATATCGGTCTGCGAACCAGGATCCACGGTTTAAAGAGAGAGTTTCAGGATGAAAAACTGGGAAAAGTGATTGATACCATCTGTGAACAGCACCAGCTCATTCCTCCAGACGAAGGATTCTTGCCAGATCTTATCATCAATGACCTCTTAGCAGCAATCAAAAAAGAATCTTACGATTGGATCTGGGTAGGCGATGAATTCTGCACCGAAAGAAAACTAGAATATATCGATGATCTCATCAGCCAGGATATATTAAGCAGACATAATCTTTTCACACATGATCAATCCATCCTCATCACCACCCATTGGGACAGCCATTTCTCTATGCTTTGTTCCGCCTCCAAGGAGAAACTTGAGAACATCATCCAAACATGCAGCCTTGAGGGTTTTTACTGCGATGAGCAGACCGAGATCTATTGGAGCGTGAGAAATAGTAGTAAGTAGGGTTAGGAAGTAGTACTGTGTGAGCAACTGTTATTTTGTCCAGATTAATTAATCAGACAAGCCTTGTATTGAATAAACTGGCTTGTCTTTTTTATTGCTGCTGTCATTTTGCTGTAAAAAAATCCTCTTATACATAGAGAATAGAATATTAAGTTATAGCACAACGGAAAAGGGTATTTAACTTATAAGAAAGCTTCCCAATATAACACAGAAAGGAAAATGTGCAGTGGCTATAGCGAGAGATTTTTTCATGGCGTTGTCAAAAAATCAGTTATTAAATGCTAGTGCAAAAAAATGGGGATTCAAGCTCGGGGCAGGTAAGGTTGTTGCAGGAACGGATACAGATGGAATGATCCAATCAGTGAAGAATTTAAACTCTAATGGTATTAGCGCTACCGTAGACCATCTAGGTGAATTTGTGCGTTATGAGCATGAAGCAATAGAAGCCAAAGAGAATGTCCTAAAAACATTGGAAGCCATTAAACAATCAGGTGTAGATGCACATTTATCGATTAAATTAACACAACTCGGCTTAGATGTGGATCAAGACTTTTGCCTGAAAAATATCAAGGATATCATGAAAACAGCAAACCAATACGGAATCTTTGTAAATATTGATATGGAAGATTACAGTCACCTCCAGATGACGTTTGATATAGTAGAAGAGTTACGTTACGAATACGACAACATTGGAACGGTAATCCAGGCATACCTTTACCGTTCAGAAAACGATCTTGAAAGGTTGAAGCATACACGCTTACGTCTTGTAAAAGGCGCATATAAAGAAAATGACCAAGTATCCCTGCAGAGAAAAGAAGAAATTGATGCGAATTACTTGAAACTGATCAAGAAACGATTGCTGCATCCAGGCTTCACATCAATCGCGACACATGACCATCATATCATTAATGCCGTTAAACAATTTGTGAGGGAGAATGATATTCCTAAAGATAAGTTTGAATTCCAAATGCTCTATGGTTTCCGAACAGATATGCAGCTGGAACTAGTAGAAGAAGGTTATTCCTTCTGTACTTATGTACCATATGGGCATGACTGGTATGGATATTTCATGAGAAGACTGGCAGAACGGCCGCAAAATCTGAATTTGGTTTTGAAGGGCTTAGTGGCGAGATAAAATGTATGGGTGCTAACCGAATTCCAACTTGGTATTAAGGGATTAAAATTTAATAGCTAAATAGGACCGAAGGCGGCAGTTTAGATAAACTGTCGCTTTTCTTTTTGTATATTTATCAGTTTGTCCGAGTCACTTCATAAGTTTGTTTGATGAAAGGTAAAGCCCTCCTTCTTCGGAATTGTTATATTACTATATTAAACTGTCGGATGCGTCTGCTTGCAGAGAAATTCCACTTGGCAGTAATGGTTAATGTTCATATGACTTTACTATGAATATAAAAAGACAGCTGTCCCGGCGAGGTAGGTTTAATGCTCTTTCTAAATGCATGTGTTACGCTAAGCCTTTTTTATTATGAACCCTAGTTCGTCTATTTCTTTTTGGCTACTCTAAAGTAATAACTCGTAGGATAATATTGGGCCTTTTGATTCGTTTTTCCTTTTTTGGAATAAAGTTGAAGGAATATGAATTAATATGCAGAAATTGAAAGTGTGAATATTTCGTAATGCGTAATAGATAATAAAAAGTTTTAGAGCATGCGCTATGTAGATAAACAAATCACGTCAGAAAATGTCGAAATATTCGATTAACTTAAGATGAAAACTATCACCACGATTTCAATCCATCCATTGAATTTTTATCAATTCATCAATAGAATCCCCACCTTGCCAAACTTCCGATTTCATATTCATATATTTTCAGATTTCAAATAGTGAATTTTATAGGTTTTTTTATGACTACGTTTTATGAACTAAAGGGAGGTGATAAACCAAGGGACAAGATCAAGCTGTGAAAGGAGGCGAAGAAAAGGCTTATAACGATTAAGAGAAGGGCAAACATGACGAAATCTTTAGGTTATTTTGATTTAAAACCTACATAAAAGGTAGGGACTTTTTCTAATTGAGAGGAGAATTGATTTGAAGTTGAGAGGTAAAATTGCAGCAGCCACTACCACTATATTGCTTGCGTTTTCTTCAACTGCCGCTTTTGCTGCGGAACCAGGTCTGGAAAAAATGCCTGCCCCCGTGGATCCCCAGTCTTGGGTGAATCCTGATGATATGACATGGAATGATTATAATTCTATACCTGGTATTGATTGGAATACATCAAATATCCAACCTGAAACCGAACTTAAAGGTGCCTTGATCTTGGTCGACTTTCCGGATCAGGATTTCATCTTGACCCAACCAAAGGGTTCAGAGATTGCCGGCAATCCTCAAGTGGATGCTGTTCCTCGTGAAGAACTTGGGGAATGGTGGGAGAATTTTCTGAATGTCCCTAGTAAACTCAACAACTATCAGACAATTGATGGCTTCTGGAAAGAGAACTCCCAAGGAAAATGGGGCGTTTCCCTGGATTCTTATGGTCCTTACCGCTTGGATAAAAACGAATTTCAATATGGGCTTAACTATATGAATTCTGGCTCACTACCACCTCAATATAGTGGTGGAAACCTTTTTCAGGATGGCGTAAATGCAGCAGCAGCTGATATAGCCGCAGCTGGAGAAGAATATGACTTTGCATTCATCGTACACGCTGGTTACGATGAGTCAACCGTATGGCAAGAATTCGGCGAGATGATGTTCCTTAATCAAGATTCGGTTTCCGATGATTTTGGAGCTCCGGATCTACCTGGTTTTGAAAACATGCCGAACTGGGCAAAAACTCGTTATGTTCCTTGGACCTCCTGGTATGCAGCTAAAACGATCTGGTCGGCGGCATCTAGTGCTGACATAAACGGCAAAAGGATTCGTGTCTCTATCCAAGGGGAGAGCGATGGCATGGGAACATTTGCACACGAATTTGGCCATCTCCGCGGTCTTGGTGATAATTACAATAATGCAACACTTGATCCTAGAACCTATTCTGGTTATTGGGAGACGATGAGCCGTGGCTCATTCAATGGTCCTGGCGGAACGCACACTCGTTGGATGATTCCATCTACCCTTGGTGCTTCTATACCGGCACCACATATGCTTCGTAATAAGATGAAACAGGGATTTGTATCCGATGATGAAGTCTTGAAGCTGAACCGTGATGATTTAAAGGAATCTGGGCCGGTGTTTGCGGATATTACCGCACGTCAAGCACCAATTGGCAGTGAATTCGGCCGAACCGGGCTCCATGGTATCAATATCAGCATGGACGATTCCACACCAACAGATTACCTGGCCGGTGACTGGCGGAACGATATTCATTCCGGACGATTGTACAATAACTATACCCTTGAAGTGGTAGACCGCGTTGGATCGGATTCCTTCGCAGCGGATTCTGGCGTCTTGATCGCCAAGACAAAAAATGCGGAGTCTGCCCCGAATATCTGGGTAGTTGATTCACATCCTGAGGATATCAATCTGAAGGACTTCACTAGACCTGACGGCACCACGGCGATGGTTGCCAAAGGTGATCCAAGGCAGACCCTCGATGCTTTATTCAAAGCTGGGAATGGGAAAAGTTTGGTTGCCGGACAATTTGATGGTTCTATTGATAAAGACAGTGTTGTCAGTGAGTACATCGATCCTTACAACAAGCTTCATTTCTACATTTTAGGGAAACAAAAAGACAATGATGGGGTTCTCCGGTATCAGGTTGCCGTCCGAAACACAGAAGGCTCAGGTGCATTTGATCGAGGAGTAAATGTCAGCGCAGGCACCGTACAGCCCGCCGTACAAGACAAAGTAGCAGTCTATCATTTTAATGTCACTAATACCGGCGAAGCAAAGGACCTTATTCGAGTCAATGCTTCTGCAGGGGATGATTGGAACGTTCAACTTGATCACAACGTAATTGCTGTGGATCCAGGAGCAACTGTTGCTGTTCCGGTTTATGTAAAAATACCGAAAGGCAAGGCAGCTCCTGCAAAACTCAGTTTTACCGCTACGTCAGAGACAGACACTAATCAAAGCTTTACCGACTTCAATTTCTTGCCTGGCAGCCTAAATGCAGGAGATATAAGCTCTGTGGTTGATAGCTTTGCAAAGGATGGATCTATCAAAGCAGGTTCAGCAGAAGCATTGAAGGCACATTTGAAAACTGTGGGCCAATTCGAAAAGAAAGGTTCTGGAGATAAGGTTGTAAAACACATTAATGATTTCAAAAGATTCCTAGAGCTCAAAAAAGATGCTGATCAAATTTCTGACAAAGCGTATACCAGTTTGGAAGCATATGCTGATGCAATGATCGAAATTTGGGAATAGGTTATCAACAAATTCTCCTTTGAGGGATATATAAAGAGGTATAAAGGAAGCAAGTAATTAAATTGATGGCTGGGACAGTTATGATGCTGTCCCGCCTCCTTTAAGTAGTTGATAGAAAGTTGCCAAAGTAGGAGGGAAGAGAATTGAAGAATGTAATCAAAATTGCTGCCGTTTTATCCTTGTTATTTTTACTTGGTGCCTGTTCGACTCAAACTTCTGGTGAAGAACCCGAGTTACTTGTTAAAACGCAATACGGCAATATCTCAAAAGATGATTTATTTAAAGAAGTGGCAAGTACTGAGCGTGGAAAAGAATTGATTCAAAAGCTGGTTTACATCCAAATTTTAAAAGGCAAATATGAGGTATCGGATAAAGAAGTGAACCAGCGGCTGGACGAAATAAAGGATCAGGTCGGTGACAAAGAAGCCTATACAATGTTCCTGCAAAAACAGGGCTTTAAAAACGAAGAAGAATTAAAGGACCATATCGAACAATCCCTTTATTTCTTTAAAGCAACAACAGAAGGGATAAAAGTCACAGAAAAACAAATAAAAGATTACTATGAACAACATACTGATCAATACACGGAGGTAAGAACCAGTCATATTCTCGTGAATGATGAGTCAACGGCTAAAGAAATAAGTAACGAACTAAAGAAAGGAACCGATTTTGCAGAATTAGCCAAGAACCAATCGACTGATCAAGTGTCTGCAGCAGAAGGAGGAGATTTAGGCTATCTTTCCGGGGCTAGCCAGGAGATGGATCCGACATTTCTTGCAGCAGCTATGAAATTGAAAAAAGGTGAAGTGAGTGAGCCCGTTAAGACAATATTTGGGTATCACCTCATTAAAGTAACAGATATAAAGGAGACGCCATTAAGCCAGGTGAAAGATCAGATTAAACAAACACTTATGAGTAAGGAAGCAAAACCAGTTCAGGAGATATTAAACAGCTTGAATAAAGAAATTGAGATAGAAGAAGATGCATTCAAGGATGCATTTAAGGATGTAGAACTTAAATAATAGATATTTTCCCACTAGGTAAATGTACAGCCGTTATTAGTTGGTCTGATCATCATGGAACTTTACCAAATACATAGTTATCGCTCATTAGAATTGTGGAAAGAACTTGGCAAAGCACCGGAATTTAAATGAAAACATATTGGTGGGTTAAGCGGCAGTATACTTGATACTGTCGCTTTTTGCTATTGGAAAATTTCTTCAAAGGTCAATACTTTAAGATTAAATGGTATGAATGATAAGCATCAAGTGTTTCTAGTGATCATCATGACATGTATGGAATCAGAAGAGTTAATCTCCATGTATATTGAAATTTTTTATATTGTTCCAGGTTTTGAACAATACTATTGTAAAAGATAATGTTGGAGGATGGCTGCTGATGACCAACGAACAAGAAAAACGGCTAGATGAGATCCTGGAGTTACAAGAGAAAGTTGTTTCGCTGTGGATGGATTATTGGAAGGACTTTTCACACATTGGCACAGTTCCATTCTGGGTCATTTTCTTTATGCTAGTTGTGCCTCTCATTATTGTTTATTTTAAAATTGATAGAACCAAGCCTTTTCAAATTGCATTTTATGGTTTTAATATACACACTTGGTTTACTTATTCCGATGCAATTGCCATGAGGACTGGTCACGTATATTATCCGTATCAGGTATTCCCTATTATGCCAGTGAATTTTGCCCTGGATGCTTCGCTTGTACCTGTCACCTTCATGTTAGTCTATCAGTGGTGTATCAATAACAATAAAAATGTATTGCTTTACGGTGTTTTAACGAGTGCTTTTTTCTCTTTTGTATTCAAACCACTAATGGCTGCCTGTAATTTAATTAAACTAGATAATGGTATGAATTACTTTTATCTCTTTCTCAATTATCTGCTCATCTTATTTTTAGCCATGATCCTAACCAAAGTCTTTATCTACTTAAAACACCATCCAAAAACAAAAACAAACTAAAATTTTATAAAAGAAAGGGTGTTTATGGAAAACGCATATTAAGCTTTTTACAGGAGTCGGCTATTAATATTACATGCGTTTGGATTTGGATTTCACTTTCACTCTTAGGGAACAGAAGAAATGAGCTGGAAAATAACGTAAAAAAGAGTTAGTGGACAAATAACGTCTTCTAGCTCTTTTTGATATTTTTCAAAAGGTCTTGTAACCATTTTATATATAGCTCGTTCGTTTCCTTGTAATGCCTGTGAATCAATTGGGGAAGCTGTGCTGGATATTCGGTTTGGACCGAATTTTCTTCCTTCAGCTCGATGATCCAATTTTGGATGTTTTTCTTTATTCCATCGACGTTAGATGAATGAATGAAAAGGGTGGCGGGGTAAAGTGAGCGGGGCTCCTTCAGCCTTTGTTCAAATACGAGCTGAATCTCTTTGGACAGTTGAGTTTTTCCTTCATCCGTTATGGAATAGACAGTCCTGTTCGGACGATTATTGACTTGCTCTTCTTTCTCCGCTTTTACCCACTCATGCTTTTCAAGCTTTCTGATTGCGTGATAAATGTTCCCATCCGTCACCGGGAAGAGGTGGTCCCATTTATTTTCAATGATGGTTTTCTTCATTTCATATGGGTGATAGGACTGATCCTGTAACAAGCCTAAAAGGACAATCTGGATTGACATGTCATTCACTTCTTTCGGGATATCGTGTTTTCTGGGTTTTAGTCCCATTCATTCTACCTAGATGGAATTTTCCAGTCAAGCATCTGTGCGAATGGCTGAAGGACAAACAAAAAGCATGGTTTTTGATGAACCATGCTTTTGGCTAGTATAAATTGACTTATTGAGCGGAGAAACCGCCGTCAATGACCAGTTCAGCACCTGTGATGTAGGAAGCATCATCTGAAGCCAGGAACAGTACGGCGCGTGCCACGTCATCGGCTTGTCCAAGTCGCTGCAAAGGTGTGGCCATAATCAGGCGCTGTACAACCTCACTGGATTCTGACAAGTTTTCCGTCATAGGTGTTTGGATGACACCAGGGAATACAGTATTCACGCGAATTCCAAACCTGCCATAGGCCGTGCTTGCTGCACGGGAGATGGATCGAACAGCACCTTTTGAAGCAGTGTAGGTATTCACTCCCATACCAACCATAGCAGTATAACTTGAAATATTTACAACAGCCCCTTTGTTTTGCTTAACCATATGTGGGAGCACATGTTTCATGCCAGCAAACGGACCAAAACCATTGATTCGCATCATGATATCCCAATCTTCAATCGTCGTTTCGTCCATCTGCTTTTCAGTTGCAATACCGGCATTATTGATCAAGATATCGATTCTTCCATGATCAGCAATAATCTCTTCAACTGCCTTTTTCCAATCTTCCTCAGACATTACATTCAACAACTTGCCTTCAATGGAATCATGCTGACTGACTACATCAAGCAGTTCCTTATTAATATCAGCGGCAATGACATAAGCTCCTTCTTCAACAAAAAGCTCAGACATTCTTTTTCCCATACCTGAAGCTCCACCAGTAATCAGCACAATCTTGTTATCAAATTTCCCCATCTTAATTCCTCCCTTTGGTTTGTTCATTCATATTATATAATGTTTATTACTTTGCGCAAAGTAATAAGTTTTTCCAATGGAGATGTGATCATTGCTATTGTTTCTTGCAAGTTGTCATTGGAATCGTAATCCCATTCATTAATGAATATAATGAAGAGATGGAGTTGGTCGTTATGGGGAGAAGCAAGTGGCCGAATCCTTTCCACTCTATTTAGTTATGTAAAAAGAAGATGATTTCCAAGATTGGAACATGGTAAGGTAGTACTGGGGTTATTCTGTTGGAAGCATTGAGTACATCCCTTTGCTCCCAATGAAAGAGGTGTATGATGAATAATAATAAATCTGCCATTGAAATAATGAAATATCGGCAATCGATCAGAACATATGATACAAAAAGGCTTTCTGAAACTGATTACCAAAGGATCAAAGAATACATAGCATCTGAAGACAATTTAATAGGACCTTTTGGCAATAAGGGCCGCATTGAGCTTATTCAGATTACCAACAATGTTTCAGAAAAAGGGATTAAGCTTGGCACTTATGGATTTATTAAAAATCCGCAGGTCTATCTGGTCGGTCTGTGTGAAAATAAGACCTACTCCTTGCTGGAATTCGCTTTTACATTTCATAAAATGGTGATTTATTTGACAGAGCTTGGACTGGGGACATGCTGGATGGGGGGCACTTTCAGCAGAAATTCCTTTGAAAGAGAAATTCAGCTTGCAGAAGGAGAGTTCATTCCATGTATCACGCCATCGGGCTATTCTCAACAAAAGCAAAGAGTTTTCGATAAAGCACTTCGTTATGTAGTGAAAGCAGATAATAAAAAACCATGGAATCAGTTGTTTTTTGACGGGAATTTTGCAAGTCCGCTTGATAAAACAAATGCCGAACAATTTGAGATTCCCATCGAGATGGTGAGGCTGGGGCCTTCAGCATCAAACAAACAGCCATGGAGAATTCTATTGTCGGAAGATCGGCAACAGTGCCATTTTTATATTGAACATACCCCGAATTACAGCACCAGGCTGGGATATGATATGCAAATACTCGATATTGGCATTGCGATGGCTCAGTTTGAGTTGGCATGCGATGAACTGGGAATCAAGGGTCACTGGAAGATTGAAGAACCTGGACTAGAGCTCCCGAACAGTCTGACAGAGTATATGGTTAGCTGGACGCTGGATTAAAAAGCAGAAATACCTGGACTTTGGAAGTTTTATCGCTGTCCGATCAGTAAAAAATGAGCTGAAGAAATCACCTCTTTATTAATAATAAAGATCTATAATAAAATATAGCTCTAGGGATACTCATAAAGTTCACTCGAAACGCAGGCGCGTTTTCTCCGTAAGGAACTTCCCCATTAATTTAAGGATATGAAAATAAAGAGACGGCAATTTTATCACTGCCGTCTTTTTGCTTGAAAAAAATCTATTCATTACTGTTGAGATCAGTTTTTGAAGGATTACAGATCTTTTTATGGAATATAAATCATCATGCAAAGAAGTTTCGGAATTACGCGGAAAATGAAATGAAAATGATCACAATTGCCATTCAATGGAGGCTTATCATGAATTACGAGAGTATAGTTGATGTAAAAGGGTTGAAAAAACAATATGGCAGCTTTACTGCTGTTAAAGGCGTTTCTTTTCAGGTGGAAAAAGGAGAAATTTTCGGACTGCTTGGTCCGAATGGAGCTGGCAAAACGACCACAATCGAAATGTTGGTTGGCCTTAGAAAGCCAGACGAAGGAACTGCCATACTTTCAGGCTACGATGTGATCAAAGAAGTGAACAAAGTCAAAGAGGTAATCGGTGTACAACTCCAGTCGACCTCCTTGTTTGAATTGTTAAAGGTAGAAGAAATCCTGCATTTGTATGGAAGCTTTTATCCGACTCATGTTGATATCAATGGACTAATAGGCGATATGCTGCTGACAGAGAAGAGGAAGGATCGAATCAAAGGGCTATCGGGCGGACAAAAGCAGCGTCTTGCCATCGCACTGGCGTTGATCCACGATCCGGACGTTATATTCCTTGATGAGCCAACAACCGGACTTGATCCCCAGGCAAGAAGGACTCTTTGGGATATCGTCCTCCGTTTGAAAGAGCGAGGAAAAACCATCATCCTCTCGACGCATTACATGGATGAAGCCCGTGTGCTCTGTGACCGCATTGGTATTATGGACCAGGGAGAATTGATTGCTCTTGATACACCACAGAATCTAGTTAAAAAACTTCAGTCCACGAGTTCTGTGGAATTCCATTTGAGCAATCCTCCAGAGCAAGACTGGTTCATGAAGATGGATGGAGTAGAGGAAGTGTCGATCAAAGACAACTTTGTCCAGCTGTATACGGATGATGTTCAAGTCACCTTGACCGCTTTGATACATGCATCTGCTGAACATCCATTCAAAATTGAAGACTTACAGACACGATCGGCGACATTAGAGGATGTATTCATCCACATGACCGGAAGGAGCATCAGAGAATCATGAGGGCTTATTGGCAATTAACGCTCGCACAATTACGGATTTTTGCACGAAACAAACAGGTTTTGTTCTTCACTTTGCTTTTTCCGATCATCCTGATGCTGGCCCTTGGAACTTTTGCCGGAAATGACAGCAATCTATCTCTATCAGTAGGACTGATCGACCAGGATCAAACAGCTGCTTCAAAGGAATTAACAGATCGTTTTTCCATAAATGAGGGGCTTGTGGTGAAGAAGTTCAAGAATCTTAAAAATGGGAAAGAAGCCCTGAAAAATGGAGACATCCAGCTGTTCATGGAAATTCCAAAAGGATACGAAGCGAAACTGGAGGACCAGAAAGAGTCTTCAACACTTCCTGTCTATTATAATGAAAAAAACCTCACAACCTCAGAGCTCGGCCTAACTGTTGTCAACGGAATCATTGATCAATACAGCAAGGAGCTTACCGACTACAAGCCTGTCGTAACGATTGAAAAAGTGGGAATCAAAGCACTGACCATCCGTTATGTTGACTTCCTAGTTCCAGGAATCGTCGCCATGATGATCATGAGCAACAACATGAACGGAGTCGCCGGCCAAATCTCCGCCTGGCGTGAAAGAGGGATTTTGCGAAGAATGCAAGGAACGAGACTGAAAGCCTCCACCTTCATCGCCGCACAAATCACCGCCCGCCTGCTGCTCAACGGAACCCAGGCGTTGCTCGTCGTTCTTATCGCCCATTTTATCTTTAGTATTCATGTCGCTGGATCCTGGCTTGCCTTGATTTTCTTCATCATCCTTGGCACACTAGCTTTCATGGCACTCGGATTCATTATCGCCGGAATCGCTAAAAATCCAGAAAGCGCCGGCCCGATTGCAGGTTTCATTACCTTCCCGATGCTGTTCCTTGGAGGAGTGTTCTTTCCGATTAATAATATGCCCGACATCATCCAGCCAATCGTTAAAATCCTGCCAATCGCCCATTTGAGCTCCGCCTTGAGGGAGACGATGAACCTTGGTACACCATTCCTCCAATTAGGGACAGAAACACTGATCCTTGGTGGTTGGTTAATTGGCGGCTTCATTGTCGCAAGCTATGTGTTTAAATGGGAGTAGGCCAGTGAGCTGGTGAATTCAGCTCGATCAGGGTAGGAATCCAGGAAAGCGTCAAAAGAATATATGTTGTAAAATATAGTTATCTTTTTCGATTTAACGAAAACTAAACACTCGAAAGCCATTGCGACGATAACACTAGCATAAATAGTAATAGTACAGCCTTATCTCTTGGGGGATAAGGTTTTTTTGTTGCTTGAGTTCATAAACTTTCAGGGATCGATGCAAAAGAATTCTCATAAAGACTTTTATTGAATTTAATATTGTACACTTCTAACAAAGGATCAACTGAAATAAGTTATAATGGAATTTACTATTTCCAATAGGTTAATAACGTTAATTTATGTTACCATTTTGAGATATGAACAATATGAATTTTTTATAGGAGAATCTTAAATGAAAAAGAAAATAAACTATTTAATGTTACTTTTAACGACCATTCTTATTGTTGGTTGTACCAGCGTAGATGAGCCATCCGTAACAGATGGAAAAAAAGAGTCACAAGAAGTAACTACAGTTAACACAAATGAAGATAGTGAAAAAGAAGAAACAACCAATAGTGTGGATGATGAACCAGCAGAAGAGGAAACACCAACCCAATCCAATAATGAATTGTTCCAAGGATACAAACTTATTGAAGTGGATGGCGGTGATTTGTCTGGATATCGTGAACCAAACGTCGTTGTTGACATTGGTTTTGGAGACCGGGAATATTGGGCATTTACCAATGAATACGGGCAGCTAGTACGTGTCGTAGCTGACGAAATCATTCTCCAAGATGACCGTAACGAACCAGTATTATCTTCTGGCCGATACTACTCTGATGAAGCAAAGGTTCCCGGTGTCGTAAGTGACGTTTTAGATGAAGGACATGTGATTGCTGATTCTCTCGGAGGGGTATCGAATGCATATAATATTACCCCACAAGATAGTGCACTCAACCGACATGGTGATCAAGCTTATATGGAAGAAGTGATCCGTAAAGCAGGCGGAGCCACTCATTTCGAAGCAATCATAACATACCCGAATAATCAAACGCAGATACCTTCAAGCTATAAGTATACTTATACTTTAATGGGTAACAAAATCGTTGATGAATTTTACAATGCGAACCCTGAGGTAGTAAATGAATCAACCGGTTCAACAGAAAGTGAGCCTTCCGATTCAACCAGTTCAAACACAAACGGTGATATTTCAAGCGTTGATACAAACGGTAATGGACAGGTGACGATTAAAGAAGCAAAAGACGCAGGTTTTAGCATGCCGATCACAAGTGATCATTGGTTATACCAATATATGGACGATCGTGATAATGATGGTATGGTTGGGGAGTAGCCTCTAGAACGGAGCCCAATTCGTAAAAATAGATTGTTTGGAAATATAAATCAAGATGACTATCCAAGCAGACTTTTAACGTAATATTGTTTGAATCGAGCGGCAGCTATAGGTTGTCGCTTTTTTTGTTATTCTGCATAAATGTTGGACAAGGCAAACAAATGGTCATTATAGTGCGTGGTCAGCGGTTTTCCTTAGGTATCTAATGGTTGTAAAAAGGAGTAACCGCCTTGGAAGAGAAACAGCCCATTAGATTTGGCCACAAACTAAAAATGTTACGTAAAAAACAATTCCTAAGCCAAGAAGATTTAGAAGAACTAAGTAAACTCAACAGAAAATACATAAGCAATCTAGAGAATGATCTATCTAGTCCTACGCTATCTACCTTGTACAAACTAGCCGCAGCATTGGGCATAACATTTATGGAACTCGCTCAGGAAATTGATGAAGTAGAAGAAAACCAAAATTACCTTATCAGCGCTACAAAAGAGGTAGAAGAAATAAAGGCTATGCAAAAAAATAAGAAGAAGTAGATTCCCATTCCACTGGAGGTAGCTATGCAGACAATAGATTTTATTGATCGAAAAGTTTCCCGATTCATGAATGAGTATAACGATGAGATTGAGATGGAAATCATTAAGTATCCAGATCATTACAAAGTAGTTGTGACGATTTGCCAGGAAGAGCCGCCGTTTAAGGATTTTATTGGGATTGGGAGTGATAGAAGGAGTGGGAGGAGAGCGGCTAGGAGGGCTTTAAATGATTTATATTTGGAAGCTTATAGCGAGTAATAGACTGACTTATTCAAGCTAATGAAAATAGATTACTATTTGGTATGTACTCAATTCAACACTGTGTAGCCGCGACAAAAATTAGACTATGATTTGAGCCTTATCCCTTCTGGGATAAGGCTTTTAAAGTAAAGACAGTACACTAAAATAATAACTGATTTCACGACGTGGACACATATGCGTACATGTATTTTCAATAACCACGAAAAGAAAGTTTAATCTCTTATTTTTATAAAAGGTTTCACATTCATAACTTTTTCTCAATAACCAATGTCGAACCTTGTAAAATATAGTAAAATATTAAGGTGTATTGTAATTAGTAAGTAGGGGGTTAAAATGTGCAATTTATCTATTAATAGTCTTAGAGGATTAATAATTTTTTAAAAATGATACTTTTAAGGGGGCTAGAAAATGACAGAGAAAGATTTATGGAAATGGATTCTTGATAATTTTTCTGATAATGGTGTTGCTTCGATTGGGCGAAAACTTGGATTGAAAATACCTGGATTTCGACAAATCAATCCACAACAGAAAAATTTTAAAGTTTTGAGACCGAAACTAATAAATGAAGCACTTTCTCCAAAAAACCTTGGTGATTTAAAGGGTTTTTTTAATTCGGTAGCTCAGGGGGACGAGAAATTTTTAGAGCATAGAGGGAAAAATAAGGAAGAATTACAAACCTTAATGGAAGAAGAGATAACGCCATCTATATTACTAAGTGTCCTGCTCTCTAGTGATGATGAGAATGATATTAATAAAGCTTTGGAGCTAGCTGAGCAGTTGATTGAAGAAGGAAGACTAGATCAGATGGAAAAGTATGCTGAGGACAACTTTGGAGATGAAGATGGTAGTGAGGAAGAAGTAGAAGATGAATCTTCTGTAAAAGATGTAGACCTAAAGCAGCTGCAGCAAAAAATTGCAGCGCTGGAAAAGAAATTAGTCAAGTCGGAGCAGAAAAATGAAGAGTTAAAAGCAAAGTTAATCGACGTGCAGAATGCTCTTAATTCGGAGAAGAAGCTGTGGAAAGACGAGAAGAAGGGACTTACACAGGAGATACATACGCTAAAAAGTCAGCAGGGGGGCTTAAAAAGCTCTGCAGATGCAGCTTATGCTGAGAGAGATTCAATGGAGAAAAAAATGGAACAGCAAAAGGGCATCATGAAAAAGAAGGATGAAGAAATCTCAAGGCTGAATGCTATAATCTTAAATTATAAAACTCAAAAGAAGAACAGTCCTGAAGAAGAAAGTGTTATAGGTGAAACTGTAAATGCAGGACAAGACCAGCCTTCAATACAAGAAGAGATCAGAATTAATGTTGCAGTAATCGGAGATCCAAAGAATTCAAGGGTGCAAAGGTACAATAAATTTAATCTGAATATTATTGAGTCCTCGGATATCGAAGATGAAAAACAAAAAGATATTTTAGAAGTAGCCGACCAAATTTGGCTCTTAACCTACAAAATTCCAAGAAGTGTTCAAAAACGTTTAAGGGGAGTTTTGAAGGATAGAGACACTCAGGAATTCGCAACTTTTATAGACTTAGAGAAACATATGCAGAAAGGATAGATTCAATTGAACAAATCATGGAACATTGATGTAGTGGGAATATTGGCAGATGAAGAATATGTACTAAATACAATCGACAAACAAGCAGTTTATATTAATAGCCAAAACGTAATCCAGTTTTTCGTTAAAATTATTTCAGAAGAACCGGAGAGCTTCCCAAATATAAAATTAGTGACTTGCTATGCAACTGATCTTGAGAGATGGGGTTTTGAAGACAATTATCATGATCATCCGATTGATCGAATTCGGGCATTACAAGACTTTCTACAAGATAATTTAGTTGTTTTCAAGCCTCAGCGCAAGGTTCTATACGATCATACGGAAGTTTACGTAGGGCGAGAAATCAGATTGATTCCAAAATCAGAAAGCTTCCACAATGGAGTTTCCTTGGTCCCGCTTCCTGTGTTCAGCGAAGAAGAGCATGGCAACTCCTATTCAGAATTCCTGGATCGGCTGCAAAATCGCAAGTATATTGGCCGAGTGGACAATGTTACAAGTGAAGCGAATGATACTCCAAAATACATCCTATGGAAAAATGAAGAGGAAGAATACCGAGTTTATGGGGAATTCACCGGCCACCATTATGCACATGGAGGGTTTGCTTTCTCTTCTAATGATTCCATTCGTACGATGCCATTCAATGATGAATGGCTTGATGATTGCTATGATTATGGTGAGAATGTCATGTTTGTCACCTTTGAGGTCTTCTCTGAAATTGCTGAAACGATTCCTTCTGCAGAGCAGCTTAATGAGTCGATTGGAAAAGTCAAAAGTGAAGTGGAAGAGGCAGCAGGCCAGGTTGCTGCAAGTGTAGTCGCAGAACCACCTACTGTAAAAAAACAAGAGGAAAAAAAGCCAGTCACACAAGTACAGCCAGAACCAGAAAGAAAACCTGATCCGAATATTCCTACTGAATCAGAACAAACAGAAGAAAGACTTATGGATGAATTTATTCAGGTAACTCGCGAACAAGGACTCCTTTATGATTTGACGGATCTATACAACTTTCATACCGCAATGAAGTCATCCAACCTGGTTATCTTAGCGGGTATGAGCGGAACAGGAAAATCGAAGCTGGTTCAGGCTTACTCCAAAGCTCTTGGTCTGTTTGACAGTCATCAAATGACATTCATTCCGGTAAGGCCAGCATGGACGGATGATGCAGATCTAATAGGATATGCAGACACACTTCACATGGTATACCGACCTGGGGATTCAGGCTTAATCAATGCTTTGATGAGTGCAAAGGAAAATAAGAAAAAGCTTCATATCATTTGTTTCGATGAGATGAATCTTGCGAGAGTCGAACACTACTTCTCACAATTCTTGTCCGTCCTGGAAAATGAATCAGGTCCGCGCAGGGTTTTGAGACTTTATAATGATGATTTAGAGAATAGACTTTATAATTCGGCACAATATCCACCTGTCATCCCGATTGGTGACAATGTCGTATTTGTTGGTACAGTCAACCTTGACGAATCAACATACCATTTCTCAGATAAAGTACTGGACCGGGCGAATGTCATTTCTTTGAATGTACTTCCATTCGAGAATTTAAGGACACTTTCCGAGGAAAACAAGAATGCAGCCGAGGAGAAACGTGGGCCGCTTAAGAAAGAAAAAGAGTCAGTCACTTTCGAGATTTATGACAGCTTTAGAAACAATAACCGTGACATCCAGTTGTCTGAGCAGGAGCTTTCACTGCTATGGGAAATTCACCAGGAGCTGCAAAGTGTTAATAAAAACATCGGAGCTGGACCGAGAATTGTACGTCAGATTGACATGTATCTGAAAAACCTGCCGAACAATCAAGCATTATCAAGGCAGGATGCACTTGACTTGCAAATCGTCCAGCGGATCATGACCAAGGTTAGAGGACCGGAAGAGCAATTGAAGAAGTTTCTCGGAACGTATGACGCTATCAATGACACAGTTACAGATAGCAAATTGGCAGATATCCTTGATACCTTCCATGATGTCTCCGAATTCTATGAAACGAGAAACCTGATCATTCAAAAGGCGAAAGAGTTGAAGTTCAATGGATATACTCTCTGATGGCTTTGAAGTAATCCTTACACAAAAGCGAGGGGAACACGAAGCTCCTTTAAAAATTGAGCACTTCTTCACCAGCGAACTCGATTTTTATGAAAAAAGGGAGGAACGTTACATTGAGGTTAAAGAAAACATTGAACTTGCCATTACGTTTCGTTCCAAAAAGAAAACCGCTCGTCTTTATATGGATGGACTGGATACTCTTTCAGAAAGATTACTAGAGGTGGATCCCCTCGAGGGTGAGGTTTTCCTTGCCCCTTCAGATCAGCCAGTTACGTTATTCGCAAATAATAATGACTATTATCCGTTGATTCCAGGTTTTTATCGGATAGTCGTGGATCATGGTGATAACCGATTCTATAGCTGGGTCAAGGTTATACCCAAGCAAATAGAGGAAACTCAGTGGGAAGTAATGAGGAATGAAGTAGAAAAAGAGCTAAGAGGACTAGCTCGGGATGTAATCCTTAAAAAAACAGGGATGAACACAGGACATGAGGGTATTTCACAGGGATTACTAGGTCAGTTCATTGTCATCAAAAACCGATTTCCTTCTGTCATGACGGCACTAAGCGATCTATACAGGAAGGTGAATTATAAAATCAGTAAGGATTATGTCCTTGTTCCCAAGGAGAAATCTCGGCTGATTGATGAAAGAACAATCCGGCATCGTGTAAGTCATCCAGAAAATGAACATGTCCTGAAAACTCCTGTCAGCGCAATCACCTATGACTTGCCTGAAAACCGATTTGCCAAAAAGATAATCCATTCGGTAGCACATACTCTATCGGACTTCATTGAAGCGGTGGAGCAGATGGAGTATAGTATCAAAAGCTCAAGTCAATTTGGGGATTTCAGGACACCATTAGAAAAAGACAGGACATTGACTGAGCTTGAAAGATTGAGTGAAATGGCAGGCAAAATGAGGGCAGCAATCCAGTGGATAAAAACTGCACCATGGTATGAAACAGTCGGCAGCTATAAATCTTCTGTTCCTCCATTTGTCATGAACAGCGATCCTAGATACAGAGCGCTTTATCAGCTGTACCGGGAACTGAACAATGAGCAGATCCAACTGATAATGGATAAGTCTTATTCTTATCAATGGAAGAGGACAGATAAACTTTATGAAATTTGGGGCTATATCCAGTTCATTAAAGCTCTTAGCAGTGAAAAAGGCGGATTTAACCCTATCAAAGGATGGGTTTTCAGCGAAAATTTCGATGGCCAAAAGCTTCTAGTCCCGACACTTCCTTCCGATACTGAGGTAGTATTCCATAAAGGCGAACTACGGATTCATTTAGTCTATGAAGCACTGTTGCCAACACAAAGCCGTTTGACTTCGAAACAAAAACCGCTCTATACACGCGGTACACATACATGCCCAGATGGACGAATCGATGTCTACAAGAATGACGCCTTCATTGGCAGTATCATTTTCGATTTCAAGTATAGGCCAAGACACGCAATCTGGAACCAAAATCTGATTTATTCGAATCAGCAAAATAGTGTCATGAAACAACTTGTCAGCTACGGGGATAACTTACATTCACCATTCTTGTTCGGAGATGGAACCAACCCATTTCTCTCCGCTATCAACATAAGTCCTGTACAGGAAGTTTGGGCAATCTTCCCGAATCGATATAGGGCTTCAGCAGGCAATCAGGATTACCCAGATCACAAGCTGAGTTTGATTGAACTGACACCAGGATTCGATAACTCCCACCTGGTTGATAAAGTAGTAGAAACAATAGATAAACTTACACAGCGGAGCGAACAGATCATGAATATGCTTCAAGGGCAGAGGAGTTAATATATGGGCTAGTGCCCATTAAAGGAGAAGTTAAAAAGGCTGCACCAATTACTGGTGCAGCCTTTTTACTTCATCAGGAGTATGTGAATAAAATAATAAAGCTAGTCATTATACATATCACTACTATTCAAGGAAACATCCTGTTAATTAAGTCAACCCTATAAGCGTTTCTATTATAAATACATTAAAATTTATAATTTTTCTATTTAAAGTTTGGTAAAATAATGGATATGATATATTTATAGTGAATATTGCTTAATTTATATAGATAATCAGATATTAGGGGGATATAGCTTGCAAAATTTTGATAGTGAGATTGTTTTACCTGATGCTGCTCCTTTAATAAATTCATTACGAGCAATTGGTTATAGTTTGGAAACTGCCATAGCAGATATCGTAGATAATAGCATTGATGCTAAAGCTTCTATTATAAAAATACATATGGTTTGGGATAGTGATAGGAGTTATGTTCGTATAGAAGATAATGGCTTTGGTATGAGTGAAGCTGACTTGGTACTGGCAATGAAGGTTGGTTCAACTAACCCAAATAATGAGAGAAAGCAAGGCGTACTAGGTCGATTTGGTATGGGGTTAAAGACCGCTTCATTTTCTTTAGGAAAACGGTTAACAGTGCTAACACAAAGAAATGAACAGTCCTTTACACGTTGTTGGGATTTAGATTATATAGCAGACACAAACAAGTGGAATTTACTTAAAAGTCCCTTTGATTCACAGTCTAGTGAGATATTAGGTATTGTTGAAAACACAACAGGCACTGTTGTGTTAATTGAAAACCTAGATAGAGTTGTCGAGGAGCCGTATACACCTAAAAAAGTTCAGAAGTTTTTTAATAAAGTAAGTATGGTTGAAGATCATTTGTCAATGGTATTTCATAGATTTTTAGAGGGTCCCAATAAGATACAAATATACTTGAATGAAAACAAAATCTTACCTTGGGACCCTTTTTCAAGCAAGGAAATTGCCACTCAAGAATTACCACAAGAAACGGTTTTAATTAAAGACGATACTGTTGTGATTCAGCCATTCATCCTTCCACACCACACTAAGCTAACACAGGTAGAATATGAAAAGGCTGCAGGACCTAAAGGTTGGTTAGAACAACAAGGTTTTTATATCTATAGAAATAAGAGACTTTTAGTAGCTGGAAGTTGGCTACACCTTTTTGGACGAGAAGAATCATATAAGTTAGCACGAATTAAATTAGATATTACGAATAAGTCAGATTTTAATTGGCAGATAGATATAAAAAAATCAAATGCAAAACCTCCACAGGAATTAATAAGTATACTTAGGAAAATCGGAGAAAAGACACGAAAAAAATCCCATGAGGTTTTTTATCAAAGGAGTGTCGGTAAATCATCCGTAAATAGCAAGATAAATGATTATATATGGGAGCAAGTCTCAACAAAATCCACTTCTTATTTTCGTTTAAATAAAAATAATAGCTATTTAAAAGACCTTTTTGAGTCTAATGAAGATTTTGTAGCAAAGTTAAAGTTTTATTTATTCCATGTTGAGGAATACTGTCCTGCTAATCTAGTTTCATTTAACGTAAATCAGCCAGCAATAGCAATAGTGGAGGATATAACACCCGAACAAAAAAATAAGATTAAAATGCTAATTGACATTTTTAGAGAGAATAACTATAGCTTGGATGAAATAATGGAGCAATTGGCAAACTACAATAGCTTTAGTTTACATTCAAAGGAAGAATTAAAAAGTATTGTTCATGAGTTAATAGGGGGCCATTATGTATAATGATGCTAGAGATACTGCATTAAGAATCTTAGAAAAACTTAATATGCATGACATAAACCTAATTGATGAGATAATTAAAGCTATCGATAGGGCTAGTGTAGTATTCGAATTAACTGAAGACGAAAAGATTCATTTAAAAGAGGACCTAATAAAAAGCCTCAATATAACAATGACCCATAAAAGCATATTGATGAATCACAATGATATTGAACATATACCTTGGCTACTTGCAAAGAAGCATTCGATAAAATTTAAATATTGGAATAGGTATAAAAAGTATCTATTGTCGGAAAAAAATTGGTCTCCAAATGTCGTGAACTCACTTGACGATACTAGTGAATCTATCATTGAACTTTTAGAAGATCCTTCAGTGGAAGGTAGAAAATACGACAGAAGAGGTTTAGTTGTTGGTTATGTACAATCTGGAAAAACAGCAAACTATACAGCTGTAATAAACAAAGCGTTTGATGCGGGGTTTAAATTAATTATTGTGCTTGCAGGAATGCACAATGATTTAAGATCACAAACGCAAATGAGACTGGACGAAGAAGTTTTAGGCTATGAAACTAGCAAAGATAAGCTAAAAGATGCACTAGAAAATCAAATGAACGCTATTGGCGTAGGTAAGCTTTTTGGAGAGAATTTCTTCGAGGTATTTTCCTTAACTACTAGGGATCAAAAAGGAGATTTTTCTGCGAGCAAAGCAAAAGTAAATATACAACCAAAAGTCCAACCGCTTTTATTGGTTGTTAAGAAAAATGTAAGTGTATTAAAAAGTATTTTAAAGTATTTTAGAACAACAAGTCCTTTGGCTAGGCTCAGTGATCCAAATGCTCCGTTTAAGACCGTACCCAATATACCTTTTCTTATGATAGATGATGAAGCTGACCAAGCATCTGTAAATACTGCTGAGATATATGATGATAACGGTGAATTGATACCTGACTATGATCCATCTAAAATTAATGCATTAATGAGAGATATATATAATACCTTTGAACAAAGAGCATATGTGGGTTATACTGCAACTCCCTTTGCAAATATCTTTATTAATCAATATGGGTCAACTAATAAACATGGTGAGGATCTATTTCCCAAAGATTTCATCATTAACCTGCCGAAACCTTCGAATTACGTTGGTCCATCCGAATTTTTCTTATTAGATTCAGAGGATGAAGTATCTGCTAAACCTCCACTAATAAAAGAGATAAATTATCATGAAGAATTTTTACCGTTTAAACATAAAAAAGACCATGAACCTTATATTCTTCCGGATTCTTTAGTAGAAAGTATTTATGCGTTTATTATTTCTACTACTATTAGAAAAATAAGAGGGCAAATAAATGTTCACAACTCAATGTTAATTCATACTACTAGGTTCAAAGATGTTCAAAAGAGAGTAAAAGACTTAGTTGTGGAAGAGGTTAGAGAAATTAAAAATGACGTTAGACTTAGTAATAAACTAGGCCCGCATTATTTAGGAATTAGAACATTTTTTGAAGCAGAGTATAACACCAGAAAATTAGCTGAAATAAGAGTAAAGTTCCCAAATCATTTTGACGATACCCTTGATACCAACATTACATGGGAAATGGTGGAACAAGAGCTAAAAGCAACAATTGACTCTATTAAGATAAAAGAGATAAACGGTAATAGTAAAGACTCTCTAGAATATAACGATTATAAAGAAACAGGTTTAAACGTAATTGCCATTGGTGGAGATAAGTTATCAAGAGGGTTAACGCTAGAAGGATTGACCGTAAGTTATTATTTAAGAGCTAGCAAAATGTACGATACACTTATGCAGATGGGAAGATGGTTTGGATATAGACAGAATTATTTAGACGTTTGTAGGATTTATACAACAGGAGAGATTATCTCTTGGTTTCAACATATCGCATCTGCAACAGAGGAACTTAGAGGTCAATTAGATTATATGGCAGAGATAAAGGCTACGCCGAGTGAATTCTTACTAAAAGTACTGTCACATCCCGATATGTATATTACTAGTACATTAAAAATGCGTTCTGCAAAACAAATAAAAGTTGATTATAGTAATGAACTTATCCAGACTACTGTATTTCCTATAAATAGTAATAGTTTTCACAAGAAAAATTATGATGCAGTATTAAGCCTGGTATCAAACATTCAAAAGAAGTATACAACGAGATTTTGCAAAGATATAAGGGTGAATTCCGGAAAAAATGACCATCACTACTGGGAACGTGTAGGATATGAACATATAATTAGTTTTTTGGATGAATATCAAACTGTCTCATCCGCGTCTAGGGCAAACAGCAAAAGCTTGTCTAAATATATAGAAAAAAGAGCGGAGGAACACGAACTTTTGAATTGGACGGTTGTTCTTATTAATGTTGGTGAAAATAAAAACAATTTTGCTAATTTAAAACTAGGAGAGGGTATAAAACGTAAAGGTATAGAGTCAAAGGGAAGGATAGACTTTACATCAATAAAAACTCTAACTTCTGCAGGTCATGAGTTTTACGACTTCAATGATGATCAATACAAGGCAGCGCAAGAGATACTTGATTTAGAAAAAGGCAAAAGAAACAAAAAAGCAGCTTCGAAAAAGGCTAGATCTTTACGGGATCCTAAAAATGGGTTGCTAATATTGTATCCTTTAAGCCATGGACCACTCGACAAGTACACATTTACACAAGAAAATAAACCATTTGGTTTTGCAATCTCTTTTCCAGAAAGTAAGAGTGAAAATACTGAAGTTGACTATGTTGTTAATAGTTCACTTGCTGAGGATGAAGAATATTGGACAGAATTGGATTAACATATAAAGAAATCGACAATAGTATTGCAGTTAGTGTTTTGCTAGAATCCCAATTGAAGGCAAGACTCATAAAAGATCTTGTTTTTACGTCGATATTCATTGCAATAAACACTGAACATAAGAGGCTTTTTCTCTTAGGATTAACTAGGCTAATGGAAAAAGATACAATAGAAAAATTACCGACATGGAAGGGTATTAGTATATATCAAAAAAGAATGTTTAATCCTTTAACAAATAAGGACGGTTGGTTCTTAGTTTTTGAGCAGCAAGACTTAATCTCTAATGGAATTTTTGAATACCTTGTTGGAGATATAATAGAATTTATAATAGAGTCAAATAACCAAAACCATCTTGAATCTAGGTTAAAAAAAGTTTTGTTTAAATGGCAGGCATTTTTTTTAAAGAATAGTACAAATGTATTATCAGAACAGCAGCAACAAGGGCTTTTAGGTGAACTCATATTCCTCCATCAAATGCTTGTATCAACAAATAATCCAAGAAGGATATTATCATCTTGGTATGGTGTTTATAAAGAAAAAGTGGATTTCCAAATCGAAAATTTCGGTGTAGAGATAAAAACATCTAGTTCAGGAAAACCATATAAGGTAACGATTAGCGCTGAAGATCAACTAGACCAAAATTTAGATTTATATCTTTACTGTATTATGCTTGAAAGGTCCAAGAGATTGGGTATAACTGTACTAGAGTTAATCAAGGATATCAGAACAATCCTCATTGAGCACCCTGATGTCTTAGCTGAATTCAACAATAAATTATTTCAAAATGGAATCATTGAACCGAATTTAAGTGAGGAAAATTTAATAAAATTTATAATAAAAGATTCCTTCTATTATTCAGTTGAAGATGAGTTTCCTAGAATTACAAAAAGCATACTACCCTCAGGAATCTTAAATGTTAAGTATCAGCTTTCATTAGATAGCTGTAATTCATTTAAGGTTGAAGAAGAACAGGTTCTTTATAAAATAAAGGAAGTTATTCAATGAAACTAGAAGATTTTATTGCAACATTCGCCGAAGAAATTGAGAGTCAATATGATATGGCTTCAAATTCAGAACAGATATTTGTAGAAAAGATGGGAGAGTATCTTTCGGAAAATGGAATTATCTCCGATATAGAGCTGAGTTTTGGTCAAAAATCTAGCCAAGGGTTAAAAGTTAACGCATATTCTTATAATGAAGAAAATGAGACTATCAATATATTTATAGCCGAATACGATAGATATAAATTTGGTAAGACCATTAGTAAGGCTAATGTTGAAAAGTCACTTAAAAGAGTTGTTAAATATTATTCAAAGTCACTTTCAGGGATGAAAAATGAAATGGAAGAAACTTCAGAGGATTATCCACTTGCTCAATTAATATATGAGCAACATGGTAAATTAATTAAATCTGTTGAGTTTTTCTTGCTAACTAACAACATATATAAGACAAATGAAAAAATAGTAATTCCTGAATTAAAAGGAGTAAAATCGAAATATCACATCTGGGATATTGAACGACTGTACCAGTTGATAAATGAAAACCAAGGATTAGACAATATCGAAATAAACTTTGAAGCTCAGTTTGGTAAAACGTTTGAGCTAATTAAAGTTCCTAGTAATGATAAATCCCAGTTCGATTGTTATATGGGTTTTATACCGGCTGATTTATTAGCAATGTCTTATGAATCATGGGGACAACGACTTATTGAGAGGAATGTTCGATCATTCTTACAAGCAAGAGGGAATGTTAATAGAGGTATAAGGGATACACTAAGGAAAAACAAAGAGATGTTTGTTGCTTATAATAATGGAATATCAACCGTTGCAGAGGAGGCAACATTTGAAATAGTGTCTGAAGGGAGCAACCTCTTTAAAGTTAAAAATATTAGAGGTTGGCAGATTGTTAACGGAGGCCAAACTACTGCTTCCGTTTTTCACGCACTAAAAGAAGGCATCCAATTAGCTGATGTTTTCGTTCAAATTAAGTTAACAGTTGTTCAATCTGATATAGGTATGCATAACATTACAGCAAAGATTTCAGAATATGCTAATACACAAAACAAAATATCAATGTCAGATTTAAAAGCAAATCATCCTAGTTTAATTAATTTAGAAACTATTTCAAGAACTACTTGGATCCCATCAAGTGATGGAGTTAAGTCAAACACAAAATGGTTTTTCGAGAGAGCAAGGGGCCAGTACTTAGTAGAGGTAAATAGACAAACTACACCAACTAAAAAGAAAGCTTTCCAAAAGGAAAATCCTAAAAATAAGGTACTCAGTAAAACGAATATTGCAAAGTATTATATGTCGTGGAACCAATGTCCTCACATTGTTAGTAAGGGTGGAGAGACGAACTTTGAAGCGTTTATTGGTCTCTTAGAAGAGAATGATATTAATGTCGATTCGGTATTTTTTAAAGAAACCGTTGCGAAAGGTATTCTTTTTAACACCTGTGATAAGATAGTAAAAGAATTAGATTTTGCCGGTTACAAAGCAAATGTAATAACTTATACTATCTCAATGTTATCTTATATTTATAAAGAAAAGTTGGATTTTCTAAAAATATGGGAACAGCAATGTGTAAGTAATGAGCTTCAGAATAACCTTAGATACATAGCCTCCTACACTTGGAAGCATATTACTAACCCTCCTATAGCTGGGACTAATGTAACTCAATGGTGTAAAAGAAAAGAATGTTGGGATCGATATGTTCTAGAACATTATTCAGACATAAAAAAACATATAAAAGAAGCAGTTCATTAATTTTGAACTGCTTCCTTTTCTTTATTAAGTAGCTGCACTAACGATTTTTGGGGATTATCATTAAAGCTACAAAGTATACATTCCGCTACAGCTCTACCCAGTAGTGGTGGAACAGCATTTCCTATTTGTTGATATTGTGAATCTTTAGTACCAATAAAAATATAGTCATCAGGGAAGGATTGCAATCTAGCTGCCTCTCTGATGCTAATAGCTCTATTTTTATTTGGATGAATCCACATGGATTTCCGTACATTTACAACGGTATTACAGACATCTTTATAATCTAACCTTTTATAGATTGTATTTTGAGTTCTTTTAGTGTCGGTATAAGTTGTTTTTAAGGAATCGTCTAAATCATGGAAGTTTTGGCCGGGCTCCAGACTTTCAAATCTTTTTAGAGCTGTTGTTGTTGATTGTGTAACAACATGATTAAATAGGCACTCCACATCAGCATTTAAATACTTGTTTAGTGGATGATCTAACCTTTGAGTCTTTTTAAAATTTGTATAATCCGTTGCTGAAAAACTAGGCTGGAGTTCTTCGATATCTGCAATAGCATGGCCAATATTAAAAAATTCTTCCCTAGATATAATTGAATCAGGTAGTAAGGGTTTAGAGTTTTTATGACCAATGATAAAATATCTGTTTCTTTCTTGTGGAACTCCATAATGAGCAGAATTCAAAACATTATTATCTAACATATAACCAAGTGACTCAAAAGTTTTTAATAAATAATCAATAACGGTAAACGTGTAGCCCTTTACAAAAATTCCTTTTTCGTTCTTAATAAATGCGGTTGAACACTCGATTTTTTTCTCCAGAATTTCTTTAAATATTAAGGTTATACTATGTATCTCTATTATTTCTTTCGCCTGAACTAGAAGAGATGAAGTACAGTCCTCGTTATTTAAACTCATTTCAATACTTAATTTAAGATTATTTATCAGTTCCTTAAGTTCACCATTATTATAAAAGTTAAAATGCGTATCCCAATCTCCAATATACCGATTAAAGAAACTCAAGTTTTTATCAATAAACCCTTTTACACTCTTATGTTTTTTTATGTACCTAACAAGTGATTTAAGCTTAGTAATCAAGTTAATATCTACAAATGCTTTCGAAATAACTTTTTCATTAAATAATGTCACTAGGAGCTGATTAAGAGAATCTGAATTGCCAATAAAGAGGTCTTCCTCCTTAATTTGAATACCAATTGAAGATAATTCATCTAATTCTCCAATAGTTACAAAAAATTTGTGTTTCTCGGAGCCAATTGTTTTCACATTTTCCATTACAAAAGCAACCGGATTTACCTCTTTTATTGCTCTTACAAACTCTTTTACTAATAGATTATTATTCGAAAACAACTCACTCTTTTGTCGGTTAGCATTAGAAAATCCTTGACAGGGAGGTCCTCCGATTATAACTGAAACTTCTTTAAGTTCTGGGTATTTTTTGTGGTCCAAAAAATTTATAAATCTAATATCTTGGGTATTAACTTCTAATTTATGGTTTTGAGAATAGGTCTTAGCTGCATTTTCATTTATTTCAATTGCCATTACAGTTTCAAACCTACCTGTTTGATTGAATCCAAGACTTAATCCTCCAGCACCGGCAAATAAGTCTAAAACTTTATATTTTTTCATTTAATCCACCTTCAACTTTTTATAAAAACCCTATTATACTATTATAAATTATAACTGTCGATTTGTGCAGCTACAAAAACTGCCTATTATGATATATTATTTCGGTCGCAGAATACTTTAACTAAATGACACTTGAGTTAGGGGTCTAAGGAGGTAGCCGCAATTATCTAGTGTTTACCGGCTATCAGCTTTAGCAGTTTGGACTTTTAACATAGCTTATACGGCCATGAAGTCTCGGTCCAAAATGAAACATACAGTGAATACGAGGATATTAGACCAGCAATGTCTTGATACCAGCCTCAGCCTCATTATATGAAATGTCCATCTCGAAGACTTTGGTTTTTGGTGTTACTCTATCCATAGCACCGAAGCACTATTAAACCAGAATAAAAATGAAGTTTATTCTTCACAAAAAGCAATTATCTATTAGATTTAATATTATCAATAAATTTAGAAATGGTTTCAATGGATCCATTAAAATCTTTTTTTAGGTCGTGCTCCCATATTCGTAATAGGTTCCACTTATTCGATATATAAAATTGGTTAACTTCTCTATCCCTCTCTTGGTTTCTGTTCAGCTTTTTAATCCAATATTCTTGATTGGATTTTGGCGAATTACTATGCATCGGACAAACATGCCAAAAACAAGAATCAATAAAAATAACAATTTTAAATTTTTGAATTGATATATCTGGCTTTCCAAAAAGTTTGGTGTTTTTTCTGAAACGATATCCTTTCATCCAAAGAGCTTTACTAACTTTGTCCTCTAGTTTTGATCGTGATTTTATTGCCTGCATATTTTTAGTTCGTTGTTCCTTAGAGTGAGTATCTGCCATTTCTTATTACTCCTACACATAGTTTTCTCTCTGTTTTCCCCATAATTCATATTAATAACATTTTTTAAAACCTGGTTTTGGATCTTAAATTCAAGAAAAAGCAACAAGATATAATGATGAAAATAAAGAAGTGGATAAGCTTAATGATTAAGAACTATGTTAAAATTTATTTCAAGAATTAAGTGACTTTATTAATCCAAAAAGAGTCTGCATGTTTTAGTTGCTAATACTGGTTTACTAATGTGAAATGGGAGCACTTGTAGATAACTGTTAATTGATCCTAATGCAGAATTCTCTGTAAATGAATAGTAACCAAACGAGTAACTCTCTTTTATTACTAAACAATACTTTAATTTTGAGCGTGAAACCATCTAGCAAGGAATGTTAAGTAAAATGAAAATTGGAGGGTTGAAAATATATGGCTAGTGAAAATACCATTCTGATTAAAATAGGAGTTTCTTATAAAGAAGGTATGACACCGGAAGAGTTATACCACGCCACTAGCGTAAGCTGGGTGATTGGGGAAAATAGACTGCGTTCTGGTGAAATAAAATATTATTGTGCTGTTTTTAATAATGAAATTAAGGAAGTCTATAAATTTACTGGTTATGAGAAAGACTTGCATCCTGAGAATGTTGGCCGGTTTATATTATTTGGTCAAATTGCTGAAGAATCAATACGATCTCAAATCCTTAATCTTAACGTACGAGATATACATAGGGGCTCAGGAAATCCAATTAAGTATGTAAAGATGGAGAACTTATTGACACTAGCTAATAACGATTCCCAAACCGCAAATGATGATGAGAATCCAACATTAAATCATAATATGATTATATTATTGTTTAAGAGGTTGGCTAACGAAAAGACTGAAATTAGTACACTGAGCACCAATAAGCCTAACTGGATCACAAAAATAGATGAATCTGGATTATTTGTGGAAACAGAAACATCCAGATTAAAGTTTTCACGCGGAGAAAAGAACAAACCATATGCTTTAATAACTTATGATTTCTTACTGGCAGCCTGGGATGAATTTTTAAAAGTAAGGAAGGTTTCGTCAAGTGACTTTATTGAGGCCAAGGGCCGGTCTCGCTTTGTCATCGCATTCTTTAATGAATTGCCCTTTGTTGAAAAAGTCCTAATAGATAATGTTCCTTATATAAGTTTTAAAGAATTTACTACAGATCAGCTTCCAGAAGCGAATTTAGAACAAACTCTGGAGCTTTTGAATGAAGTAATAAATCAGGATTTAGATCCTAAATTAATCTCAAATAAATACAATGAAGATTCAATAAAACGTCTTAAACTCCGTGCAAGACAGGGATTAAAAGTCCTTGGATTTTTGAATGAAGAATACATGATTCAACAAAATATATTGGAACAATATATTAATTCTGATGGCAAGGAAGAGTTTCTTTCAAAGAGGATATTGCAGCATTCCTACTTCTCAGTAATTTATCAATGTCTTTCACTCCTAAAAGGAGTTGAAAAGGCAGATAAGTTTTCTTTCCTAACTGAAATTGGAATGTTAATCGTGAGAAACTCAATGGGCACGAATCAAATGGTACAATCTGTTGCCCAGTACAGGACGAGAAACATGTTAAATTGGCTAAAAGAAACAGGATTGGTGGATGAGGAGTGGAATGTTTTGAGAAATGATAGTATAAATACGAATTATACTACCGCTTCAAACGCCAGTTTGGTGAGAGAAAACTTGCCGATCTACGGAATTATCGAACACATAAATAGATATATCGCTGGAAAGGGTTTCTATTACGAAAAGGAAGAAATCATCAATCTCTTTTTATCCCTAAAAACCAAACCCTTCGTCATTATCTCAGGTATTTCCGGAACAGGGAAAACCAAAATTGTTCAATGGTTTGCTGAAAGCGTGGGTGCGACAGAAAAGAATGGGCAATTTAGTTTAATCCCGATACGTCCAGATTGGAATGATGGTTCTGACTTACTAGGATATGTTGACATAAAAGGGGACTTTAAAGAGGGACCTTTAACGAAGGTAATCAAGAACGCTCACCTGAATCCTGAGTTGCCTTATTTTGTTCTTTTGGACGAGATGAACCTGGCGCGTGTTGAGTATTATTTTAGTGATATTTTAAGTGTGATGGAAAGCCGTAAGTGGGAGAATGGTGAGGTCGTTTCATCAACTCTTCTCTCTAGTGATGTTTATGGGGAGGACCTTACCCTACCAAACAATCTTTATATTATCGGAACGGTTAATATGGATGAAACGACGCATCCATTCAGCAAAAAGGTATTGGACCGGGCAAATACGATTGAGTTCAATCGTGTTAATCTTGGTAACCTGGCTTTTTTAACTGAGCTTGAAGTAGTGGAGCCGAAAGTCATCGGTCAGGATCGTTTCGCTTCTAAGTATCTTCATTTGAAGGATGTATATAAAGAAAATAAAGAAGTAGTGGCCAGGGCTACGGAAGAGTTGGTTACAATCAATGAATCACTTCAGTTGATCAATGCGCATGTAGGTTATCGTGTTCGGGATGAGATCTCTTTTTATCTTACTTACAATGAAGAATCGAATTTAATGAAGTTTGAAAATGCATTTGATCACTGCATCCTGCAGAAGATCCTACCGCGAATTGCTGGTAGCGACACGAGAGTGGAACAATTGCTGAGGGGACTTTATAGTCTGTTTGCGAATCAAGACTATGAAGAAGATGGCCAAATAAACATTCAAAATGCCAAGTATCCACGAAGCGCAGCAAAGGTTGCTGAAATGCTTGGGAGGTTAAGAAACGATGGCTTTACTTCCTTCTGGATCTCGTGATGATGTTGAATTAGTAAAAATAGAGACTGAGGATCTATCATTAGTGATAAAGGGAAAGCCATATCACGAAAGGTATGAAGGATTACGGCAGTATAAGGCTATGGATCGTCATGATGTGATGGATTTTACTGTGAATGGAGATGGCATTAAGGAGATCAAGGTATATGATATCTCCAATCAAGAACTGGTAGCGCCTTCTGAGCAAAGGCCGATCTTCTTTGAAAATGGGGTCTATCAGTTGATTGTCGTTCCGAAAGATGATCGGGAGTTCACTTTTTATCACGAATATCCTCTTATCAGACAAGCCGTCTCTACTGTCCCTATTGGCAGCCAATCGATTCTAATGGGAAATCTGCAGTTTCAAAATGAGGTTGGTTTTACAACGTTTGAGATAAGGTCGGATGGTAAGACGATTCTTGAAGTCACACTCGAGATTTTCCCTGTTAAACTTGATTATAAAAAGGATTATCAAAAGTTATTAGAAGAAGTAAACGATGAAATTTATAACCTGGCTTTTCACTTTATCCGAAAAACGTATTTGGGTGCCAGGTTAAGGCTAGAGGGAAATCCGTCAAAAGCGGAATTTTACCGGCTGATCAATGAGCATTTTCATCAATTCTTCCAGGCTGTTGCGAGAATTGAATTCCAACCTCATCATAAATTGGAGAAGACGTATGAAAAAGCACGCGGGGACCAGCTGAGGAAGCAAGATTCTGTCAGCAGGAACTTTTTAAGAAAGCGTGCGAACATCTTTGTCGATGTATCAAAGGGGATTGCTGTTCAAGGCAGGACTGTGATGCCTTCTGAAGGGTTAAAGATCAAAAAAGAACTGACATATGATACTTTGGAGAACCGCTATGTTAAGTGGATGATTGAGCGGATCAAACAAAAACTGGATGATTTGTTGGACTCTATAGTGAGTAAAAACAGATGGACCAGAGAGAAGCCAGATTATGACTTAGTTGAGAAAATTGAGTCGATGTCCAAAAAGTTAAAGTCTAAGCTGAGCAGTCCATTTTGGAAGCCTATCGGCAAGCTGGACCGATCGGTTATGAGTCTGGTTTTGCAAATGGCACCTGGTTATCGAGATGCTTTTCAAATCTATTTAACTTTGTCAAAAGGGTTGATGCTGCAGGGGAAACTGTACCGAATGTCGGTGAAGGATGTTGCTACTCTCTATGAATATTGGACTTTCTTGAAGCTCGGACAGATTCTTGACCGCAAGTATAAGCTTATTAGCCAGGATATAGTTCAGGTTAACATGGAAGGCTTATTTATTAATCTGGAAGCAAATAAAACGGCCAGGAGGATATTCAAGCATCCTGTTACAAATGAAGAAATCATTTTAGCGTATCAAAAAAGGGAGACCAGGTTGCCGACTGTATCGCAAATACCTGATACGATGCTAAGCATTGAGAAAAAGGGAAAGGGCTACAAATACCATTATATTTTTGATGCTAAGTATCGAATTGATTATGCTCAGGAAGACAGCTATTATCAGAAACGATATAAGACACCCGGCCCGATGGAAGATGATATTAATACGATGCACCGCTATCGGGATTCGATTGTTGCGACAAGTGGGGGGCCATTTGAGAGAACCGCTTTTGGAGCTTATGTGTTATTCCCATGGTTTGATGAAACTGTCTATGAAGAGCACCATTTTTACAAGAGTATTGATAAAGTAAATATAGGCGCGCTGCCGTTCCTGCCGAATGCCACGAATATGGTGGAACGGTTTGTAGAAAGATTGATTGATAAAAGCCCTGAGGAGATTCAAAAGGAGGGCATCCTGCCAAGGGGTGCACATGAAGAATGGAAGTCGAGCCTGGATCAAATGGTGATGGTTGGACTTGTTTCTGATCAAGAGAGTTATGATCAATTCAGCAAGGAGGCCTATTATCAAATTCCAGTAAAGCAATTAAGGAAAGGCTGGCAGGAAGCTGAGTATATAGCCTTGTATGTTAAAAATAGCTTAAATTCTGATAATGGCGTTCAGCTTTATGCGAAGATTAAAGATGTTAGGCTTTATTATGAAGGTACTGATGAATATATGCGCTTTTATGCAGCACCTTGGTCTAGGCTGAAGCAGAACATCAGGCCTGTTAACTACGGCATATCAAGCTATGTGATGACGACATTAGAAACCCTAAAAGAAGCGCAGGAACTTCCTGAATTATTCATGAAGTCCAAGGAAGAGATGATCATTTGGCGTATGCTTAGAAGGGTCTCTGATCAAATTAGGATTGATCTGGACCATGAGAATCTTGATCGCGCTTCGAGAATTTCAGAGTATAAGATTAAGGATATCAAAGTGATCATGGATAAGCAGGAGAGGGAAATCCGATTTATTCAAAATAGTGTAGAAGAAGCAGTTCTGATTGATCAATTAGAGAGAAATCCTTCAGGGGTTTTTAAGAAATTGATGGAGATGCTTCAAAAATAACAATTGATTGCATCGATATAATTTTCGAAAAATAACATCTCCTTTGTTTTTGTGTTCTTTTAATCATAATATTCTTACGGAAGGAGAGTGTAGTATGCCCATCTACAATAAGCTGGTTCGGGATCGAATACCAGAGATAATCAACGATACAGGGGTGAAGTTTTCATCCAAAATTCTAGATCAGGATGAATTTTTAATAGAATTAAGGAAAAAAGCCTACGAGGAATGTAAGGAATACTTGAATACTGAAACAAAGGAAGAGGCTATTGAGGAACTCGCTGATATACTGGAAATTATCCACTCATTAGCAAAGTCTCATGGATCATCCTATGATGAGATCGAAAATGTCCGAAAAGAAAAGGTTAGGAAACGGGGTGCGTTCAATAATAAGATATTTTTAATTGAGGTTGAAGGTGAGTAATCATTAAAGGGATATGTCTACTCATAACGTGATACCAATACTAAAGAAGCCCCCAAATTGGGGGCTTTTTTGCAATTTTAAACTCTCTCCAAAACTTCCTGCGGCACCCTGCCAAGGAAGTAATCCTCAATGTTTTCCCAGAATTCGTCTGTTTTCACTTCGTTTTCGAACAAGTAAGAAAGCATTTCTACCGATATTTTGTGTCGTTTATGGACATTGTTCAAAATTGTATTCTGATAGTTTTCTGCATTCTTTATTGTGTTCTCGATTTGCAGCTTGGAGTTGATCCTGACGAAAATTTCTGGGTTGTCTCCACCCTTAACTTCATATAGAAGGAGGTCAAACATTTCAAATAGGCCGAGCGAAATGAATGATTTTTCCGCTTCGAAACGGTTTGCTTTTGTTAAGTAGACCTCTTTGCTGTTGTTTATAGGGTTGGTTACTGACATCTGGACTAGTTTTTTGACATGTGTGCTAAGGAACTTGGTGAATTCATTGATTCCCGGGTAAACCTGATACTTAGTGTTTTTCTGATTTTCTCTTTCAGAGATCATTTTTATTCGGTGATTCCGATTCACATTTACTGTGCTCTGATAGCTTATGATACTCTGAATAATTTGGTTAGCTATTGCTTCTGATTGGTATTTTGATCTGTTAAATAATTGCTGAACAGAAGCTGAGAGATCATGAACGGTAAATTGTGTTTGATTTCTGACGTAAGGACTGAATAGCTTTTCAATTTTTGCTACAACATCATCCACTTTCCAAAGGAAGTTATGTTCTTTCTCTTCTTGGATATTCAGGTCAAGAATGAAAACAGATTCGATAAATTCAATGTATTTAAACTTTAAAGAATCGTCCTTTTGATACATCAGGTATTTGAACTTAGGGAAGGATAGATCTTTATATTTTTCTTCCCATAAATTCTTAAGATTGAATTTGTAGATGCCTCCAAAGTATACATCATTTAGTGTCTTAATTTTTTCTACAAAAGGACCGTAACGAGAAACGAAGTCCTTTTCAATTTCCTTCTTAACCTTTACGTACTCAATGGAGAAAACACTTCTTGGACGCGCAATAATCGGCGAGTATCCAATTCTGTTAATAAAATCCTTCTCAATAATAAGCAAAGCTGTCTTCAGCTTATTATCAAGATCATCATCCACATCTGACTTGCGGTTGCGGTCGAATATATACCTAAATTCCTCTGAACTGATCAATAGATTACGAGCCTGCTTTTTATTTAAGTCCTTTTTATAAAGCTGCAGGATCTTATCCATTACCTGAATCAACTGTGTTTTTCTGATAGTGCTGATTCCATGCAGTCGTTTTACATGGTTGAAGTCCTGAGGCAGGAAGTCAAAGAATGCTTTCCCTTCTGGTAAATCTCGCGCTGCACGACCGATTTCTTGGATATAATCACAGACATTCCCAGTAGGTGCAAAGTGTATGATTGTACTGATATCAGAAATATCAATTCCCATTCCGAATGCCTTTGTTGCAAGCATGATCTTAGAATCATTTCGCTTATACTTCAGGAAGCTTTCGTTTTTCTCTTCTTTTTTCAACGTCCCGTAATACATAGAAATTGTTGATGCAAGTTCTTGGTCAGCATTCAGTTGCATAAATTCATGGAATTGCTTTAGAAGTGAAACAAATGGGAAGTAAATTAGCACTTTTTTATTTTTGGCATAAAGTCTTTTTAGTCGTTCATGCAGAAGGGCGTACTTCTGCTGCCTGTATTCCTGGTCACGCTTTGCTGCTGATTTTATATGGTTTAGAGATACCTTGATATCATCCCTTTTCACATAGCCAAAGTAATTGATGGGACTGGTAAGCATAAGGCTGTCTCTAGTTTCTGAGTACATATCCTCCACGCCGCCGTAAATCGCTGTTGCCGTGAATGTAGCGATTGGGAACTGCATTTCCTTGCGCAGTTTTTGCAGATAGCTGCCAAGATACCAATAATCCGAGCGGAACGCTTTTCCCCAGGTGGTTACAATGTGTGCCTCGTCAATAATGAACAAACCTACGCGCCTATCACCTATCAACATTTTAATGTCAGACCTGCTTAATAATGTTTCTGGTGAGATATAAAGGATAGAGATTTCACCATCAGCAATCCGTTTGGTAATGTTCATTTTTTCTACAGGGGATACCTCAGAGTTAATCGTTGCAGAGAAATGAACGTTCTTTTCCTGCAATCCATATACCTGGTCTTTCATCAGACCAATCAGAGGAGAAATAACAATCGTTAAAAGATTGTATTTCTCTGCGAGGTAAATGGCTGGAACCTGGAACATGACCGATTTACCTGCACCAGTAGGAGAGGTTACAAATATATCTCTATATGATTCTTCATCTTTTGCAGCCTCAGCTTGAACAACAAGGTCATTGATGATTTGTGCTTGAGATATATAGGTGATTTCCTTCGGATTATTATAATCATCCACGTTTTTGTACATTTTCAATGGCCGGAAATCATCATACTTCCAATACGTTTTCAGAATCTCCTTATATTCCTGCTCGCGTTCATTCTTTACTTCCACCGTCTTTTTTTGGTGTTCGTAAATTGTCACATCTGGATACAGAGATTGAATGAGTTTGATTCTGTCCAGGTAGTTTTGGCTGAATTGCTGGAGATTCCCTTTCCACGAAAAGTAAATACTTTGCTGATTATATCTATCGTTCAAAAGCTCATTCAACAAATCGAGGAATGGTTCTTCCACATCCGATAATTCGATAAAGCTGTTGGCTTCAGTGTCGATCGGCAGTTGTTGCAATTCATTAGGAACAGGGAAGAGATCGATAGAATGATTTTCGTCGACGTATGATACAAAGAAATCACCATTACTTGTTTTTATTATATTTCCATAGTATGTGGTGATGTACTGTATTTCATCAGGTACCTGGCTATGCTTATCGATTTCATCAAAGTATTCACTATAGATTGAGTCAATATTATGAATCTCATAGTTCAATGGATAATAATGCTGGTACAGATTATTATTCACGATTGTAACTTTACTGAAGGGTTCGATTGTCATTGTTGAAACTGTCGCTAATTCTTCGAATGTACACCAATAAACCCCTGGTGATTGGTTAAAATTCATGACAGCTTCCGTTATCAACGTTGTCTTGCTATTGTTTAATTCCTCAAGCGAGACATCTAAACCGCTGCTGAACAGCTTCTTGATTTTAAGGTCTGTAAGCCATTTTGACGGGAACCCTTTAAAGACGATCAATTGGTTTTTATCTGTATTTTGCGTAGTAATTAAATGGTCAATTTGAAATACCAAATTTTCAAACAAAAAAATCACTTCCATTCTGTTTCCATTGTGATAAATTAATACTAAAATAGAATTAATAAAGTTTCAACAGGAAGTGAGATTATGCATAAAGAACTAGCATCAGTTGCTGCGACTATAGCAAACTACCTAGGCCAATATTCAAAGACTGATAAGATTAATATTCAATCGCTTCAAAGGATTATTGAAGACAATATAAAGCGCTCTGTGCCAGAGAAATTCATAATAGATTACCTGAAGGAAAAGGGATATCGTAACTACACTCTTAACGAAGAAAAGAAAGCGGAAACAAAAAAGCCGAGTGAAACAGTAATACCAGTAAAACCAGTTATCGTAGTTGATGATGACGATGACGACTTTGACCCGAACCAATTCTTGGAGGACAATAAGGAGAAAATCCTGAATGTTGCGCTTCCAACTAATAACTTTGGCGACAATATCTGGCTTATTGAAAAATACCAATCTACTAAGAGCGATGAATTTTTATCCCAGATTGTCAGCCTTAATCAAGGCCTTGTTGAAAAAGTTGCTGGTAAATACCAGAACACCAGCCGTCATAAGCTGGATTTTGATGACTTGGTCAGTATTGGGAAATTTGGTTTGTTAAAAGCGATCGATCGATTCGACCCTAAAATGGGATATCAGTTTTCTACCTATGCAACATATTGGATAAGACAGAAAATAACCAGGGCGATTTGCGATGAAGGTACAACAGTTCGAATACCGGTACACATGCACGACAAAATAAAGAAGTTAATCAGGCTGGAGAATGAGTGCTTTTGGGAAAAAAGTTACCTGGACGTAGAGTGGGTTTGTGAGCAAATGGATATTACTGAAGAACAATATTACGAATTGAAGCAGGTTGATGAAAAGTTCATAGGGATGAAATCTTTACATAGCATTGTTTCTCAAGAAGATGAGGATAGCTTGTTAATTGACTTCATTGAATACAGCCCTGACCATGTTCTCGGTGAAATCAGCATCGATTTGCGGGATCCATATGAAAATATGGTATCAACAAATCTGAGGAATCAATTAGAAGTTGTTCTCGATGAGCTAAAGGAAAGAGAATGTGATGTAATTAAGCATCGAGTAGGTTTTGATGGGGGGAAACCTAAGACATTAGAAGAGATCGGCCAAATCTATGGGCTGACAAGGGAACGGATTCGTCAAATTGAAACCAAAGCGATTAATCGATTGAGAGCTAAATTCCGTAAGCTGAAAATTAAATATGAAGATGTTTCTTTGGAGGCTTAACAGGGTTTTTCTCAAGTATAAATAGTGGAAGTTGCGGCTCCGATTTAAATGTCTAATAGAATAACAAATTTAAGGAAATGGCAGTGTTGATTATCCAACACTGCCTTTTTGCTGTATGTCATTGCGAAATTGTTTATAAAAAATTATTTATACTATGTTTTCAGGATTGTGATGATATTGGCAGGTGTCCAGTTTACGAATCATATTGTTGTGTAATAAAGATTCAACTAGCAAAACTGTCTCAACCGTAGCCAAATAATCAACTGTTTCATAATCAGTATGCTCATTTTGGTATCCGGCTGACAGATTGACTGAGGGGATGCCGTAATAGGCCAATACTTTAGCATCGCTGATTCCGCCTGGGGTTACTTGCCAATCTTCCATGCCAGCCAGTTTTCCTGCCTGTTCAAAAAGCTTGCCGAATTCTTCGGAGCAGAAATGGAATCCACCATTTGTTGTCACAATATCCCTTTTGCCTCTTCGGTCAATAACGATCGCTGCATCTACATCCTCGATAAAATCCTTGTCTATTCCACGTGACCCCCGGCATCCAATTTCTTCTTCAACCGTAAAAGCCACTTTTATTGTTCCATTGAAATTGGTCTTTCGTACTCTATTTAATATTGAAAGGATAGCAGCAATTCCTGCACGGTCATCTGCTCCTAAAATTCCTTTTGAGCTTGTAAGGGTAGTGCCTTCCTCGATAATTTCACGGCCACATTCAATTTCTTCTATTGTATCCATATGAGCCGATAGGAGAATGGTTGGGCCGGTCCCACACTCCATATAGCCGAGAAGGTTGCCTTTTTTATCGATAAAACAGTTGTCGAGTACGCGATTCAGCTTATTTTTCAACGCTAAACGAATGGCTCTTTCATCTGTACTTGCACCAGGAATATTGAGCAATTCTATTAATTGATATTTAAAATTATCGGCTTGAAGGTTTCTTAAGTAGCCGGGATTCTGAGAAAGTTGATATAAATTTCAGCGATCTCTAGAAGCAGCATTTGATTATCGAGCGGATAAGCTAGACGGACATTTTTACCGTCAATTCTGCATTTCACATTTGCGGGAACTGCGGCATTTATGATTTCTGTCTGTTTGCTGTTCGGGAATTTCTTTAGAAAGATATGTGCAGGCCTTTTGCCATGGCCGTCACAGGAACCAAAGGTATGAATACCTAACTCGTTTAACCAGCGTACGATACCGCGAATGTAAGGGTCAAAGTCTGTCAATGGCAATTCTCCTCCAAGCGGATCAATCAGCATTCCAGGCCCCGGAGAGTTTATTTCTCGGCCAGCCTCGAGTAATGTGTTAATTATAGTTGAATCATTTTCTAAAGAGCCAGGTGCCATCATAAGTCGGTTTAGTAACTGTGAAGTGATTCCTAGCGGTGAGGTATTTGCATCTTCCTTTTGTAATCCATGTCTTGCCAATAGAAAGTTGTTTTTCATTCATGATCATCTCCCTTTGTTTTGTAAGCTTAGTTTAGCAAGCGTGTTGTGACACCGAGTCACAGTAGAAAAAGAGGGATTTTACATGCAAAAGTTGAAATGAATATTGAGGTGAGTCGCGTGGACGGACGAGAGAGGGAATTGCATCCTAAAGACGAAGAAAAGCGGTTAAGAGACGAACTAATGGAAGCCAGGAAGGACAGAGATAGAACTAAGATAAATTTAATTGAGAAGAAATTAGTAAAGCTCTATGTCTCTCAGGCCGAATACTTCAAAATGGCGGAAAAGCCAGATGCTAATATTGCAAAAAGGTATTTAGAAACAGCTTTGAAGATTCAAAAGGACCATCCTGTAGCAAATTATCGTCTGGGTTATTTATTTTACCGAAATAATGAATACACGAAGGCCATTTTTCACTTTGGAAAAGCATTGGATGGGAGTGCGACAGAAGGGTTGAATGATACCCAAACCATGCTTGCTAATATGTTTATGGTCAACTGTGGAATCAGAATTGCGAAAGAGTCAATATTGGAAATTCAAAGTATAGAAGAGAATTTGTACTCAGAGTTAGAAAAAGAAAGGATAGAGAAGTATCGGAACGAGATCCTGGTCCTGGATGAAGACGTTTTTGAAAGGATGTTTTATCGGAAAATAGAGAACGGAGTTGCAACAAGGATTAGTGAGTCTGCATTTGCTGCGTTCCTCCCAAAGGGTAATCAAGTAATGTTACGAATATCTGATCAAGGCAGGGAGATCATTTTTTCAGATGGTTTTACATTAAGCTTAAACCCGATATCTTTCTATTTATTCTACGGATTAATAACAGCGGAAGAGTTATTAACCTATCGGGACTTAAATCATAAAATTACATTGTGGAGCGAGCTGGAAGTCACTGAGGACAATATTCGGCAAATGATCAGCCGATACTCCAGGAATATTCCATTGTGGAATGTTTTCTTTCCTTCCGCTAGTGTAGTTAATCCAGAATCTAATAGGCGAGTCGCTGGATTTATGTTGGCTGAAGGGTTCAGTTCATGTATTTTATGCAGGGGAGATGAGGTCCTTCCCGGGGAGCTTTAATGTGGAAGGATCAAAATTGCAGTATACATAGTGGTTACTAGATACCCGATATCCAGGACTCAATTATATTCAATTTCTTTTCACGAAGACATACGCTATGTAGGAGGTTAGATTAAATGGATCAAATTGAAATACTGAATTTAGTGCCCAAGTTTTTATCCTTTTTCCAACTAGCATATAAACCTGAAATTGACGATGAACAAAGATGGGCTCTCTGGAAGGAACATTATAACTTTGCAGCCGTGCCTCCGGGAGACGATGGTCAAAAGATGGCCAGAAAGCTCCTGGATACAGCTTGGGATCAATATGCGGATCATTTATCATTTATTGAGAAATGGGAACCGAATGAAGAGAAAGTTAGGGAGTATCTAACAAAAGTGAAATCTTTGCTTGGTTATGACCACCCAATTGATTTAGTTATTGTTTATTTCGTTGGGGGATTTGAGAATAATCCATTTGTTGCTCCCTATGATCAAAACCGTATGGCGCTTTGTTTGCCCATTGAGAACGGAGATTCCAATATCCACCTTGCACATGAACTGACACATATCGTTCATACACAAACGGCTAACCTGACAGGTGAGTGGGAACGAACTATTGGATCTACGATATTGCAGGAAGGGTTAGCGACCCAGATTAGCAAATGCTTAGTCCCAGGGCATCCGGATGAGCTATATATTGAGCATAAAAAAGGGTGGCTGCAATCTTGTAAAGAAAATAGAGCAGATATTATTAGCCAAATATATCCTTTCTTAGATCATGACTCTTCTGAAGCCGTCACAAGGTTCACATTCGGGAATGGAACGACGAACCACGACAGAGAAGCATACTATGTTGGGTGGGAATTGGTTCATTTCCTTTTGAATGAAGGAGTCACTTTTAAAGAAATGGCTAGTGTGCAAGAAAAGGATATTCCGGATTACTTAAGAGATATATTACCTAATCTTTTGAAGTAGTGCCTATAAGGCTAGGAGTTTAAGAGAGCAATAGTGGTTGCGGATTTAGTTAAGATATGGAAAATAAGGAGGTGCAATAATGACAAATCTAAAAGGCAAAATTGCAATCGTTACTGGAGCAAGCCGTTCAAAGGGAATTGGTGCTGCGATTTGCCGTTCACTTGCGAATGCTGGGGCAGATGTGTTTTTTACACATTGGTCTTCGTTTGATGAGATGAGCGGTAATGGTTTAGATCAGGAATTTCCTAATATATTGTGTGAGGAGTTAAGAAGTATTGGAGTGAATGCTGCTCATATGGAGGTTGACTTGAGTAGGAGTGAATCATCCACTCTTATTATGGACCGAGTTGAAGAATCATTGGGGACACCTGCTATATTAGTGAACAATGCTACCTATGAATCGCCAGCGGATTTTCGGACTTTGAATAAAGAGATTCTGGACAAGCACTACAGTGTTAATAACAGTGGGACACTGATGCTGTCTCTGGAGTTTGCGAAAAGGTATGAAAAGTCCTTTCCAGAAGGAAAAGATGGCCGAATCATTAATATGGTGTCTAAAGGTCCTGATCCTAACAATCTGGCTTATATAGCAACTAAAGGGATGATGATTGCCATAACGGAACCTTTATCAGTCGGGTTAGCGCCAATCGGTATTACAGTAAATTCTGTCGATCCTGGTCCCACAGATTCGGGCTGGATCAATGATGAATTGAGAGAGCAGCTGCTGCCACTTTTTCCATCAGGACGAATCGGTGTACCTGAAGATGCTGCACGGCTAATAACGTTCTTAGCCAGCGATGATTCTGGCTGGATTACCGGGCAAACGATAAAATCCGAGGGTGGATTTTTGGGTAAATAGAATGCAATCATTTGCCTAATTCCTCAGAGAGGGGAGAACTTGTGATGTATATACCCAAACATTTTAAGATCGAGGATGAAGAGAAGGTTTTTGAGTTTATTGAAAAGTATAGTTTTGCTACTCTTTACTCGACGCATAAGGGAGAACCATATGCTACTCATCTGCCATTGACTTTTAAGAAAGATGAACAGGCATTATATGGTCATTTTGCTCGTGCTAATGGACAGTGGAAGGATTTAAAAGATCAGACCGTTCTTGTGGTTTTCCAGGGACCTCACAGTTATATTTCTCCTTCCTGGTATGAAATAACGGACGCTGTACCTACCTGGAATTACGTGTCCATCCATTTATACGGCAAGGTGGAGATACTTGAGGATGACAGAGTAATCCTTGATTCTTTGAATGATATGGTCAATAAATATGAAAAGCCAGATAGTCCCTACAATTTGAAAAATGTCGATTCAGGATATATTGAAGGGCTGAAAAAAGGCATTGTTGCATTTAAGATCAACATTACTAAAATTGAAGCCAAGGCTAAACTAAGTCAGAATCATCCAGCAGAACGGCAAGAGTTAATTATCGAGCAGTTAGAAAAATCTACTGATCAAAATGATTTGAAAGTTGCCTCCTTTATGAAGGAAAACTTGTCATAAATCTAATTTAACTATGGACACATATTAATTGTCAGCTTAGGGCTAGGGCTTGGAGCGAGTGTTAGAAGCGATTTGGTCACAGAATACGCTCAGTTAATTACCCGAGTTGGTAAATTTGGTGTAAAAACGGAAACTATTGCAATTAAAACTAAGTGGATGGAAAAACCTCCTTAAACAATGGATAGAAAAAATCTCCATAATAAAGTACATTTATCATTTGCCCTCAGAATGTGAAAGTAAAGGGGGCTTATATCCAAAATAAAAAAGACTTAGAGATGAAAAAATTCTCCAAGTCTTTTTGATGTGATATCCCCATGAATGACAGACTGCTTCCACCTTCGCATTTAAACAGATTGATGGGAGCAGGCTCATTGTACTAAATATTAATTGTAAATGAATAATTGAAATTTAGACTAACAAGGACAAGCACACGTAGAATATTCAGAAAGGATAACTCGATTTCGCCACAGTTTTTTACCACCCTTAATCATTTAGCAGTTTAAGATTGGCTTTAATGATTATATCTTTAAAATCGATGCCCAGTTGAACTGCGGTTTGCGCTACTTCCGGCCGGATACCTGAAAGGATGGAAGTTACTCCTATTAAATTCAAGGCGTTTATTAAATGGAAAATTTGCTGCGCCACCATCGTATCGACAATCATTACACCTGACAAATCAATGTAAAGAATGTCTATGTCTTTTTTACTGCATTGAGATAATGTGTTTTCAAGTATCACTCGTGCTCTTTCTGTATCAATAACTCCTATGAGCGGGAGTATGGCTGTCTTTCTTCCTACCGTAATAATTGGCGAACTCAATTCCTTGATCGTTTCCTGCTGAGCCTGTAATTTTATCGTTGAATATCGATGGTATTCTTCGGCAAACCAGGTAATGATATTTTTGAAAGTACGGATAATGGTCATTCTCCATTCATTCAAATCCTTGTCCGCAAATTCCTCCATATTTTCAGCTGAGAATTGGTCAAACAATTTTAAATATTGCTCTTGAGTGTTAAAAAACTCACGTAAAATATAATGGATTGGTGTATTTAAATGTTCCGGATCCTGCGCAATCTCATGAACCCACTTTTCCATACTCTTAACAAAATCAGTGTGGTCAGTTATAAAGACATTGCAGAAATGTAGATGAAATGCATGATTTTGCTGTTTAACAGTAGTAATCACTTCCGGGTCTGTTGATGAGTAGACACCAGAAGGGTCTGTTTTATTTAAGGAGTCGTACCACTCTTCTGTTAATGCCCATGTTTTTTCCTGAAAAAATTCATGCAGTTTTGTTCTGATCTTTGCATCTGAATACGATTTCATATACCATTTCCCCTTAGCTTATTCACCGGTCGTATTTTTAAAGATATATAAAGAGAAAGAAATTAATTTAGATCAAGCAGGCTATTAAATAATCGTTTTACCCGACTGGCCAAGAGCATGGTATATTCCATGCTGCAATGTCTGGAAAATTTCATATTTTGAAAGACTAATCCCTGATGTCGTTATTTTCATCGCCAGTCCTGCAGAAATACCGACTAATATAGATTTGATTCCAATCAAGGAAGCAGAAGCCCCGATTTTTTTTATCAAATCGATGGTTAGATCATCTATGTCATTATCAATGCCAGTTAAATCTAGAATCAGATAATTAGCCTTATACTTTGGCAGATTATTTAAGGTATTGATAAATAAGTCTTCTGATCTGCCTTCATCATATTTTCCGATTAAAGGCACGACCACGATTCCATCTAAAACGGGAATGATAGGGGATGACAGTTTCTTAACGAGAATTTTCAGTTCTTCTGTTTTGAGCTCTACCATCTCTTCTAACCGTTTAATCTCTTCAGACTCTTTCTTACGTGCCAGTTCATGTATATTAGCAGTAGCGGTGATTTTGGATGGAAAGTAGGAAACAATACTATATTCATGACCTTGCAACTGATCCTGTACAAGCTCATACCATATATGAGTGCCAAAAAGTCCGCTGAAAACACCTGCAAAATGGGCTGCAAGGAAGGATGTTCCGCTTCTTTTTCCCTGAGCCAAGTTAATTTTATATTCCCAGCTGTCCCTGATCTGTGCTGAGAAAGTGTAAGAGTCTATATCCAGTTTTATAATCTCAGACCTTCCCCAGCCAGCAGAAGCATAGGTATTGGTGATCATTCTGGCAGCCTCTTTTACATTTAAATCTTTTATGTTGCTAAAATATTCTCCAACTACTAAACCCTGGCGGTAACCGGTAGTTTCCAGAACCAGGTTAGCTGCTTTTTCTCCAGAGACTTCCTCGATGGTGTCAAAAAAAGATTTCATTGCTGTCGTAATCCAAAATAATACAGCATTTTGCTCTTCAAATAAGAACTTGCCACTCTCCATATCCCATTTAAAGTCACTGCCTTCAACATTTATATTTGCATCAAAATTCAATATAAATCATCCTTTATCTTTTAAATAAACCATCTTTGAAAGCAGACCATAAAATTTCTATTCGGTTCTCTAAATTTTGTTCCCGATCATAGAGGATAGAGATGACTAGGCCATCCATCAAAGTATAGTAAGCCATGGCTAACTCTATGCTGTTATGATTACTTTTCACCAATTCACCAGATTGCATTGCTTCAGCAAATAGCCGCTCGATCATGTCTAGTAAAGGGGACATTTGCGTTTTAAATTTTTCTGCCAGTGACTCTTTTAAATGAACTGGAGGGAATAACCTTAACCGTTTCCATAAGAGTGCATTTTGATATTTTTCTTTGTTCACTTTAATGGATTCCACCAAGAGAATATACAATTTCTCATCAATCGATGAGTCTTTATCATTCTCAAGACAGTTCGTACAAAACTCTAAGAATTCTTGATTTACACAATGAAGGACTTCAAAAAACAACTCATCTTTATTAGAGAAGTGAGAGTATATGGTTGACTTCCTAATCCCTACATCTTTTGCAATTTCAATTAGCGAAGTTCCTTCATAGCCTTTTTCTGAAAAGTGTTCCAACCCTTTTTTAAGTAATTTATCTTTTGTGTTCATTTTACACTCACCTTCCGACTAGTCGGTCGCAAATTAATTATATTGGATTCAATTAAAAAAGACTATTATGAACTCTCTCAATTATTTTTAATTCTAATCTTGAGGCGGTCCCACTCTATGTCCCTTTTGTTTTTGTAAACAGGCATGATCTCCCTAAAGTACCTCTTGTATCGAAGGTTTTCAGTAGTTGTAACAGGTGAGATAGTTGTTGGAGAAATTCATAAGTTCTAATCAAAAATTGTAGAAATAGGCTGTTGTAAGAAGAAGATGATTGCCATAAAAAATATTTATTGAACTTTTTAGAACAAAATATTATACAAATATTATACAAGATTATATATTATATGTATAATGTTTGTATAACGTTTGTATAATGATTTTATAAAGCTGGTGGAGGATTGATGAAAATGTCGAAGAAGAAAAAGGTCGCAGTGATTGGTGCAGGTCCTGGTGGGCTAGCTGTTTCTATGCTTCTTTCTGCACAGGGCTATGAGGTGAATGTGTATGAAAAGCAGCCAACCATTGGCGGCAGGACGTCAAAACTCACGCTAGGTGATTACACCTTTGATTTAGGTCCCACTTTCTTTATGATGCCTTCCATCCTTGAGGAGTTATTCCAGATGAGTGGACGTCGTTTACAGGATTATATGGAACTGCACGAACTGGATCCTTTATATACATTGAAATTTGGAGACTTGACCTTTACTCCTTCTAGAAACAAGGAAAAGATGAAAGCAGAAATGGAAGAAAAGTTTCCAGGCAGCTTCTCTGGTTATGAGAAATTTATGAAGGTAGAAGGGGAGAAGTTTGACCGCGTCACCCCATTGCTTCAGCAGCCGTTTACAAAACTGACTGATTTTATGACAAGAAACATGGTTAAAGCGTTACCTAAGTTAAATGCGCTTGATACCGTGTATAACCGTTTATCTACATATTTTGAAGACGAACGGCTTAAATGGGCATTTTCCTTCCAAGCCAAATATTTGGGGATGTCCCCGTGGGAATGTCCTGGCACCTTTACGATTCTTTCCTATCTAGAGCATCGACATGGACTTTTCCACCCAATTGGTGGCGTCAATCAGCTGTGTAAGGCAATGGCTGCCGTGATCGAAGAAAATGGAGGGAAAATCTATACAGGAACCGGTGTACAAAGAGTGCTAGTCGAAAAAGGAAAAGCGGTAGGAGTTAGGTTGGAAAATGGAGAAACCATGACCAGCGATGACGTTATCATAAATGCCGATTTTGGTCATGCCGTTACGACCCTTTTTGACCAAACAGATTTGAAGAAGTACCGAAAGGAAAATGTTGAAAAAAAGAAGCTATCTTGTTCTACCTTCATGCTGTACTTAGGTGTGAACAAACCGCTCAATCTTCCACATCATATGATTATTTTTGCAGATGATTATAAGAAAAATGTGGAGGAAATGACGAAAACGATGAAATTATCGGAGAATCCGTCCATTTATGTTCACAATCCATCTAAAGCGGATCCAACCCTGGCTCCAAAAGGGAAATCCTCTCTTTACGTATTAATGCCAGTGCCGAATTTAAACGCTGAAATTGATTGGAACGTTGAAAAAGAGAGGGTAAGAGAGCAAATGCTATCCATCTTGGAGCAAGAGCCAGAGCTGCAAGACATTCGTGCTCATATTGAAGTTGAAAAAGTAATCTCTCCTCTTGAATGGCAAAACGAAGTGTATGTATACAAGGGAGCGACCTTCAACTTGGCCCACACTCTTGATCAAATGATGTATTTCCGGCCCCATAATCAATTTGAAGATGTAGGACATTGTTTTTTAGTTGGAGGAGGAACCCACCCTGGCAGCGGACTGCCAACCATTTTTGAATCAGCGAGAATTAGCGCAAACCTAGTAAACAAACAATATGGAAAGAAAGAAGTCTACTTCACACAAGATGAGGGGTTATTCAAAGAGGAGATGCCATTATGAAAATAGGGATTGTAGGAGCAGGAGTAGGTGGACTTGTAACGGCACTATTACTGGCTAAGCAAGGAAACTCTGTGACCATTTTTGAAAAGGAAGCTTTCATAGGAGGGAGACTAACGTCTCAAGGTAATGAGCGGTATCGAATTGATCAAGGACCAACCATTGTTCTTTTGCCAGATTTATTGAAGGAAATCCTTCAGGAGGCTGGGATACCAGAAGAAGAATTGGAACTCATTCCGTGTGACCCACTTTACGATATCCATTTTAATGATGGAACTACTTATACAAAGTTTAGGGATCTGCCTACCCAGCTAGCCGAAATAGAGCGATTGTTCCCAGGGGAGTCCGATCAATTTCTTCGTTATCTCTCTGACATGTCTCGTGTCTATCGTCTAGGAATGAAAGCCTTTCTAAGCAAGACCTTTAAAAGAAAACGAGATTTTCTTACCTTTGAGAATATGAAACTATTAGTTGATTCAAAGGCATACAAAGATTTGAAAACCTTTAATTCTTCCTATTTCTCACATTCAAAGCTTCAAGAGGCATATTCCTTACAATCTCTATACATTGGCGGTTCTCCGTTAGAGGTACCCGGACTGTATGGGTTGGTCGCCTATAGTGAGCATGCTTTTGGTATTTGGTATTTAAAGGGCGGTTATTACAGTCTAATACCTGTGTTAGAGAAAGCCTGTAAACGAATGGGAATCGAGATTCATGTCGAAGCAAAGGTCGATCGGCTTCAGATTGAACAGAATGTGTGCAAAGGGTTAGTTGCGAACAATGAGAATTACACTTTTGACGCAGTCGTATTCAATGGTGATTTCCCCAATTTGCATCCTATGATTTCTACGCGCGAACGGAAGAGAAGCTACAAACCTTCATCAGGTTGTGTCCTGGTTTATCTAGGAGTGGAGAAACGGTTTTCATCGATGAAAGCTCATCAATTTTACTTACCAGGACACTTTGAAAAGAATATGAACCAAGTATTTAAAACAAAACAGCTGCCTGATGATCCTTCCTTTTATATCTTTAATCCTGTCACCTTAGATGATCAGGCAGCACCTCCTGGAGAAAGTGTCCTTTACATGCTCATTCCGGTACCTTCTGGCGATGACATTGATTGGGAAACGGAAGCACCTGCTCTTGTCGAAAAGGTATTGCAAAAGGCTGAAAAGAGACATTTTAGCGGGTTGCGAGAATCCATCAGGTGGATGGAAATCCGTACGCCAAAAGATGCGATAAAAGATGGTCTATTTCAAGGCGGAAGCTTTGGGATTGCGCCAACTCTATTCCAGTCAGGAGGATTCAGACCCCAACTATCACCATACAACATTGAACGTCTGTATAGTGTAGGTGCCTCTGTCCACCCAGGAGGCGGGGTTCCAATTGTGCTGCAAGGAGCACGCATTTTAAGCGAATTAATAAAAGAGGAGCTGGGAGCATGATTGATTCTAAACTGATTCTAGAGTGTGAAAAAATGATGAAAAAAGGCTCTGCAAGCTTTTATGAGGCTTTCCGTTTTCTTCCTTCGCCAAGAAAAGAAGCAGTGTTTGTCATTTACGCATTTTGCAGATTAATAGATGATTCAGTTGACGAGCCTGAAAATTCACCTTTTACACTCGAAGAACTAGAAGATCATTTCAACCATATTGAAGAAGCAGAGGGACACTTTATTTGGCCATCATTAAGGTGGCTGTTTGACAACTTTCCGATAGATAAAGAGCCATTTTTAAAGCAAATATCAGGTCAACGAATGGATTTATCGTTAACACACTATCAATCAATGAAGCAACTAGAAGTTTATTGTGAAAAAGTAGCCGGCTCTGTTGGAGAAATGCTTCTGCCCGTTCTTCATGATTCGCCTACCCCGGATGTACAGAAGGCAGGAATTCAGCTCGGGAAAGCCATGCAGATTGTTAACATCATTAGGGATGTAGGAGAAGATTTAAACAGAGGCCGACGGTATATTCCAGATGAATGGATGGCTTCCTATCAATATACCCATACTGAATTTGAAGAAATGAACGTCAATTTTAAGTTCAAGAAAATGATCAACGGACTAATGGACCTTGCGTGGGATTGGTTTGAAGAAGGATTGGCAGACATTGAATCCTACCCAACTGAGAGTGCGTTTTCAGTTAAACTGGCATCCAATTATTATGCTGCCATTATGGAAGCTGTCAAAAGTAATGAATATCAAGTTTATACGAAACGAGCCGTTGTGAGTGATAAGAAGAAAAAAGCCATCTGCTTAACAACATTACAAAGTGCTTTAGAGGATGTTGACCAATCGATTGAAGCTTAATTTTTTAAAGGCTCTGTTAATGCTAAATGTTGATTTTTACATCCTGTTGATTGTAGTGGAAGGCGTGTAGACTCCTCCGAAAATGCTAACGCATTTCCATCGTGCGTGGGCAGGTTCGAGGAAGCACAATCAATGTCCTGCGGGATGTGAAAGTCATGGGGAGACCCCGCAGGCGTACAAAGCGCCGAGGAGGCTCCCCGACTTCCCGCGGAAAGCGAAGCGCCTGGAACGAAAATCAACAGCCGTGTTTAACAGAGCCTTTTTAAAAAGGAGGGAGATTATGAATCAATTTAAAGGTGTGAACAAGAGAAAGGCAGATCATATCCAAATTTGTCTTAATGACGATGTGCAAGGAAGAGGAATGACAACAGGCTTCGAGCAATTTTCATTTATCCATCAGGCTCTTCCTGAGGTAGATTTTACAGAAATTAATGTGGAGACCTTTTTTCTTGAAAAGAAAGTGGCTACTCCCTTTCTCATTAGCTCGATGACCGGAGGAACCGAACAGGCGATGGCCATTAACCAAAACCTCGCCATCGCTGCAGAAGAAAAAGGGTGGTCATTTGGCGTAGGATCAGGAAGAGCTGCAGTCGAAGACCCTGAAAGAGCCTATACCTTTCGAGTTCGAAAGTACGCACCAAGCATTCCGATTATTGCGAATGTGGGGGCTGTACAACTAAATTACGGCTTCGGTGTTGAGGAATGTAAAAAAATTGTCGATTTAGTGGAAGCTGATGCCTTAGTTCTACATTTAAACAGTCTGCAGGAATTAATTCAGCCTGAAGGAAATACAAACTTCCGAGGGTTATTTCAAAAAATTGAAGAGTTATGTAAATCATTCTCCCTTCCAATCGGTGTGAAAGAGGTAGGGTGGGGAATAAATAGTCAATTGGCGAAAGCGTTAGTTGATGTGGGTATTTCATTTATAGATGTGGCTGGTGCAGGAGGAACGAACTGGAGTCAGGTCGAAAAACTTCGCTCCACTGATCCGTTGAAAGTAGCAGTAGCTGATGCGATTAGTGGCTTAGGCATTCCAACAGCAGAGTGTATTCTTGATATAAAACGAAATGAAGGAACCGGAACGCTCATTGCTAGTGGCGGACTCAACAATGGAGTAGAGGCAGCAAAGGCTATCGCGCTAGGTGCCGATCTTGCTGGCTTTGGCCGATCCATTCTTGCAGAAGCGGTAACGTCGGAAAAGGCGTTAATGGACCGTTTTACTCAAACAGAGTACGAATTGAAGGCTGCGATGTTTAGCATTGGAGCTGCTAGCTTAAACGAGTTGAAGAACACTTCATCCATAAAGCGGGTGGGATCCTCGTTTTAAAAGACCTCTTTCGAGAAGTTTGAGGGTGTATATAGGGGAAGAGAGATGTCCGGTGCAACGAAAGGGATGGTTTATACAAATAAAAAAACCTTTCCCATGCTCTATAGAAAGGTATGTTAACCATGATAGAAAAACCTTTATATTTCATTCAACAAGTTTCTGAAATAACAGGTTTGTCCAAACTTGTCATTCGGAAATGGGAGGAACGTTATCAAATCGTCACTCCTAAAAGGCTGGACAATGGATACAGAGTCTATACAGAAGCTGATGTAAACAAAATTCTTTCAGTAAAAAATTTAACACACCAAGGATACTCGGTGAAGCAGGCTGCCTGTTTCCTTCAGAAGAATGATCGCAATCCAAGCTAATGGTAAAAAAGTGAGGTTATCCTTATGTTCACTGTCATGATGGCAAAATTACTTCGTCTCCTGCCTAATCAAGCAAAAAAGACACCTATGATTCCCTTTCAGCAAGTGAAAATGAAAAAAGATGTGATAGTTGAGACATCTGTAAAACCTGCTAACGTTTCCTTGTACTATCCGTTGGAATCAAGCCAGAAAAAGTTCCCTGTCTATATTAATTTTCATGGTGGAGCGTTCATCATGCATGAAAAGGAGATGGATGACCCTTATTGCCGGTTCCTTGCCAATCAGGCAGAATGTGTCGTTGTTAATGTCGATTATGTGAAAGCACCAGAGTACCCATTTCCAAAGCCGATTGAACAGGGTTATGAAATCCTTCAATGGTTAAAGAGAAGAGCCCATGATTTGAATATTGATGCAGAAAAAATGATGGTTGGCGGACAGAGCTCAGGGGCAAATATTGCAGCAGCCCTCTGTCTCTATTTAGAAGAGAAAGGAGAAAATCAGCCGTTGCTCCAAGTTCTGTCCTGCCCGATGCTGGATTTTGCCACCCCGCACGCAGAAAAACCGGAACCAGATAAGTGGCGTGCCAGATATCCTCAAGTAGCCCATTTTTTAAACATGTGCTACGTCCCGGACAAAGGACAAGCGGAGCATCCTCTCGCTTCCCCTGTTCGTGCTGTGGTCAACGGCCGCTTGGCTTCTGCCCTTATTCTCATTGCGGAGTACGATGCCTTCAGGCCGGAAGCTGAAAGCTATTATGAGAAATTAAAAGCATCTGGGGTAAATGTCCAAAAAGAGATCTTTATTGATTGTAAGCATGCATTTACCCATCTAGGCCCAAAAGAAAGCGCAGAAGAGGCTTGGAAGCTTGTCGCATGGAAAATCAGGGCAAGTGCAGAATCCTATGAAAATTGAAGGATTTCCTCCGTTATACGCTAGCGATTTCTAACTGAACGGAACTATTTTATAAAAGAAAAAAGGTCCAAATCAACACTGCTGTCAACAGCAATTTAATTTACGAGAAGGAGAGGGAATAACAGATGAAAAATAAAAACGTACTAGTGATCGGAGGCGGACTCGGTGGACTGTCGGCTGCGATTTCACTTGCTCAGGCAGGATACAATGTCTCTTTATATGAAAAAAATGAACATATTGGAGGAAAGCTGAACCGGCTTGAACAAGATGGTTTCGGTTTTGATTTGGGCCCATCCATCCTTACGATGCCACAGGTCTTTGAAAAATTGTTTTCTGCCAGTGGGAAATCCATGAAGGACTACGTCCCGATTGAAAAACTGGACCATCAATGGCGCTCCTTTTTCCCTGATGGAAATATCATAGACTTATATGAAGATTTGAAGGATATGCAAGAAAAGAACGCATCCCTGAGTGAAAAGGATATAAGTGAATATCAGGATCTTCTTCACTATTCAAAAAGACTTTATGATATGACGGATAAGACCTACTATAAGCATGGCGTTGATAAGACGAGAGAAATCATGAAATATACGAGCCTGTTCACTGCTATAAAGAACTTTGATCTGTTTTCTACAGTCCATGGAGCCATCGATAAACGAATAAGTAATGATCAGTTCCGCGATATGCTTTCGTATTTTATCAAATACGTTGGTTCGTCCCCATACGATGCACCGGCGGTCTTGAACATGATGATCTACATGCAGCATGAACAAGGTGTATGGTATGTACCCGGCGGTTTGCATAAACTTGGGGAAGGCCTGGTGAAGCTGGCTAACGAAGTGGGTGTTCACTTCCATCTGGGCAGGAAGATTATCAAACTTGAAAAAAACAACGGCGAAATCACAGGAGCCATTTTGGAGGATGGTACAAAGGTAACAGCAGATTATTATGTTTCCAATATGGAAGTCATCCCGGTCTACGAACGATTACTGGAGGAAGACAGCACTTATGTGAAAAAGCTAAAGAAGAAATTTGAACCAGCCAGCTCCGGTCTTGTCATGCATTTGGGGGTGAAAAAGAGCTATCCGCAGCTGCGCCATCATAATTTCTTTTTCGCAGAAAATATGAAGCAGCAAATGCAATCCATCTTTCATCGTCATGAGCTGCCGGAAGATCCGGTCATTTATTTGGTCAACGTCAATAAAACAGATCCGACGCAGGCTCCTGCAGGACATGAAAATATAAAAGTGCTGCCCCATATTCCTTATATTCGGGATCAGAAACCTTTCACGCAGCAGGACTATGAACAATTCGCTGAGCGGGTCCTGATCAAATTAGAAAAGATGGGCTTACACGATTTGCGTGAACATATCGTGACAAAAGATTTATGGACACCGGAAGATATAAGGCGAATGTATGGCTCTGATCGAGGTGCCATTTATGGAACGGTGTCAGACCGTAAAAAAAATAAAGGATTCAAGCATCCGAAAAAAAGTGAACGCTATGACAATCTATATTTTGTCGGCGGAACCGTGAACCCGGGCGGCGGAATGCCGATGGTGACCTTAAGCGGCCAGCTTGTAAGCGAGAAAATAGTCCAGAGGGATTCATCCCATGCCTGACCATGATATTCATTTGCTGAAGACATTACCCGAAAGGCAGAGGGAGGAACTGTTGTCCACGGGAAGGCCTTCACCTGATGCGGTAAAAAAACAGCTTTTGAAGCTGAAAACCATTCTTTTGGAGCACGAATCGGCCTTTATCGAGGCCCTTCACTCGGATTTAGGAAAACCGGCATTTGAATCCTTTTCCTCTGAAATCGCCGTTTTATTGAATGAAATCGAGTATGTATGCAAGCATGTAGCAAAATGGAACCGGCCTGTCCGCTCCCGACACCTTAAGATGGGATATGTGGAATCTCTCAAGAGAATGAGGCATCCATATGGGAGCGTCCTTATCATCGGTTCGTGGAACTATCCGGTCCAGCTTACCTTGATGCCCGCCATTGGTGCAATCGCCGGCGGAAACCGCTGTGTAATCAAACCATCTGAACATGCACCAGCAACCGCTGAACTGTTAAAACATATCATCAATCATGCATTTCCTCCTGAACAATTACATGTTGTGACAGGAGATGCACAAACCGCGAGCCTGTTGACTTCAGCCCCTTTTGACCTGATTTTTTTTACAGGCAGCGGAAAAACAGGGAAAGCTGTGGCAGAACAGGCAGCTAAACAGCTTACACCGGTAATCCTGGAACTCGGCGGGAAGAACCCATGTATCATGGATGAAACAGGCTTTTCAAAAGCCGCCATCAGGGACATTGTTTGGGGTAAATTCCTTAATGCTGGTCAAACCTGTATTGCACCGGATACCCTTTTTGTCCATCACTCTATTTATGAAAAGACGCTTACTGAAATTTCTGCTTGTGTTTCCGCTTTCTATGGAGAGCGGCCACAGGCAAGCGGGGATTATGGCAGAATCTGTACACATGCACATTTTCAAAAGATGGTTGATTTTATCGGGCAGGGAATTGTCCGGGAGGGAGGGACTCATGATCGAAATGATCGCTACATCGCTCCAACCGTGGTAACGGATATCAAACCAGGAAGTCCGATTCTGGAGGAAGAAATCTTCGGTCCGGTTCTTCCTGTCATTCCCTATACAGACTTGAAAACATTATTATCCAGTGGCAGAATTCTGCGCGATGCACTTACGGGTTATATATTCAGTAGTAACAAGAAGCAAATTCAATTGTTCAAGGAACATATGCGTTCACCCACCATCAGTGTCAATCAAGTGATCCAGCATGCTGCGAGTCCCCATATCGCATTTGGAGGGGTTGGAAGAAGCGGGTACGGTGCTTATCACGGCAAAGCTGGTTTTCTAGCTTTTAGTTATGAAAAAACAGATTACAGAACGTACCATTATCTGCGTTTTCAAGGTAAATTCCCGCCGTATTCCGACCGAAATAGGAAAGCATTGAAAAAGTTAAGAAGGTGGCTGCTGTAATAGGATAATTGAACACGCCTATTCCATAAGCAAGCATGATCGATTCCCTTCTCTTCAGGAGCGATCATGATCGTTTCACTTTCCCTACAGGTGAGGTGTAGGACTGCCATTCCTTCCAGGACTTGTGATGAAATGAAGCAGAATACTTTTAAAAGCGAGGGAATTCACATGAAAAAGAAGAAGGTGATTGTCGTTGGAGCCGGTGTAGCAGGGCTTGCCAGTGCGATAAGGCTCCAGCATGAGGGCTATCAGGTAGAAATATATGAAAAGGGTTTAACACCCGGAGGCAAAATGAATCGTATTGAATTGGATGGGGGATACAAATTTGATTTGGGGCCCAGCATCGTCATGATGCCTGAAATATATCGTGAACTTTTTGAACTATGCGGCCGCGACCCTGATGATTACATTCCAATGGAAAAATTGGATCCAATTTATCGGGCTTATTTCAGTGATATTCCCGACAAGCCTTTTGATATCTCCTCTGATCTTACTGAACTGACAAAGACAATTGAAGCCATTAGCGAAGAGGACACGGCAGGTTTTTTTCAATACATGCATGAAATTTACAAACGCTTCAACATTGCCAAGCATCATGTCCTTCAAAGACCTTTTCGCAAAAGAAGTGATTTTTATAACCTCCCGATGTTGAAGAAAGCATTGAAACTGAAACCTTATGACACGGCAGATCAGTTTATAGGAAAATATATTAAGAATGAACGGCTGAAACAGTTGATCAGTTTTCAAACGTTATATATCGGTATTTCCCCACTTAAGAGTCCATCTTTTTACACCATGATTCCCATGATTCAATTTTTATATGGAGTATGGTTTATAAAAGGTGGCATGTATACGATGGCTTTGGCTATGGAAAGGCTTTTCAGGGAGCTTGGAGGAACTATTCACTATGGCAAGGATGTTCAGGAGATCTTCATTCATGATCGTAAAGCCGAAGGAATCGTTGTGGATGGGCAGAAAATCTCTTCAGATTATGTTGTTTGCAATGCAGACTTTCCATATGCGATGAAGCACCTGGTAAAAGATCAAACGGCCAAAGGAAAATATACCGATAAGAAAATCGACAGCATGAAATACTCTTGTTCATGTTTTCTGTTATATCTCGGTATGGACCGGAAATATGAAGAGATTGACCCTGTGCATAATTTTATTTTCAACGAAAATCTTGATCAGAATCTTAAAGATATTTTTGATGGGAAGAAACTGACGAATGCCTCTTTTTATGTCTATATAGCTTCAAAAATGGATCCTTCCCTTGCGCCTGAGGAAAAGGATGGATTGTATATCCTGATGCCCGTATCAGATGTAGCTACAGCAAAATATGAATGGGACGAAGAAACCATTTCTTATTACCGAAGTTACATTTTAAACGAATTAAAGAAAATCCAAGGTTTTGAAAACATTGAAGATGAGATTGTCACCGAAACGCATACAACACCAATGGATTTTAGGTCGAAATTCAATGCTTATAATGGAGCCACATTTGGATTGCAGCCAATTCTGAAACAAAGCAACCACTACCGTCCGCAAAGCAAGGCGAGCCATTGTGAAAATTTATACTTTACCGGCAGCAGTACTCATCCAGGCGCCGGTGTCCCAATCGTGCTACTATCGGCCAAGATTACAGCACAGGAACTGATTCAAGACGATACAGGGGAATTGTTTGATTACTTAGTAGAATAAAGATTTTCAGAGACCATAAAAGCTGTTTGCTTACTCGCAGCGGAAGGAGGCAGGTTTTTTGACTGCTTTAGAAGTGATTAATCTCGCGATTGGATTTGTGGCAGTTGTGATTGGCTTCATCGTGTTCTGGTCTTTGCCGGTTCCAGGTATCTCCTCCAGGCCTACGGGTGGTCTTCCGTTTCTTTCCATCATCATTCCAGCTAGGAATGAAGAAGGCAGAATCTCACCGTTATTGCAATCATTGCAGGAGCAGCGCTTCAGACAATTTGAAATTCTGGTTGTTGATGACGATTCATCCGACAATACTGCGGCTGTCGCGGAAAGCTATGGTGCGAAGGTCCTGCAGAATCCAGGGGCAGGTAAATCATCAGCCTGCTGGCATGGTGCCGGGCAGGCTAGAGGGAGCTGGTTATTATTTTTAGATGCAGATACGAGATTCACCAGTGTGGACGGTTTAAGCAATTTGCTGCATTTCTATCAGCGTAAGGGAGCCAAGGGCATTACTGCATTACAGCCATTTCATACAGTTGAGCGCTTGTATGAACACATCTCCGTTGTATTCAACATCATTGTCGTGATCGGGATGAATTTATTTACAATTTGGGGATCGCGGTTTAAAACCGCTGGTTCGTTCGGTCCTTGCATTCTTTGTAATCGAGATGATTACTTTTTGTCTGGAGGGCATAAAAAAATCGAAGGAGCCATCATGGATGATCTCGCATTGGGAGAGGCATTTCTTGAACATGATCTCCCGGTTCGCTGCCTGGGCGGCAAAGGCATTATGTCCTTGCGAATGTACCCTGAAGGCATCGGGAGCCTGATTGAGGGCTGGTGCAAAAGTTTTGCCGTCGGTTCCAAGTCAACTCATCCCATTGTCATGCTGATGGTTATCTTGTGGATTTCAGGCAGTTTCATTGCAGCAGGAGCATTGATCTCTTCCATAATAGATTGGAACCATGTCGGAATGCTGTTCAGTGCCATATTGTATATCTTGTATAGTTTCCAAAGTGCATGGTTTGCCAGCAGGGTCGGTAATTTCAGATGGGGAGTTTTCCCTTTTTATCCGATATTGTTTTTGTTCTTCGTAGGGATCTATCTGTACTCCTTCATCAGGGTAAATATTTTCCATTCTGTGAGTTGGAAGGGTCGTAAAATTAAGGTCTGAATATCCTGAGTTTTTTTGTGTGTGGGCAATCGTGGATTTTGCACAGGGAGATAAATACCTAAGAGAAGCGCCGGGATGATGAACCCCGGCTTCTTTACATATAGGGTAAATTGAGACCGGGAATAGGTAATCTCAAGTCACTTGATAAAAAGTAGAGGGGCCTGTTATCGAATGAAATAACGGCCTAGAAGATTGCCAACCAGGAAAACTGGAATCATCATCAAACTAACCGGCAGACTGGTGAAAAAGAAAGGCCAGTCAATTTTTTCATAGTGTACTAAAAAATAATACGTAATGACACAGTAAGGGATAAGCAGGAACAGGGCCGTTATGATACCAGGCGAATAGCCCCTGAACATAATGCTTTGAACAATATGCATCGTTGCCTGTAAAACAAATAAATTAAGAATGGCTGTAAATAGAAGGAAGCTCCCTCCGTCAGATGAAAAAAGGGCGGTGGTTACTGTTGTGAATGAAATGAATAGTAAAATCCACGTAGCGGAAACAGCAAGCTGGGCAGCGGTCGAACCTAGCTTTTTCCTCATTCTTAAGGTCATCTCGACGAAGTGAGTTTTCGGATATTTGTCTTTGTTTGCCGCCATGGAAGATTCAATAGTGATGATTTCTTCTAAGTCATGAAAAATGAATATGATGGGAAACAGCCAGATTAATGTTTTCAGATCTAAAAATTGGTGGAGCTCCGCTAACATCTTTTGCCTACCTCCTTGAAGTCCCAAGACTGCCGTCTATTGCGGTTTGTTCATTTTATGGGACGGGTTATAATAATATGCTAAACAACAAGCAAGGGAGGTGATGTTGTGTTATTGATCAGTCAGGAGCTCTCCACCAGCTAATTTTTGATAATGGGCCAGGGCAAGCAATGGAAAAACATATTCATAACAATGGTAATTGATATAAAAGGAGCCTGCCATTCCTCTTCCTTTTGGGTAGGCTGACGTCCAATCTTTTTCCTTCCGATCTGCTAAAAATGCTGCACCGTTTTCGATTTCCGGCGTAACACCGGTGGCCGCCGAGATGAGTGTGTCAAGAGCCCAGGCAGTATGAGTCCGGGTACTTTCGCCCAACGGCACATAAGAATTTTTGATATCACTTTTACATGATTCTCCCCAGCCGCCGTCAGGATTCTGGATTTTTCGCAGCCAAGTTAACGCTTTTTGAATAGCTGGATGTTTCGGGGATACCCCAACGGCAATCATTCCCGTTACAGCCGCCCAAGTGCCATAAATATACACGCCCCAACGCCCCACCCAGGAACCATCTGAGTTCTGATGCCGCAACAGCCAGCGAACTCCATCTTTTATCATCGGATGGTGTTCATCCAAGTTTGTATAGTTGCCGAAGAACTCTAAAGTCCTCCCTGTTAAATCAACCGTGGATGGATCAATCAATAAATCCTTTCCGCCCTCTATCGGTAACAAATTCAACACTTTCTTATCCACATTCTTTTCGAATGCGGCCCAGCCTCCGTCCTTGTTTTGCATGGAAATGAGCCAATTTACTCCTCGATCCCAAGCCTGCCGGCAATCCACTTGTTCTGTGGCCAAAGTACGGATCGCCCTCAGTGCAGCGGTAGTGTCGTCAATATCTGGGTGGAAAGTGTTCAAGTCTGCAAATCCCCACCCTCCTGGTAATACGTCAGGTTCATGGATCGCCCAATCTCCGTATTTGAGATGCTGGCGGGAGAGAATGTATTGATTTGCCTTTTGGACAGTGCTGGATGAATAGGGAATACCGGATTCTTGCAGAGCATAACTAATCAATGTCGTATTCCAGACTGTAGCCGTTGTGTACTGGCAGTGAAGTTCTCCGTCAATACGGCAGGTCATTGCTTTTAACCCTTGCACTGCAGTGGTAATCACTGGATGGGTAGTATGATAGCCTCTCGCCAGTAAGGCAAAAATCATAAGGGAAGTCGTGCTGAAATAATTTAAATACGTGCCGTCCGGTTCGATTCGGTCCAGCATGTATTTTTCGGCACGATATAATGCCAATTCGCGAAGGTTTCCATGGTATTTCATCCCCTGAATGCCTTGTTTGATCCATTTGATCAGCGAGCGGGTCTCTTCTTCTTGATCCTCTGTAAAAAAACGAACTTCTTTGTTTTGGAACAAATCGGAGAGATCGGGCGACCGTGGCGTTCTCTTACGAAAATTCGTATTGGCGAGAATCAAAAAAGGGATAATGTTGGCTCTGCCGTAAACGGAGAGGTCAAAAAGATTGATAGGGAAGGAGTCGGGTATAAGCATCACTTCAATATTAATGGGGAGGTGCGGCCACTCGCATTGACCTGTTAAGGCCAACAAGATTTTCAAGAACATATGGACTTCCGAGGCCCCGCCGTTCGCCATGATAAACCGCCTGGCAGCCTGCATATCCTTGTCTTTTCGATTGCGGTAACCAGAATAGAGAAGAGCATAATACGCTTCCACAGTGGAGGTCAGATTTCCTTTTTCCTGGTCATGAAACAGCTTCCATGAGCCATCTTCCTGCTGCTGTCCGGCGATGCGTTTTACCAATTCTTTAATGAACTCCTCGTCATTTATCTCCAATGTCCGCAATAAGATAATCATACTGCAGTCCGATGCGATCCCGGTCTCGAAAGGATAACGCCAGGCACCGTCGTCTGATTGGTCCTGAATTAACTGAGCAGCGATTCTGTCCATTTCCTTCATTACACGATGCCTCATTTAACCCATCCTCTCCCGAATATTCATCTTTGTATTCATATTCCATGAACAAAGTGAATATGCATTCCAATGATGGGAATGACTGATCCCCTAAAAATGAACGATTATGAAGGATGATGCCGTTTTTGCTGAACTCTTTCGCAGACGTGAAAAAAGATTTAAAGAAAAAGATGAAAAAGAAATCTTCCGGCCATCTGCCCAGTTTGTCAAAACATGATAAACGATGGATTCAGCTTATAAAAGAACAGACGAGACAACTTAATCAGAACAATGTAACACGGACGCAAGCGTATTTTCGGTTTTACCTTCAACATCCTGAAATACATTGGGCATTGCTCGGCCATATGGTATCGCGAAACGTCGGATGGAACATGACGGATTTAAAAGGGGAGTTACTGACAAAACTACTGTCTGAAAGAGAACAGAACGACTTTTTTTCCTTTTTGGAACGCGGCAGCTGGCTGATTTTCCAAGATGTGTATCCTCAGTTTTTGATTTATGACTTGAGTGTAAGGCGCAGCCAGGAAATGTTCCATCTTCTTCCTTATTTTCATACTTCCACCTTCATGGAGACGATGTGGCGTTATTTTTGGCACAGTGGGGACCATTCTAGATTGGCGATTGCAATGGTCATCAATGAACAAAGCTATTTGGAAAAAAGATTGATTCAAAATCATCACTATAAAAAAGTCGTAACAGGTACAGTCAGCTTTAAAATGTATGATTTTCTAAACCTCAATAACACTATTTTTCCCTATGGTACCGGGGACAAAAGGGAGAAGGCTTCGCTTGCCGGCGCCTCCTTACGGTATTTCACTTCGCTCGACGAAAGAATTATATTCGGGAAAAAATTGTATTCTCTTCTTTTTCAACAGGAACAGATTTTGTCTAAGGTCTCTAAATGGGCCTATGAACACCCTCACACTGGCTCTAGAAAAGATTATTGGCCTGATTTGTTTAATGATGTAAATGAATCATTTCCTCGGTCCCTTTATAAGCGAAAGGTCAAAAATTGTGTGTTGAGAAAGGGTGCCGAGCGGCTATACAGTCCGGCTTTAAAATATGCGTGGCCTGATACCCCTCACGAGGAAGCAGAGAGTGGAGATTGGTTTGGGGATTGGCATGTAGTGGATTATTTTCATGATGATGTCAGTTTGGATGGAGAAATTTTAAATAATTATTGCAAAACCATTGAAACAATTGAACTTGCGGTAATGGCGAAGGAAGCACTTCTGCTGCGAGAAGAAGAATAATCAGAGTGGAGGTCTGACACTGTTCGGATGGTTGGGGAATAGATCGCCATAAAATATATTTAGAATAACCATGATTTTTCAGGTAACTTTACTGGGTGCGTTGATCCAAGAGGGTCAAGGCACCTTTTTGTTTCATGCTTATTGAAGTGAATTTCTCAGTTTCGATGATACACCTGTCACCGGGTGTGTCTCATGCGTTACCGCTCAGACCCGCCGTTTTAACATATTCAAGCGTACTTCCAATTTATTTCCCAAGTAAAATCAGGACCGGCCAGTAAGAAGGAAATACAAGCTATTTTGTGGAACTTTAATGAAAGAGCCTGTGCCTTATCGTTAGTAGAATTGATTGTGAGGGATTGGAAATGTTTAGTTTTAAAGTAAATGAAACTATAAGCCTAGAATTATTGCAGCAGCATCAAGCTGAAGAAATCTATCAGCTGATAGATCACAACCGGGATCATTTAAGACAATGGCTGCTTTGGGTGGATAAACGGAAATCGGCAGAAGATATGGTGCCGGTCATAAAATATTGGCTGGAGAACCTGGCTAATAATCAAGGGTTCGATATTGCTATAAGAAATAATGGTCATCTTGTTGGGATGATCGGTGTCCAGTTTGACTGGGGCAATCGATCTGCGAGCATTGGCTATTTTATTTCTAAGGACAGTGAAGGTAAGGGCATCATCACGATCAGCTTAAAGAGTCTTATTCATGAGCTATTTGACAGGTATTCCATAAATAGAGTTGAAATCCAATGTGCCGATAATAACTTGAAAAGCCAGGGGATACCTGAGAGATTAGGTTTCAAGAAGGAAGGAATCAAACGGGCAGGACAATATCTATACGATCATTATGAGGATTTGATTGTTTATAGTCTGTTGAAGAATGAGCAATCCTAAACTTTTTACCAGATACCAGGAGAAGAACAGGGTAAACTCCATTTTTTTGCAGGAGTCTATTAGCTTATCAAAAAGGTGATGTTATTGAGGAAAAACTTAATCTTATTGGATCTGATTTTTTATGTCGGTTTGCCACTGCTTTTCTGGAATGGATTACGTGATGTGATTGGTGATTATTATGCAATGCTGGCTTCTTCCGTTCCGGCAATAATCTATAGTCTGTACCGTTTTTATGAGGTCAAGAAAATCAACATTACTGGGTTATACATAATTACTACATTGGTTATTGGCACACTGATTGATGTATTGGCTGGTTCTGCATTACAGATGCTATGGAACAATGTTTTTTATAATGTGGCGATTGGCACATTTATCTTTACTACAATTCTAATTAAAAGGCCTATGGCTCTGTATTTTGGATTGGATTTTGCAGAACTTCAGGGACATGACCGTACGTTTTGTAAGCACCTTTTCAATCATAAAAAGATTTTTATCATATTCCAGCTGGTGACTTTATCGTTCGCTCTCAGAAGTGGTGTTTTTGCAGCTATTAAATCTTGGCTGATCATTGAATATGGGGTTGAGGCATTTGATAAAGGGATTCTTGTTAGACAAGTAATAGGCTGGTTGTTTACAGGAGTGACCATGTTCGGTTTCTTCTATATTGCAAAGTTGATAAAAGATCACCCCGAAATTATTAAGAGAGTTGAGGAAGAATTGTACAGTGGGGAAGAAGGGCTGAGGAAAGAGTCGTAAATTCATGGTTTTTCATTTGGGTTGATTATGGATGGCATTGGGTTTTTCAGTATATAAAGAACCAAAAGTTATCTTGATAAGGGTTTGGAAGTTTGAATACAGTTGAAAATTTGCATACTGATGCCATTGAGGTTTGTAAGAAAGTAAAAACCTACTAGATTTATCCTTATTGTTTTTGTGGGTTTTCAGGAGGTGGACTATGACGGGGAAACTATCGGCCTACAGGGTCTATCTTATATATGCGGGATTGACTGCTTTTTTGTTTGAGATGGTTTTTACCGTCAACGAGATTTATAGAATACAAGTTGCCGGCTTCAATGCCTTTGAACTTGTCCTTGTTGGCACGGCACTGGAACTTAGCAGTTTTCTATTTGAAATTCCGACAGGTATACTGGCAGACACGAAGAGCAGGAAACTGTCGGTTATCATTGGATTGTTCTTGATCGGGCTGGGATTTTTAATTGAAGGTCTGGTGCCTGTCTTTTTGGTTATTTTGTTATGTCAGATCCTTTGGGGCATCGGCTATACCTTCACAAGTGGTGCGGATGAAGCGTGGATTGCTGACGAGATGGGCGGAAAAGACCTTTCCTGGCTATTCCTGAGAGGAGCGCAAGTCAAACAGTTTGGTGCACTGCTTGCTATCATCGTCAGCGTTCTCATCGGTACGGTAATGATCAATTTGCCGATGATCATTGGGGGAGCGTTATTTCTGGTGCTGGCGGTATTTATGATCCTGTTCATGCCTGAAACGGCATTTCAGCCGGCACCTTCAGAGGATCGTGATTCGTTCCGTCAAATGATTCATACTTTTAAATCGGGTCTCCAGTCGATTAGGAAAAAACAATTTTTGATGGTCATGACCGGTATTGTGTTCTTTTACGGTCTGTTCAGCGAGGGTCTTGACCGTTTGTGGATCGCCCACTTATTGGAGGTCGGCTTGCCTGATGTCAATATCAAACCGGTCGTCTGGGTGGGTATCATCAACGGGATTGCCATGGTAACGAGCATTATTGCGGTCGAATACATAAAGAGGAAACTTGAGAAGACGGGGAAACTGCAGAAGGTATGGCTATTGATTGCCATCAACTTGGCAATGGTACTGAGCATCATCGGCTTTGGACTGGCTGGAAATTTCACCATGGCTTTCTCTGCCTACCTGACATTCTATATTTTGCGGATCACCAATGGCCCAATATACAGAGCGTGGCTTAATGAAAATATTGAGTCAAAAGTGCGGGCAACAGTGCTTTCCACTTACGGCCAGATTGATGCCCTCGGACAAATATTGAGCGGACCGATTATTGGATTTGTAGCTCTCAAATTCGGATTAGGCCTTTCCATCGTGACATCAGGGCTAATTTTAGCACCAGTGGTCGCCCTGTATTTGTATCTATTAAGAAAAATATAGGGGGCAGGCCATAACGGTTACACACGACTCGAGCTAGTCTGACTGTAAACGAAGAATCAACCGAGGAGTGGATAGGCATGAGGTTTTTCAAAATCTGGATAAGCAGTAACAAAATTCAAGAAGATGCTTATATAAAAAAAGTCCTGTCTGTTTTTCAATACTATTTCCTAAAAAGATTTCCTTCTTTTTAGAAAAAGAATAGAATCATAAAATTATCATTCAGGAAAAAATTTTTGCTAAATTATACAAATTGTTACTCATAACGACATTATTTATGTATAATTGGAATCAGCGAAAATTTAATACATAAAGAATCTGGTGTCTTCTAAACGAAAAGTAGTTTAGAGACTTAATAGGGAAGTTGGTGAAATTCCAACGCGGTCCCGCCACTGTAACTGGGAGCTTCAAGCTTGATGCCACTGTACTTTTTGTATGGGAAGGCGCTTGATTGCGATGACCAGAAGCCAGGAGACCTGCCCGATTCTTCGCGCCACAACCTACGAGGATAGGAGGTGTTTGGGAACGATTCTGGCTGTTTATTAGAAGAACCGACACAAACATCTCCATGAGTAAAATGGAGGTGTTTTTTTAGTTTCATAGGAAGTTTCATATTGTTTTACAACGAACAGGCAAGCCTGAGGGTCTGTAAAAAAATGTATTCAGAGAAAAATCGGAGGAATGAAAGATGAAAAAGTTAAATGCCTTATTATTTGCTTTCATGTTAACAATTGGTGCTCTGGCTGGATGTGGCAGCAATGCTGAACAGTCAAATGCAAAGGAGACAAAGAACACTGAAACGGTTCAGCAGGCAGAAGTGAAGTTCCCTGTCAGCATTAAGGATGGAACAGGGCAGGAAGTGACCATAGAATCGAAACCGGAAAAAATAGTTTCCCTGATTCCGAGCAATACGGAAATTGCCTATGGATTGGGTCTGGAAGAACAGATTGTCGGAGTTTCTGATTTTGATAATTTCCCTGAAGAAGTGGCGGAGAAAGAGAAGATTGGCGGCATGGAGTTCAATCTCGAGAAAATCATTTCTATGAAGCCTGACTTGGTTCTTGCCCATGCTTCTAGTGCACATTCGTCTGAAGCAGGACTTCAGCAGCTTAAAGACACTGGAATTACAGTGCTGGTCGTGAATGATGCGAAAACGTTCGATGAAGTATATGAATCAATCAGCATGATTGGTACAGCGTCAGGCAAAAAGGAAAAAGCTGATGCTATGATCGCAGACATGAAGAAAAAAATAGAAGAGATCAAGACAAAGGCACAGGAAATAAAAGAAGAGGACAGAAAGTCGGTATTCGTTGAGGTCTCGCCGGCGCCTGAAGTTTATGCTGCTGGAAAAAATACCTTTATTGATGAAATGCTGCAGATCATTCATGCAGAAAACACTGTTACAGAAGAGGGATGGCCTAAGCTGGATTCAGAGGCCATCATTAAAAGCAATCCTGAGGTGATTATCACGACGCACGGTTACTATACACCTGAGCCGGTGAAAAATGTTACAAGCCGTGAAGGATGGGACAAGATTACGGCGGTCAAGGAAAACCGTGTCATCGATGTTCATTCCGATAAGGTGACAAGAACGGGCCCGAGGCTGACAGAAGGAGTAGAAGAGCTTGCAAAAGCGGTTTACCCGGATGTTTTTAAATAATAAGATGAGTTCTCATATCTTGCGTACAAGCATTAAAACTAAGTCTCATACTAAGGGAGCATTGCAGGAAACAAGTTTGTTTCCTGCGGCTAGCCCAAATGATGCAATATCAGTGGAAATAGGAGAAAGCAATCTCCAAATGAGAGAAGAATTCATCTCCCTGAATTCTCCGATTCCATTAAGAACAATGTCTTCTGGAGTTGTCGGGGCGGGAACAGGATGGCACCGCAGCTTTTTGAACCGGCATGTGGACAAGAACTATGATTGCAGTGACCATCGGGAAGAAATGATCCATTATTTGCAGGAACAGGGATTCGATCCTGAACTAACGGTCGGGATGATGACTGCTGTGATGCTGGAGGATGTTTGTTTTAAGCACTATCAGGAAGAAGGGTTCTCTATATTTATCGTTGTGACGGCAGGTACCGGCAATGCGGTGGACGCATCGAAAAGCAGCGAGTATTATTCCTATGACATGTCACCAGGAACCATCAACACTTGGATCTTCGTCAACGGAGTACTGACGGAGGAAGCGTTCATCCAGAGTATAATGACAGCAACTGAAGCGAAGACAAAGGCGCTGCACGATCTGGAAATAAGGGACAAACTGTCTGGTACGGTGGCAACGGGTACATCTACTGACAGCATCATGGTTGCCTCGACCCAGCAAGGACAAAAGCTGGAATACGCCGGTACGATCACTCCTCTTGGGCGGACTATTGGCAAAGGAGTACATGAATGTACAGTAGATGCAATCAGGAACAGCAAGAAAAGGGTGAAGATATGATTCTGAACCACCTTATCGCCCTGACACTTGCTGTCATCTTTGATTGGTTTGTTGGGGATCCGCCACACTGGCCACATCCGGTGAAATGGATGGGAACTCTCATCTTCAAGTTAGACAGGGGATTGAATAGAGGCAGCGGCAGAAAAGCTAAAGGAATTGCCATGGTCGCTGCCGTCCTGCTGACAGTCGGAGGCATCGCTGTCCTGGTCACATTATTGTCTTACTACCTGCATCCATTAGCGGGAATCCTCATGGAAGCTGTGCTGATTGCGGCTGCCATTGCCCAAAAAAGCCTGAAGGAAGCAGGCCTATCAGTCTATCATCCACTTGCTGAAAATGAACTGGGAGAGGCTAGGCATAAGCTCAGCTGGATTGTTGGCCGCGACACAGAGCAGCTTCAGGAACCAGAAATTGTCCGTGCTGCTGTCGAAACGGTAGCCGAAAACACGAGCGATGGCATTACCGCTCCTCTTTTCTGGGCAATGATTGGCGGAGCTCCGCTGGCGCTTTTGTATCGGGCCATCAATACCTGTGACTCGATGGTTGGTTATAAAAACGATCAATATTTAGATTTTGGCTGGGCATCAGCGAAACTGGATGATCTGGTCAACTGGGTGCCAAGCCGGATTACATCAGTTTGTATGATCATTGCGAATCGCCCGCTTTATACGACAAGAAAAGCCGCGTGGAAGTTGGTCAGGCGCGATGCCAAAAAACACCCAAGCCCAAACAGCGGATGGGGAGAAGCTGCTGTGGCAGCCATACTCGGAGTCCAGCTCGGAGGCATCAATCATTATAAAGGGATCATTTCGGAGCGCGCCACGATGGGGGAAGCACTTGTTCTCCTTGAAAAAAATCATATTCTAGCAGTAAATAAAATTGTCACAGGTACTGTACCACTTTTTTTAACCATCCTGTGGCTTGGGGGGATTCTCTTTGAAGTGGCCTACTCATGGTGCCAATCCACACTATTTATATGAAGCAATGAATTTGCCAGTTCCGATAGAAACGCTTGATTTCAGTGCCAATATTAATCCATTAGGTCCGCCTCCTTTATTAAAAGAGAATTGGGGACAGCTCCTTGAGTCGGTCATGGAGTATCCAGACCCTCATGGAACAATTTTAAAAAGAAAAATTGCCAAAAGGGAAGGTTTGCACGAAAGCCAGGTTCTCCTTGGGAATGGCGGTGCTGAAATCATTTCACTGATCGGGCGTTTGCTTGCTGGAAAACAGTCGGTGATTGTCCAGCCCGCTTTTTCGGAATATGAAGAAGCATGCAAGGCAAATGGATGCCGGGTGGAGTATCATCAGCTGCCGGCCAACTGGGCATGGACGGGCGAGGATTTAAGTGGCAAACTCCAGCAAGCGGATGCTTTAATCCTTTGCAATCCTAATAATCCAACTGGTGCCTACTATCAAAAATCGATTATTCTTCATCTGCTGGAGGAGTGCAGAAGGAATCAATGCTTGCTGATTGTGGATGAGGCGTTTTACGACTTCCTTGCAGAATACGAATCGATCACTCCATACATAAATGAGTATCCGAATTTACTGATCATCCGTTCGATGACGAAAATGTTTGCCATACCTGGCTTGAGGCTCGGCTATTTGCTCGCAGAACCAGCTGTCATCAGGAAAATTGCACCCTTCCAGCCTCATTGGAGCACAAATGCGATTGCCCTGAAGGCAGGTGAATGGTGCCTCGAAAGTGAATCTTACATAAATGAAACCATTGCGCTGATACAACAGGAAAGACAACGGCTTTTCCGTTTTTATCAAAAGCGGAATCTGCTGGTTTCTCCATCCAGGATTAATTTTTACCTTCTGAGGGACCCATCACTTATTGACCAGTATCCATTCATGCAGTATCTCCTTAAGAGGGGAATCATTCCAAGACATACTGTGAACTTTCCTGGGCTAGAAGGAAGATGGCTGCGATTTGCCGTGAAGGGTCCTGAAGCCAACGACAAACTGATGGAGGCGGTGGAAGAATGGCTGGACAGTCGTCTTTAATTTTTATCAGCGGTGGTGTCCGCAGCGGCAAGAGCCGTTTTGCTGAAATTCTCGCGGGTAAATTGGAAGCTGAATATTCCGGACAGCTGCATTATGTCGCTGCAGGGCAGCCAAGCGATCATGAAATGAAAGAGAGAATCATGCGCCACCAACAGGATCGTGAACTCAGCGGGTTGAAATGGAGAACTTGGGAAATCCCAAGAAACCTTTCCCCGCTTTCAACCGTTCTGACGAAAAATGATATCGTCCTCTTGGATTGCCTGACCACGCTGTTGAATAATGAATTTTTCCTGGAAGATGGGCATTGGGACAATGCTGGTTTTACCGAGATGATCGTTACAAAAATTATGAATGAACTAAATCAAGTGGCTCTGCAGGCAAGAACATTCATTGTTGTCAGCAATGAAGTCCTTGGTGATGCAATAGCCGATGATGAGCTTGTATTTACTTATGCTAAGGTGTTGGGTCTCCTTCATCAAGCTCTTCTAAAAGAGGCGGATTACGCTTATCTAGTTGAAGCCGGGGTGCCGATCATGATGAAAGGAGAGGGTTCGCCATGAATGGAATCATGATACTTGGCACTGCATCTGATGTTGGAAAAAGTCTGATTGCCACTGCCATCTGCCGGGCCTATGCAAATGAGGGTGTCCGGGTAGCGCCGTTCAAGTCGCAAAATATGTCCAATAACTCATATGTTACCTTTGATGGAAAAGAGATCGGCAGAGCCCAGGGAATCCAGGCAGAGGCAGCTAGGAGCCAGGCTGAGGTTTCGATGAATCCGATTTTGCTAAAACCGAGGTCCGACCAGATTGCCGAAGTGATCTTATTTGGGAAAGTGGCTAATACCTTGTCCGGTAAAGATTACAGAGAACTATTTTACGAAAAGGGACTCGAAGCAATCCGTTCCGCGCTTGAAAAGCTTGAGCAGGAGTATGACATGCTTGTTATGGAGGGTGCTGGAAGCCCTGTGGAAATCAATTTGAAGGACCGTGAACTTGTCAACATGAAGGTAGCGGAAATCGCCGATGTTCCGGCTGTACTGGTCGCGGATATTGACAGAGGCGGGGTGTTTGCCAGTATTATCGGCACTTTGGAACTGATGGCCCCGGAAGAAAAAGCGAGAGTGAAAGGGTTGATTATCAATAAGTTCCGCGGAGACCAAACCTTGTTTGAAGATGGAGTCAAATTGCTGGAATCCAGAACGGGGATTCCGGTTCTCGGTGTACTTCCATTTCTAGAGAATCATATGATCGATGGGGAGGATTCCTTATCGATCCCAACTTCCAAGAACAGGACCGGTCTTGATATTGTAGTGATCAAGCCGCCATATATTTCAAACTTCACTGACTTGGAGCCTTTCTATCATGAGTCTGACGTGTCGCTTCGATGGGTCAGTTCGCCGGAAGACATCGGAGAACCAGACGCCGTCATCCTTCCTGGCACAAAAAGCACAATCAAGGATCTTCAATTTTTTAAAATGGCAGGCCTTTACAATTGGCTCCGCGATTATGCTGATCATGGCGGCTTTATCGCCGGGATTTGCGGAGGCTACCAAATGCTTGGCGATAAGCTCATCGACCCGTTCGGGAGTGATACGGGAACAGTTTCTTCTGTTGAAGAAGGGTTGGGGATCATTCCGGCTGTCACCACCTTTGCGAGTGTCAAAACTACCGTCAGGTCAGAAGGAAAGCTTCATCCTTCGACAGGAATTGAACTTTCTGCAGCAGGGTACGAAATCCATCTTGGCGAAACTGAAATGTATGAAGTATGCCAGCCGTTATTGTTGTTAAACGAGGGCAAAGAGGAAGGGTTTTATGGGAAAGATGGCCGCATCATCGGTACATACCTGCACCATCTTTTTCATAATGACGAATGGAGGAACCATTGGCTTAACTCCATCCGCAAGGCCAAGGGAGAGCCTGAGAGACGTCCTGTTTATGTCAGCAGGCTTAAGGACCAGAAGTACGATGAATTGGCCGACCATCTGAAGGCCCATCTCGACTGGAACAAGCTGAAAGAAATATCGGAACAGTGGGGAAGCCGTCATGAAATGGTTTAAGGGTCTCCTGATCAATCTGCAATTCTTCTCCACGGTCCCGATTCCTTTGGAGCTTCCAATGGACCGAAAGCATCTACAAAGTGCCATCCAAACATTTCCCTTACTTGGGCTTTTGCAAGGTGGCATTTACGCGAGCATCCTTTTTGCCATTGTAGAGTGGACTCCATTTTCTGCTCTGACCGCTGCTTTTGCACTTTGGATTGTGTCGATTCTATTAACTGGAGGAATCCATCTTGACGGCTGGATCGATTCAAGCGATGCCTATTTTTCTTATCGGGATCAAGATAAACGTTTGGAAATCATGAAAGATCCAAGGACAGGAGCGTTTGGTGTCTTGTCTGTTATCGTTTTGTTGAGTACAAAGTTTTTCTTTCTATACGAGATTGTCAGCATGTTGCACAGTGCTACTTATCTGCTAGCAATTGCTATTCCATTTCTCAGCAAAATAGTGATGGGAATTTTGCTCGTGACGGTGAGGCCTGCAAAAAACGAAGGTCTTGGGGCAATGTTTCACCATGCTTCATCAAAAAAGATCTTGTGGGTATACCCTGTTTATCTCGTAGGCTTAGGTGTGGTTCTTCTTTCTAGCGGTTCATATCTTGGTATGGCCAGCTATCTCCTTGCCGTCATGATCATTGTCCTCTTCCTTAAGAAAAAGGTATTCGAATGGTTTGGAGGGATGACGGGAGATACGCTTGGAGCCAGTGTCGAATTGACGGAGGTGATATTGTGGATGACCTTGTGGCTATTGCATTATTTCGCCATGGGATGACAATTGAGAATGAACGTCAAGCATATCTTGGCTGGTCTGATTCACCTTTAGTGGCTGATCAGCTTCTACCTGAGATTCAGGACTGCTTTGAACATATTTATACTAGTGACCTTGGAAGGTGCAAAGAAACTGCGAAGGTTCTCTTTCCTAAAAAGATGCCCGAAGTTTTGCCTGATCTGCGAGAAATTCACTTTGGCGACTGGGAGGGCAAAACGTATGAACAGCTGAAGAACGAGGACAGGTATAAAAAGTGGCTCTCACGGCCTTTCAAAGAATCTCCGCCAAATGGGGAATCTTTTGATGATTTTACCTGCCGGGTGAAGAATGCTTGGGAGAAAATTAGCCGGAGTGTCATTGAACATCAAACTCAGTCAGCTGCAGTGGTGACCCATGGGGGAGTGATCCGCTATTTGTTGACGCAGTATGCTCCTGAAGAGAGAGATTTTTGGGATTGGAGAATTCCGTATGGCCGAGGCTATCAATTAACCTGGAGCAGAGAAGGTCTAAGGAGGAAAGAACGGTGCATTTCGTTACAGGAGGTGCCTTTAATGGCAAATCAGAGTGGGTCAGGAAGCAATATCATTTAGATGATCTTGAGCATTCTTGGTATTCAGCATATAAAGGGGATGAAATCCCTGAACTGACGGACAAGCAAATCATTGTATTGGAAGGTATTGAAGTGTGGATTCGGCAAATGGCCCAGAATATCCAGGCAGATGTGAGCCGCCAAGAATGGCTGTCAATTAGCCAAAAGTGGATGAAATGGGAAAGCGGTGATCAGCAGCGTAAGATAGTGTTGATTGGAAGTGATATTTCGAAAGGAATCGTCCCCATGGCAGCTGAAGATCGCGTGTGGCGAGACACTACTGGATGGGTATACCAGGACCTCGTCTCAAACGCTGACCGGGTGGACGTGATCTGGTACGGAATCAGTCAAAAATTAAAATAAAGGGGTATGGATATGAGACTATATACAAGAACAGGTGATAAAGGGAAAACGAGCATTATCGGAGGCCGGGTGGAAAAAGATGATATTCGGGTCGAAGCGTACGGAACCGTCGATGAAGTAAACTGCTTTGTTGGCCAGGCTGTTACCCAGCTGGATCCATCCATTTTTGCGGATATTCTGGACGATCTCGAAAAGATCCAGCATGAACTGTTCGATTGCGGCGGGGATTTGGCGAATGTAACAAAGAGCCGGGAACTTAAGCTGACAAAGGAATCAGTTGATTACCTTGAAAAGAAAATTGATGAGCTAATTGCCGAAGCTCCAAAGCTTGAGAGATTCATATTGCCCGGAGGAGCACCTGCTTCCGCTTCAATCCATCTTGCCCGTACGGTTACTAGAAGGGCTGAAAGATTAGTTGTTTCATTGTTGAAAGCTGACCCAGAAGTTTCCGAAACAGCTTTACAATTCTTGAATCGATTGTCGGACTATTTCTTTGCTCTTGCAAGGGTAATCAACTCCAGGCTCAATATGCAGGATGTTGAATACGTTCGAAGTGCAAAGGTGTTCAGGGAGGGAAAACGCAAGGAGGCGAAACAGGGTGAAGAATAAGAAACGATCCTGGTTGGCCATGTTCATCGCCCTTTCAGCGGCAGGCGCATTTATCAAGATTCCAGCAATGATAGGGAGTGTAGCTTTAGATGCATTGCCTGCCTTGATGGCAGCAGGCCTTTTGGGAGGCCCTGCAGGAGCAGCGGTCGGCGGAATTGGCCATCTGTTATCGTCCATCGTTGCGGGAATGCCGCTTGGCCCTTTTCATTTCCTGGTTGCTTGTGAAATGGCACTGCTTGTTTATTTGTTCGCGTTGCTATATAGAAGCGGTAAACGGTGGCAAGCAGGTGTCCTATTTATCATGGGCAACAGCTTCGCCGCCCCGCTACCGTTTATGATATTAATGGGAAAGTCATTTTACTTAGCGATCGTGCCATCTTTATTTGTCGGTTCAATTTTAAATACCGTGCTTGCTTTTATTGTTTTGCCAAGGGTCGTCAGAGTGCTTGGTGACAGACTTCCACTTTCGAAACAGGCATGAGCAGAACTAAATGATGGGCAGCTGGGAGGATAACCGCAAGTGAGAGATATTTTAATGATCCCTTTGAATGAAGTAGAAAACCTGGTGATAGCCAGTGACAATAGCGGCAGCATTGGAATGAAGGATGGTGATAGTGTTCGGGTTCCGTATAAGACCGTCGCATACTATTCTTTCAGAGTTGCTGTCATGGAGTGCATAAGTGCCGGTGCTGAGCCATTTGCGACAGTTGTCCAAAACTTTTGCGGCGAAGAAGCCTGGAAAGAGCTATTACAAGGTATTGAACACGGAACTCGTGAGCTTGGCAGGGTGGACATAAGGATCACCGGGAGCACAGAGAGCAATTTTGTGTTAAACCAATCTGCTGTAGGCCTTACCGTACTGGGAAAAAGAAAGGCAAATATGAGGAACAATAAGCTGATTTATGACGCCCAAACACGAATAGCTGTCATTGGCTTCCCTCTGGTTGGGACAGAGGTAATCGAAAAGCAAGAACAGGTTGTGCCATTGAAGGTTTTTATGGAGGTTAGCAGCCTGGAAGAAGTGGTCACGATTCCTGTTGGCTCGAGGGGAATTCTTCACGAGCTGAATACTTTGTTGGAGAATAAAACATTTACTGAAGAAAATGTAAATACAACACTTCCACTCTTAAAATCTTCCGGTCCATCGACCTGCTTTGTGGCCGTTTTTCCGGAAGAAATGCTGCAAAAATTAAAATCGATTTGTGGCCGCTATCTTCATGAAATCAACTACTTGGGGTGAAACATGCTTCATTTATATGTAATCAGACATGGTGAAACAGAATGGAATAAAGAAAAAAGAAGCCAGGGCCGTCTGGATTCGTCCCTTACGGATAAAGGAAAAGCAGATGCCCGCTCACTGGGAGCCAGGCTTAAGGATACAGAGTTCCGACAGATTCTATCTTCTCCCAGCGGAAGGACACTGGAAACAGCCAGGCTAGTGAAAGGGGAAAGGATGATTCCCTTGTTCACCGATGAAAGGCTCATGGAAATCCATTTAGGGTCGTGGCAAGGAAAAACCGAGAACGAAATAAAATCTCTCTATCCAGAAGAATTCGAGGCATACTGGAACGAACCTGAAGAATATAAAAGCGTTGGAGGGGAATCATTTTTACAGGTCCAGCAAAGACTAGTGGAGTTTTTGGAGGACCTGGAGAAAAACGTGAGAGATGGCAATGTCCTCATTGTGACACATGGCGTTGTGATGAAGAATTTATACTTACTGTGCAGAAATTCTTCATTAAAACACCTATGGGAGCCACCATTTATACATGGTACAAGCTTGACAATCATAAAATTGGATTCTGGAAAAAAAGAACTTCAACTTGAAGCTTGTATTTCTCACTGTTCATCATACTGACCTACCTAGTAGAGGGTGTAAACTATTATTTTTTCCTACTTAGATCTGGGTATGACTATTAATTGAAGACCCGACCAATCCTAAGTGCTTATTTGGTTGTTATTGATACCTGTAAAAGCAAATGGCTTATACGGGTATCTTTTTAGTTTATCAATAAAATGACTGCATCTCGTTCAATTGTTTTAATACAAAGGTTTCCCGCTTCAACCAGCTATTTTGTTCAAATTTATCTATTAGACCTTCATTTTGCGTGATGGCTTCTTCGAGTGTAACCCATTTGGGCGTAAAATCCAGTATGGCCTCGTATTCATCTAATTGCAGCTCATCTTTTGCTTCTGTTACGAGATCACAAAGGTAGTAGTGTGATGTCATTCGAAATAATGCATCCTGTTCGAAAACATCTTTTTTCCGTTCGATGATTGTGCCAATCTTGTCCGTGACAACGCAATGGATGTAGCCAGTTTCTTCTCGAACCTCACGTTTTAAACACTCCTCATGGTTTTCGTTCTTTTCAACTCCGCCACCGGGAAATTTGAAATCTCCTCTATTCGATTGAACCAGTAGAATATGGTTATTCTTCCTAATAACCGCTCTGACTGCAACTCTCTCGATGGTAGTTTTATAGTTATCCATATTAAGTTCTTCTATTGTCGTATTGAAGTTCATGTTGTTTTTCGCCTCCTTACATCGTTAAAACCTTTTAGAAAATTATACCAATATTTCTATAATTGTATTATACTTTTAAAAAGCAAAAAGGGTGGGGTTTCTGTGAACGATTGTTTTATCTGCAATAAGCATAGTGGCACGATCCAGACTTCTGGTGTAAAAATTTACGAGGACGATTTTGTCTATGTTGGTCATATTGATCGGAATGGGAACCCGAACTATTTAGGTCATATTATGATTGATTTAAAAAGGCATGTTCCGACACTTGGAGAGATGAATATGGAGGAAGCGAAAGTATTCGGCATGATGATGGCTAAAGTGAGTAAGGCTCTCATGGAAAGCGAGGGTGCTGAACATATCTATTCTTTTGTGGCAGGGGATGCGGTGCCACATCTTCATATGCACCTGGTTCCTCGCTATCCAGGCACTCCTAAGGAACATTGGGGTCCGAATGCTGTGTATGATTGGGATGGTGCGCCCATGGGTGACAATGATGATGTGATTGCTCTTTGTGCTCGCATCAAGACCTATTTAGAGAATCATCCCAATGGCTAAGCAGGGCGAAGAGTTTAGTTGGGTAGGGAGCCAGGAACACTTTGTTGACACGCCAAACGTTTTTCAGCTTGGCAACATCGTGGTTGGGCGTTATGGAGGCAATTCAAGTGCTGGCCAGTATAAAAATGAAGATGGATGTCTGGTGTGGTTCAATGAGCAGCAAGACTGGGAGTTTGCGATTCTTCTGGATGCCCATCATACTGCAGAAAGTGCAGAGTTGATTATTAAGCTTTTCGAAAATGCGGAGACTGAAGTAAAACATCTTTTGTCTTTACCGGCGGAACATCAGACTTTTAAAAAGATTGAAAAAAAGGTATTAAGCTTATTTTTATCAGAAGAATTCCTGTCAGCTTGCCGAAATGTTACAGGAGAGACGGCTTGTTTAATTGTCAGCCGCAAGGATCAGTATGTATGGTGGTTCTCGGTGGGAGACTGTGTGCTCTATTTATTCCATCAGGAACTCGCTGCGCTGTGCCAGTATCAGTTGAACCAAAGACAATTTTATGAATGGATCGGTGAAGTCAATACGTTTGAATTGGACGTTCCTTGTTATAGCGTCGGCATAAGGGAGCTCAGGACAGGAAAAAATCGTCTTTTTCTCACGACAGATGGGTTGATTGAATGCCCAAATGAACCCTACGCAAACCCTGCCAGCATTTATCATTCCTTTGCTGATCCTGAAGAGGATGAAAGAGTGGTCACTTCAATGTTGGAGAATATCAAGAATCACCATGTCAGGGACAGTACGACGATCATTACCTGGAAGGTGGATGTTTCCAAGGAAGCTGCACGGCCGAGTGATCAATAATTCCATAGAAGCACTTAATATATTTCTCACTGGCACAGGGGCAACCCTGTGTTTTTTTACGTGGGTTTTAAGCTTTGCAGAAAATCTATATATCTGATACGATTTAATCGTACACGATTTAATTTTCCCGGAGGAGTGACTATAAATGAAAACTGTTTATGATTTTACGGTAAAAAAGCCAAATGGACAGGAACAAAGTTTAAGAAATTATGAAGGAAAACCAATGTTGATTGTCAATACTGCTAGTAAATGTGGCTTGACGCCTCAGTTTAAAGGTCTTCAGGAAGTGTATGACGAATACCAGGAGCAAGGTTTGGAGATTTTAGGTTTCCCATGCGGCCAGTTCAATGACCAGGAGTTTGATAACATCGAGGAAACAACTGAGTTTTGCCAGTTGAACTATGGTGTGTCATTTCCAATGTTCGCGAAGATCGATGTGAATGGCGCGAATGCTGATCCGCTTTTTGCTTTTTTAAAAGAACAAAAGGGCGGATTGCTGACGAAGGATATCAAATGGAATTTCACAAAGTTCCTTGTTGACCGAAATGGCCAGGTGGTAAAACGTTATGCACCAACTACTGAGCCAGAAAAAATCAAGAACGACCTTGAAAAATTACTCTAAGCATTGTGAAGGATGAGTCACTTGAATGATTTTTTAACATTGGAAAATCAGTTGTGCTTTGCGGTCTATGACGCGGGAAGCCAGTTCACCAAACTTTATACAAAAGCGCTGGATTCATTCGGGCTTACCTATCCGCAATATTTAGCCTTATTGGCTCTTTGGGAGAAAGATGGGCTTACACTTAAGGAGCTCGGCGGAAGGTTAAATCTCGGCACAGGCACTTTAACTCCGATGATCAAACGGATGGAAGCCAATGGATGGGTGAAAAGGGAGCGTACGACTGAGGATGAACGGAAGGTTTCCATCACCCTTCTCTCAAAAGCGATTGAACAAAAGGAAGAAATCGTTCAGAAGATTGCCTCAGAATTGAAGCTTTGTAATATTGAGTACGAAGAGTATGAGCAATTGATGAAGCAGTTACGTGTTTTGCGGGGGAAATTGAATTTGTATAATAGGTCTTGAGAACGAAGGACAATAGTGCAACAAGATAACGTCTCCGATGTTATTCGAACTAAAGGAGGATAAATATATGGTCAATTCCGACAGACCAAGAAGGATACTTTTAGATTTAGCAGTTACTTTAGATGGATTTATCGAAGGTCCTGAAGGGGAAGTGGACTGGTGCATTATGGATCCGGATATGGACTTCAAGAACTTCTTACAACAAATAGATGCTATTCTATATGGTAGAAAAAGTTATGATTTATGGGGTAAGTATAAACCTGATTCTGACGTTTCTGATACAGAAAATGAAATTTGGGAATTGGTCCATAGTAAAGAGAAATATGTTTTTTCAAGAACTCAAAATAGGTCAGAAAATAACGTGACATTTATTAGTGAAAATATTGAGAATGAAATAACCAAATTAAAGAATATGCCTGGTAAAGATATTTGGCTTTATGGTGGATCGAGTCTTATAACAACGTTTATAAACTTAGGACTTGTAGATGAAATTAGATTATCTGTTCACCCAATTATTTTAGGTGAAGGAAAACCCCTTTTTATTGACATTAAGCAAAGAGTGAATCTAAATTTAGTTGAAACAAAAAGGTTTTCCTCTGGGGTAGTTCAACTATGCTATCAACTTAATCAGTAGTACAAAAGGGCGCTATCATTAAAGATGAAGTAATAGTAAAAAAACGCAACGGTACTGTTATATGATATTTCTTTCCCTATTCTAGTTCTTATAAAAATGTTTTGACTGGAAAAAGAAACCGTTCCTTTTTGCCTTAAGCTTTTTGTTTTCAAGAATCAATTAATTCACCGAATTTTCATTGACAATAAATCAGCAAAGATATTATATTAGAAGTCCTGCCAACTTTTCGTTGGCGTAAAGGGGACTGTGAAAAGTTCATTCTTATGGGAAAGGGAATGATGAAATGAATAAAGAACAATTAGTGGAAAGTGCGCGTCAGACGAAAAAGAATGCGTATGCGCCTTATTCCAAATTTCCTGTTGGGGCAGCTTTGCTGCTGAAAGATGGTACCGTTTACAACGGAGTGAACGTTGAGAATGTATCATTCGGTGCGACAAATTGCGCTGAGAGAACGGCTATTTTTACAGCAGTGGCGAACGGTTACAAAAAGGGTGACTTCGCGGCGATCGCCGTTTCTGGCGATACAGCTGACTTCCTGCCGCCTTGCAGCATCTGCAGGCAGGTGATGGCCGAATTCTTTTCACCAGACATGCCGGTGTACCTGACGAATGACAAAAAAGAGATCCGGGAATTGGCATTGAAAGAATTACTGCCATATGCCTTCACGGACTTAGATATGTAATGGATACTGGAAAGTTTGAGAGCATGTTTTGATGATTCCATCAGGACGTGCTCTTTATTTTTTTAGCTGCTGTAAGATTCCACAGTGTTTGAAAATAAACGGAGAAATTCCGATTAAATCTTACAAGTCGCTTATTTTCATAAAAATAAGGGAAGTTTTTCCGGTTATTTCATCGAAAACCTTGTATTTTAGCTTATTTAAACGAGTTAACCGGAATAAGTCCGCTTATTTCGGCTTAAAAAGCACCTCCACCTACAATAGCCGGAAATTCTCCGCTAATAAATCAGCGGGGGAGTGGTCAATCCCTTTTATTTGTAAAGTAGGCTTTACAAAATGTAAAGTACAGTATACAATTGGATTATCAGATAAATTGGAGGATATAGAAGTTGGGCTTTTTTTTAGCTTGAAATGTATGGTTGGCTTTACAAAATGTAAAGTCGAGTATGCATTTTTTATTGTGAAAGGTATGGTGTTTGAGGCTAATGGGACTTACCAATCGTGTTAAAGAATTGAGAGCGAAGCATCGTTATACGCAGAACGATTTGGCTGAGAGGGTTGACGTGACAAGACAGACGATTGTTGCTCTAGAGAAGGGGAGCTATATACCGTCCTTGTTACTGGCAATGAAAATTGGCCGTGTGTTTCAGCTGCCAATTGAAGAGATCTTTTTTATGGAGGATGAGGGGAAATGAATCAAAAATTTCTAATGTCAGTCGGAATATTTGTTTTGTTTGGATGGGGGATGGTTGCTTTTTATTATGCGCAGATGGATTTTGCAGAAGTGTTGAAGAATCCAGAGCCACCCTGGGAAGTGACGATCAATGCGACTCCTATATTTGCCGCCTTAGTGATCGGTGGAATTTTGTCAGCCATTTTGTTTATGAAGAGCAAAAAGAAAAACAAATCCATTGCCAAGGCTTTCTTTCTGCCGCCTGAGTTTGAGGAAAGTGACGAGAGAGAACAAGAGATTACGGCAAAAGCTTGCAGAACTTCCTATGTCACGATGTGGTACACATTCCCGATCCTTACGGCGCTTATGCTAATCTATCCATTCATCTCAGAAACCGTTCCTTATTATCCAGTCATTATCATCATGATGTTTCCGCTTGTCCAATCCACTGCCTATTTCCTTTCATGGAAAAAACATTATTAATAAGCCGTTTGAACAGTTACTGAGAAGCAATGTTTCGTAAATCAATTACAGCAGCTTTTTTTTGAAAAATTACGGTTTGGAGTAAACGTAGTTAGTTGCGAGGAATTGATATGTAACAGAAGTGGAGCATATTCTGATCGTTTTTCAGAATATGCTCCTTTCGATTTAATAGGGAAGTCTCGACAAGGGTTTGTTCTCACTCTGTGAATAACTGGGGTAAAGAAATAAGAAATTCATCCATTTTTTTTTATTTTAAAAAGTGCTCACTTGCTTGAAGCCTAGGTCTGATAAAGCTTTTTCTAATGAACTGCTGATTTTTGTTATATTAAAATCCAATCCTATACGGGTAATGGTTTGTGCAATTGCAGGCCGGATCCCTGTAATAATGATTTCTACACCTATTAGTTTTAATGTATTCACAATTTGGAAGAGAGAATTGGCGACGACACTGTCTATCATTGAAACTCCTGAAAGGTCAATGATAAAATATTTCAGTTTCAGCCTGATCGATTCATTAACGGAAACCTGCATGATCATTTTTGCCCGATCGTTATCGATGGAGCCGATCACTGGCAAGACGGCAATTCCAGAAGAAATAGGAACAACAGGAGCAGACAGTTCTTTTAATTCTGTAAATGCTGATTTTACACGCTCAATGTTATGTTTCTCGTGAACCTCTCCAGTAATTCTAAAGATCGAATCAATCAGTTTGTCGAATATATCCGTTATTTTGACCATCGTGTTGCAGGAAATTCGATTCTGCTCTAATTCCTCGGTGAATATTTCCCAAATGACCAGGCGGAAAAGTGAAATGATCCTTAAAGTTACCGTTAAAGATACGCCATATCGAACGGTTTGGTTCGCAACTTCTCTTGCCCATTTAGCTACAGATCGATATGCTTCTTCTTGATTTTTATATAATGCTTTCCCAAAATAACCTATTAATTGAGATCTATACTCCATATATTCTGACTCCGGCATTTTAAATTTTTCAAAGTGCTCTGAAGTATATTTGGGAATATTTTCACCGAATAATCTAGCAAGCTCATGTCGGTGATCGTAGATTTTCTTCCCTATGAATTCAAACTCTTCTTTTGACATGGTGTACCATCTCCTCGCATGGAAATTCTTGTACCTCGGGTTCCTTTTACAGATTGTAGCAATGAAATTGTTTATCAGGTGAAAATGGAAAATCAGCAATTGGATGAAGAGGTGAAGAATAAGTATTAAATCTCATGAGGATTTTTGAAGATTCTGAATGCTCTCTACACACTAACATAAATACCCAGTTATTGCGAGAGAAACTTCTAGGCGTTTATTTGAGGTGGATCCAGCAAAAATCTCGATAGGTCTTTAGCGTGGGTTCTTTTTCCTTGCTCATTTTTCTATACAGCAGGAAAGTTTTGTTATAATATTATGTTACACGATATATCGTCATACATAATAACGAGAGACATAATAATACATTTAGGATTGAAGGGGTGTTTTGGATGGCGTATTCTGGTGGACCGATGACGGAAGCGATGTACTATGTGCTTCTTGCGTTGATGCGGCCGAATCATGGATACCAGCTTATGCATGCGATTACAGAGGTCTCGAACGGCCGGCTGAATATGGGTCCCGGTACGCTTTACGGAGTCCTTTCACGGATGCAAAAGGATGGCTTAATTTCATTAGCCGAAAATGATGGCAGAAGGAAGACTTATGAAATCACGCTGGAAGGAAAACAAGCTCTACAGGTAGAGTATGACCGGCTGAAAGCACTGATCCAAGACAGCTGGATTTTAGAGGAGGATGCTCGAAATGAATAGATGGGTCTATAAGCTTCGCCCCAGTGATTTTTGGCGGATAGGAGAGCATGAAAGCTGGTTTACTGATATGGCGGCCAGGGGACTTTATTTGAAAAAGATGGGCATCCATTTTGCCAGGTTCGAACAGGGCGAACCGCGGGATATGAAGTACAGAATTGATGTATCCACGATGAAAAGGATTCCTGGTGAGCAAATTGAGATGTATTGTGAAAGTGGATGGGATTATGTGACCAGTTATGGTCAGTTCCACGTATTTTCATCACCGGCCGAGGAGGATGCACCGGAACTTCATACCGATCCAGCTGAACAGGCTTATACCCTAAGGGAATTGGATAAAAAGCTGGCGTGGAATGCGGGTAGTGCTATTATTGGCATGGTATTGATGTTCGGGATGATGGCATCCATTTGGTTCCTTGATGGTACGCCAACATACGTCATGGTAGATGGCTCGATGATAACGCAGACGCTATTAACGATTTTCATTGCGTATACTGCCTATCATTCATTACGTGCCGCTTTATCGATCCGGGATGTGCGCAAAAGACTAGTCGAAGGGAAACCGATCGACCATCATGCTTCATGGAAAAAACATCACCGAATCCATACGGCAGCTGCTTTTCTTTTTACAGTGGTGGTGGGACTGAGTGCCATCATTCCGTTTGCGCAGCTTGCGAAAATGGAGACAAATACCTTACCAGAAGGAAGCGTGGACCTGCCGATTGTCAGGTTGGCAGATGTAGAAAATGACCCTGACATGATAAGGGCAGAAGCCGAATATATGAGTGACAATGTGGATTGGGGCAATCGACTTTCTTCTGAATGGAGTCCTTTAGCACCCGTTCAATATGAATCAGATGAAAGCGGTGTGGTTCCCGGGAAGCTGTGGGAAGATCTCAGCGGAGAATATTCACCAGCCATCCATACAGAATATTACCAGCTCAGGTTTCCTGGGATGGCGGAAAACCTGGTTTCCGATTTAGTGGAACGATATCGTTATGATAACAGCCTGGATAATTATGTTGAAAAGATACACACTGATTTGGATTTATTGATTGTGCATGCTGAAGAGGGGATGAAAGAGGTATTTGCTGCTCATGGTGATGCAGTCATGTATGTGCGTTATCATGGGGATGCGGATGTCAGCACGGTAATCGAAAATGTAGTGGAAAAGATTCGTTGATTTTTAGATTGATAGGAGGGGATATGGTTGAAAGTTAATGCGACCTACCTTATGCGATTGGCAGCGCTGATTATCTTAATCTTTGGAGGCACTTTGGTCATTGTCTATTCCCAAACGGGTGAAGTATTAATGGATCAGGTTATTGGAACTTCTATTGGAGTGGTATTGTTGATCGCAAGTTTCATTTGGAGAATGGTTAAGAGAGCTGAATAATGGTTTGAGGAATGTGGTGGAAGGAATCAATTCGGAGGTGATATTTACCGGGTTTACTTTCTTGGACTGAAACGGGGGACATATCCGGCTTATATGTTCCCGGTTTTTTGCTCATAGTCAGAAAAGGGGAACATATCAGCCTTTTATGTGCCCGGTAGTCTCCTCATGGTCAGAGACCGGGAACATTTCCAAATACGAAAACTAATGTGAGTATATCGGATTAGGATAAGGGGTTAGAGACTTTTGCAATAATTCTTATTGCTGTTTGGTTTTGTGGTGGGGGTATTCATTCTGTTTTTTTTTACCGATCATTGCGAAGGATTTACTACATAAGAGCACCAAACAGAATGAAATGATCATTAAGCTTTTGGAGAAAAGATTGTTAGAGAAGAAGAAAGATAATCAAAAAAAGAGCAGTATTTTCGTATGAAACGAAAAATACTGCTCTTTTTCATATTGAAAAGAATAGAAACCTATGGTAACTTTATATAGATATGCATTGTTTGATTAAATTAAAATATAATTATCCTTATTTTAATTATACAATGCAATACAATCGGTAGTCAACTCTTTTATCAAAAAAATTTAGGGGTGTTGCTATGAGTTTGAATCTTCAGGGTGAGCAAAAGCGGTTGGACAGTGTGATGGAGGCCATTACGGACGAACTCCTCAGAGTGGAAGAAGAAACTTCAAGGCGTAAAAATGAAGTCGTCCACATCCGGAAACATTTTTGGGATGAGGTGAAGGTTAATACGGACACTTTTGATGATTTTCTTGAAACGATCATTGGCTTGAGGCAAGAAACGCAAGCTTTGTCGGTAAGCCAAAGTACACATAGACACTCTTCCAAGCGTTTGGCCACGCTACGCCGCATGAAGGAGATCCCTTATTTTGGCCGGATTGATTTTACGGAAGATGGTTCTTCCGCTCCGGAACAAATCTATATTGGGGTTTCCTCGCTTACCGATGCTGAGCGTGAAAATTTCTTGATCTATGACTGGAGGGCTCCGATCTCAAGTGTTTATTACGATTACCAGCCTGGACCGGCGAAATATCAAACCCCGGAAGGGACTATCGATGGCCATCTCGAGAAAAAGTGGCAATATCTCATCCGCGGCGGCGTTTTACAGTCGATGTTCGATACGAGCCTGACGATTGGGGACGAAATCTTGCAGCAGGTGCTTGGCAAAGGCACGGATAAACATATGCATAATATCGTTGCGACGATCCAGCAGGAGCAGAATCGGATCATCCGCCATGACACCGGCAGGCTGCTAATTGTTCATGGTGCAGCTGGAAGTGGAAAGACATCGGCTGCCATGCAGCGAATTGCCTATTTGCTCTATAAATACAGGGACCAACTGAATGCAGATCAAATTATCCTTTTCTCTCCGAATACAATGTTCAGCAGCTATGTATCGAATGTCTTGCCGGAACTAGGTGAGGAGAATATGCAGCAGGCAACCTTCCAGGAATATCTGGATCATCGGCTAGGCAAAGACTTTGACGTTGAGAATCCATATGAACAACTGGAGTATGTTTTAACAGCTAAGGATGATGAGTCGTATAAAGCCAGGGTAGCAGGCATCCAATTCAAAGCATCCATTCCATTTTTTGAAGCGATACAATCCTACAGGAAGTCACTCGAAGCGTCTGGCATGGTCTTTAAGAATATTCGTTTTAGAGGAGAGGCTATTGTCACTTCACAGCAAATTGAAAATCGTTTTTACAGCAGCGATCCTTCGTTCCGTTTTCATGGCCGTCTTGAAAAATTAAGGGATTGGCTTTTAAAGGAAATGGATGAGGCTGAGAAGGTTGAACGAGATCAAGCATGGGTCCAAGAAGAAATCGAACTGCTTAGTGATGAGGAGTACCATAAAGCACATGCCTATCTTGCGAAAAAAAGGGGATTCACAGGAGAATCGATACATGATTATGAAATCGAGGCTGATGCATTGGCCCGCCTGATTGTTAGACGGAAGTTTAATCCTTTGCGTAAAATGATCAAAGCTTATCGCTTCATTAACATCAAGGGAATCTACAAGCAGCTTTTTACCGGTAGCAATCAATTAGAGCGAGTACCAGAGGAATGGCAGGAAATTTGTTTAGACACTGTAAAGATGCTCGAGGATGGGAAGCTTTATTATGAGGATGCCACTCCGTTTCTGCTTTTAAAAGAGCTGATACTGGGTTTTCAGATCAATAGTTCGATTAAACACATCGTGGTGGATGAGGCACAGGATTATTCGCCTTTTCAATTTGAGTTTTTGAAGCGATTATTTCCAGCCGCGAAAATGACCGTGCTCGGCGATTTTAACCAGGCAATCTTCGCGCATGCCAGTGAAATGGTTGATTTTCACACACTCACCAGCCTATATGGGCAGGATAAAACAGAAGTGATCAACATGTCACGGAGTTACAGATCCACAAAACCGATCATTGAATTTACACGTTCACTCGTGCCGAACGGGGAAGGAATCATCCCTTTTGAACGGGACGGTGAGCGACCTGTGCTGACTCAGGTGAGGAATCACGATGAACTGCATCGAAGGATTGCTGACAAAGTTGAAGAATTGCGGAGCTTAGGTTTCCATAGTATTGCGATCATCTGTAAATCGGCTGGGGAAAGTTTGAGTGCATACAAAGCCCTTTCAGGCATTGAAGGAATCAACCTCCTTAAGAGCGGATCGCTTGAATACGAACAAGGAGTAGTGGTGATCCCGTCCTATTTGTCTAAAGGAATCGAATTCGATGCCGTGATTATTTATGATGGCTCGGAGAATGTGTACGCTGATGAAAGTCTGCTCAGAGTGTTTTATACCGCCTGCACACGAGCGATGCATTATTTACAGCTTTACTGTGTAGGAGAACCTAGTCCGTTTTTGCGAAAAGGGTTGAGAGAAGGGTTGATTGAAGCGGAATCTTTTCAAAATGGAGTTGAACAGTGATTTTTGGGAAAGAACGTTTAAAGGTTCGGAACAAACTCCTGGACGATAATGCGTTTTCCGTCACTGATGATCTACTAAATTGTTGCCTTAATGGTTTTGAGATACCGGCGGGTGAAGGTGAAATAATCATTGGGAATTAGGAACATTATACAACCTGGTAATGATTCTGTTTTCGAGTACAAAATCTTAATTAATACTCTAGCTAGCAGTCCAATTTGCAAATGCATTGGACTGTTTCTTTTTTGTCATTGAAGAGTTTTAGTCGGGTAAAAGGTTTAGGGGGCGAATCAAATGCAATCGTTATGAAAAATAGGGAGTTGTTGAGAGTTTATTATAGTGTGATTGGATATATATGTTAAAATTAGGTTTGGTTATTACAGTTATTAGAGAGGGTGAAATTTTGGGGAATCAACAATGGAGCAAGGTAAAGAAGAAGTTAGATAGTTTTAAATGTGATTCTTTAAAAGATAGAGTTCAGTTTACGGTAACCAACTACAGAAGGGCTCATGATCAATTGGGGAGAGCTTTTATTACCGTTGATAAAAAGGAAGTACTCAATATGTGTACAATTACCTCAGAGATGGCTTTAATTTCAAGAGAATATGAAATAAAAAGAGAAAAACAGATTCCTTATACGGATTGGAGCCGAAATTTAGATATATGGGAAGAAGCACACGACTGGGTTTTGGACGAAGGAATTTTTGCTCAATATGACTTTTTTGATTCTGTCGAGCAATACTTTCAACAGCCTATTCATGAATCACTGAAATCCAATAACATGCTGATAAAAATAATTGCCCTGATAGATAGACGTGTAGGGAAAAGGACTTTAGTTAAAATGAAAGAGTCAGTTCTTAATGAGAAAAAAATTGTACAGTTCTTTTATAAATTGCGATGTGAAACTGAGGGAATAAGGATTGCTAATTAGGATTTGTTAGAAACTTGGTCAAATTGGTTATTCATTGTTAGCAATATATAAAAATTACTGATAAATCGGAGAAAAAGATGCAGAATCAAATTAATCAATTTTTTTACTTACCACTCTATATAGGTGAACGGATCAAGAATAAAAATGGAATCGGAAAAAAGGCGTTTGCTGTTTACATATTAATATATCTTAGCTTTTCTACATTTCTTTCAATAATCACTAATGGGATTGATATATGGTTCCTTAGAGTCATTATACCTTCTTTTATTAGCAATTATTTTCTGTTAGGAATGCTGTATGTCTTCTTTTTTATTTGGAGGAGATAACACCATAGTATTGCTGATTAAATGCTTGGAGCCATTCCAAGCGTTTTTCTATGAATTAAATTACCATATTACCTATTAATTTAAGTCATAACACCATTTGGTTTGAAGATAAAGATTTAGATGGTGCTTTGATACAATTACTTTTATCAACAATACACGTATTAAGAAGGAGCAAATATGGAAAACAACGTATTCGAACAAATGGCAAGCCGGTATGATACAGAGGATAGGATAGAACTAGCAAAAGTAATCGCAAAAGAAGTGAAACAGGAATTACAAAAGAGTACAACTAAATCGTTAATCGATTATGGCAGCGGCACTGGTCTCGTCAGCCTGCAGTTATCGGAATTAGTCGACTCTATTTTGCTAGTGGATTCTTCCAAACAAATGCTGGATGTTGCCGAAGCTAAGATCTCCCGCAGAGGAATTAGCAATGCGAAAGTACTTTATTCAGATTTTACTAAGGAAACTCCTCAACTGAAAGCAGACATCGTCTTAATGTCGCTGGTTCTTCTGCATATTCCCGATACGGAGAAAATACTTCAGCAATTGTTCAGCATTCTGAATGAGAGTGGCGAACTGATCCTTGTGGACTTTGACAAAAATGATCAAATAGATCATCCGAAGGTCCATAATGGATTTTCACATGAAGGGTTAAAGGATATATTATCAGAGGTTGGTTTTGATTCAATCGAGATTAAGACTTTTTATCATGGTAAAAAGATTTTCATGAATCAGGATGCGTCTATGTTTATAGCAAGAAGTTTCAAATAAGAAATGCTTTGCCGTGCTTAACGAATGTCCTATTTGAAATAACACACAAAAAAATCTAGCGATGGTAAAATTGACCTATTTCTATTTTGGTATATGGACTGCTTACGTAGCAATTATTACAATATTAAACAGGAGGTGACTTATGGAAACAGCAGTAGACGATTCATTACTTTTTGAAAATATCTTTAATCATTTAACCTTTCCTGTTGTAATTTTCGAAATAGACCATGAAGCATCAAATGAGGTTCGGGTGTTGGAAGCCAATGAAACCGCTTGTTCCTTGTTTAAATATTCCAGAGAAGAATTTTTAACAAAAAAAGGAATATCCCTCTTCAATCATTTATCTCCTAGGGTTTTAAAAACATTAAAAACCCTGTTATTCAAAAATGATCGTTTATCCACAATTTTGGAACTTCGTGATAAAACTGGCCAAGTCTTTACGGTAGAAGTCAATGCATCCTTTATTAACCAGGCTAGTAAACCGTTGATTTTTTGCATGCTCAAAGAGTATTCCAGCTCCTCCTGTGAAAATGATGCAGTAAGAGAAGAAAACAGATACTTGCGGATGATTTTGGATACAACCCAATCATTTGTTTTGACTCTTGATAAAGATGGCAGAATATATAGCTGCAATCAATACACTGAAACGATGACAGGTTACAGCCTTAAAGAATTGCAATACCAGAAGTTTTGGGACATTTTTATTGAAAGTGAGGAGAAGAGTCGGATAGCGCAGTATTACCTGTCGGGAAATATCCCACTTGAATATCAAAATTCCTGGTTGATGAAAAATGGAAAGAAACGACATATCAAGTGGAAGACTCAAACGGTGACTGATGCTGATGGCAATACTGATTTTGTCTTAGCCACTGGAGTGGATGTTACCGATGAAGTTCTTTCCTATAAAGAGCTTGATAAGAGCAGGGGAAAATACCAAACACTTGTCTCTTCGATGAATGACCTCGTTTTTACAATTGACCGCTCTTACACCATCACCAGTGTATATGGAAAGTGGTTAGCAACTAACGGATTTACGAAGGAAGCCTTTGAAGGGAAGTCCATTGACCATTTATTAAGTGATTGCATCATGCAGCAGAAGGTCAAGAAGACTCTTGGCGGAGAGGTTTCAGAATTTGAATGGGAATTAGGGTGTGCCGATAAGACCTACAGCTTTCATACTGTATTGTCGCCGATTGTTTTACATGACAACACCGTAAGAGAGATTGTTGGTGTTACCCGTGATATAACTGAGAAAAAAAGCCTGGAAGAACACCATAAAAGGATTTATGAGGCACTGACAAGTGGAGTGATTGTCCAAAATACTTCTGGTGAAATCATCTATGTAAACAAAAATTCAACTGAAATTTTAGGTTATAGTGAGCATGCCCTTAAGAAAATGACTTCAATGAGTAAAGAGTGGGAAGCAGAGAACGCGGCAGGTGACGCATTCCCAGGTGAGGAACATCCGGCTATGAAAACGTTGCAGACTGGGGAAGGTTACAGCAACGTTGAAATGTTTATCTACAATCCTGAAAAGAAGGAAAAGCGGTGGATTTTGGTAGACACTCGGCCTATTTTTGAAGCAGGAAGCTATAAAAAAGTGGAATACGTCCTGTCTACCTTTTTGGATATTACGAAAAAGAAGGACATGGATGAAGTTATGCAGCAAGCGCAAAAACATGCGCTGATAGGCAAAATTGCTTCAGGGGTCGTTCATGAGATTCGAAATCCGCTTACAAGTTTAATGGGTTTCTTGAAATTGTTCGAAGAAGGAGATCGGAACAGCCAGTTGTTTGATTACCTTCCAGTCATAAAAGCAGAGTTAGAGCAACTCAATAAGTTTGCCAATGAATTCATAGAACTCTCCAATACTAATGAAGGTAAATGGGCTGAGGCAAATCTAATAGAAATCATCCATGATGCTATTCATGGATTAAAAATGGAAATAGACGACCGTCAAATAAACATAAGCATAGAATCAGACTGCAGTGAGTCGATTTTATTATTTTGCAATGAACCTGATCTAAAGCTTCTATTTGTAAATCTCTTTGAGAATTCGATTGAAGCGATGGATATCCACGGGAACCTTCAGATTCTAGTGCATTCCCTGGAAGAGAAAGTTATGATCAAGGTCATTGATAATGGAAAAGGCATAAGTCCTGAGCGTTTAAAACATCTTTGTGAACCGTATTATTCCACCAAAGAAAAAGGGACAGGTCTAGGTTTGATGCGCAGTTTAAAAATCATCAATGACCATAAGGGCAAGATTGATTTTTCTAGTGAAGTAGGTAAGGGGACTGTTGTCACGATAGAGCTATTCTACCATCATCTGTAACTTACATATCCCACATGCAAGGCTTGGAGCACTTAGATGCTCCAAGCTTTTTTAGTTATCTTCTATATGGAAACAGACACGCAGATTGCATATTTTCTTATAAATGGCAAAAATTAAGTCTATTAGTCATAAAATGGGGTTTGCTATGAAATTCACTCGGCTTCAAGTCTCAGCTTTGATTATCTTATTTACCGGAATATCAAACCATGTGATGATCCTTCCTCATTTATTGAGAGTAGCAAAACGGGATGCCTGGGTCAGCATTGCCCTGGCCTATGTATTCCTGCTGGTTTGGGGATTTCTCATGATTTTTATTTTTAAGAAGATGAATGGCGAAGATTTTTTAAGCTGGTTGCAAAATCGGGCTGGCACTATAGTGGGGAAGGGTTTTAAGCTTTTCTTTGCTGTCTATTTCCTTGTTTCGGGCTCATTTTCATCATATGATTTCATTCTTATGATCAAGGTTTACTTCCTTCCTAATACACCTGCATGGATTGTTATCTTGTGTTTCACATCACTGTGCATCTGGGCTGCTTATAAAGGATTTAGAGTGATTCTTTATACATCGGTCATCTTGTTGCCAATTGTTTGGGCATTTGGTTATTTTGTTGCCTTCTCTACGATGTTTAAAAAAGACTATTCGATGCTTTTCCCTGTGTTCGTGAATGGTTTTCACCCGGTGCTCGAGGGTTTTGTGATTGTGTTGGGCGGGAGTATGGATTTGTTCATCCTGTTCCTGGTGCATGATAAGTTCAACAAGCCGTTTAAGTACATACATTGGTTGATCCTGATGTCTGTTGTGTTAATGCTTGTTGCAGGTCCTACAACGGGTTCAATTTCTTCATTCGGCCCACATGTTGCCGCTAATTTCCGGTTTCCTGCGCTTGAACAATGGAGGCTTGTCCAATTGGGGAGACAAGTATCTCATATGGACTTCTTAGCCGTTTTTCAATTTTTAGCAGGGTCATTCGTTAAAGTTTCTTTGAGTTTATTTCTATTAATAGAGTTATTCAACATCAAACCCGCGAAACTAAAAAGGAATTTGCTAATAGCAAGCGGAGGTATATTTTCATCGATTTCCATTTTGCCATTAAGTGATTTATTACTGCAAAAAATTGTCGGCAGTTTTTATTATCCAGTGATGTTCATATGTGGTCTTTCTCTTTCAGCCATTCTGCTCATCGTTGGGTTCTTACCTGTAAGAAAGAAGGTGAACAGTAATGTCTGAGCAGCCATTTTCTGAAAAAATCAACGTGGCACAGGAAGCATTATTGTCAGGTGAAATGAATAAAAAAGGGCTCCAGGAATTATTTAAGAGTTATGCGGATGTAAAGGTTACGAGCTATAAGCAGACGGGTGAGTCTGTTGCAGTCATTTACTGTGAAGGCATGGTGGATGGAAATCAATTGAATGAGTATTATAACGGTGTCATTGCCTTTCTTACCACCAGGGGAAAGGCTGTGGATACACAAAAGGATTTACCGCCTGTAATCAGTATTGATGAGATTTCTGCCTTGTTTGACAAAGTGTTTTCTGGTTTTCTTGTTATTTTTCAGAATGGCAGAAAGCATTTTTGGGCAATCGACATAGCGAATATACCGAAAAGAACACCAGAGGAGTCAAAAACAGAAATATCGATCAAAGGACCAAAGGATTCTTTTACCGAGGAATTGAACACGAATATCTCCCTGATCAGAAAAAGAATCAAAAGTCCGCAGCTTTTTAATGAAATCTTATCAATAGGCTCGATATCAAAAACCAAAGTATCGATTTTATATCTGTCCGATAAGGTGAATCAAGAAGCGTTGAATGAAGTTAGAGAACGATTGAACAAGATTGAAACAGAAAGTATATTGAGTGCGGGGCAGCTGGAGCAATGGGTTTCAGATCGGACTCTATCTATCTTTCCTTTAATGGATTATATAACCCGGCCGGATTTTGCGATTGAATCGATGCTTAGGGGCAGATTCATCGTTGCTGTGGACGGTTCACCAATGGTATTGATTGGTCCGGCTAATTTCACTGAATTAACAAAGTCGCCAGAGGATCTTCATTTCCCTTATTACTTTGTCTTGTTCCAGAGGGTTTTACGAATAGTAGGGATCCTCATTGCGATTTACCTGCCGGGTTTTTGGATTGCGATCGCGAGCGTGAATGTCGATCAGCTGCCCTTTCCGCTGCTGGCAACTGTTGTGGTCTCGAGACAGGGATTGCCTTTCCCGGGCGCATTGGAGGCGTTATTCATTCTTATCTTGTTTGAATTGCTAAGGGAAGCAGGAATAAGGATGCCGATGGCAGTAGGGCAAACGATATCAATCGTTGGCGGCCTGATCATTGGGGATGCAGCCATCAGGGCGGGCCTCGCTTCGCCGACCATCATTGTCATCATTGCTTTGACCGCAGTAGCCACATACACACTCGTCAATCAGTCTTTAACAGGAACTGTCACAGTCCTTCGTTTTTTAATCTTAATCATGGCAACCTTCTTAGGTATATATGGTGTTTTTATCGGTTCTTTTGCCGTCCTGGTTTATTTGTGTCAGTTAGAGTCGTTCAAACTTAACTATATGGAGCCCCTTGTTTCGCTAAGACCGAAGGAAATTCTTTCAGCCTTGTTGATTAACCCTTATAAGTCAAAGAACTTTT
>NZ_JBGCUB010000009.1:0-108649 GCF_053543455.1 Mesobacillus sp. LC4
TTGTACCATAATAATCCCCCTCTTTTACGTTATTGTTTTTTTAACAAACCTGCTTGTTTAATTTGAATGTTTGACAATTGTTGATATACCTTAGAATCTATACGTGCTTTTTAATAGTTCAACCAACTATTAACGACTTCTTCAAAATTGTGATCTTTCCAAGCTATAATGGCGTTCATTTCTCCAACTTTTAAAACTTTTTCTTGAAATAGCAGATCGCCCAAAAAGTATGCTAATCGAGGAAAACCAAAAGTTTTGCCGCCATTAATGGAAAACCACTCACGGAAAATTTCCTGCGGGGTACTTATTGCAAGATCTTTTGAAAACTCAAGTTGAATTTCCTTTTTGTTCGATGATGCAAATTCCAACCATTCTTCGCCATTATCATCGTAAGAAAAATATACGGAAGAGGGCAATCCAGGCGATGTTTTCCTTGAAAAATGTGTAGCTGCCCCTTCTTGAAATAGCCAGGTAAGAGGACTATTCCACTCCACATTCGACCAATCATTTCCGGCTTTATCTGAAATAATATTATGGGTAACGTGTCCTAATTCGTGTGCAATAATGACTTTTAAATGACTACTTTCTGGCGATAATTTTTCTAACGCAAAAGTTACATTAGGTATTATTTGTTTGTGAGAATAGGCATTAGAACCAAAACCACCGACAATTAAGTTTACATCAATAGGAAATTTCACTTGAAATATACCCAAGTAATTTTGCTCTACTTCTTTTATAATGGTGACAATTTCATTGTGGATTAACTGGATGGAAGTCAAGACTTGAGGATACCTTTTTATTGACTGAATATGTCTTTCTTCGGTGTCTTTGCAATGATATAAAAAGTACTCTTTGAAAATCTCTGGATACTTCATATAGTAGCTCCGCAAGAAATCTATAGAAGGTTGATAGTTATCCAAAAAAAACGGTACAGTATCAATTATTTTCAAAAAAACCCTCCATTCTTTAATGGTATTACCATAGCTATTAATAGCAAGGCTATTTAAGTTGTTTTTTACCATTAACTTGTATTTTTTCGTTATGTAGTCCATTAAAAAATCTCTATCCTCTGGAAATGATAATTCTAAAGTCTTTATTTCATCAACGTTTTTCCAGGCAATATCATAAATAAGATTGTCTGGGTCTTGAAAATTTCTTTTTCCACCAACTGTCTTTACTAAAAAATAATGAACTTCAAATGAAATATTAAGGTGTTCATAAATTCCTTTTTTAACCTTAATTTCTTCAACTATTTCGGCAATATAACCTGTTTCTTCCTCAATTTCTCTAATACAACATTCTTGAAATGTTTCGTTGTGTTCCTTTCCTCCAGATGGAATAGACCACGTTTTTTTCTCTTCGGGTTTTCCTTGCAAAACCATTAACAATTGACCATTTTCATTAATACATACGCCTGAAGAACCAAACCATTTTTGCACTTTATAATACCTCTTTATTTAATAAAAACTGTTTAACTAATAATATTCTACCTCTTCAACGAAGTTCCTTCTGCAACTAAACTGTGTCGTTTATTTAATAAGAATTTCAACAAAAAAGGCGTTAATCTCCTTTGATCAACGCACCCGATAATGAAATATTTATTATTGTCCTTCGATTTTATGCCACTTAAAATCTTCGCTCTTAAATACATTTGTATCTTTTGGGTATCCGTAATAATAAAGTTTTTTACCGTCTTTATTAAATGCGGTTGGATAAAGAAAGTCTATTTGTTCACTGAATGGAAATAAGAAAGAAATGCGTTCTCCTTTGCTTATTGCTTTTCTTTCTACATTAGGCTCAACACCAGCCTCTATATATGCTACTTCTTCATCGTAGGATATTACACTCAATAAAGTGGCTGCATCATTTTCAGTGGTAACGCTAATAGCTCCAACTGTTTGAATTTCATCTGAAATATACGGTATGTTGGTTGATACACTACTGCGGAAAAACACATCTGACTTTTCAGAATGTACTGTTTGGTACATCTCTTCTTTATCGCTCTTAAATAAAAATATAACGGATGTACCTGTATCATATTTTTCCATCAACTCTGCATCTTTTGAAAGAAAAGAATTACTCTTGGCAGAACTTAACGCCGTAAACCTATACCCACTTATAATAAATATCAATACAATTACAATTAACAATGATATGAAAAATATCCATTTCTTCATCTATAATCCCCCTGAAAATTCCATCTCCCTTTATTCAACTAAACTGCATCGTTAGTTTAAGAACAATCTTTCACATACTCTCAATTTATTTTAACACAAATTTCCATTATACCTTTAATAATGTTGATAAATATAGGGGAGTCTTTATATATTCTTAAAGAACTAACAACAGAATTATCATCTGTTTTAACACATCTTTATCAAGTGTACAAAAATTATTGTACGGTTGCGATTTCATATGCTAAAAGTGGTGTTAATTATTATGTTAAAAAGATGTAAATAATCAACAATCGTTGATGTATCAATAAAAAAAGAGGTGCGAATTAGTGTGCTAATTCCACCTCCAAATGCCTTGTTATTTCTGTTTTTCTCCCTCTCAACCGAACGGCTTATATTTTAATTGGCGAGGGTTAATTTTAATTTATAAATAAAGGCTCTTTTCGTAAACTTTGTTGCTTTCTCAATCAAAAGTATTACGAGTTTTAAATCTTATTTTTATAAGTGCCAGAAAAAATAGCCCCGAAGCCTGCTGATATGCGGGTAAGGAGCTTTATTTGGAAAGCAACAATCAATGCGAAAAAAGCCTAAGTAAAAAAGCCAGTTAAGTGTTAACTCAACTGACCATTTTTTGACCACATGCTCTTAAAATAGTGCACAAAACAGTGCACAGACTTATTTTATTTAATTGAACTAGATTCACTTAGATTGTTCACTACAGTGCACAAACCCTTATTAATCAAGACTTAATTGATTTTTATTTAACTTAATTAACCCAGTTTAACTAATGGATTTCCTCTGGCAGCGTTGAGGTCAGGGGTTCGAGCCCCCTATTCTCCACTTAAAAAAGCTGCAAAACCAATTGGTTTTGCAGCTTTTTTATTTATTAATTGCCATTTTGGATAATAACTAACGCTTCAAAAGCCCTTAACTTCCTCAGTTCTACTTCTTTATAATCCCCTATTTTCCGTTTCACTTAATCAGGCAATATGCATGTTTCTTCATAAAGTAAGGAAAAATATTCGTTGAATCCTTTAGCCTTTTTATACGGTCTCAACCCTTCCTTACCAGATAACAAAGTTAATAGTAATAAGGAATTGAGGTGACATGTACATGCCCATGTTAGATATGAAAAATGCCAGCCTGTATTATACTGTAAAAGGAAGCGGGACTCCGATCGTATGTATTCACCCGCCTGTATTGACTTCAGTAAACTTCAAATATCAATTGGAAGAACTCTCGAAAAGATTTAAGATCATTACTTTTGATATTAGAGGACACGGAAAAAGCCCATACTCGGAAGAACCAATTACCTATCCATTGATTATTAAGGATATCATTCGGCTTTTGGACCACCTTAAAATTAATAAGGCGTTTTTATGCGGATATTCCACGGGCGGTTCTATCGTTTTAGAATTCATGCTGACGTTTCCTGAGAGAGCTTTGGGAGGAATTTCGATTGGAGCAATGCCGGATGTAAATGACGATTACTTGAGAAAGAAGATTTCTTTAGGGATCAAGCTTTCAAGCAAAGGGGCTATAAACTTATTAGCCTGGTCCATCTCCTGGAGTAATTCAAATAATATAAAGCTGTTTAAAAATATGTTTTTAGAAGCCAAAAAAGGGGATTATCGCAACATTGAGCAATATTACCGCTATAGTCTAAAATACAATTGTGTCGATCAGCTACAAGAGATTAACCTGCCCATCATGCTGGTTTATGGCAAGAAGGATAAGCCCTTTCACTCCTATGCAAGGCAATTGCATGAAAAATTGCCCCAAAACGAACTGCATTTTATCGAGAATGTTGACCATCGTATCCCGACTAAGGCTGGCAAAGAACTTAACCAGCTAATTTTTCAATTTATAAACCAAAATCTATAGCTACCTGTCATCATTCTCTCATTGTCAGCCCATGAAGCCCTGCCTTTGATGAACAGTAGGCCGCATACCCAGGGTTGGCAGCCACTCCCTCAACCAAATCGGTATTGGCGATACTACCTCGCGTCTTGCGGAGTTAAGGGAGTGCCTCTCGGACCAGCAGGAATGGGGCAATTAGGTTCAAATTGAGGTTGCGTTGCCAATCCTCAAGGCTCGTTTCCTCAATACTGGCTTCATGCATCATGCCCGCGTTGTTGTTCAGCAAGTCGAGCAGCTCAGTCCGGGCGATGACCTGCACCGATCCGCTTAAATGAACCTACATTTCCTGCAGCTCATTTACGGTGAGAAATTTATATCCTTCCTGAGACAGGATTTTCAAAACTCCTTCTATTGTCTTCAGCTCTTCTCCAGTTTTATCATACATTGGGTGCAGTAAAACAATCGAACCGGGTTCAACATGATCTTTTACGTATTGTATTTTCTCAGCAGATGAATTATAGAAGGAATCGGGTTCCAAATTCCAGGTGACTGTGTCGATATTTTGCTGATTTAGGTAATAAGGCAGTCCGAATAATTTTTTTCCATTAGGAGGGCGAAAATCAATTTCACCTTCAAATCCTGTTTGCTTTATCAATTCATTCGTTCGATCAATTTCTTTTTCAATGAAAGAAGGAGACTTAAGCACCATACGCTGATGAGAATAGGTATGATTCCCGATCTGATGGCCAGCCTCAGCGATTTTTCGGGCTTGCTCGGGATTCTTTTTAATCTCGTTTCCAATCAGGAAAAACGTTGCTTTGGCGTTGTACTTTTCTAAAATCGGTAAAATTCTCTCAACATTTTGGGTGGGGCCATCATCAAAGGTTATAGCGACCACCTTTTCCGCTGTATCCACATTTGATGTTAGTCCGCCAAAAAATTGAAATGTCCTTGAGTTCATTAGTTTATAAGAACCGAACAGAAGCATGATGACCACTACAATTCCAATTCCAAATCCAAAAACGATGAATTTTTTTCGCATAAATTGTACCTCTTTATTTAGTTTCTAATTCAAAGCTTCTCCTTAAACAGTCCGATCCGCTTTATTTCTTCTAGATGAATCTCAGACAAGCCCTCGAGGATTTCCATTCCTTTATCCGTTACATCTACAAACACGCTTCGCCCGTCTTCAGGGTTTTTCCTGCGCGAGACCAATCCTGACTTTTCGCAGCGGTCAATCAGGCCGACGCATGAATGATGGGTGATTTGCATTCGTTCTGCCAGCTCGCTAGGTGTAGCATAATCCCTTTTCGGGTATCCTTTTATGGCTAGCATCAATTGGTGCTGCTGGGCTGTGATGCCCATATTTTCTGCTGCTGTTTCACTGAACTTCTGGAACTTCCTCAATTGGTACCGAAACTCAGCAAGGTACTCATATACGTCTTTACTAAGCAAAAATTCCACCTTACTTTCTTATTGATAAATATATCTTAACACGATATAATTAAAATACAAAATATCGTAATACGATATTTTTATCTAAATAAAAGGGGTGCTTTTTATGGGTTTTTTTCATTATCTTTCTCCAAACTCTATTTCTGGAGTCATTATTTTTCTAGTTGGCAGTTTATTGACCATATATTTGAACATCAAAGTTTATAAACTTTAATCCGGGATTAAATCTATATATAAGAACCGGTCCTTCTGAGTGAAATAATCCTTTGTCACTTTTTCCTCGCCTAAACTATAGTTGATGGGGAATGAAAAATTAGGACCATCGAACACAAATGAATGGAATTCTCCATTTTCTCCGCAAATATCATGGTCCTTCGGATATTCGCTAATCAACTTCCTATCATATATTTTGCCTGCATAGGATGGGGCTAGCGCGTCTAGATCAACACATGTAAGGACCGTTTTGAATCTTAGATCGACAAACTCCCGGCTTATGTCCTCTACTGGGATACCCCACAGTGGAAAAACAGGGATTAATCCTGCTTCTGTAAATAATTTTTCCCGATACTCCCTAACATCCTGAAGGTGTATATCGCCAAAAGCGATATGGGTCACTCCGCCTTCTGTCATTCCAGCGATAGCTTTTCCCATTATTTCTTGATACTTTTCATTCGGACAGTCCTGTGGAAGCCAGACCTCTCTTAACGGAACTCCCAATGACTCAGATTGGAGTTTCAACAGCTCATAGCGGACTCCATGAATCGATACGCGATCGAATCCTTCTGTCATCGTCACGAGCAATGAATCAACCTCAAAGTCAGGATTGTTTTGTATTTTGTACAATGCTAGCGTAGAGTCCTTACCGCCACTGAATGAGATTGCTATTTTCATTTTGATCCTCCTATACCCCGGTTCACAAAAAAAATCCCTTCAACTTATTATACCTGATCACGCACCTTACTGTGACATAATGGCAACAGGGACACAATGGCCTAATTCCTATTCATATAATGAAGGATCCACTAACGCCGTATACGCTAAGTAAATCACCATACAGATGGCCATTGTGATGAATCCCCATCCGAGGATCATCTGGTCAACTACTAAGTAATTATTACATAGCTGATCGTTTGCTTGAAGATATAGCCAGCCCATACCCAGAAACGCCACTGTGAAAAATGCAATGATATAATTTCTCCGATTCTTGCTGAGTTTCTTCCAGGAATCTCTTAGAGGCACTCCTGCGAGGAATGGCAAACTGATAAACTTGAATATTTCCACACTATTGGCAGTCAGTGCTTCATCCATTGTGCGCGGAAGCATCCAGTAACCCATTATGATGATAAAAAGCAGAATCCCCGGGATGCCCTCTTGATTATATTTTAAAAAGAAATGAGGAAAGCGCTGCTGGAAAAACTGTCCCATGAAAAAGCCGGCGATCACCAGCATCGGCATCTGCATATGCATATGAATGATCATGACGGATTCCATTAAGTCTGCAACAGGAGGAAGCATTAAACCGATTAAAAGGACAAGCCCAAACAGAAATTGATTCATCGTCAGTTCCCCCTGTCTGCTTCTAGAGTCTGTATCAGCCTATCTGCTGCCTCATTCACCTTTGTAAAATCCATTACATCCAATAGTGCGCCTTGCTGATTCACTAAATAGAACGCTGAATTATGAGCGAAATTCCCATTTCCATCTGGAATCACAATGACGCCAAACTTTTTCAGCAAGGTATCCAACTGATGCTGGTCAGGTATCCTGGCCATTCTCCATGTCTCCCCATCACTTCCGAATAAATCCTTATACTTGTTCAAAGTAGCAGGATCATCATTCCCCGGGTCAAAGCTTATGCTTAAAAAGACAATGTCCTTACCCATATATTCACTGGGAAGCTGATTGTACACCTGCGACATATTTTCTTCTAACTTAATGCATATCGTAGTGCAGCCTGTATAAATAAAAGTGATAAATACATACTTACCTTCAAATTCAGATATTGAATAGGTCCGGCCTTCACTATCCTCAAAAGTTACTTCAGGAAACTGGGGCTTTTCCTCAACCAGCTTTGTCACTCTTGCTGTTTCTGCCGTATACGCTGTGAATCCGTCTGTTCCTGTGAAAAATAAAAGGAGTCCAAACACCAATACAACTATACAAGAAACCGTCGTATGCCGATTTTTGATCAAGTTGATCACATCCCATTTTTTCAGTAGTGATTCTTCTATAATTCCTGATTTCGCATAGCGTGCTGATTTGAAAGAGATAGCCCTGAATTCAGGAGCTATCTCTTTGTTTACTTTATCACCAAGTTTTAAATGGCGGAGATCCCGGAGGTGCATTCATGATCATGTCTGCGATTGGCAAGACGTAAGCCATTGAAACGACCAACAGCATGAGTACAACCCAGATTCCCCAGCGCTCTGTCCAGTATGGAGTTTTCGCCGCTCCTGCTTCCTCTTCGGCAATTGGGAACTCTGTTACTCCCTTTGGTGCGAAGAACATGAGGTTGAACACCGCATAAACCTGAAGGATGACAGCAATCAGCAATAAGCTTGCTCCAATGCCTACAGCTGCCATATACGGATTCCATCCAAGCGTTTCCGCAAAATCCCCATAGGTTGTAAATGAAGTTCTTCTTGGAGAACCAAAGAGACCTGCAGCATGCATGGAGATCGACATGATCACCATACCTATGGTCCATATGACGGTTTGAATCACTCCCAATCTATTCATGGCAGGAGTCAACACCCGTTTTGATAGATATGGAACGAGCCAGTAACTGATGCCGAAGAAGGTCATGATGACAGACATACCAAGTGTTAAGTGGAAATGGCCAACCACCCACATCGTATTGTGTACAACCTGGTCCAATTGGTTCGTGCTTTGGGCTATTCCGCCAGCTCCAGCCGGAATGAATGCGACCATGGCGATAAATGGAGAAAGGAATCGGACATCTCCCCAAGGCATCTTTTTATACCAGCCAACTAAACCTTTTCCGCCTTTCGCTCTTGCTGTACGTTCAAATACCCTGAACATCGCGTATGCAGTCATCAAAGAAGGAAAACCGATTGCAAGGCTCATGAATACGTGCATATATTTAATGGATTCTGAAATACCCGGGTCAATGATCTGATGGTGGAATCCACCGGTAATGTTCATGATTACTAATGGGATGACAACCATACGTGTTAAAAGGTCATTCCAACGATTTCCCCCGATTATTTTTGGTACGATTACATACCATGCTGAAACTGCTGTCAGGTACCAAATGTTGACGGCCGTATGGCCAAATGCCCAGAAAAGTGTACGCGCCAGCAAGACGTTGATGCCGTCGGTCCAACCTAGTGTCCATGGAATGATCATGAAAAGGACTTCTACTGCTACAAAAGCTGTTGCGCCCACTAACAGGACAAAGACACCAGTTGCAAAGAAAGCGAGGATCGGGAGGTGTTGTCCCTTGTGATTTCTTCTCCAGTTTGCAACCTGAGTAAACGCTCCCAATGAAAGCATCCAGATGCCTAATACAATGAATACCAACCCAAAATAAAACATTGGTGAAGCAGCCATTGGCGGATAGAAGGTATACATGACGGAAGCTTCATTCTTTAAAACAGGTATGACGACCAAAACAAATCCGAAAATCTTCATCCAAAAACCGATCCATGCCATTTTCCTGACCTTAGGAAGCAATCCCCCCAGAGTGTGAGATAGTCCGGCATAAAAATACCCAATCGTAAAAAATGCGGATAATACAACGACTAACAGAATTCCATGGGCAGTAAGTACCTGGTAATAGTTCAGCCATGGCGGCAATTGCAGCACACCGGCTCGATTTAAGCCTTGTAGCAAGCCCAGAAGACCGCCAAGTAGCAATGCGATGAATGCGATAGATAAGTATGATTTCGAGATTCTTGCATCTTCTTGGCTGATGCCTAATATTTGATTGGTTTTTTGTTTAAATGAAGTTGATTTTAATGCAGACTCCACATTCTTTCCCCCCTTTTATTTTACGATGATTTTTGTGCTCATGGCCTGGTGCCCGGCACCGCAATATTCATTGCATAACACCAAATATTCCCCTGGTTCATTAAACTTCTGTGATATTTTTTGGATATGCCCCGGCATAACCATTGCGTTCAAATTCGTGTTTGCCACCTGGAAACCATGGACAACGTCCTTCGACGTTAAAGTGAAGTGGACAGTTGATCCAGCAGGAACTTCAATTTCCATCGGTGTAAAACTAAATACCTGAAGCGTCATGACGACTTCATACTCATTTTCACCAATTTGTTTGATTCCCGGCTCATCAAATGGAGCTGTTTCATCGACCTTTTGCGGATCAATCGTTTCTTTATGGCTTGGGGGCCCCATTCCCAATGCCACTGCCTGATACCCAGTAAAAATCATGAAACCCATGATCATTCCAAAACTTAAAAACAGCCAGATTTTTTCATCTAAATGCATTTCTTCTCTCCCCCTTCTAAACTCTTGCCATATAAAGTCCAAATAGAATAAAGTACGTCCCAAGAATCACTGCTCCCACTACTCCAACCGATATCCAGGTCCCTACCTTTGTTTTGTTGATAACCTCCACGATTTCACTCTGAACTTCTGCCTGCGCTTTTCTGTCTGTTGCTTTCAACCAAATCCCCTCCTTTGATTTCTTACTTTCATCTTAGTTGCGAATGATTATCAATGTAGTGAGTCAAATCACATATAAAACCCCTGGGAGTACTAGAAATTCAACTTTTTTTGTAGTGGTTAAAAACTTAGGCAAACAAAAACCCTCGCCGTTAGCGGCGAGGGTTTTCATCCTTTTCAGTACTATTGCACATATTTAGTATTAATCAATTAATCCTGCTTTCTTCAGATACTCCCGTGCGGTCTCTTCAGCGGATTTCCCTTCGACATTCACCTGGTAATTCATTTTCCGCATTTCGTCATCGCTGATTTTACCGGCTAACTTGTTGAGGGCTTCGACGATTTCAGGGTATTCCTCTGCTGTCTCAGCTCTCATAAGTGGCGCTCCCTGATATGGAGGGAATAAGTTTTTATCATCTTCCAGCACAACGAGTTTATATCTCTGGAGCTCACTGTCGGTTGAATAGGCATCGACAAGGTTAATTTCTTTGTTTTTGATTGCTCGATACCTGAGTTTTGGCTCCATCGTGATCAAGCTTGGCAGCTTTAAGCCATAAAGCTTTTTGATGCCTTTGTAGCCATCTTCCCGGTCTGAGAACTCAAGTGTGAAACCTGCTTTTAGCGAGGACTCTATTGATTTCAGGTCCGAGATGGTTTTTAGATCATTATCTTCAGCGAACTTTTTAGGAACAGCTAAAGCATAGGTATTGTTATAGTCCATTGGCTGAAGCATGGCCATATCGAATTCTTTTCTCATTCCTTCTTTTGCCTGCTTGTACACTTCTTCCCTGTCTGTACTGCTGGCTGTTTCTTTTAAAAATTCCGAAATAGCCGTGCCGGTGAATTCGGGATAGATGTCAATATTGCCGTTTTCCAATGCTGTAAAAACAAATGAAGTTTTCCCCAATCCAGGTCTTAGCCGGACGGAATGATCAGTTTCCTCTTCAATCAGTAGCTTGTACATATTGATCAAGATTTCTGGCTCCGATCCCAGCTTCCCGGCAATGACAATCTCGTCGTCATCTTTCCCGCCAAGGAAAGGAATGGCCATCATGACAAGCACAGCCAAAGAAATAGCCCCGATTGTAATGAGCGATTTTTTAAAAGAAACCGTTTCGAACCTTCTAAGCACAAAGTCGAACAAAATCGCAAGCAAGGCCGCTGGAATCGCCCCAAGGACAATTAATGCCGTATTATTTCTGTCGATGCCTAGAAGAATCAGGTCGCCTAGCCCTCCTGCTCCAATCAGTGCGGCAATTGTCGCTGTTCCGACGATCAAGACCATCGCCGTCCGGATACCAGCCATGATGACCGGCATCGCCAAAGGAAGTTCAACCTTCATCAAACGGCGCTTGCTGTTCATTCCCATGGCACGGGCAGCTTCAATTAAAGATGGATCCACCTCATTGATTCCTGTATATGTATTCCTTAAGATCGGCAGGAGTGCATATGCTACTAAGGCAATGATTGCAGGGACTTTCCCAATTCCGAATAGTGGAATCAACAGGCCGAGCAATGCAAGTGAAGGAATTGTTTGAAGAACAGCTGTAATCCCAATAATCCCTTCTGATATCGTTTTCCTTCTTGTCAGGAAAATGCCAAGCGGAATGGCGATTAACACTGCGAAGAATAGCGCAATAAAAGAAATCTGAATATGTTCGAGCAAGGCACTTAAAAGCGCATCTTTTCTATCTATAAAAGTGGAAGTCCAACTGTTCATTTCATCCCCTCCATCTGCCTGGATAAAATGCGGATGATTCCCTGTCGGTCAATGGTACCGATTTTTTCATCCATATCTTGCACCGCCAGCTGCTCATGTTCACCAAGCAACGACAGTATTTCATTTAAAGGGACACGTGAAGGAACGATAGGAAGATTGTCCATTTCTTCAGGATTTGTTGCTTTGACTCCTTCCCTGACATCGACCATCCTTTCCTCGGCCTGGTCCACTCCGACAAACTCACGGACAAAGTCATTCACAGGCTGCTGGAGCAGCTCTTCCGGAGTACCTGTCTGGACGATTCCCCCATTTCTCATCAAGCAGATCCTGTCTCCAAGCTTCAATGCTTCGCTCATATCATGAGTGACAAAAACGATGGTTTTTCTTATGTTTTTTTGCAGTTCAATGAGATCATCTTGGAGCTTTTCCCTGCTAAGGGGATCCAAGGCACTGAATGGCTCGTCCATTAAAATGATCGGCGGGTTGGCAGCAAGTGCACGGGCCACGCCAATTCTTTGCTGCTGACCACCGGATAGCTCACTAGGCAGTCTTTTGCGGTACGTTTTTGGTTCAAGTCCGACCATCTGCAGCAATTCATCAATGCGTTGATCGATTTCTTTTTGCTCCCACTTCTTCATTTCCGGAACAACCGCAATGTTTTCTTCGATCGTCATATGCGGAAACAAGGCAATTTGCTGAAGGACATATCCAATATCCCAGCGCAGCTCGTGAATATCATAGTCACTGATCATCATATCCTTGATTTTAATGTAGCCTTCCGTAAGAGGAATCAATCGATTGATCATTTTTAATGTTGTTGTTTTGCCAGAACCGCTTGGACCGATCAGGACAAGCAATTCCCCTTCTTTAATATGTAAGTTAAAATTATTGACTGCGTAAGTTCCATCATCGTATTTCTTCGATACATTTTCAAAGCTGATCACTTTTTCACCCCTAAATCTCATATTTTCTTATTAATATTGTTAGCACTTTGAGGATTTCTTATTTTTCAGTTACGGGCAGTGCCTCATTTACATACTACCAAAGCAGACTATAATGGTAAAAAGCTAACTCTTATAAGCCCAAGTTCCCTTTACCCTAATGACAAGAAAATCATTCCAATATAAAACAAAGCTGTAAAACCATTTGGCTTTACAGCTTTGTTTGGAGATCTTATTTTAAGATGTCCTCGATCATGTTCAGTTCTGTTTCACTAAAATCAAGACGGTTCAATGCAGCGACATTTTCTTCAATCTGACTGACCTTGCTTGCACCGATAAGCGCTGAGGTGATTTTCTGTTCCCTGAGCACCCAGGCTAATGCCATCTGGGCAAGTGACTGGCCTCGTTCTTGAGCTATTTCGTTTAATTGCCTTACCTTAGTAAGAACTTCTTCAGAAACATCACCCTCATTAAGGAAGCTGTTCGGCTTTAACGCTCTTGAATCTTCCGGAATCCCATTTAAGTATCTATTGGTCAACAACCCTTGAGCCAATGGAACAAATGCGATTGATCCGACACCTTCTTCTTGAAGCAAATCAGTCAGCCCGTCTTCTACCCAGCGGTTAAACATTGAATAAGCAGGCTGGTGGATTAACAAAGGAGTTCCTAGTTCTTTTAAAATCGTGATGGCCTGTTTCGTTTCCTCTACACCATAATTGGACAGACCTGCAAGCAACCCTTTTAACCATCGAATTTTGCTTATGGTACCAATTTTTTAGTTTTTGGGTGATAGAGCAAAATATTGATACCATCATATTGGTATCGTTTTCACGGAAGACAAGAAGATTGTTGCTGTAAGCAGTATCCGGATTCAATCCAGACTGACCACAAACCTAAAGAATGGATTTTCAAGCTTAAAAAGGATAATCTAATCGTAGAGTTTTTTAAATCGATGCTATTGGAAAGGAATAAATTATGATTGCGAAAACAGAAGAAGATTTTAACGGATTAAAAGAAATCGGCAGGATTGTCGGCTTGATTCGCGAAGAATTAGTTGGGAAGACTGCACCTGGAATTACCACGAAAGAGCTCGATGAAATGGCAGGCAGGTTGTTTGAAGAGCATGGCGCTATTTCCGCTCCGAAGGGTGAATACAATTTCCCAGGATATACATGCATCAGTGTGAATGAAGAAGTCGCACACGGGATTCCGGGCAGCCGGGTGATCAAAGAGGGCGATATCGTTAATATCGATGTTTCCGGCTCAAAAAATGGATATTTCGCTGATACTGGCATCTCATTCGTCGTTGGCGAAGGTGATCCGATTTTAACCAAGATTTGCGAAACGGCTGTAGAGGCTTTTGAAGCAGGCTTGAAAAAAGCGAAACCAGGCTCGAAGAAAAGCGGACTTGGCAAAGCAGTTATAGCGACTGCGCGAAAGAACGGACTGACAGTGATCAAAAACCTTACTGGCCACGGGATTGGGCGTACTATCCATGAAGCCCCCGATCACGTTTACAACTATCATGAGCCATGGGATGACGAACTGTTAAAAGAAGGAATGGTCATCGCTTTCGAACCATTCATCTCAACACGCGAAGAAGAAGTCTTCCAAAATGAAAACGACGAATGGACCTATGTAACAGAAAACAGCTTTGTCGCTCAATGCGAGCATACCATCATCCTAACGAAAAATGGACCGATTGTGATTACCCGATAGAGCTCTTTTCCCGATGGAACCCCTTGCTGCTGCAGGGGTTCTATTTTTTTTGGCCGATTCCTTTTATTTAATACTATATTCCTATTTTTCGTATTACTAAAAAAAATACAACAAAAATGATTGACACTTTTTCTTTGACACAGTAAAGTAATAAACAAGATTCACAACTCAATATTCGTTACTTCTTATCAAGAGAGGTTGAGGGACTGGCCCTATGACACCTCGGCAGCGGACTCCTTTGGAGGACTGTGCCAAATCCAGCAAGCATGAGCTTGACAGATAAGAAGAGGCTGACTTTTCATTTGATGTCCTCTTCTTTCTGAAGGGGACTTTTTATTTCCCAAAAATACCCACCCAAAAAATTTCATAAGGATACTTTCTTATCAAGAGAGGCGGAGGGACTGGCCCTTTGATGCCTCGGCAGCGGACTCACAATGAGTACTGTGCCAAATCCAGCAAGCATGAGCTTGGGAGATAAGAAGAGATATTGACCAGCATTCGTTGCGGCATGCCTCTTCCTGTTTCCGGGAAGAGGTTTTTTTATATCCACAAAGGAGGAAGACAGATGATCACATTTGAGCAAGTGGAAAAAGTCTATGAAAGCCGCGGAAATAAGGTAGCGGCATTGAATGGAATTGATTTAGAAATCAAAGAAGGAGAGATATTCGGAGTCATTGGTTTTAGCGGTGCGGGAAAAAGCTCGCTGATCCGCTGTGTGAATTTGTTGGAACGGCCGACATCTGGAAGGGTGATTGTGGATGGCTGCGACATGACTTCCCTGTCTGTAAAAGAAGTGAGAGAGGTTAAAAAGAATATTGGGATGGTATTCCAGCATTTCAATCTTTTAAACTCCAAGACAGTATTTGAAAATGTCGCGATGCCCCTCATTCTCGGTAAGCTTCCGAAGGCGAAAATAAAAGAACGGGTTTATCAGTTGCTCGACTTTGTCGGACTGGTTGATAAAGCAGACAATTATCCAGACCAGCTCTCGGGCGGCCAGAAGCAGCGAATCGGAATTGCCCGGGCTCTGGCAACCCAGCCGAAAATCCTGCTTTGCGATGAAGCGACATCTGCCCTGGACCCGCAGACAACCAGCTCGATCCTACAGCTTTTGAAAAAAATCAATAAGGAGTACAACATAACGATTTTAATCATTACCCATGAAATGTCCGTCATCAGGGAAATTTGTGACAGAGTTGCTGTCATCGAGGATGGAAGAATCATCGAGGAAGATACTGTCTTCAGTGTTTTTTCAGCTCCTAAAACAGAAACGGCAAGAAATTTCGTCAGCACCATCATGAATGACAGCATTCCTGATTCCGTGTACAAGATTATTGAAGAAAATTCAGGACTGCATAAGGTATTCCGGATCAACTTTGTAGGCCAGTCAGCCGGTCAGCCGCTTCTGTCCCAGCTTTCAAAGAAATTCGATATCAACGTCAATGTTCTTTTCGGCAATATCACAGAACTTCAAGGAATCCCATTCGGAAACCTGATTGTCGAGTTACAGGGCCGTGATAAAGAAATTCTGAGAGCCCTTAATTTTATCGATCAGCAAAAAGTAAGCATAAAGGAAGTGACAGCACATGCTAGTTAATTCAGAGCAAATTATTCAGGCCTTAATCGAAACACTGCAAATGGTTGCGTTCTCCCTCCTGTTTTCGGCAGTCCTCGGAGTGCCGCTGGGAATCGCGCTTGTGGTCACCAGGAAAGGCCATTTACTTGAAAACGCCCCTGTCTTCAATGTACTAAATAGTCTAATCAACGTCTTTCGCTCAGTGCCATTCATTATCCTGCTGGTCGCAATCATCCCGCTGACCCGGCTGATTGTTGGTACGTCAATTGGTACAGCAGCGGCTGTAGTTCCACTAGTCTTCTATGCCGGTCCGTATATTGCTAGATTGGTAGAGAACTCCCTCCTGGAAGTGGACCCCGGAGTGATTGAGGCAGCTGAATCAATGGGTGCCACACCATGGCAGATTGTTTTCAAATTTATTCTTCCCGAAGCGATGAGCTCGCTGATCCTTGCTTTTACGATTGCGACGGTTGGATTGATCGGTGCATCAGCAATGGCCGGCGCAATCGGCGGCGGCGGCCTGGGCGACTTGGCAATTACATATGGTTATCAGCGCTTTGATACCCAGACAATGTTCATCACAGTTGGCATCTTGATTGTAATGGTTCAGGGACTTCAATCCCTTGGAAATATATCAGCTAAAAAAATCAGAAGAAGATAACCAGGAGGAAAATAAAATGAAAAAACTACTATTACTATTGATTGTACTTAGTCTGGCTTTAATCAGCACCGCATGCTCAAGCTCTTCATCATCAGCTAAAAGCGGCGAAACCGTCAAAGTGAAACTTGGCGTCAGCGGAACCGATCACCGAGTCTGGGATTTTGTTGCCAAAAAAGCAGAAAAAGAAGGAATTGAAGTCGAAATCGTCACTTTTTCTGATTATGTTCAGCCGAACCTGGCACTTGCAGAGGGTGAACTGGATGCAAACTCATTCCAGACGGTTTCCTATTTCGACGCTTTTATCAAGGAACATAATCTTGACCTTGTACCAATCGCTACCACACAGATTGCACCAATGGGTCTCTATTCAGATAAATACAAAGACGTGAAAGACATCCCTGAGGGTGGAAAGATTGCTCTTGCAAACGAAGCTACGAATATGGGAAGAGGACTTCTTTTACTCCAGGAAGCAGGTTTGATCAAGCTTGAGGACGGCTTCGATGGGATTGGTTCACTAGATAAAATCGTTGAGAATCCGAAGAATATTGAACTTGTGACGCTTGTTGCCGGCCAGACTCCAAGAGTGATGCCGGATGTAGCAGCATCCATCATCAACAACGGAATCGCAGTCGATGCAGGACTTACACCAAAGAAGGATGCGATTTTCCTTGAGAGTGCAACTGCCACTCCATACATCAACATCATCGCTGTCCGCGAAGAAGATAAAAGTAATAAAACTTTGAAAAGATTAGCTGAACTTTACCAGCAGGATGACACAAAGGAGTTCATCGAGAAGGAATATAAAGGTAATACGCTTCCTACTTTTGTGCCGCTTAGTGAGATTGGCTGGTAATAAGACATCTGTCCAATCCTATGACCATAGTTTCGAGAACTTCCCTTTTACGGTCACATTTCCAATCGTTTTGCGACCGAATACTCTTAACATCGAGCGATTTACGATGACTATGTGGCCCTTTCAGTCCTTAAGAGGTTGCATAAGTTAGATCAGAAACTTCCATTTAAATAGAACTCAAGGAGGATGCAGGATGACCACACCAGTTAAAGCACTTCAGGAATTAAAGGATATTATTACAGAATACGTCGAGCTTAATAAGGAACTTTACTTATCAGCCAGCCATGAAATCCATGAAAGACCGGAAATCGGCAATGAAGAATATTTCGCATCTGCGCGGCTCATCAAGGTTTTAGAGGATGAAGGTTTTGAAGTTGAAAGAGCGGTAGCGGGACATGAAACATCCTTTGTTGCACGTAAAAAGTCTGAAAAAGCTGGACCATCGATCGCCTTTCTGGCAGAATATGATGCCCTTCCAGGGTTAGGCCATGCTTGCGGCCATAACATCATTGGCACGACAAGTGTTGCCGCTGCTATTGCACTTAGCAAGGTGCTTGAGGAAACTGGCGGTGAAGCTGTCGTTTTTGGAACGCCTGCCGAGGAGGGCGGCCCAAACGGAAGCGCTAAAGGAAGCTTTGTAAAGCATGGCCTTGTTGAAGGAATCGATGCAGCCTTAATGCTGCACCCTTCTGGACAAACAAGATTGACAACGTCTTCCCTTGCTGTTGATCCACTCGACTTTGAATTTATCGGCAAGCCAGCTCATGCGGCCGCATCGCCTCATGAAGGTATTAATGCATTGGATGCGGTGATCCAGCTTTTCAATGGAATTAATGCCCTAAGACAGCAGCTTACCGTTGATGTGAGAATTCATGGAATCATTACCCATGGTGGTGATGCACCGAACATCATTCCTGAATACGCAAAAGCAAGGTTCTTCATCCGGGCTGCAACACGGAGCGGATTAAATGAAGTGACCCGCCGTGTCAAAGCAGTCGCAGAGGGTGCAGCCAAGGCTACAGGTGCAAAGCTGAATGTTATCGCCTTCCAAAATGAAGTTGATAATCTTCTATTGAATGATCGATATAATGAAGTATTTAAAACTGTAATCGAAGAACTGGGGGAAACAGTTGCAACCGATGAAAGGGGCGGAATTGGCTCAACTGATGCCGGCAATATTAGCCAGGTGGTGCCAACCATTCACCCTTATATCAAAATTGGACCTGATAAACTCGTTGCCCATACTGTTCCATTCCGGGAAGCAGCCGCTTCTCAACAGGGGGATGAGGCCTTGCTTAAAGGAGCAAAAGCACTTGCTTTGACAGCTTTGCAATTGATCACAGACCGTGAATTACTAACAGATATCAAGGCTGAGTTTGAGCTAAGAAATGCTGCGGAAAATAAGTAATATTCATTGACTTCAAATGAGCCCCTTGCAAATAGCAAGGGTTCTTTTTTATGATTGAATTCAGCTATCCTGGTTGAGAGCCGGATGGCCATCTTAATATATTCAACTTAAATAAAAGAACAGAAGCAAGCCTACTTCTGTTCTTCTGATCTTGCCACACTGATTAAGAAGTCGATTGCTTCCATTTCTTCTCTGGTCAGATACTGTCCAATCTCTGGATTCTTCAAAATGGCTTCCGCTTGTTCAATGGTCATTAGATTATCTCCTGAACTAAAATTCAACCCTCTATACTATCGGTTGAGAATAGGTGTTTTTAATAGACACTTACAACAAATACCTGTTCGATTGACTCAAACACCGAGTGCCTTTCCTATATTCAAAAAATACTAAAAATTTAATTGACTTGTGGATAGTTAGTATATATAGTAGTGTGTATTATTCTTCTTTTGGGTTGCATGAAAAGAAAGACTGGATGATTTTGTGATGGATTGAACAAGTCTCAACTGTCTTCCCATGAGTTTAATAATTTTTAGAAATATCTCCTGATCCAACTAAAAAAATGCTTGAATCAGAAATCACAACATCAAGAAAAGGAGACAAGTGAATTATGCAGCAAAAAATTTCTTTTTCAACCTATGCTCTGATTGGGACCATGCTATTCGGAATGTACTTCGGAGCGGGGAATCTGATTTTTCCAATTCAACTAGGACAACTGGCAGGCACGAACTTCTGGCCAGCATTAATTGGCTTCCTGGTAACAGCTATTGGTCTCCCTTTTTTAGGCATACTGGCTATAGGCCTTTCGGGAAGTACTGGGCTGCGTGATTTAGCCAGCAGGGTGCACCCTCTTTTCGGCATCGGCTTTGCCACAGTTCTTTACTTGACAATTGGACCCTTTTTCGCGATTCCAAGAACAGCCACTGTTCCGTTCGTTGTTGGTTTTGAACCCTACATTGCTCAAGGACAAACTGGTTTATGGCTGGGGATTTTCAGTTTTGTTTTCTTCGCCATCGTTTACTTTTTCTCATTGCATCCTGCGAAGGTCATGGATTATATCGGAAAATATCTGACACCTGCTTTTCTCGTATTTTTATTTATATTAATAGGCATTTCCGTCATCAAGCCAATGGGCAGCTTTGGGCAACCGAACGGTGCCTATACCAATTTGGCTTTTATTACAGGCTTCAAAGAGGGCTATAATACAATGGATGCCCTTGCATCCCTGGCATTCGGGATTGTTGTCATCAATGCCATTAAAGGGCAAGGAATTACCTCCACGAAGGATATTGCCAAAGCAACATGGAAATCCGGTATCTTCGCAATGGCATTGATGATGCTTCTATATGGACTCATAACATATATGGGCGCCTCGAGCGTATTGGCTATTGGAACATTCGAAAATGGCGGACAAATTTTCACAGCAGTTGCCCAACACTATTTTGGGCCATTCGGGACCATCCTGCTTGCGATCATCATTGTACTGGCATGTTTAAAAACAAGCATTGGGTTAATTACGGCATGCAGCGAGTTTTTTCATGATCTATTGCCAAAGGTTTCTTACCAAAGATTTGTGCTGCTTCTTTGCATCGTTTCTTTCACAATCGCGAACTTTGGTTTGAACAATATCATCCAATTTGCTGTACCGGTTTTGATGTTCCTTTATCCATTAGCAATTATCCTTATCTTATTAACTCTGATGTCCCCGCTTTTCGGGAATAAGCAAAGCGTATATGCCGCTTCAATTGCGATGACATTCTTTGTGAGTTTTTTTGATGGGTATAACGCATTGGTGTCTAATCTGCCAAATATAAATATTTCATTATTTAACTCTGTAACGTCACTATATACAGACCTTCTTCCATTGTACGGTATTGGTCTTGGATGGATCATTCCCGCATTACTCGGTGCTGCAGTGGGTTATTTTTTACCTAAAGCTCCATTACAGATGAAAAAACATCAAAAAGAACTGTAGATTTCTCTGCAGTTCTTTTTGGTTTTCTAATGTATCGTCTTCATAAATTTATCAATGGATGTCCCAAACATTTAATGGGAAATCATTTATTTTGTTTTCTTTGAGCTTTTAATGCTACCTTTTCAAACCCATTTCCTCTTTCCTCTGCAAATTCAATATCCGCTTTTGGAAGAGCTTTATCATGCTTAGGTTTTTTCTTAGCCATTTGCTTCACCACCTTTTTCAACTCTAGTTAAAAAGCTTGTATGGATATACCCTTTTGACATCCACATTTTTAGTTTGTGTTTCTTTTCCGGGGCTATGCTTTTAGTTCCGGGTAACCAAGTACTCAATTAATTGAACTGTTTTATCGTAAATCCTACCTATCAGCCAATAAAAATGCTGCCGATCCATGGAACCGGCAGCATTTTTTATAGAATTCAGCAAAAATCACTTTGAATGGCTATTATATTCTTCCTTTATTTCTTTCACTGTTTGATTGAATTGTTCGCCCCAATGATCATTGACTGTTTGGAAAATGACATTTCCTTTTTCATCCAGCAGTCCATATCCCCTGTAGGCTACATCTCCATTTTTCATGTCAAAGTGCTCTATCATTTTCAGATCAGGATCAGAAATGAAAGATAAACTTTTGCCGTATTTCCCCGCCAAAGCATCGTATAATTCTCGTTGTTGTTCAGGCGTATCTTTACTGATAATATACATATTTACATCCAGATCTTTTAATTGATCAAGATTTTCATGCAACTGAACCAGCTGCTGTTGGCAAAGTGTTCAGGTGTACGTGGTAATGAAAAAGAAGAGTGTTGGTTTTTCCTGCGGGAAAGTAATTTCCTTCTGGTCCTGATTCAACAATGTCATGCTTCCTTCTAATTTTGTTTGTCCGCATCCTGCCAGGACCAGGACCGACAAGAGCATAAATAATATGATTTTTGCTTTCATGGGTATCTCCCTATTCGATTATCTGGTTTTTAAAAATACTATTATTAGTTCATCCATAGGTTTTCAAAACTGCTGTCTTACTGAATCATCCGCAAAAATTGTTTTGTGCGGTCAGCTGTTGGATTGGTGAAAATGCTGTCAGGAGCTCCCCGTTCAACGATCACACCGCCGTCCATAAAGATCACTTCATCTGCCGCTTCCTGGGCAAATCGCATTTCATGAGTGACAACGACCATTGTCATGCCTTCGTTTGCCAGATCCTTCATTACTTTTAACACTTCGCCAACAAGCTCAGGGTCCAGGGCAGATGTCGGCTCGTCAAACAGCATGACTTCCGGCTCCATCGCCAGTGCCCTGGCAATTCCCACACGCTGCTGCTGGCCGCCTGACAGTTGAAATGGATAATAATCCATTTTGTCAGAAAGTCCTACCTTTTCGAGAAAGAATGCTGCTTTCTGGCGAGCCTTATCCTTCGTTTCTTTTTTTACGGTCAAAGGACCTTCCATAACATTCTCCAATGCCGTCATATGCGGGAATAGATTATAACCTTGGAAAACCATACCGGTAAGACGACGGAACGAAGAGATAGATTTTGGTGAAACCTTTGTAGAAAAGTCAATCTTCTGCCCGCCAATAGAAATTCTACCTTCTGTTGGTGTTTCAAGGACATTCAGGCAGCGCAGAAAGGTAGTCTTGCCGGATCCTGATGGACCGATAATGACCACGACTTTCCCTTTATCAATTTCAAGATCAAGACCTTTTAACACTTCCAGCTGGTCAAAAGATTTTTTTAAACCTTTAATAGAGATCATACAAATCCTCCTTACACACTCAATCTAGCGAGAAACATATCGGTCCAGTCGATTTTCAATTCTTCCCTGAACAATGGAAAGGATAAAGCAGATAACCCAATAAATAAGCGCTGCTTCCGTATAGAGAAGAAGAAACTCATAATTTGTAGTCGCGATTTCCTGTGCTCGCCGAAACATTTCGGTCAACAGAATCATCGATGCAAGAGAGGTATCTTTAACCAAACTAATGAAAGTATTGGACAGGGGTGGAATGGATACCCTTGCAGCCTGAGGGATAATAATTCTCCTCAATACCTGCCTGTTGCTCATTCCGATCGAATATCCCGCCTCCCATTGACCTTTAGGTATTGAAAGAATGGCTGCCCTTATGATTTCAGACGCATAGGCACCAACATTCAGGCTAAATCCGATGATTGCAGACGGCCATGGATCCAGTGTAATTCCAATGGTAGGCAAACCATAGAACAAGATGAATAACTGAACCAATAAAGGTGTCCCTCTGATTGCGGATACATAAATCCTGGCAATCATCTGCAGAATTTTCACATCTGAGATCCTGGCTAGTGCAGTTAAGACGGCTAGTCCTAATCCACAAATAAAGGAAATCAGTGTTAAAGGGATTGTATAAAAAATAGCCCCCTGTAATAGGGGGACAACTGAATTTTGGGCAATTTCCATCAGTCTTGCCAACCTTTCAGGGTCAGCCAGTATATTATTCAAGTACATTTTCACCAAACCATTTCGAGGAGATTTTGTCATAGGTACCATCTGCTACCATATCCGCAAGTGCACCATTCACCGCTTCGACTAGAGTGTCACTGCCTTGTCTGAACATCAAACCGCTTTTGGAAGCATCTTCGCTCTCTGCAACTATTCTTACCTTTGCTTCTGGCTTAGCCTTTTTAAAGTCAAGGAAGGAAAGACTTTCATTGATCGTTGCATCAACTCGTTTCGATAAAATGAGTTCAATGGACTGATTAAAGCCATCAACACCAACAATTTCTGCTCCGTTTTCCCTTGCAATGTCAGCATAGTTGCTAGTCATGGACTGGGCAGCCTTTTTCCCTTTCAAATCTTCAAAACCTTTTAATTCAGTATTGTCTTCATGAGCAATCAATACTGCAGTAGAGGTGATATACGGTTTGGAGAATAAATACTTCTCCTCCCTTTCCGGTTTAATTCCCACCTGGTTTGCAACCATATCGAAACGCTTTGCATCAAGACCAGCAAACATGGCATCCCATTGAGTTTCTTTGAACTCCGCTTGAACCCCAAGTCTCTTAGCAACTTCTTTTGCAATTTCAACATCAAAGCCTGTTAGATTCCCGTCCTTGTCATGGAAAGTAAATGGAGGATAGGTACCTTCAGTTCCCACTAGGAGTTTCCCTTCTTTTTCTACCTTAGCAAGAACTGAGTTTTCTTCCTCAGTTGCATCGTTTCCTTGCAGCACTTCATCATCTTGCTCCTGTCCACCGCATCCAGATAGTAATAGAACTGCGGAAAGGATTAGAACAAATAAAAAGGAAAGTCTTTTCATTTTAATTCCTCCTATTCTAGTTGGTTTAATAAGATTTAATCATCATAATTCATTTTTCCTGGACAGTCAAAAAGTTTATCTCGTATTCCCTCAAGAAAAACATCCAGTCCTTATTAGTTACTTTCTCCAGTATGTAAAATAGCATTCCTGGATTAACAGAGATCAGTGTGATTTATTTGATCCAATCAGATGGAGAAAAACCAGATACAAATAATGATATGGATGCTATTTGAATTTTGCTCTCTTTAGTTCCAAAGTTAAGACGTTTACCCTGGTAATGAAGGGGTAATTTCTAGAATAATCATTCTAACCAAGCCAGAGATGCTTGGAAGAAAGGAGACTTGTTGTGAAAAAGAAGCTTTTTTATGGAATTCCACTGGCGCTTGCCATTTTTTTTAGCGGGTGTTCTGCGGAGACGGACCAGGAAAATGAACCACCGGTTGAAGATACTGAAAATGATGTGGAAGATGAGGATTTTAAACTGGATGATGATAAGTCAGACAGTGATGGGGAGTAACCCCTATGTGGCCGAAAAAAATGCTGTTCCTTCAAATCGGAAGGAACAGCATTTTCTTTTCTACTCTTTGTAAGTAATTGCCTGCTTTCCGAACTGCTCCCATCCAGCTACGAAGTCTTTTTTTGAGAGCTTCTCGTTTTTACCTTCCAGCGGATCATTAACATACACATGATCCTCGTCAAATCCAGTGAGCAATACCGAATGCCATTTGTATGTGATCCTTTCTTTGCCTTTTTTGGTGTTCCAAGTTTCCCAGTGCTTTTCAGGCACGACCGCAAAAGTACTTGGTACCAGTACCCATACTGGACGGCCATCTTGAATATGCTTCTCTACTTCTTTAAATCCTTCTCCCGTCAGGTCCAATATTTTTCCCGGAAGGTATTTCTCACCCAATTCTGCAACGGGACCATGATAGACTCCTAGCCCTGGCTCGTCCATTGTCTTCATATTACCTACAAACCCCTCACTCGGATGCCCCTTCTGCCCGTCTTTTTCAAATGGAACACGGTCAATTTCCTTCGATAGCTCCATCTTGCCAACATCCTTGCCCGCATGCTGTAAGAGCATAGCAAGTGATGTAACCTCGCAGCCTCGCTCTAATTCAGGCAATTGGGATATATGTGGAGCGTCAAGTGTCACTTTTGACTCACTGTCTTGCTTTGTATTTTTTTCATTGGAATTCTCCATCTCCGTGTATTGATTCCCATCAGAGGCATGGTCCTTGTCTGGAGGAGGACTATCTGCACCTGTACAGCCAGCGAGCATGATGACTAATGGTAAAATTGCTTTTCTCAACCTTTTTCTCTCCTTTTCAAAGTGAAATTTTAATAAAAAAACCTTAGAACCGAGACGGTTCTAAGGCCTTCCATCTTGCATTATTCTTCAACCGATTCTTCGATTGTTTCCTGTTCATCTTCAGTTAATTCTTCATCATTCTCAGTTGTGCCCTCTTCGGGTTCATCAGGGAATTCCTGGGTTCCATCTGGAGCCGGAGGAGCTTGTTCATCCTTTTCCATCACCGGATCCTCTTCAGGCGGCGGCTCTTCTTGTGCTCCGCAGCCGGCAAGCAATAGGCCAGTCCCAAACGTGACTGAAAGCAGTAAGTTTTTTGTCTTCATGTCGGCACTCCTTCCTATTCTTGTAATACCTTACTTATAGCCCTTCTGAGTGCAGATAAACATTTCTGCGAGAATACAGAAGACTGAGGCCCTGCAATAAAAAGCTGCAAACCAGGTGGCTTGCAGCTTTCCATGTTTATAAAGGTTTTCCTGCATCACTATTTGCATTAACCTTTTTTCGCCCTGTTACCAGCGGAACTAAAATAGTCAGCAAGCTCACAATGATCAGCGTCAGTGCGATTGGCTTATCCATGAAGATGCCCAGGCTTCCGTTTGATATTGTCAGCGTTTGCCTGAAGGCTTGTTCCATCATTCCACCAAGGATAAAGGCCAGAATAAATGGTGCCGCCGGAAACGAGAACATCCTCATCAGGAATCCAATGATTCCAAATGCGACTAGCATATACAGATCAAAGGTATTGAAGCTGATGGCATATACTCCAATCAAGCTGAAGATGATCACAAGTGAAATCAATAGCGGCCGTGGTATCCTGAGTACCCTCGCGATGTAAGGAATCAATGGAAGGTTAAGGATCAATAGAAAAATGTTCCCGACATACATACTCGCAATGATCCCCCAAAATACTTCTGGACGGTCTTGAATCAACAATGGACCTGGCTGTACACCGAGTACTAAAAATGCTCCCAGCAGGACAGCTGTTGTTCCCGAACCTGGGATGCCCAGGCTGAGCAGCGGAACGAATGCTCCTCCTGTAGCAGCATTATTCGCTGTTTCAGGCGCTGCCAAGCCTTTTATAGAACCTTTCCCAAATTCTTCTGGTTTTTTGGCCAGCTTCTTTTCGGTGATATAAGCAATGAACGAAGCGATTGTTGCTCCAGCCCCTGGCAAGACACCGATAAGGAAGCCCAGGAAAGACTGCCTCGCCATCGGCCCGCTCATTTCCTTTACATCTTCCTTCGACAAACGAAGGCTGCCAATCTCTTTATTGTCACTCGTTGAACTGTCTTTTCGATTCAAGACGAGTGTACTGACTTCTGCAAGAGCAAATAATCCAAGCGCGATGACCAGGAAGTCAATACCCTCAAGTAGATTAGGATTCCCGAAAGTGAACCTGCTTGTCCCTGTCTGACTGTCAATCCCGATTGTCACGACCATGAAACCAAGCGTCGCTGAGATGAATGCCTTGATGGTTGACCCATCAGACAAACTTGAAATGGCAGTCAGGCCCAGGAACATGAGGGCAAAGTATTCTGCTGGACCGAACGATACTGCCACAGCTGATAAAATTGGCGTGAATAACATGAGCAGAATGACACTGACTGTTCCCCCTGTAAAAGAGGCAATTGCCGCAATGGCCAGCGCCTTTCCTGCTTTCCCTTGCTGGGCCATCGGATATCCATCAAACGCTGTTGCGACTGTCCCGGCAACACCCGGTGCGTTTAGAAGTATGGAGGAACTTGAACCTCCAAAAATTGCACCATAATAAACACCGGCCATCATGACCAATGCTACCGTCGGATCCATCGTGTAAGTGATCGGGATCATGATCGCGATCGCACTGATTGGACCCAATCCTGGCATCATTCCGATGAATGTACCTACAAAAACACCGATAAATACAAACAGGATTCCCTCCAAGCTAAAAGCTACTTGAAATCCTGACATTAAACCTTGAAATGCATCCATGATCGACCCTCCTTTTACAACGGGATAATTCCTGCTGGCAGATTAATTTTTAAAAGATAGTTGAATAGTCCATATATAACTAGAGAAAATGCAACCGATACAATTGCATTGGCTACATGCTTTTTATATCCGAGGAATATTGAACATCCAAAAATAAATAAGGCAGTCATGAGTAAAAACCCGACGATTTCTAATAGAAAAATATAAATTAAGATGAAAACAAGAACGGACAATAATAATAAAACATTCTCTTTGGTAATGGTTCGCTTAAGCTTTTCCGCTTCAGTCTCTTCTTTTTTATCAAAATATAAAAGAACGGCGAAAAACAGCAATAGCAATCCTAAACCCTTAGGCACGACATCCGCATCGATGATGGCGTTGGGGTATTTCGGCAGATTATAGCTTAATACCAAATAGAAACCTGCTAGAATTGCCAGGATGACGGCGATTTTTTGATTGATCCTGCTTAGCATTGGTGGTCACCTCTTTTAATAGAATGAAAGATAGAACAGGCATGACTGCTCTATCTTTCGAATTGGCTCTTTCGCACTTCAGTCAGAAATCTCTTGAAAAAGAGCCCTGAATTAAGTTCCTTGCCGAGAGTTAGCGAGCCAACCCTAACTCTTCAAGAAGCTTTTGCATGTCTTCTGCTTCTTTTTTCAAGAACTCGCTGTACTCTTCGCTATCCATGTAAAGTTCGCCCCAGCCATACTTTTTGCGGATTTCATCCCATGCTGGAGAGTCGCTTAACTCCTTGAATTTCTCTTCATAATACTTAACGGCAGCAGGATCCATTCCAGATGGTCCGAAGAAGCCTCTCCAGTTTACAAACGTTTCATCAATTCCCTGTTCCTTTGCAGTTTGGAAGTCTGATAGGACTTCTCCTTCCAATCTTTCCTCAGAAGTGATGCCAAGGACCTTGATTTTGCCTGCTCTTACTTGTTCGATTGTTTCAGCAACACCAGTTGTATAAACATCAACACTTCCATTTAATACAGCTGTTAAACCGCCTGCATCAGGGTCAGAAATATACTTGATTTTTGTTACATCAACGCCCGCGGCCTTAGCAATTTTCACGAACTGCATATGGTCCATGCTGCCTGGTGATGACGTTCCAATAACGCTGACGCTTGCTGGATCCTTCTTCATGTCTTCGAAAAGATCGTTCAGGTCATTCCATTTTGCATCCGCTTTAACAACGAAAGCACCATAGTCTGCGATTACGTTCGCTAGCGGAGTGAAGTCTTCATACCCGTATTCCGACTGCCCGTTTAAAGGCACCAAAATTAATGGCGGTGAAGCTACGAACATATTGTGCTCGCTATCTTTCTTACCAGCAATATAAGCCCAGCCAATCGCTCCCCCTCCACCTGCTTTGTTCACTACCGGCAGGCGCTGATCAATGATTTTCTCCTGTTCGAAAACTTGTGAAGCCATACGAGCAGTTGTATCCCAACCACCGCCAGGTCCAGCTGGGGCTGTAATTTCAATCGGCTGAGTCGGTTTCCATTCCCCATTTTCCCCTGTAGCACTGCCCTCGCCAGATGACTGGTTCGAACATCCTGCTGCCAGCAGCATTGTGAACGCTGCAGCCGTCGCTAAAAACTTTTTCATTATGTTTCCCCCTTATAAATCTTCTTCCATCCTTATCCGCTATATTAATTCAGAATAATTAAAATGTAACCGTTTACAATTTTACTTCCATAAAAAACTTTGTGGCTGTTTTGTTCATTTTGTTCACGGGAGCGGAATCGATTACATAAAAAAACATCTCCCGTAAAAGGAGATGTCTTAAACCATATAGTATTTCCGCTCTGGTCTTCCAACGATTCCGTATTCTAATTCAGCTCTAGCTTTCCCTATGGAAATTAAATATTCCAAATACCTTCTGGCTGTCGTTCTTGAAGCGCCTAACTGCTCACCTAAAAGCTCAGCATTTATGCCGCTTGAAAGCATGCTCAAGGTTTCTTCGACTTTTCCAAGAGTTAAAGGGTCGATTCCTTTTGGCAGAAGGTCGGTTACCGGTTCAGCTTGCCCGCCAGTGATCACCTTGTCGATGATTTCCTGATTGAATTCCTCATTGGATTCCATCAATCGCCTGCGCCTGACCACCTTTTCCATAGCTTCCCTGAATCGTTCGAAAGTGGCTGGCTTGACGATATAATCTACTACTCCATTGCGGATTGAGGGCTCCACCACTTTCCGTTCTGTAGAAGCAGTAATCAAGATAATATCCAAATTCTCGAATCGTTTTCTTAAGGCTGGCAGTATGGATACACCGTTTTTGTCGGGAAGATAATTATCCAGCAACAACACATCTACTTCTTTAGTTTCCAGCAGTTCTATCGCTTCCCTGGCATTCAATGCTTTACCTGCGACCGTGACTCCCTCGATTTTTTCTAAAAACTGTTCATGGATTGACGCAACCCTGAAATCATCTTCTGCAATAGCTGCCTTGATCATTCCACCACCCCTTTTCCCTGTTAGATGTCCAATCTTCGATAAGTCTAATTTGCAGTAATGAATCTCTTTTTCGGCAGGTAAACGGTCAATACCGATCCCTTGGCAGGCTTGGACTCTATCTCAATGTTCCCATCCAATTTGACTAGCGCCTGCTTAACGATTGCCAGGCCGTATCCACGATTTTCTTCCCCTTTTGTAGAAAAACCCGTCTCAAATATCTTATCTGTCTCATTGAGTGAAATCCCTGATCCATTGTCGTATACTTCAATGATCAAATCCTCACCCAGGTCAATCGCAAAAAATGTCACTTCACCATCTTTATTTCCTTCCACAGCATCAAAGGCATTGTCAATGAGATTTCCGATGATCGATATAACATCTGTGTAGGGAATATGTGCGGGCAGCGGACCCATACTGCTATTCTCATCTATAAGGAAATGAATTTTTTTCTCTGAAGCTTTCCCTAGTTTACCTAATAAAAGTGCCTGTATTTTCGTATCGAATATTTGGTCAAAAATGATTTTATTTTGACTTTCATGAACTTCTGATTCTGCCTGAATCATTTTTATAGCCTCATCATGCTTACCCAATTGAAGCAAACCTGATATCACATAAAGCTTGTTGGAAAATTCATGTGTTTGTGCCCGTAAATCCTCTGAATACCTTTGTACTTCGCTCAAAGTTTCGAGCATTTTATTGATCTCAGTTTTATCTCGGAATGTAGATACCACACCGATCACTACACCATTTTCAATGATTGGAGTTCGATTGATGATCATATCTCTATTCCTTAACCTGATTTCGTGATCACGATCGGGCTCTCCTGATTTCAGTACACGATACACACCGGTATTGGGGATGATACTTTCAATCTTTTGATTCACAATGTCTTCTTGAATATCCAATAGTTCTTTAGCAGACTGATTAATCATTGTTATGTATCCATTTTTATCAACTGAGATAATGCCTTCTTTTATGGAATAAAGGATGGCATTTCGCTCAAGATACAGGGACGTCATCTCATGCGGCTCCAGGCCTAAGGTTGTCCTCCGAATATTCTTAGCCAAAAGATAGCTTGCAAGTATACCGATCATGACGACGATCAGGGAAATGAAACCTATTTCTTTTCCTCTCTGAAAAGCATCCTCCCTTAAGTCAGCAATCATATAGCCTACTGATACGATGCCGACAATCTCACCTTGCTGATTCCGAATCGGGCCTTTTCCCCTGATTGACTGTCCTAGTGAACCTTTCGCCTTAGAGATATAAAATTCACCTTTTAATGCCGGGCTGTTATCGCCTCCTATCATTGTCAATCCAAGTTTCTTCTCATCTGGATGAGCATATCTCAGTCCATCTTTATTCCCGATAACGATGAATTGGGCCCCAGTTTCCCGTCTAATTTGATTCATGAGTGGCTGAAGAGTCTTCGAGGGATCCTCCTCCTCAAAAGCTCTAATTACGGTAGGCATTGATGATACCGTTCTTGCTAATTGAAGAGCCTGGTTTCCCCTTTGCTTTTCAACCTGCTTGTATTCAATCACCAGTGATATCGCCAGGAAAATGAAGATGATAAACACTGTATTAATAATGTTTGAGCCGATGATTTTTGTTTGCAGGGACATTTGATGCTTTTTCTGTTTCATGACTCCCCCGATGAAATTTATTATAAATCTATTAATATTCTAATAATTTTCGCTATTCTTGTCACCCTAATCTATCAAGTTTGCAGACCATGGCACTTATTTTACATTGATGATGGATAAGAATTAATGCTGTAAAAAGGGCGATAGCCCAAGTGTATAATCCTAGCTGGCGTTAGTTTGTATGTACATGGCCAGGGAATACTGTTAAAGAGCTACATTGGAAAACCTCGATTGACCATTTTGCCTTTGAAAGAGCTCTATCGGACAATTCCATCGGCCTTTTCACAATTTCTGTCCGTTAGAAGGCTCTATCGGACATTTCCATCAACCTTTTCACAATTTTTGTCCGTTAGAAGAGCTCTATCGGACATTTCCATCGCCTTTCCGCAGTTTTTATCCGTTAGAAGAGCTCTATCGGACATTTCCATCGGCCTTTTCGCAATTTCTGTCCGTTAGAATGGCTCTATTGGACATTTCCATCAATCTTTTCACAATTTTTGTCCGTTAGAATGGCTCTATCGGACATTTCCGTTAATCTTTTCACAGTTTTTGTCCGTTAGAAGAGCTCAAGCGTTCTTTAATAGTTAGTGGCCATTAGTATCCACTTTTTCACAAATTGTTTTTATAGTGGAGAAAGCAACCATATAGCGGGGTGTTAATATGAAATTGAGCGTACTTGACCAATCTGTTATCAGCAAGGGGGATACTGCTGGCCAAGCGTTACGAAATACGGTGAAGTTGGCACAAATCACGGAAGACCTTGGATATACCAGGTTCTGGGTGGCTGAACATCATAATACCAATGGCATTGCTGGTTCTTCACCAGAAGTACTGATTTCCCACATTGCGTCAATGACGAAAAAAATCCGGGTGGGATCCGGAGGTGTGCTTCTCCCGCAATACAGTCCATATAAGGTCGCGGAAAATTTCAAGATGCTGGAGACCTTGTTCCCAAATCGGATTGACGCTGGACTCGGACGGTCTCCTGGCGGGTCAGCGACAACAAGGCTTGCCTTGACTGATGGGCTGAGGAAGAGCTTAAACGAATTTCCGAGACAGGTTAAAGACTTTCAGGGATTTTTAAGAAATGAATTATCCAGAGACCATCCATATCATCAGGTCAAAGCCTATCCTGAGGGATTAGGTTCTACTGAATTATGGTTATTAGGCATTACTCATCGTGGTGCAAGACTTGCTGCAGAACTAGGAACAGCTTTTACATACGGTCATTTCATTACGCCTGTTAATGGCAAAAGGTCACTAGAACAATATTATCGGGAGTTTCAGCCTTCAGCATTACTTCATAAGCCTAAAGCAAATGTCTGTGTTTTCGTCGTTTGCGCAGAAACAGAGGAAAAGGCTGAAGAATTAGCCTTGAGCCAGGATTTATGGCTTTTGCGGGTTGAAAAAGGAATGGACACCAGAATTCCCTCGCTGGAAGAGGCAAAAAATGCTCCGCTTACTCCTAGCGACCGCTCCAAGATCTTGGAAAATCGAAAGCGGATGATCATTGGCACTCCAGCAAAAGTGAAGGACGAACTTTTGAGGCTTGGTGAGGTGTACAGAACTGATGAATTCATGATAATCAATAATCTGTATAGCTTTGAAGAAAAGGTGAATACCTATGCTTTGTTGGCTGACTCTCTGCTTTAATTGGCTTCCTGAAAGGGGGAGAACCCCCTTTCCATTATTCCTTTAAATCTTTTTTAGTCATCCCGCTTCGAATATTCACATCTTTGGAGATGTTATGCTCTTTATTGTTAGGGTATTTGTTTTTCCGTTCGCGGTTGTCATTGCGATTTGTCATGGCGATCCCTCTTTCCTATTTTTTTCGGCTCTTTCCAGAATTGATGTCCTGGTCATTTCCTAATTCACCGTTTGTCCGGCCTTTTTCTTTGGCGATTTTTCCGCCGAGCCTTACATTTGGCTGGCTGATTTCTTTTTCATTCATGTTTGTCACCCCCAGTTTTAAGATGCTCAAATTTCAGATAAAAATTTATTTTCATTGCGCCTTATCTCTGTTATGCAATATAATGATTTTAAATAAACTGTTATATAACAATATTTTATAAAGGAGAGGGAGAAAGCAATGACGAAAACGGATGCGATTGCACGGAGGATATTAGGATGGAAGCTGAACAGATGGGACCGCTGGTTCGATTATGAAAAAGGTGTTTTCATTAATGACTCTGAATTCCAGCCGGAACAGAACCTGGTTGACGCTATGCTGATTGTCGAGCGATTGGAGAAACTGGGCTATAGCTTTTCATCCAATGGTGTTTCCGAGGCTGCTTTTAACCAATTCAAAGGAACTGGGAAAAATCTGCCTGAAGCCATCACGAATGCTGCCTATGCCATCATTGAAAATGACTCAGTCGTCTCAAGTTCATCTTTGTGGCGCAAGCTTTCGTAATCCACAGAAAAAGAGCTGTCATCATGACAGCTCTTTGAATTTATTCAACCTTTTCGTCCTTCCCTGCCAGCCAGAATGACGCGGCAATCGATGCAATAATGACAATGAAAGGAGCATAAAACATTGTGAATTCAGCCATTTTCCAGCCTCCTATGCATGGTCGTTCCTTTTTCCCTGGACATAATCTTTATTGAATAAAAATAACCTCAACAGCAGGTACAGAGATGGAAGCAGCAGTCCGAGCCCTGCAATGAATGCGATGATGAGCGCAATGGCCATTGCTTCATTTGTAAAGCTGTCGTATATGCTGAGAAACGGATACAACAGATACGGATAATGCGAAATGCCATAGGCAAAAAAAGCAATAAAAAATTGCCCGGTCAATAGTCCGAATGCCACACCATATGCCTTCCGTTTTCCAATCAGGTACACGGTTCCCAAAAACAAGATGAAGGAAATGGCAAACAGCCACCATAGATCAACCAGTCTGCTGTAATGCTCAGGGTTATGTCCTCTAAGTTCCACGATGATGCCAGTTGCCGTCACGATTGCCGGCACTGACCATATCAAAGCATATTTCCTCAGCAGTTCTGTTGCCGGTTCGTCCTGTGCCTTGTTCGCATACCAGGTCAAAAAGACGGCGGATATATATAGAACGGCGGCCAGACTCAAGACAACGATGCTCCAAGTCAAAGGACTGGTGAAGAGTTCCCAGTAGTCCAATTCTATTCCCGATGCAGTCTCCTTTACAAAGCCTCCCTCCGAAATCGTCAGTACGATCGATAGTGAGGCAGGGATGAACAAGCCAGTAAGTCCATATAAGTACGTGTACCTCTTGTTCTTCAATCCACCGTAAGTGGTGAACGCATAATAAGCTCCGCGGATCGCCAGCAAAACAACGCCAATGCTGGCTGGAACAAGAAGGATGGTTCCATAGTAATAAGCCGTTTTAGGAAAGAAGCCGACAATTCCCACGAAGAAAAATACAAGGAATACATTCGTGACTTCCCAGACAGGAGATAAATATCGCTGAATGATTCCTGTCAGGATATGCTGCTTTCCTCTGAACAAGCTATACGCATTGAAAAAACCTGCCCCGAAATCGATGGAAGCGACGATGACATATCCAAAAAGAAATATCCAAAGAACCGATATGCCGATTATTTCAAGTGTCATCGAAACTCACCTTCCTTCTCCAGTTCCCTGTCTTCCAGTTCCTGTTCAACAGTGTTTTTCCGGAACATCCTTGTTAAGACAACTGTGCTGCCGATGGCAAGGATTAAGTATAAACCTGCAAACAGCAGCAGCATCAAATCGACTTGTCCGCTAGTCGTTGCCGCATCCTCAACCTTCATGATTCCGCGAAGGATCCAGGGCTGCCTTCCGACTTCAGCAAACCACCAGCCAAGCTCAATCGCCACGATCGACAACGGTCCGCCAAAGACGATCAGCCAGCGATACCATCTGGTCCGGATAAAACTCCATTTCATCCACACACCCACGACATAAGCAAGCGACAGGGCCATCATCCACATCCCGATCGTCACCATTCCATCAAATAAATAATGGATATACAGTGGAGGGATTTCATCTTCAGGGAATTCATTAAGGCCAATGACCTCAGCATTTGGATTGCTGTGTGCCAAAATACTTAGCGCATAAGGAATTTTAAGCGCATATTTTACTTCGCCGTCATCAAGAACACCATATAGCATCAACGGCGCTCCTTCATGAGTCTCGAAGTGCCACTCCGCTGCTGCCAGCTTTTCCGGCTGGTATTCTGCGAGGTATTTACCTGAGAAATCCCCAATGACCGCAGCAGCAATCGAAAAGATCAAGCCGATTTTCATTGTTAGGAATAACGCTTTTTTATGGTAGATATGATTGGATCCTTTTAAAAGCCTGAATGCGCCAATCGAAGCGAGTACAAAAGCCGAAGTCATATAAGCAGTCGCCAGCACATGGGCAACCTTTGTCGGCATCGCAGGATTGAACATCGCCAGAATCGGATTGATATTGACCAGCTGTCCATTCACCAGGTCAAAGCCTTGCGGTGCATTCATGAATGCATTCACAATTGTGATGAACACCGCTGAAAATGAGGCCCCGACCGCAACAGGGATCAATAGCAGCAAGTGTTTCTTCTGATTTTCAAACCGGTCCCAAGTATAAAGATAAATCCCAAGGAATATCGCTTCAAAGAAAAATGCGAAAGTCTCCATGAACAGTGGAAGAGCAATGACATTGCCTGCCAATTCCATAAAATTAGGCCACAACAATGACAGCTGCAAGCCAATTGCCGTTCCTGTCACAACTCCGACCGCTACAGTGATGACAAAACCGCGCGTCCACCTTCTAGCAAGCAGGATATAATGTTCATCCTGTTTCTTGATTCCAAGCCACTGAGCGATCATGATCATGAGCGGTATTCCCACTCCTATAGTGGCATAAATAATATGGAAGGATAATGTAAGCTCCGTCAAGACACGGCTGAAAAAAACTGATTCTTCATTCCCCATTTTTTTAATACCCCTTTTCTATCCAGCAAAAATTCTTCCGATAAAAGACAGACCCATTATGGCAGCCACTATAAAAGCAAGCCACATAAGCATTTTTTCTTGTTTTTTATACATAAAGTCACCTCGAAAAAGTTTGTTCACTAAATCACATTGCTTCGTAAGCCTCTGCCTTAATCTTTTATACAATAAAAATGTGAGAGAAATATGATATGTATTCCAATTAGGTGTCTTTCATTCCATTCCCATTATCGGGCCTGTTAAAACGGTAAAACAGTATATTGTCAGTACCCCCTTTTCGGTATCTCCAGCCTTTCTATGTATCTTTGGAAAAACCAGATCACTGCTGCGACCCACAGACCGCTGGCAAGAAAGCCGCCGATGATATCACTAGGGTAATGTACACCTAAATAAATCCTGCTTATTCCAATCGCAAAAATCATCAAACTGCTGAAAAGGATGACGACGATTCTCCCCGGTCGAGTGGGGACATGGCGCCAGAGCAGGAAAGCAAGGATACTGTAAAAAGAAAAAGCATTCATTGCATGGCCGCTCGGAAAACTGTATCCGCCTATTTCAATCAGCCGGTGAAAATCTGGTCTGGCACGCAGAAAATACAATTTCAGCAATCTGTTCAGAATCGGTGTTATATACACAACAGCCAGGAATATGAGGATTTCGCCTCTGAGCCTTAAAACAAAAAAAAGGAATAAGAAAATCGGAATGGTCAAGATGATGATCAATCTTGTCGAACCTATATAGGTAAAGAACTTCATCGCTGCAGTCAGCACCCCTGCTTCAAGTCCCTGCACCATATCAATGACAGTCTTGTCGAAATTAACCAAATGATCAGCCTGTACAAGATAAGACATCATAATAAAACATAATAATGAACCAAAAAAGGCGATCAAGAGCAGATTAAGCCTCACAAATTTCCCCTCCGCTTACGTTTCAAATCACCCTTACTATTCCCTGTTCTTCCATTTTAAAAAACACTTTCAAGATTACCTTATTAGCAAGTTAGTAACATTCATAAACCAAAAAGAAGGAATGAATTCAATCATTCCCTCTCAAGAAAAGTGCGAGCATCTTAGTCAGCCTCGACAAGCGCTGGAGCTGGACAACTCTCGATATAAAGTCATATTTTCTTATCTTTTATAATAACCTCCGGCCTGCCGACAGGATAATATTCAATTGGACACCCTATCTTAAGGACGACTTGCTCCAAACAGTTCCTGCCATCAAAGATGATTCGCTGCTTCATGACATCCAATAGGACAGCAACATCAAGCTGTTTGAACTCATCCCATTCTGTCACTATAAACAAAGCATCAGCACCTGTCGCAGCTTCAACTGCAGAGTCAACGTAAGTGATGATGTCACCGATGACCTTCCTTGCATTGCCTGTTGCAACCGGATCATATGCTGTAACCTTTGCACCAGCAGCAGTGATGGCGCGGGCGATCCTGATCGACGGCGCTTCCCTCATATCATCCGTATTCGGTTTGAAGGAGAGGCCGAGCATGGCGATTTTCTTTCCTTTTAATGTACCGAATCGTTTCAAAGCCTTATCAACAAGCAACTTTTGCTGATGGTCATTGATGGCGATTGTCTCTTCTAATAATGAAAAAGGAACTCCTAGCTCCTTGGATGTATGCAGGAGTGCTTTAACATCTTTAGGAAAACAGGACCCGCCATATCCTATTCCGGCGTTTAAAAAGGCTGATCCAATTCGCTTGTCAAAGCCCATTCCCTTCGCTACAGCCTCGACGTCAGCTCCGGCGGCTTCGCAAAGATTAGCGATTGCATTAATAAAACTGATTTTTGTCGCTAAAAATGCATTGGAGGCGTATTTAATCATTTCTGCGCTTCTTACATCCGTCAACAAAAACGGAACGTTCAGCGGCCGATACATCTCCTGGATTTTTTCAGAGGCATCAACATTCTCCGAGCCAATGATAATCCTGTCTGCTTTCAAGGTATCCTCAATGGCTGTTCCCTGCCGGAGGAATTCTGGGTTAGAGACCATCTTGATCTCAACTTTATTTTTCAGCTGACACAATAAGAGTTGTTTCACATATTCATTCGTGCCAACTGGCACAGTGCTTTTAACCACGACTACACAATCCCGGACAATATGTTCAGCAAGATCCTTTGCTGCATGCTCAAGATAGCTCAAGTCCGCCTGCCCATCGTCACTCTGGGGTGTCCCGACAGCAATGATGATGATGTCAGCTTTCCTTAATCCCTGCGAATGATTAGCAGTGAAAGTCAGTCTTCCTTCAGAGACATTTCTCATGAGAAGTTCATCAAGCCCTGGTTCATAAATCGGGGACCTGCCTTGCTTGAGGACATTGATTTTCCTTTCATCCACATCTATGCAAACTACGTCATGCCCAATTTCGGCGAGGCAAACTCCGGTCGACAATCCTACATAACCAGTTCCAAGTACAGCGACCTTCATGTCACTCACACTCGCTCTTCAGGTCCGTCATCATCAGAACCTCTCTCAAATACTCGATGACATCGTCCCGGGTATCTTCCCTTTGCAGTGCGAAATCAATTGTTGCCTTGATGAAACCGATTTTATCCCCGATATCATATCGCTTTCCCTCGAAGTTGTATGCCAATACAGCCTGCCGTCTATTAAGCTCATTAAGCGCATCCGTCAGCTGAATTTCTCCGCCGTGGCCTGAGGGAAGCTGTGCCAAGACGTCAAAAATTTCAGGCCTCAAGACATAGCGTCCCATAATCGCGTAATTGGAAGGAGCCTCCTCCTTTTTCGGCTTTTCTATCAATGAATCGATATAGAATAGGTTCGGTTCCAGGTTCGCTCCCTTTGGCTTTACGATTCCATACTTGCCGACATCGCTATCATCTACGCTCTGTACGGCAATGACGGAGCTATTGCAGTATTCAAATACATTGATAATTTGCTTTAAGCAAGGAATTTCTGACTTTACAATGTCATCGCCAAGCAAAACAGCAAAAGGCTCATTGCCGATAAAACTTTTTGCGCAGAGAATCGCATGCCCAAGGCCGAGCGCCTCCTTTTGCCGGACATAATAGATGTTAGCCAGGTTTGATATATTTTGGACCTCCTCTAAGATCTCAAGCTTATTTCTTCTTAATAACGCGTCTTCCAGTTCATAGGATTTATCAAAATGATCCTCTATCGATCTCTTTCCCCTGCCGATGATGATAATGATTTCCTCAATCCCCGAGGCGACCGCTTCCTCTACAATATATTGGATTGTCGGCTTATCAACGATCGGCAGCATTTCCTTTGGCTGTGCTTTTGTTGCCGGTAAAAATCGTGTCCCCAGCCCTGCTGCCGGGATAATAGCTTTGCGGATTTTCATATGCTGCCTCCCTTTTGAATTCCATAGTCTTGTATATTCAAAAGGCCAAGCTCCCGGCACGTTAAAGGCCCACTATTTCGAAAAAAGACATTAACCTGCGAAGTAATAGCTACTGTCTATTCTTAAAGAGGCCTGTAAACCTTTCATGAACCTTGTAAAAGCAAAATGTGTGTGTAATTAGAGACGGTTGCGGAGGAAGTGAGGGTATTTTTCCCCTTACCAGATGATGGACAAAAGCTGCTGCGTTTCCTTCTTTTCTGTCCGTCATGCCTATGGTGATGGGTATAGACAGTTCACTCTGGTTCATTGTCTTCCATCAACAAAATGGCTGGCGCTTTTTTTCTTTGTCCTGTAAAGGTAAAATAGACTTGAAAGGAAGTGGTCAGATGGCAAACTCGGTTGCAGGCACTAGCCAGTCACATTTAACTCAATATATTCCTCCAAAGGGTATGTACGAAGAATTCGAGGATGATGCTCATTATCTCGAGAAGGTCAAAGAATGGGGTTTGAGCACGAAGAAAGAGTTTTGGTATAAAGACAGATACCAGCATTGTCTGGTTACGATAAAAGGGTATGAAATCTTTGGTGAAACAGCTGAATTCAATACACTTGTGATTGAATTTCCGGATGGCAATTTAACTTGTATCCACCCGGCGTATCTCAAGGAGATGCAATCTTCCAGCTTCGGTAAGGAAATCATTGCTCAAGCTTCCGGGGATGAAAGTGCAGTTGTAGAGGTAACGAAAGAGAAGCCTAAAGCAACAGCTCCTGCGACAACGGAAGTTAAAGCTAAAACTCCTGCAAAAAAGGAAAAAGTCAAAAAAGAAAAGGCTCCTAAATTAGTGCTGCCAGAGGAAAAGGTCCATTTTTCAGCGACGGTGAAGCAGTTTGCGCTTAGCTGGAACCATTTCAATGAGGATAATGACGAAGTAGTCGTTTTCGAGAATGTCAGGATCGAGCAGGAAGAACCTATCGAGGTTGGATTGGCATGGGGCTCACACAGCAAAACGCTGAAAAAGCATGAACTCGAGCCTGGGCATCAGCTTGAATTCGACGGCAAAATCGTCAAAAAGAGCCTTCCAAAAGGCAAGGACGTTGAAGATGAAACTTTGCTTCTTGATGTCTCAGTTGCTTACAAAATCAATAACCCTTCGAAAATTACTAAAAAGTAATAAGGACTGGCCACAAGTAAGCCAGTCTTTTTTTATTAGGCTAAACCTCTTCAATATAATGCAGCAAAAAGACGAAGAAGAAACTCATATTGGTTATGGCCATAAGCGTACTTTTTTAAGCAAACGCCTGGAAATTCATAATAAGTTTGCATTTCTTTTAAAAAACCGTCATGCTTAAGGAGTAAGAAACAACAATGTAATAGAGCGAGCAGGTGAAAAAATGATTCAAGTTAAAACTTCTGAAATTAGCGATGGGGAATTCAATAGAGGAGTATTCGCAACTCGTGATATTGCAAAAGGCGAATTGATTCATGAGGCTCCCGTGCTATCCTATCCGAACGATCAGCATGTTCATATCGAGAAAACGGCGCTGGCGGATTATGCCTTTGAATATGGCATTAATCATTCTGCTATCCTTCTGGGATATGGTATGTTATTCAATCACTCATACGAGCCTAATGCAACGTATGAAATCAATTTCGACAATCACACATTTGATTTCTATGCCTATCGTGATATCAAGGCTGGGGAAGAAATTTTCATTAATTATAATGGGGAAGAAGATAATAACGATCCATTATGGTTCAACAAAGAAGAGGAATAACAACAAAGCGGCTTCCAATTCAGGAAGCCGCTTTTCATTTTCCTATGTCTCCAGACAATCCAGTTCAACTAAAACTGTCGTCCCTTGCCCTTCTTCACTGATGATCCTCATCGTACCGTTATGCTCCTGGATGATTTTATTGCTGACAGTCAAGCCAAGTCCGATGCCTTTATCTTTTGTCGTGTAAAAAGGCGTTCCGAGATATCTAAGGCGATCTGATTCGATGCCTGTTCCCTCATCGGTGATACTCGCAACCACTTTCCCCTTTCCATTCAGCTGAAGGTCAATAATGATTCTTCCTCCCTCAGGCATGGATTCAATGGCATTTTTCAGGAAGTTTAAAAATACCTGTTTTAGCTGGTGTGAATTGCAAGAAAGCATGACCAGCTTTTCGGGATAATTGGTGATGATCTGGACATTATGCAGCAAGGCCTGCGGATGGATGATATTAATCGTACTCTCCAGAATTGACTTCAGGTCTTCTTGTACAAACTTAACAGCCTGGGGCTTTGCCAGTGACATAAACTCATTGACAATTGTGTCGATCCTGTCGAGTTCATTCATGATGATGGCCAGATAATCTGCTTGCTTCTCTTTATCAAGGCATGTTTGCAATAGTTTTGAAAAGCCCTTTAATGAAGTCAAAGGGTTGCGGATTTCATGTGCCACCCCTGCTGCAAGCTGTCCGGTGACCGAAAGCCTGTCCAGGTTCCTGATGGTGGCGTCCTGTTTGACCCGGTCGGTAATATTCCGGCCAACACTGACAAAGGACTCTATCTCTTTTTTCTCATTGTAAATCGGCGAAAAATTATATTCCGTGTAAACCGTATTCTGGTCACAGGTCATGAATTTCTTCCGTAAAATCTGCGGCTCGCCTGTTTCAATAATTTCCTCCAGCTTTTTATCAAGGATAGACTCTTCCGCTTGCGACAAAAATTCACTTAGACTTTTACCGACAATCTGCTCTGGCTTCAGATTGATTACTTTTTCATGTGAAGGTGATGCATACACGATCACTTTATTCTTATCAATCACCTTGATCAGGTCAGTCGTATTCTCGGTGATCAGTTCATACAATTCCCTTGTCCTATTTAGTTCGCGCTCCATGTTCACTATCTGGGTGATGTCACGATAAATCGCAATGATCGCAATTATTTTCCCGCTTTTATTCCGGAAAGGAGAGTAAGAGACCGCAATATCCAGCAGGGACCCGTCTTTATGGAAACGCTGCGTTATCATGTTGGTAAAGGCTTTTCCATTCTGCACTTCTGCAATGATCCCTGGAACAAAATCAGGATTTGAAAACTCATAGAAAGTTCTCCCAATCAAATCTTCTTCTGTATAGCCGAAAATTTCCGTGTACTTATGGTTGATTCTTAAAAATCGATTCTCCATATCGACAATAGCAAATCCATCAGCTGTGCAATCCAAAAATAAACTTAGCAGTTCATTAGGATTATAGATTGTTTCATCATCTGTACCGAATATTGGGAAACTATTACGCATAGAGATCTCTCCAAACTGTTTTATCCTTATACGCCTATTTTACAGAAGGTTTAGATTTTTCAAAAGAAGTATTTCTCTATCTTTCTATTAAAAAGTAAAAAAACCGCTATCTTTTTTTGAAAGATAGCGGCGGAAATTATTCAGAAAGATGGCTGATGACTTTTTCCACTGCTGCCTCTGCCTGATCGATACACCCAGGGATGCCGACTCCTTCAAAAGAACCGCCGGAAAGGTAGACACCCGGGAGCTCATGGCCCAGCTGTTTTTTCACCTGTGCAATCCTTTCAAGGTGGCCGACCGTATATTGCGGCATCGATTTTCTCCATCTTGTGATTACATGGAAAATTGGCTTTGCCGTGATGTTCATCGTCTTATTCAAATCTCTTAATACGAGTTCGACGATTTCATCATCTGACAAATCCACCGCTTCCTGATCATCCGGCTTCCCGACATAGCAACGGAGCAGCGCCATATCTTCCGGTGAGGTACCTGGCCACTTCTTGTGCGTCCAAGTACAGGCTGTGATCCTGAAATCGCTGTTCCTTGAAACGAGGAAACCAGTTCCGTCGATATCTTTCTCAATTGCCGATTTTGGGAATGCCATCGCCACATTTGCCACAGAATTGGATGGCATATTTTTGAAGTCATCCATAAATGCGTATTCGGAAAGCATCTGCTGTGCATGGAAATGATCGGTCGTGATGACAACACTGTCTGCAGCTTCTACACCTCCCGTTTCAAGCTGGACCTGGTAGGTACTGCCTGTCTTTACTACCTTTTTTACAGCCGTCTTCTTTATGACCGTTCCCTCTTCCAGGCGGCTTTCAACCCGGTGGATCAACTCCTCAAGACCTGTTGACAATGAGATGAACATCCCCTTTTTAGAACCAGTTTGTTTGACTGTTTTTGGCGGCTTTGGCATTGATTTATTCAGTCCTATGACGAGACTGCGATGCTGTTGTTCGATATCGTAAAAATTCGGGAACAAGGCCATCAGGCTCAGTTCATCAATATCGCCCGCATATATTCCTGACAATAACGGATCAATCAGATTGTCAACCACCTCATCACCCAGCCGATGACGGAAAAAGGCCCCAAGTGACTGATCTGGTTTCGGTGCTCCTTTTGGTAAAATAAAATCCCCCGCCGCCCGCAATTTCCCCAGCGGCGAAAATAAACCCGATAACGCAAATGGGGTTACCTTTGTGGGAATGCCCATGAAAGATCCTTCAGGCATCGTGTGAAGCTTGCCTCTAGCGTAAATATAGGATTTGCCGGCTGTGTTGGAAATGATTTTATCCTTGAGTCCCACTTCTTCTATCAATCTCGTAGCACTCTTCTTTCTCGCTATGATCGAGTCTGGTCCTCTTTCAATAACAAATCCGTCCCGCTTCTCAGTACTGATGACACCACCGAGACGGTCACTCGCCTCAATCAATTTCACTTTAATCGGCAGTCGCTTTTCCCTGGCTTCCTTTTGCAGGTAAAAGGCTGTCGCCAGCCCCGTAATTCCGCCGCCAACAACAATAACCTTCTTTTCGTCCATTCCGCTCACCTATTCTTTAGTAATGTAATGTGTTTTGATTATCCTATATATGATTTAAGTAGGTATGTGAAGTTTTTAACATATCTAAGTATAGCACCCCTACCGAATACGAAGACGGCTGTTTTCTTACTAAAATGTGAACGAGGAGTTTGAGAAAGTATCGGATGATAGCCAGTTCGGTGAATAATATTGGAGGTTGTGCGGAGTCGGATGCGTATTACAGGTAAATCATGTGGAAGTCACGGAATGAAATGGTTTTTCTTCACTGGATCAAGATTATCATTTCAGTCTATCAATGAAATGTACCCTTATGGAGTGCGTGAACGCTGTATAAGGGTACGTTTTGTTCTTAATCGTACCCTTTTCGTTGCCTGTTTCCTTACATAGGGGTACGTTTACCTCTTAAATATACCCTTATCGTTGCCTGTTGCCTCTCATAAGGGTACGTTTACCTCTTTAAGGTACCCTTTTCGTTGCCTTGTGCCGCACATAAGGGTACGTTTACCTCCTAAATGTACCCTTTTCGTTGCCTGTTGCCTCTCAAAAGGGTATGTTTACCTCTTAAATGTACCCTTATCGTTGCTTGTTGCCTCTCATAAGGGTATGTTTACCTCCTAAATGTATCCTTATCGTTGCCTGGTGCCTTACATAAGGGTACATTTACCCCAAGTATCATATATTCATATCTTTTTTACGATAAAAGACAAAGGTAACGATTGTGAGCCCGGCTAGCAGCAAGAATGACAACCCAAGATACAGTGGATCGAATCCGCCTTCATCCAAAACCAGCTTCGCGTCATAATACTTGAATGGAGTCAGGAATTTTAAACCTTCCAGCTTTTCACTCAGGTCGACTGCGACTGAGAGAATGAAAAGGAGGAGCAGGATTCCTGTGGCCAGGGATGTTGCTTTTTTCGCGTTCTTCAAAACAGCGGCAATTGCCGTTCCGATGACAAGGAAGATCAATTGAAGGATGAACATCCCAACCATCAGCAGGATGATGTCCCCTATTATGTCCTCCCCTCCTGCATATTTCTGGACCATGCCGACGGAGGAAGCGAAGGTGACAAGGTTAAAAATAATAATATTCACCAGGGCAGCCAATAGTTTAGATGTAATTATCTTCGTTCTCGAAAGCGGTTTGACCAGCAGGAACTCCACCGTTTTGTCTCTCTCTTCCTTGGCGAGGATGTTCGATCCGAGCATTGCTGCATGGATGGCTCCCATCACGGCAAGGTACAAAAACAAGACTCCGAAATAACCGATTGCTGTCGACAAATCCAGCGATCCTGTTCCCATGATGGCTTGAAGTGATTTAGGCATATCGGCCATCAGTGCGTTCATCGATTGCCCGGTTCCCTCGAGGCTCGAGTATTTTGCCATCCCCGACGCGACCATGAAGACCACCCCAATGCACCAGATGATCAGCGATTTTCTGTTTGCTTTCATTTCTCTTTTAAAAAGATTCACGATTTTCCCTCCTCCCTATACGGAATGGACATCCTTTTTTGCGTACAAATAGTAGCTGGCAATCAACGCTGCCACGATAACCAGCGCCCCAGTCACAAGAAAAGAAGCTTCATAGCTAGCATGTTCCGTGATATATGTCGAGTCAAAATAATTGAAGGGCGTCAAATAACGCAATGCTTCATCTTCCGTTGTCGAACTGATCATCCCAAGCATGAAAAATCCGAACACAGTACCAAGCGAAACCGCAATCACCGATTTAATCCTTGGAAAAATCACGGAGATCACGATTCCTAGCGCCATGAATATAAGCTGAAGGAAGAACAGGGAAGCCGCAATCAGGAATAAGGATTCTTTGTTAAAATCGTCCCCAGCCACGATGGTGGCCATCACAAATGTAGCTGTGATAAAAACGAAATTGGTCAACACAATGGAAACCAGCGCAGCCATCAGCTTCGAAGTAACAACCTGCGCTCTCGTCACCGGCTTTGTCAGCAGGAAGTCGGCTGTCTTCTCTCGTGTTTCCTTGGATAAAATCGAGGTGCCCAGGTTCATCGCCTGGATTGCGCCCGCAAGCTTCAGGTACAGAAAAGCGTATGAAAAAAAGCCAATCAATGTCGCAATGCTATCCACTGATAGACCAATCGCTTTCCGCAACTCTACTGGGAAACCTTCCAGCAGCTTTTTGAACTCTTCGGCATCCTTTGAAAAAGAAGGATACATAGATAAAAACAACACCACCAGCGCCACCAATGACAGAGTCCATATCATCGTTGACTTCCGGTACGCCTTAAGCTCATGAAGGAACATATTCATGACCTATTCCTCCTTTTCATAATAATGCATGAAGATTTCTTCCAGATCCGGCTCCTCCACCCAGAGGTTCGTTACGTCAATTTCAGCGATTTTTTTCATGATCAAGTTGAGATTCCCTCTGAACAAAAAGCTGATCGTGTTGCCATCCTGCTCTATTTGGTTCACGCCTTCGATATCAAAAAGGCTCTTATCGATGATTGAATGAGATTCGATTTTGAATTTCTTGTACGTGTTTTCTTTTAGCGTGCTGATTTTCTCGACCGTGACAATCCGGCCGTCCTTGATGATGGCCACCCTGTCACACAGCCTTTGCACCTCGCTGAGGATATGGGAAGAAAACAGAATGGTCGCGCCTTTCTTATTTTCTTTTTCCAGAAGATCAAAAAACTTCTGCTGCATAAGCGGATCCAGGCCGCTTGTCGGCTCATCGAGGATGATCAGCTTTGGTTCATGCAGCAGTCCCTGGACGATCCCCACCTTCTTCTTGTTCCCAAGTGAAAGGTCATCGATTTTCTTGGTCAAGTCCAGTTCCATGATGTCTGCAAGCTCTTTGATCCGTTTGGTGCAATCCTTTTTGTAAAAGCTTGCTGAATACTTAAGCAGGTCCATGACCTTCATATTGTCATAGTAAAAAACTTCCGACGGCAGATAGCCGATATCCTTTTTAATTTCCGGCGCAGCGGTGATGATGTCTTTACCGAAAATCGTCGCACTGCCGCTTGTCGGATAGATCAGCGACAACAGCGTCCTGATCGTCGTCGATTTCCCCGCACCATTCGGCCCTATGAAGCCGAAAATTTCTCCCTCTTCTACATTGAAGCTGACATTCTCAATTCCCCTGGCCTTGCCGTACATTTTCGTCAGATTTTTAATCTCAATCACGTTCATGCCAGACCCTCCCAGATTCTTTTCTATTTATCTTTTCATTCGATTCCACTTAGCCAAGCTAATAAATATCGATGTACATTAGACACTCTTGTAAAAAGCCTTCTTCATCATATCGATATACACTTCCGCTTCCTTGAAGGCTTCATCGAAGTCGTGATGCCCTTTGTTCAGTTTTTTGGCTTTTTCCAGCTCCTGGTTACTGAATCCCTGGAGTGTCCACATGATGATGTTGATCGCTCTTTGGATGTCAACTCCGTCCCTGAACATCGTCATGTTGATATTCTCGAACAACCGGCTGTAGCTAGCCTGGATGAGTTCAGTTTTTGTGTTATTCAATATTTCCTTTACTTCTTCCGCGGAATCCATTGATGCTGCCACAATAAAGTCGAATACTTCCGGATGTTTCACCATCAGTTTGTTTTTCAGGATCATCAGTGTTTTCATCCGTTCGAAAATGTCCCGTTCGCTCAGGTCCAATTCATTAAAGAACTCTTGTACCATCACATCGGCAAAGTGGTTATAAAGGTATAGATAGAGTTCTTTCTTGTTTTTAAAATAATGGAAAAGCAGTCCTTTTGAAATTCCTGCTGACTTAACGATTTCATTCGTGGAGGCATTTTCATAGCCTTTTTGGGCAAACTCCTTGAGAGCAGCGTTCAGGATTCGTTCTTGTTTTTCAGGATTGATACTTGAAAATTTTGACGTCATCATGCCCTCCTTAAAGGTTATTGACCAGGTTGGTCAACACCATTATATTCCTTATTGACCAACCTGGTCAATAACAATCATGGCAAAATTTTCGACAAAAAAAAGAAAAGCGCAAGCGCCTTGGTCAGCCCCGACAAGCGTTAGAGGAAGCTATTTCATGGATGAAAACTGGCTAGGCGCTGGAGCTAGACACTAATCTAAGTGGAAATATTTATACTTTCCAATAAAAAAAGAGGCTGCCCTAAGGAAACCTCTTTCGTGTACTTTTATATAATTTTCCGGATCACGGCTCTGACAGGACTTCCGTCAGCCTGTTCCAGCGGCAGCGGCAGGGCGGCAAGCTCGTATTCTCCCGGCTCGATTTTATTCAGTACCAGTCCTTCAAGAATATGAATGCCACGGCTGTTCAATTCATGATGCGCGGGCAGTTCCTTGCTGTCCAGAGGATCGACCGATGGCAAATCCAATCCGAGCAGCTGAACTCCCTTTTCGGCTAGATAAGCTGCCAATGCCGGTTCGATGTGCGGAATGTGTTCTGGAAAAGCTGTTTTATCCGTCCATGAGTCGGTACGGATCAGCAGGCGCTTGACTCCCTGCAACTCAATGCCTTCCAGCTCCTTAACTCCAATACTCGCTGGCTCTGGGACATGAATGACCAGCGAAGGACCTATGTAAAGATTGAAGTCAAGGTCAATGACCTTTTGGCCATCGCTCTCGAAATGAAAAGGGGCATCAATATGTGTTCCCGTATGAGTGCTCATTGTCACCTGCCCAACATTCACCGAACCGCTCTCTTCCATGCCCCAGCTCACTTTATATTCAAACGGCGTGTCGCCAGGCCATACAGGAATTTTATCATTTAAAACCTGTGAAATATCCATCCAGTTTCCCATACAGTTTCCTTCTTTCTTGTTATAGATCCGTTCTCTCACACCATAGCTCCAAGAATTTCCTGCTTCTCAGGTTACAACTTCGTCTTAAGCTCTCGAGCTCACAGAATTCCCACTACTTTTCTGGTTACAAATTTGCCTCAAGCTCCAAGTTTACAGGATTCCCCACTTTTCTGGCTACAACTTCACCTTAAGCTCCGAGCTCACAGAATTCCCCTTCTCTCATATTATAGCTTGGTCCTCAAACTCCATAGTTCAGGGAAGAATCGGTGATCGACGACCTTTTTCAAATAGGATACTCCTGCAGAACCGCCTGTGCCCATCTTATGCCCGATGATTCGTTCAACGGTGCTCATATGGTTGAAGCGCCAGAGCTGCTGCTTGCTGCCGATATCAACAAGTTTTTCCGCAAGTTCATAAAGGTCCCAATACTTGTCGACATTGCGATAGACAGCCAGCCACGCTTCCTCGACGCTGGCATTTGGTTCGTACGGCTCCGACCAGTCACGGTTAAGCGCGGCATCATCAACCGGAAGCCCGCGCATCGACAGTGCTTGAATGGCAGCATCATAAATCGAGCGTTCATGCAATGCCCCATCCATCGTTTTAAAAAGCTCAGCATCGTGCTTGTACACGGATAGCACATGTGCCTGTTTTTGCCCTAAGGCGAATTCAATCAGGCGATTTTGATAAGACTGGAATCCGGAGGAATGGCCGAGCTTGTCACGGAACTCCATATACTCTGCGGGAGTAAGCGTCGACAGCACGCTCCATGACTGAATCAGCTGCTCCTGAATCCTCGACACCCTCGACAGCATCTTGAAAGACGGTTCCAGATCATTTTTACGGATGCAGTCAATTGCCGCATTCACTTCATGTAAAATCAGTTTCATCCACAGCTCGCTTGCCTGATGAATGATGATGAACAGCATTTCATCGTGATGGTCAGAGAGCCGCTGCTGACTGGACAGGATTTTATCCAATTGCAGATAGCTTCCATAAGACAGTTCTTTTGAAAAATCGGTATGGATTTCGTGTTCCGTTTTCTGTTCTTCTCTCATTGCCATGCTCCCCCTTATGCTACAACTCCGCGTTCATTGCTGAACTTCTCATATGATTTATTGACCATGATTTCTTTCAAAACCTGTACCGCATTCCACACATCTGTGTAGGAAGTGTAAAGTGCCACAGGTGCTAAGCGGACAATGTTTGGAGCTCGGAAATCGGGAATGATTCCTTTTTCCTTCAAAGCCTTGCAGATTCTCGCTGCTTCTTTATGCTCCAGGCTCACATGGCCCCCGCGCCTGAAATCCTCTGTTGGACTGCCAATTTTAAAGCCGGCATCGCCAAGATCATGCTGAATCAAATCCATTAGATATTGATTGATTCTCAATGATTTTTCGCGGATATTCTGGATGCCAGCCTCGGCGAACATTTCCAGTGACCCGAGCAATGGTGCCAGGCTCAGTACATGTGGCGTCCCAATCTGGTAGGCGCCTGCATTCTCAGCAGGTGTCAGGATATGCTCCATATCAAACTGTTTGTCTTTTCGCGAACCGAACCAGCCGGCAAGACCCGGCTTGGAACCGAAATGCTTCGAATTGACATAAAGTCCTGCGACCGCTCCCGGTCCGCCATTCAGATGCTTGTAATTGCACCAGTAAGCAAAGTCCACTCCCCAGTCAGAGAAAGAATGCGGAATTGCGCCTATTGAATGGCAGCCATCGAACCCGATCAGGATCCCACGTTCGTGGGCCGCTCTTGTCAACCGCTCCATATCAAGGATTTGCCCGCTGCGGTACAACACGGTCGGCAGTACGACAAGCGCCACTTCATCTGTCATCGCCTCGATGATATCATCCTCATCCAAGTATCTTCCATCCCTGCTTTTTACCCTGATCAGATGCGAGTCAGGGTCATAGCCATGAATCCTCAGCTGGCTCTGCAAAGCGTAAATATCAGAAGGGAAGTTCAATTCATCTGCGAGGATTTTTGTCCTCTTTCCCTCCGGCTTGTAAAAAGTAGCTACTAGCTGATGCAGATTGACCGTTGTGGATCCGCTTACAATTACTTCTTCTGGTGAAGCACCAACGAGCGGAGCAGTCAATTCTCCTAGTTTTTCAGATAAATAGAACCAAGGATGATTGCCGTCCATCCAGCCATCAATCCCGAGCTCACGCCAGTCAGCCAATGATTCTAGTAAAGTTTGCTCAGCCCGCTTTGAAAGAAGACCAAGCGAGTTCCCATCAAGATAAATAGACTCCGGCTTCAGGTAAAACTCCTCCCGAAAACACGAGAGTACATCACCGCTATCAAGCTGTGCAGCAAATTCCGCACCAGGTTCAAACGAATAAGACTTCATCATCATCTCTCCCATCCCATTTGCAACTAGAGAAATCGTAACAAGAACAGAAGCAAGCGTCAACAAATGGTCTGATAATTCTATGAAAAGCGGAAGCGCCTTGGGCAGGCCCGACAAGCGCTGGAGGACCGACCAGTGAAGTCGTTCTTTGACTTCATTGGGCGGACCGAACACGAAAAGTATAGCCGACTGTCCAGAAACGCAGAAACTGGAGACTCCGACAAAGAAGCGCTTTTTGCTTCTGCCGGCGGAGTTGAAGTTTCGGAGTTTCTAGGAGGCAACACTGGACAATTCGAAAAGCGGAGGCGACTGCCCAACTCCGACAAGCGTTGGAGGGCCTGACAGTGAAGTCGCTCTTTGACTTCAATGGCAGGACCGAAACGTCTCGAGGAGTTAGGAGCCGCAGCTAGACATGCGACTCGAGGGACTAGGCGCTGCAGCTGGACATTTCTCAAAGTAAAAAATCCCATGGTTATATCTAAGAAAAACAGCCCCATGTTCTGAGGCTGTTTACAGATTTTAAGCAAATCGATAATAGATCAACACAAATGCTGATAACACAAAGATGAAGTTCAAGAAGATGAATACGAATTGATCCACCTTTGTCTTATGCAATTTGATTGGCGGATTGTAGAAGGATACGCCTTCGATGATGAAAATGATTAGCACGATATGAATCATGAAATGGCCGATGACTTCGGTGAAGCCGAATAGCATGGTCGTCAGGATAAAGATGGTGGTGACTACAAAACCGAGCACCCTGTTCAGGATTCCCACAACAAGCAAATAGCCGACAACAAATTCTACAAAAGCGGCCATTACAATGAAGGCTGCTGGTTCGAATCCGAAAGTAGGCACTTGGTGGTTCGCGACGATATCAAGCGACATTGTTGGGTACACCCATTTTTCAACAGCGACCCAGCAAAGGGAGAGCCCTGTGCCTAAATACAAAAACGGGAAACCTACTTTTTCCAGCTTTGTTTTGCCAACAAGCAGCACCCCAATGATCGCTACATAAAATCCGTAATCCAGCATATAGAAGACGCCATGATTAACAGTGACCATGATGAATAAAATGAGTAAGAGTGATGCTCCGAACTTTGTTGCGAAATGATGAGGCACTAGTAGCAGGCCGATTGCCACCCATGCTAAAACCGTCATTAACGTGCTTTCAATATGGAATTCAGGTGCGAACAGAGTGCCATTGGTGACCTGGATGATCAATGCCGCCGCTGTCCCGTATTTTAATAAATATCTTGAATATTTCCTGAAACCTGAAAGGAAATCATCCCACTTTTTGATTAAAGGCCATTGGGCCATTTTAGGAATGACCAAAGTCAAAGAAGCAAGAACGACTGCTGCCAGTAAGGCCAGTCCCATGAATAATGGGGACAAAATATTTTCAATGGTTTCTTTCTTTGGTGCCACCTCAGTGAACCATTTTACGTGAGCATTTGTATAAAAAGGTGTTAGAATGAATCCTAACCCGATGATGATTTGTAACAGTTTTTTCATGAGTAAAACCTCCTGTGGCAATGTAAACACTATCGATATAGTAATAATACAATCTGATCTCAAGATATGATCAGCAGAGTTATGAACTTTTTGTGAAATAATTCACAATTACTCGCATCATGCAGTTTGCTAATTAGGTTTTACATTTCCCGTCGACGCTATGCTTTTTATTATCTTTTAATGGGTATATTGGGGATATGGAATAAAAGGATGGTGACCACCAGCTTTGAGACAACTATTTTCACTTTTGATTATTGGAGCTTTGGCTTATTTTTCATGGCCATACCTTACAGAAAATAAAGACTTTCAAAATATAAAAAACGAAATAGTGAATGTAAAAGAGAATCCAGAACTTGCGTCTGCGCTGGAGAAGTTCAATAACGGCATCAATCAGCTCCTATGGCAGGTCAATGAGAAAAAAGAAGAATTGACACAGAATGAAAACCTTTTGCCAGAGGTAGCAAAACCTGAACTGGAAACACCTTCTGAAAAGACATTCACAATCCATAATGTTGCCATTGGCGCTCAGAAGGGTGAAGTGGAAAAACAGCTTGGCGCCGCGAAACGTGTGTCCGTGAATGAATACGGAACAGAGTGGCATGCCTATCATGAGAATTTCCAGAACTTTATCATGATTTCCTATGGTAAAGATGGTTCAGTGAATGCGATGTATTCAAACCAGGATTTGATTGCCGCCAAAAACGGTATTAAATATGGGGTACCAAAAGAAACTGTCCGTCAGACACTTGGCGAACCACTTGGCGAGATCAGAAAAGGGCTTGTCTATTACCAGTTCCAGAAAGACCAGGACTATGACGTATATAATTTAGACGACAGCTATGTGACAGTTTTTTATGATAAACACAGAAATAATACTGTTACGGCAATCCAGATTGTCAGCGTAAAATTGGAGCAGAGCAAGGCAGGTTTTTATACCGAAGCTAGTGAGGCTTTGAAAGAAGGATTTGAATATCAGCTATTTGATTTGACTAATGCATCGAGGGTAGTTCATGGGTTAGGCATCCTTACCTGGGATGATCAGGTGAGGGTAACTGCCCGCAAACACAGTGCCGATATGGCTGAAAACTCCTATTTTAGCCACACCAATCCTGAAGGTCAGTCGCCTTTTGACAGGATGGCTGAAGACGATATTGCGTTCTCCGTTGCCGGGGAAAATCTCGCTTATGGTCAATTCAGCAGCATTTTTGCGCATGAAGGTTTGATGAACTCACTCGGCCATCGCGAAAATATCCTGAAAGCAGACTTCAAACTGCTAGGCGTCGGTGTAGCATTCGGCCCGAAGCATGAACCATATTTTACGGAGAATTTTTATTCAAAACGGAAGTTCTAAACCGAGTCCATTGGCTCGGTTTCTTTTTTGTTGCTGGAAAAAACCGCGGTGAATTTCCAATTCGCTATATTAAATGAAAAGTCGCTATATAAAATTAAAACTCGCTATATTAATTAAAAAGTCGCTATATAAAATTAAAACTCGCTATATTAATTAAAAAGTCGCTATATAAAAAATAAACGCACTATAAAAAATGGAGTTGGATATAAAAATAGCAAATTTCCCGGTAAAAAAACTATGGTTTCGCTATAATTTCGTGACGATGCTTTAAATACGGCATGATCAAGACTGTTTTTCTTAGCAAAGTTTTATTATCGAATCATTTTACTGGCGAAGTTCACAACTTTATTGGCGATTTTCTATTTTTATTGGCGAAAATCAAATTTTATTGGCGATTTCCACTTACTTATTGGCGAAAATCGAATTTTATTGGCGAACTGGAAATTCTGAGCGTTTTTTTCCAGTTGTCGCCACCCAGAATATAATGAAAAACCGTTCAATCGTCTATTGAACTGCACTTCCAACTATTAGATAGTGTCTAATAATGGGTGCACTTCAATCTAAACGATCAAGCGGCTTCTCAAACTATATTTACTTCACGCGTGGGAATCCGAAGCCTGATGCATAGTCATCGCCTGATGCTGCACCTGATCCGCCAAGGATATCGTTCGCTTTCGCGCGGTTTTGGAGTTCTGCACGAAGTTGTGTGTGACTCATGTTTGGATTTGCAGCCCAGATTTTCGCGGCAAGCCCTGATACGTGCGGAGTTGCCATTGATGTACCGCTGATGGTGTTATAAGAACCATCATACCAGGTGGATTCGATCGCTCTTCCAGGGGCGGATACTTCCACATCGAGCTCACCAATCGCATAATCACCGTCAGTCAGCGGGTTTCCGCGAGATGAGAAGTCTGCAACACGGTATGTACCGTTTTCCTGCACATCTTCTAAAGCGGCTACAGCTACTGCATTCGGAAGGGCACCCGGGTAACCAATTGTATTGGCATTCGGTCCGCTGTTACCTGCCGCGGCAACAATGAGGACACCTTTTCCATATGCATAATTGACAGCATCAGCAATCATTGTGCTCTTGCTGCTGGATCCGAGTGACATGGAAATGACCACTTTTGAACCTGTACGTACTGCTTCGTCTGCAGCATGCCTGATTGCTCCGGCGATATCATCCGAATAACCTGATCCTCTGTCATTCAGTACTTTATATGCCCAAAGGTCTGCATCCGGAGCCACTCCGTAAATGCCCAACCCTGTTCCGCCATGAGCAAGGACTGTTCCTGCAACATGAGTTCCATGGCCATTTTTATCCGAACATGAATTATTGACTAGAGGTGATTTCCTTTGTGTGAAATCCTTACACTGTTCATCGCTTCCTGCTAAATCAGCATGGTTCACATTGACGCCGGTATCGAGGACAGCTACCTTGACGCCAGCTCCGCCAGAAGTTGCTTGAAGATTGCTATCATTATAGATTGCTTCCATTCCCCATGGCGTTTGATCGGTTGGCGCTGCCTGGGCACCTGCACCCGGCTTCGCATTCACCTGCACCTGGGATACTGTTTCCACTTGGAGATTCTTATTTTTCAATAGTGCCTGGTATTGCTTCGCATTGACTTCTGTTGTAAAACCTTTCGCCCCGAAATCCCATCTCTTGCCGAACTGATCTTTTGCCTTAGCCTTTTCAGCTGCAGGACCCTGAACCAAAACCCGGTATGTATCCTGTGCCTCTGGTGCCTGGCCAAATGCCCCAGCCGTGAACATCGATAAGCCCATTGTCATGCTTAGTAGTGCTGCTCCTAACGCTTTCCTTTTTTTCATCCAACCACTCCTCTGCATTTTTATGGTGTTGCCGGTTTTACAGACTCTATTATATTTAAAATTTTCTGATAATGACAATAAGCTAATCTGTTCATTTTTAAGCCTTTTGAATCAGGTAAAATTGCACGTTTACATAAAAGTCACATGTATTTTTGACTATTTTTGAATTTTCCCAATATCGAAAGCACTAAAAAGAGTGACCGTTTTATTACAGGCCACTCTTCCGCGTTGGAAAATAATAGTATATTAAGCACTTGTTTTTAGATAAATAGAAGCAAACTAATCGCCATGACAGCCATACCGGCAACTAAACCATAAATAGCAAGATGGGATTCGTCATATTTTTTTGCGGCCGGCAATAATTCATCGAGTGAGATGAATACCATGATTCCGGCGACGGCTGCGAAAATGACGCCAAACATGATATCGTTCAGGAATGGCATTAAGAATAGGTATGCTGCAAGTGCGCCAATCGGTTCCGAAAGGCCTGACAGAAATGATAGTTTAAAAGCTTTCTTTCGATCGCCAGTCGCGAAATAAACTGGTACAGAAACAGCGATTCCTTCAGGAATATTGTGAATGGCGATCGCAATGGCTATGGCCACACCCAATGCAGGGTCCTGGATAGCAGAGGTGAAGGTAGCGATTCCTTCCGGGAAATTGTGAATCCCAATTGCCAGCGCCGTGAATGTGCCCATTTTCAAGAGGGCCGCATCATGAGAAGCATTCGAGGGTGTATTCATATCCTCGACTTTTTTCAGTTCATGTGGATTTCCCTGCTTTGGTATGAACTTATCAATTAACGCAATCAACACGATTCCAGCGAAGAATCCACCAACAGTTGCCCAGTTCCCTAACTGCAGCCCCATCGCAGAAACGAGGGAATCCTTCGCTTTGACGAAGATTTCGATCATTGACACATAGATCATCACACCAGCTGAAAATCCTAGCGCGATTGAAAGAAACTTTGTATTGGTCCGGGATGTGAAGAAGGCAAGAATACTGCCGATTCCTGTGGCAAGACCTGCGAATAAAGTCAAACCGAAAGCAAATAAAATCTCCTCTGTCATTTTTATTCTCCTTTGAATATGAATATTTGACCTGACCCGTAGTTGTTTTAGGAATGAAAAGAATAATTCTTAGTTTATGCAATAGCTTGAAAAAGTTTCATTTTTAGGTATAAGCCTCAATTGATGGACTTGCTCTAAAATGTTTCCTTTGGTCAACTTTTTGGGTGCAGTATTCCATTTGTAAAAATAATATATGCGTGTATATCAAAAAGTTTCCTTTGGTCAACATTTTATCGCAAAGGAAACTTGGCCTGCAACTAAATTGTTTAAGAATTTTTATAATTAAGCTTCTCATCAGCTGACCTATGATCTTCTAACCATGTCACTCGCAGGAATACTTGACGCAAAAACCCCTGCAAACCTTGCAGGGGCGTGAATTAACTATAGGTAACTCTTTATTTCATATTCTGCTTTTTTCTCCTCCATCCAGTTTGTATATTCTGCCTGGACTTTCTGGTCAAATAGCAATTCTTTGATTTCTTCCTTATGCTCCTCAAATTCTGCAGCCTTCTCAGCTTTTTTATCGACGAGCTTGATGATATGGTAGCCAAATTCTGTTTTCACCGGTTCACTGATCGCTCCGGCTTCTAACGCGAATGCTGTCTTTTCAAATTCCTCTGCCATTTCTCCCTTACCAAAGTAGCCGAGGTCCCCGCCATTAGCGGCATTGCTTGAGTCCGTCGAGTATTCTTTTGCCAATTCAGCAAAGTCCTTTCCGTTATCAAGCTCTTCCTTGACCTTCTTGGCGGTCGCCTCATCTTCCACTAAAATATGGCTCGCCTTCACCTGTTCTTTTTGGTCAAAAGACTCTTTATTTTCCTCGAAGTACGTCTTCATTTCCTCTTCGGTCACGTCAATCGAAGAACCGATCATTTTTTCCGCGAGCAGATAAATTTCGATGTCCTCCCTGATTTTGTCCATCGACACCTGGTTTTGCTCAAGTGCAGCAGCAAAGGCTTCTTCACCGCCGTAAGATTCCTGCAGTTTCGTAAGCTCTTCATCTATCTCATTTCCGGTTACCTTCACCTTTTCCTTCGTCGCTTCCATTTCAATCACTTTATTCGTGATCAGTGAATCAAGAATATCTGCGCCATACATCTCTGTTAATTTTGTGTTCAGTTCATCCTTTGTGATCTTTTCACCATTGATGCTTGCTGCCGTTTCTGTTTTCGTAAAAGCTGTCGCAAATACCAGCAGAAGCCCTAAAAAAATCACCGAAAATATCATTAAGAGTTTATTATTTTTCATAAAAGCAATCATCATTTCCCTCCATTATTCATTGCTTGAAGCAGACAAATCTACCTTCAAGGTTTGCTGCTTGCCGTCACGGTATATTTTCAGGTCAGCACTGTCTCCAGCTTGAAGCTCTGTATACATATATCTTCTCAGATCACTTGCCTGTTCCACTTTTTCATCATTAATGCCCACGATGATATCCTGCTCCTGAAGGCCAGCTTTAGCTGCCGCAGAATTTTGGTCTACATAAGTGACCATCGTACCGGAATCCACACTGTCAGGAAGGTTTTCTAGATACATATCAGGAATTTGAGCTAGATCCGCAAGACTTACACCTAGGTATGGACGTTCCACTTTCCCTTTTTCGATCAACTGGTTGACGATTGGCAAGGCTTCATTACTTGGAATCGCAAAGCCGAGACCTTCGACGCCATTTTGCGAGATTTTCAGGCTATTGATGCCAATCACTTTTCCATCCGTATTGATCAATGCTCCGCCACTATTTCCAGGATTGATTGCCGCATCCGTCTGGATGACGTTCATTTCCCATTCTCCGGCAGAAGTCGGTACTGAAATGGAGCGGTCTACCGCACTGACAATTCCCTGTGTCACCGTTCTCGATAAATCAAGGCCAAGCGGGTTTCCAATCGCAAGCACTTGGTCACCAGCCCTCAAGACAGATGAATCGCCAAACTCGATGATCTTCCCTGCTTTTGCTGCATCAATTTTAACAACCGCTAAATCAGTCAATGCGTCGGCACCGACAACCTCTGCTGCCACCTTTTCGCCATTGTATAAGCTGACTTCCACCTTTGATGCTCCCTCAATGACATGGTTGTTGGTTACAATGAAGGCGCTATTTCCTTCCTTCTTAAAAATGACCCCAGACCCAGATCCGCTTTCTACGCTGCCCTGACTTTGGGAAAAAGGATTGTTCTGGGATTGGATATTGGTGATGCCAACAATCGATTTTGAAGAAGTTTCAATAATGTCCGCTATCGACCCAGAACTCTTTGTGGAAGTCGGAGTCGTTACAATGTTTGTGTTGCTTTCCGCGGCTGACTCCGTTTTAGGCTGAAGCTGATTTCCTTGCTCCGCTTCTGTAAAATTCACCGCCGCCAGTGTAATCGCCGAACCGACCACCCCTGCCATGACAGTAGATAGGATACTTTTGAATCTATATGATTTTTTAACGGGCTCCTGCTCTTGATAACGGGAACTCTGCTCAAATTCATTCATTGATTTTTTCCTCCTCGCTTCTAACTTGTCTTCATCTTAACCAGAAATTATGAACAAATTATTAACAAACTGAGGCGAGGATTTTAAAAGATTGGGAAGTTTTTGTGTTATTTTCGCGGAAGTGCCGTAATTTTTCAGATAAAAAAACTGCAGGCGACTTTGCCTGCAGCTTCAAAAGTTATTACATTTCAATACTCTTCATCAAATTCGCCATTTCAATCGCCGACATTGCAGCGTCCCAGCCTTTGTTGCCGGCTTTAGTGCCGGCGCGTTCGATCGCCTGCTCGATTGTATCTGTAGTAAGTACTCCGAAGATGACCGGAACCCCTGAATTCATGGAAGCGGCTGATACACCTTTTGCTGTTTCGTTTGAAACGTAATCGAAATGTGGAGTGGATCCGCGGATGACTGTACCCAATGTGATGACCGCGTCATACTTATTGCTTTTCGCCATTTTTTGCGCGACCAATGGAATCTCGAATGCTCCCGGTACCCAGGCAACATCAACATTGCCATCCTCAACACCATGTCTTTTCAACGCGTCCTGTGCCCCGCCCAGAAGTTTACTTGTGATGAATTCATTGAAACGCCCAACTACGATTCCGACCTTCAGGCCTGTTCCGACTAAATTACCTTCAAATGTTCTGTTCATGTTTTATTCCTCCAATGAGATGGTTTAAGTTTGTTTATTTAGAATAATAAATTCATTAACTTTCATAAAAGGGGACATCTTATGGCTTAATGCACCATTCCACTTAAAAATTTAGTAAGTGCCCTAATTTGCTGTGTTTTGTTTTTAAATAATTTTCGTTTTCTTCCCTTGTTGGCATCTGGATTGGCACCCGGTCGACTACTTCCAGGTCATACCCCTTAAGCCCTTTGATTTTCCTTGGATTGTTGGTCAGCAACTTGATTTGCTTGATGCCAAGGTCTTTTAAAATTTGAGCGCCAATTCCGTATTCACGGAGGTCGGCTCCGAAGCCTAGCTTTTCATTGGCCTCAACGGTGTCGTAACCTTCTTCCTGTAGCTTATACGCGCGAAGCTTGTTCATCAGTCCGATGCCTCTGCCTTCCTGGCGCATGTACAGAAGGACACCTCGACCTTCTTTATTAATCTGGCTCAATGCTGCATGGAGCTGCGGGCCGCAATCACAGCGGAAGGAACCGAATACATCACCAGTCAAACATTCGGAGTGGACTCTGACAAGAACCGGCTCATCTGGATCGATTTCTCCTTTTACAAGTGCAATATGTTCTTTATCATCTACTACGTTTGAATAACCAACGGCCTTGAAAATACCGAATTCGGTAGGAAGATTGATTTCAATCTCTCTTTTAACCAATTGGTCTTTTCGATTTCGGTATTGGATAAGATCTTTTATCGTAATCATTTTCAAATCGAACTGGTCGGCAATCTTGCGGAGTTCAGGTACTCGAGCCATCGTGCCATCCTCATTCATGATTTCGCAGATGACCCCGGCAGGCTTGGCACCGCTTAGCTTTGCCAGATCGACTGCGGCCTCTGTATGGCCGGCTCTCCTTAATACTCCGCCCTTCTTGGCAACAAGCGGAAAAATATGTCCAGGTCTTTTAAAATCAGCAGCCTTTGATTCTGGATCCAGCATACTTAACACAGTTGCCGAGCGTTCAAATGCGGAAATCCCGGTAGTTGAATATTTATGGTCAATGCTCACGGTAAAAGCTGTGCCATGAGGATCCGTATTCCGGGAAACCATCGGCATTAAGTCCAGCTTCTGAGCTAATTCCTCTTCTATCGGTACACAAATCAATCCCCTGCCATGCGTCGCCATGAAATTGATGACATCAGGTGTCGCCTTTTCTGCCAAAGCGATGAAATCTCCTTCATTCTCACGGTCTTCATCGTCACAAACAATGACTACATTTCCCTGCATGAGTTCATATATAGCCTCTTCAATTGGATCAAACATTTACATCACCCTCACATAAACCCGTTATCTTCTAAGAACTGGGCTGTAATATTGTTGCCTCGTTTTGGTTCTGACGGATACTGGTTGCTCAAAAAGTGCCCCACATACTTGCCAATCATGTCACATTCGATGTTGACGATATCTCCTGTATCCTTGAATCCTAGTACCGTATCTTTTAATGTGAGCGGTATAAGCGATAGAGTCAAACTGTCTTCTGATACTCCGAAAACAGTCAGGCTCGTCCCGTCTACTGCGACAGAGCCTTTCATGATGACATATTTCAGCAATTCAGGGTCCACTTGAATTTCATAGTAAACCGCGTTCTCTATTTGCTTTTTCCCTTTGATGGTGCCAACTCCATCCACATGGCCGGCGACAAAGTGTCCGCCGAACCGGCCGCCCGCTGCCATCGCTCTTTCCAGGTTCACCTTTGAACCCCTTTTAACACTTTTTAAACTGGATGCTTTGACCGTTTCCGGCATGACATCGACGGTAAACCTGTTTTCGGTAAAGGAGGTGACAGTCAGGCAGACTCCGTTTACGGCTATACTGTCTCCAAGGTGGACATCTGTCAGCACTTTTTTCGCTTCAATTGTCAGGACAAAAGACTCGCCGCTATGCTGAATATTGGCGACGGTCCCGATTTCTTCTATAATCCCCGTAAACATATATTCCTCCTTCTACTCCGGCTCAGCGATAATCCGTATATCCTGGCCAATTTGTTTTACTTCTATGATTCTTAAAGGAATTGTATCCTCAAGCCTGGCAATACCTTCGCCTCCGTATGCAGCTGGAGCATTTTTCCCGCCCAGCAGTTTTGGAGCGATATAAGTGACTACTTGCTGGAAGGCCTTCTCTTTTAAAAAACTGCCATGAACCTCGGCCCCGCCTTCTACATAGACAGAAGTGATGCTCCTCTCTCCCAGTTTCTTCAACATATCCACTATTCCAAATTTCGTCGTTTCCAGCTTGATGATTTCAATGCCCCGTTCTGAAAATTGCCTTACTCTTTCAGGCTCGACGTCTGCCCCAGTCACAATGATGGTATCAGCAGCCTGGTCATTGACAATTCTAGATTCCAAAGGTGTTCTGAGGGTGCTATCCAAAATCACGCGGATGGGGTTTTTCCCTCCGGAATCAAGTCTTGTCGTCAGGCTGGGATTATCTTTAATGACGGTGTTGACACCCACCAGAATGGCATCATGTGCGTGGCGGAAATGATGGACATCCTTTCTTGCTTCTTCCCCGGTGATCCATTTACTCTCCCCTTTCACCGTGGCGATTTTACCGTCCAGGCTGGTGGCGGATTTCAATGTTACATAGGGTAGGCCAGTGCTTATGTAATGAAAAAACACTTTATTCAACGCTTTTGCTTCTTCCTCCATTAGGCCAACTTCAACCTCAATGCCAGCGTCCCGCATCTTCTTGATTCCTGCTCCACCGACAAGAGGATTCGGATCAAACGAAGCGACAAACACTTTCTTGATGCCCGACTCAATGACCAGGTTCGAGCATGGCGGTGTCTTTCCAAAATGACTGCACGGCTCGAGGGTAACGTATAAAGTGGCACCATCAGCCTTTCCGTCTGCCATTTTTATCGCATGAACCTCAGCGTGCGGCTCTCCCGCCTTCAAATGGGCACCCATCCCAATGATCTGTCCGTCTTTTACAAGAACGGCGCCAACTCGCGGGTTCGGGGAAGTTTGGCCCTCTGTCGCCCTCGCAAGATTGACGGCTAATGCCATATAGTCCTGATCGTTCACCTAGCTTCCTCCTTCCTTTTTAAAAATAATTCACGAAAATAAAAGGACCCCGAAACAAAATTGCTTCGGGGTCCTAAAAAAGGTTATGCCAAAATAGAGGGTTAAAAAAGGGCATACTGGTCCCATTCTCTTAATCCTCGTTTTTTTCCTTCTCCCATCCAGACTTTAACTGTCGGCCCTGGAGTTTCACCAGATCCACCGTTTAACAAATGTTAACCGGGTCACGGACTAAGAAGCATCGCTTCATCACCGCCGGTTGGGAATTTCACCCGACCCCGAAGGAATATATAAGTTAGTGTCATTATACAGAACATTATGTTTAATGAAAAACAAAACAGCTTTTTATTTTTTCATCAGCTTCTCAATCGTAGTCAATAGTTCATCCACTACTTCATTGTCGCCTTCCTGGATTCGTTCAACAATGCAGGATTTCATATGGCCTTCGAGGAGGAGTTTCGCCACGCTGTTCAAAGCTGCCTGCGTCGCGGAAATTTGCGTGATCACATCATCGCAGTATGTATCTCTCTCTATCAGGCCTTTGATGCCGCGAATTTGTCCTTCTATCCGATTCAATCTCGTCACGAGATTCTTTTTCGTTTTTTCAGAGTGATGGCTCTTTCTTTCTGACGAGCAACAGCTGTCGCCACATTCAGATCCGTTCACTTCGGGCTCTAATACGTCCATCTAAAAACCCCCTTTTATCTTATAAACTTATTTTATCATACCCCCTGATAGTACCTAACATAAAACCTATTTATTCTCGAAAAAACAAAAATACACCCCGCGGGCCAGGGTGTAGGAAGTGACATTTTAAATATTTTCTCTCCTTGATTGTGAAATCAATAGGAGCTCTCTCGAAATCCCTGCCGCAAACAGGCTTCCTGCAAGAAGCGCCAATGTTCCGTACAGAGGGTCGTTTACCTTCGAAAAAATCAGTTGGGCATAGAAGTAAAATCCTGCTCCGATGGCTAGAATGAGTAAGGTATTCCAAAAATATCGGTACATTTTTTTCCCTCCTGAACCTTATATTATTTAAAACATTATCATAGACTCTATTAATTGGTAATTGGGAAATTTCCTGTCGAATACAGTTGATAAATGAAAGGAATGAACAAGAAATTGAAACAAAAAACTACAATAATTACACTGTTCCCGCTTGTTCTCATCTTAGCCATCATTCCATTTTTTCATACAGAGGAACCACCTGCCAAAGCTGTCGAGCCTGCTGGGGAGCTCTCAGCAGAAATAAGGGAACTGTTAGAAGATGAGCCCATTCTTGATGGAGCGTTGGCGGGGATCAGCATCCGGTCTGCAAATGATGGAAAGCTCTTGTATGAGCATAATGCAGACACTCGAATGCAGCCTGCTTCCGTGCTGAAAATGTTCACGGCTGCTGCGGCGCTTTCCGTTTTAGGAGAAGATTATCGGTTTACAACAGAGGTTTTGTCCGATGGAACTCTTGATGGCGGAACGCTTGAGGGAAACCTTTATCTAAAAGGTATGGGTGACCCGACCATGCTCCCTGCCGACTTTGATGCAATGGCAAAAGAACTCAAGGATAGGGGAATCAAGGAGGTTACTGGTGATATAGTAGCTGATGACAGCTGGTTTGATGATATCCGTTATTCAGAAGATCTGACCTGGAATGACGAGCATCAATATTATGGCGCACAGGTTTCCGCCCTTACCGCTTCGCCCAACCAGGATTTTGATGCAGGAACTGTCATTGTCAATATTTTACCAGGCAAAAAAGGAAAAGAAGCGGTGATTTCGCTTGAACCCGAGACGGATTATGTCACAATCATAAATGAATCAGTGACAGTGAATCCGGAAGGAAAACAGGATATCCATATTGAACGTGAACATGGCACGAACATAATCAGGATAACAGGATCCATTCCTGCTGATTCAAACAAGTTGCGGGAATGGATCGCTGTCTGGGAGCCTTCCTTGTATGCAGGAAGTATTTTTAAAAAGTCACTAGAAGAACAAGGGATAAAAGTAGTTGGGAAAATTAGAACGGGGTATGCCACCGAAACCATGGCAAGGATGATTTCTCATAAATCGATGCCGCTTACGGAACTGCTGTTACCCTTTATGAAACTAAGCAATAACGGCCATGCGGAAGTGCTGGTTAAGGAAATGGGCAAGGTCGTTCATGGTGAAGGCAGCTGGGAAAAAGGGATTGAAGTTATGGACGCTGTCCTTAGCGATATGGGCATTGACACCAGCCGGCTTGTATTGCGGGACGGATCTGGAATCTCTCACGCAAACCTTATACCAGCGAATGAAGTTAGTAAACTGCTATATCTAGTACAAAAAGAGGAATGGTTTCCAGCATTCCATCGTGCCCTTCCAGTAGCCGGATCGAAAGACAGGATGGTGGGCGGAACGATGCGAAACAGGCTGAAAGAAGAGCAACTGAAAGATCGTGTGGCCGCTAAAACAGGCACACTGACAGGCGTAAGCACCCTGGCAGGCTACGTAAAAACAAGCAACGAGGAAACGCTTATTTTTTCCATTATGCTGAATAACCTGCTGGACGACCGAGAAAGCAGGAAGGTAGAGGATGATATTGTTAGGATACTTGCAAGATAACAATTAGAAAAATTACGGTAAGCTCACTGTTTGCATATGGAACGGAACCCAATTAGGTGCCGTACCCTTATGTTGCCGGTTTGGACTTCATGAGGATACGATTGGGCTTGTATCGTTCCCTTATGTTGCCGGTTTGGACTTCATAAGGGTACGATTGGGCTTGTATCGTTCCCTTATGTTGCCGGTTTGGACTTCATAAGGGTACGATTGGGCTTGTATCGTTCCCTTATGTTGCCGGTTTGGACTTCATAAGGGTACGATTAGGCTTGTATCGTTCCCTTATGTAACAGGATTGGACTTCATAAGGGTACGATTGGACTTGTACCGTACCCTTATGTTGCCGGTTTGGACTTCATAAGGGTACTATTGGTTGTATCGGGTCCTATTAGCGATACTCCTTTATTCACCTTTAGTTATATAGTGAGTGGCACGGCCAGAGCCGATCAATGTAAAGTTTTCTAGAAGAGTGTTTCTAATGGGCTTTTTCGTTTTGATAGAACTGCACCATTCATGGACCTTATTGACTGTTAACGCTTCTCCCGGAAAAAGCAACTGGAGCTCTCTAACACTTCTCAATACGGCTAATTGGATGTTTTCCCGTTTCCCGCAACTAGTGCATATTAATGTTTTTCTGGTAACGATAGTGTTCACAGTATGACAATGGGAACATGCTATCCCCTTCTTCAAACTTTCGTAACTATATTCAGGGAGCCTTTTATACGGTGAATCCACGGTGTGCAGGGAAAGCAGCCGCTCTGCTAGGTTATTGTGGGTATTCTTTATTGGGGCAGTTTGTTTTTGCAAGTTTTTCTGTAGTCTTGGAATCTGGTTCGGAAAGACAATTGGTAAATTACGTGGGGCTTGATAGAGGTAAAAGTTTGGGTTCACGAAGACTAAAGTTGATTCGATATTCATATTGAAGCCAAGGTCCCGTACCAACCTTCGAAGCAGAGATTCTGCTCTTTCCATCTGTTGCAGAGGATTCTTGATTTCTGTTCCACTATTGGTATACCACCGGTCACCTTCAATAAAATAATCACCTTCGAAATACTTCACTTCGAACAAATGAATGATTTTGGAGATGAATAGGGAATCGATTTGAAATTTCGTATTACCATATTCAAGGAGCAGGTCATTAATAACTAGGAAACCATTTGCAACCTCCTCCATCCAGCGATCAAAGATCACTTCTCCTTCAAATCCTTTTTCAAGGTATACATAGTTACTGTATTCTTTCGTAGACAGGTTCATTCGAGCATTCAGCATTCGCAGAATTTGCAGTTCCAGAGATTCAACACGCGATTTTACTATCAAAAAACATTCCTCCATTCAATATGTATTGCAATTAAATAGTATGTTTTTTTCGAATACTTAACAAGCTTTTTATTTACCCTTGTTGGTATATCAGAATACAAAACATCCCCAATTGAGAAAAAGCCGTGCAGATTGAGAATCCGCACGGCTTTTCAGGTTCATTTTCAAATGATAAACTATCAATTTTTGATGATACTTTGCTAATCTATGATGATCGATAGTGAAAGTTACTTCGCAAATCTATGGTTTCCTATTGTCACAGTAACTTCCCTTGAGAATACCCACTTGCTCACTGCAGTCTTAGGATTAAAGAAGAATAATGAACCTTTTCCCTGGCCTCTGAAAGCGAGGGCTTCTTTAACGGCCTTCTTGGACTCTGCATCTGCGGGCTTATTAATTGCGCCATTTTTTACAGGAGTGAAAGCATAGTAGCCGTTTGACTTCTGATAAACTACTCCCTTTACTGTGTTTGGGAATTCCGAACTTGCTACTCTATTCAAGACAACAGTTGCTACTGCTACTTTCCCTGCATATGGCTCACCTTTTGCTTCAGCGTGGACCAGTCTTGCAAGCAAGTCCTGATCTGCCGCAGACACGGCTGCAGCCGGGATGGTCAACTTTTGTCCTGGATATAGTAGATTGCTAGTTCTATTATTCACTTTCTTCAATTCTGTCAATGACACACCATATTTGCTGGCGATCCCCCACATTGTATCTCCTGTTTTCACCTGGTAAGTTGCCGCTTCCGCAGCTGCGCCCATTGAAAATAACGATAGGGATACCATTGCTGTTAGCGCTGCCAATGTTTTTTTCATTTTTCTCATTTTCCATACCTCCCAGTAATGCTGTCTCTTTTTCTACTAATAAGGCTAGCAGTTGTAACATAGTTATTCATGGCCCAATAAGTACCATTATGGAGAAAAGCCAATAATCCGGTGAAACCGCTTGATTTCTTTTAAACGTGGAAATTTATTCCGAGTTCGCCACTCTTCCTTCAATAACCAAACATGTAAGTAAACGGTTCAAATTTTACATCGTGTTACAAGTTTGTAACCAAGGCTTTTTTTGGATTCATTAGTAGTTTGGTAACTTATACTGATTCCTTAATTAAAATTATTATAATTAAGTATTGATTTTCAAATAAAAAGTGTTATCATTTAGCTATAAACAAATTTTAAAACAAAGGCGGGATCATGATGAGCAATAATCAAAATAAGCAACTTACTACAAGCTGGGGAGCGCCGGTTGGGGACAACCAGAACTCGATGACTGCAGGACACAGAGGTCCTACTTTACTGCAAGATGTACACTTGCTGGAGAAATTGGCGCACTTTAATCGTGAGCGTGTGCCTGAGCGTGTTGTGCATGCAAAAGGTGCGGGAGCACACGGCTATTTTGAAGTGACAAATGACCTGACTCAATATACAAAGGCTGCATTCCTATCCGAGGTTGGCAAGAAGACGCCCATGTTCATCCGATTCTCAACGGTTGCCGGTGAACTTGGTTCAGCCGACACTGTTCGTGACCCACGCGGCTTCGCAGTGAAGTTTTATACAGAGGAAGGAAACTATGATATCGTCGGGAACAATACTCCGGTATTCTTTATCCGCGACGCAATCAAGTTCCCTGATTTCATCCATACACAAAAAAGGAACCCTCAGACTCATCTAAAGGATCCAAATGCTGTTTGGGATTTCTGGTCCCTTTCACCAGAATCATTGCACCAGGTATCGATTCTGATGTCTGATCGCGGTATCCCTGCTACCTTACGCCATATGCACGGTTTCGGCAGCCATACATTCAAATGGATAAATGCGGAAGGTGATGGCGTATGGATCAAGTACCACTTCAAGACAGAGCAAGGCGTGAAAAACCTTTCACCGGATGTGGCCGCCAAGATTGCAGGAGAAAATCCTGACTACCACACAGAAGATTTATTCAATGCAATTGAAGCCGGAGACTTCCCTGCATGGAAGCTGTATGTCCAGATCATGCCGTTGGAAGATGCAAATACGTATCGTTTTGATCCATTCGATGTCACGAAGATCTGGTCACAAAAAGACTATCCATTGATCGAGGTTGGCCGGATGCTACTAAACCGCAACCCTGAAAATTACTTCGCTGAAGTTGAGCAGGCAACGTTCTCTCCTGGAACGCTGGTACCTGGTATCGATGTATCACCAGACAAAATGCTTCAGGGAAGACTGTTTGCTTATGCTGATGCCCACCGTTACCGTGTAGGCGCGAATCATCAGCATCTTCCGATCAACAGAGCTAAATCTGAAGTGAACTCCTACCAGCGTGACGGCCAGATGCGCTTTGACGGCAATGGCGGTAAAGCAGTAAATTACGAGCCTAATAGTTTCGGAGGACCGACTGAAGTGAATGAGCACAAGCAAGCTTCCTTCCCTGTCAGCGGAGTAGCTGAAAATGTCGGATATGACCATAACGACCATTACACTCAGGCTGGTGACCTTTACCGCCTGATGAGCGAGGAAGAACGCGAACGCCTTGTCGCTAATATTGTCGCTGCGATGAAGCCAGTCGAAAGAGACGATATCAAACTTCGCCAGATCGGCCACTTCTACAAAGCAGATCCTGAATACGGAACACGTATTGCCCAAGGATTGGGCCTGCACGTTCCACAGGAAGTATAACATTACGAGAAACGGATGGCCCGATATGGAGCATCCGTTTTTTCTTATATAAGTTGATGATCGTTAGAAGGGATTCTATAGGACAAAATCAGGACGATTCCCTGTAAAATTGGCCGTTAGAAGGGCTCTATCGGACAAACTCAGGACGATCACCTAAAGAAGTGTCCGTTAGACCGCCTCTATTAGACATTTTCAAGATGATTTTTTTCGAAAAGTGTCCATTAGGCTTGCTCTATTAATTAACCCATAAGAAGAATGCCTTTTGACGGGCATTCTTTTTACTGGAAAAATTTAATCTTCACCAATAAATGATACCGGCGAATCGTTTACTATATAGAAGGAGGTGCAAGATGAGCCAAACAAATTTGCATCAGCATAACAAACCAGTGGATAGTAATCTGGCATTCAAGCAGGTTTACGATTTACATAAAAAAAATGTCTTCGCCATGGCGTTATCTATATTAAGAGATTCGTCCCTTGCAGAAGATGTATTACAAGAAACCTTCATTAAACTTTATCAGCATCAGAAACATCAAGATCTCCCTAATGTAAAGGCTTGGCTGCTTAGTGTTTCGAGGAATATGGCTCTGGATCTCTACCGCAAGAAGAAGCGTGAGATCACGGGGTTTGATGAACTATACTTCGAGCATGGGCACCATAAAAGTACAGATCCTCTCGACAGAATGATTTTGACGAAATACCTTGAATTGCTAGACAGCGAGGAAAGACAGATTGTTGTGTTAAAAGACATTTCAGGTATGAAGCACAGGGAAATTGCCAAAATCCTTGAAATGCCGCTGGGGACAGTATTATGGAAATACCAAATGGCCTTGAAAAAACTCAGGAAAAACATTCAATAGGAGGCATTCTAATGGATCAAGAGAAAATGCTTAAGCACTTGGATCGAGGCATTGAAAAGCAAGTGCCGGATGTATGGGATGAACTGAATAGCAAACTGCATAATATAGAGGCACAAAAAGTAGTCGTCATGCCCCTCAGCAAGACTCCTTCTAAAAAAGGAGTTGCTTATACAAGGTTAGCCATCGTTGCTGCGGTCTGTATAATGGCGGCTTCCGCTCTAACTTTCACTCCTGCACTTGCCGCAATTCAAGAGATGTATGATAAGTTATTTTCCAGTGAACATATAGATGATAAAGGAGTCAGGATGGCCGTCCATTCAGGACAGGGGCAGGTACTTGACCAGAGCTTTTATGACGAAAAAAATGATATAACTGTCCACTTCCAAAGTGTGATGACTGATGACAAGGAGACCAAGCTACTCTTCACTTTCCAAAGTGAAAAAACAGATTTGGAGCATTACTATGTTGATATTTTTGAAGGAAAAAGCACTATCAGCCTGACCGCTAATGGCCAAAAGGTAATATTGGATAATGTCGGCTGGGGCAGCAGGTATTATGATCAAAAAGAAAATAAGGTTGTCGAAGCTTTGTCATTTGAGTCTATTAAGAACTTCGAGGGCCAGGATATCCGGTTAGAAATCGAAAACTTAACCATCTATACTGATACAAAAGTAGATAGTATAGCAACAATTTGGCCGCTTGAATTCACTCTTGACAAAACTGCCGTTTCCAACCGCGAAACTGTTGTTCTAAATAAGGAATTCACTTATGAAAATGAAGTCTATGTGATTAAGCAAGTAGAGTTTTCAGAGCTTGAGACAAGAATTGTCTTTTCTACGCCACCACCTGACACACAACCCGGACTAGGTAAGGATGGTCTCCAAGCCAGAGTAATGAGCAAATTAGAACATAAATATCTCAACGCAAGAAAATTTGATAAAGAATTCGGCTATCGTGTGGATTATAAAAAGTCCGGTGTTTTCTTGAGCTCTGCTGGTGAAAAAGCCGACCCAATCTTCAGCAAAGGCGAAGTCGAAGGCGAAAAAAACGAATATATCATGACCTTCGCGCCAGTCAAGGATCGTGAAAATTGTGTCCTTGAAGTGGGGGAAAACCTTACCATTACATTGAAATAGCATAAAGGCAGGCCGGTGTGAAAACCCGGCCTGCCTTCGTTTGTGCTTATTAGAATGTGTGCGCCAAATCCTTAGCACGCGCGATTCCGTTTTCTTTGATTTCCTGTGCTTTTTCTGGGTTCGCATTGTGGCCTTCTAGGTATAGGCACTCCATTGATGGTACACCGAAGAAGTTCATGATTGTTTCGATGTAGCGATTTCCCATTTCCATGTTCGCTGCAGGTCCTTCTGAGTAGTAACCGCCGCGTGCCTGGATATGAAGGGCTTTTTTGTCTGTCATCAAGCCGACAGGTCCTTCTTGTGTATATCTGAATGTTTTGCCTGCTACGGCAACTGCGTCCAGATATGCCTTCATGACTGGCGGGAATGAGAAGTTCCATAGCGGTGTCACAAAAACAAATTTGTCTGCTGCTGTGAATTGGTCAACCAGTTCAGCAAGACGGCCTACTTTAGATTGTTCGTCTGCTGATAGCTCAGAGAACTCAGTTCCTTTTTGCAGCTTGCCCCAGCCGCCTAATACGTCGGCGTCAATGTAAGGAATGTTTTCCTTAAACAAATCCAGATGAACGATTTCGTCATTCTGGTTCTGCTCTTTGTACGTATCGATAAACGCTTTTCCTGCTGCAAGACTGAAAGATTGCTCTTCCGTCAGCGGGTGTGCTGTGATGTATAAAACTTTAGCCATGATGTTATTCCACCTTTTCTTTCTTGTTTGTAAAAGCATTCATACAAAAATATATCTCGGAGTAAAAAATGCTTACTTCGAGATATTAAGCCGTTTTTCATCAAAGGTCAAAAGAAATGCTTATCTTAATGTTTTCAGTGCACCGCTCCATGCCTCGACCTCATCCAGCATCGCATTGACATTCTCAAGGTGCAGGGCTTGTGGCTTGAACTCTGTACCGTTCTCAAAGTCTGCAAATAAGGATAATGTTGGATGTGTGCGGACGTCGGCAATCTTCAATTCTCCGCAGATTCCTCTTAAATGCTCAGCAGCCCTGGCTCCGCCTGTTGATCCATAACTCACGATCCCAGCACCTTTGTCATTCCATGCTTCGCGTGCAAAATCAAGCGCATTTTTCAAGGCTCCTGTAATACTGTGATTGTACTCCTGGACAATGAATACGAAACCATCAAGGCTTGCAAGCTTTTCATTCCAGGCAGCAATCCCTGGCTCGGAACCATCAGTCGTACCCAGGAATGGCAATTCAAAATCAGCAATATCCACGATTTCATAATTTACATTTCCTCGTTTGTCAGCGATCCCTTTCACCCATTCACCAACCTGAGGGCTAACACGTCCCTGTCTTGTGCTGCCCAAAATAATTCCTATGTTCAATTTTTCAGTTGCCATCTTTGTTTCCTCCTTCTTCCTTCCAAAAAGTTTGTTTAATAAACTCATGATTTTCACCTTCACCTTTTCTTTTTACTTAGCAGTTTCCAGCCTAATGCGGTTCCCAGAAGGATCCTCCGTAATGAAAATGCCTTTTTCTTCTTCAACAGCTGCCCCGATTTCTTTCAGGCGGGCTACTGTGTTTTTCAAGTTCGCTTCGTCGGGCAATACCATGGTATAAGATTCAAGACCCACACTATTAGCAGCCGGTTTAGGAGCCCCCACGCCGTTCCATGTATTCAGTCCGATGTGGTGATGGTATTTTCCTGAAGAAATGAAGAGAGCCTGTGGGCCGTATCGGCTGACCACTTCAAAACCAAGTCCCTTTTTGTAAAACTCTTCTGTTTTCGCTAGTTCTGCGACGTGTAAATGGATATGTCCCATCACAGTTCCTTCAGGAAGAAAATGCCAGGCTTCATCCGTGCCCTCTGCAAGAAGGTTTTTTGCATCCAGAGCCTCAGTGGCCATCACTACTTGCCCACTATTCCAATCCCATTTCGATGCTGGTCTGTCTGTATAGATTTCGATTCCATTTCCATCCGGATCTGCTAAATACAAAGCTTCACTTACAAGATGGTCCGATGCTCCCTGCAATGGATAACCTGTCTGCAAAAGATACTTCAGGATATTTGCCAGGTCAGTCCGTTCAGGCAGCAAAAGGGCGTAATGGTATAATCCTGTAGTTCTTCCTTTCTTTGGGATTACATCAGATGGCTGCTCAATGCTTAATAGCACCGTTTTACCATCAGCCGTTAACTTAGCGGATTTGTCCGTTTTTTCATATACCTTAAAGCCGATTACTTCTTGGTAAAAGGCTAGGGAACGCTCCAAACTTTGGACCTTTAAATTCACTTGGCTTACGAAAGTAACGGGTGGTTGATGAAAACTCATATATTCTTCCTCCTTTAAGCATTCTTTGATTGAAAAATAACATTATCCAGGGCAAAAAGCGATTTGTTTGTAATGGCCAGAAAGACGGACATTGCCAGAAGGGCCAGATCAAGTTCAAAGCCCGCCATTTGACCATTTCCCAAAAACCCTCCGGCAAGCTTCACCTTTACTACTGCTACTGCCAAAATAATCGCGAATAAAATGGAAACAACCCTTGTTCCTACACCCAGTAGCATCGCCAATCCACCAACAAGTTCTATCAAGGCAACAATGTATGCCGTGAATCCAGGGAAACCAAGGCTTTCAAAAAAGCCGACAGTATTTTCAATTCCGCCCTGGAACTTTGCAGCTCCATGGATCAAGAAGGTTGCTCCTAGTACTAACCTTAAAATAGTTGCTGCTGCTTCATGCTTTTTTATCATATTCATTACACTCCTTGAAAACTTAACTGCAGTAAGTTGGTTACTTTATGTAAGTAACTATATAACTGTAATTTAATTTCGTCAAGTAAGTTTTATATAAAAAGTAATTTATTTTTCAGTTGTAAAGTTTATAATAGTAGTAAGGAGTGATTGATATGGATAAGTCGATTTGTCCCAGATTTGAAAAAGCCATGACAATCCTAAGCCAGCGTTGGACTGGAATGATCATATATCAGCTGCTGTCTGGACCTCAGCGTTTTTGTACGATTGAATCCTCTATAGGAGTTAGTGGAAGAGTGCTTTCAGAGCGATTAAAAGATTTGGAAAGCGAAGGGATTGTAAGACGTGAAGTCCATCCTGAAACGCCGGTTCGAATTGAATATTCTTTGACGGAAAAAGGCAAGGCACTGGAACCTCTTATGAAGGAAATTGAAAAGTGGTCACAAAGCTGGCTCGAGGCATAAATAATAGATTCATTTAAACCAGCTAATAGGAGTCAAGAACTTCTTATTAAAATATTTGTTCTACCGTGTTATACTTTTGAGGGCACGCCAAACAACCCTCCAAATACAGTTTGGAAGGTTTTGCATTAGCTGTTTTTTCTTGTTGATTAAGCCATATCTAGGAACTGCTCATTCTTTTTTAGGATTGCATAAATCCAGTGTAAAAGCTTGTTTACACAGGCTATCATTGCTACTCTTGAAGGCTTTCCTTCATTTCGTTTCCGATCATAATACTCTTTTAACCTCTTGTTCCTGGAGCTTCTTATACCGCATAAAACAGCCATATACAAAGCGTGCCGTAATCGGCTTGAACCTCGTTTAGTAATATGATTTATAGTAGCTGTGAACTTACCTGATGAATGGACACTTGGATCTATTCCCGCGTAAGCCACAAGTTTTTTAGGGTGATTAAACCTGTCAATTTCTCCGATTTCGGAAATGATCGTTGCCGCGATTTTTCCCCCTATTCCGGGAATTGATTGGATTATCTTACATTCTTCAATTTCTTCTGCCAAGACATCTATCTCCGCCTCTATACTGGATAGGTGTTCTTGGTACTGAAGAAGCATAGAGATATACATATCCAGACTGAACAACTGACTTTGATACACACCTTGTTGGAAAGGATTACGCTCAGCCGAAGCTATTAATTTAGCTGCCCTCTCCCTGGCCCAACCCTCAGACCGTTTTATACGCATTCCTACAATTCGCTCCAGTATCTTTGCTTCACCAGTCCTCAGAACATCTTCAGATGTAGGAAACTCCTTTAAAATCTGAAGAGAGACTTTTGAAAATAGATCTCCAAAGACTCCCCTATATTCCGGAAATACCTGGTCAAGAATTGTGTAGAATTGAAGTTTTGCCTGAATGTAAAGGTTCGTAACTGCTTCGTATTGCCTTGATAGTGTTCTTAGATTTAGTAGCCTTAGTCCTCGTTTCTTATAAGGCTCAAATTCTTCCTTATAATACAAAACACAAAGTTGATATGCATCAACGGCATCCGTCTTTACCTTTCTAAGACTGGTTTTCTTGGCCTGATGAGAAATGATGGGGTTTACCAAGATATATAGATATTGGCTCTCCTCCAGACATTGAATAATTGGTGTATGGTAATGCCCTGTAGATTCAAGAATTACTGCTGGTCTAACGCCAGTCTTTCTTTCTATCTCTTTCAAAAAAGAAATGAAAGTGTCTAACTCCTCTTTGATATGTTTTATCCTGAAGCTCTTTCCAAATGGCTTGTCTTTATCTAGAAATGCCTGAGCTTCACTTTCCCCTTTGGCCACATCCAGGCCAACTACTGGATTCAATGATTATCTCTCCCTTAGATTTACTCGCCAGTAACCCCTATACCTTCCTGTAGTTCCATAGCTTCGCTTGTTATACGAGATCATAGTCCCAACCAGCCTCAAACATCATTCTACAAGTAGGGGGCGAACAGTTTATGTTACGAGATCTGACTCCCACGCACCCGTACGTTCTACCCTGGCTACTGAAATGATAGGTCCTATAAAAAAAAGAGCCAACCAGTAAAAACTGGTTAACCCTATAATACGAAAGCACCCGTTAATGGGTGCTTTTTGCATTTTTTCAAGTCAGTAAATCTGAAAAGAACGCAAAAAAGACGTATGCATTTTTACATACGTCTTTTTTTGCTCTGTTATCTTCCCAGGAAAGAGTTCAGCATCCACACATGCTTCTCCAAGCCAGAGTGAATGGACAACAGCAGGTCGCTTGTTGTTTCATCATTAACTTCCTCCGCCAATTCCATTCCCTTTTTCAGTTCTTGAATCATCTTGGAATAGTCTTCGACTATGCTTGCGACCATGTCTGTTGAGGTTTCGCTTCCCGTTGCTTCTTTTACAGAAGCGAGCTCTAATGCACCGGACATGGTGGCAACTGGTTTGTCGCCCATGGCCAGCAATCTTTCTGCAAGTTCATCGATATGTAAGGCAGCTTCGTTGTACAGCTCTTCAAATTTAGCATGCAGGGTGAAAAATTCCGGCCCTGTCACATACCAGTGGTAGTTGTGGAGCTTGATGTAGAGTACAGTCCAGTTAGCGATTTGCTTGTTTACTGCCTGTGTCAATTCGTTTTTCATCATGAATCCCTCCTATTCGTTGATACGGATTCATTATAGTCCAAGTTTATCCAGCAATGGGTTCATTGGCGGGATTGTTCACAGTAATGTCAACTTTGTAGACAAGTCATGTGCATTTTGCCGGGTCAAAAACCAAAATTCTCCATAAACTATACATAATAAAGCAATTATTTCTCCAAACTATGCATAGAACTGGAGGTGATTGGGAGTGGGATTATTTAATGCGCTCAACCAATGGAGAAATGCAAGATATGAAAATCATCTGTCGAATATGAAGGACCAGAATAAATGCCCTGACTGCCATGGAAGAGGCTATTATGCTTTTTCAGCTAATGAGTTTGTATATTATGCGGCACCGTACGAATGTCCTGGCTGCAGCGGCAGTGGATTATATACAGATTGGAGCAACAGTACAACGTAAAATGGCCGCTGCTTGTGCAGAGGCCATTTTTTTATCATTTAATAGAGAAGGTATTTTTCCCTCACCTGCTTGAACTCCTTCAATTCATCCTGCCACATTGCCTGGATTTCTTCCACGGATGTTCCCGCTTCAATCTCTTCCCTGATCCAGCCGTTTCCTGTCAGAAGATCGAAGAAGGAAATTCCCCTGCTGTCTTCAGCGCGGAATTGGAAGTCTTCAGGGTACATATCATGAATTGTTTTTACAATATGAAGCCCTGTTACAATCGGTTCAAACGAATCATAGTCGGTAATATGAATCTGGACTCCATGGGACAGTTTGCCAGCATGCTTTGAGAATGTCGGAGTGAACGACGCCGCCCTGAACTTTACTCCTGGGAGATTCAAAGAGTTCAATTTTGCGGACAAGTCATCTGAATTGATGAACGGTGCCCCAATCAGCTCAAATGGTTTTGTCGTGCCTCTGCCTTCCGATACATTCGTTCCTTCAATTAACGCGGCTCCAGGATATACGAATGCTGTATCCAGTGTAGGCATGTTTGGTGAAGGCATGACAAACTCCAAAGGCGTTTCATCATAATTCATGGTGCGGTTCCAGCGGTCCATCTCTACGACAGTCAGGTCTGCTCCAATATTGAATTCTTCATTGAATAGCATGGCCAGCTCCCCAACAGTCATGCCGTGGCGCAGCGGGATTTCATAGTTTCCTACAAAGGATTTGTATTCCGATTCAAGAACAGGTCCTTCAACCTTAACACCGTCAAGCGGGTTCGGACGGTCAAGCACGATGAATGGAATATCGTTTTCCTTTGCCGCTTCCATCGCATAGGCCATTGTGTAGATGTACGTATAGAATCTTGTTCCTACATCCTGGATATCAAATAGCAGGACGTCCACATTTTCGAGCATATCTGGTGTAGGTTTTTTCGTTTTCCCGTAAAGGCTGTATACAGGAAGCTGAGTTTTTTCATCGATGTAGTACTCGACATATGCTCCAGCCTGGGCGCTTCCGCGAACTCCATGCTCAGGGCCGTAGAGTGCCGTCAGCTCGACATCAGGATCATTGAAAAGCAGGTCGACGACACTGTTCAGATTTTGATTTACTCCAGTAGGATTCGTGATCAGTCCGACTCGCTTTCCTTCGATCAAGTACCTGTGGTCTTCTAGCAGTGCTTCTGCACCAACCTTGAATTTCTTCAGATCCTGGCTCTTGCCCTGCCCGCTATCATGGTTTGCCAATGCAATGGTCAAGGAAGATAGAATCAAAACGGTCGTCAATACTGCCGCCAGCCATTTTTTCAATATGATCACTCCTGTTTTACTAGATTTTAAGACTATTAATTTTCAGTTCGAACATATACATTTCAAAATCTAAGGCGGGCGCCCTTCAACAGCCCGCCTTATCATTTCTAGTAAGGTAATCCATGCCCGAATTCGTAAAGAACACCGCCACTGTAATCAGGGATGGTGATTGGCAGCTTTCCAGTTGGCGCGAATTCTCCAAAGATCACCCCGGCTGCTGCTTCAAAGCTTGCTGGGCGGAAACCGTATTGGGTCAGATAGGCGTCAATTTCCGGGTAGGCCATGATATCGTATGGATTTCGGATACCGACACCGACAACCGGAGCATCTGCCAATTCAATGATCTGGCTGACCATAGCCATTTGCGCGCTCGTTGGCGTCCGGCCAGATACATTGTAAGTATAGGTGCCGACGACCACTGTGCTGGCGTTTCTAATCTGTTCCAGCTGTGCCTCTGTCAGCTTATATGTTGAAGAGGAAATGACGATTGTATTTTCATGATGCTTTTTAATCGCATCACCCAGGCTGCTGATAAAAGTGTTGCCCACAACGACGATTTTTTCATCGCTATTCAGGTTCAAAGGTAAATCTGCACTATTTTTAACCAAAGTGATTGATTTCTCAGCTGCTTCTTTTTCGATTTGCTTATGCTCAGCAGAGCCAACTACCTTCACTGCCTTCGCAATCTTTTCATCGATTGAAACAGGAGTTTCTTCCTTTATCACGCCTCTTTTAACCTTTAAAGTTAAAATACGTCTGACTGATTCCTCAACGCGTTCTTCGGAAATTTCGCCAGCCTTTACTGCATCATGCAGGCCTGATGCTACTTCTTCAAGTCCAACCGGCATCAAGACGATATCCGTGCCTGCTTTTACGGCGCGGATGGCGGCATCTACTGCACCAAAATGGTCAGCGATGGCTTTCATGTTCATCGCGTCAGTTGTGATGACTCCTTCATAGCCCATTTCTTCACGCATCAGTTCTGTCAGGACCTTGTAGGAAAGAGTTGCCGGGATGGCGATTTCTTCCCCTGTTTTCTTAGAAATGGCTTTCGTTCCGTCAATTTTCGGGAACGTTACATGCGCTGTCATGATCGCATCAATGCCTGCTTCCATTCCTTTTTGGAACGGATACAGTTCGACTTCCATCAAGCGCTCTTTATCGTGTGGAACTTCCGGAAGTCCAAGATGGGAATCGACGGCCGTGTCCCCGTGTCCCGGGAAGTGTTTGGCTGTCGCCGCGACACCTGCGGCCTGTAGTCCTTTTGTATAGGCAACACCCATGTCAGCAACTAGCTGCGGATCTTCGCCAAATGAACGCACGCCGATTACCGGATTGTCCGGATTGTTGTTAACATCCATAACCGGCGCAAAGTTCATGTTGATCCCCAAGGAAGCCAGTTCCTCGCCGATTGCATTCCCTACGTTATAAGCGATTTCTGGTGAACGTGTTGCACCCAATGCCATATTCCCCGGCATATCCGTCCCAGATTGGAGCCTTGTGACAATTCCGCCTTCCTGGTCGATCGTCCAGCAGCAGGCCGAATTTTTCAGCAGCCTCCTGATAATCGGAAGCTAGTCGTGCTGTCTGTTCAGTTGTCACCACATTCTCGCGGAAAAGGATGACTCCGCCTAGATGGTATTTTTTCACGAGCTGCTGGATTTCCGGCAGCATTTCGGTTACATTTTCACCCTTCCAGGTCCTGAAATCCGGCATCAGCATCTGTCCTGTTTTTTCCTCCAGGGTCATTTTGCTGATTGCATTGCCAATCAAATCATAGCGCTTGCCTTCCTGCTTGATGACCAGCGCTTCGGATTGAGGCTTTCCTTTTTCCCCTTCTTCTTTAAAGGATGGTTTCACTTTATAATCGAGTGCAATCCGGTCCTTGAAGGTACCGTCAGTCACTGTAATGAACGTCCGTCCATTCTGTCCTGTGAACTCCACATTTCCATCCTGGTCTACTGTTGCGACATTTTTATTCGCCGAAGACCACTTAAGGTTTTCAGATGCCAGCATGAAATGTCCTTCTGAATACACATGAAGTGCCTTTAATTGAATGTTTCCATCTTTGAGATTTGCATCCGCTTCAGGCATGTTTTCATATATCACCAGATCTTCCACTGTGTTCTTTTCCTCGGCATTCGCCTTCTTCAAAGAAACCCCGGGCAGGATCTGTGAAAAAGACAGCACAAACACTAATGAAAAGAGCATTAGCTTGCTAAGTTTCCTCATCGTATCTCCTCCATTTTGTATATTTTATCCAATTCATGAAAAATTACTAAAATCAGTACTTCCTTTGCTTCCAGCCCTCTCCAGAAAACTCAGGCTCCACCTTTTCCCCATCGGAGGTTACTAGACTGATATTGTCGGCATACCAGCCGCGTCCATTCGTATAGCTATCCGTTTGATAGCGGAAACGGATGTGTTTTGTCCCTGCTGGTAGTTCAACCTGCTCTGACTTCCAATCCACACTGCTTCCTGTAAAAATAGCAGCTTGCTCCCAGCTTTCACCGTCTTCAGAAATTTCCAGATACCCATAATCCGCATCCGCTTCAATACGATACCAGGTGTCAAATGATAGTGTCGCAGGCTTGTCCAGTTTCACTTCTGTTGTCATCTTACGTTGCAACTTATCTCCATAACCCGAAAACCACGCTGACCCATCTGGAATATTTACCGGTATGGAATCAGCAACCTGCCTTGCCAGCTGTCTCCGTGCGACATTGGTGGAAACCGTGCTGCGGCTCGGATGGACTCTGTTGGTGAGCAGGATCGCAATTGTGCCATTATTCCTGTTCACGACAATTGAAGTCCCGGTATAACCCGTATGTCCAAGTGAAGTTCCCTCGGATAACGCATCCATGAACCATCCCTGGGCAAGCTCCCACCCTAAACCATGGTCGTCACCAGGGAACTGCGGAATCTGGTTTTCAACGATCAAGTTGACAGTTTCTTGCTTTAAAATAACTTCGCTGCCATATCGGCCATCATTCAAATACATATGGGCAAGCTTTGCCAGGTCCTCCGCTGTTGAGAACACGCCAGCATGTCCTGCCACACCGTCCAGTGACCAGGCGTTTTCATCATGCACTTCTCCCCAGACCAATCCGCGATTAATAGCTGGCTGGTATTCTGTGGCGGCGATCCGTTTTTTCAGTGAAGCCGGCGGGTTATACATTGTATCCGTCATTCCGAGCGGCTCCGTAATATATTGTTTAACAAAATCATCCTGTCTCTGTCCTGAGAGCCTTTCGACCAGCAAACCAAGCGTGATCATGTTGAGGTCGCTGTATGTATAGGTACTTCCCGGCTCATTGTTCAGTGGATACTCTAATACGAAATCCATCCTGTCCTCACGGCTGCTGCCTTTTGTATAAAGTGGCACCCATGCAGTGAAACCAGATGTGTGGGTTAGGAGCTGTCTGATTGTGACATCTTCCTTTCCATTGGCAGCGAATTCAGGAATATGCTTAGAAACTTTGTCATCGAGTTCAAATTTCCCCTGGTCGTACAAAATCATCGCTGCAGTTGTCGTGAAAATTTTACTGATAGAGGCAAGGTCAAAAATTGTATCTTCCTCCATCATGATTGGTTCACTAGATTCAGTGAATTGGTCATCTTCATATCTGTAGGCATATCCGTAGGCTTCCTGCTTCACGATATGTCCGCGGCGGGCAACGAATGCGACTGCACCTGGCATCACGCCATCAGCAATCATACTTTCCATATGCCCATCAATTTCGTCCAGAGGCTGTTGTACCATGCCAGCTCCCCGAACCGACCCTTTATGAAGGATAGGTGATAATGGACCAGGCTTGTCCCATGAAAAAACCGGATGCACCTTATCAAATCCTGCTTTGCCCTCCCTTTGTTCAATTGTTGCCCCTGGCACTTGATTGCCTTCCGCAAATGTCACAGGAACCATTGCCCCTGTACCAAGAACTGCGGCCAATGCAATAGATAGCGATTTGTTCCTCATGTTTCCTCCTTTTCTGAGCTTTTGCTCCATTTAATCTCGTAAACTTTGAAAAGGCTTTCATGCTGTAATCTTAGACTATCTAAATAACAGTATAGATGTCTATACCACTATAGACCCAACAGCTTCGTATAATAGAAAAATCCCGGGACTGCTCTCCCGGGATTTTAGAATCATTTTTGTAAAAATATTCAAATAATTAAACAGAAATTTTCCCAACTTGATTATTTCCTCATGTTGTCCTTTTGTTTAATCCAATACCTGATTCCCTTGCCTGCAAGAGGTTCATCCTTAAATCGCGGAATCACATGTAAATGGGCATGAAAAATCGATTGTCCTCCTGCTTTCCCCGTATTCCATCCTACACTGTATCCGTCAGGTCCATACTTCTCGTCAAGAATCCTTTTTGCACCCAGCAGCAACTCCCGCGAATCATTCCACTCCTGCTCAGATAACTCAAAGACATCCTGCTTATGAAGCTTCGGGATGATCAGCCCGCTCCCCTGCAGGACCTGCTGTTCCGACTCCTTCTGGATAAAATAACATGTTTCATTCTCAAGTGTGATTTGCTGCTCTCCGTCAGCAAGCACATTGCAATATGGGCAGTTCTCCTGGTACATATTTTAGTGCCTCCGCTCCATGATATTCTTGACAGCTTTGCTCTCTACTGCTTGAAACCTGTCAAAATAATTGCATTTTCTTGACAGCTTTGCGCCCTACAGCCTAAAACTTGTCTTAATAAATGCTCTTTCTTGACAGCTTTGCGCTCTACAGCCTGAAACCTGTCTTAATTATTGCTCTTTCTTGACAGCTTTGCGCTCTACAGCCTGAAACCTGTCTTAATTAATGCGTTTTCTTGACAGCTTTGCGCTCTACAACCTGAAACCTGTCTTAATAAATGCTCTTTCTTGACAGCTTTGCGCTCTACAACCTGAAACCTGTCTTAATTAATGCTCTTTCTTGACAGCTTTGCGCCCTACAGCCTAAAACTTGTCTTAATAAATGCTCTTTCTTGACAGCTTTGCGCTCTACAGCCTGAAACCTGTCTTAATTATTGCTCTTTCTTGACAGCTTTGCGCTCTACAGCCTGAAACCTGTCTTAATTAATGCGCTTTCTTGACAGCTTTGCGCTCTACAACCTGAAACCTGTCTTAATAATTGCTCTTTCTTGACAGCTTTGCGCCCTACAGCCTGAAACCTATCTTAATTAATGCGCTTTCTTGACAGCTTTGCGTTCTACAGGCTGAAACTTGTCTTAATTAATACGCTTTCTTGACAGCTTTGCGCCTAGCTATAGTAAAAAACCTAGTTGCTGATTCTTTCCCAACCCACCTATATCAGCAACTTTTTTCCTATAACCCATCATGGTCCAACTTCAATTTAAGAAGTGAGTCTTTATTTTCCATCCTTTTTCTTGCCTAAATTATTTAGCCAGGTCTCATAAAACTGGTATACAAATCCAGCAGCGACAAAACCAATCAACAGCATGATGACTGAAAGTGTCTTTCTGATCCACGTGATGTCAATGAAAAGGAACAGTGCTCCAGCTATCGCAAAGGAAATGAATATGAAGAGCCACCTTCTGAGAATCAATGAATCTTTATCCTTACTCATTCCTCACACCTGCCTTCCTTATATTACTAATACGTAATAAGTGATAACAGGTTTCAAAAAACAGGGCCCAAAATAGGACCCTGCCATTCTATTACTAAACTAATTTTCTCATCGCGTGTATTTGACCAAGATGATAGGCTTCATGGAATAATGCCATGTTCGCAAGCTCTCCAAAAGTCTCCAACCCAAGGAACGGCTTCTTAAGCTTCTCATCCAGCATAGAAGCCGGCACTTCTTTGATCCTTCCCAGCTGCACTTTCAATTGGTCACGCAAAACATCCACAGATGGAACATCCCCAGTCCACTCGGATGGACGGGTACCGTTTCCGAAGCACTCTATGTAGTTGGCAGGCAGATGACTAGATTTTTTCGGATATCCCATCATGAATTGTTCTGTAACTGTCAGCACATGCCCGATGTGCCAGTGGATGTTATTATTGAAGCCTTTTGGCTGAACACCTGCCTGTTCCGCAGTGATGCCCTCAATGCTTTTCAAAAAAGAACCTCTTGTTAATTCAAATTGCTTGAATAAAAGCTCGCTCATCATGAACTTCCCCTTTCCAGCTTGTACTTCTTTATATTTTTATTCTATATATTCCCAACTTATGCGGCAAGGGAAATAGAGAACCGCTAATATACCCTTATAGGTATTAAATCCCATTAAAGGAAATCCATTGACAAAATTTGTTCAAAACATTATGGCTGATATGTGTCTTCACACATTATTCACAGATTTCCATAAATTGCTTTGATATCTTAAGAGTGTAATCATTATATATTTTGAAAGGAAGCGATTTAGATGTTCGCTAAATGGTTAAGAGAAAACAATATTGCTGCTGGCCTGTTGACTGTGATTAGGGTATGGCTTGGTTACAACTGGATGACTGCTGGATGGGGCAAATTGACTGGTGAGGGATTTGACGCTACAGGATATCTGAAAAACGCTGTTGCGAACCCGGTAAAGGGTCCAGACGGAAACATGGTTTATGGATGGTATGTTAACTTCTTAGAAAGCTTTGCCATCCCGAATGTCGATCTTTTCAACTTCATCGTTCCGCTGGGAGAATTCCTGATTGGACTTGGACTTATCCTTGGATGCTTGACAACTGCTGCCATGTTCTTCGGACTAGTGATGAACTTCAGTTTCTTCCTTGCCGGAACAGTTTCTCATAACCCAACAGACATCTTCTTTGGCTTCATCATCCTGTTCTCTGGCTTCAACGCTGCCAAATACGGCTTGGACCGCTGGGTGGTTCCTTTCATCCGCAAGACTGTTTTCAAACAAACACCAGAAGCTGCACATAAATCTGCTTAACAATATAGGAAATGCCCTCCGCCAATAGGCTGAGGGCATTTTTTTACTGGGAACTTTCTTCTATTGTTTTAAGCAGGATTTTTTTTCTGAAACCGCCGCTGCGATTCTTCTTTAACTGCCGCATGAACTCCACTTCAGATTCTGTGATCCCTCGATGCTCAGCAATTGCATACACCACTTCAAGCAAATCGACGATTTCACTTAGAAGTCTGTCCGTTCCAGTATTCCGGAACTTCTCCACTTCCTCATTGAATTTCTCCATGAGCTTCTCACTATATTGACTGCCATCTAAGATCTCAAATTCAACCTTCTTTCCCTTCCCTTTCATCAATTCAGGAAAAAGATCTCTAACAAGTTTGTTGTATTCTTTTTTCTCCATGTCTACTCCCCTTTTGCTGTCCTATTGTTAAACATATCCTTAAAACTGCGGGTTCAAACACCTTTTTAAAATAGGCTCTGTTAAATCCGGCTGTTGATTTTCGTTCCAGGCGCTTCGCTTTCCGCGGGCAGTCGGGGAGCCTCCTCGGCGCTTTAAGCGCCTGCGGGGTCTCCCCATGACTTCTCATCCCGCAGGACATTGATTGAGCTTCCTCGAACATGCCCACGCACGATGGAAATGCGTTAGCATTTTCGGAGGAGTCTTCGCGCCTTCCACTATAATCAACAGGGCATTAAAACAACAATTAGCGTTAACAGAGCCTTAAAATATAGAATTGTGCATCTGGGTAACAATGGAAATTAAAAAAGCCTGTGGTCTGCACCACAGGCTTTCATATTTTAATAGTTTCAAACTACGTAATCTTCAGTTAATTTACTGCAAGCATTCGATAGATTTTGCAAACATTCCATCCTTAACTTCTCGTCGCAGATAAAATCGTTCCGAAGCTCTTCTTCTAGCTTCCTTTGAATTTGCTGGATTTCTTCCCGGAATTTCTCGCGTTTTTCGATTTCAGTTAAGTGAAATTCAATTTCCTGTTCAAAATACTCTACCGTCCCAAATAAAACAGTCAATGATTCCTCCACCTTCCACTCTTTTTTTGAATACCTTTACCAAAAACCAAACCTGCCAAAAGAATTATTTTATTAGTCCTGTCAAGTATCTTAAGTATTATTTATCCTCTATCGCGTGATGCAAACGTGAAATCGACACCTTTTTGCATTATTATGCCATTAGCAACAGTCAAAATAAAAAAATCCTCCAAAAGGACGGCGGATTTCATACGTCAAATAGTCTTTCATAACCATTTGCCTACAAATTGGTTTTATCATCCGTTCTTTTTTGGCAACCCGACGATCATAGCTAAATGGCCTTAGACTCGTGGCTTTGCGTCCTTACCTTTCGATAAGTTTGCCTTTTTCAGTTCTACTTAAAATATAAAACTTTAGAACCATCATTTCAACAAGTTTCGCCATTTTTTTACAAGGATGAGTCTATTTTCCTATTAAATATTCATTTTGTGTGCAGAATTCGATTGTTTTCACACTGTAATCTCTCCGCAATCTCTATGTAAAATTCTATTGCTAGAATGAAGGGAAGAAGCTTTATTACAGGCGAATGGCAGGAGGATCCTTATGGAACAGCATGTTAAGAAGTCGCTAGATGAATGGAAAGCAGAAATTGAAGAGATTCTTAAAGAAATTGATGCGGAGTATGAAGAAGTAAAGAATGAACTAAAAGTGTATACATATAAATTCAACATCACCAAGCAGGTTGTCCAGTCAACAGTGAACCCCGACCTGAACAGAAAAATCCGCGAATTATACCATCAGCCATTTGAAGAGAAATTCAATGACTTGAAAGAATATATCAAGGAACTGGAAGAAAAAAAGCGTGTCTTCCAAATGTTCACCGATAAAATCGACAAAGTGACGGAGAAAGAAGATACTCCGCCTTTTGCAGTCGCGCAATCGGAATAATTAGAGAAGCCTGGCTGATTGATCGAACTCAGCCAGGCTTTTGTTATGCTCACTTCTTCCACCATGAATCAAACATGGATGCCGGCGTATGCCGTTTATGCTCTGAAGCAAGATATCTGCCCTCAATCTTGGCAGCTGCTGCTTCGTCGATCTGCTTTCCTTCAAGATAGTCATCAATTGCTTCATAACTCACTCCAAGCTCGGTTTCATCTGATTGGAGCGGCTTATTGTCAAGAAGATCGGCAGTAGGTTCCTTCAGGTACAGTCTTGGTTCTGCGTTCAATGCCTTCAGCAGTTCCCTGCCCTGGCGCTTGTTGAGACCCGATAACGGCAGCAAATCAGCACCGCCATCTCCGTATTTTGTAAAGAATCCAGTCACAGCTTCGGCAGCATGGTCTGTCCCGATCACTAGCAAGCCATCCTGTCCCGCAATGGCATACTGGGTAATCATCCTCATCCTTGCCTTCGCGTTCCCCTTGTTAAAGTCCGTCATTCGATCACCAATCGCTTCCTCGAACTGTGTATTGAAGGTATCAACTGCAGGCTGGATATTGAAGGTGATGGTTTGATCAGGCTTAATGAAGTCCAGTGCTTTCTGTGCATCTTCCTCGTCTTTCTGTACAGCATATGGAAGTCTGACAGCCACGAATTTGGCGTCCTTGCCCTCTGATCGCAATTCCTCTGCAGCCAGCTGCGCCAGCCTTCCAGCCAAAGTGGAGTCCTGGCCGCCACTGATTCCTAAGACGTATCCTTTTGCCCTTGAAGCAAGCAAATATTCTTTTAAAAATTGTTTTCTTTTCTTGATTTCCTCTTGGGGATCAATATTGGGACGAACATCCAATGCTTCTATAATCTGTTTTTGCAAGCTCATAATAAACCTCCTAAACACTATTACTAATCACCATGCTCTTCGCTCATTCAATTTGGTAAAGGTTTTTGCGAGAACACTATTATCAAAAAGCATATCCCTAAAAAAGTTCAAAGTCCAGATTTTGGTCAGGGAATCTAACATACCAATTTACAAGTTGGAATCCACATGTACTATTTTACCCATTCATTCTCTGTACGTAACATTTTGTTCGCCAGTATTTTTTTGCTAGACTATAACTTAGACTAAAAATGCTAATCAAATTGGAGGCATTCATTATGGTAACCCATGATACATTCAAAGGCTATTTTGGTACATATACAAAAGGGGACAGCGAGGGCATCTACTCTTTTACCCTTGATAGAGTGAGTGGCAAGATTCTGGACGTAGAACCAGCAGCAACCCTGGAAAACCCTACTTACCTGACAGTCAGTGACGACAATCGCTTTCTTTATGCTGTCGCAAAGGAAGGCGGCACTGGAGGTGTGGCAGCCTTCCATATCGTGGAATCCGGAAAGCTATCTTACATCAATTCGCAGCTTGCGCCAGGAGCTTCACCCTGCCATGTTAGCGTCAACAAGGATAACAGCCTGCTTTTATCTGCTAATTACCATAAAGGATCTGCTGATTCCTATCTGTTGAACTCAGAAACTGGCAGTATTGAAGAAGCCTTATCCAGTGCGGTCCATGAGGGCTCAGGACCCGATGAGCGCCAGGAAAAAGCGCACACCCATTATGCGGGCTTCACCCCGGACGGGAACTATGCGGCAGTAGTCGAACTGGGCATCGACCAGTTGATTACCTATAGCCTGGACAATGGCCAGCTGATTGAGAAGAGTGTACTGCATATTGCACCAGGAAGCGGGCCAAGACATCTTGTTTTCCATCCTAATCACAAGATCGCCTATTTGATGACAGAATTCAGCTCTGAGGTTCTCGTTTTAAAGTACAATTCAAAAGACGGCAGCTTCGAACAGCTACAGGCAATTTCCACCCTGCCTGCAGGTTTTAGCGATAACAACCAGGGAAGCGCCATCCATATTTCCTCTGATGGGAAATACGTCTACGCAGCCAATCGCGGCCATGACAGTATTGCGGTTTTCAAGGTGGATCCAGAAAGCTTCCAGCTTGAGTTTGTCGAGCATACGTCAACAGAAGGAAATTGGCCAAGGGATTTTTTGCTCGACCCGAGCGAGAAATTCCTGATTGCGACGAACCAGAATTCCAGCAACGTCGTACTCTATGCCCGTGACGCAGAAACAGGCAAATTGACTTTGCTGCAGTCTGATGTGAAGGTTCCAGATCCGGTCTGTGTAAAATTTTTGAATTACTAAAAAGCTTTTCATTTACGGATTGTCCTTCAAAAGGAGCCACTAATGCAAAAACAGGGCAGGTGCCATTAAGTGCACCTGCCCTTCTCTTTATCTGTCGCTCGGGAACCTGACACCCATTTGCGACCTTGCTTCATCAAGAATCTTCATGGTGATCCTCGAGTTCTCAAGCGAGTTGTTATTAGATTCCAGTTTCCCTTGCTGAATCAGCGTAATGAATTCCTCTGCTTCATAGAACATATTATCATCCAGTTGTTCTCTCGATATATCTTCAGATTTCCCATTGCGATAGAGAATGTCCACTTTTTCCGGCGTGCTGATTTTATCTATCCTGATATTCCCGTTCTCACCATGTATTTCGGAAGGAAGAGACGAATCAGTGATTTTGGAAAACATGATGACAGCATCCATTTCATCATATTTCAAGATCAGGCTGCCTTCCCCATCCACTCCCGATTCTAGTACGTAACCGGTTGCCTGGATCGACTTTGGCTCTCCAAACAGGACAACGAGCGGATAGATGCAATAGATGCCGATATCCATAAGCGAACCTGCCGAAAACTCTGGGTTGAAGGCGTTCAGCACGGTACCTTCTTTATATTTGTCATATCGGGACGAGTACTGGCAATAGCTTGCGAAATACCTTCTGATCGTGCCGATTTTATCCAGATTCTCCTGGACAGCCTTGAAGTTCGGCATCAAGGTTGATTTTAGCGCCTCCATCAAAACAACCTTGTGATCCTTTGCAATCTTGATCATCTCATCCAGTTCACGGCCGTTAGACGCAATCGCTTTTTCACAAAGAACATGCTTGCCATTTTCCATGAATGTAATCGCCTGGCTAGCATGCATGGAATTGGGACTGGCGAGATAGACAGCATCAATAGCATCGCTCTTCGCCATCTCTTCCAGGTCTGTAAAAATGGTATCAACACCAAATTTTTCAGCGAAATTCGCAGCACGGTCCTCTGTACGTGAGTAAACAGCACCAAGCTGAAAATCCTGATGGTGGCTTGCACCTTTAATAAAAGCTTCTGTAATCCAATTTGTTCCTACCACTCCGAAACGCACCATGTTGTTTCACCCTTTCAACTAGAAAAGCCGGGGACTATGCCCGCAGCTCCTTTTTCATCTTAACGAAAAGGAAAGTCAATCACAAACTTTGTCCCTTTTCTACTGGAATTTCGATTATGAATTTTGTGCCTTTTCCCTGTTCGCTTTTCACAGAAATTTTCCCGTCATGCATCTGTACGAGCTGTTTGACAATGGATAAACCGAGACCGAATTCTCCAAACGGATTGCTCGTTCTCGAGATATCTGCTTTGTAAAAGCGATGCCAGATTTTTTCGATTTCAGCCGGTTCAATGCCAATACCTGTATCCTCGATTTCAATCACCGTCGTTGGCCCAACCATCCTGCAGCGAAGCCAGATTGTCCCGTTTTCAGTGAACTGGATACTGTTTTTCGTAATATTGATTAAAATCTGGAGAAGACGATCATAATCGGCATGGACCATGGCTTTTTCATCTGCCTCAATTTCGATTCTGTTATGGCGTTCTTCTGCCTGAAACCCAAGCTGATCCTGGATAATTTCGAATACCTCGATTAGTTCAATGTCTTCTTTTACAAGCTGCACCTGGTTTGAGCGGATTTTATCATAATCAAGGTTCTCATTCACCAGTCGAATCAGCCGCTTCGTTTCCTGGCTGACCAGCTTGATGCCCCGCTCTTTTTCCTCCTCAGGAATCATATCGTTCCTGAGGCCCTCGATGATTCCGCTGATCGTCGTAAGCGGCGTCCTCAATTCATGGGAGACATCTGACATAAACTGGCGGCGCCGGTTTTCCAGGCTTTCGATTTCGGATTTCGATTCATTCAGCCTGCTCACCATACTGTTAAAATCGTTCGCCAATTCACCGATTTCATCAAAATCCGACTTGGGCACTTTAACAGTATAGTCCCCTGCTGATACGGCGGATGTGGCTTCCTGAAGCTTTTTGATTCTGTTGACATGGATTCGCGCCAGAACCCAGCTTAGGAGGAACGAAACTCCCAGCGCAATCAGCATGGTATAAATCAAATACTTATTGATTTCCGTAATCATTTCCCGTGTCCCGCTGATTGGGGATGTCAGGAGAATGCCGCCAATGAAGTTTCCGCGATCCACATATGGCAAAACCACCAGGGTCACAGCACGGTCATACCGTTCGAGGTCGTAATTCTTCACAATCGGCTTTCCGTTCGTAAGCTGGCTCCACTCGTTTTCCGATAGTTCAATCGCCGGCCCTCTCCATCTAATTGGATTCAGCAGCTGGATATTCTCATCAAATACGCTAAATTGGATGTCCCGGCCGAAAAGCACCCGGGCATATTGATTGATCACCTGGTCAGGACGTTCACCGCCCCGGTCAAGATCGCGGAGGATATTTTCACCGTAAGAAATAAGCTCCTCCGTCTTATTTTTATAAACAAGCGTTTCCACATACTGTGTGAATACCAGGCTCAGGATCAGAAAGGCGACGATGATGATGCTGATATGGCTGATGAATTGCTGGTATATATATTTAACCTTCATGCCCCATCCGAACTTTCATCGAATTTATAGCCGACTCCCCAAACCGTATGGAAGAATGGCTGTTCAACCGTGCCAATTTTCTTTCTCAGGCGCTTGATATGGACATCAACCGTTCGTTCATCCCCGTAAAATTGGTATCCCCAGACACGCTCCAGCAGCTGCTCTCTCGTGAATACCTGACGCGGGTGCTGGGCGAAAAATAGAAGCAGGTCGAATTCCTTTGGTGTCAGATTGGTGACTGGTTTTCCATCCAGGTTCACTTCACGTGTTTCTTTGTTAATTTTCAGTGCGCTCGTCCCAACCTCGCTGTGCTCATCGGGCTTCAGTTTTTGATACCGCCGGGCCACAGCCTTGATCCTCGCCATCAAAGCCAGCGGGCTGAAAGGCTTCGTTACATAATCATCCGCCCCCATTTCCAGCCCAAGAACCTGATCCGATTCACTATCCTTGGCTGTCAGCATGATGATCGGCACATCACTGCCCTCCTGCCTGATCTTCCTGCACAGCATGACACCATCCATGCCAGGAAGCATCCAATCAACAATCAGCAAATCCCAATCTTCTTCCTTATAAGCCTCATAGCCTTGGAGGCCATCATTCACAAACCTGCCTTCAATGCCCTCTTTTAAAAAGAACATCTCAATCATCTCGCAGACACTTTCATTATCCTCAATCACTAATATTTTCACAGTAATCCCCTCTATTCCGACTCTGTTATATATAAAGTATAGCGCAACGGAGACAGAATCAACTGTTTCACCTGCTGTTACAGATTATTTAACATGTTGGTCATAGTTTGTTCATGAATAAAAGGGATCCGTTGAGCTTTGTTAATTAGATTCTATCAAACATGGGCTGCAATACGCTCTATTGGTTGCATCATTCTCCTAATTCCTTACAAATTAAGACCCCAATACGCTCTATTGGTTACATCATCCTCCTAATTTATTACAAACCACGGCTTCAATACGCTCTATTGGTTGCACCATTCTCCTAATTCCTTACAAACCAAGACTTCAATACGGACTATTGGTTACATCATTATCCTAATTTCTTACAAATTAAGACCCCAATACGCTCTATTGGTTACACTATTCTCCTATTTTCTTACAATCCCTTGCTCCAATACGCACTATTGGTTACACCATTCTCCTATTTTCTTACAAATCTTTGCTCCAATACGTTCTATTGGTTACATGATTCTCCTAATTCCTTACAATCCAAGGCTTCAATACGTTCTATTGGTTACATGATTCTCCTAATTTATTACAAAACGAAGCTCTAATATGCTCTATTGGTTACACCATTCTCCTATTTTCTTACAAATCAAGACTCCAACTTTCTCGATCGGTGACCTCCTTTTCTCAGATTCTTGAATTTCTGGGCACTAATATGCTCTATCCCCATAATTAAAGCCAGCTCAAAAATTGAGCTGGCTCTGGCATTAATCCTTTTTAACTGGGAGTCCTTCTTTTTCCCATGCGGAGTAGCCGCCCTCTAGGTTGAGTACATCCTTGAAGCCGTTTTTCAATAGCAGGCTTGTTCCGATTGCGGAGCGTGCGCCTGACTGGCAATGGGCGATGATTTTCTTGTCTTTTGGCACTTCGTCAAGCTTGTCGGTCAGGTTTCCGAGCATCATATGATGGGCACCGGGGATGTGGCCGCTATCCCATTCACTCTGATTGCGGACGTCGATGACAAAGTAGTTTTCGTCTTCCATCATTTCTTTTGCTTCACTTGCGGTGACATTCTTATACTCTTCAAGGCTGCCGTCGAGCTCTTTCGGATCGACATACCCTGTGACCTGATCAAGTCCGACTGACTGCAGTGATTTTTTCACGTCAGGCAGTTTTTCCGGATCTGCGATCAATACGATGTCCTGGTCATAGCTTAATAGCCAGCCTGCCCAGTTCGTGAAGGATGTGTTGTAAGGGATGTTGATCGTGCCATCAGCATGTCCACTGGCGAACTCATTTGCCGGACGGGTGTCGACAATCACCTCATCCCCTGCTTCAGACAATGATACTTTTGGAGCTTCCTCACGCCTGAGCAATTCAGGGCCTACTTTGTTAAGCTTTTTCATCTGGGCGAAGTATTTCGGAGGCTCCGGCTGTCCAGCTAGGAGCTCCTCAACGAATTTATCCTCTTCTTTGATCTGGAATGCCCAGTTGAATTTTTTCTCATAGCCTAAAGTGGACATAGGCACAGCGCCAAGTGATTTTCCGCAGGCACTTCCTGCTCCGTGTGCTGGCCATACTTGCAGGAAGTCAGACAGCTTTTCCACTTTCCGGAGCGATTCGAACATCTGATGTGCTCCTGCTTCGGAAGTGTCCTTGATGCCTGCCGCCTTTTCCAGGAGATCCGGACGGCCGACATCGCCTACGAACAGGAAGTCTCCCGTGAAAATGCCCATCGGTTCATTGGCGCCGCCACCCTTATCCGTCAGCAAGAATGAAATGCTTTCCGGTGTATGCCCCGGCGTGTGGAGCACTTCGAAATAAACATTCCCGATATTGAACGTCGACCCTTCTGTCAACAATTCATGCTCATACTGGTCGACATATTGATACTTCCAATCTTTATCCCCTTCATCGGATACATACAGCTTGACGCCATAGTGATGGGCAAGCTCCCTTGCTCCTGAGAGATAATCTGCATGAATATGGGTTTCAGTTGCGGCTGAAATATTGAATCCTTCTTTTTTTGCGATATCCAGATAAGGCTGAATATTCCTTGCCGGGTCAATGACAATCGCCTCTCCCGTTCTCTGGCAGCCAATCAAGTACGACATATGCGCAAGCTGATCATCAAAAAATGACTTGAAATACATATGAACTCCTCCTACTTTTTTTAATAGGTTTATGAAGACTACACTCTCATATACCCCATACCATATTTTTTAAAAGCAAAAAAATATTCCAGGGTCACCCGCTGCCTTGATTCCAATATATACCTATACCTGTATTTTACTCTGTTGAAAATTCTTCTTCAAATAAAAAGAACCTGTTCCAAATTGGAACAGGTCTACGTTCTTGCCGGCCTTTTCATCATAAAAATGTAAAGAAGAATCGAAATAGAAACGGATATGGCAGAAGCGATGTAGATGCTTCCATAGCCAAGCCAGTGGCCGATTTGGCCAAAAGTCATCGCTCCGACCCCAACGCCCAAATCGAAAAAGGAGAAGAAAGTTGCATTCGCCATTCCTTTGCGGTTCATCGGAGCATCCTGCACAGCCCATGCCTGCAATGCCGGCTGTACAGAACCGAACCCGAACCCGTACAAACCGGCGGCGATGAACATCACCAGGCTGTTCGGCAGCCAGGCTAAAAGAATCATGGCGATCATGATTAAAACTGTCCCGGGAAGGAAGACGGCACCATGTCCTTTTTTATCATAGAGTTTGCCCGCAAATGATCGGGACAGCATCAGGGCGATCGCAAAAATAAAGAAATACCACTCTATACCTTCTATTCCCTTCTGTGCTGAATAGAGCGGCAGGAATGAGGCGATACCCCCAAAGGTGGTTGTGATGAACAACAATAGCAGGGACGGCTGCAAGGCGGATTTTTCATATACGTCCCATCTGCGTTTCTCTGTAGTTTCTTCTGTTTTCTCCGCTTTTTTATAGGTGATCCTTGATGCAAGCAGGAATGCAGCAAGGCCCAGGAAGGCACTGATCAAAAATAACTGCTTGAATGTAATCGCAGCAGCAAGCGCAAGGCCCAGCGTCGGTCCCATCGCGAGCGCCACGTTCCCGGAAAGCCCGAAATACCCCATACCTTCTCCTCTGCGCCGCGGCGGGATTAAATCGGTTGCAATCGTACCAGATGCTGTCGTGGAAAAACCCCATCCAACCCCCTGAATAATCCTCATTAAAAATAAAAAGGCAATGCCTGTTGCAAATCCAAATGAACCGACAGAAACCACGAAAACGGCCAAGCCTGTCAGGTAAATGAACCCTCTTCCTTTCGTTTCAAGCATCCGGCCTGCAAAAGGGCGTACAAGCAATGCCGAAAATGTAAAAATCCCAACCACAAATCCAATTAATTGGTCGTTTCCGCCTAAATGCTCCACAAACAGCGGAATGGTAGGCAATGTCATTTGAAAACCCAGGAAGATGAAGAAATTCGCCAGGAAGATAAACACAAAGTCCTTGCTCCAAATTTTTTCAGTGCCCGGTTGTTGAGCTGCTCCTGTTGTGTGATCCATCTGCTTTCATCCTTTCTATTTTCACTACTTTTTCAGGCACTATCTCCAGATAATCCTGTAAAAAAGAACCATGTTCAATATTCCGTCAATTTGTTGTTGCGATTATGTGAACATCTTCACATTCAACTCATTTTTATTTCGAATTCTGATATATTGTAAGTGTAATCAATAATTACTTATTTTTGAAGGGAAGCGATTTATATGTTCGCTAAATGGTTAAGAGAAAACAACATTGCTGCTGGCCTGTTGACTGTGATTAGGGTATGGCTCGGATATAACTGGATGACTGCCGGTTGGGGAAAATTGACTGGTGAAGGATTTGACGCTTCTGGATATTTGAAAAACGCTATTGCGAACCCGGTAAAGGGACCAGACGGCCACGCGGTTTATGGCTGGTATGTGAACTTCCTTGAAAGCTTCGCGCTCCCGAACGTCGACCTATTCAACTTCATCGTACCGCTTGGTGAATTCCTGGTCGGACTTGGTTTGCTCCTGGGAACTCTGACAACTGCTGCTATGTTCTTTGGTCTAGTGATGAACTTCAGTTTCTTCCTTGCCGGAACAGTATCTCACAACCCGACTGACATCTTCTTCGGATTCATCATCCTGTTCGCTGGCTATAACGCTGGCAAATACGGCTTGGACCGCTGGGTGGTTCCTTTCATCCGCAAGACTGTATTCAAAAGAGAAGCTGAAACTGCCCATAAAGCAGTTTAACTGAAATCTAATACCGAGAGCCAGGCAAATGCCTGGCTCTTGTTCTATTACCCCCTATTCCCGCCCCCCTCTTCATGCATTCCCAAATCCCTATCTTCTAAGGATATCTGCGATTTTTCTTTCCGCTTGCGCTTTTTACCTCCGCGATCTCCTCCCCCATGAGTTTCACGGTTAATACCTCTGCAAAGTGTTCAAAATCCTGACAATATGTTTTTTCCATTTTGTGAACAAAGACTCCCAGCTCGCATTTTAAAATAGCAGATTAATATATTGTAGTGTAATCAAATAATACTTCATTCTCGAAGGGAAGCGATTAATATGTTTGCTGATTGGTTAAGGGGTAACAAGTATGCTGCTGGCCTGCTGACTGTTTTAAGATTATGGCTGGGTTACAACTGGATGGTTGCCGGATGGCATAAAATGACCGGGGAAGGATTTGACGCAACTGGATATCTGAAAAACGCTGTAGCGAATCCTGTTAAAGGTCCTGATGGCAATATGGTTTATGGCTGGTATGTCTCGTTTTTGGAAAACTTCGCTCTGCCAAACATTGAGCTTTTCAACTTTATCGTGCCGGTCGGTGAATTCCTCGTCGGTCTGGGTTTGATCCTTGGCTGCCTGACAACTGCTGCAATGTTCTTCGGCTTAGTCATGAACTTCAGCTTCTTTCTCGCAGGAACCGTCTCCCATAACCCAACTGATATCTTCTTCGGATTCATCATCGTCTTCGCTGGCTTTAACGCAGGAAAATATGGATTGGACTACTGGGTGATTCCATTTATCCGAAAAACCATTTCCAAACAGAAAGCTAGCATAAAATGAATGTAAGCCTCCTGAGCTTTTGCAGGAGGCTTTCAAAATTTGTCGATGGGAAACGATTTTGATTAAACTGGACTTTCAATTAATGAAGAGGAACAATAAATAAAAGGCCTGGTCACTGACGAGGCCTTTTCATCTGTTTATATTGTCTCAAGATCGGATACCGTTCTTTCATTCAATTCGTCACCCGTATTCACGGTTGATTTCGGTTCAAAAAAGATAACATGCGCTTCTTCTTCAGCAACAGGGAGATGCTCCACTCCTTTAGGAACAATCATGAATTCTCCTTCGTTCAGGTGAACATCTTGATTCCTGAACTTAAGCAGCAGCTTCCCTTTCATGACAAGGAACATCTCATCCTCATGTTCATGCTTATGCCAAACGAACTCACCCTTCAGCTTGGCGAACTTTACATGCATATCATTTATTTCCCCGGCGATTTTCGGACTCCAATGATCATTAAAAAGTGAAAACTTTTCATTTATATTTACTTTTTCCATTTTGCCAACTCCCCCTATTGTCGGTAAGGAAACTCTGTATGAATCTCCCAGTACTTGGTGATCGCATTTCCCGTTGTTAAAATAAAACCAATCTGCACTTTTTCCGTTTCATTTTCAAAGGTTAAGATTCCGTGCGGTAAGTAATCATATGTAAATCCATTATCATACTTAAAAGTTCTTGGGCTTTCATTAATGGCTGAGATGATTTTGGCAATCTCGCCAGGGTCATTTATTACCTGGATGGTTTTGCCTTCCATCCCGCTGATTGTCAATTTGTCATATTCACCCGATAGGATTTTTTGTTGATTAATCCAATATGCTGTTAAAAGGACGACACTCACTAGAATCAAAAATACTGTTATAAGCCTTCTTCTTTTAGCCATGCCTCCCCCTCCCATTTTCATTTTACCATTTGAGAAGGTAAAAAAGACCAATCACGAATGGATTGGCCTTATATTCCTTTTTTACATCACCAAGAGCTTAAAGATCGTCAAACCGATTCCAATCAGGAAGCCGCAGACGGCGCCATTTACCCTGATCCATTGCAGATCTTTCCCTACATTGTTTTCCATCATATCAATCAGTGTTTCGGTATCCAGCTTATCGAGATTTTCCCTGACAAGCTTTCCAATCTTGGAATGATTTCTTTCAATCAGACCGGCGATCTTTGCATGGAGCCAGCTTTCGATTGCTGTTACCTTTTTATCGTCCGCTTTGATTTCTTCAATGAATTTTTTCACCACTGGAGTAACCGTATCATCCACAAAGCTGTCTTTTTCGATGAAAGCAATTCCACGATCCTTCGCCTTAGCCAGTACATCTTTTATTTGTCGAGTTAAATCCATCTCTTCGACCATCTTGTTTTTCCACGTCTGGATTTCTGCCATTAGAGCTTCACGCTCATTGAGATTCCCCAGTTCTTTGCGGATCTTATCCAGGATCATATGGCGGTAGCGATTTTCATCCTGCTGCAGGTTTTTCATTCTTTTTAAAATGAATGATTGCAAAATATTGCCGACCTTTTCCTCAGTGATCATATTGCTGAACGATTGAATCGCGAACTTTAATAGTCCGTCGGCTTCGGTCGTATCAATTGCCTGTTTTCCCAACTTGCCAAGAACCATTTTCGCTTCAGGCTGCGACGCCCATTTTTCCGTCTCTTGCAGGACATAGTCAAATGCGGCTGAATCATATTCTTTTGCAAGTATATGGCTTGATGCTTTTTGTAAAAACTCGGAAGAATCCGCTGAAAGCAGGAAACCTTTGATCTCCTGTTCAATTGCCGGCGCAAATCGTTCAACATCTATTTTCTTTACGACATTAAGACTGAATGCCTGAATGCTGTTTTTCACAGATTCTGAATGAAGCTCTTTTTCGACCGTTTCGAAAATTTTATCAAGAATATGAATCTGCTTGAACTTTTCCATGATGCTCTCTTTCGTGAGCCAGTCATTTTCAAGCATGTTGATTAAAGCGCGTGTTACTTTATCACGATTTTTCGGCAGAAGTGCGGTGTGGGGAATCGGGATTCCCATCGGGTGCCTGAAGAGGGCCGTTACGGCAAACCAGTCAGCAAGACCGCCGACAAGACCGGCTTCAAACCCGCCCATCAGCAATTTTCCAATCAATGAATCCTGAAACGGAATCATCGCGAGGAACCCCACACCCATAATCGCCAGCGAAATAGCCGCTAGATGTCTAGATCTCTTATCACGTTTTTCCATATATCTCCCTCTGTTACTATTAGATTGATGTGTAAAAAGCTGACAGCATCTTTTGAATGCTTGTTTCCCTTTTGTCATGTAATAAAAAACAAAAGAGCTTCCTAAAATAGAGTCTCTTCAATATTTTAACCAATTTATAGGGGAGAAAGCTATTAAAAAGGAAAAGTCCCGGGAGCCGTTGCTCTCGGGACTTCATCTTATATCTCTCCTATCTCATCCACTCCGGCTTACCGAAGCCTTTGAATTTTTCATCGATGATTTCTTCAAACTCCGGTGATTCTACGACTTCTTTGATGTCCTTTGCAAATTGGGCATCCTGGTCTTTTGTATTGATGACGACTCGATTACGGTATTGGTCTGGCATGTTTTCAAGCTGAAGTGCGTCAAGCAGGTCCATTTTTGCTGCCAGGGCGAAATTGCCTGGTACAGCTGAAAGATCGACGCTTTCGACTGCCCTTGGAAGCTGTGCTGCTTCAATTGGCTTGAACTGCAGGTTCTTTACATTGTCTTTTACATCTTTTTCAGAAACTGTCAGTGGGTCTGCATTTGGGTCTAGTTTGATTAATCCCGCATCTTCAAGAATCAAGAAGGCGCGAGCTGCATTTGTTGGGTCATTTGGAATCGCAATGGCAGCACCCTCTGCGATTTCATCCAGTGAATTGAATTTCTTGGAATAGATGCCCATTGGCGCAGTTGGCACGACGATTACTTCTGATAGCTCAAGCTTATGTTCTTTCGCAAAGTTCTCCATATAGACCTTGTGCTGAAACAGGTTAGCGTCCAGATCGCCTTTTGACAAAGCCAGGTTTGGCTGGATGTAATCGCTGAATTCCACTACTTTCACTTCATAGCCTTTTTTCTCAAGAAGCGGCTTGATACCCTTTGTGACCATATCGCTGTATGGGCCTGATGTCGCACCGAATGTCACTTGTTTTGCGTCTGCCTTCGCATCTCCGCCGGATGCTGAGTCGCTGCCGCATGCAGCAAGCAGCCCAATTGATAATAACAATAGTAATGAGAACAATAATTTTTTCATTGTAAAAGAACCCCCTAGTTTTTATCTTTTGTCTACTACTCTTGCCACTCTGTCTCCGCCAAACTGGATCAGCTGGACGAGGCAGATCAGGATGATGACTGTTGTGATCATGATCGTATTGTCGTAACGGTAATAGCCGAAGCGAATCGCCAGGTCACCTACACCGCCTCCGCCGACAATTCCAGCCATTGCCGAATAGGCGACAAGGCTGATGATCGTGATGGTCACACCCTGGACGATGCCAGGCTTTGCTTCGGGAATCAGGACATCTTTGATGATCATCCATGGAGTCGCGCCTGTCGCAACCGCAGCTTCAATGACTCCTTTATCGATTTCCCGGAAGCTTTGTTCTACGATTCTTGCAAAAAATGGAATCGCGGCGACCGATAACGAAACAGATGCCGCTGTCGGACCGATTGTCGTGCCAGCGATCAAATTCGCAAGCGGCAGCAAGGCGATCAATAAGATGATGAACGGAACCGAACGAATCATATTGACGATGAAGCCGGCAATATTTTTAAAAAGCTGGTTTTCCAGGAACAGACCTTTGTCGGTGACAAAAAGCAGCACTCCTGTTGGCAATCCAACAACAATGGCGACAAAGATGGAGATGCCGACCATATAAATCGTTTCAAAAAATGCTTTATTCAATTCCGGCAACAGTTCAATCAGGCTATCAAGCAGCATCATCCATCACCTCCAAGTTTTTCGTCCTTGCCGCTATGTAGGCAATCGCCCGGTCAATCTCCAGCTGGTCTCCCGAAACCTCCATAATGAAAATTCCCAATGGAATATCCTGAATATACTCGATCTTCCCATGCAGGATATTGCCGCGAACCTTGTACGTCTGGAACACATCAGATATGACTCCCTGCTCGGCAATCTCACCCTGGAAATAGATTTTGATGAGCTTTCCTTGACGTTCCTCCAGCAATCTTTCCGGCAAATCGAATTGAAGGATGGAGTTGACGAAGTCTTTTGTGAGCGATTGTTTCGGATTCGCGAAGACTTCATACACATCTCCTTCTTCAATGATTTTCCCATCTTGCATGACAGCCATCCTGTCGCAGATCGTCTTGACGACTTCCATCTCATGGGTGATGAGGACGATCGTGATTCCTAGTTCACTATTAATCTTTTTAAGTAAGGAGAGAATCGATTTTGTTGTGCTTGGATCAAGAGCCGAAGTAGCTTCATCACATAAGAGCACCGAAGGATTATTCGCAAGCGCCCTGGCGATGCCCACCCGCTGCTTCTGCCCACCTGACAATTGTGCCGGATAGACATCTTTCTTATCCGAAAGTCCGACCATATCAAGAAGCTCTGTCACTCTATCATTGATTTTCGCCTTTGGCAGCCCGGCCGCTTTTAACGCGAACGCGATGTTTTCACTCACCGTCTTAGCGCTGACAAGATGGAAATGCTGAAAGATCATCCCGATTTTCAGGCGCGCTTTTCTCAGATCACTTTTGCTTAAAGAAGTAAGCTCTACACCGTCAATATGTATCTCTCCAGATGTCGGTTTTTCAAGGAGGTTCAGGCAGCGGATCAAAGAGCTCTTCCCAGCCCCGCTGTATCCGACAATTCCATAGATCTCTCCCTTTTCCACTTTTAATGAAACATGGTCAACACCAGTTACCGAACCTTTCTTCGTTTCATAAACCTTGACCAGGTTTTTCACTTCAATCATCATATGCACCCCCGATTTTTTAAAAATAAAAATGCCTCTTTCATTCATAGAAAGAGGCATCGTAAAAATCTATACGACTTATCTTTCAGAATGAAAACATTCTGTAGGAAGTGGCACCTTTCCATAAAGGAGGTTGCCGGACGTCATTGGGCCTAATCCCTCAGTCTCTCTTGATAAGCTTCTTATTAAATTAATTTCGATAATTGAAATATTAAGACTATCTGATTTATTTGTCAATAAAGTTTTTTTCGTATTTTTTCATGATATCGCTTACACCGTTGACAGAGTAGGAAAATTTTTTTAAAAAAAAGTAAAACCCTTGTCTACGATAAAACAAGGGCTCCGTATACTAGGGCACCTGCGATAACATAGGCAGGATGGACTTTAAATTTTTCCATCAGCAAAAAACTGATTCCGCCAATCATGATCGTCTGTGTCAGACCGACTCCTTCATAGGATGAAAAAAAGAAATCATAGGTCATGACCCCTAATAGCACGGCAATGACAGGGCGGACAACGATCGTCAGCCTTTTGACACGAGGGGAATCTTTATACTTCATCAACAATCCGAGCAAGCTGATCATTAAGATGAGGGATGGGGCCACTGTGGCGAATACCCCAACGATTGCCCCAAGGATTCCTCCCTCTGCATAGCCAATATATCCTGCCATCTTGGTTGCAATCGGGCCTGGCAGGGCATTGCCCATCGCTAGCACTTCACTGAATTCGCTGACTGTCATCCATTCATAACGATCGACAACTTCATTTTCGATGAGCGGAATGGAGGCAGGACCGCCGCCATATCCCAGTATCCCCGGAATGAAAAACGCTAAAAATATATGGAAATATATCACGGCTGCTCCCCTCCCGATTGTTTACTTTCTGCTGGAGCAGGGTCTTTTTTCAGCAAGGCACCAAGCAGCAACACAAAAATCAGTATGGCCGGATGCAGATTCAGGAATTGAAGAAGCAGCAGACTGCCAATAAGAGCTATGGCCGTCCAGCCCCAACCAAGCTTTGATTTACCTGACTTCTTGATGAAGTCCCATGTCAGGACAGCCAGCATCACGGCAACAACTGGCACTACAGCCTCAGCCATTCCTCTCACCCATGGCTCATCCTTATATGAGTTCAGGCCGGTCAGGAGGAGGATCATCAGGATAATCGCCGGAATCATTGTGGCAGCCAGGGCATTGATCATCCCCACGAATCCCCCTACACGATAGCCAATGTAGCCAGCCATTTTTGTGGCGATCGGCCCCGGAAGCGCATTTCCTAAAGCAAGGATATCGCCGAATTCATCAGAATCCATCCATTTATATTTCTCTACCACTTCCTTATGTACAAGCGGAATCGAAGATGGGCCACCGCCATATCCCAGGATTCCGACGCGAAAAAACGCTAAGAATAAATCCTTCTGTTTCAAAACTTCACCTTCTCTTCTGTAATTGGTGCCAAAAGCAGTCTCTTACTATAAATCTTATTTCTTTTATTTTATTATAGACTCATATAATCGATACTGCATGTCAAATTCACGTGATTTCATCATGTGCGCCCTATTTAGTCGTAATTTTATCCCTATAAAAGATTCATATTATCCTCACCAACCAAGATATTAGCAAATATTTAATTATTCCGACCACTGTTTAAATTATTTCGTCCACATTCACGATTATTTCGACCACTTTTTGAATTATTTCAACCAAATCCACGAGTTTTTCGACCACTTTTTAAATTATTTCGACCACATCCACGAGTTTTTCGACCAAGTAGGCATTCTGCAGTTCCGGTTGTATTATAAAAAAGTACCACAGCGCTAGGCGCTGTGGTACTCAACTAATTATCTATCAAACTTAAAAACCGAAACGGATTCATTCAATTCATTTGTCAGCTTCCTGAGGTCTGTCACCTTTTTCGAAAGGTTGCCGAAAGCGGATAATTGTTCCGTTGTGGATGCGGAGATTTCTTCGCTTCCAGCCGCTGTTTCTTCTACGACCGCACTGATGGATTCAACATTATGCAGTACCCTGGCTCCCAATTCCTTCGAAGCTTCCATACCTTTGACAAGGTGGGTTACTTTCTCTGAGATGCCGCTGACCTTCAATTCGATATTTTCAAAAGCAGACATTGTCAGGTTCATTGATTCCATCTGTTCTTCTGCGATTGCCCCGCCTTTGTTTACGGCCTCTCCGATTTCATCGAGTCCCGTCTTTAGAAGGTTGACCATATCAAAGATTTGCGTTGTGGCTCTGTTCGATTCTTCAGCCAGCTTCCTGACCTCAGAGGCTACGACCGCAAACCCTTTTCCTGCATCTCCTGCCCTTGCTGCTTCAATCGCCGCATTCAATGCCAGCAGGTTGGTCTGATCTGCGATGGCCGAAACAGTCTGGGCCATATCCTGGATTTTTGCCGCATAGCCCGCAAATTGATCTGTCGCTGCCTGAATTGATGATGATGCCTCTTTGTTTTCAGTGATTAAGACCTTTTGTCCCTCGATCGCTTTTCTGCCTTCGCTGATTGCTTCAACCGCTTCCTTGCTATACGAGGAGGATTCCTGAGTGTGATCAAGGTTCAGCATGATTTCCTTATCCATATCATCAATCAGCTCGACCGATTGCTGTAAATCCTCCGATACTGTTTGGGCTCCTGCAGAAAGCTCATCCGTTGATACAGCTACTTGGTTGGAGATTTCAGTCAGCGCGATATTCTCCTGCTCGATTTCTCCTGCGAATTCTTCCACTTCCTTGCTCGTCATGTTCACTTTTTGCAACAGGGAAGTCAGTTGGGCTGCCATCAAGTCAAAAGACTCATTCAAGGTTCCAAGCTCATCTTTGTGTTTGTATGGAACTTTTTCAATCATCAAGTTACCTTTGGCAATTTCCTGGGCATTGAAGGCAATCTTCTTCAACGGCCTGGTGATTGAGCTCGTAAGCCTGATTCCAATACCACCGGCAACGACCACTAGAAGGATGCTTCCGATGATGGCCGCCAAGATGATGAATTGAATTTGGTTCTTTAAATCCTCCTGCAGAAAATCATAGTATTCATTGACCTGGATATTCAATAGATGCAAGTCGTTCAGGATACCTTCACTGCGCAGTGACTGGCGCTTAACTTCAGCACTTACCTTCTCCTCAAGGGCTTTTTTAGCTTCAGACTCCAGGGCGGTAAACTTCCCAAGTGCCTTATCCAGCACGACCTTGCTGTTCTCCTGTTGAATCACTTCCTTTGCCTTCGCAAAAGTCTGCGAGGTCTTCTCCATTTTCACCAAAGCATCCTGCTTATTGGCTTCTGTTGGATTGAAGGAAAAATTGCTTAGCGATTGCTTCGTGGCTGATGTTTCAGCCTGAAGATTCTGGACTGTCAGCAATACCTGGACATAGTCTTGATTAGATGCCTGGACCATCAGCATTCTGTAAATGATGAAAGAAATCATCACGATCGATAAGCCAATGGCGAGCAATAAGTTCAATAGTAATTTCTTTTTGATTGTCATCTTGGTTCCCCCAGTTGCAGCTGTTAATCTAGCTGGATTGAAACTTCATTTGTTGATAATTGCGCTTCCAGGTCTTTTAATTTCTTGTCCTGTTCTGGTGTCAGCTTGATTACACGAATCGGCGCTAGCCCGATTCCTTTCTCATTTATGCCCAGCTCGATTTGCCTGGATTCGAGCTTCTTTTCTGACTGGAATTCCTTTACTACTTCGTATAAAGCGATATCCACATTTTTCAGCATGGAGGTAATGATTGCTTTTTCGGCAAAAAAGTATTGGTCGCTATCCACACCAATCGCGAATTTTTTCCTCGCCTGCGCTTCCTTCAACACACCCACTCCGGTAAAACCAGCCGCAGCATAGAGGACATCCGCACCCTCATCCATCATTCCGGAAGCAATCTTCCCTCCAAGCTCTGCATTGCCAAAGTCATTTGCGTACGCAACCTTAACCTCGGCTTCTGGATTCACAGATTTTACTCCCTGCTCAAATCCCACTTTAAACTTGTGGATAAGTGGGACATCAGCTCCGCCAACAAATCCTACGATCTTTGATTTTGATACCATTCCTGCTACGGCACCAGCCAGGAAACTTCCCTGCTCTTCCTTAAAAGTAATCGATGTGATATTGTCCAACTCTGATACCGAGTCCACAAGCACAAATTGTTGTTCAGGATATTTTTTCGCAACCTTCTCGAGGTCTTCAAGAACCATGAATCCCAATCCGATGACAAGGTCATTCCCTTCTTCCACTAACTCCGTGAATCCTTTTTCGTAGCTCCCTGCTTCCTTCAGCTCCCGATAATCAAAAAGGATATCGAGTTCGTCTCGTGCCTTTGTCAGACCGGCAAAAGCAGCATCACTGAAGGATTGGTCCCCAAGTCCGACGTCAGACAACATAATGCCAACCTTGACCCTTTCCTTCGCTTTCAGCTCTGTGCTTGCGCATCCGCTGAGGCTGCCAACGAGGATAAATGAAATGAAAAGGATATTTATAATTTGTTTCATCTTGATGTAATGCTCCCTTATTAAAGATTTATATGTAATTCATCGACCATATTTATTATTTTTTAATGGATTTAAAGAAAGTCTATCTTTTGGTAATTTTCTAAAAAGAAGACTCTGTCGATTATCGTGGAAGTTTGAGAATTCATAAGCGGAGTATTTCCGGCTATTGTATATAAAGAATGCTTTTTAAGCCGAAATAGGCGGAGATATTCCGGTTAATTGCTAAAGATAAGACAAAATTAGACGATTTGGATTAAATAACCGGAATAGCGACCCTTATTTTTATGAAAGCAGGGGTTATTTCAATTTTAAGCGGAATTTATCCGTTTATTTTTCAAACACTGTAACCCAGCTAAAAAGAAAAAAGCAGGCTGTCTTAACAGCCC
>NZ_JBGCUB010000010.1:0-69366 GCF_053543455.1 Mesobacillus sp. LC4
ATCTTGTCCGAACCGGCAACTACTGCATTCACATATGTCAGGCACCGCAAAAAAAAAAAAAAAGAGGAAGGGCTCATCCGCCAACTTCCTCTGCTTCTTCACTTTCTTCCTCTGGTTTCAATGATTTCTCAAATTGCTGTAAAGGGGTTTCCAGCTCGACGATCAGGTTTTCCCCTTCATTGATCGGTATCCCCGGCTTTAGGCTTTGTTTTGTGACATAACCACTGCCGGCTTTATTTAGCTTAATATCTGCAATCTGTGCCAGCTTCATGACATCCCTGAGTGACCAGTCTGTCATGTCTGGGTAGGTCATGACTCCGGACGCTTTGATAAAGACCTTTTCTCCTTCAAGTGCCATGATCTCAGCCTTTGGCAACTGGTCCTCTACCTGGCTGCCGTCACCAACCAATACTGTCTCAAACCCTTTTGATTCAAGCAGTTTTTTTGCTTCTGCTGGATTCAGCCCTGTTACATCTGGCACCGGACTAGAGTCGGCTTTTTCCATGGATGCAGGTTTGATATTCAAATACTGGAGACTGCTTTTCATTACTGATTTAAAAATCATTGAGGTTGGAATTGAACCTTTAAAGTAATGATCGATTTCTGGCTGCTGGACAGCTACATAGACAATCAGCTTCGGATCATCCTTCGGTGCCATCCCAAGGAATGAGAATAAATAATCATTCGCCCCGCCAAGGTATCTTCCGTTTTCTGTTAAGTTCGCTGTCCCTGTTTTACCGGCAACCTCGTAGCCATCGATCGCGTACGACTTACCAGTACCGTGTTCACCAGTGACAACGGTCCCCAAAACTTCTCTAACTTGCTTGGCGGTTTCAGCAGAAATAGGCTGGCCTACAGACTTTGATTCCTCTTGTTTGATGACATCACCAGTGTTTGGGTCGACTATCTTATCGATTACTCGGGGCTTCATCATCGTCCCATTATTCGCTACGGCTGTTGCTGCCTGGATCATTTGGATCGGAGTTACCGTTGTACCTTGTCCATATGAGGTGGTGATTTTCTCAATCGGCCATCGATAGACTATTGTTCCGGACGCTTCATTCGGCAGATCGATACCGGTAGGTTCATCAAAACCAAATTTCGTCAAATACTCCCGGAATTTTTCTGTTCCGATTTTTTCATTTACCAGCTTTGCCACCGCCACGTTCGAGGAGCGCTGGATTCCTTCAAGATAGGTAATGGAACCCCAGCCACTGCCGTTATGATCTCGAATCGGCTTGGAGTTTTCTGTAACTTTATAAGAACCAGATTTGTACCACTCATTCGGATCCCACTTATTTTCCTCGATTGCCGCTGCTAACGTGAAGATTTTCATCGTCGAGCCTGGCTCAATCGGTGTTTCGACCACCTCATTATGCCAGCTGTTAGCCAATCCTTCCCTTGTTGTCGGGTGGAAGCTAGGCCGCTGGGCCATCGCAAGAATATCACCAGTCTTTGGATCAGCCACGACTGCAATGATTTTCTTTGGCTTATATTCCTCATCAACACGGTCGACGGCATCCTCCACGAATGTTTGGATCTTCTTGTCAATCGTTAGATATACATTGCTGCCATCTTTGGCAGGTGTGACTTTTTTCTCTCCATCTGGTAAAAGAAAGCCCCATAAATCACTTTCAAAAGCAAGTGAGCCATTTTTGCCTGTTAATACCTCATTAAGAGTTTTCTCTACCCCTAACTGACCGGTAGTAACTGATTTCTTTTCTTCGTTCTCTTCATTTTCCACAAAACCGACTAGATGAGATGAAAAAACACCATTCGGATAAAACCTCTTTGAATCTCGCAAAAAAGTTATTCCAGGAAGCTTTTCCTCTTCTATCTCTCGCTTGGCTTGATGGGAAATATCACGGCCGGCCTTTCCGAATTCAACCTGCCAGGCCCCTTTTTTTGTCAGCCTATTGTATATCTCGGACTCGCTCATATCGATATATTTCGCCAGCACAGCAGCAGTTTTAGCCGGATCGGTCACATGTTTTGGCTTCTTTTTATTTGTGGTCACTGAATCATTCAGGATTGCGACAAGCGTATAGGCTGTTGTATCTTCTGCAACCACCTCGCCTTTTCGGTCAAAAATCGTACCCCTGGTCGCCTCAATAATTTTTTCATTAGAATACTTCTGCTGCGCCCTTGCAGCCAGGGCTTGTCCATGTACCTCTCCCGTAACCTGGATGGAAATGAACCTGAAAATCAAGATAAAAAAGAGCAGGCTGAATATTACGAATAATACCGCTGCTCCTGCATTCATATTTGGCTGTTTCTTAATCATCAGTTTTCCACACCTTTAACATTGTCTTCATTCAATGTTAAACCGAGCTTTTCTGTTACCTGTTTGATTCTTTCATAGGTACTTAATTCGCTAATCTGGATTTCAAGGTCACTGTTAATCTTTTGCTGCTCCTGAATGTTGCCTTCAATGATTTGAATTTCTTTGTTGACTTCGTAAATGGCTGCCTGTTTTGAAACCATGAATGTTGCGCCGAAACAAACTATTGCTCCGAAAACAAACATCAGGATCTTTTCGCCGGGCGTCAATATTGAATTGCGTCTTGCCGGCGCTTTTGCCGGTGACTGAACAGTGCGCTGCTGCTGTTCTTGCTGCAATTTTCTAGCCAGATTGCTCATCTTTTTCCCTCCTGAAAAATATATTTTGTATTTTTATATTTTATTTTTTTACTTTTTCAGCGATACGCAGCTTTGCAGATCTTGCACGATTATTGAATTCCAGCTCTTCCTCGGAAGGAAGGATTGGTTTTCTGTTGACCAGCTTTAGCTTAGGCTGGTATTCTTCTGGAATGATCGGCAACCCCGGAGGCAACGGCGGTGTTTCGCTCGCTTTTTTCAAGGTAACCTTACAAATCCTGTCTTCGAGAGAGTGGAAGGTGATGACACTGATCCTTCCGCCTACAGAGAGAAGGTCGATTGCCTGCTCTAGCGATTTTTCAAATACACCAAGTTCATCATTTACCGCAATCCTTACTGCCTGGAAAACTCGTTTGGCCGGATGACCGCCTTTTCTCCTTGCAGGTGCAGGAATTGCATCCTTGATCAACTCGACAAGCTCACCAGTGGTTTCAACCGGTTTACTTTCCCTTGCCGCCTCAATCTTGCGGGCAATTTGCTTTGAAAACTTCTCTTCTCCATACTGGAAAAAGATTTTGACCAATTTTTCATATGGCCATTCATTAATGACATCGTAAGCGGACAATGAAGCATCCTGGTCCATCCGCATATCAAGCGGAGCGTCATGGTGATAACTGAAGCCGCGTTCCGGAGTATCCAGCTGCGGGGATGAAACACCCAAATCATAAAGGATTCCATCAACTTCTGTAACACCCAGCTTTTCAAGTTCTTCCTGTAAGTAAAGGAAATTACTTTTAATGATCGTCAGCCTGTCGCCATATGCAGCAAGCTTTTCTTTTGCATTCGCAATAGCGATATCGTCCTGGTCGAACGCGTATAGCTTTCCTTCTTCCGAAAGCTTAGACAAAATCAATTCACTGTGGCCTGCGCCACCGAGAGTGCAATCCACATATGTACCGTCAGGCTTGATATTGAGCCCGTCTACTGTTTCTTCCAGTAAAACTGTTGTATGTTTGAACATCATGATCCACCTTTCCAATCGAGGAGCAGGTAATATTATATCAGAATAATGTTACCCTTAAATATCAAATCCAATCATATTTTCCGCAATTTCAGCAAAAGATTCCTCAGATTCTGCGAAATATTCTTCCCAGATGGCTTTGCTCCAAATTTCAATTCGATTGGAAACACCTAAAATCACACATTCTTTCTCAAGCTTGGCGTATTGCATCAGCGGAGATGGGATATTGACTCTCCCCTGTTTGTCAATTTCACTCTCGGTAGCACCCGAAAAGAAAAAACGGGTAAATGCACGAGCATCTTTTTTAGTCAGTGGAAGTCCTTTGAGCTTTTCTTCGATCACTGACCATTCAGAAACGGGGTAACCAAATAAACACTGGTCAAGTCCACGGGTAAGAATAAACATTTCTCCCAAGTTTTCACGGACCTTGGCAGGGATGATCAATCGGCCTTTGCTATCAACATTATGATGGTATTCACCCATGAACATGCCACTACCCCCACTTTCTAAATACAATGTACCACATTCCCCCACTTTTCACCACCTTATTTTAATTATTCTCCCCACGCCTTTAAAATCCTCCCGAAAAAATTCATTTCCATGAATTTCTTTAATTTTTAAAATGTTGCTTTAACCTTATTTGCTCGTATCTCTTCCTCTCGGGTAATGCAGCCGTACTGCTTTTACCGTAATTCCTCTTTTCCTTGCATTTCGGGTAAAGCAGAGCCGCTCCTTTTACCGTAAAACCTCTTCTCCCCTCATTTCAGGCAAAGCAGCGTTCTGCTTTTACCTTAATTCCTCTTTTCCCTTTATTTCGGGTAGAGTTATTACACATAAAAAAACTCCATCCTATAAGGATGAAGCTGAAAGTTACAACTTTATAATTTTGTGTGTTCCATCGAATTCGAAATCAAGCTTTAGTAAGTCGGGGATTAAATCCAACCCGTACTTATTAAGATAGTAGAATGGGTTCCAGACTCTTTCCTGCGGGGAGCCGCCTGGTCTTAACGCATTTTCTACCCTTGTGAACTTTCGGAGGATATGATCATGCTTCCTGCAAATGGCCTCTACTATCTTATCTTCCATGAATTCAACCTGCTTGATCAGGATGGATTCATTCTTGTGGAGCATGGGCATTAATACAGGATCAATTCCATTTGATTTGTCTCGGATGACTTTATATTGATCTGCCAGCATGGTTTTTACATTCTCGAAAAGTTCTTCTACTTCACGATCCTTCAGGGAATCGATAAATTTCAACTCATGTCCATTTGTGCCAGAAATTAAAACCTCTTTTAAATCAAGGTTAAGTTCTTCAAGATCAGTCTCAATCGACCTTTCGAGCAATGTAATGTTGAGTCTTGGAACAAGCGGCGGCATTTTGAGACCGAAATGTTCAAAAGCCGTTGTCAACTCAGCCCAATATGCAATTTCTCCTGGACCGCCAATGAACGCAAGTGTTGGGAACAGCCACTCCTGCATTAACGGACGAGTTACTACATTATTGCTGAGCTTCTCTGGATATTCGCTGGCAATCTCCACAAGCTCATCATATGTGAAGCTGACATCTCCATTCTTGCTCGAAAACCCTCCACTTTGTGGGTCAAACTGGAGCAAAATCCGTTCATTTACTTTTTCATCGTAAAAGAACAGGTTCGCTGCATTTTCGCTAATATCGATCATATTCGCAAATCCAGCATCAGCTGTGCGTTCTTGCTGCTCGAGAACAGCAGAAGTGATTTCACGATGATTGTTGATTTGATTGATAAAATAATCTTTTTCCAGCTTGCGCAGCTCTTTATTTCCTGAATCAACAATCAGCAAACCTGAATCCTTGAACAGCTCCATGATTATCCTTGCAAAAAAATCAACAAAAGATTCCGCAGTCTTCAACGATTCAAGGGCAAATTCCAATACCTGTTTTGTGTGTTTTGTCTCACCATAGGTTTCTATGATTTCTTCAACCCAGGAATAACAAAGCTCCCTGTTGATACATACTTCTGAAATCATTTTTTTCTCAAGATTCTTTTCTGGATAAATCCACTTTTCCTGCTTATTGTTCTTCATGACGTATACATGGTTAACTTCCTGATAATCATGGTCTTCTCCAGCAATCCAGAATACGGGTACGACCGGAACGCCAAGCTCCGCCTCTTTTTGTTCTGCGAGCTTGATAATGGAAATCACTTTATGGATCGTATACAGCGGACCAGTCAGAATGCCGGCTTGCTGTCCTCCGATGACAGCGACGCTATTTTCTTTTCGCAACTTACTAATATTTTCTGTTATTTTTTCAGTATCCGCAAAATCGGACATAAAGGACTGAATATGGTCTGCAAGCTCATTCCTCATAAAGCTTCTGTTTTTTAATTCATCCAGGCGATGAATATATGAGTTTTTATTTGTAAAATTATAATGAAAGAAGCTCTGAAGGCCAGGGCTCCCAGTTAGGTAATCTGTCGCAAACCGGTTCGCTGCCGGAAGAGAGAGATTCAACATCTCCATTTACTTGTACTTCCTTTCTCGTAAGCAATTTTCACTGTTATGAGTATAGCATTGTTTGAATTGAAAAGAAAAAAACTTTGCCTTTCGAAATTTCTAAAATCAAGATTGTTTTAAAATAAGTTTTTATAGTTTTCTCATTGGTTTTGGGGAAAAAGCCCTAAATAAAAAAGGCTGGACCCTCCTTCAGGACGGCCCAACACTTGATTAAGCAAACAGGAATGTCAGTCTCTTGAACAAACCATACAACACAAGGACGATGTAGGCAGAGAAGAATAGCAGGAAATTGAACCGCCAAAAGCCCTTGAATACTTTCGGCAACAATATTTCCTTTTTATATTTCCAGTGAATCAACACAAAGATAGCACCAAGTCCAAATAAGATGATCAGGATCAGCCATAAGAACGACTTCTGCCAAATGGTGATGATCAAAAAATGGACAGACAGCACCAGCAAAAAGGTACTGAAATCAAGAGCCATATTGACTGAGCGCCGATGATTTCCTGTAATTTGTTTACTGATGATGAACACAGTGAGGTAGCCAATCATTGGAACTGTGATCAATGTGGCAACAAGTGCAGAAAAAAATCCCGGCATCATGCTCCCTCCCTTTCGTGCTCCTTCCCCTTTATGCAGTGATAGTAATTATGTATTAATGGAGCTTTTTTATTTTTGTTTTTTGCTAATTCGAGCAAGTAACCAAGGATGGCATCAACTTCTGTTTGCCTGCGGTTTTCAATATCCTTATACATGGATGAATGGTTATTTGCTGTTTTTTCGCAAACTGCCTTAAGGTTGTTGAAATACTGCTCTTTATCAGGCAGTTCAAGTATACATGCACATTCTTCGAACAATTGCTCAAAAATTTTAAAATAGTATGGATTGTGGACCAGTTCGCCATTTTTCACTTTAAGGATTGCCGTTAATGGGTTGATCACTGCATTGACCACAAGCTTTTTGATGAGCATTTCCTTAAATTCTGTTTCCAGGATAAATGGGAAGCCTGAAGCCGCCTTACTAGATAATTCTCTAAGAGCGCCTGGATTTCCTCTAAATACTGCAGTTCTTGTTACACCCACGCCATTATGTTGGACTGTATATCCGTTCACCCTAACAGCTCCGTGTTCGACAGAGCCAACATATACTTCATTTATTGCCAATTCTGAGAGCAATTTAATATGACCATAGCCATTTTGGAGGAAAAGGATGCTGCCCCTCATCTTTTCTTTTAGTTCAGGTAGTAATTTGGGAAGCTGATACTGTTTCACTGCAATAATTGTTAATTCTTCGTTCCCACCCCATTCCTTGATTGGGGCTGCTTTTAACCGGGATGTGCCCTGTTCTATTCCACCTTTAATAAGATGAAGTCCTTGTTCATTGATTTCGTTTGCTTGTTCCTGTGTCCGAGTGTAGATGAAGACCTCATTTTGCCCACTAAGGTAATAAGAAAATAATAAACCTATTGAGCCTCCACCGATTATCCCTATTTTCATAAATATCCCTCATTTTATCCTTTTTAAAAACAGGACATTTCTTGCTGCCTTTCAATAAATTCCAGCTGCAAAAACAGCCTTCATTCACAAATATCTATATGACTTTAGTCATATTTTAGCAGAAACAAATGCTTCTTAGGAAGAATCGATTATAGTAATTTTAATGAAATTTACTAGAGCTTTTGTTTTTGTTGTTTAAAATGAAAAGGAGACCCAAAAATGGATCTCCTTTTTAGCTTTTATACTGGGTAAACCGGGTGTTTTCTCACACTGAATTCCAATTCTTTCGTTTCGTAAAGTTTGAAGCGATCGATCAGTGCATTCCTCAGATCATTAGCAGCGACGATGTCGTCAACAATCAGTTCGGAGGCTAGCTTATAGATGTCGATACTTTCTTTATATTCCTGGTGCTTTTCCTGAACAAAGGCGATTTTTTCTTTCGGATCTTCAATTTGATTGATTTTGTTAGAGTATACTGCATTGACAGCAGCTTCAGGCCCCATAACTGCGATTTGGGCAGTCGGCAGGGCGATACAGCAATCTGGCTCGAATGCCGGTCCTGCCATTGCATATAATCCCGCTCCATATGCCTTGCGGACAATTACCGAGATTTTCGGTACGGTAGCTGAGCTCATTGCGGCAATCAGCTTCGCCCCATGGCGGATGATACCAGCTCTCTCCACCTTCGTACCGATCATGAATCCCGGAACGTCAGCAAGGAACAGCAATGGAATATGGAAGGCATCACATAACGTAATGAACTTCGCCGCTTTGTCCGCAGAATCAACGAACAATACTCCACCTTTAACCTTCGGCTGGTTGGCGATAATCCCGACAGCACGGCCGTCGATGCGAGCAAGTCCTGTAATGATTTCCGGTGCAAATAGCTTTTTGATTTCAAAGAAACTGCCTTCATCGATCAGCGCATCGATTCCTTCGTACATATCGAATGGCGCGTTTTGGTTCACTGGAACAATTTCTTCAAGCGATCTTCCTGCCTTAGGAGCAACTCCATCAACCAATTCTGTTTTTGACTTGAAATTTGCAGGGAAGTAGCTTAAATAGCGCTTCGCTGATTCAATAGCCTCTTCCTCACTGTAAACGAGCATATCACCTACACCGCTTACAGAGCAATGCATGCGGGCTCCACCCATTTCCTCAAGAGTTACCTTCTCACCAATAACCTTTTCTGCCATTCTTGGAGATCCGAGGTACATGGATGCATTTTGGTCCACCATGATCACGATATCGCAGAAAGCAGGAATATAAGCTCCTCCTGCTGCAGATGGCCCGAAGAGAAGGCAGATTTGCGGTATCACTCCGGATAATTTCACCTGATTATAAAAAATCTTGCCCGCTCCACGCCTGTTCGGGAACATATCGAGCTGGTCCGTGATCCTGGCACCGGCTGAATCGACCAGATACAATAAAGGCACCTTCAGTTTTTCTGCTGTTTCCTGGATCCTGATGATCTTCTCAACAGTCCTTGCGCCCCAGGAACCCGCTTTTATTGTTGAATCGTTCGCCATGACACAGACTGTTTGCCCGCCGATTTTGCCGACCGCTGTTACGACGCCATCTGCCGGAAGGTCGCCAGCCTGGAAGTTGGCAAATTTACCATCTTCCTCATAGACGCCATCATCAAATAATAGATTCAAACGCTCACGCACAAACAATTTATTTTGCTCAGCTAGCTTGTCATGATATTTCTGTTGTCCGCCAGCCTCGATTTGTTGAACTTTTTCCTGTAATGAATCCGTTAAAGTTTTCGCGGTAGTCATCCTTCTCCTCCTTAAAATCTATTATTCTAATACAAGAAGGACATCGCCTTCATTTACAAAGTCTCCGATGTTCACCTTCACTTCAGCAACGTTTCCAGCCCCTTGGCTTTCAACAGGAATCTCCATCTTCATTGATTCAAGCATCAGGACCTCCTGACCCTCTGATACTGTATCCCCCGCTGCTACCATCACATTCAGTACTGTCCCTGCCATATTTGCTGTAATTTCTTTCATTTCGTTTCCTCCTCTATTTAGATGCCAGTTTTCTTTCTGTTAAATAGGCTGTAGTATAATTGCCGGATTTGAAACCCTCTTCAGTCAAAATTTCCGCAAACAGCGGGGCATTCGATTTAATGCCTTCGAGTTTCAGCGTCGCGAAAAATTCCTGTGCAAGCTGGATTGCTTCTTCCCGGGTATTGCCCCCTACTATGCATTTGGCAACCATAGGGTCATAAAATGGAGTGACAGTCGAACCAGATTCATATCCAGAATCAACTCGAACGCCTTCTGCCTCCAGCCAAGAAAACTCGCTGATCTTGCCAGGTGAAGGCAGGAACCTTTCAGGATCTTCCGCATACAAACGGAATTCGATGGCCCAACCATCCTTTTTGATATCATCCTGAAGCAACGGAAGTTTTTCACCACGCGCAACGAGGATTTGCCACTTAACAAGATCCAGGCCAGTAATCGTTTCTGTGACTGGATGTTCTACCTGCAGTCTCGTGTTCATTTCAAGGAAATAGAAGTTTTCGTTCTCATCCACAATGAATTCCACAGTTCCTGCATTGACATAGTCCATCGCCTTAGCAGCTTTAACTGCCGTCACATACATCTTTTGCCTTGCTTCTTCCTTCAGGAATGGCGATGGTGCCTCTTCAATCACCTTTTGGTGGCGTCGCTGTACAGAGCAATCACGTTCAAACATATGGACATGGTTGCCATGAGTATCGCCAAAGATTTGCACCTCGACGTGACGCGCATTTTTGATGTATTTCTCAATGAATACTTCATCAGAGCCAAAATAAGCCTTAGCCCTGCCCTTCGTTGAATCATAATTCTTAGCGAGCGCTTGCTCATTTTCACAGAGCACCATGCCAATACCGCCCCCGCCTCCGCTCGCCTTCAGCATGACCGGGTAGCCAATTTCTTCTGCCAACCTGACAGCATCCTCGAGTGTTTTCAGACCCTGCTCACTGCCTGGCACTACTGGTACACCAGCTGCTTCCATTGTCGATCTCGCGATGATTTTATCACCCATTTTTTCAATCGTATCAGGAGCAGGACCAATGAAAGTCAAGCCAGCTTCCTTCACTTTACGGGCAAACCCTGCATTTTCAGATAAAAATCCATAACCAGGATGGATGCCGTCGACATTTTCTTCCTTTGCAATTCTTAAAATTTCATCTGCATTAAGATATGATTTTTGAACAGGTGGCTCGCCAATCCGGTAAGCACTGTCAGCTTCTTTAACAAAAGGCAAATTTTGATCAGCGTCAGAATATACAGCAACGGTCTTAACTCCAAGCTCGCGGCACGTTCGGATAATGCGAAGCGCAATTTCTCCTCTGTTTGCAATTAGTAATTTTTGCACGCTATTTCCCCTTTCCCGTAAAAAAATACGCTCACTATATAAAATTCTACAATATTCTGTTTTTTTCCTGCAAAAATTGGAACCGCTTTCTAAAATTCAAATGCAGAATTTTTCATGTTTTTATAATATAATAAAAATAGGCTATAAAAAACAAATATATTCTGCTGCCTTTAAATATTCTAAAATTCGGGTATATAAAGATTGCTGCTTTCAAAAAAATTGCTTCTGTCCACTCCGTATAAGGACCAAGCTTTTGCAAAGAGCAGCATACAATGAATTATAGGCGGCATGATTGGGGGATTGTTTTATGGTGAATAAAGTGGAAAAACTGAAAATCAATTATAAGACTTTAGAAGAATTCAAGAAATTCAAAGAGTACGGACACCAGGAGCTTTCGATGCTCGAGGATCTGGAAGCGAACATTGTGGAAAATGATAGCGATTCTCCGTTCTACGGAGTCTATTTCGGCGACAAGCTTGTCGCACGTATGAGCCTGTATCAGGTCAAGAAGCAATTTGACCGTTACTTCGAGCCTCCTCAGGACTATCTGGAGCTTTGGAAGTTAGAAGTCCTTCCAAATTACCAGGGCAAGGGCTATGGAAGAGCTCTTGTTGAATTTGCCAAGGGTTTTGGCTTGCCAATTAAAACGAATCCTCGGGTGAAATCCCAGGACTTCTGGGAAAAGATGAGCTTTACACCAGTTCATTATGACGTGGAAAGAGACCGTGGAGAGAATCCGCTTGTCTGGTATCCGGCTGGTGTAACAGAGCAGCTGCAATAATAAGCCCACTGACCCTGTTAAAAAATGTGCTTTTTCACAAGTTGAATTACTCTCTATAAGCATAAAATAATAGCGCCTGCCATTCTGGCAGGCGCTTTTTATTCCTTATTTCTCCACTTTTTCGAGATTGCCTTTACCCTCAACCTGGAAGTTCATTCTTTGTTGCTGATCCTCACTTTTAGGAGCTACTCTTTTTTTCGCCCGCTCCATGATGTCAATTAAAGCACGATAGTCTTCTTCCATCGATCGCAACTGCGTTTCCAATTTTTCATTTTCGGCAGACAAGTAATAGATTTGCTTTTCCAGACCGCGGATTTTTTCATTTTGAACATCCTGAGCGTTAGCAGTTCCCGCTTTTTCATAGAGCTCGTCGATATATTGTTTCACAGCTTCAATACTCATGCTTGATTGCTTTCCCTCTTGTTTTGAAGGGGGAATTGGCACTTCGCTCACAGGCGCCGCAGGCTCTTCTGCTCTCTCCTGTGTCTTTGCCTGTTTTTTCGCTTCCTTACGCTGCTTTTTCGCCAGCTCAATACCTGATTTATATTGCTTTCTCACATACGAGTTCCAGCGGAAACCACAGGCTGCAGCAGTCCTCGAAAGCTGTTTGCCTACTTCATCGAAGGCTTTTAATTGGGTACCGCCTTCTCGGATATTGCGCAATACTACTTCAGCCAGCAATAAATCTTCATCCTGTGACCAGGCATCCTGACGGGTTAATGGCATCAATAAATCCCTCCTATTGTTTTTTATTCATTCATATGCATCTAATAGGAAAGATAGACTGATATCACCTAATACCCTGTTAATTATTTTTATTTTTTTTCTTCATGAATTCGTCCACTTTAGTATGGTGGGCTTCATCCTCCCACAGCACGGCACATCTCGCTGCCTCTTCTTCCATCCTTTCTTTCATAGATAAAAGTTTCCACTTTTTAATCAATAATGTCTTATAAGCTTCTAAGACAGCGGTCTCTTTGTTCAAGCTTTCTTTCATAAATGAGTGACAGGCTTCTATCGGATCATCTTTATAAATATGCTGTATGAATCCAAATCCCTTGAGTTCTTCAGCGCTGTATATTTTTGCATCAAGCAGCATCTTCATCGCGATGTTTTGGGGAAGTTTCTCCATTAGGATCGATCCCCCTCCCCAACCTGTCGTAATTGCGAGGTTCCCCTGTACAAATCCCGCTTTCATCCCTTCTCTTCCAATCCGGAAGTCGCAGGCTGAAGCAATTTCACATCCTCCACCTACCGCAGACCCATTGAGTATCGCAATCGTCGGTTTTGGAAGGATAAGGAGCTTGTATAAAATACTAGCCATCCTTGAAAGCATTCCAAACGCCTCCGTTTCAGTTTTCAAACGGTGAAAGGCCGACAAATCGCCACCGGAACAAAATGCCTGGCTCCCTGCTCCTGTAATGGCAAATACTTTCACATCGTTTGCTGCAGCCATTTCAATGGCTTTCTCAAGTCCGGACATGACATCATAGTTTATCGCATTTCTCCTGTCAGGCCTGTTAATCGTAAAAAGCAGCACTCCATCTTTTTCTTTTGAAATTATGTATGGATTCATTGTGTTCCTCCTATAATTCTCGTCCCCTAAATTTTATCAATCTTCTGTACATTTAAAAAGCGATTAAACGAGTAGAATGGTTGGGTACCAAAAAAGAGAAGATTTCCTTTCGGAGGGGATTGACCGGAGGGGATTGAAGCATCTTTTAATCTTTGAAATGAAAAAAGCACAGGGATGCGGATGCATCCTGTGCTTTTTTCTAGAAAATTAGTCGTTTACAACTTCTTTTCCTTTGTATGTTCCGCAAGCTTTGCACACACGGTGAGCAAGTTTCATTTCACCGCAGTTAGGGCATGCTACCATACCCGGAACTTGTAATTTAAAATGAGTACGGCGTTTTCTTTTCGCAGTTTTAGACGTTCTTCTAAATGGTACAGCCATTCTTCCCACCTCCTTAAAAGGAATAAGAAAGTTTATGAAGGCCAGTCCTTTTCTGGACCTCCACGCTCTTTTTTAATACATTAGTCAGAGGAATCCTTAGAATCCTCAAAGAATTTTGCAAGTCCGGCAAGTCGGGGATCAAGTTTTTCGGATTTCTCCTGTTCCTCGATTACTTCCCAATCCTTACCTGACTGGGGTGCGCCTTCTTGACCAGCGCTATCATCACAGAATACTTGCATAGGAACTTCCACTAGCAAGATCTCCCTGATGATGGGTTCAAGATCAATGACATCGCCTGTTACTTGATAAACTTCCTCTTCAGCCTCATAGTCGTGGCTGTTTAACATGAAAGTTTCCGTAGTTTCCACATCAATTGGATATTTTACATCAACCAGCGTCCGTGAACAAGGCAGGATCAGATGTCCATTAATCCGGATATGGAATGTCACTCTTGTGGCACTGATATCCGCCCTTCCAGTTAGATGGATAGGAGATACCTCTCGGATTGTCGGATCTGTTTCCTTAATCGAGTCCAATCGGACAAACTCGTCAATAAGAAAGTCCTTGTTTCGATGTTTTTGTATCTGACTTATTGTCCATTTCATAGAATCACCCCAAGGCAACAAAGGTAATTATAGCCCTTCGCGTAATCATTTGTCAATATTTTTTCTTTACACTATAATTTACATAAATAATGTAAATTAAACTTCAAGACAATGCAATATCCATCTTAACATGAAGGAGTATAAGAATGAAAGCAGTTGGCGTCGTTGTTGAATATAATCCTTTCCATAATGGACACTTATATCACCTGCAGCAGGCGAAGGAGCAAACTGGTGCAGATGTCTCAATCGCGGCGATGAGCGGAAATTTCCTTCAGCGCGGTGAGCCCGCCCTCGTCTCGAAATGGGCAAGGACCAGGATGGCTCTTGCGGCAGGCGTTGATATCGTGTTTGAGCTACCCTACCGTTTTGCTACTCAGCATGCGGAAACCTTTGCAGAAGGTTCTGTTTCGATTCTTTCCGCTGCTGGTTGCGATACTCTTTGCTTCGGCAGTGAATCTGGAGAATTGGAATCATTCCAAAAAACAATTGTTTTTCTGGCAGAAAACGATGAAGCATTCCAGGAGAAAATTAAGTTTTATACAGGAGAAGGCCATAGCTATCCTAAATCAATTGCCCTAGCGTTCCAATCTCTGGCCCCATCGGAAAGCTTCATTGATATATCAAGACCGAATAATATTCTTGGACTTCATTACATACAGGCAATCATCAGCCAAAAAAGTTCAATGAAACCTGAAACAATTACGAGGAAAAATGCTGGTTATCATGATGAGCATTTTGCTTCAGCCACAATTGCCAGCGCCACCAGTATACGCAAAGCATTATTTGGATCAGCTGGAGAAATTGAAACAATCAAGCAATACGTACCAGAAACGACCTACGAGCAGCTTATTAACTACAGAGAGCAATATGGCGGATTCCATTCATGGGAAAATTATTGGCCTTTGTTGAAATATAAACTGCTCCAAAGCACCTCATCTCAACTAAGAGAATTTTATGAAGTGGAAGAAGGGCTGGAGAACAGATTGCTTGCCGCTGCAGGATCATCAGACTCTTTCCAGCAATTCATGGAATCCATCAAAACGAAACGTTATACGTGGACAAGGCTGCAGAGGGTCTGCCTTCATATTTTAACCAATACGCGCAAAGAGACCATGAAAATGAGCGAAAAAACAGCTAATTATTTGCGTCTATTAGGTGCAACGGAAAAAGGACGTTCCTATCTGAACACGATGAAAAAGGATTTCAGCCTGCCGCTTGTATCAAAGCTTTCCGGGTTTTCTGATCCAGATATCGAGCTGGATATCAAAGCATCAAAGATTTACGCTCTTGGCCAAAGTGGCAAAGGACAAGAACAGCTGTTTTCGGAAGAATTCGGCCGGCCTCCTATCATGTTGAAATCATGAGAAGAACAGCACCTCATTTTTTACCTTTGTGGTATAAAAGAAGCCAAAAGAAAAATCAAGCTGTCTCAGCTTGATTTTTCTTTTAAGTTTTCCAGATAAGATACAGCTTCATCAAATGTATCCACTGGGACAATTTTCATTTTTGTATTGATATCTTCCGCGGCAATCAGCGCCTCTTCGTAGTTTGAGCCCTTAGCTCCTTTTTCAGACGGAGCAAAGAAGATTTCAGCACCAGCCTTATCAGCTGCCACGACTTTCTGTTGAATTCCACCGATCCTGCCCACCGTTCCATCAGGACTCATTGTCCCTGTGCCGGCTATTTCATATCCTTTTGTCAAATCTTCCTCAATTAATTGATTATAGATTTCCAGCGAGAACATAAAACCTGCCGATGGACCGCCGATCTCATCTGATTGAACCGTTACGTCAGGTTCAACGTCAATTTCCTTGTCATCCACAAGCTGAATTCCTACGACAGGCCGGTCGCTTCCATCATCAAGGGCTTTTAACGGAACTTTTACTGAATTTGTTTTTCCATTCCTTTTATAAGTAAGCTCCACTGTATCGCCGGGCTTTTTCGAACTGATATATTCAATAAAATCCTCAGATGATCTAAATTCATTCCCATCCACCTCGAAAACCAAATCTCCAGGCATCAGCTTGCCTTCAGCAGGCATTCCTTCCATGATCCTTAACACATACACTCCTTTATATGTGTAATCAACTGGTTTCCCTGCTTTTTTATAGGCGACCTCGATTGCAGCTGTCTTCGAGTTATCCATCATGTGAAGCTGACGAATATTATATTCCTCATCAGATTCATTCTCTGCTCTTATATCTTCTACAGGGAAGATTTCCTGGTATTTGCTCAGCTTCGCAATGATATAGGCATAAATATTCGCTCTTCCCATCCGGACCGTCGTAAGCATGAAGCTTCCTTCCTCATCGTACCCATCTTCAACCTCGACAATCGGTTCCAGCTCTTTTGCCATTCCCGGTTTTGTCACATAGTAAGGCAAGTAAAATAGAGCACTCGCCATTATTAATATTGCTGCGAATATAGACAGAGTTATAGATTTTTTCCTGCTCATTCTGTTTGGGGCTCCTTCCATTCTTCCATGCACTTTTTAATCTTATCGATGTGCTTTTTAGCTTCCTCTTCACCAATCGCAATGATTTCTTCTATATTAGTGAAGGCCTTGGAATTAAACATTTCAACCGGCGGCCTGAGCATTACATCTGATGCAACCTCACGATTTGCGACCAACTCCATTTGCATGATATCAATACTCTGCATGATCACATCGAAAATGGAGGTTACCTCCTCGTTTATCTTCACGCTGGAAACATCAACTGCGATGACGATATCTGCTCCCATCTCCTTAGCGACAGAAACAGGAATCCGGTCTACGACTCCGCCATCGACGAACAATCTTCCATCCAGCTTTTCGGGAACAAATATGCCCGGAATGGCAATACTTGCTCTCACCGCTTCCGCCACAGGACCGCTTTTAAAGACAACCTTCTCTCCTGACATCAGGTCGGTTGCAACGATACCAATCGGGATATCCAGCTCCTCAATCTTTTTCCCATGTGTGAAAATCCTAATAAGCTCCTTCACTCTTTTCCCTGCGATAAAACCCATCTTTGGAACTGTAAAATCAAGGTAATATTTCCTTTTGAACACACGTGATAATTTATATAGCCGTTCAACGTCCAGGCCGGCACCGTAGAAAGATGCCACTAGCGCTCCCATGCTGCTTCCGGCAATCAAATCAATAGGAATGCCTTCATCCTTGAGAACCTTAATGACACCCAGATGGGCGAATCCCCGTGCTCCACCTGATCCAAGAGCTAAACCTACCTTTGGACTTGCCAAAGCTTTTTCCTCCCTTAAAACCATGATTTTTTCAGGTACAGGCTAAACTTGGTCTAAATTAACGTTCAGCGAGTATATTGATTTATATGAGGACAAGGGTGACAACTAAACATCATTTATGTATTTTTCAGCTCTTTCCTTATCTTTTCTTTTGCAGAGGCAACTAGCATTTACGTACATAGATTTTCCTGGGAAAGAGCATGGTTTAAAGTAGATGTACAGCTTCTAGGATATTCGAAAGATACAAGCAGTCTGAACGGATAAAATGGGAAGTCAATAACCAGGATCATAGGGCATCCTATGTGCTTAAAGGATGCACGAGCAATCGTGTTTTTAACAGGAATGCCGCTTTCTGGTGAGTTCCTTCTATTTTACCATTGATTAAAACAGTTTCACAGCATGACTGCAGGAAGGAGGATATCAGTTGCTTAAATCCAGAATAAAAACACTTTTCCTTGCAGCCTCCGTAACTTTGCTGGCTGCTTCACTCATTGCTTTTCCTCAGCAATCTTTTGATGCTTCGATAAGAGGCTTGAATATGTGGTGGGAAATTGTCTTTCCCTCACTCCTTCCTTTTTTCATCGTTTCAGAAATGCTGATCGGATTCGGTGTTGTACGCTTTATTGGTGTTTTGTTAGAACCTCTGATGCGGCCGCTGTTCAGAGTTCCCGGTGTTGGCGGTTTTGTCTGGGCAATGGGCATGGCTTCCGGTTTCCCTGCCGGTGCAAAGCTTACAGCCAGGATGCGACAGGAGGGGCAGCTGACAAAAATTGAAGCAGAAAGGCTTGTATCCTTCACAAATTCGTCCAATCCGCTATTCATTTTTGGAGCCGTCTCAGTTGGTTTTTTCTATAATGTCCAGCTCGGTGTTATTCTGGCACTGGCCCACTACCTAGGGAACATCAGCGTAGGATTGATTATGAGGTTCTATGGCAGAAACGAAGAAAATAAAACAAAGGAAAAGGAACGAAACCTTTCGATCAGAGATGCATTTGCGGCATTGCACCGGACAAGGCTAAAAGACAACCGCCCGATCGGAAAACTGCTGGGTGACGCCGTTATGTCCTCCATCCAGACATTGTTGATGATTGGCGGATTCATTATCTTATTCTCAGTCATTAATAAACTATTATTCCATCTTCACATCACAGCATTCCTGGCCGAATTTCTGGAAATCCTGCTGATGATGCTAGGCATGACGGATATGCTTAGCTTGCCTTTCATTTCCGGTTTATTCGAAATCACGCTCGGCAGCCAGATGACCAGCCAGATCCAGGAATCCACTTTGATGCATCAGGCAGTCATAACCAGCTTCATCCTTGCATTCAGTGGGTTCAGCGTCCAGGCCCAGGTCGCAAGCATCCTTGCCCAGACAGATATACGCTTCCAGCCTTTCTTTATTGCTAGAATCATTCACGGATTCTTTGCGGCCTTTTATGCTTTTATTCTATGGAAACCGGTATATGTTCGCTTTTTTGAAGATGGTCAGCCTTCTAATGCCCTCCCTGTAATGGAATACCTTACTTCAGAAGGCAGCCGCCTGGCAGAGGCACACAATATGCTTATCACGGTCGGACCGCTAATAACAATCGGCAGTTTGCTCGTTTATGTTTGGTTGCTTGGAAATCGGATATTGAAAGAAAAATAACGGGCATAATCTGCCCGTTATTCCTTATCTTCGTTTTTGAATTTTGTCAGTAAAGCTTCTTCGACCTCAGGTGGAACCAATTCGGATATTTTCCCATCATATTTTGCAACCTCTTTAACGATACTTGAACTCAAGAAAGAATACTGGTTGTTTGTCATTATGAAGAATGTCTCGATTTTATCACTCAAAACCCTGTTCATGGATGTGATTTGCATCTCATATTCAAAATCCGAAACAGCTCGCAAGCCCCTGATGATTGCATTTGCGTTGACGCTCTCTGCATAATCAACGAGCAAACCCTGAAAGGAATCTACTTTTACATTGGCGATTCCCTTTGTCACCTGTTCGATAAGTTGGATTCTTTCCTCCACAGAAAACAATGGTTTCTTTGAAGAATTATTTAAAACAACTACATAAAGCTCATCAAATACTTTTGCTGCTCTTGTAATGATATCCAAATGCCCAAGGGTAATCGGATCGAAACTGCCTGGACAAACTGCAACTCTTGCCACTTAAACTTCCCCCTCGTCTTCTGCCTCAACTTTATAGAGAGTAATCCCGATTATTCCATATTTCTCGTTTCTTGACTGGACAAGCCAACCTACCTGAGCAGGCAGGGTAATATCAGAGGCATGCTCGCAGACGATCAACCCATCCTGATGAACAAGGCCTTCTTTATCAATCAGTTCCAACAGCTTGACCAACTGCTGCTTCTTATATGGAGGATCCAAGAATATATAATCGAACTTTAGATCTCTTTTCTGAATCGCCTTCAACGCCCTGACAGCATCGTTCCGGTATACCTCGGCTTGTTCTTCCAAACCGCAGGATTTCAGGTTTTCATTAATGACATGAATTGCCTTGCCTTCTCGGTCGACAAAGATAACTTTTTCAAGGCCCCTGCTTAGAGCTTCAATTCCCAGCCCTCCGCTACCTGCGAATAAGTCAAGGCCGATTCCTCCTGAAAAATAAGGACCAATCATATTGAATAGCGATTCCTTTACTTTGTCAGTAGTAGGCCTTGTTGATGTTCCCGGTACCGCTTTCAAAACGCGCCCCTTAAATTCACCTGATACAACTCTCATATTTTGTACTCCTCAATCATTTAAGCATTTTAAACTTATGTAAATTACTCCCTTATCCTACCACACATATAAAAAATTAACCAAATAAGTGTATATCCCTTCCTAATGTGGAAATAATGATGATTAACAACATCAATTTGAGGATGTTGTTGCCAACCGCGGAGAAGACTTACGTTTCCCCATAAGTTCTTCCTCCGGTTTCTCCTCTCCCTTTGCCTTCTATCCTGTTGACAGGATATAGAAGGACCCTGCAGAAACTGCAGGGCTTTTTTTTTGCCTAAGGAATTACGCAAAAGCCATTATGATTCAAGAAAGAAGCTGTCATCATTTTCGGTAATTTCCACTTTAAAAACCCCTGGAAACCAGTACTTTTCCAGGTACCATTCGCCATTTATGTACTGAAAGGGATTCTCAAGAAGCCCAAAGCTTTGGCCATTAAGAATGAATGTCTTATCTTTTAAGTTGAAGTGATAATTCCTGGTGTCAGAAGAGAATTCCATAACAGTAAAATCAGTTCCTATGTTGGTTTTATACCCTAATGCACCCAGAGTAGGAACCAAAGGAAACAAGTGCTTATCACCTCTGACCACAACCTCCAGTTCATCGCTTTCCATTTCATTCACGATGACACTCCTTGTATCTGTGAAAAGCAATGGGTAAACTTCTTGATTTTCTTGGCGGTTCTGTAAGAAGAACTTCGTATTCATTCCTCTGATCGATGACAAGTACTCATCAAGCAAGCTGCCATCGAGATGTTCCTCTTCAGAAAAATAAGTGATAAAATCAACTGTTTCTTCTGCAGACAATGTATTTCTAAGCTCTGCAGCCATCGCCTTGCTTTTAGCATTTTCCGGTTCCTGTTTGATAACCAGTGACGCTAGAGTCTTAAGAGTGAATCCTTCCATGCCCATTTCTGTTTCAAACTTTGACGCCAATAAAGCTATGGCCATTTCCCGCTCAAGCTCTTTGTCAGTCAGCTTATTTCCAGCCAGCAAAAGCCCATTGCCCAGAACAGATCTTTGGCCATCTGTGATGACTACAGATAAATGTTGGCCAGAAAGGATTCCGAGACTGTCGAATTCATAAATAGCCTGGTCCTGCTGACTGGTATAATATTGTATTTCCTTTTGTCCGCTTAGCTTAAAAAGGGGTTTTTCCTGCCAGTATAACGAAGGATTTGAATTCACTCCTTCAAACACATAATAGTGCAGCAGCTCCGTATGCTTATAGCCCTTCAATGGTAGCCCGGCAGCCCAGGTTCCTTTGCGGTGATAGTTGTCTACAATTTCTATTCTCGACTTGGTGACCGCTGCATCCTTCAGTACAATCATCCAATCATTCAATAGAAGCGAGATCCCAGAGCCTGTTTTAATCATGTACTCAAACTGGATGTCCTTTCCCTTTGGCCATACTCCATCTTCACAAGGCTTTCCCGCTGCATCGGTGCACTTGATCTCTAAGACCTGTGCCGGAATGAGAGCCTCATATTTTCGATTCGCGTCAAGACCTTGAATAGTCTGTTTTACCCGGAGATGATTCGCCTCAACCTTCACCGAAGCAATAATCGATAACTCTTCCTTTGGTTCAGCTGGTTTGTCGCTGTCTTTTGAATATACATGCCACTGCCAAAAAACGGCTGCGCAAATAATGATCAATAATCCTGATATCATCAAGATGGATACTTTTTTCATTGTCTGACTCCCCAATCTCTTCTACTAATAAAATATCAAAAACAATAGACGAGGGTAAGATAAACTTTAAAATTTATAAAAGAAGTCGAGTCTGACAAACGCTTCAATTTTTTTGCCACAAATGGTAAAGTATGAAGGAATGAAAAGTTGGAAGGGGTAATTCAGATTGATTCAGCGCTTTATAGAGCTAGGAGAAGGATATTCCGATCTTTACGAACTAATAGAAACTGCCAGGGCAAACCAGCATCGACTGATGCACTTAATGGCGATCCATACAAAAATAAATGAAAAAGAGGTAAGCTCCCTTGTCGTTGTGCTCAAACCAACAGATCCAGGGAAATTCCAGGCCCTTTACGTATGCAGAGAAGGCATTCCAAACCCTCATGTCTTGAATAACAAACGCTTCGACATGTTTGCGGAACTCGCCTCTGAACTTGGGAAAACAATCATTGAATTTGATGCAAAGCCATCAACAATGTTCCCCGAAAAAGAATTGTATTATCAGCACCTCATAGGCATTTTAAGGCTGAACCACTATATTCCACCTTTGCAATAGTAGAGTGGAAAATAAAAAGGTGAGGGAATCCCCTCACCTTTTACTATTTTGTTTCTATATTCCCATCTTATAGTCATATTCTTTTGCTTTATCAGGGGATGAGTTTTCGAATTCCATCTTTAAGAATGGTTTATAGGAAGGTTCCACCTTTTTAACAAACGAATATGAATTGATTTTCTCCATCAGCGACTCTGCCTCATCAAGATTGCAATATATTACTGCATATTTCAATTTTTTCGAGACAAAATGAACATTTCCAAATCTTCTAAGCATCTTGGCTTGTTTTAATGAATACAGCCAGACGATGATTCCCTGCCTCTGTCCTATCATATTCTTTTTCCCCTTCGGTAAACGTTTGCTTTGTACTAGTCTAGCATACAAAAACCAGTTTTTTCAATCATCAATCATATTAAACGTGGCATTGAACCTAAACAAAGCTAAAATCAAAAGAAAAAAGCATGGATCATCCATGCTTTTTGTACCGATCTAAGCAGAGCACCCACAGCTTCCTCCGCTGCCACAGCCGCCTCCGCAAGAGCTCTCGAAGAATGGATTGCCGGTAGGAACCTTCACGCTATCCGAAACTGATCTGCCGATGATGACGCTAACCTCATCAAGCATATTTTGCAAATCATTTTCCGCTTTTTTGAATTCGGCAATAACCTCATCCATATCCAGGTCTCTTTTCACTATCCTGATCTGTCCCATGACTTCCTTATAGTCAGGATGGTACTTCCCGAAACGCTGAACCTCTTCATAGCGCTCCTTCATGTCCACAAAGTCCCGAACCTTCCTCTTTGTCTCCGGATTATTCTTCACCTTATATAAACATTCCCGATAATATTCGGCAATATCTGATTGTAAAATCATGCTGACTAACTGTTCAGCTTCTTCCAACAATAGTACTCTTTCTGATGTAACAGCAAGCAATGCTGGCTCACCTCCGAACCTCATTTTACCATGAAACTGCCAGAAATGCTAAACTTTCCGTCCAGCACCAACCGAAGGACCTTACATGCCTGCTTGTTTTACTTTCTAAAAGCAAACAAAGCTTTCCTCATTCAGAAGAAAGCTTGTTCAAGATTGGGAATTCATGCTTGAGAACATATGCATCATCATGGACGCCATCTGGATATTATTGGAGAACTTTTGAACCTTATGAGGGATCGTCTTTTCAAAATGATGCAGTGCCGCGATCTCTGCAGAATAAATATCCCTGGGATCCCTGCTCAGTTTCCTGTACCAGTGTGGCTGAGACCGCACGAACTCAATCAATTCTTTATTCGACCGCAATTGCTCCATGACATCTTTGCGCATTTTTAGCCTCCGTTCTAATCCTGCCTGAAGGAGAAAGGATTTGAAGGTCCTGAACTATTCGATGGCTTCTGTCCGCCTTTGCTTCCCTGGAACTGAGAAAGCACACCCTGGATTGCTCCGAGTGCCTGGCTTATATTATGGATTTGTCCTTGAACCTGTTCGGGATCCATATTTTTAACAGCCCCCATGATCGTCCCTAACCAATCCGTTTTCTTTTCCTTTTCTTCGCTTTTTTCGTCCTTTTCATTACTGCTCTTGTTCCATTTTGGGTCATCCTCGCCCAGCAGGTACCAATCCTCGTACATCTCCTGCCAGGTCGTATTGCCTTTCCTGACTTCCTGCACGAGCTCTGGATGGCTCTTCACAAATTCCTTGAACTTCTCAACAGAGGGATGAAGTTTCTTTTTGGCCATAGCTTTCACCTCACAGTGTAACAAATGCCTATAATAGCATATGAGAACCATCATTTTTGGTGAATCCTTGCTTGCATGTGAATCTGCTTGCTTTTAGCTTCATCTACCTTTTTTAAAGTGTTAAAATAAAAAACAGAATAAGAAGGTGGCTTTTTTAAGATAATTTTATTGATTTAAAATCTAAGGAACAGAGCCATTCAGAAAGAGGTAATAATATAGTGGAAAAAGAATTGCAGCAGCTATTAGACGAATGCATCTCGATATCAGGCGAGCAGGAGCTTGAAGCACTTAAAACGGTACTTTCAGGAGTGAAAAATAAACTTAGCGGTAAAAACAGCACGTATATTGACGGTCTCCTGCATATGGATAGGAGGCTCGATCATGAAACTTGCGAAATTGATATTCCAATTACAAATGTACTCGATAATACACTCGGCATAGTTCATGGCGGCTTCACTGCCACGATCCTCGACACGGCGATGGGCACATTAGCAAATAAACTGCTTCCAGAAGGCTACGCAGCTGTCACATCACAAATAAACATCCATTACCTTGCACCAGGAATCGGCGACAATCTCCATTGTAAAGCGACGCTGATCCATCAAGGCAGAAGCACCATCGTCCTAGAAGCCGATGTATTCAGGTCTGATGGCAAAAAAATCGCGCATTCATCCGGCAGCTTTTTCGTTGTAAAAAAACAGCATAAATAGGGTGATCAATAATGGTTACAGCAATTGTGATTCCAATTGTCCTTGCTTATTTTTACTGGTTGACGAAGAAAGAAATGCAAGCGAATTTCCAGGAATGGATCCAACTTGAAAACAGTCCTGAGGAAGCGATCGTAAGCGGAAAAATCATCGAGGTTACGGAATATAAAGAGCGGTTTTATTATCATCGATATAACCATATTATCGTTTTGAAAATCAACACTGGCTCAAAGGAATTGACTGTAAAAAAAGTGACACCATTAAGGAAGGGAGCCATTCCTCCTCTTTATACCGAAGGAGAAATGGTCCATTTATATGGTAATTGGAAACAGGGTTTCTTCTCAGTCAACAGGACAATCAAGCAAAACGAAAGAGCATGACCTGGTGCATGCTCTTTTGCTATCTTATGGATGAATGTAAAATGGCCATTACTGTTGTGGTTCTTCCCACATTTTCAAAAAGTTCTGGGTATAGTGCCTTTGATATACCCCTACACCAAGATGCGTAAATTCTTCGTTTAATAATGCCTCACGGTGGGATTCACTATTCAGCCAGCCTTCGACAACGGCTGGTCCATCTGTATAGTTAGCTGCAATGTTTTCGCCAGCTAATTGATATAAAATCTCTGCCGCTTTAAGCCTTTCAGATAAATCCCCGTACTTGTCTGACTCATGCGAGAAATAATCTTCAATCGCCATATCCTTGCTATGTGCATAAGCCACTTCTGCTGTCTTTTCATCCCATTCAAGCATCGGAAGGCCATGCCTTATTCTGATCGCATTCGAAATATCCAAGATCTGTTTTTCAAGGCCAGCTTCAATCCTGATCCAATCACCTTCCGATAGCACTGGCGGTTCTATCAAACTTCCCCTGTATACCATTTCATATGGACGCTGCTTAACGATTGTTTCTTTGTCCATATACCGGATGCTCGAAACAGAACTAGTGAATTTATCAATATAGAGCTGTACAAAGTACTCTCCCATTTTTATTATAGGACGGGTGTTCATATCTTGCTCGGAAAGCTCGAACTTATAGGAGCTTCCATTATATTCGAATGTTACATCTGGCTCAATAACGTTCATGGAGAAAATTTCCTCAATGCGCTGGCCAATTTTAAATGGCTGTACATTGACTGAAGGTCCAATGCCATAAGCCGTCACGACCTTTCCATTCAAGACACCAGCCTGGATATATTCATCAGGGTCATTGTTAAAGATCCACCAATGAAAGCCATAGGCTGATAGGTCAACTCTCGATGGGTCACCTAAGGTCTCTTTAAGAGAGTCGATATCCTTTCCTAACAAGGAACCGACACCTTGTGATGGCTGCTCAATTCCCTCACTGATACTTTGTTCACTTATGTCCTTTTTGAGGGATTCATCTACTTTAGGAGTCGACTTCTGTTCGATTACCAATTCATCATTATCTTCCTTGTTATATCCCATGTATAAACCAATAAGTAAAAAAATTGCAGCAAAAATTAAAATCCTTACAATCGTTCGCAGGTAGATCCCCCCTTTTTGACAATCGCCAGTACTCTTTTGTGAGTCAAAAGACACGATTCTCTCTCTATCACTATATGAATGTTTTTTGAAATTATTATATCATTTATAGCGATGTTTTTAATAGAAGTCTTCTATAGGCAAAAAAAATTATATCCTTTAACTTGTTTGACCTATTCCTAACATACCGTTTGTTCAATGTAAAATCAAACAACAAAATTCCAGAGAACAGCAGATCACCAGGCTTGTTAATGACAAAAAGGCACCCAATATGAGTGCCTTAGATTATTGCATATGATTTCCCGGCTCTGATATTTCTGATAGAGCGTGCTGGGCCTGTTCGTCTGTCATTTCATCTACAGCAAAGTCTCCTAAAGCGACAATCCCTACTAGTGTATCTCCTTCGACTACTGGCAGCCTTCTTATTTGGTGTTCCGCCATTAGTCTGGATGCGTCTTTGATCGTCATATCAGGTGTGGCTGTGACAAGGTGGTCACTCATGACACTTTCCACCTTTGAAGACGGTGGATGTTTCTCTGCTATTCCTCTAATGACTATGTCCCTGTCGGTAATCATGCCTACGAGCTTATCCTCGTCTACAATTGGAATGGATCCAACATTCCATTCCTTCATTTTGACTGCCACTTCGAATACATTATCCAGCAAACTACAGGTTTCAACATCGCTAGTCATGATATCACTAATTTTACGCACTATTTTTCCTCCTTAAGAATCAAAGCTTAATCTCACTGTTAGGGTAGCCCGTATGATGTTAATTATGCCCTAAATTACATAAATAAATCTTATTTCCCCGTATATTACCTTTGATAGCAGAACGGAAAGCTAAGAAATTCACTTTTATATTCATTGCAACTTAATCATATTTTTACTATTATTAAATTTGAGATATAATCTTTATTAGGCGATATTACTGTAGTGTGTTTTAGGAGGGAAAAGGATGAAATTCGAAAATACAGGTATTGAAAATCTGAAAGCGGACTTGAACCGTCTTGATGAGGTTATGTTAGAACACGGTCTGGTACGTGAAGGACAATGGGACTATGAGAGAGTAACCTATGACAAAAAGCTAGTGGTCAAAGAAGGAACGTTTTATCTGCGTGTCCAAGGCTATGTCCACGAGGGAGATGTTGGTGCACATAAAGCGATCATTCAATTGATGAATCCTTTACTAGGAAAACATTATTATCCACATGGCGTTGAGTATGGGGAAGGCGAGCAATTCCCGAAAGCACTTGTCAGCCAATGCGAAAAGCTTTTAAAAGATGTAAAAGCTGAAGTAGAAACATTCGCGATTTAATTACAATGAAAAAAGACGCAATCATTGCGTCTTTTTTACATTCAGGCCCGTAATGAAGAGATCAATCTTCTTGGGCATAATAGAAGTTAGGAGCACAATCTCCTCTTCTATGTTTTTCTGAAGCTTCATTGCATTAAGAAGAATCGGATATTCTCCTGCTATAGTGTCAACATATACTTTTATTTTCACAATTCCCTGTTCAAGTTCAACGAAGACCCCATTATCAGCGAATGAGTTTCTTCGTAATCGAGAAATACTGGCCTTTACCTTAGACTGGTGAAAAAAAGGACTGTCATTTATATTGGCATGGACAATCGCACAGACCGCACGGCATACCTCTCTAAATTCCAGAGGCATGACTTTTCTAGACTCCTTCATTTCCTCACCCCTCTATAAGGTTGCGGAACCCGATTTTCAACGGCATAAAAATGAACTTAACTTTCAAACGTTCATTTACAGGACCATTCTGTTTAAAAATCAACAAAGTTTACAAAAACACATGGATAATAGCGGATTTTTGTTGTTTCTTATATTAAATGCGTACTATAATTTAAGTGTTAAGGAATTTTTTGCGCTTTTTTACAATTAAGGCTTAGTTGCCCTTAATACAATGCTTTTTAGAGGTATATACTCATCAGGAGTATAGAAAGGAGTTTCACTTGTCCGGTATTTTCACTAAACGCACGATCATAATTGCATTAATCACCATCTTAGTTGCAGCAATTCTCTACATTATCCTGCCGGTATCCATCCCGTTGATTGCTGCTTTGATCACTGCCCTTTTTCTTGAGCCTGCAGTCTTATACTTCCAGAAAAGATTCAAAAGCGGACGGCGCCTGGCAGTCTTGACAGTTTTCCTCCTCTTCGTATTGCTCATTGTGGTCGCTGGCTATTTCCTGACTACGACGGCAGTCACCGAGGCAATTGACTTGATTGATAATACTCCAGTCTATATAAATGAAATCACAAATGCCTGGTATAAGGCCGAAAATAGTTTTGTTGAAGCGGCCAATGACCTTCCAAGGGAAGTAGTTACTGAAATCAGCAACCGCGCTGAAGACTTTCTCAATAAACTCAAGAATGATATGATCGCATTTATCAATATAGATAATTTGAAGGCCTTGCTGACCTACATCCCGAATTTCCTGATCAGCTTCCTGGTTTATTTGATTGCCCTGTTTCTCTTCTTGCTGGAACTGCCATCATTAAGGAAGGGTGTTTACAGCCATTTGACAGAAAGAACTGCTGACAAAGTCCATTTCATGACTTCACGACTTTCTTACGTTGTATTTGGATTTTTGAAAGCCCAATTTCTAGTAAGCGTGATTATCTTTATCGTTGCACTAATTGGGTTGCTTTTCATCACACCAGAATACGCCATTGTGATGTCCGCGGTGATCTGGTTGATTGATTTTATCCCGTTGATTGGCTCAATCGTCATTCTGGCGCCATGGTCCATCTTCCACCTCGCCACAGGAAATATCGCTCTTGGATCACAACTTGCTGTACTGGCAGTCATTTTGCTGATCATCAGGCGGACTGTGGAACCAAAAGTAATGGGCAGCCATATCGGCCTTTCTCCATTGTCTACCCTGATTGCCATGTATCTTGGCCTTAAGCTGTTTGGTTTCATGGGTTTCGTCATCGGACCATTGCTATTAATAGGATTCAATTCAGCAAAAGAAGCTGGCATCATTAAATTTAAATTCAAGATTTAAGCATGAACAAAAAGCGCAAGCGCCTTGGTCATCCCCGACAAGCGCTGGAGGGCCGACCGGTGAAGTCGTTCTTTGACTTCATTGGGCGGACCGAAGCGTCTCGAGGGGCTAGGCGCTGGAGCTGGATTAAGATACCAATATGGAGTTATCTGAACAATAATACTTCTACAATTTCCTATACTATACGAAAAACCCCGGGTGGCTTGATACCCGGGGTTTGTTGCATTAGTAGAGAATCAGAAAAAATCATAGAAGAATGGCTTGAACGCTGGTATAGCCTGCTCGAGCTCCTTTACTTCATCAATGTTTCCCTTGAGGAGTTCCAATTCATATAATTCAAGTGGACGTTTATAGCCGAATAACAAAGCAGTTAAGCTGTTGATGTTCAAGTGCAATCCGCGCTTCGGAGCTGTTACGCAGGTTCCCCCCTCTTTGACAGGATAAAATTTAACCCCTTCCTGCCCTATTATATAAGTCCCTGCATTCCATGGAGCAGCAGCGTCATCCAGATGGATGAAGACATTCTTCCCAGCATCCACGTTGCTGAAGGGATATGTCGATAATGCTTTTTCAGCATTCACGATCCGGCCCATGAAATATGGATAGATTTCAGTCTTGAGCTTAGGCTCCTTCAAAAAATATGGAAAGGGGTCATGGATGGATGTCAAGATTTCTACACGTTCTACCATTGAATCATGCTGGCAAATAAAATTCCATAGCGCTTTTCTCGCTTCGTGAGATAAAGAAACATATTCCTCGACCTTCATTACATTGTCTTTAATCTCATATAACAGGTATCCTGCGGCTTCATTTTCAGAATCATAATACACAGCAGCTGTTTGGTCCCCATATATGCTCCTGCTCCACCATTCAGTATCCCTTGCAAGCATAGCCGTATGCCTTTCTGCATAGCGTTCATACACCCTTTCGATATCAGAAGAGTGTCTTTCCTCTGTATGTCGCTTAATAATGCCCTTTTTTGCATCTACCTGTTTTAAATCCGACTTCTCAATTGTAATCTTTCTATTGTCTGAAATAATCTCCCAGCCAAATCTTCTATAAAAGTCAATCTGGAATGGGTGAAGGAATGAGACAACGTTTCCTTCTTGATTCATATCCTTTAATGCCCTTTTCATCAGTGCGTTTACATGCCCTTTACGTCTATGCTCAGGATACGTGGCTACACCAGCAATTCCGCCCATTTTCCAATCTATCTGTCCAAGCTTCACTTTCAGAGAAAGAATATGCAATTTGGACGCTAGCTCTTCTCCCTCAAAAATCCCAAGCAAATGATGTTTCTTTAACGTTTCCAGACGTTTCGGAATATCACTTTCCGGTACTTTATATTGGAAAGCGTACATTGATAACTTCATTGACTCCATATAATGTTTTTCGGATAAAACTTTAATATCCAGGTGAATCTCCCCCTTTTATACACCCTATTAGATTCGCCTGCTTAAAGTGGAATACCTTCTAAAAACAGAAAAAACATTGCTATAAGCAATGTTTTTAAAGTCTGCTAGGTTCCAAGTATGGCCTTGATGACTGAAGTTGTTTCTCCGCCTTCATAAAACACATAAAGCAGCAAATAAACAGCCACACCAGTAATTCCGGTGAAAAACCAGGTAACACTAGTCACAGGTCCAAGTTTGCGATGCCGCTCCAGCCTGTTTTTATATCCCGTGTAAAGTGAAATGATTCCAAGAACCGCTCCAATAGTAGCAAGTGTGATATGGAAAATCAAGAACAGTGTGTAATAAATCTTGATATCCTCCGGTCCTCCAAAGGAAGTATTTCCAATAAAGATTGTCCTAGATGCATAGATGACAAAGAATATGATCGCGAAAATCCCTGCCAGCGTCATGGTTTTGCGGTGTTGGTCAATTTTTCTTTGTTTAATTTGGGCCCAGCCAATTGCCACTGTAATCGCACTTAAAACAATAAAAGTTGTGCTGATTGTTGGCAGGATCGGTAAGTTAGACATGTATGTTTACCTCTCAATCATTATTTCTCCATAAGGTTAATTGTAGGTGACCTGTCTCTTTTTTTCAATATTTGATTGCATATAAGTGATAAATTTTCTTGCAGAGAAAAAAATGAAAGCTCCCCAAAAAGGAAGCTTTTAAAAATCCATTTATTTGACCGGCTGTGGTGCGCTGGCAAGATTGATCGCATCCTGCTCAGCCTGGCGATCTTCTTCATTACGGAACCATTGGAAGAACGCATATCCCAGGAAAATACCATAAACAATTTCCTGAATAACCTTCATGATTACTCCGCCAAGCTGCTGGTCATGCAGCAGTGAAATAGAACTGAACGTTTCGGGACCGCTGAGATTTAAACTCGATAACATTGTAGGCGGAACACATAATTTCAAAGCCTCACCCCATGCATTAGGGTCGGAGAAAGTTGCGTACATAGGTGTATCGGCAAAGATGATCAGAGCGCATGCTGGTGTGATCAGTACACCGTCAGCAAAGATATATCCCATTTTCTTAATACCTGATAAAGTCTGATACTCTTCCAATTTATTGACGAGCGGCCACCACATGAACATCGCAAGCACAAATAACACCGATGTATAGGCAGCATGGAGCCACATATCCGTTTTTACAAAGTCAAAAATCAGCGGGATATGATAAATAGAGAATATCCCATTGAACAAAATCAAGGCAATCAAGGGCTTTGTAAAAAAGCGGAACAGAGGATCGACTATCGGCAGCGATAGCATCGATCTCCAAAGCCAGTCAGGTAAGCCAAAAATCAAAAGAGGCGGTACAACAAGGTATAGGACTGCCATCTGAATCATGTGCATATAAAATGTGATATGTGCCATCAAATCAACTGGCGACCCTTTAATTATATACAGCACAATGATTGCAGAGGTAAAGTACATAGCCTGTTTACGTGTTGCAGGCATACCTTCCTTGAAACGATCATAGTACTTGAAGACAACTAGATAGTAGGCAACTAATAGCGCTGCCATCACAAGAAAATACATCGGACTCCATAGTGCCCTGAACCCAAATATATCTAGAGTAAGCATCGTTTTTTTCACCCCGTCCTGTTTAAGAACTTTACTTTCATTATACTTCCAAAGGAAAGGCACTTCAATATAACGGCTTTGCCATTAATTGTTAGCATACTCACTTACAAAGAAAAAATCGGCTTATAGGCCGATTTTTTCTTTCTGTCATATTACCACCAGATAATTGTTGTGAAAGCAAGAATTGTTACTGCTCCTACAACAACACCAGAATATAGGAACAAAGAAGGTGCTTCGTGTCCCTTATGGCTCATGTGCATGAAGTAATAAAGCTGGAAGATTACCTGGATCACAGCCAGCAGAAGGATGAACGGAACTGTGAACCAGCCTGAGAATCCTTCATATCCAACTGCAACAAAGGCAACAATTGTCAAGAAAATCATCAATGCAAAGGAAACGATTTGGTATCTCATCTCTTCGGCGCTTTTCTTGCGACGATATTCGACGTCTACTCTTGGGTTCCCTGAACTTGGTTGTTGATTAGCCATCAGTTTATCCCACCATTCCCATTAGATATACAACCGTGAAGATGAATACCCATACAACGTCGATGAAGTGCCAGTAAAGGCTGGCAACATAGAACTTAGGAGCGTTGTACAGATTCAATCCACGCTTGGAGTTACGGACCATCAATGTAATGATCCAAGCAAGACCAAATGCAACGTGACCACCGTGGAAACCGACTAGTGTGTAGAAGGCTGAACCAAATGCACTGCTAGTGAATGTGTGGCCAAACTTGTGTACATAGTGATTGAACTCATAAATCTCAAGCCCAAGGAAAGCCGCGCCAAGGGCTACAGTCAAGCCTAACCAAAGCTGCATCTTCTTAAAATTGAAGTTTTTCATATGGTACATAGCATATACACTTGTCAAAGAGCTTGTTAAAAGTAGCATTGTCGCTGCAAACGCCAGCGGTATTTCAAAGATATCCTTGGCAAGTGCATGGTCAGCACTAGGCACCTTATCTTTCAATGCTAGATAAGTTGCGAACAGAGTCGCAAACAATACTGTCTCTCCGCCAAGGAAGAACCAGAAGCCCAAAAACTTGTTCTTTGCTTCGAGGGTTGCTTTTTCAGGCTCCGCAGGCCATGTTTCATAAGTGAATTTTTCTTCAGCTTGCATTATGCCTTTGCCCCCTTATCATTATCATCGTCCATTAAATCTTCTTTATGAATATGGAATCCATGATCATCTTTAATAGAGCGTACGAACATCGCTCCTAAAGTTACTGCCATACCGAGGATGAGTACAAGTAGTCCCCAGCTTGTTTCTGCACGGTACATTGCACCGAATGCTGCGATGAAAAGACCAAGTGAGATAACGAAAGGAATGAAAGAATTATTCGGCATATGGATATCGCCAAGCGGTTCCGCAGGCGTCATGCCATTCTTGCCTTCCATTTTTTCCAGCCAGTAAGCATCAAGTCCGCGTACAAGTGGAAGCTGCTTGAAGTTGTAGAATGGCGGTGGTGATGCAATCGCCCACTCTAATGTACGGCCATCGCCCCATGGGTCGTTTCCAACTTTTTCATTTTTAACTTGTGTCATGATGACGTTAATTAATAGAACGATCGTTGCAACTGCCATGAAGATGGCACCAACTGAACTGATCAAGTTTCCAGTTTCAAGTCCCTGTCCAGGAAGGAAAGTGAAGATACGACGTGGCATACCCATCAATCCAAGGAAGTGCTGGATGAAGAACGTCATGTGGAAACCAATTAGGAATAACCAGAAAGTAACTTTGCCCAATTTTTCGCTCAGCATTGTGCCGAACATTTTTGGCCAGTACAAGTGCGCACCAGCAAATAGGGCAAATACTACACCACCGACGATAACGTAGTGGAAGTGAGCGACAACGAAATAGCTGTCGTGGTACTGATAGTCAGCTGCAGCGGATGCAAGCATGACACCTGTTACCCCACCAGCAACGAATGATGGAATGAAGGCAACAGCCCAAAGCATCGGAGTAGTGAACTTGATGCTTCCTCCCCACATCGTGAACATCCAGTTAAAGATCTTGATACCTGTCGGAACGGCAATCGCCATTGTCGCTACTGCGAAAATCGCGTTTGCAATCGGTCCAAGACCAGTTGTGAACATGTGGTGAGCCCATACCATGAATCCAAGGAAACCGATCAATACGGTTGCAAACACCATGGATGAGTAACCAAAAAGACGTTTTCTAGAGAAAATCGCAAATATTTCTGAGAAAATACCGAATGCCGGCAAGATCAAGATATAAACTTCCGGGTGGCCAAAGATCCAGAATAGGTGTTCCCAGATGATTGTGTTACCACCGTTTGCTACATCAAAGAAATTCGAACCAAACATACGATCAAAAATCATTAAGAAGAGGCCAACAGTCAGCGGTGGGAATGCGAACAGGATTAGCGCAGATGTTACGAATGTTGCCCAAGTGAACATTGGCATCCTCATATAAGTCATTCCCGGGGCACGCATATTGACGATCGTTACGAGGAAGTTAATCCCCCCGATTAGTGTACCCGCACCGGATATCTGCAAACCGAGTGCATAAAAATCGATACCGTGTGTTTCAGACGCAATTGCTAGAGAAGCGTATGAAGTCCAACCAGCATCCGGAGCTCCACCGAGGAACCATGAAAGGTTCAGGAATACTCCACCAAAGAAAAATAACCAAAATCCTAAAGAGTTCAAGAATGGAAATGCTACGTCACGCGCTCCAATCTGAAGCGGCATAACAGCATTCATGAATGCAAATACAAGCGGCATCGCTGCAAGGAAAATCATCGTTGTTCCATGCATTGTCAGGATTTCATTATAAAAACCCGCGCTTACGAAATCATTGTTAGGTACAGCTAGCTGAATACGGATGAATAATGCTTCTAGTCCGCCAAGGATGAAGAAGAATCCGCCAGCAATTAGATAAAGGATTGCGATTTTTTTATGGTCAACCGTTGTCAGGTAGTCCCATAAAGTTGCGCCAAATCCCTTTTTCTGAGCATAGGTACTCACAGTTTTACCTCCCTTTCAAACAAATCCCCAATTATTTCTGGACTTTTAAGCCCATCAGATATTCTGTTAATGCATCTAGTTCTTCAGGTGAAAGCTCAGGATACTTGCCAGTCATCTTATTTGCAGGCTTGTATGCTTCTGGGTCTTCCAACCACTTTTTCAGGTTCTCTGGAGTATGATCAAGAACACCAGCAATACGAGAACGTTCGCCGAAATTCGTCAAGTTAGGGCCAACACGAGCTGCTTCTGGAGCCGTGTTTGCTGGAGTAACAGCGTGACATCCAATACAGCTGTTGTTGAAGATTTCCTGTCCCTGCTGTGCAGTTGCAGTTTCAGCCTTTACAGGTTCTTTTACTCCTTGCATGTCGGCTACCCATTGATCGAATTCAGCGCGTGGCAATGCTTTTACTTTGAAGTCCATCAATGCGTGTGCAGGTCCGCAAAGCTCAGCACATTTTCCGTAGAAAAGCCCGCCTGCTTCATCGGCTCCTTTACTATCGAACTCGAGCCAGAATTTGTTGATGTTATCCGTATTGGTATCCATCTTTCCTCCAACAGAAGGAATCCAGAAAGAGTGTTTTACATCAGAAGCCTTAAGATTAAAGTAAACCTTTTCATCAGTAGGGACTACTAAATCCTGGCTGGTGACGATCTCTTCATTTGGATACTCAAATTCCCACCAATAAAGATTCGCGCGCACGTTAACTACAAGCGCATCTGTCTTTCCTTCAGCGTTTTTCTTTTCCATAGGGGAAACATCTGCAAGCTTAAATGTTGCAGCAACCGTTGGAACAGCAAGAATAAGAAGCAATAAGATCGGAATAACAGTCCAAAGAATTTCCAGCTTGTGGCTTCCTTCTACCTGCTTAGGTATTTCGTTGTCGTTCTTCCTGCGGAATTTCGTGACAACATAGATAAAAATGATTGTGACGACAGCAATTACTCCCACCATAATCGCCGTGCTCAACAACATAAGTTCATACTGGGATTGAGCAACTTCACCTGCTGGTCTTAATGTAGACAGGTATGGCTCACCACAGCCGGACAAGACTAATGCCATCAATGTGAACAATGACAGCAGACGCCATTTAGCAAGCATCTTCATAGCTTAATTAAACCCCTCTTTCGTAAAAAATCTTATAAATTTTTGTTGTAAAAATATATGGAAAAATCCTCTCTCATCAAAGAGTGAATCTCCTAACAAAGGTTAAATGAGTGTGACAATTACCATAGCGACAAACATGACCGTTAAGTATTGTAAAGAATATACAAACATCAGTTTTGCCCATTTTATATCATCTTTAAGCTTTTCAAGGTAGATTCCCAAAACAAGCCATCCAATATTCAGGATTGTCGCCAGAACCATGAATGAGATTCCGAGCTCCTGAAGGAAGAATGGAAGCGGCAATAATGCTGTAATCCATAGGTAAATCGATCTCTTCGTCGCTTTGAATCCTTTTACGACAGGAAGCATCGGGATTCCAGCTGCGCGGTATTCTTCTGCCCTTCTCATCGCCAGAGCATAAAAATGCGGCGGCTGCCATACAAAAACGATGGCAAAAAGCATCCAGGCCATGACATCAAGGTTTGCGTCAACTGCAGCCCAACCAATTAATGGCGGTACTGCTCCTGAAATACTTCCGACAATCGTGTTGGAAACATACTGTCTCTTTGACCACAATGTATACAGAACAACATAACTAAAAACTCCGAACAGGCCAATTACAGCAGCCGTAACGGTAGTCGTAAGCAAAAACGCGGTCCCAATCCCTATCAAAAGAAAGCTCATCAATGCCACTTTTCCTGGTTGGACTTTCCCTGTGACAGTCGGCCTGTCTTTCGTCCGCTCCATTAAATGGTCGATATCCCGGTCGATGTAGTTATTCAAGCTGCAAGAACCAGCGACGATCAGCGAGGAGCCAATCAATGTCGCAAGAATCAGATCAATATTATCCAGGAAGCGCGCTCCGCTAAAATGAAGTGCTAACCATAATCCAGTAAACGTGGTCATGGCATTGGAATTAACAATTCCTACTTTAATGAGTGCAAGAAAGTCTTTCATCATCGTTCTCTCCACGACTGCCGGCTGTCCGTTTTCTAATACAGCTTCTGATAAAGCTTTTGAATTAGACATCCATATCCTCCTTCATCCCTTTTCCTTCAAAATTCCAGAGACGAAATTTTTACAAAAAAAAGAAGAGTATTTGTAATTTATATTCCGGATAGTTTTCACTATTCTCAACGTGTTAAGGCTGTTAAATGTTTGTGTAGAAAAATAAGGCCTACGTTGTATATTAAATCACACTTCACAACTTTTTTGTGAATTTTTTTTGAACAAAATTTGACTAATTTGTGTCTTACCGCCATTATCCATAAAGTTTATTTTTATTGCAAGGAATTTTGACTTGATATTTGGAGAATGTTTGAAGACCTTCAATTTTTCATTTTTACATATTCTTGGATAATATTTTCATGTTTGTAAAATCGCTGGTATGTAATTCCATTATTGAAAGCAACTTGGTGCTGCCATGTGCATTTTACCTAGAAAACCGATTGTTGTCCAACTATAATAGTAAGTATTGAATTATTACCTATTATTGTGTAGTATCTTAAGTATTGTTTTCTATCCTTTTTCGTCAAAATTCGTTATTATAGGGGTAGAATTTTTTCTTTTCTACAAGCTTCTTCCATTATACATGTCAAGTTTATTATTTGACAACTTATCGAACTTTGAATAAGCAGGTGATGAATATGAATCGTTCCCTCAAGTGGCTGGCTGTTTTAACCACGATTGGGATGCTTTTTGTTTTGCTCGGGGGAGCTTTGGTTACCAAAACTGAATCAGGAATGGGTTGTGGGAAGTCCTGGCCGCTATGTAACGGGGAATTCGTTCCTACTGATATAACTCCGGAATTGGTAATAGAACTTGCCCACAGGTTAGTTTCAGGCAGCGTAGGCATTATGGTACTCATATTGTCCATCTGGACTTGGAAGGCTATCGGGCATATACGCGAAACGAAGTTTTTGGCCGTTTTATCTTTCTTCTTCCTGGTTCTACAGGCATTGATCGGTGCTGCCGCTGTCGTTTGGGGCCAATCTGACTTTGTCCTGGCACTGCACTTCGGTATATCACTCATTTCTTTTGCCGCTGTACTTTTATTGACGTTGCTTATATTTGAGGTCGATCAAAAGTTTCAAGCTGAAAAGCTGGTAATCGATAAAAGGATGAGATTCCATATAATCGGACTTGCTGTTTACAGCTATATCGTCGTTTATACTGGAGCCCTGGTCAGACATATGGATGCAAGTTTAGTCTGCAAGGACTGGCCACTATGTACGAATGGAGGAGCATTCCTCCCGACAAATATATACGAGTGGGTACAGATGGGACACAGAGCTGCGGCTGGATTCATTTTTATTTGGGTCGCTTATGTTACCTATATCGCTGTCAAACATTACAAGCATGAAAAAGTTTTGTATTGGGGATGGATCATATCGATGATTCTCGTGTCCCTCCAGGTCATAGCAGGTGCTTTGATTATCTACACAAGGCTGAATCTTTACATCGCCCTGGGACATGCATTCTTCATATCTGTTCTCTTTGGTGTCTTTAGCTACTTTATTCTTCTTGTTTCCAGAAGCAAGAAGAATGCCGCAAGAGTCCAAAACCCTAAACCAGTTGAACTTTCCCCGGCAACAGTGAAATAAAAAAGCTGCAGCAGATGCTGCAGCTTTTTTTATGGCTCTTTTTGCAAGCTTTGTTGCTTCATTAATCAAATTTTTCATGAGCGTTTATCAAAATCATTATTCCGAATCCACCGTGTAAAAGACCCATATGGCTTAAGATCTGAACTTGAAGGTACTCGTGTTTACCACAGCTGGTGAAGCCTTTGGCTGTGGAGCCTTGTCCTTTTTATATTTCTCTTCGTAGTTAACAAACATTGAAACATTCACCAGGATTCCCGTTGCTATGGCAAGCTGTAACAAGGAAGATCCTCCATAACTGACAAATGGCAGCGGTACACCCGTGAGCGGAATGACCCCAGAAGCTCCCCCTAGATTAACAAATGATTGAATACCAATCATACTTGCAATCCCGATTGCCAGTAAACTCCCAAAAGGATCCTTGCACTTAAGTCCAATATGGATTCCTTTCAAAACGATGAATGCCAGACTAAGCAATACAAATCCTACACCAAAAATACCTAATTCCTCCGAGATGATCGCGATAATGAAATCAGTGTGCGGCTCTGGCAAATATCCAAGCTTCTGGACACTTTCCCCTAGGCCCAAACCCTTCAAACCGCCTGAACCAATAGCATAATAAGAATTAGCTAGATGATAGCCTGTATTTTGTTCATCTGTAAAAGGGTTGCTGTAAGCAGTAAACCTTCCTACCCTTGTTTCAGAAAAGATTTCATCCTGAAGAAACAGTATAAAAGGAGCGAGGAATGCGAGTCCAAATAATATCAGTTTGGCGATATTTTTCAAGTTCATTCCTGAAGAAATAATAATCGTTGAGGCAATAGCAAAAATGATTGCCGCAGTTCCGAAGTCAGGCTGAATCGCGACCAGCATACACACTAAAATCAAGTAGACAAGAGGCGGTACAACCCCTTTGTTGAACTCGTTTATGTAGGCTTGCTTTTTAGCGTATACGGCTGATAGATAGATGATTACACTTAATTTCGCAAACTCTGACGGCTGCAAGCTTCTAGCGCCCAATTCGAACCAGCTCAATGCATTGTTCGTCACTTTCCCGAACAAAAACAATGCGCCCAATCCACCCAGGATAAAAGCTACCATTAACATTAAAACCTTTGTGTTTTTCATTGCCTTGTAAGGGAACAACGCGGCTAAAACAAATAGGAATGTTGCAAGAAGTAAGTTGAACTTTTGTTTTTGGAAGAAAAAATCGCTAGGATAATCATACCTTTGGATGGCAGTGACCATGCTGGCACTGTAAACCATGACAAGGCCGAACAAGCACAAGAGCGCAACAACAATGATCAATGAATAGTCATAGGATTTCAGTATTTTTTTTAACATCGTCTCTTCCCCATCTTCTAAGTTGTTTAATCTATTCTACTATAAGTTGAAATATCCTGCCTTTGTTTAAGGAAAAGTTATGGAAATGTAAAATAGTCATACCTTTGTTAAGGTTAAATCACGAATCATAAAAGACCCACAAAAAAACTCAAACATTCATTGAGATTGTTTGAGTTTTTAGGATTTATTTTTTTAACGAAGCCTCATGCAAAATGGAAAGCTCTTGTTCCAGCTGGTCAAGAATTACTTTTCCATCTGATTCTTCGATTAAGCCGAGTCTTACTGCAAAATCTATCTCTCTTGATAATCCAAACATTTGCGTATCTAAAACCTCTTCATAAAGAGGGCATTGAGGCATTGTAAGGTTATCCATTTGCACTTTGATCAGCTTTAAAATTTTATCAGCGTCAGCCTTTAATAAGGCATGGGCTTTTTCCTGATGGTTGATTATCATATCAGACGCCAACTTGATCCCCCCGTTTCCGAGCGATTACCCAATCCTATCTATAAATTTTACCCTTAAGTCGACAAAAAAGCAAGAATATTAGGCATGCAGAAATAAAGGTTTCTGCGCTATGGATAAGTTCAAATGACAACTTGCTAAAATATCGTTATACTGAATAAATAATTATTATGTAAAAATTCAGGAGGAAATTATGGAGACAATCATCCCTATTACAGGTAAAGTCAAATACAAAATCACCCTGGATCCTGGTGTCTGGATTTTCGACGACCGTAAAGTAGACTTGAATACATATTTCAGTGCAGAACAGAAGGCTGATGATGCACTTGAGGAGTATACGAAATCTGTTTCAAAACATTGGGACCGTGAAATTATGGAGGGTGCTGTCTATCCGCCAACACTTAAGACAGAAGTGAAGTATGAGAAGGAAAAAGTGCTGACAGGCACTTTCGGCATTCCCTTCAAGCCATTTCTAGTTAATGCCGAACCAGATCAGACTGCGAAGACAGTTATAATTGAGTATGGTGATAATGCTCAGGCAGCACTTCCTCTGGAAGAAGCCACTCGGATCATCCTCGGCTTTTCCAAAGACGGCAAGCCTCTAAAAGAAGACGGACCATTGCATGTCTATTATCAGGATGGCTCCAATAAGGACAATCCGATCAAGAATGTTACCGGATTCAAAGTGGAATAAGTTATAAAGGCACTTCCAACGGGCATCATCCTGATGCCCGTTTATTATTGCCTCTTCCCTTGAATTTCTTCTTGAAAGTTTTTAATTCAGTAGATCGGCTGCTAGCTGGGCAAGAGGTGAACGTTCTCCTTTAACGAGCCGCACATGACCGGCAATCTGCTGGTCCTTGAATTTTTCCACCACATAAGTCAAGCCATTATTGTAGGCGTCCAGGTATGGATGGTCAATCTGGTCAGGGTCGCCCATCAAGACGATTTTACTTCGTTCCCCCACCCTTGTGAGGATCGTCTTCACCTCATGCTTTGTCAGGTTCTGTGCTTCGTCAATAATAATGAATTGATCTGGTATGCTCCGTCCCCTGATATACGTTAACGCTTCTACCTCGATTGAACCCATTCCAGCGAGGATGGCATCAAGTTCGCCAGGTTTTTTTGTGTTGAATAGAAATTCAAGATTATCATAAATAGGCTGCATCCATGGTCTTAGCTTTTCCTCTTTTTCACCAGGCAAGAAGCCAAGATCCTTCCCTACAGGCACGATTGGCCGAGCAACAAGCAGCTTTTTAAATATGCCCAGATCTTCCGTCTGAAGAAGTCCAGATGCCAAAGCGAGCAAAGTTTTCCCCGTTCCGGCACGCCCTATCAAGGTGATTAAAGGCATGTCTTGCCGCAAAAGCAGTTCCATCGCCATGATTTGCTGCACATTTCTCGGCTTGATTCCCCAAATGTGCTTCCCTTCATGTTCAAAAACAAGTTTTTTCACTTTTTTATTTTTTGTATCGACCATACCAATTGCCGATGCAGAACTGCCCAGTATATCCTTCATGATGACAAACTGATTGGGGTAAAGGAAGTTTTGCCCTTTTAAATCAGAGATATTCAATTCTCCTTTTTCATAAAAACGATTGATTTCTTCTATTTCTAAGTACACTTCGGCATAGCCCGAATACAGATGGTTAATTTCTACCACCCTGTCACTTAAAAAATCTTCTGCAATCAGCCCGATGGCATCTGCTTTGACACGGACAAGCGCGTCCTTACTGACAAGAATCACGGGGCGCCCATCTTCCTTCGTTTCTTCTTCCAGACTCAGATTCTTAGCTACCGCCAGTATTCGATTGTCATTTGTTTTTTCAACAAAGATTTCCTGGAGTTGATGGAAGGATCGATGGTTCAATTCAATTCTTAGCGTTCCACCGCCCTCAAGATTGATTTTCTCATGCAGCTTACCTGTCTCCCTCATGCCATCTATAAGCCTTGAAACCTGGCGTGCATTACGCCCAATCTCATCCATATATCTTTTCTTTGAATCCACTTCCTCCAGAACTACAGCAGGTATGACAACTTCATTGTCTTGAAAGGAAAAGATCGCGTGCGGATCCTGTAGTAAGACGTTTGTATCCAGTACGTATATTTTACTCAAATTGATGCCTCCCGCCTTATTGATCTCGACTCTGGCCAACTTGGCAGCCTTGGCCGGGACTTTGGTAAAATATATGACTTTTTGAATAAAGATAGAAGATATTTTGCACAATAACATTTGAGCATTTCTTTTTAATACCTTCTGCCATAGACTCTGCAGCCTTTTGCATTCTCACTTGAGGGCCCTTCCTATTAGGGTACCGCTGAGAAAAAGTCACAGGAAAATGTCGGGATAAGAAAATGCCTTCTATATTTTCATTCATAACTGTGTATTCATGACTTTTTACAAATAAATAATCGGAGGGGTTCATTGATGATAAGATTGTTTACTGCAATCTCGATTGTATTGCTTTTGACTGCGTGCAATGGACAGAACAATGCAAACACAGATGACAAAGATCATAAGGTCAAGGTCCAGAATAGTGTCATTGAAAACGTGGACCGCCAATCTGGCCAGAAAATCTCCCGCCATCTGGTGAATTTGACCACTCACATCCCGAATGTTGACGACGCTGCTGCTGTAGTAGTTGGACGTTATGCGATCGTTGGAATTGACGTAAATGATAAGATGGAAAGGTCTGAAGTAGACACTGTTAAATATACAGTGGCCGAAGCTTTAAAAAAAGATCCGCACGGTGCTAGGGCAGTCGTGCTTGCGGACCCTGATATCACAGCGAGATTGAGGGAGATATCAGAGGATATACAGAACGGACAGCCAATTCAGGGAATCATGAACGAGCTTTCAGACATAACTGGAAGAGTGATGCCAGAGGTTCCTGCAGACATGATTGAACCTCAGACAAAAAGCCCTACTGAAGACCCAAAGAAAAAACTCAACGAGGATGAACAAAAAGATTTGGAGAAGAAACAGGAAAAACAATCCAACTACCATAAATGAGAAAAGCTTAGTCGATTGACTAAGCTTTTCTCATTGCATCCATCACCTGCTTATCAAGGCGCGCTGCTGCATCTTTATCATATGTCTTGTCGTATTGAGGTTCAGCGACGATTTTTGACCCATAGAACATAACATCCCTTACTTCGCCGACCTTGATTTCAACTAATGCCAGCTTCAACGGTACACCTTCAAGTTTTTCCTGCTTGACGCTCGCTGTCCCGCTGATGGAATATGTAGATTCATTTGCGATCAGGTTGATTACCGCTTTGTCATTGCTCTTGATATTCTCGATGATTCGAGAACGGTTATCTACCGCAAAGTAAACAGTATCCTCATCTTTGGCCAGCACCCATGAAATTGCACTGACATTCGGTCCGCCGGTTTCGTGGTCCACTGTTGCCAAGGTAACAAAACGCTCTTTCTGTAGTTCATCAAACAATGGTTTGATCAGTTTAGGTTCTACTTGATTTGCCATATTCACCCTCCTTACACTATCATAATAGTACTACGAACCCTTTAAGCAGGGCAAATCAAATGATTTTCCCTGTTCGTCCTGGAAACCATGATATACTATAATATAATCCAATCTCAACTAGGCTATGTATGATAATTATTGATAAGAGGTGTAACAATGAGAGTCAAATGTGTACTGTGCGACAAAATCGAAAATATTAACAGCGATACCCTTCAGGCTAAGCGGCTAAGGAACCGGCCGATCCATACATATATGTGTGAACCATGCAATGAACGAATTGCCAATAAAACAAACAACCGAATCGCCACAGGGAACTTTAAGCTATACCGTTCACGTGTGAAGAAGGAAGATTGGTGATTGTTTAACCAACTATGAGTATCGGAATCGGACAACTAAGCTTTATAAGGGTACGGTTCTTGGCGAATCGTATCCTTATGCAAGCTTTCCCTCCTATATAAGGGGCCCGTTCCTCACGATAGACACCCTTATGCATCCCTTTCACTCTCTATAAGGGTCCCGTTTCTCGCCATAGACACCCTTATGCACCCCTTTCACTCTCTATAAGGGTTCCGTTCCTCGCGATAGATATCCTTATGCATCCCTTTCACTCACTATAAGGATTCCGTTCAAGTATTCCCTCCTTTGTATTACCATGCTATATCACAAAAAAATCCGCCCATTCCTGGGCGGATTTTTCACTATTCTTCTTCTGGGTAATTCACGTATTTGTCTGGTTCTTGCGTGATTTGGTCAAGCATGACTTCAATCAGGTCACGAGGGAATCGGTATTCTTTTGAATCGCCTTCCTGAACGACTGTGACATAATACATTAATGCGTCTCGTTTTAATTCTTTTGATTCAACATTGTGTTCGTCAGCAAGGATTTGCTCGAACAGTTCTGTTGTATCTTTTGCAGCTGTATCTTCTGGCCGAGCGTCGCTGACGATTTTGATGGTCAGCCAATTATAAATTGCATCCTGGAGTGATTTCATTTCCCCAACTCCTATTTGACATTCGCTTCTGCTTTTTTATGCTGGCGCAGCCTGAGCTTGTAAATGATCAGGATAAGCGCTGCGACCACAAGTCCTTCCGTTATGGGAAGGAAAATAGCAAGGAAGGTCAGGACTGTAGAGCCAAGTAACAGAAACACGTAGATGACGATACTCTTGAACAATGGCAGCTTCTGTGCGAATCCAAGTTTATATACAAGGATGCTGAGAGCGGCAATTGTAAGGTAAAGCATCCACATACCAACTGTCGGATTTTCATCTACCCTGAATAATGCTGCAAAAAATGATAACCTCTGGCTTACATCCATACTTCTTCCCCCTACTTAATTAAGCTTCAGCGTATTTTTTCTTTTTCGCCTGTCTTTCACGCTCATTCTTATCGAGAATCTTTTTACGGAGTCTGATTGATTCTGGAGTAACTTCGCAATACTCATCCTCATTCAAGTATTCCAAAGATTCTTCAAGAGTCATGATTCTTGGCTTCTTGATGACCGATGTCTGGTCTTTGTTTGCAGAACGAATATTCGTTGCTGCCTTCACCTTCGTGATATTGACAGTGATGTCATTTTCACGAGTGTGCTCGCCGACAATCATTCCTTCATAAATTTCAGTACCTGGTTCAACGAAAATCGTTCCACGGTCTTCTACCTGCATGATACCATAAGTAGATGCCTTTCCGGATTCCATTGATACGAGAACACCCTGGCGGCGTCCGCCTACCTGGCCCTGAAGCATCGGCTGATAGCTGTCGAATGTATGGTTTATGATACCATATCCGCGAGTCAATGTTAAAAATTCTGTTGTGTATCCAATAAGTCCACGTGCCGGTACATTGAAAATCAAGCGAACCTGGCCGCTTCCATTGTTAATCATATCAAGCATTTCGCCTTTACGTGCACCGATCGATTCCATGATTGATCCTGTGTGTTCTTCAGGAACATCGATTTGAACGCGTTCAACTGGTTCAGATCTTACTCCATCGATTTCCCTTACGATAACTTCAGGTTTTGACACTTGAAGCTCGTAGCCTTCACGGCGCATGTTTTCGATCAGAATTGACAAGTGCAGTTCTCCACGGCCAGAAACAATCCACTCATCCGGAGAATCTGTGTTGTCAACTCTAAGACTAACATCGGTTTGCAGCTGCGCGCGAAGTCTTTCTTCGATTTTCCTTGCAGTCAGGTATTTACCCTCACGGCCTGCGAATGGGCTGTTATTGACAAGGAAAGTCATCTGTAATGTCGGCTCATCAATACGTAAAACCGGCAGCGGATCCTGCTGGTCGAATGGACATACAGTTTCACCAACATTGATGTCTTCCATTCCGGATAGAGCAATTAGGTCTCCTGCATGAGCTTCTTGTACTTCCTGACGCTTCAAACCGAAGAAACCAAAGATCTTAGTTACACGGAATTGTTTTACCGAACCGTCAAGCTTCATCAGTGCTACCTGCTGGCCTACTTTCATCGTTCCGCGGAATACACGGCCAATACCGATTCTTCCCACATAGTCATTGTAGTCAAGAAGGGCAACCTGGAATTGAAGAGGCTCTTCACGGTTATCAACAGGAGCAGGGATATGGTCAACGATTGACTCATACAATGCCTGCATGTTTTCATCCTGCTTTTCAGGGTCCATGCTTGCTGTTCCATTGATTGCGGATGCATAAACAACTGGGAACTCAAGCTGATCCTCGTCTGCGCCAAGTTCGATGAACAAGTCAAGGACTTCATCTACAACTTCAGCAGGACGAGCAAAATCACGGTCAATCTTGTTCACGACCACGATTGGTGTCAAATGCTGTTCAAGTGCCTTTTTCAAAACAAAGCGTGTTTGCGGCATGCAGCCTTCATAAGCATCGACAACAAGCAAGACGCCGTCAACCATTTTCATGATACGCTCAACTTCGCCGCCAAAATCAGCGTGCCCAGGAGTATCAAGAATGTTAATGCGAGTATCCTTATAAGAAATCGCTGTATTTTTCGCGAGGATGGTAATTCCTCGTTCTCTTTCCAAATCATTTGAATCCATTGCGCGCTCTTCCACATGCTCATTGATACGGAATGTACCTGATTGCTTCAGTAGCTGGTCGACCAATGTCGTTTTACCGTGGTCAACGTGGGCAATGATCGCAATATTTCTAATATCTTCTCTTAATTTCAAAAAAGTCACCCTGCCTTTAATATCGTAATTTATCTATTGGCTTTTTACACAACTTACATATTATAACACAATAAGAGTAGAAACCTAAAAGCATTTTAATGTACAATTAAATATATTATTTATTTGCACCAAATGTCGAATGGAGGGAATCACCTTGAAGCAGATAAAATGGCCATTATTATTTTTCGCATTTGCAGCCGCTTCATGCATGATCGGTATTGGAATCGCAATCGGGGAAAGAAGCATCGTGGGTACTTTGGCATGTATCGTCGCCCTGATTTTCGTTATGGGATTCGGCTTTAAGAAGAAAAAGAAGATGAGAGAAGCAGGAGAACTTTAAATTGAATAATAAAACCGGCTGGATTCCCAACCGGTTATTCAAGAGGGCGGACCATTATCAAAAATGTTTCGCCCTTGTTTTCTTCTGTTTTGAATTGTTCAAACCCGCAATCTGTTAGGAAGTTGGCCCACTCATATTCATCGATGGGGACAGCGGCAAAGATCGCCCGGTTTCCATTCATCATAGACTCCTCTGCAAGCTGGTTCATGATTTCAGAGGCGATTCTCCGTCGTCTTTCCTCTGCCTTAACCAATATCGTGCCAAGCCACGGTTTCTGGTTGGAAGGAGCCGACTTAAGGTGATATGACATTGCCACAGGGGTTCCTGCCTTTTCCCAAATCCTCCATTGACCAGAAAACGCTTCATATTCTTCCAAATACTTTTCTAAGGACAAGCTCCCCAATTCGTTTTTTCTCCATTTTGGACTAGAGGATACTAATTCCCGAAAAAACGCTAACTCTCTATTATCAAATCGCCGATAAGTTAAAATTACCATTCTCCATCCTTAAGATAATTTTTCAGGATTTCTTTATGAAGGCCTGGCTTTGATACAAACAGAGAGCTCTGCTGAAGCAAATCGAGTTCGCTCCCCCTAAGATCTGTGGCTTCTCCACCAAGTTCCTTGATCATGATGATACCGGCGGCAATGTCCCATGGGGCAAGCCTTGGCGTCAAATAAGCATCTATTCTGCCCGTTGCGACATACACCATCTCCATGGCCGCAGAACCATAGGAACGTGTTCCCCTCACATCCTTTACAAGGGGGATGAGCAATTCGTGATTGATTCGTTTATTAGGTGCAACCCAGGTAGCATTGAGAGCGATGATTGCTTCATTGACCTTGGCTTCAGTTAGTTTAGGTATCGATTTTTCGTTTAAATGAACTCCATTCCCTTTTATACAGTGATAGAGTTCATCATGGACCACATCATAAATCAGTCCGATCATTCCTTCACCATCAATATAAATACCAATGGAAATGGCGAAATTCCGCTGCTGATGAACAAAATTCATGGTTCCATCAATCGGGTCTATGATCCACACGACTCCTGATAAGGATTTCACTTCGTCTCCGTACCCTTCCTCGCCCATGATGCGATGGTCAGGGTAGGTACTTTTGATCTTTTCAATAAAATATTGCTCTGTCCCTTTATCAATATCTGTCACCAGATCATTTGGATTTGATTTTGATGTAACATTTAAGGTTTTAGGAAATGAAGCCCTGATATTTTCGCCAGCTTCTTTGACCCAGCTCTTAGCGTATGTATCGATTTCTTTCAGATTATATTCCATTCAGCTTTCCCCCGTTCATATATTTTTACGATCATTCAAGCTTTTGGAATCTATTTTAGCTTATCGGATTATGCTTATCATCATCAAGTAATAGGATTCCCCCTGGCAACTATATAACATGCAAAATACCCAGGATATACACCACGATTTATTCCTATTGCCCAATTTCGGCATCCATTACAATAAGAAACGAACCCCATCAGCTGTATAGGAGTTCGTCAGGTTTCTCGTTTGCTGCAGTTTTTCAGTTCAATCATCCTATCTGATTCGCTTCTTTCACAGAGCATTGTACTACAGAGCTTTTAAGCGTAGTAATTCTTGTCGAATTCGTTCAAGTTTCTGTTTACATTCTTTCATTTTCAGTTTATCAGATTCTGACATTGCATCAAAAAGAGTGGCTAATTCATAATCCATTTCCAAACGCAGTACAGCAGTTCTTTGGAGCTCACCATTTCTTTTCCTTGTTGAATTTATAAGTTGTTTCATTCATTTACACTCCTCTATTAATTTTCTGTTTTTTTATTTATTGTATGAATCTCCAATCGGCTATGGTACAAATATGTGCGTATACCCATGGTTCTCGGAAAATGCCTGTCGCTTCTATTTTTATAAAGATTTTGCTACAATATTTGACAAAGTAGTAGGAGGTTTTTATATTGTCATTTTCAGGTTTTGAACAAGCAGATTTCGATGTTTTTAAAATAGACGGCCTTGATGAACGAATGGATGCTTTAAAGTCTCAGATTCGACCTAAACTGGAAGAACTCGGCCAGCACTTCGCACCAACCCTCTCAAACATTGCCGGCGATGAGATGCATTACCATGTTGCCAAACATGCCAGGAGGACGAAGAATCCGCCTAAGGATACTTGGGTGGCGTTTGCCAGCAATCCAAGAGGCTATAAGATGCTGCCCCATTTCCAGATTGGTTTGTGGGAGACCCATGTCTTTATCTGGTTTGCAGTCATTTACGAAGCACCTGATAAGGAAAACATCGGTAAAAAACTGGAAGAGAACATCAATTCCATCTACACCAGCACACCTAAGGATTTCTATTGGTCAATCGATCATATGAAACCAGAAGCCACTCTTCACAGTAAACTTTCGAAGGAAGAACTTCTTTCCATGTTCAAGCGACTTCAAACTGTGAAAAAAGCTGAAATCCTTTGCGGTCTGAACATCCCTCGAGAGGAAGCCGTCAAGTTAAACAGTGATGAAATGCTTTCGAAAATTGAGTTTGTATTTAAAGAAACATTACCCCTATATAGATTGGCATAAACCATGAAATGAGTAGGCGACTGCCCATTTCCGACAAGAGTCTCAAGGAGATGCGAGTCAGTTTTGACAAAAAGAAAGAGCCCATTTTGCACGGGCTCTTTCTTTGTTCATTCTATTATCTTTTTGGCCTTTTCGGAACGACTTTAATCTTTTCACCGCTTCCGGTTTGTTTGATTTCTTTTACTGCCTGGTAAGGGACATAACCACTAACTTCTTCGAATTCATTGAAGAGAGTTTTTTCCTGAGCTTTTCCCGGGACGACTTCTTTAAATCGTCTGTACGCCTGAAGCAGCAAGTCACGGTCAATTCCTTTTTCATAAGCTTTTTCGATGCATTCGTAAAAATGGATGACATCGACAATTTCATCAGTCGACCAGGTATAGTCAATCGGATATTGGTATTCCACTTTATTTCACCTGCTTTTTATGCTGTCTGAGGGATCAGCCTTTTCCGGTTATCCCTTTTCTGTTAATCGATTGTATCGTTATTTATCAGGCAGCGCAAGCAAAGCATAGTGTTACTTGCTCCAGACTGTTCTGATTTCCTCAGCCTCGTCAATAATCCTGGCAAATAACTGAGCTACTGTAGGAGAGTCTTTAATTAATCCCATCACCTGGCCAGCCCAGCCAAAGCCATGTTCATCATTACCATCATAGATATACTTTCGGTTTGCAGTCCCACTTATCAATTCTTTTAGATCTTCATAGCCTCCCCCTTGCTTCTCGATTTCAAGAATTCTATCAGTCAATGGGTTGGCAATCGCTCTTGCTGGCATACCCAATGTTCTTTTTATGACAGTCGTATCGTTTTCACTGCCGTCCACCAGCTTTTGCTTGTACAGTTCATTCGCATGAACGCACTCTTTTGTCGCAATGAAACGGGTCCCCATTTCAATCCCATGGGCCCCCAGGCTTAATGCTGCCATCAAGCCACGGCCATCTCCAATGCCACCAGAAGCAATGACTGGTATCTTGACTGCATCGACAACTGCAGGTATTAGCACCATCGTGCCTATGTCACTTTTCCCCAGATGGCCGCCTCCTTCCTGTCCGACAACCATAACTGCGTCTGCTCCCAGCTCTTCTGCTTTTTGGGCTTGCCTCTTCGCTGCCACCAAAACCAATTTTTTAATTGAAGTTCCTTTTAGCTGATCAAAGATAGGTGCCGGATTGCCACCTGTCATTGAAATGACGGGAACATCTTCTTCAATCGCTACATCCAGGTAATGCGAAAATGGCCTTCCATGCTGGCCGATGGCAAAATTAACACCAAATGGCTTATCAGTCAGTTTCCTTACTTTATGTATCTCCGTTCTCAGTGCATCAGGGTCAGGGAGTGACATCGCCGTGATCTGACCTAGTCCTCCTGCGTTCGATACCGCAGCAGCAAGCTCAGAATATGCAAGATACGCGAGTCCTCCCTGGATAATAGGGTATTGTATACCTAATAGGGTCGTAACATCTGTTTTCCAGTTCATATTCCCTCTCCTTCACATGCTTGTATCTTTAATACTTCTATTACAGAAGCCATATTTCCTGTTTTCTTGAAGCAGGATTGTCGTTTTTCTGGTTATTTTGAAATTCTTTGCAAACACCCTGATTAGTGCTATAATGCATTTGTTTTATTTTTTTAAAAAAGGAACTATAATCATAACCTATAAAAAGGGAATCCAATACGTTAAAGAGGTGTGATCATCAATTGTCACAAAACGAAACACCACTATTCACTAGCCTGTTGAAGCACGCAGAAAAGAACCCAATCCAATTTCATATACCTGGACATAAGAAAGGCAGCGGAATCGATCCTGAGTTCCGAGAGTTCATTGGCGATAATGCCCTCTCAATTGACTTGATCAATATCGGTCCGCTCGACGATCTCCATTCACCTAAAGGAATAATCAAGCAGGCCCAGGAGTTGGCGGCTGATGCTTTCGGTGCGGACCATACTTTCTTTTCAGTTCAGGGGACAAGCGGTGCCATCATGACTATGATCATGACTGTCTGCGGACCTGGGGATAAAATCATCGTTCCACGGAACGTGCACAAATCAATCATGTCCGCAATTGTTTTTTCCGGTGCCATCCCTATTTTCATCCATCCGGAGATTGACAAAAAACTAGGTATTTCCCACGGTATATCAACCGATGCTGTTGAAAAAGCACTTGAGCAGCACCCTGACGCGAAAGGTCTGCTGGTCATTAATCCAACGTATTTTGGTTTTGCAGCTGACCTAAAGAAAATCGTTGAGATCGCCCATTCATATGACGTTCCGGTATTAGTGGATGAAGCTCACGGTGTCCATATCCATTTCCATGAGGACCTCCCGCTTTCAGCCATGCAAGCTGGAGCCGATATGGCAGCCACCAGCGTTCATAAACTTGGCGGATCAATGACTCAAAGCTCCATACTCAATGTAAAAGAAGGCCTTGTTTCAGCCAAACGCGTCCAATCGATCATCAGCATGCTGACGACCACTTCTACCTCATATCTGTTGCTCGCTTCATTGGATACGGCGAGGAGAAGGCTTGCAATTGAAGGAAGGGACATCATCGACAGGACCATCAAGCTGGCACAATGGATTCGTGGACAGGTAAATGAGATCGAATATCTCTACTGTCCTGGTGAAGACCTGCTTGGAACTAATGCCACCTTTGATTTTGACCCGACAAAAGTACTCATCAGCATCAAGGATCTTAATATTACAGGTTATGAAGTCGAGCAATGGCTTCGCGAAAAATACAATATCGAAGTGGAACTCTCTGATTTGTACAATATCCTGTGTATCATCACACCAGGTGACACCCAAAAGGAAGCAGAAATACTTGTTCAGGCATTACGTGAACTTTCAAGTGAATTCCACCATTTAGCCGAAAAGGTCCATGCCGAAGTCATGCTTCCTGATATACCTTTGCTGGCATTGACACCTAGAGATGCATTTTATGCGGATACAGAGGTTATTCCTGTTGAGGAATCAGAAGGACGGATCATTGCAGAGTTCGTCATGGTTTATCCGCCTGGAATTCCAATTTTCATTCCAGGAGAAATCATCACACAAGAAAACCTTGTATATATCAAAACAAATATGGAAGCCGGCCTTCCAGTACAAGGACCAGAGGATGATGAGCTTAAATCATTCAGGGTAATCAAGGAACATAAAGCAATACGATAACATCAAGCCAGTCAAGACGAAACGCTGTAAAAAGAATAGACAAAAAAGGGCATGCAGCAGGCATGCCCTTTTATCTATTCTTATCTTTCCTCTGCTCCTTCATGATCGCAGCAGTTGCACTTTTTTGAATATAAAACCGTTACTTTCTCATCTTCGAAATGGTCAATTGTAGCATTGCAAGTTTGACAAACGATTGTGCCCATCTTTTCAAACTCCTTTTCGTTTTGAATTTTGAAAGCGCTTCATCAATTTCTAATTATATAATAATATAACACTATTAAGATTTCAAGCCTAAACTGTATAACACTTTTATTTTTTTGTATGGTAATTTTTATTATATGTACCCATTATATATGTTCATAAAACAATTAGTATGACACTATTCACCTGAATTTCAGTATAAAAAACTAAAAACAGGCCTCTGTTGGCCTGCTCTCGTCTCCGCTTATTCGTACTGAGTCTGGAATGGCGCTGTTGGCAATTCTTCATTGAAAAATAATGCAAGGTCCTCAGCCTGCCGGACTTCAGTAATATGGAATGCTTTCTGCAAATATTCTACGTCTTCAATGTCCTTAGGGTCGAGGAGTGCTGAACGCCCCGTCTGCATGCAAACTACAAGTGGTTTCCCGAAAAACATATTGGTATATACGATTCCAAAGTCATAACGAGTATCATAAGTAGTGAACCCCACAAACCTGACGTGAACCTTTTCGTGCTCATCATAAAGCTTATCGAATAGTTCCATATGCCTCCTCCTTTTTAATTAAATATTTAGAATATTATTATAATTTATTTTTGACAAAAAGGCAAGTGCCTTAAAAGCTAAAAAGCTTTTATTCTATTGTCAACGCTTTTTCAGGAGTGATAAAATGAGGAAGAATAGATAGGAAAAGGGGATTGGACGATGTCTAGTAATGCTTATATCAAACTTGTTCCATCATCATCTCAGCAAGCCATTTCCACAGAAGAATTAAAGAATTTATTTATTTACTATAAGGAAATTACCGCTAAAACTGGCGACCAGGTTGATTGGAATTATGAAAATTCCGCATTTCCTTATGATTTGAAGGAAAAAGAAGATGGCAAAGGCAAATGGTTCTACCTGGAATCATCACAGGACCGTTATAATGCGATTCTGATTGGTGTTGACACAGAGGCTGTTGTCGAGGAAGACGGGACCGAACGCGAGCAATCATACATACAAATAACCCTGCCGCCGACAGCAACTGCAGGTGACAAGGGAAAAGCAAATGAATTCAGCAAATTCATCGGTAAAAAACTTCAAGGTGAGCTTCATTTATTCAATGGTAGAGTCATGTATTTCTATCCTCGAAAATAATGAATGATCCTTCTCGTACAATTGCATGATTCCGAATAAAAGTTGAGATTTAATGAAATAGACTATTCTATTTAGACATAAGAAACGGCTGCTACTGGGCAGCCGTTTCTTTATTCGCTGGAGTTTCAATGAGTTCAGGGTCAACGATTTTATATCCTTTGTCTTGCAGGCCTTTTACGATATCGCCTAGCGCTGCGCTCGTCCAATCGCGGTCATGCATCAGCAAATTCGCCCCATTCCGAAGCAATGGTGTATTTACCATAATATCCGCAAGAGCGTCCTTTGATTGATAATCCTTTTCCCAATCATATCCATAGGTCCAGTTCATCAAAAGCATTTTTTCATCTGCAGCCAGTTGCTTGCTATAGTCCGTATTCATTCCGAACGGAGCCCTGAAAAATTGCGGCCTTTCGCCAATGAGTTCTTCCACTCTGTCATTCAAATCAACAATCTCTTTCCTTTGCTGTTCTTCTGTTAAGTCTCTTAATGATTTATGATTGTATGTATGATTCCCAATCGGAAAGCCCATTTGATGAATCTGTTTCAGGACCTCGCCCTCTTCCGGAGTATCAAGGAAGTGTCCATTCACAAAAAAGATGGCTTTTACATTCAATCCCTTTAACGTTTTGGCCATTTCAAGAGCATTTTTGTCAGGTGCATCATCTATTGTCAATAGAACGACTTTTTCATCAGGGTTGGAAATGTTTTGGATGGAAAAATCGCCTTTCATTGTGTACTGCGGTGATGCCTGTACCACTTCTTCGCTCTTTGCCTCTTCTTCAGGTGATTCTTTTGTTACCTCCTCAACTTCTGTTTCTGTCTTCATTTCTGAAGCTTTTCCCTCTTCCTTGACTGTCTTTTGTTTTTCTTGAATATTGCCTGTTGTCTTCTGTGATTCTTGCGTGTCCCCGCATCCTGCTAAAGTAATCGCAGCTGCAATTGCTAATGCTAGAGTTTTTTTCACGTCTTTCCCCTCCTGCTGTGTAATGACAAGGCTGATGGCTTATATGATTAGGTTCTCGGTATTTCAGGAAATTCAAATGGAAGAAATAAAAGACATTGTCATATGAATCGATGCATAAATAACAAGGCTCAATAGGGTTATGAAAAAGGTCTTCCTCGTCGATTTCATTATTTGATTGCCTATGATTATGGCTAAATAGAAAAATACAAAGAACATAATACCATTATAAATTGGATGATCGTGTTTGGATAGCCATTCGATTAAGGTAAATCCACTCCAGATCATGAATTGAAGCAGCAATACTGCATACACCTTCAAACTCTCCACCACCATGTCTAAATTATCTTTTTCCCTAGTCGCGATAGGATAAACATTCATCTCTTTTTACTAGTATATGTCTGGATGAAGAGGATATTTTTCAATTATGTAACAAATCAATAACATTCCATTCTTTTGGAAATTGCTGTGATAGAATATGGACAAACAGTTACAAGTGGTGAAAAATCATTCCGAAAAAAAGTGAGGCAAAGATAAATGAAAAGTTTGTCTTTTGTTTTTGTCGCAACATTCCTATTTCTTACGGCATCATGCAACCCGGTCAATAATTCAGATCAATTGGAGTTTAATGGAGATATAAAACAAGTCGTTTTCTTTTCTGATGATGAAAACTATAAACACGAAGCTTCCTATTATGACGCAATTATAGAATTGAAAAAGGAATACCCTGCCGCATTTGATGATATTGTTGTCATTCCCGCAGCGAACGCGAATAAATATTATGACCTTTTTAAAGTAAAGCAGTTTCCTGCCATCTTAATTGTCCACCAGGACGAGGTCATCGCTAACGTGAATGGCCATGTCACAAAGGACCAGATTATCGAACCATTATCAGCCGTACTGAATAATGAATAAAAAAATCCTTTCCGATTACGGAAAGGATTTTTTTGTTTCGAATCAGAAAGAGCTTTTCAATTTGAGAATTGTCCAGCTCCTGCCCCTAACCCCTCGAGACGCTTGTCGGGGCTGATCAAAACGCATACGCTTTTCATATTATTTAACAATATGAATTGGATTTCCTAACGCTACTTCTGCAGCTTCCATTGTAATCTCACCAAGAGTTGGGTGAGCGTGGATTGTCATTGCTAGGTCTTCAGCAGTCATGCCTGCTTCAATTGCAAGACCAAGCTCTGCGATCATGTCAGAAGCATTCGGTCCAGCGATTTGTGCACCGATGACAATATCGTCTTCCTTACGTGTGATCAGCTTCAGGAAGCCGTCTGTCTGGTTAAGCGATAGCGCACGGCCATTTGCAGCAAATGGGAATTTAGCTGCTGTAATATCGATGCCAGCATCTTTCGCTTCCTTTTCAGAATAGCCAACTGATGCTAGTTCTGGATCAGAGAATACGACTGCCGGAATAGCTAGGTAGTCGATTTCTGAAGGATGTCCAGCAATAGCTTCGGCAGCAATTTTACCTTCGTAAGAAGCTTTATGTGCTAGTGGCGGTCCTTCGACAATGTCACCAATTGCGTAGATATTGCTTACATTTGTGCGGCACTGTTTGTCGATTTTGATGACGCCACGGTCAGACATCTCGATGCCAACCTGCTCAAGGCCAAGTTCGTCAGTGTTAGGCTTTCTTCCTACCATGACAAACACATAATCTGCTTCAATTTTCTTTTCTTCTCCGTTTGCTTCGTATGAAACCGTTACGCCATTGTCCGTTTCTTCAACACCTTTAGCAAGGGCCTTAGTAATAATCTCGGCACCCTTCTTCTTCAGGTTGCGTTTGACAAGAGCTGACATTTGCTTTTCAAAACCATTAAGGATTTCGTCCGCTCCTTCAAGGATTGTTACCTTAGTTCCAAAGCTAGCGTATGCTCCGCCCAGCTCAGTTCCAATATAGCCTCCGCCAATAACGACGATGCTTTCTGGAAGTTCCTGAAGGTTAAGTGCTCCTGTAGAATCAAGTACACGCTTTGAGTACTTGAATGCAGGAATCTCGATTGGACGAGATCCAGTTGCGATGATGGCATTTTTGAAAGTATATGTCTGTGCTGAATTTTCATCCATCACACGAATCGTATTAGAATCAACGAAATAGGCTTCGCCGCTTACGATATCGATTTTGTTGCCTTTCAACAAGCCTTCAACACCGCCAGTAAGTTTCTTGACTACTCCAGCCTTGAACTCCTGAACTTTAGAGAAATCAAGCGTTACGTTGTCAGCTTTGATACCCATATCTTCAGAATGCAAAGCATTTTCGTATCTATGGCCTGCAGAAATCAAAGCTTTTGAAGGAATACATCCTACATTCAGGCACACTCCGCCAAGTGTTGCTTTTTCTACGATTGTTACTTTTTGGCCAAGCTGGGCAGCGCGAATCGCTGCCACATATCCGCCAGGGCCGGCACCAATGACAAGAGTATCAGTTTCGATTGGAAAATCTCCTACTACCATTTATTACCCCTCCATTAACAATAGTTCTGGATCGTTCAACAGGCGCTTGATGTGATTTAAAGCGTGCTGTGCTGTAGCGCCGTCAATCATGCGATGATCGAAGCTTAGGGAAAGCGCTAGTACAGGAGCAGCGACGATTTCTCCATCCTTGACTACAGGCTTTTCAGCAATGCGGCCGATTCCAAGGATTGCAACTTCTGGATGGTTGATGACTGGAGTGAACCATTGTCCGCCAGCAGAACCGATATTCGTGATTGTGCAAGAAGCGCCTTTCATTTCATCTGGGGCTAACTTGCCATCACGAGCTTTTCCAGCTAGTTCATTAATTTCATTAGAAATTGAGAATACAGATTTGCGGTCAGCGTCTTTTACGACTGGAACAAGCAAGCCTTTATCTGTATCTGCTGCAATACCAATATTATAGTAGTGCTTGTGAACGATTTCGCTTGTTGCATCATCTAATGATGTGTTCAATGCTGGATATTCACGCAATGCGCTTGTTAATGCCTTTACCACATAAGGAAGGAATGTAAGCTTAATTCCTTTCTCTGCAGCAACTTCCTTGAACTTCTTACGGTGTGCAACAAGCTTCGCTACATCCACTTCGTCCATTAAAGTAACGTGTGGAGCTGTATGCTTGGAGTTAACCATAGCCTTAGCAATTGCTTTTCTGATTCCGCTCATTTTTTCGCGTGTCTCAGGGTATTGTCCTTCTGGAATTGCCTGTGCCGCAGCAGCTTTTGGTGCCTCTTCAGCTTGAGGTGCAGGAGCTTGGTCTGCCTGTGTTGCAGCTGCTGGTGCTCCTCCACTTAGGAAGCTTTCAATATCTGCCTTCACGATGCGGCCATTTTTTCCTGACCCAGGAACCTGGCGGATATCTACGCCTTTTTCACGCGCATATTTACGGACAGATGGCATCGCAACGATACGGCGGTTAGGGTCAACCTCTGCTTGTGGGGCAGCTGCTGCGCCAGCACCAGTCGAGCCCTCTGCAGCAGGAGCCTCTGCAGCTTCCTTCTCAACTTTTTGTCCTGACTCTAATGTAGATTGAACCTGCGCTTCAGTCTTTTCTTGTTTAGGCTGCTCAGCTGGTGCATCTTCCTCTTCACCTTTAAATTTAAGGTGCTCGTAGCCTGGAGCATCAAACGTGACAAGTACCTGTCCTACTGTCGCTACTGTTCCTTCATCTACTAATACTTCTTCGACTGTACCAGCAACTGGCGAAGGAATTTCTACTACTGCTTTGTCATTCTGCACTTCGCAAAGTACGTCGTCTTCCTGAACTTTATCGCCAGGTTTTACGAACCACTTGACTATTTCACCTTCGTGAATACCTTCACCGATGTCTGGCAGCTTAAATTGGAATGCCAATGGAATTCACCCTCCTAGTTTTTCAACCTTAATAATTTCAGTGTTTATTTAGAATGTAAGTACTTTTTTAGCTGTCTGAATTACATCTTTGTAATTAGGAAGCCATACTGATTCTGCTTGAGAGAATGCGAATACAGTATCAGGAGCTGCTACACGCAAGACTGGTGCCTCAAGGCTAAGGATTGCACGGTCGTTGATTTCTGCAACAATCTGTCCAGCCATACCAGCTTGTTTTTGAGCTTCCTGTACCACAATCGCTCTTCCTGTTTTTTCAACAGAAGCGATGATCGTTTCAATATCAAATGGCATTACTGTTCTTAAGTCGATTACTTCTACAGAGTATCCTTCTTTTTCAAGCTCTTCAGCTGCCTTTAGTGATTCGTGGACCATTGCACCATAAGTGATGATTGACAGGTCTTTACCTTCACGCTTGACATCTGCTTTTCCTAGTGGAATTGTGTATTCTTCTTCAGGTACTTCCTGACGGAAAGAGCGGTACAGCTTCATGTGCTCAAGGAAAATGACTGGATCATTATCACGGATTGACGAGATCAACAATCCTTTTGCGTCATAAGGAGTTGAAGGAATAACGACTTTTAGGCCAGGCTGTTGTGCAACCATTCCTTCAAGGCTGTCAGCGTGCATCTCTGGAGTATGTACGCCTCCCCCGAATGGTGAGCGAATTGTTACTGGTGAGCTATAGCGGCCGCCTGAACGGTAACGCATACGAGCCATTTGTCCTGCAATGGAATCCATAACTTCGAAGACAAAGCCGAAGAATTGGATTTCAGGAACTGGACGGTAACCTTGCAGCGCAAGACCGATTGCCAATCCGCCGATACCGGATTCTGCTAGTGGTGTATCGAATACACGGTCTTCACCGAATTCATTCTGCAGGCCTTCAGTCGCACGGAATACTCCGCCGTTTACGCCAACGTCTTCCCCGAATACTAGTACGTTTGGATCGTTCTTCATTTCAACGCGAAGAGCGTCTGTAATTGCTTGAATCATTGTCATTTGAGCCATGGCTTACTTCGACTCCTTCTCTTTATATATTTCATACTGTTCTTTTAAGTAGTCAGGCATTTCTTCATACATGATTTCCATAAGGTCAGTTACTTTTTGCTTTGGAGTATCATCCGCTTCTTTGATAGCGTTCTTGATTTCTTCCTTAGCTCTTTCAATTGTTTCGTTTTCCATCTCTTCAGTCCACAGATTTTTCTTCTCTAGGAACTTACGGAAACGAACTAATGGATCTTTCTTTTCCCACTCATTGTCCAGGTCAGCTGTACGGTAACGAGTTGGGTCATCACCAGCCATTGTATGTGGACCATAACGGTAAGTCATTGTTTCGATCAATGTAGGGCCTTCGCCGTTAACTGCGCGCTTGCGTGCTTCAAGAGTGACAGCGTAAACGGCAAGTGGATCCATTCCGTCTACCTGGATACCAGGGATACCAGCTGCAACAGCCTTTTGAGCGATTGTTTCTGCAGCAGTCTGCTTTTCAACTGGAGTTGAAATCGCGAAACGGTTATTTTGAACGAAGAAGATTGCTGGAGCTTTGTAAGCACCCGCAAAGTTGATACCTTCGTAGAAATCACCCTGTGATGATCCGCCATCACCTGTGTAAGTTACGGCAACTGCTTTTGTTCCGCGCTTTTTCATACCAAGAGCAACACCAGCTGCCTGGATGTATTGCGCACCTATGATGATTTGTGGAGAAATGACATTTACACCTTCAGGAATTTGATTACCCTTGAAGTGTCCGCGTGAGAATAGGAAAGCTTGTGTTAGCGGAAGTCCATGCCAAATCATTTGTGGAACATCACGGTATCCTGGAAGAATGAAATCTTCTTTTTCAAGTGCGAATTGTGATGCAAGCTGGGAAGCTTCTTGTCCTGCAGTAGGAGCATAGAACCCTAGACGCCCCTGGCGGTTCAATGAAATGGAACGCTGGTCCAAAATCCTTGTATAAACCATACGCTTCATTAATTCTTGTAATTGCTCATCTGAAAGCTCAGGCATTGCCGATTCATTTACGACTTCGCCCTCTTCATTCAAAATCTGGAACATCTCGAATTGACTTTCAATCTTTTCGAGTTGCTTCATTGCATCAACAGTGTTGTTTTTTGTTTTAGATGCCATCAGAGCCACCTCTTCCTTTCATTACTTCATGAATTTTAAATTGAATATACAAAAATAGGTTACCCAATATCAGGATAAACTTCCCCGGGTTTCTAAATACCTGTCAGAGCTGAATTGTTTTTTCTTGGCCTTTCACTAATGGGTCAGAAGGTTTTTCAACAAAAACTTTGTTTGACCACTATATGAACACACCATTATTTAGTTTTCCACAGATTCACCATATAAAAACTTTTATTTCTTCATTCTTGCTTAAGAAATGCTGTATCAATGAAAAATAAAAAAAGAGTAATACAATCCGCTCATTCGTTTTTTAGTTTACATCACGTTTTTTTGTCCGTCAAATACTATGTTTCATCTTTTTAAATTTTATTCACTATATTTATGTTATTATCTCAAAAAAGCATCTGTATTACTCGATATATATTACTGTACTATAATAAATTACTTTTAGTTCAAACTGTATTAGTGCTGTTGGACAAGCTGGAAATGGGCAAACAATCCAGTTTTACAGCTGAGATTGAATTATTCAGTAAACGCAATGGCTAAAAAAGCAATCAAAAAGCCGCTTTGGTTAAAAGCGGCTTTCCTTTATCATTCTTTTTCGGAACTTACTTCAATTCCAGCATTTTTGTAAAAATCCATTTTCTCTTTATTATACTGGTCAGTCTTATCATTGAATTCTTGATTGTTATTTAAGACCGTCTCATACACTTCATTCACTTTATTGATTTGTTCTTCGAGTTTTTCAAAGCTTAATTCTTTATCTTTGAGCATTTCATAAAGCTCTTTGTCATATTGAAGGCCTTGTTTGTAGTTCTTATAAAGCTTCTCATGGATTGCATATCTTTCCTTCATAGTCGCCTGCAGTTCAGTTGCCTGCTTCTTCAGGTCAGCCTCTTCAATCTCATCTATGATTCCATCGACATTCCCAAATTCTTTTTCAGATTCTTCTATACTTTCTTTTTCCTTCTCAATATGTTCATCACGTTTGTCAGCTATAGCCAATGCCTCATCTGCCAGCTTGACAATTTGATCGTATTCTTTCATTCCTAATGAAATGATCTGCTCGTAAATTTCTTTTTCTTTCTTTTCCAGCTCTACAAGAGGATCCTGCTGGTCTTCAAACCCTTTTTCGATTGAAACAACCTTCTCGAGTGCTTCAAACATTTTTTCCTCCGGTGATTGCTTGTCCAGACACCCTGCTAGACTGAAAATTCCAGCCATCATAATAATAGCTAAACTTATTTTTTTGAATATGGACAAATTAATAACCTCCTCATTGATACCAATTTTACTATAGCGATTACGACGAGATTTGACAATAGATATGAAATTTTGCAGGTAAAATGCTAGGAGTTGAAGTGGCAAATGCTTGTCCTCCCCCTATATATATACATACCTCCGGCTGTTTATGCTTTAGGCTTGAGCCTATACCTTAATTTTTCTTTTGCATAGGCTATAGCAATCGACCGATTTACGGGCGAAAAACACATTTGAGGAGGTTTCCTGATGTACGGATACGGATATGGTTGCGGTTATCCTGTTGCAGGAGCAGGCTATGGCAATGGATTCGCTTTGATTGTCGTGTTGTTCATCCTTCTGATCATTGTTGGCTGCGCCTGCTGGAAGTTTTAATCAGAAATGCGCAAGCGCCTTGGTCAGCCCCGACTAGCGTTGGAGGACCTGACAGTGAAGTCGCCCTTTGACTTCATTGGCTGGACCGAACTCGAAAAGCGCAGGCGACTGTCCAACTCCGACAAGCGCTGGAGGGCCTGACAGTGAAGTCGCTCTTTGACTTCATTGGCAGGACCGAAGCGTCTCGAGGAGTTAGGAGCCGCAGCTAGTCAAACGACTCGAGCTGCTCAAAGCTAACGCTTCTCGCAAGATATTCGAGGAAGAGCTAGCAGGGATGAAAAACTGGCTAGGCGCTGGAGCTGGACACCAATCTAAGGGTTTTACAAGCTCCCTAATAAAATTTAAAAGAGGGAGGTTGCACACCTCTCTCTTTTGAATTTTTCTAGTTAACTTTTTAGTGGGCATTTGTTAGACTAACATTATTACATACTAGAGGTGAAGTTTATGTTGACGATGAATGATATCGTCCGTGATGGTCATCCCGTGCTCCGGAAAGTCGCGGAAGAAGTTCCTATGCCCCCTTCTCAGGAAGATAAGGCAGTGTTTGCAAGCCTAATTGAATATGTTAAGAACAGCCAGGACCCTGAAATTGCTCAAAAACATGGACTTCGACCTGGTATCGGCCTTGCAGCTCCACAAATAAATGTATCGAAAAGAATGATAGCGGTTCATGTTACCGATGAAAAGGATAACTTGATCAGCTATGCCCTTTTTAACCCGAAAATCATCAGTCATTCGGTGGAGCGTTCCTACCTTGCAGCCGGTGAAGGATGCCTATCTGTTGATGAGTCCATTCCTGGGTATGTGCCAAGATACGCAAGGGTGACAGTTAAAGGGGTTGACCTTGAAGGAAAAGAAGTCAAACTGCGCCTAAAAGGGCTGCCTGCGATTGTATTCCAGCATGAAATTGACCATCTGAATGGCATCATGTTTTACGATCATATTAACAAACAAGATCCATATGCTGATGTTCCTGATGCAAAACCAGTGGAAAGATAAGGTGCATACTACGTATTTTAAACTCACAAAAAGCCGAATCCTTAACGATTCGGCTTTTTACTTTCCCATAATGGTATTTGGCATCTTGACAGTTTCTCTAGAAAAAATCTAAATCAATTTCAGTTCTTTCAATCCGTGCCAGATTCCGTCGTCATCTACATCCTTCGTAACCATATTCGCTAGTTCTTTCAACTCAGGAACGGCATTACCCATGGCCACGCCATTTGCGACTGTCTTCAGCATTTCAAGGTCATTCAGTCCATCTCCAAAAGCATAGACATCTTCAGGCTTGAAACCTAATCGGTCAACCATCTTTTTAATTCCTTCCGCTTTTGACCCTCCCGCAGGAAGGATATCGACAGAATAAGGATGCCATCTAATCAAAGTGAATTCAGGATAAGCTTCACGGTAATATTCTTCTTGTCCTTCCTCACAGAACAATAAAGTTTGATAGAGGTCGCGGTCTACATAAAAACGGTCATCATGTTCCGGATGGGCAAATTTAAGCCCCCCGAGGCTTGTCTCGATGTAGTCATGCTGCTTCACTGATGATTTCATCGTCATATGATTCATGAAAACGACTGGATGGCCCTTATCAGCTGCTTCCAAATAAAGTTCTTCTATCTTTCCATTGTTTAAAGGGTTCTCATAAATCGGCTCCCCTTCAAAGACAACATATTGTCCGTTAAAGCTTACAAAAGAGTCAATATCCAGCTCTTTTCTCAAGTATTCGAACATAAATGGAGCTCTCCCCGTTGCAATAGCAACGAAAACCCCATTTTCTTTTAATTTCTCAATGGCCTCTTTTGTAGAGGCTGGCAGGTTTTTATCATGGTCCAATAGTGTGCCATCGATATCAAAAAATACGATTTTGCTCATGATCTTCTCCTTTGATGCTAATATTGAAAGCATGCTACATCATTTGTAGGCTAGTTCATACACTTAGTTCTTCCCCACAAAGCAACTGAATGTACGAAAGCCTATTTAAAATTATTATGTAAATGGGTAGTCTATCAAATTCACATGTGCGTGTACAGAAATAAGAAATCAAAATCTGTGTCTAAACAATGACAATTTATGTCATTCCATCAATAACCATGAAAAAATTTGCTATTTCATCATATAATATAAACAAAAAGATAGGATTTTGAAAAATAATCTTTGCTAAACTTTTCCTTGTTTACTTTACTTTGGACAAGGATAGTTTAAAATAGGAATTAAGGAGATGATCCACTATGTTAAAGAAGCTAAGAAAGAAGCTTTTAAAACAGTGGAAAGATTTGCTTCGAAAAAAAACAATCGCTTAACTTTTTGAGCCCTTCAAACTTGCGAAGGGCTCCTTCCTTATTGTAAATTGGTTAATAGCGGAAAACATGGCACGATTGATAATAACAATGGTAACATTGTTAATTTTTATATATGGCTAAATTCGTTTATTGTTTTGACAGAGTTATGCTTTACCTGCAAATTAGTACGTCTGCCTTTTGTATATCCCAGGTCGGGAATTGCGTAATCTGCAAAATGTTTCATCGAAAATTGCCTATACAATAGAAAAAGTTAATTTAAGGAGAGAGATTTTTCATGATTTTTAAAGTTTACTTCCAGGAATCCAACAAGCAAGTACCAGTTCGCGAAAAAACACAAACGATTTATGTAAAAGGTGACTCTGAAAGAGATGTACGGACAAAAATAGCTGATCGCCAATATAATATTGAATATGTCGAGGCAGTTGAGGGTAATTATTTTGAGTACGAAAAACAAAAAGAAGACTTTGAAGTATTGGAGATCGAATAATTTATGAAATTTGTTAAAAATGACCAAACGGCCGTTTTTGCGCTTGGTGGTTTAGGCGAAATCGGTAAAAACACATACGGGGTGCAGTTCCAGGATGAAATCATCTTGATTGATGCCGGAATCAAATTCCCAGAGGATGAATTACTTGGGATCGATTACGTTATTCCTGACTATTCATACCTTGTTAAAAATGAAGATAAAATCAAAGGACTATTCATTACACATGGCCATGAAGACCATATAGGCGGCATCCCCTATTTGCTGAGGGAAATCAACGTCCCCATTTATGGCGGGAAGCTTGCGTTAGGCTTGATCAAAAACAAGCTAGAAGAGCATGGTCTATTGCGAAAGGCGAAACTAATCGAAATCAAGGAAGACGACATCATCAAATTCCGCAAAACTTCGGTCACTTTCTTCAGGACAACACACAGTATTCCTGATTCATATGGTGTCGTTGTGAAAACGCCTCCTGGGCAAATCGTCCACACGGGTGATTTCAAGTTTGATTTCACACCAGTTGGTGAACCTGCTAACCTGACTAAAATGGCTGAAATCGGCAAAGAGGGCGTCCTCTGCTTACTATCTGACAGCACGAATGCGGAAGTACCGCACTTCACAATGTCTGAACGCCGTGTTGGCGATAGCATTCATGATATTTTTCGAAAAGTGGATGGACGGATCATTTTCGCTACTTTCGCTTCCAATATTCATCGCTTGCAGCAGGTTGTCGAAGCTGCAGTTGCAAATGGAAGAAAAGTCGCTGTTTTTGGCCGAAGCATGGAATCAGCAATCAATATCGGACAAGAACTAGGGTATATTACTGCGCCGAAGGATACATTCATTGAAGCTCAGCAAATTAACAGACTTCCTGCCAACCAGGTGACAATCCTTTGTACTGGAAGCCAGGGCGAGCCAATGGCTGCATTATCAAGAATCGCGAACGGAACGCATCGTCAAATCCAGATTCAGCCTGGCGATACAGTAGTGTTTTCGTCTTCTCCGATCCCAGGTAACACAATCAGCGTCAACAGGACAATCAACATGCTATCCCGTGCCGGTGCTGATGTCATCCACGGTTCATTAAATGACATCCATACTTCCGGACACGGTGGTCAGGAAGAGCAGAAATTAATGCTTCGCTTGATCAAACCAAAATACTTCATGCCAATCCATGGTGAGTACCGTATGCAGAAAATGCACACAAAACTAGCTACCGATTGTGGAGTGCCTGAAGAAAACTGTTTCATCATGGATAACGGCGAAGTCCTTGCTCTTGGCGACAATGAAGTAGGTGTTGCCGGTAAAATCCCTTCCGGAAATGTATATATTGATGGAAGTGGTGTTGGCGACATCGGGAACATTGTTCTTCGCGACCGACGAATCCTTTCCGAGGAAGGCCTTGTCGTCGTCGTCGTAAGCATCAATATGAAGGAATTTAAGATTGCTGCGGGTCCTGACTTGATTTCGCGCGGATTTGTCTATATGAGAGAATCTGGCGACCTGATCAACGATGCACAAAGCCTGATCAATAAGCACTTAAATAAAGTAATGGAAAGAAAAACAACTCAGTGGTCAGAAATTAAAAACGAAATCACTGATACACTTGCACCTTTCCTTTATGAAAAAACCAAACGCCGCCCAATGATCCTGCCGATCATTATGGAGGTTTAATAGAAAAGCCGTTGCGATCGTGTCGCAACGGCTTTTATTTGCTATCTAATGGCTCTTTATTGTCCCCTCAATAGCCAGCACCTTTTTTCTTAGCTATTGGAATCCACATTATTATTTTGCCCTCGAGAAGCTTTTTTTCTTAAAAAATATATGCCTCCAGCCACTACTGCTCCTACTATTAAGAGGATTGGAAAGTTTCCAATTAGGAATACAATGATCCATGAGCCAGCTGCCAGCAAGATATTGATATTATCTGCGAACTGCTTTTTGATTTTCTGCCAGGTGTTCAGGCTGTCATTTTCTATTTTTGGAACAGTCACTTCATTTTCTTGCAGGGTAATGGTCACAGTTGAAAGTGCAGTCTGGTTTTCCAGAAATTTCTTCCTGCCTGCGATTTGTTCAATCTGTTCCTGAACATCTGCCAGGTCAGATGAAATTTTCAAAAGATCCTCGGTTTTCTGTGCCTGCTGCATGAAGTCCAGCAGCCTTGCTTCTACTGCCTTCTTCGATTTCAGACGTGATTCAAGGTCTACATACTCCTCCGTAACGTCCTGACCGCTTACAGCGCGATGATTAACCTGAACAGATAAACCCTCAGCATCATTCAAGAAGGCATTAAAATGCTCCTGAGGAATCCTGAACGTCATCGTACCGCTTTGCTGTTCTCCATCAAACCGATTGGAATCAGACTGTACAATATACCCCTTATAGGCTTTTGCTTTCTGCTCAAGTATATTACGTGCTTTTTCAAAGTTCTCCACTCTGATATCCATTTCAGCATTATAGATGACCATCCGCTGGTCAGCACTATCATTGGCCTCATGGTCGGCCTTTTGCTCTGCTTTTGATTTTTCTCCAGCAACGGCGTTATCCTCTTCACTTTCTGAAAAAGCAATGTCATCACTTGCATTTTCCATGTCAGCAGAAGAATTCATATCACCTTCAGAACTCATTTTGCTACTATCATCCTGTGACATGCCCCCGCTGCATCCTGCAAGCAAAAGTACAAACAGAATAACCATAAAACCAATTTTTTTTAACAATGAAAAGGCCCCCTTAAAGCACGTCTATTTATCAATATGACGGTAAATCTGTTAAAAAGTTACAGAATGACGAGAAATCGATTTTTCGTCAGATACAAAAAAAAGCCTTCACAAAGAAGGCTTTC
>NZ_JBGCUB010000011.1:0-61302 GCF_053543455.1 Mesobacillus sp. LC4
CCGTTTTAGCTTCCATTCCTCTTTTTCGGGCAATGCAGAAGCTTTTGTCTGCTCTCACATTGTCCCCGAGCTAACCCGCCTTCTCCATTTCCTCTAATTTACTAACACCAAAAATGTTCATCTTAGGGCAAGCTAATCGAGAATACAGAGGAAGGGATGATTTCTATGTCTATGGAATGGTTTGATCGGGTAGTTGGAGAGCTGCAGGACCATCTTGAATCTATTTGTGAAAAATATGATCAGGAAGGCCAGATGGCTGTTGAGAGAGGCGCGAAACATCCGCGGATCCAGTTCTTTGTGGACTATGATGATGGCGAAAGAGATTATTTCTATATATTATACTTTGACCCGCATAATGAGGAATTTTATACGGAAACGATTGACGAAGACCTTGGGCAGCCAGCGCGTGTCATTCTTTCAGATATTGATGATATTGTTGATGCGGTTCACCAGGGTTTCCACGATTACATAAACGACGATGGTGACGAACTCGATATCGTTTATGCAACGGAGGAAGATGATACTGTCTATTATGAAGATGACGGAATCGGTGAAGATGATGAGCTGTATGTGGCTGAGCTGATCGATGAGGACGATATTCTCGAGGAAATCGATGTCGAGTGGGAAACTCCCGAAGTTACGGCCTTCCTAATGGAAGATGATGTGGAAGTGACCTATCAGTTTGGGCTTGTGCAGGATACAGGTGACGGAGTCCTTCGCCGCATCAATCGGATTTGGACAGAGGATGACGAAATGATTAAAGACGAAACGAACTTCATTTTTACAAAAGAAGAGGCCCCTACCATTATCGCGATGATTGCAAGCCACATGGATTCAATGCTGGGATACGAAGATTAAACTACTTAGGCGGAGGCACGGAATGGTGCCTCCGCTTTTTTCAGGCTTGGTTCACCATTAATGAGGACAAAATTAGGTTCCCACTTTACTTTCGCTTATAAAAGGAGCAAAATACGCGATTTATACAGCTTCCAGCACCTGTATTTTTAACTGGCAAAAGTTTTATTGGCGATGTTCACAACTTTATTGGCGATTTTCCGATTTTATTGGCGAAAATTTTATTTTTTTTGGCGATAATCACCTACTTATTGGCGAAAATCAAGTTTTATTGGCGACTTGGAAATTCCGGTCGTTTTTTTCCAGTGCGCCAACAATATGACTTCCAAAAAAACACCGAAGGTTAAACAGAACTCCTCCCCCAGCAAGCTTGCAAACGCAATTTAATTTCATAAGTCTCCTCTCTTCTCCCACCACATCCAAAAAACAACTAAATCAACAACCTCCCATTTTTCTCATCCAAAAGTTGTAGGAAAAGTTCAAGCTTTCTCCTGAGGGAAATTTTGTTAATTCCCTTTATGCTTAATACAACAAGCAAATAAGGAGAGATGATGATAAATGAATAAAAAAGTAGTGATGATAACTGGTGCCTCTAAAGGTTTAGGAAAAGCATTAACAATGGCATTCGCGAGGGAAGGAGCAAGACTTGCGATCTGCTCGAGGTCCGAGAAAAGCCTGGAGAAAGTAAAACAAGAAGCCGAGGTTTTTGGTGCAGAAGTATTGGCGATACGAGCGGATGTATCACAGCCTGGGGATGTGGAACGTTTCGTAGCTTTAACTCAGGAAGCATATGGACGAATCGATGTGTTGATCAATAATGCTTCCGTATTAGGCCCTAGTCCAATGCCTTTGCTTCTGGATTATCCTGAAGAGGATTTTGCAGAGGTGTTAAGAGTCAATGTAGTCTCAGCATTTCTAGTTAGCCAAAGAGTCATCCCTATCATGCTTGAGCGCAATGAAGGTTCCATTATCAATGTGACGTCTGCAGCTGGTCACGTTGGATATGCAGGCTGGGGCGCATATGGGATATCAAAATTCGCTGTGGAAGGCCTTACTCAAACTTGGGCAGATGAGTTAAGTGATACCAATGTTCGTGTCAATATGGTCGACCCGGGCGAGATGGACACTGAAATGCATCAATTAGCTGTTCCTGATTGCGATTACCCTTTAGCAAAACCTGAGGATGTCGTGGATATCTTCCTTCATTTAGCATCGGATAAGGCAAAAGACATTAATGGGCAGCGGTTTGAGGCCCAATCAGAGGGGGGATTGTAATGGAAACAGGTATAATGGATTTTCATCTACCTGAAAACCTGAATGCGAGCCTTCCTCCGGAAAAAAGAGGCTTAAGAAGGGATCAAGTAAGATTGATGACACTGAACCGAAAAACCGGAGAAATGAAACACGATCATTTTTATAATCTCCCCCACTACCTTCAGCCTGGAGATGTGATCATTTTAAACAATAGCCGCACCATCCCTGCTTCATTACATGGCAGCTGGTTAAGAAGAGGAGTTCATATTTCTCCAAGAGTGGAAATCCGTTTAGCGAGACGAATTTTTGATGACACTTGGGAAGCTCTCATCATCGCCAATCCAGTCAGAGTGGGTGATGTTCTGCGCTTTTCAGAAAAATTGACTGCTACGGTCATCGCTGAGAAGAAGACATCCCCGTTAAAGACAGTAAGATTCAACAAAAACGGGAGTGAGCTACTAGATCTAATCTATGTTCTTGGCTCCCCGATCCGGTATGAATATATCGAACAACCATGGGACCTGAATTATTATCAAAATGTCTTTGCCACCCACCCTGGTTCTGTGGAAATGCCATCTGCGGGCAGGGCCTTTAGCTGGGAGCTGCTCTTTGAATTGAAGAAGAAAGGCATTCAAATTGATTTCATTCAATTGCATACAGGACTGAGCTATCTGCTGGAGGATCATGTGGACCCAAAAGAAAATCCCGAGGAATATCACATATCAGAACATACAATGAAAAAAATTATCCAGGCTCATTCTTCTGGCAAAAGAGTCATCGCAGTGGGAACAACTGTCGTCCGTGCCCTTGAGAGTGCAGCGAGAAACGGAGATCTCTCAGGTGCTACAAATTTATATATTAACCAGGAGTCAAATCTAAAAATAGCAGACGGAATCATTACTGGTTTGCATGAGCCAAAGGCCAGCCATCTGGATATGCTGACTGCCTTTTTACCTGAACATCACTTGTTACATGCCTATCATCAGGCGATTGACGAAGGCTATTTATGGCACGAGTTTGGTGATATGAACCTGATCATATAGGAGGATGTATTTCATGCGCTTTCATCATTACGGACTGGAAGTGTCCAATCTTGAAGAATCAATAACGTTTTATACAAACTTAATGGGCTTAGAACTGGAAAGCAGGCATTCTTTTCTGGGGGAAGAGATTGCGTTCCTATCATCCACTCATTTCCGGCTTGAACTGGTATGTCATCCACATAGCACAAACTCTGCCCATCTATGTTTTGAAGTATCCGACCTTCAGCAAGTGATCAACACTTTCGGATCTAATCAGATCACTGAAGGACCTTATAAACTTCCCAACGGCTGGGAAACTGTCTTTTATCAAGGACCTAATCATGAAATAATCGAGTTTTTACAGACCTCATAAAGCGCACACCAGTTTTTAACATCCAATGGTGAAATATGAGCTATAATGACATTAGATACTAGGACGGTGAAGGTGATGCTGGAATGACTGAGGAAACGCAATATGAAGAAATCGGCATTCTAAAGGAAATTGCAGAGCTATTGAACGAAGGAACAGACACGAAGACCATGTTATCTGATGTCTTAAGAAGGCTTTTGCATATTACAGGACTTCATACTGGCTGGATCTTTCTTATCGATGCTCACGGAAACCACGAGCTTACAGCAGATTTCGCTCTTCCTCCTGCTTTAGCCTTTAATCAGAAGGAAAGAATGTGCCACGGTGAGTGCTGGTGTGTGAATAAATACAATAACCAAACCTTAAATAAAGCCACGAATATCATTGAGTGTAAGCGAATTGAAGACGCACTTGATGAAGGAGCTGGGGAGACCTGTGGATTGACCCATCATGCTACTGTCCCCCTTCGCGCTGGAAATGAACGGTTCGGCTTATTGAATGTGGGTTCGCCAAACAAAAAACATTTTCATAAAAATGAACTTGCTTTGCTTGAAGCAATTGCCTATCAAATTGGCACAGCATTAAAACGCATCAAACTTACACAGCGCGAACAAGAAACCGCTCTTGTTGCGGAAAGAAACCGGCTTGCACGGGACCTCCACGATTCGGTGAACCAGCTATTGTTCTCTCTCAGCCTGACCGCCAGAGCTGGAGTGGAAATGACAGAGGATGAAGAAGTAAAACAAACATTTAGCTATATGCAGGACTTGACTCAAGATGCACTTGGGGAGATGCGGTCACTTATTTGGCAGTTGAAACCTCAGGGTCTTGAAAATGGACTCGTCAGCGCGCTTAAAAGTTATGGGGAAATGCTTGGTCTGACGATTGTGGCTAAGGTGACGGGAGCGACCAGCATGCCCGGAAAAGTTGAAGAAGCTATATGGCGAATTGGACAAGAAGCAATCGCCAATTGTAAAAAGCATTCCGGTGTCCAAGAGGTATTTTTATCACTTCAAGCTTCCGAAAATGAGGCCATTTTAACGATTAAGGATGAGGGCTGCGGTTTTCACTATAATGATAACCTGTTAATTCCTTCATTAGGATTAAAGAACATGAAAGCAAGGACAGAAGCACTGAACGGCTTGTTTCAATTACGAAGCCAATTGGGAAGTGGAACTCAAATAAAAATAACCATTCCACTCTAGGGGGAGAAACAATGAGCATACGCATATTAATCGCAGACGATCATCATATTGTCCGAAGAGGCCTCGTCTTTTTCCTTAAAACCCAAAAAGACCTTGAAATTATCGGAGAAGCCGAAAATGGCAGGAAAGCGGTTGAAATGGCAAAAGAGCTCAAGCCTGATATTATCTTGATGGACTTAGCTATGCCTGAAATGGATGGAATTGAAGCGACGAAGATGATTAAAGCAGAAGAACCAAGCATTAAAATCATGATTCTCACTAGTTTCTCCGACCAGGACCATGTCATCCCTGCACTAGAAGCAGGTGCCTCCGGATTTCAATTGAAGGATATCCAGCCTGATGAGCTCGTCTCATCCATCAAGAAAATGGTTAATGGAGAGAGCCAGCTCCACCCGAAAGCCACATCCCATTTACTAGCCAATTTATCACACAGCAGCAATCCGAAAAAAAAGTTACTAGATGAATTAACGAAAAGAGAACTGGATGTCTTAAAAGAAATCGCGAAAGGAAAGAGCAATAAAGAGATTGCCGCCTCCTTGTATATTACCGAAAAAACGGTAAAGACCCATGTATCTAACTTGCTCGCGAAACTCGAGTTGGCTGATCGAACGCAGGCTGCTCTTTTTGCCGTGAAAAATGGATTGGTAAAATAAGAGAAATCAATAAACTGCAGCATATCCCTATTCAGCATTGAACAATGGAAAAATCAAAAAAAAAGCTCCCAACCAAAATGGTTGAGAGCTTTTTTGAAGCGCCAAAAATTAACGCTTTGAGAACTGAGGTGCACGACGAGCGCCTTTAAGACCGTATTTCTTACGTTCTTTCATACGAGCGTCACGAGTCAGTAGTCCAGCACGCTTAAGTGTTGGACGGAATTCTGGATCAGCTTGAAGCAATGCACGAGAGATACCGTGACGGATTGCGCCAGCCTGGCCAGTGTATCCACCGCCATTTACGTTAACGTGGATATCGTAGCTTCCTACAGTTTCAGTAGCAACAAGTGGTTGCTTAACTACTTCACGTAGAGCTGCGAATGGGATATAATCTTCAATTTCACGATCGTTGATTGTAATTTTTCCAGTGCCTGGTACTAAACGAACTCGCGCAACGGAGCTCTTACGACGACCGGTACCGATATATTGAACCTGTGCCAAGTTAATTACCTCCTTAATAATTATCCGCGAAGTTCGTAAACTTCAGGTTGTTGTGCTTGATGTGGATGCTCGTTACCAGCATATACATGAAGCTTTTTAAACATTTGGCGTCCAAGAGAGTTCTTTGGAAGCATGCCTTTGATTGCAAGTTCAAGCATCTTTTCAGCGTAGTTTGTACGCATTTCAAGAGCTGTTCTTTGCTTCAATCCACCTGGGTGCATTGTGTGGCGGTAGTAGATTTTGTCAGTCAATTTCTTACCAGTTAGTTCGATCTGAGAAGCGTTGATGATGATTACGTGATCACCAGTGTCAACATGTGGTGTGAAAGTTGGTTTATGTTTACCACGTAGAATAGCTGCAACTTCAGTTGAAAGGCGACCTAGAGTCTTGCCTGCAGCGTCAACTACGTACCATTTACGCTCGATATTGTTGGCATTTGCCATAAACGTTGTACGCATGAGTTTCCCTCCTAAATAGTCAAAAAAAAATCAAGTTCATTTGGTATATTTTCAAACACGATAAAGCTCTTCCGGGGCTGATCGTGGGTTTAAAATACATACATATGATATCTTAACCTGTGGTTGAGAGATTGTCAACACCAGGATTAGTTGTCATATCATTTTTTTAAAATTTATTTTCGAATCGAAGGTCTTCTTCTTCATAAAAAACCTTCCAGAGATACAGTCCTTGTCCTGGCGCGGTCTTGCCAGACAGGGTACGATCCTTCACTAAAAGCAGCTGCGGCATGCTGTCGGCAGGTCTTCTGCCTGTCCCTACCTCCAGCAAGGTCCCGACAAGGATCCTTACCATATTGTACAGAAAACCATCCCCTACGAACCTAAATACAAGCAGGCCGTTCTCTTCGAAAAAATCGATTTCCTGCAATGTCCTTACCCGATCTTCTACCTCGGTTTTGGCTGAACAAAAACTAGTGAAATCATGTTTGCCAAGAAGCAGCCTCGCCGCTTCCCTCATTGCGTCGAGGTCGAGATCATATTGGAACTGATAAGCAAAATTCCGCTGGAAAGGATCACGATGCTTGGATGGCAGCAAAAAATAGCGGTACTCCTTGCCGACAGCGTCAAAGCGTGCGTGGAAATCAGGTCTTGCATATTCAACCGAAATTACGGCAATATCATCAGGCAATAAGGAATTAAGCGCGATTTGCCACCTGGCAGGCTCAATTTCAAGTTTTGTATCGAAGTGAATCACCTGGCCGCGGGCATGCACTCCTGCGTCTGTACGGCCTGACGCACTGACTCTGATGCTCGTTCCCTTGTTCAGCTTTTCCAAAGCCCTTTCCAACTCTCCCTGGACAGTCCTTTTGCCAGGCTGTACCTGGTAGCCGGAAAAACCGGTGCCATCGTATGAAACTATGCATTTGATTCGCGGCATAATATTACCCTCTTAAAACAATTAATAGAACCGTGACAGCAGCCAGGAACAGGATCATCACAGTATCCGGCCCACCCCAGGTCAGCTGGCGGTATTTTGTACGTCCTTCGCCGCCCTTGTAGCCTCTTGCCTCCATAGCGACTGCTAGCTCCTCAGCCCGTTTGAAGGAGCTGATGAACAATGGAATCAGCAATGGAACAATTGCTTTGATCCGCTCTTTGATCGGTCCGCTGTTATACTCCACTCCCCTGGCAGTTTGCGCCTTCATGATTTTGTCGGTTTCCTGCATGAGCGTCGGTATGAATCTCAAAGAAATCGACATCATCAACGCCAATTCATGGACGGGGAATTTAAATTTCTTCAACGGGTTCAATAATGTCTCAAGGCCATCCGTAATCTCGATCGGAGTCGTGGTCAAGGTCAATAGTGACGTGATCAGAATCAGCAGCAGGAATCTCAATGAAATAAAGATACCTTGCCTGAGTCCTTCTTCATATATTTTCAGCCATCCCAATTCGAAGACGACATCGCCCTCTTTGGTCATGAAGATATGAAGCAAGAACGTGAAAATGACCAGCAAAAATACAGGCTTGAGGCCTCCGTATAGGAATCTTATCGGAACCTTAGAGAGTCCTACCATAATGAATGTATAAGCAGCTAAAACCCCATAGGTCACTGCATTGTTCGCGATGAACACAACAATGACGAACAGGAATACGGTGATCAGCTTGGAACGAGGATCCATCCGATGAAGAATGGAATCTCCCGGTACATAGCGGCCAAAAATCATTTTCTCTATCATTGACGGCCGCCCCCTTCCATGAACTCTGCCACCATTTCGGCGAGTTCTTCTTCGGAAAGGCTGATTTTCTTGAATTTTGTTCCGAAGGCTTCTTCGATCATTAATTGCAACCCTACTACTTCAGGTACATCAAGACCCAATTCGATCAATGCCTTAGGGTTCGAGAAAATCTCGTCAGGCGTTCCTTTTGTAAATACCTTCCCCTGATGCATGACGACAATATCATCTGCATAACGGGCAGCATCTTCCATACTGTGGGTCACGAGAACGGTTGATAGATTTCTTTTTTTATGAAGTGAATAAAATAAGTCCATTATTTCTTTGCGGCCTCGTGGATCAAGGCCTGCAGTAGGCTCATCCAATACTATGACCTCTGGTTCCATTGCCAGTACTCCGGCAATCGCTACCCGGCGCATTTGTCCGCCCGAGAGATCGAAGGGCGATTTTTCAAGAATTTCTTCAGGCAGTCCGACAAGATTGATAGAAGCTTTTGCCCTTGCCTTCGCTTCCTGCTCTGTAACACCAAAGTTCATCGGGCCAAACATAATATCCTTTTCGACTGTTTCTTCAAATAACTGATGCTCAGGAAATTGGAAAACAATGCCCACCTTTTCGCGGACACCCTTTAAATTCTTCTCCTTGCGTCCAGCCTTGATCTCCCTGCTGCCAATCAATACAGAACCTTTAGTAGGCTTCAAAAGGACGTTCAGGTGCTGCAGCACGGTTGACTTGCCAGAACCCGTATGCCCAATTACTGCAAGATACGTTCCTGAAGGTATATCGATGGAGACATCCGAAATAGCGAGTCGCTCGAAAGGAGAATCAGCCTGGTAACGATATTCTACATTTTTGAGTGAGATGTCCATAGTTCCGTCACCAGCTCTTCTTCTGTCAAATATGATTTAGATAATGCAATTCCTTTTTTTCGCATGATTTTACTCATTTTTACAGGGAAAGGAATATCCAGTCCCAGTTTAATCAGCTCTTCATCCATTTCAAAAATTTCTTCGGGACTTCCTTCACGGTATAGCTCCCCTTTGTTCATGACGATGATTCTATCCGCTTTCGCAGCTTCTTCTAGATCATGGGTGATCGAAATGACCGTTAAGTTTTCACGATCTTTCAACTCACGGACTGTATCGATGACTTCTGCACGTCCCCTTGGATCTAGCATGGATGTCGCTTCATCCAAAATAATAATCGACGGCTGCAGTGCCAGGACACCAGCAATGGCCACCCGCTGTTTTTGGCCGCCAGACAGATGGTGCGGCTCTTGATTTAGAAAGGTTCCCATATTGACTTTATCAAGTGAAGTCTGCACGCGCTCTACCATGATCTCTCTTGGTACGCCGTGATTTTCCAGACCAAAAGCCACATCATCCCGAACCGTTGTTCCAACAAACTGATTGTCAGGATTCTGAAAAACCATTCCTACATTTTCTCTTACATCCCAAATCGTATCCTCTGACAATGTGAACCCACATACCTCGATCGAACCTTCCTGCGGAAATTGCAGGCCATTTAAAAGCTTCGCAAGAGTGGATTTGCCAGAACCATTATGACCGACAATGGCCAGCCACTCACCTTCTGAAATATCAAAGCTGATATTATTTAATGCGGGAGTCTGCTGCCCTTCATAACTGAAAGATACATTTTCTATTTTCACTATCGGGTTGCTCATCTCCGCCCTCCTCTCAACTCTTCTTAACTGTCTCTTCTATTTGATTCTAATTCTATTGCAAAAAAATTTTTGGATATAAAAAAAGCCTGCACCTCTCCCCGGGCGGAAGCGATCCGCATAGTGCAGGGTCCTGAATGGACTGGGGAGAAGTACATGAGCTAGACGAGACAGGCAGAACAGCTCCGGTTATCACTAACCGATTCAGGAGTGCCCTGAAGTAACCGGCCGATGGGGCCAGTGAACTCTTCTTTCCCAATGGCCTGCGCATCATAACGCTCGTTTTTGGCTTGTGCTGCTTTTTTTAGTTTTCGTAAGGGAAGACCCTCTAAAGCAAAAAAGGGGATGAAACAAGTTTGTATAAACTGTCCATCGCCCTTGTTTGAGTGTTTAATGGTATTAAACTAACTCGATAATTACCATTGGCGCACCGTCACCGCGACGTGGTCCAAGTTTCATAATACGAGTGTATCCACCTTGGCGCTCTGCGTAGCGTGGAGCGATGTCAGCAAATAGTTTTTGAACTGCATCTTGGTTTGTTTCAGCGTTTGCAACTTCGTGGCGAACCCAAGCAGATGCTTGACGGCGAGCGTGAAGATCTCCGCGCTTTCCAAGAGTAATCATTTTCTCAACAACTGAACGAAGCTCTTTCGCACGTGTTTCAGTAGTTTCAATACGCTCATTGATAATCAAATCAGTTGTTAAGTCACGTAGCATTGCTTTACGCTGGGCACTTGTGCGTCCTAACTTTCTGTATCCCATGAGTGTTTCCCTCCTTTGTTGAAGTCATGAGCCGGCAGTTTTAGTACTGACAGCAAAATGCCTAGTTAATCTGCATTAACTAGTCATCCTTGCGTAAGCCTAAGCCTAGCTCTTCTAGTTTTGCTTTTACTTCTTCTAGTGATTTTCTGCCAAGGTTGCGAACCTTCATCATATCTTCCTCTGTCTTGTGAGCAAGCTCCTGGACAGTGTTGATACCGGCACGCTTTAAGCAGTTATATGAACGAACAGAAAGATCGAGTTCCTCAATTGTCATTTCCAGAACTTTTTCTTTTTGGTCTTCTTCTTTCTCTACCATGATCTCAGCATTTTGAGCTTCGTCAGTCAAACCGACAAAAATATTCAAGTGCTCAGTCAGGATTTTTGAACCTAGTGCAATAGCTTCCTTAGGACCTGTGCTGCCATCTGTCCATACGTCAAATACCAGCTTGTCATAATTCGTCATTTGCCCTACGCGAGTGTTTTCTACTTGATATGATACGCGTGAAACCGGTGTATAGATTGAGTCGATAGGAATGACACCGATCGGCTGATCTTCCCGCTTGTTTTGGTCAGCAGGATTGTATCCGCGTCCTCTTCTTGCAGTCAGGCGCATACGCAATGAACCTTTGCTAGAAAGTGTAGCGATATGAAGATCCGGGTTAAGGATTTCAACGTCACTATCATGCGTGATTGCAGCTGCAGTCACTGGACCCTCGCCCTGTAAATCGATTTCAAGTGTCTTCTCTTCATCAGAGTAGATTTTCAACGCTAATTTCTTAACGTTCAAAATGATTGATGTTACATCTTCTACGACGCCTTCAATTGTTGAGAACTCATGAAGTACTCCATCGATTTGAATCGATGTGACAGCTGCACCTGGGAGTGAGGATAATAGGATACGACGTAAGGAGTTACCCAAAGTTGTACCATATCCACGCTCAAGCGGTTCTACGACAAACTTGCCGTACTTGGCATCATCGCTGATCTCAACCGTTTCGATTTTTGGTTTTTCTATTTCGATCATCAAATATACCCTCCTTCAAAACGTCGAAACCCCGGCAGGCTCTTTACCTTACCGAAATTCCCCCATGTATACGTTCCCGTTTGTGCACAACAACTGGATTAATGATTTCTGTATACCTAGAAAATATTTGTATCATATCCCATTATAGACAGGACTACAAATTCTATACAGAAAAATTAAACACGGCGACGTTTTGGCGGGCGGCAGCCGTTATGTGGAACTGGAGTTACGTCTTTGATTGCTGTAACTTCAAGACCTGCTGCTTGAAGAGCACGGATTGCTGCTTCACGGCCAGCTCCTGGTCCCTTAACAGTAACCTCAAGAGTTTTCAAACCATGTTCCATAGAAGTTTTAGCTGCAGTTTCTGCTGCCATTTGTGCTGCGAATGGAGTGGATTTACGTGAACCCTTGAAACCAAGCGCACCTGCACTAGACCATGATAATGCATTACCATGTACGTCTGTAATTGTTACGATAGTATTGTTGAAAGTTGAACGAATATGCGCAACTCCACTTTCAATATTCTTTTTGACGCGGCGTTTGCGTGTATTAGTTTTACGAGCCATTTAAATGTTACCCTCCTTTACGGATTATTTTTTCTTGTTAGCTACAGTCTTACGTGGACCTTTACGAGTACGTGCGTTGTTCTTCGTGTTTTGACCGCGAACAGGCAAGCCACGACGATGACGCAAGCCACGATATGAACCAATTTCCATTAGACGCTTGATGTTTAATGAAACTTCACGGCGAAGGTCACCTTCAACCTTTAACTTGTCGATGATATCACGGATCTTGTTAAGTTCCTCTTCAGTAAGATCGCGAACGCGAGTGTCTTCAGAAACACCAGCCTCAGCAAGAACTTTCTCAGCAGTAGGTCTGCCGATTCCGAAAATATATGTTAAAGCAATAACTACACGCTTTTCACGTGGAATATCTACACCAGCAATACGTGCCATCTAGATGCGCACCTCCTTTAAAATTATCCTTGTTTTTGTTTATGTTTAGGGTTTTCACAGATCACCATAACTTTGCCTTTTCTGCGAATAACTTTACATTTTTCACAGATCGGCTTAACAGATGGTCTCACTTTCATTACTCTAACCTCCTTGATAGTACGGAGTCACGGTTTATTTAAAGCGGTAAGTAATTCTTCCGCGAGTCAAATCATATGGAGAAAGCTCTACTGTTACTTTGTCTCCTGGCAGGATTCGAATGAAGTGCATTCTAATTTTACCGGAAACATGAGCCAACACTGTATGACCATTCTCTAATTCTACCTTAAACATTGCATTCGGCAAAGTTTCCAATACTGTGCCTTCAATTTCAATTACATCATCTTTCGCCATAAACTGGTCTCCCTTCCTTGTTCAAATCGTATTAAATCATATACTCCGCGTTGACGGAATGTAGCTTCCTATTTGTGACACGTTCTAAGCAGCAAGCAATTGAGAAATATCATTGAGAAATACTCAACCTTATGATTATAACATAAAGCTGGCATCCCGTCCGCATAGAAATCTCATTTCCGCCTATTTAAAGACTAAAAACAGAACCAGACGGCCAATCACGCTGATCAGGCTTTGGTTAAAATCTCAAAACCAGTTTCTGTGATCGCGATCGTATGCTCAAAGTGGGCACACATTTTACCGTCAACCGTTACAACAGTCCAATCATCGGCTAACGTATTCACATAGCGGCTTCCTGCATTCACCATCGGTTCTATGCAAAGAACCATACCAGGCTTCAGCCTCGGTCCTCTGTTAGGAGGTCCGTAATGAGGAATTTGCGGGTCCTCATGCAATTCTTGCCCAATTCCATGGCCGACATACTCACGAACAATAGAAAAGCCTTCTGATTCCACATACGTTTGAATCGCATGGGAGATGTTCGAAAGACGTTCCCCTGGCTTGGCTTCTTTCAAGCCTATGAACAAAGACTCTTCTGTCACGTCCAAAAGACGCTGGGCTTCCTCATCAATCTTTCCTACCGGGTAAGTCCATGCAGAGTCCCCGTGGTATCCGTTGTACTTTGCTCCGATATCAATACTGATGATGTCGCCTTCGTTAAGAACCCGTTCGCCAGGAATCCCGTGAACTAGTTCGTTATTAACTGATGCACAGATGCTGCCGCGAAAACCATTATAACCTTTAAAAGAAGGAGTTGCACCTTGTTTGCGGATGAAATCCTCTGCAATTGCATCCAGTTCTTTAGTTGTAATGCCAGGAGCAATATGTTTTTTTAACTCCTGATGAGTCATCGCTACAATGCGACCTGCTTCTCGCATAATTTCTATTTCACGAGGGGTTTTACAAACGATCATTAATTCAAGCCCCCGAGCAATTCTTCGATGTCAGCGAACACGACATTAATGTCTTGCTGACCGTTGATATTGCGTAAGTAGCCTTTATCTTCATAGAAGTTCAACAGAGGCTTTGTTTGCTGGACATTTACATCCAGACGGTTTTGAACGGTTTCGGCATTGTCATCAGCGCGCTGGTACAGCTCGCCTCCACAACGGTCACAAACGCCTTCCTTTGCAGGTGGGTTGAACACGAGGTGGTAAGTAGCGCCGCAGTTCTTACAAATCCTGCGTCCTGTCAAACGTTCCATTAGGATGCTTTGATCAACATCAATGTTGATGACATAATCAATTTTTTTGCCAAGATCAGCAAGCATAGTATCCAGAGCTTCAGCCTGGGCAACTGTACGAGGGAACCCATCCAATAGGAATCCTTTTTCACAGTCAGCTTTGCTTAAGCGCTCACGGACAATCCCGATGGTTACTTCATCAGGAACTAGCTCTCCTTTGTCCATAAATGATTTTGCCTGTAATCCAAGTTCCGTTCCTTCTTTGATAGCTGCACGGAACATATCTCCTGTTGAGATATGAGGGATGTTGTATTTACCAACAATTTTATCGGCTTGCGTGCCCTTACCGGCACCCGGAAGCCCCATCAGAACCAAATTCACAAGATTTCCCCCCTCAGTCTCTATTAAAGATTCAAGGGACACATGTCCCCTAAATCTTATTTTATAAAGCCTTTATAATGGCGTTTTACAAGCTGAGCTTCAAGCTGCTTCATCGTTTCAAGCGCAACGCCGACCACGATCAGCAAACTTGTTCCGCCAATCTGTACCGATTGAGGCAGGCCAGCAAATTGAATGAAAAATACTGGCAGCACAGAGATTACTGAAAGGAAGATAGCGCCGACGAACGTCAGGCGGTAAAGGACCCTAGTCAAGTATTCCTGTGTGTTTTTACCCGGACGGATGCCTGGGACATATCCACCTTGCTTCTTCAGGTTCTCGGCCACTTGTTCAGGATTCACCTGGATGAACGCATAGAAATACGTGAACGCAATGATCAACGCCACATAGACGATCATACCGATCGGCTGTGTGTAATCAAACGTCTTCTGGATCCAGAGAGTCACATCATTCGTACCGAAGAACTGTGCGATTGTCGGAGGTGTAACGATAAACGAAATGGCGAAGATAACCGGGATGACACCAGCAGCATTCACTTTCAATGGAAGGTGAGTGTTCTGGCCGCCAACCGCGTTGTTTCCAGCGCTCATGCGTTTAGCGTACTGAATCGGTATCTTACGAGTTGCCTGCTGGATGAAGATAACCCCAACCACGATCGCGATAACAGCCAATAAGATCAGCAGCATAGTCACGATACGAAGGAACAAAGCGTCTCCCGCATCAGAAAACTGTTGTGCATAAATCTGGTTGACCATTGTCGGGATACCAGCAACGATACCTGCAAAGATAATGATTGAAATACCGTTTCCTACACCTTTTGAAGTAATCTGCTCACCTAACCACATCAGGAATGCAGTTCCGGCAGTCAAGACGACAGCAATCAGTAAGTAAGTTGCGATACCGGCATTCTGGATCAGTAATCCGCCTGCCATATTGTTAAAGCCATAAGACATACCTAGTGCCTGGATAAAACCAAGAACGATCGTGAAATAGCGGGTAAACTGAGCTAATTTACGGCGTCCGACTTCTCCTTGTTTGGACCATTCAGTAAACTTTGGCACAACATCCATCTGCAAGAGCTGGATGATGATTGAAGCAGTGATGTACGGCATGATTCCCATCGCGAAGATGGAGAAGTTCTGCAGCGCACCGCCGCCGAAGGTATTCAGCACTCCGAAGACACTCATGTCATCTTGTGCTTTTAAAATATCTGCATTTACGTTCGGTACAGGAATAAATGTACCGAGACGAAATACAATCAACATTAAAAGGGTGAAGAGAATTTTATTTCTAATTTCACCCACGCGCATAAAATTGGAGATTGTCTGGAACATTAAATCACCTCAGTTTGACCGCCGGCAGCTTTGATCGCTTCTTCGGCTGCAGAGGAGAACTTATGAGCTTTAACAGTTAATTTCTTCTCAAGGCTTCCCTTAGCAAGGATCTTAACTCCTGCTAGTTCTTTCCTGACAAGACCTGTTTCGATTAAAAGTTCTGGAGTCACTTCAGTTCCATCTTCGAATACGTTAAGTGCATCAAGGTTAACTACTGCGTACTCTTTGCGGTTGATGTTTGTGAAACCGCGTTTCGGCAAGCGTCGGAATAAAGGAGTTTGACCACCTTCAAAACCAGGGCGTACACCGCCGCCAGAACGAGCGTTTTGACCTTTATGACCTTTACCAGCAGTTTTACCTTGCCCAGAACCGATACCACGTCCAAGACGTTTGCGTTCTTTACGGGAACCTTCTGCAGGCTTTAATTCATGAAGTTTCATGTTGGCACCTCCTTATTTTAAAAAGGATAAATTATTTTTCGTTTACAGTAACAAGGTGAGAAACTTTGTTGATCATGCCGCGGATTGCAGCATTATCTTGTTGCTCAACTGTTTGGTTCATTTTACGTAACCCAAGAGCCTTAACTGTTTCGCGCTGATCTTGCGGACGGCCGATCAGGCTGCGAGTGAGGGTAATTTCTAATTTGTTAGCCATTTGATTTCCCTCCTTATCCTAACAGTTCTTCCACAGATTTACCGCGAAGTTTCGCTACTTCCTCTGCACGCTTAAGTTGAGAAAGACCTTCTAGAGTTGCACGAACCATGTTGATTGGAGTGTTCGTTCCTAGAGACTTAGACAGGATATCAGCAACACCTGCTAATTCTAGTACCGCACGAACTGGTCCACCAGCGATAACTCCAGTACCTTCAGAAGCAGGCTTCAGAAGGATCTCACCAGCACCAAAGTGTCCGATAACCTGGTGTGGAATTGTAGTACCAACCATAGGTACATGGATTAGGTTCTTCTTCGCATCTTCGATAGCTTTGCGAATCGCTTCAGGTACTTCTTGTGCTTTACCAGTACCGAAACCGACATAACCGTTTTTATCTCCTACTACTACTAGAGCAGAAAAACGGAAACGGCGTCCACCTTTAACAACTTTCGCTACTCGGTTAACCGTAACTACGCGTTCTTCAAGTTCAAGTTTGTTTGGATCAATACGACGCATCTTTTTGTGTCCCTCCTTTTTCTATTAAAATTCTAAGCCGTTTTCGCGGGCAGCATCAGCAAGCGCCTGGATGCGGCCATGATAGAGGTATCCGCCACGGTCAAATACTACTGACTTATAACCTTTTTCCACAGCACGCTTAGCGATCAATTCACCGATTTGCTTTGCTGCTTCCAGGTTATTGCCTTCAACGTTCACTTCTTTATCTAAAGTAGAAGCACTCGCTAGAGTTACTCCATTTACATCGTCGATTAATTGAGCATAAATGTGCTTGTTTGAACGGAACACATTTAGACGAGGACGAGCTTCAGTTCCGCTAAGTTTCGCACGGACACGAGCGTGTCTCTTACGGCGAGTAGCGTTTTTATCAGCCTTCGTAATCATTTACGTCACTCCTTTCGTTAACCTATGCGGCATTACTTACCTGTTTTACCTTCTTTGCGGCGTACATATTCGCCTTCATAACGAATACCTTTGCCTTTGTAAGGCTCTGGTGGACGTACGTCACGGATGTTAGCAGCTAATGCGCCAACACGCTCTTTGTCAGTTCCCTTTACAATCACCTTAGTGTTTGAAGGTACTTCGATTTCAAGGCCTTTTTCTGCCTCGATTTCAACTGGATGAGAGTATCCTACGTTAAGTACAAGCTTGTTACCTTGCTTAGAAGCACGGTAACCGACACCTACTAGCTCAAGACCTCTTTCGAATCCTTTAGATACACCCTCAACCATGTTAGCAAGAACCGCGCGAGTCGTTCCGTGCAAAGCACGATGTTCTTTGTTATCAGTTGGACGAGAAATGTTGATTACGTTCTCTTCGATCTTGATTTCGATGTCAGAGTGAAAAGTACGAGACAATTCACCTTTTGGTCCTTTTACTGTTACGTGATTGTTATCAAGAGTAACAGTAACACCAGCTGGAATTTCAATTGGTTTTTTACCTACGCGTGACATTTGTTGCACCTCCATTCATTCAGAAAAATCTATTACCAAACGTATGCTAGAACTTCTCCGCCCACTTGCTTAGCGCGAGCTTCTTTGTCAGTTAAAACGCCGTTTGAAGTTGAAACTAGAGCAATACCTAAACCGTTAAGTACGCGTGGTACTTCAGTTGATTTTGCATAAACGCGAAGTCCTGGCTTACTGATTCTCTTAAGACCAGTGATAACACGCTCGTTGTTTGCACCGTACTTCAAGAAGATACGGATGATACCTTGCTTGTTGTCTTCGATATATTCAACGTCACGCACGAAACCTTCACGCTTAAGGATCTCAGCGATTTCTTTTTTAATGTTAGAAGCAGGTACTTCTAATTTTTCGTGACGAACCATATTCGCGTTACGAATACGAGTTAGCAAATCTGCAATCGGATCTGTCATGACCATTTAATTTACCTCCTTCCAGAGCTTTCAGTTTTACCAGCTAGCTTTTTTCACACCAGGAATTTGTCCTTTGTATGCTAATTCACGGAAACAAATACGGCAAAGCTTAAATTTGCGGTATACAGAGTGCGGACGGCCGCAGCGCTCACAGCGAGTGTACTCTTGTACTTTATATTTAGGCGTGCGTTTTTGTTTCGCAATCATTGATTTCTTAGCCACGTTTTCGCCTCCCTCTTATTAGAGATTACTTTTGAAATGGCATTCCGTATTGTGTTAATAGTTCACGAGCTTCTTCATCAGTGTTAGCAGTCGTTACAATAACAATGTCCATGCCACGTACTTTATTTACTTTATCGTAATCAATTTCAGGGAAGATTAACTGTTCTTTAACACCAAGTGTGTAGTTACCGCGTCCGTCGAAAGACTTCTTAGAGATACCGCGGAAGTCACGTACACGTGGTAAAGATACTGAAATTAACTTGTCGATGAATTCGTACATGCGCTCACCGCGAAGTGTTACTTTCGCACCGATTGGCATACCTTCACGAAGGCGGAAGCCAGCGATTGATTTCTTAGCACGAGTCACAACTGGCTTTTGACCAGTGATCGTTGCTAATTCCTCAACTGCAACATCAAGAGCTTTAGCGTTGGCAACAGCGTCACCTACACCCATGTTGATTACGATCTTTTCAAGTTTAGGAACTTCCATAATTGACTTGTAGTTAAACTTGCTCATTAGAGCAGGAGTAATTTCATTGTTGAACTTTTCTTTTAGGCGGTTCATCGATTGTACCTCCCTTCTTCAATAGACTATTTATCTAGAACTTCACCGGAATTTTTAGCAACGCGTACCTTCTTACCGTTCTCGACAGTGTAACCAACTCGGGTTGGCTTGCCAGACTTCGGATCTACAGGCATTACGTTTGATACATGGATAGGTGCTTCCTGGTTCAAGATTCCACCTTGTGGATTTACTTGAGAAGGCTTAGCGTGTTTTTTCACGATATTGATTCCTTCAACAAGAACGCGGCTTTGCTTTGGATAAGCTTCAAGGATGATCCCTGTTTTGCCTTTGTCCTTACCAGAGATGACCATTACTTTGTCACCTTTTTTTACATGCATCTGTGTGCACCTCCTTAAAGGCATTTGAAATAGATTATAGTACTTCTGGAGCTAATGAAACGATCTTCATGAAGTTGTTGTCACGAAGCTCACGTGCAACTGGTCCGAAGATACGAGTACCACGAGGACTCTTATCGTCACGGATGATTACACAAGCATTCTCGTCAAATTTGATGTAAGAACCGTCAGTACGGCGCATACCAGTTTTTGTACGAACGATAACTGCTCTGACGACGTCACCTTTTTTAACAACGCCACCTGGTGTTGCTTGTTTCACTGTGCAAACGATAACGTCTCCGATATTAGCAGTCTTACGGCCAGAACCGCCAAGAACCTTAATAGTAAGAACCTCACGTGCACCTGAATTGTCAGCAACTTTTAAACGTGTTTCCTGTTGGATCATGCGAGTAACCTCCCTTCGGAATAAACCTTAATCCGAACAATTAGATAATAACAGCTTTTTCCACCACTTCTACAAGGCGGAAACGTTTTGTGGCAGATAGCGGACGAGTTTCCATGATACGTACTACGTCGCCGATTTTTGCCTCGTTTTGCTCATCATGAGCTTTGAATTTCTTAGAGTATTTTACACGCTTGCCGTATAAAGGATGCTTTTTGTAAGTTTCAACAAGAACAGTAACAGTTTTGTCCATCTTGTCAGATACTACGCGTCCAGTATAAACTTTGCGTTGGTTGCGTTCACTCATTGTGAGAACCTCCTCTCAATTATCTGTTAACGCCGATCTCTCGTTCACGAATTACAGTTTTCATGCGAGCAATCGCTTTGCGTACTTCACGAATGCGAGCTGTGTTTTCAAGTTGTCCAGTCGCTAATTGAAAGCGCAGGTTGAATAGCTCTTCTTTTAATGATTTAACTTTTTGTTCAATTTCAGCAGTGGTAAGGTCACGAATGTCATTAGCTTTCATTAGATTCACCACCAATTTCTTCTCGTTTAACAAACTTGCACTTTACAGGAAGCTTGTGTGATGCAAGGCGTAATGCTTCGCGAGCGACTTCTTCAGAAACGCCAGCAACTTCGAACATTACTTTGCCTGGTTTAACAACTGCTACCCAACCTTCAGGAGCACCTTTACCAGAACCCATTCGGACTTCTAGAGGCTTTGCAGTATATGGCTTGTGAGGGAAAATCTTGATCCAGACTTTACCGCCACGTTTCATGTAACGAGTCATTGCAATACGGGCAGATTCGATTTGACGGTTTGTGATCCAAGAAGCTTCAAGAGCTTGCAAACCGAATTCACCGAAGTTTACTTCAGTACCGCCTTTAGCTTGACCGCGCATCTTGCCACGGTGTTGACGGCGATATTTAACGCGTTTAGGCAATAACATATTATTTGCCTCCTTCCTCAGTTTTCTTCTTCGTAGGAAGGACCTCTCCACGATAAATCCATACTTTAACGCCTAGCTTACCGTAAGTTGTATCTGCTTCTGCAGTAGCATAATCGATATCGGCACGAAGAGTATGAAGTGGAACTGTTCCTTCGCTGTATTGTTCTGAACGAGCGATGTCTGCACCGCCAAGACGGCCGGATACCATTGTCTTGATACCTTTTGCGCCAGCACGCATTGCACGTTGGATAACTTGCTTCTGTGCGCGACGGAAAGATACACGGTTTTCCAATTGGCGTGCGATGTTTTCAGCAACCAATTTCGCATCGATATCAGCTTTTTTGATTTCAAGAATGTTTATATGAACACGTTTGCCTGTAAGTTCATTTAGCGCTTTACGAAGTGCTTCAACTTCTGTACCGCCCTTACCGATAACCATTCCTGGCTTCGCTGTGTGGACAGTTACATTCAAGCGATTTGCAGCACGCTCGATTTCTACTTTAGAAAGAGATGCATCGCGTAAACGCTTAGTGATGTACTCACGAACCTTAAGGTCTTCGTGTAAAAGATCAGCGTAGTCTTTGCCTGCGTACCATTTTGATTCCCAATCACGGATGATCCCGACACGCAAACCGACTGGATTTACTTTTTGACCCACTGATTATCCCTCCTTCTTTTCTGATAAAACGATTGTAATATGGCTAGTACGTTTGTTAATTGCACTTGCACGGCCCATAGCACGTGGACGGAAACGTTTCAACGTTGGTCCTTCGTTAGCGTAAGCTTCGGATACGACAAGGTTATTAACATCCATCTCATAGTTGTGCTCTGCGTTCGCTAATGCAGATTTCAACACTTTTTCTACGATTGGAGAAGCTGCCTTAGGGGTAAGGTTTAAGATAGCAACTGCTTCACCAACTTGCTTTCCTCGAATTAAATCTAGAACTAAGCGAGCTTTACGAGGAGCAATACGAACTGTTCTTGCAACAGCTTTAGCTTGCATTTGGATGCCCTCCTCTCATTAACGTCTTGTTTTCTTATCGTCATTACCATGTCCTTTGTAAGTACGAGTTGGAGCGAATTCTCCAAGCTTGTGGCCTACCATGTCTTCAGTGACATAAACAGGTACATGTTTGCGACCATCGTAGACAGCAATCGTGTGTCCGATGAATTGTGGGAAGATCGTTGAACGGCGAGACCAAGTTTTAACAACTTTCTTCGCTTCAGTTTCATTTAACTTTTCGATCTTTGTGATTAAGTGCTCATCAACAAAAGGTCCTTTTTTTAAGCTACGACCCATGATTGAACCTCCCTTCGTGATTGCGCTACGGTTCCCGTGAACCGTAGATCAATCCCGTTATTTTTTACGACGACGTACAATAAACTTGTCGGATTTGTTCTTCTTCTTACGAGTCTTGTATCCAAGAGTCGGCTTGCCCCATGGTGACATTGGTGATTTACGTCCGATTGGAGAGCGTCCTTCACCACCACCGTGTGGGTGATCATTAGGGTTCATTACAGATCCACGAACTGTTGGGCGCTTGCCTAACCAGCGTGAACGACCTGCTTTACCGATGTTGATCAATTCGTGTTGTTCGTTACCAACTTGACCTACAGTCGCACGGCACTCAGCAAGGATCATACGTACTTCGCCTGAGTTCAAACGAATCAATACATATTTACCTTCTTTACCAAGAACCTGTGCAGAAGTTCCTGCAGAACGAACTAATTGTCCGCCTTTACCAGGCTTCAATTCGATGTTGTGTACTACTGTACCAACTGGAATGTTAGCTAGTGGAAGAGCGTTACCTACTTTGATGTCAGCTGTTGGGCCAGACATAACTTCCATACCTACTACTAGGTTTTTAGGAGCTAGGATATATCTCTTTTCACCATCTACATAATTAATTAACGCAATGTTTGCTGAACGGTTTGGATCATACTCAATTGTGGCAACGCGTCCTGGAATGCCATCTTTTGTACGTTTAAAATCAATGATTCTGTACTGACGCTTATGGCCGCCACCTTGATGACGAACAGTTAACTTACCCTGGTTGTTACGACCGCCTTTTCTGTGCAACGGAGCAAGCAAGGATTTTTCCGGCTTGTCAGTTGTAATTTCAGCAAAATCAGATGCTGTCATATTACGACGACCGTTGGAGGTAGGTTTGTACTTTTTAATCGCCATTTCGTTTCCCTCCTCTTCTTATTGGATTATTATACTTCGAAGAATTCGATTTCTTTGCTGTCTTGAGTAAGTTTAACGATAGCTTTACGACGCTTGTTTGTGTAACCGCCGAACTTGCCCATACGCTTGAACTTACCTTTGTAGTTCATGATGTTAACTTTTTCAACGTTTACGCCGAAAATAGTTTGAATAGCATCTTTAACTTGAGTTTTGTTCGCTCTTGTATCAACTTCGAAAGTGTACTTCTTCTCAGCCATTAGATCAGAAGAACGTTCTGTAATAACGGGGCGCTTAATGATATCGCGTGCATCCATTATGCAAGCACCTCCTCTACTTTTTCAACAGCTGCTTTTGTCATGATCAGCTTGTCATGATTTAGAACATCCAATACGTTGATTCCGTCTGCAGTAACAACAGTTACTCCTGGGATGTTACGTGCTGAAAGTGCTACGTTCTCTTCAAGACCTGCTGTTACGATCAATGCTTTCGTGTTAACAGAAAGACCGCTAAGTACGTTTTTGAATTCCTTTGTCTTTGGAGCTTCAAAAGCAAGGCTTTCAAGAACAAAGATATTTTCAGATTGTACTTTTGATGATAAAGCAGATTTGATCGCTAAACGACGAACTTTCTTAGGCAATTTATAGCTGTAGCTGCGTGGAACTGGTCCAAATACAGTACCGCCACCGCGCCATTGTGGAGAACGGATAGAACCTTGACGCGCGCGTCCAGTTCCTTTTTGTTTCCACGGCTTACGTCCACCGCCCGCTACTTCAGAACGAATTTTAGTTTTATGAGTTCCCTGACGTAATGAAGCTCTCTGCATTACTACCGCTTCGAACATTACGTGGTTGTTAGGCTCAATACCAAATACTGAATCGTTAAGTTCGATTTCTCCAACTTGTGAACCAGTTTGGTTGAATAATGCTACTTTAGGCATTCTTATTTCCTCCTTTCCTGTAAAAATTACTTAGCTTTTACAGCACCTTTGATTTTTAGAAGGGCTTTTCTAGCACCAGGAACGTTTCCTTTGATAAGAAGCAGGTTACGCTCTGTGTCAACTTGAACGATTTGCAGGTTTTGAACAGTGATCTGCTCTCCACCCATGCGTCCAGGTAATAGTTTACCTTTGAATACGCGGTTTGGAGCAACAGGACCCATTGAACCAGGGCGGCGGTGGTAACGAGAACCGTGAGCCATTGGTCCGCGAGATTGTCCGTGACGCTTGATAGCACCTTGGAAACCTTTACCCTTTGAGATTCCTGTAACATCTACGATATCGCCTTCTGCGAAAATATCAACTTTGACTTCCTGACCAACTTCATATCCTGCTACATCGACTCCGTTGAATTCTTTTACGAAGCGCTTAGGAGCAGTGTTTGCCTTTGAAGCGTGGCCTTTTTCCGGTTTGTTAGAAAGCTTTTCGCGCTTGTCTTCAAAGCCAAGCTGGATTGCTTCGTAGCCATCTGTCTCAGCAGATTTCACTTGAAGCACTACGTTTGGAGAAGCTTCTACCACAGTAACCGGGATAAGGTCGCCGTTTTCAGCAAATACTTGAGTCATACCGATCTTTCTTCCTAAGATTCCTTTGGTCATTTCAGTCACACCTCCTGTGAATTATAATGTTTATTTATTAAAGTTTGATTTCAATATCTACACCTGATGGCAGGTCTAAACGCATTAGTGAGTCGACCGTTTGCGGAGTCGGATTGATGATGTCAATCAGACGCTTATGCGTACGCATTTCGAACTGCTCACGAGAATCCTTGTACTTATGCACCGCACGAAGAATTGTGTAAATTGACTTTTCTGTAGGTAGTGGGATTGGACCAGACACCGCCGCACCAGAACGTTTCGCAGTTTCAACAATTTTCTCTGCGGATTGATCAAGAATCCTGTGATCATAAGCTTTCAAACGGATACGAATTTTTTGTTTTGCCATTACTTTCCCTCCTTTTCGCCTATTTTAAAATAGACATTCTCCGCGAAAATTTCCCACACACTCGCCATGGCAAAGCGGCCGGGTGTGTCAGCAACCTTTCGCATCATCGCAGTCAAAGACCAACATTGTCTATTATACATAAAACATAACCCAAATGCAAGAAGTATTCCGCTTTTTAATTATGTTCAACACACTTTTACTATTATAGCGGGCGCATTCGTATTTTACAAGTAGGGAAAGAGATTTCTAACTATTTGGACGGGGAGAAAATAATTCCTGTCATGCGTGGGTTTATAAATTGAGAGGTATAGATGCATGTTTGGATTGTGTATATATTATAGAAAGAACTGGTTTAATTCTTAGGGTGAGTTCCTGTTAATTTTGTACGCCAGGAATAAGCTTTGCAACTTGTCCATTGACTTAAATTAGTTTCTGGTAATCATGCTGCAGAAAATTAGATGAAAACGAATCAGCTGTGTGACGATAAATCCTTTTGCTTCTTTTTTATCTGTCCATTAGGGCTATTAATGTAACGATAAACTTTCAAGAAGCTTTCTTATCCGCACATTATTTGCTTTAATGTGACGACAAAATCAGTTAGTTTCCTTTTATCTGCACATTATTGGCTTTGATGTCACGATAAAATCAGTAAGTTCCCTTTTATCCGCACATTATTACAGTTGATGAGCCATGATCTGTTTGTTTCTCCCACAACGGAATACATTCTAATAACATTACCATACATATTCTTATCTATAAGATTCCAATCAGAAACCTTTCACCTTCATTCAGAAAACATAAAAAAGCAGCTGGATCGTCATCCAGCTGCTTTCATTGTTTTTTATTAAAAATTACTCTTGGATAGTCGCAACTACGCCAGCGCCTACAGTACGGCCGCCTTCACGAATTGAGAACTTAGTTCCTTCTTCGATAGCGATTGGAGCGATTAGTTCAACAGTCATTTCGATGTTGTCGCCAGGCATAACCATTTCTACGCCTTCAGGAAGGTTACAAATACCAGTTACATCAGTTGTACGGAAGTAGAACTGTGGACGGTAGTTTGTGAAGAATGGAGTGTGACGTCCACCTTCTTCTTTTGAAAGAACGTATACTTCAGCTTTGAACTTTGTGTGTGGCTTAACAGAACCTGGCTTAGCAAGTACTTGACCACGTTGGATATCTTCACGAGCTACCCCACGAAGAAGTGCACCGATGTTGTCTCCAGCTTCTGCATAGTCAAGAAGCTTACGGAACATTTCAACACCTGTTACAGTAGTTGATTTTGGCTCTTCAGTCATACCGATGATTTCGATTACGTCACCGACTTTAACTTGTCCACGCTCAACACGTCCTGTAGCAACTGTTCCACGGCCAGTGATTGAGAAAACGTCCTCAACAGGCATCATGAATGGCTTTTCAGTGTCACGTGTTGGTGTTGGGATGTACTCATCAACTGCAGCCATAAGCTCAGTGATTTTTTCTTCCCACTCAGGAGCACCTTCAAGGGCTCTTAGAGCAGAACCTTTGATAACTGGAATGTCATCGCCAGGGAATTCGTATTCAGAAAGAAGGTCACGTACTTCCATTTCTACCAATTCAAGAAGTTCTTCGTCGTCAACCATATCACACTTGTTCATGAAAACAACAAGGAAAGGTACGCCTACCTGACGAGAAAGAAGGATGTGCTCACGAGTTTGTGGCATTGGGCCATCAGCTGCAGAAACAACTAGGATTCCGCCGTCCATTTGAGCAGCACCAGTGATCATGTTCTTAACATAGTCAGCGTGTCCTGGGCAGTCAACGTGTGCATAGTGGCGAGTAGCAGTTTCGTACTCAACGTGTGCAGTAGAGATTGTGATACCACGCTCGCGCTCTTCAGGTGCTGCGTCGATTTGGTCATATCCGCGTGCTTCACCGCCGCCTACCTTAGAAAGTACAGTAGTGATAGCAGCTGTTAGAGTAGTTTTACCATGGTCAACGTGACCAATTGTACCAATGTTAACGTGTGGCTTCGAACGATCGAATTTAGCTTTTCCCATTAGAAAAATCCTCCTTTAATATATGCAAATTAAGTATATTTTAATGTGCTGTGAAATAAGTTCCCCTATTTCACAGCGTTATGCTTACATTAGTAGTTATACTTGATTAATAGGTGAAAATCAATTATTCACCTTTATTTTTTTTGATGATTTCTTCAGAAACAGATTTAGGAACTTCTTCGTAGTGGTCGAAGTGCATTGAGAATACACCGCGTCCTTGTGTGCTTGAACGAAGAGCAGTTGCATAACCGAACATTTCTGAAAGTGGAACCATCGCACGAACAACTTGTGCGTTACCACGAGCATCCATACCTTCGACGCGTCCGCGACGAGCAGTAATCATACCCATGATATCTCCAAGATATTCTTCAGGGATAACAACTTCAACCCTCATGACAGGCTCAAGGATAACTGGCTTACACTTAGAAGCAGCATTCTTAAGTGCCATTGAAGCAGCGATCTTAAACGCCATTTCAGAGGAGTCAACATCGTGGTAAGAACCATCGAATAGTCTTGCTTTGATGTCAACTAGTGGATATCCTGCAAGGACACCACGGTCAAGAGCGTCTTCAAGACCAGCCTGTACCGCTGGGATGTATTCACGTGGAACTACACCACCGACGATTCCATTCTCGAACTCGAACCCTTTTCCTTCTTCGTTTGGAGAGAACTCGATCCAAACGTGTCCGAATTGACCACGTCCACCGGACTGACGTGCGAATTTACCTTCAACAGAAGCTGATTCGCGGAAAGTTTCACGGTATGCAACCTGAGGTGCACCAACGTTTGCTTCCACTTTAAATTCACGACGCATACGGTCAACGATGATATCAAGGTGAAGCTCACCCATTCCAGCGATGATAACTTGTCCAGTTTCCTGGTCAGTATGCGCACGGAATGTTGGATCTTCTTCTTGAAGTTTTTGCAATGCAGTTGTCATTTTGTCCTGGTCAGCTTTTGACTTAGGCTCAACTGATAACTGGATTACAGGCTCTGGGAACTGCATGGACTCAAGAATAACTAGAGACTTTTCGTCACATAGAGTGTCACCAGTAGTTGTATCTTTCAGACCAACAGCTGCAGCGATGTCACCAGCGTAAACCGTTGAGATTTCCTGACGGCTGTTTGCGTGCATCTGGAGGATACGTCCGATACGTTCACGCTTTCCTTTGGTTGAGTTCTGGACATAAGAACCAGAATCAAGAGTACCAGAGTAAACGCGGAAGAATGTTAATTTACCAACATAAGGGTCAGTCATAACTTTAAACGCAAGAGCAGAGAACGGCTCGTTGTCGTCAGAGTGACGCTCAACCACATCTTCAGTGTCCGGAAGATGGCCCTGGATCGCAGGTACATCCAATGGAGATGGAAGGTAGTCGATTACAGCGTCAAGCATTAGCTGAACACCTTTGTTTTTGAATGCTGAACCACAGATAACTGGGTAGAATTCAACATTTGTAGTACCTTTACGGATAGCAGCTTTGATCTCTTCGACTGTAAGCTCTTCTCCGCCAAGGTATTTTTCCATTAGTTCTTCGTCAAGCTCAGCTACCGCTTCGACTAGCTTTTCACGGTACTCTTCAGCTTTTTCCATATATTCTTCAGGAATTTCCCCAACAGTGATTTCTGTTCCAAGGTCATTACCGTAGAAAATAGCTCTCATTTCAACTAAGTCGATGATTGCTTCGAACTCATCTTCAGCACCGATCGGAAGTTGGATCGGGTGAGCGTTCGCTTGAAGGCGATCATGGATAGTTGATACTGAGTATAGGAAGTCCGCGCCTAGCTTATCCATTTTGTTAACGAATACTACACGTGGAACTCCATAAGTAGTAGCCTGGCGCCAAACTGTTTCTGTTTGAGGCTCAACACCTGACTGTGCGTCAAGTACTGCTACTGCACCATCAAGTACACGAAGTGAACGTTCAACTTCAACAGTGAAGTCTACGTGTCCTGGTGTATCGATGATGTTTACGCGGTGTTCTTTCCATGAAGCTGTTGTCGCAGCAGAAGTGATCGTGATTCCACGCTCTTGTTCCTGCTCCATCCAGTCCATTTGAGAAGCACCTTCGTGTGTTTCGCCGATTTTGTGAATACGGCCAGTATAATAAAGAACACGCTCAGTTGTTGTTGTTTTACCAGCATCAATGTGAGCCATGATTCCAATATTACGAGTTTTTTCTAAGGAGAACTCTCTTGCCATTTGGTCTTTCTCCTTCCTAGTATGAGTGTTTTTAGATTGAAGGTAATTCTACCAACGATAGTGAGCGAATGCTTTGTTTGCTTCCGCCATTTTGTGTGTATCTTCGCGCTTCTTAACAGAAGCACCAGTGTTGTTAGCAGCGTCAAGAATTTCGTTAGCAAGACGCTCTTCCATTGTCTTTTCCCCACGAAGACGTGAGTAGTTTACCAACCAACGAAGACCAAGTGTTGTACGGCGGTCTGCACGCACCTCAACTGGTACTTGATAGTTTGCTCCACCTACACGGCGTGCTTTTACTTCTAGAACAGGCATGATGTTCTTAAGAGCTGCGTCGAATACTTCAATTGGCTCTTTGCCTGAACGCTCACGAATGATATCAAAAGCTGAATAAAGGATCTTTTGTGATTTACCTCTCTTACCATCGATCATCATTTTGTTGATCAGGCGAGTGATAAGCTTTGAGTTATAAATCGGATCCGGCAATACGTCTCTCTTTGCAACTGGACCTTTACGTGGCATGTAATTTCCTCCTTTCAAAAAGGGTTAATAGTTTGGTTTATTATTTCTTAGCAGCTTTCGGTCTCTTAGTACCGTACTTAGAACGGCCCTGCATACGGTTGTTAACACCAGCAGTATCAAGAGCACCACGAACGATGTGGTAACGCACACCCGGTAAGTCTTTTACACGTCCTCCACGGATAAGAACAACGCTGTGCTCTTGAAGGTTGTGCCCGATACCAGGGATATAAGCTGTTACCTCGATTCCGTTAGTCAAACGTACACGAGCGTATTTACGCAACGCTGAGTTCGGCTTCTTTGGAGTCATAGTACCAACACGAGTACATACACCACGCTTTTGTGGAGATGAAACGTTAGTTTGTGCTTTTTTGAAGCTGTTGTAACCTTTATTTAGCGCCGGAGATTTTGACTTCTCCTCTTTTGAGCTACGTGGCTTGCGCACTAATTGGTTAATTGTAGGCATGATCATTTTCCTCCCTTCACATTTTGTGTAAGCCCACACATCCAGGTGGTTCATTTTTTTACAAAAAACAAAGTTCTTGCAGACTGCTGCAAAAACAGTTTTTACTTGGTTATCGCTACAGCTGAGGCTCCAACGGCAATCCCGCATGCCTTCCCTAGTTTTATCATAGAGTCGACATAGGTGATGGCGGTGTTCATGTCCCTGGCTGTCTGCAATAGATTCGCTGTCACTTTCATGTCAGCATCCTTCGCAATGACCAGTTCAAGTACTTCGCCAGCCTTCAGTGCTTTCACTGTTTGCTTTGATCCTACTATAATCTTTTTAGCTTGAGCTACTTTTTCATAAGACATGAAATCCTCCAAAGTAACCGGTAAATAGGAGCACCTTTGAAATATTAACACTTAGTGCAAGGGATGTCAACAACATTGAAAAACTTTTTTCGCTAGAATGTTGTTTTTATTCATAGAATCAATCTATTTTCTTTAAAAAGGCGGCACTTTCTGCCGTAGCAGAGAGCACCGCGCTCTTATTTTATTCTACAGTGATTGCATCTTCGGCATTTTCTTCTTCCATTGAGATTGGTTCAGCTCTTCTGTATCGCTGCATACCAGTTCCAGCTGGAACAAGTTTACCGATGATAACATTTTCTTTCAGGCCGAGAAGCTCATCGCGCTTGCCTTTGATTGCAGCATCTGTAAGCACTCTTGTTGTTTCCTGGAAGGATGCTGCAGACAGGAATGAATCCGTCTCAAGTGATGCTTTAGTAATACCAAGCAATACTGGACGTCCTGTTGCCGGCATTTTGCCTTCAAGAAGTGCTTTGCGGTTGGCGTCGGTGAACTGATGGATCTCAAGCAATGTGCCTGGAAGTACATCTGTTTCACCAGCGTCAATTACCCTGATTTTGCGCATCATCTGGCGCACCATTACTTCAACGTGCTTGTCGCCGATTTCAACACCCTGCATACGGTATACTTTTTGAACTTCTTTCAATAAGTATTCCTGTACGGACTGAACATCTTTGACTCTTAATAGTTCCTTAGGGTCGATCGAACCTTCAGTGAGTTCCTGTCCGCGTTCAACATGGTCATTCACAGCCACTTTCAAGCGAGCTGTGTATGGCGCATTGTAAGTACGGCTTTCGATTTCACCTTGGATCACGATTTCCTGCTGACGGTCTTTTCCTTCGTTGATGCCGACTACGACACCTTCCAATTCAGAAATGACAGCCTGCCCTTTAGGATTACGTGCTTCGAACAATTCCTGGATACGCGGAAGACCTTGTGTGATATCGTCTCCTGCAACACCACCCGTATGGAATGTACGCATTGTAAGCTGTGTACCTGGCTCACCGATTGACTGGGCAGCGATGATACCGACCGCTTCGCCAACTTCGACTTCCTGGCCAGTCGCAAGGTTGCGACCGTAACACTTTTTACATACACCATGACGAGTATTACATGTAAATGCAGAACGGATCCACACTTCCTCGATTCCAGCTTCAGTTACTTCAACTGCCAAGTCTTCTGTGATCAATCCGTTTTCAGGTACAATCACAGTTTTCGTTTCAGGATGCTTGATCGCCTTTCTTGCATAGCGGCCAATCAGACGCTCTTCTAGAGGTTCGATTACTTCGGTACCATCTTTTAGCGATTTGATAAACAGGCCTCTATCTGTACCACAGTCGTCTTCGCGAACGATGACATCCTGCGCTACGTCTACAAGACGACGAGTCAGGTAACCTGAGTCAGCAGTCTTAAGTGCTGTATCGGCAAGACCTTTACGAGCACCGTGAGTGGAGATAAAGTACTCCAATACTGTCAGACCTTCACGGAAACTTGACTTGATCGGCAACTCGATGATTCGTCCAGCCGGGTTGGCCATCAGACCACGCATACCAGCAAGCTGCGTGAAGTTGGACGCGTTACCACGGGCACCGGAGTCACTCATCATGAAGATTGGGTTTGAATTATCTAGTGATTTCATCAGCTTAGCCTGGATATTATCCTTCGCCTGGCTCCAGATGGAAATAACACGATCGTAACGCTCGTCCTCGGTGATCAAACCGCGTCTGAACTGCTTAAGAACATTGTCTACCTTCGTCTGTGCTTCTGAAATGATTTCCTGCTTCTCTTTAAGAACCACGATATCAGCCACACCAACCGTAATACCCGCTTTAGTGGAGTATGTGAAGCCAAGTCCCTTCATACGGTCTAGCATTTTTGATGTTTCCGTGATTTTGAACTTCTTGAACACTTCAGCAATGATGTTTCCAAGAATTTTCTTCTTGAACGGATCCACCAATGGCATTGACTTGATGACTTCCTTTACATCTGCACCCTTTTCAACAAAATACTTCTCAGGAGTTTTCTCCTCAAGGTTTTCTTTTGAAGGCTCATTGATGTATGGGAATGACGCTGGAAGGATTTCGTTGAAAATCAGCTTTCCAACTGTCGTGATCAATAGCTGGCCATTTTGCTCTTCCGTAAATGTCTGGTTGCCAAGTGATGCTGCCGCAACAGCGATACGAGTGTGAAGATGTACATAACCATTCTGGTATGCGATTAACGCTTCATTCGTATCCTTGAACACCATACCTTCGCCAACAGCTGCTTCTCTTTCCAGAGTCAGGTAGTAGTTACCTAAAACCATATCCTGGGAAGGAGTAACAACTGGCTTTCCATCCTTAGGGTTCAGGATGTTCTGAGCAGCAAGCATCAATAGACGTGCTTCTGCCTGTGCTTCTGCTGAAAGTGGTACGTGGACCGCCATCTGGTCACCATCGAAGTCAGCGTTGTAAGCTGTACATACGAGTGGGTGAAGACGGATAGCGCGTCCTTCTACCAATGTAGGTTCGAACGCCTGGATTCCAAGTCTGTGAAGTGTCGGTGCACGGTTAAGCAATACCGGATGCTCCTTGATGACATCTTCAAGCACATCCCAGACTTCCGGCTGTACGCGCTCGATCTTGCGTTTGGCAGACTTTATGTTATGGGCTAAGCCCTTTTGTACAAGTTCTTTCATGACGAATGGCTTGAATAGCTCAAGAGCCATTTCCTTAGGCAATCCGCACTGATACATATGCAGGTTTGGACCTACGACGATAACCGAACGGCCTGAGTAGTCAACACGCTTACCAAGAAGGTTTTGACGGAAACGGCCTTGCTTACCCTTCAGCATATGGGAAAGGGACTTCAATGGACGGTTACCCGGTCCTGTTACTGGACGGCCGCGACGGCCATTGTCGATCAAGGCGTCAACAGCTTCCTGAAGCATGCGCTTTTCGTTCTGGACGATGATGCTTGGAGCACCAAGGTCAAGAAGACGCTTCAGACGGTTGTTACGGTTGATAACACGGCGGTACAGGTCGTTCAGGTCGGATGTTGCGAAACGTCCTCCATCAAGCTGTACCATCGGGCGAAGTTCAGGCGGGATGACAGGAAGTACATCAAGAATCATCCATGACGGCTCATTGCCTGACCCACGGAACGCTTCAACTACCTCAAGACGTTTGATCGCACGAGTACGACGCTGGCCCTGTGCAGTTCTTAATTCTTCCTTCAGCATATCTGCTTCTTTATCTAGGTCGATGTCAGAAAGCAGCTTTTTGATTGCTTCCGCTCCCATGGCAGCCTGGAACTTGTTTCCGTATTTTTCGCGGTAAGCACGGTATTCTTTCTCTGACAACAATTGCTTCTTTTCAAGAGCAGTGTCACCAGTTTCCGTTACCACATACGAAGCAAAGTAAATAACTTCTTCTAGTGCGCGAGGAGACATGTCAAGGACTAGTCCCATGCGGCTAGGAATACCTTTGAAATACCAAATGTGAGATACAGGAGCTGCAAGCTCAATGTGTCCCATTCTTTCACGACGGACTTTTGCGCGTGTTACTTCAACGCCGCATCGGTCACAGACTACGCCTTTGTAGCGGACTCTTTTATACTTTCCGCAATGACATTCCCAGTCCTTTGTCGGTCCGAAGATACGCTCACAGAATAAGCCGTCTTTTTCTGGTTTTAAAGTACGATAGTTGATTGTTTCCGGCTTTTTAACTTCACCGAAAGACCACGAACGGATCTTGTCTGGTGAAGCGAGACCAATTTTCATGTACTCAAAATTATTAACATCTAGCAAGGGGCCTACCTCCCTTTTAATCTAGGGTTTTACCCTTATGGCCATCCAAAAAGGAACACACGTGGACAATACTGTTATTCAACTGTTTGTACACGTGTGCCAATTAGATGGACCTATTCTTTCATTCCTACTTTTTCAGAATCCATTTCTTCTGCTTCAGGAGCGATCGTCAATGTTTCTGCATGCTGCAATTCTTCATCATCGTCAAAATCGCGCATTTCGATTTCTTTTTCATCGCCTGACAGGATCTTAACGTCCATACCTAAACTCTGAAGCTCCTTCATCAATACTTTGAATGATTCAGGAACGCCTGGCTCAGGAACGTTTTCTCCTTTTACAATCGCTTCATATGTTTTAACACGTCCAACAACATCATCGGACTTGACAGTTAAGATTTCCTGCAATGTGTAAGCAGCGCCGTATGCTTCAAGCGCCCAAACCTCCATCTCCCCGAAACGCTGTCCGCCGAACTGGGCTTTACCGCCAAGTGGCTGCTGCGTAACAAGTGAGTATGGTCCAGTAGAACGAGCGTGAAGCTTATCGTCTACCATGTGAGCAAGCTTGATCATGTACATGACACCGACAGATACACGGTTATCGAATGGTTCACCTGTACGTCCATCATATAGGACAGTCTTCGCATCTCTGGCCATACCAGCTTCCTGGATTGTTGACCATACATCTTCTTCGGTAGCACCGTCGAATACAGGAGAAGCAACATGGATTCCAAGGTAACGCGCTGCCATACCAAGGTGAAGCTCAAGCACCTGACCGATATTCATACGTGATGGTACCCCTAGTGGGTTAAGCATGATATCGACTGGTGTTCCATCCGGCAAGAAAGGCATATCCTCTTCCGGAAGGATTTTGGAAATAACCCCTTTGTTACCGTGGCGTCCTGCCATTTTGTCACCCTCAGAAATCTTACGCTTCTGAACGATGTAAGCACGGACAAGCTGGTTCACGCCTGGAGGAAGCTCATCGCCATCTTCACGGTTGAACACTTTGACGTCAAGAACAATTCCGCCGCCGCCGTGTGGTACACGCAATGAAGTATCACGGACTTCCCTTGCTTTTTCACCGAAGATTGCATGAAGGAGACGTTCTTCCGCAGTCAATTCAGTAACCCCTTTAGGCGTTACCTTACCAACTAGAAGATCTCCATCTTTCACTTCAGCACCGACACGGATGATTCCACGCTCGTCAAGATTTCTCAATGCATCTTCCCCGACGTTTGGAATATCACGTGTGATTTCTTCAGGTCCAAGCTTTGTATCACGGGACTCTGATTCATATTCTTCTATATGGATCGATGTATAAACATCATCCTTAACGAGGCGCTCACTCATGATGATCGCATCCTCGTAGTTGTAACCATTCCATGTCATGAAGCCAACAAGGACGTTACGGCCAAGTGCAAGTTCTCCTGCTTCCATAGAAGGACCATCAGCAAGGATTTCCCCCTTGGTTACACGGTCGCCAACGCTTACGATTGGGCGCTGGTTGTAGCATGTACCCTGGTTGGAACGGATGAACTTCAGCATACGGTACTTATCAAGGTCGCCCTTGACTTCCTGTCCGTCTACTTCTTTGACACGGCGTACCCAGACTTCACGGGCTTCAACATGCTCAACGATCCCTTCATGCTTACAGATGACTGCAGCACCGGAATCCTTGGCAGAAACGTGTTCCATTCCAGTTCCGACTCTTGGTGCTTCAGGCTGCATCAATGGAACAGCCTGACGCTGCATGTTCGCACCCATCAAGGCACGGTTGGAGTCATCGTTTTCAAGGAACGGGATACACGCAGTCGCCGCAGATACAACCTGCTTAGGTGATACGTCCATATAATCGACGCGATCACGCTTAACTACTGTGTTTTCACCGCGGAAACGGGCAATTACTTCATCATCAACGAAGGAACCATCATCAGCTAGACGAGCGTTCGCCTGTGCTACTACATAGTTATCTTCTTCATCAGCTGTTAAGTAATCGAAGTGGCTTGTCACTTTACCTGTTTCAGGATCAACACGGCGGTATGGAGTCTCGATGAATCCGAAACGGTTGACCTTCGCGAAACTAGAAAGTGAGTTGATCAAACCAATGTTTGGACCTTCCGGCGTTTCGATCGGGCACATACGGCCGTAGTGGGAATAGTGAACGTCACGCACTTCAAAGCCAGCGCGTTCACGTGTAAGACCACCAGGTCCCAATGCAGAAAGACGCCTTTTATGTGTCAATTCAGCCAGCGGGTTTGTCTGATCCATGAACTGTGAAAGCTGAGAGCTTCCAAAGAACTCTTTAATGGACGCAATAACCGGACGGATATTGATTAATTGCTGTGGTGTAATCGTATTTGTGTCCTGGATGGACATTCTTTCACGGACTACACGTTCCATTCTGGACAAACCAATACGGAATTGGTTCTGAAGCAGCTCACCTACAGAACGAAGGCGTCTGTTTCCTAAATGGTCGATGTCATCTGTGTCGCCAACACCATGCAGCAAGTTAAAGAAATAGCTGATGGATGCAATGATATCAGCAGGCGTGATATTTTTGATTGGTTCAGGAACATAGGCGTTACCAAGAACATTAATTTCCTTCTCGCCCTCATCATTCGGAGCATAGATCTTAATGCTTTGTAAAGTTACATCCTCTTCAACCACGCCGCCATAAGGGCTGATTGACTTGAAGCCAACATTGCTCTCCAGCGCAGGGATGATTTTATCCAGAGTACGGCGGTCAAGTGTGACGCCCTTTTCTGCGATGATTTCCCCTGTTTCAGGATCCACTAATGTTTCTGCAAGCTTTTGCCCGAATAAACGGTTCTTAATATGAAGCTTTTTGTTGATCTTATAACGCCCTACGTTTGCGAGGTCATAGCGCTTTGGATCAAAGAATCTTGATACCAGAAGGCTCTTTGCATTTTCAACTGTAGGCGGTTCGCCAGGACGGAGGCGCTCATAGATTTCAAGTAGCGCTTTTTCCGTGCTTTCCGTATTGTCTTTTTCAAGAGTATTACGGATATATTCATTATCTCCGATCAGATCAATGATTTCTTGATCAGAACCGAACCCTAATGCACGCAAAAGAACCGTAACAGGGAGCTTCCTCGTACGATCGATCCTTACATATACAACATCCTTGGCATCTGTTTCATACTCCAACCAGGCACCGCGGTTCGGGATTACGGTCGCAGTGAACCCTTTCTTCCCGTTTTTATCAAGCTTCCCGCTGTAGTATACACTTGGTGAGCGCACTAACTGGGAAACGATAACCCTTTCAGCACCATTAATCACAAACGTGCCAGTTTCTGTCATAAGCGGGAAATCGCCCATGAAAACATCCTGGTCCTTTACTTCACCTGTTTCCTTATTCACAAGGCGGACCTTTACTCTTAATGGTGCAGAGTAAGTAACGTCTCTTTCTTTTGATTCTTCCACTGGATATTTCGGTTCGCCAAGACTGTAATCGATAAACTCTAACGATAAGTTACCAGTAAAGTCTTCAATCGGTGAAATGTCCTGGAACATTTCACGGAGGCCCTCATCAAGAAACCACTGATAGGAAGAGGTTTGAATTTCAATCAAATTCGGCAATTCCAAAACTTCACTGATGCGAGCATAACTTCTACGTTGGCGGTGTCGTCCATACTGAACTAGTTGACCTGTCAACTGATTCACCCCTCAAATCAAGCGTTATTATTCATCTATCCCTGTCTTGTCCATGAAGTTTCCTCCATTTCAAAAGACAAAAAGAAAAAGGGTTTTCACCTAAAAACCACATTTCCTGCAACGAACAATTATTTTGTTAGTTTTCCCTTAATGCCCAAAATTATACAACTTTCGATGAAAATAGCAATTGAAAAGGAAACTAATATATTGGCATTTTATAATATTAACATAGCGGTTTTCTCACGTCAACATTTAACAGATTTGAGAATAAAGTATCCTTTACTTTTCGCCTCAACCTCTACATCGCCAAAAAGTTCTTTCATTTTTTCCATCGCGGATGGAGCACCCTGCTTTTTCTGGATGACCACCCAAAGCTCTCCGCCTTCAGCTAAACGCTGAAAACTTTGCTCGAAAATAACATGCACTATCTTTTTGCCGGCCCGGATCGGCGGGTTTGTCAGGATTGCATTGAAACCTTCCTCCTCCACTCCATTAAGCCGGTCGCTTTCATAGATTTTCACATTGTCCACTTTGTTCTCGGACGCATTTTCTTTCGCAAGCATAATCGCTCTTTCATTTACATCCACCATGTGGACCGTCGCTTCTGGATAGGCCCTGGCAATTGAAAGTCCGATCGGGCCATAGCCACAGCCAACATCAAGAATCAATCCGTTCGCTCTAGTTAGTTCGAACGTGTCAATTAATAATCTTGAACCAAAATCGACTTCCTTTTTCGAGAAAACACCACTGTCCGTCTTGAAGCGGAAGCTATTCCCTTTCAATTCACTTTGCCATTTTACAGGATTGCTGTCGGTACTGGGTTTGCGGGAGTAATAATGTTCAGTCAAAATCTCTCACCTCCACGGGGATTCATTTGAAGAATGCGATCGCGGATTGCATTGCTACTGCGGTATTATAAACTTTTAAATATTAAAAAGCAAAAATCGAAAAGCTGAAGCGCCTTGGTCAGCTCCGAAAAGCGCTGGAGGGCCGACCGGTGAAGTCGTTCTTTGACTTCATTGGGCGGACCGAAATCGAAATGTATAGCCGACTGCCCAGAAACGCAGAAACTGGAGACTCCGACAAAGAAGCGCTTTTTGCTTCTGCCGGCGGAGTTGAAGTTTCGGAGTTTCTAGGAGGCGAAACTAGACAAGCGTCTCGAGGGCTAGGCGCCGAAGCTAGACATTTATCGAAGTTAATATCTTGCAACTTCATTTACCCACCTAAAATATAAAGCGAAAAAAAAGCCCGCTTTAGCAGCGAGCTTTTTATTGTAAGGTTGATTACTTAACTTCGACGTTAGCTCCAACTTCTTCAAGCTTAGCTTTGATTTCTTCAGCTTCTTCTTTAGAAACGCCTTCTTTAAGAGCTTTAGGAGCGTTGTCAACAACTTCCTTCGCTTCTTTAAGACCAAGTCCAGTGATTTCACGAACAACTTTGATAACCTTGATCTTCTGATCGCCAGCAGATGCAAGAACTACGTCAAACTCAGTTTGTTCTTCAGCAGCGCCGCCTGCAGCAGCTCCACCCATCATTGCTACTGGTGCAGCAGCAGTAACGCCGAATTCTTCTTCGATTGCTTTTACTAGATCGTTAAGTTCTAAAACAGTCATATTTTTAACTGCTTCAATGATTTGTTCTTGAGTCATGATTTGTTTCCTCCTAATAGGTTAGTTTTTTATTGTTAAACAGTGATTATTTTTAACTTACGCGCCTTGCTCTTCTTTCTGTTCTGCAACAGCTTTTGCAGCAAGAGCAAGATTGCGGATTGGAGCTTGAAGTACGCTGAGTAGCATTGAAAGTAGACCTTCGCGAGACGGTAGGTCTGCAAGTGCCTTGATTTCTTCTACTGTAACGATGTTGCCTTCAACGACGCCTGCCTTGATTTCAAGGGCTTCATGTTTCTTAGCGAAATCGTTAAGAATCTTCGCTGGTGCAACTACATCTTCAGTACTGAACGCGATTGCGTTAGGACCAGTTAAAGATGTGTTTAAGCCAGCAAGTTCAGCAGCTTCAGCAGCACGGCGTGTCATTGAGTTTTTGTAAACTTTGAATTCAACACCAGCTTCACGAAGCTCCTTACGAAGTTCAGTTACTTCTGCAACTGTTAGTCCACGGTAATCAACAACGATAGTTGATTTGCTTTCTTTAAGTTTGCCAGCAATCTCGTCTACGATTTGCTTTTTCACTTCGATAATTGCGCTCATCCTTACACCTCCTGTAGATTTCTGCATTTATACCGATCAAATAAAAACCTCCGCATCAGTGCAGACGCGGAGGAAGTATACAATAGTAAAAGTGTTGCTCTATCGTATGACCTCGGCAGGATATTAAGCAATAAGCCCCTGCTGTCTGCGGTACAAATGTTATTCTATTTTCACAACAAGAAGAATTATATCCAATCCTTCGTTGATTGTCAAATACTATTATTTTACAGTTGAAGGATCTACTTTAACGCCAGGTCCCATAGTAGTAGAGATCGTAACGTTCTTCATGTAAGTTCCTTTAGCTGCAGCTGGCTTAACCTTCATCATAGTTTCGAAGATTGTGTTGAAGTTTTCAACAAGCTTGTTGTCTTCGAAAGAAACTTTTCCGATAGGTACATGGATGTTACCAGACTTGTCAACGCGGTATTCTACTTTACCAGCCTTGATTTCGTTAACTGCTTTAGTTACATCGAATGTAACTGTGCCAGTCTTAGGGTTTGGCATTAAGCCTTTAGGTCCCAATACGCGACCAAGCTTACCAACTTCACCCATCATGTCAGGTGTAGCAACGATTACATCGAATTCGAACCAACCTTGTTGGATCTTGTTGATGTATTCTGCATCGCCAACATAGTCTGCGCCAGCAGCTTCTGCTTCTTTTAACTTTTCGCCTTTAGCGAATACTAGTACACGCTGAGTTTTACCAGTTCCGTTTGGAAGCACAACTGCTCCACGGATTTGCTGGTCAGCTTTCTTAGGGTCTACACCCAGACGGAAAGCAGCTTCAACTGTAGCGTCAAATTTAACTGTGCTTGTCTTTTTAGCAAGCTCAACTGCTTCAGCAGCTGTATATGCTTGAGAGCGATCTACAAGCTTAGCAGCTTCAAGATACTTTTTGCCTTTTTTAGCCATTTTTATTTCCTCCTAAATTGTGGTTTTAACGGAATAACCTCCCACGATGAAAAGCGGAGGCGCCTCGTCCAGCCCCGACAAGCGCTGGAGGGCCGACCGATGAAGTCGTTCTTTGACTTCACCGGGCGGACCGAAGCGGTCGAGGGGCTAGGCGCCGGAGCTAGACAACGAAAAGCGGTGGCACCTTTTTCCAAAGCACCAGAGCTCGAAAAGCGAAGGCGCCATAAAGGCGCCATTTCAGACAAAAGGTTGCGGGTGAAATCTAATTCAGCTCCGCAACCCATTCATCCTCTGCAGCAGAAATTAGTCTTCGATATTGATTCCCATGCTGCGTGCAGTACCTTCAACCATGCGCATTGCTGCTTCAACGCTAGCTGCGTTTAGGTCAGGCATTTTCTGTTCAGCAATCTCACGTACTTTCTCACGCTTGACTGTTGCTACTTTATTACGGTTTGGTTCACCAGAACCAGACTGGATTCCAGCTGCTACCTTCAAAAGAACTGCAGCAGGAGGAGTTTTCGTAATAAATGTAAATGAACGGTCCTCAAAAACCGTGATTTCGACAGGAATGATTAGTCCAGCTTGGTCAGCTGTACGAGCGTTAAACTCCTTACAGAATCCCATGATGTTAACACCGGCTTGACCTAGTGCAGGTCCAACTGGTGGTGCCGGATTGGCTTTACCAGCAGGGATTTGCAACTTAACCATCTTAATTACTTTTTTAGCCACGAGACACACCTCCTTAAAGTCCGTGATGTGGTAATAGGGGATTTTCCCCTCCCACTCATTTTAAAAGTCTTTATATGAAATAAAGAACTTGACATATATCTGTCAATCGTCCAAGACATACTGACCTATGAAATATTAACACTTTTTAAAGTTGATTTCAAGTTATTTCAGATTATAATTTTTCAATCTGTGAAAATTCAAGCTCAACCGGAGTATCACGGCCGAACATATTGACAAGAACTTTCAACTTGGCTTTGTCCTTATCGATCTCTTCAATTGTACCTGTGAAGTTCGCGAATGGCCCTTCGCTTACCTGAACAGTTTCACCAAGTTCGAAGTTGACATCAACCTTCTTCTCTTCCATACCCATGCGCTTGAGGATGAAAGTTGCTTCTTCAGGCAATAGCGGAGTTGGTTTAGAACCTGCACCAGCAGAGCCGACGAATCCAGTAACACCCGGCGTGTTTCGGACCACATACCAGGAATCATCCGTCATGACCAATTCTACCAGGACATAACCAGGGAAAGTCTTTCTCTTCACAACTTTCTTTTTACCATTTTTGAAATCTGTTTCTTCTTCTTCAGGTACGATCACACGGAAGATCTTATCTTGCATGCCCATTGTTTCAACACGCTTCTCAAGATTCGTCTTGACCTTGTTCTCATAGCCTGAGTAAGTATGCACTACATACCAATTCTTTTCCATCATCGAGGACTAATTCGTCCGTCCCTCCCCATTTCCAGACGCCCGGGCGTTACCGTATGTGTACACTGAAGCCCCGGCATTGAATGCGAATTTTTTCAAGCAAATAAAAAACCCGTTATCCGGGCTTTTAAACTTGTCCTGCGTTTATATTTTCCATTATACCATGAGTGCGTATTGGTTATTCAAGAATTATGCGAATCAATTCAGAAATACCAAGGTCTAACACTGCGAAGAATAGAGCGGCAAAAGCAACTGTAGACAGAACCGTAATCGTGTAGCGAGTCAGTTCTTTGCGTCTAGGCCAGCTGACCTTCCTCATTTCACGTCCAACTTCACTGAAAAAATTAGTGATGCGCTGCATTTTGTAACCTCCAACTTATCGGGATTCCATATGATGATCTATCTGAAAACCTTATTTCGTTTCCTTATGAACTGTATGGGCACCGCAGTTGCTGCAGTACTTTTTCAGCTCCAGTCGTTCTGTTTGCGTTTGCTTGTTGCTCGTTGTGGAATAATTGCGGGAACCGCATTCCTGACAAGCAAGAGTCACTTTGTTATTCATTGACACTCACACCCGCTTCAACAGGCTGATTTCAATCTGATGCTATGAAACCGCCATCTATTATATCTTTAAAAAGATACCACGGCTGATAGCTTGTGTCAATAAGTGGTTAGGAGATTAAAAGTCAGTTTTGTGGCTATATTGCGGCAATTCAGCCTACACCGACAGCTCTCTCAGTTCAAGATACCGCTCAAGTTTCCGCTTCACACGCTGAAGCGCATTGTCAATTGACTTAACATGGCGATTCAGCTCTTCGGAAATTTCCTGGTAGGATTGTCCATCCAAATATAATGCGAGCACTTTTCGCTCAAGATCACTAAGCAGCTCAGACATTTTCACTTCAATCTGGTCAAATTCTTCCTGATTGATAAATAACTCTTCGGGGTCCATCACTTTGGCTCCGGATAAAACATCCATCAGTGTCCTGTCCGATTCTTCATCATAAATCGGCTTGTCCAGGGAAACATAGGAGTTAAGCGGGATGTGTTTTTGCCTTGTGGCCGTCTTGATGGCCGTAATGATCTGACGGGTAATGCATAGTTCTGCAAATGCTTTGAATGATGTTAGCTTGTCCTCCCGGAAATCACGGATAGCTTTATATAGCCCGATCATTCCTTCCTGCACGATGTCCTCTTTATCTGCTCCAATCAGAAAATATGAACGTGCTTTCGCCCGAACAAAATTCCTGTATTTGTGAATCAGAAAATCAAGTGCATCACTTTCTCCTCTGTGAACTGCTTCTACAATTTCTTCATCTTCCAGCAATAAATAAGCGTCATTTAAACGATTCCCGATGTCAGCACTCATTTCGATCCCCCCGCCCGCACATACAGTTAGAAATATTATACAGCAGGCTTTTTTAAGGCGTCAACAGGTCATTGCTCTCCTCTGCGCCATTTTTCAAAAATTTCTGCCACTTCTTTTGTAAGCGGAATCTTGGCACTTGGCTTCTTTTCCTGGATTACTTTCACGCTTTTCTCAATTTTTTTGCTGATTAAATTTGTTTCATTAAGCAGCTCCCTCGCTGATTTCCTCAAGGCTCCCTGTCCAAAAATGGCCCATTGCTCAGTATAGTCAGAGGTGGCTACGTGAATCTGTGTTTTGCGGTTACTTAGGTCGATCGCCAGCCTTTCAATTCGTTCATCAGCTGTTTCATTTTCTTTTGTAAAAATAACTTCCACTTTATAATTTCTATATTTCTTTTGCGTTCCTGATACAAAATGAGCGTCAAAAACAATGATGACGCGATAGCCGGTATACGCCTGGTACTCTGCCATGATTTCCACCAGCCGGTCCCTGGCGGCGGAAAGCTCTTTCTTCTTCAAGCTGACCAGCTCCGGCCATGCGCCAATGATATTGTAGCCGTCAACAAGCAGGATATCCATCCCTATTCCCCTAGCGGTTGTCGTTTACGATGGACTTCATACATCAGGAGTGCCGCAGCCACTGATGCATTCAAGGAAGTTACATGTCCAACCATTGGAAGGCTTAATAGAAAATCACACTTGTCCCTGATCAATCTTCCCATGCCTTTTCCCTCGCTGCCAATTACCAGGCCAAGAGGCAATGTTCCATCCATTTGACGAAAATCCTGTTTTGCCGATGCATCCGTTCCGGCTATCCAGACACCGCGTTCCTTCAATTCATCGATGGTCTGTGCCATATTCGTGACTCTCGCAACCGGAATATATTCGATTGCGCCTGTAGATAGTTTGGCTACTGTCGCCGTCAGCCCAACTGCTCGCCTCTTTGGAATGATGATCCCGTGTGCTCCCGAGGCATCCGCTGTCCTCATGATCGAGCCCAGGTTGTGGGGGTCTTCAATTTCATCGAGAAGCAAGAAGAAAGGTGCCTCGTTTTTCTTTTCGGCTAAAGCGAACAAATCATCAATCTCTGCATATTCATACGCTGCAACCTGAGCGATGACACCCTGATGGTTGCCATCAGCAAGCTGGTCGATCTTCTTCTTCGGAACGAATTGGACGATGACATTGGCTTCCTTCGCCATTCCGATGACTTGCTGCATCTGCCCGCTTTGTGAACCTTCTGCAATCAGTATTTTGTTGATGTCCCGTTCAGATTTCAAGGCTTCGATTACCGGATTCTTCCCGATTATGTAATCCTGGTTTTCGTTTTGTTCTTGAATCTGGTCTGTTTTTTGCCCATGCTTCCGGTCACGTTTGGGCTCGCGTTTACTATCGCGTTTTGGCTCGCGTTTCTGGTCTTGCCTTGGTTCATGTTTTCTATCGCGTCTTGACTCATGTTTTTGGTCACGGCCCGCTTCATGTTTCTGATCCTTGCCTCTGGCTGTTCTGCTTTTCGACTGATCATCCTGCCTTTGCCCCTGGTTCCGCGCTGGCTTCCGCTTTTTATCATCAACTGGCTTTTGCCTAGTATTCCGGTTCTGTTTCTGGCTCATGGAATCTTTCCTCCCTTCTATTCTTCAGCAAGTGCAAATATTGTGGTAATCAGTTCTTCTATCCTTTTCTCATCGCCTGCCAGATACAAATAACCGATCAGGGCCTCAAAGGCGGTACTGTAACGGTATGTTTGGACATCGGTGTTTCTCGGGACAGATCCTGACTTTGCATTCCGGCCTCTTTTTACAATCGTTACTTCCGCTTCGGACAGCTTCTCCATTTCGATAAGCTTGTGAAGGTACTTCGCCTGCGATTTTGCCGATACATAAGCGGTCGCTTCTTTATGCAGCTTGTTTGGCCGGACCTTGCCGCTTTGCAGCAGGTGATGCCGGACATATAGTTCATATACGGCATCACCCATGTAAGCAAGGGCAAGGCTATTCAATTGTTTTTCATCTACTTTGTGTTCGTAATGCAGCATCATTTAGCCTCTTTTCCATCTGATGCCTTGCGGAGTGTCTTCGATGATGATCTTCATTTCCTTCAGCTGGTCACGAATTTCATCCGCAAGCTGGAAATTCCTGTCCTTGCGTGCCTGTGTACGCTTTTCAATCAAGGCTTCGATCTCTTCGTCAAGCAATTCTTCGTCTTTTAACGAGAGGCCGAGAACTTCGAACAATGTCTCAAATTCATTCATGAATGCATGGATGACTTCCTCGGAAGTGTTTTTCTCCATCAAGTACAGATTGGATAGCTTCGAAAGCTCAAATAGGGTGGATACGCCATTGGCTGTGTTGAAGTCATCATCCATATCCTTGATGAATTGCTCACGAAGACCGGCGATTTTATCCATCCAGTCCTGGTTATCATCGGTAAGGTTCGCGCTAGCTCCAAGGCGGTGCTTCAGGTTTTGATAAGAAGTCTTCAAACGATCGAAGGCGGCCTTGGTCTTTTCAAGCAGCTCCTGGCTGTAGTTGATCGGATTCCGGTAATGAACTGAAATCATGAAAAATCTTAATACCTGTGGATCAACTTGCTTAATGATGTCATGCACTGTGACAAAATTGCCAAGTGACTTGGACATCTTTTCATTATCAATATTGATGTATCCATTATGCATCCAGTAGCGGGCAAATGTCTTTCCTGTCAAAGCCTCTGACTGGGCGATTTCATTTTCATGGTGCGGGAAGGCGAGATCCTGTCCGCCAGCATGGATATCAATTGTATCTCCAAGATATTCGCGGGCCATTGCCGAGCACTCAATATGCCAGCCTGGACGGCCTTTTCCCCATGGACTATCCCAGGAAATCTCACCTTCTTTAGCCGATTTCCATAGCACAAAATCAAGGGCGTCCTGCTTCTTTTCACCAACTTGGATTCTCGCTCCGACCTTCAGCTCTTCAATGGATTGATGGGAAAGCTTGCCGTATTCTTTGAATTCTCTCGTGCGGTAGTACACGTCTCCGCCTGATTCATAGGCAAAGTCCTTTTCAATCAATGCGTTGATGAATTCAATAATCAAATCCATGGTTTCCGTTACCCGCGGATGGGCATCAGCTGTCTTGCAGCCAAGGGCGTGAACATCATCAAAATAGGCGTTGATAAAACGTTGGGCAATTGTCGGTACGTCTTCGCCCAGTTCATTCGCCGCTTTGATCAGCTTGTCATCGACATCAGTGAAGTTCGAAACATAGCGGACATCATAGCCGCGGAACTCAAGATAGCGGCGGACCGTATCGAAAACGATAGCCGGACGGGCATTGCCAATATGAATATAGTTATAGACGGTAGGACCGCAAACATACATTTTCACTTTTCCCTCTTCTAAAGGGATAAACTCTTCCTTATTCCGAGTGAGTGTATTATAAATTTTAATTCCCATTTTCCATGCCCCTTCCCTGCTTGGCAACTTCAAGTTCTTCTTGTAATTTGACTAATTCAAGTTCTTTTCTCAAATTCACTAATTCCATTTCGATTTCCTGACATCGATCAGCCACAGGATCCGGCAGATCACGATGATTGAAATCCTTCTTGACTCTGACGCCGTCCTGGATGACGATTTTACCCGGGATGCCGACAACAGTGGAGTTCGGCGGAACATCTTTCAGGACAACCGATCCTGCGCCTACTTTAGAATTCTCCCCAATCGTAATCGAACCTAAAACCTTAGCCCCGGTCGCAATCAAGGCATTATCTTTTACCGTGGGGTGGCGTTTGCCTTTTTCTTTGCCCGTACCGCCCAGAGTCACTCCCTGGAACACCGTCACATTATCACCAATCTCACACGTTTCACCAATGACGACCCCCATTCCATGGTCGATGAAAAAACGTCTGCCGATCTTGGCTCCCGGATGGATTTCTACCCCCGTGAAAAAACGGCTGATTTGCGATATAGCCCTTGCAATAAAATAAAACTTCCGTTTGTAAAATGCATGTGCAAACCGATGGGCCCATATCGCGTGCAGGCCTGCGTAGGTCAAGACCACTTCCAGCACGCTCCTGGCAGAAGGGTCCTGATCAAAAACAACATCTATGTCTTCCTTCATCATCTTAAACATGGTGAAATCCTCCTTCTTTAAAAAAATACATTCTAGTCATTGCTCACTAATGAGCACCTTTAAAGCTGACATTGGGTTACAGCCTTACTCTTTGGGATTTATGTGACCGTAATCTCGACGCTCCGCCTTTTTCGGGCACATATTCCTTGTTTATGTGACCGTAATCTCGTTGTGCCGGCTTTTTCGGGCACATACCCTAACTTGCCTGCCAGTACACATATAAAAAAGCGCCCCTGTCGTATACGACAGAGACGCTTGGTATGCGCGGTTCCACTCTGTTTAGGCTGCCTTTGAAACGGCATAACCTCAACTTTCACCTGTTAACGGGAGGTCCCGCCCGATACTACTCAGGCACTGATGGCCTTTTCGCAAAGGGACTCCGAGGCGCATTTCGAAAAATGAGAGGCCTGAACCACTTTCAGCCGGTGATGGTTCTCTCTAATAAGCGTCATCTTACTACTTTTCCTCTTCAACACTTTGGTTTTATAGAATTACTCTTACTATATTACATTTTTTAGTTTCTGTTAACTAAAAGAGCTTAAAAAGTTATTAGCCCAATAGTTTTTGGACTCTTTCCTTGACCTTGTCTTTTCCGATCAGTTCCATCGCAAGCATCAGGTCCGGTCCATGTGTCTGGCCTGTCGCCGCCGCACGGATTGGCATGAACAGCTTCTGGCCTTTATGGCCTGTGCCCTTTTGGACTGCCTTCACCGCTGCTTTGATTCCATCCGCCTTGAATTCTTCAAGCTGATCGATTTCACCGAGGAACGCATTCAGCACTTCAGGAACCTGCTCGCCCGCAAGAACTTCTTTTGCTTCTTCATCATAGTTTACCTCATCGCGGAAAAATAAATCCGACATCTCGACGATTTCCGCTCCGAAACTCATTTTATCATGGTACAGGGAAATGAGGCCGCGAACCCAGGCATCTTCTTCCGCTGAACGGCTCTCGCAGACCTTTCCAGCTTTGATGAGATGTGGAAGTGCAAGCTCAACTACCCTGTCAAGGTCTGCTTTTTTCATATATTGATTGTTCATCCAGGCAAGCTTCTGCTGGTCAAAGAGTGCAGGGGATTTTGAGAGTCTTGCAGGGTCAAAAATCTCGATGAACTCATCCTTTGAATAAACCTCCTCTTCACCAGATGGAGACCATCCAAGCAATGTTATGAAGTTGAACAAAGCTTCTGGAAGATATCCAAGCTCCTCGTACTGCTCGATGAACTGGATGATCGATTCATCACGCTTGCTCAGCTTCTTGCGGCTTTCGTTGACAATCAGTGTCATATGTCCGAACACCGGCGGCTCCCAGCCAAGTGCTTCATAAATCACAAGCTGCTTCGGTGTATTCGAGATGTGGTCATCCCCGCGAAGAACGTGGGAAATCTTCATCAGATGGTCATCGACGACAACCGCATAATTATAAGTCGGTGTGCCGTCTTTTTTAACGATGACAAAGTCACCCATCCCGTCTGATTCAAAGCTCACGTCGCCCTTTACCATATCATCAAACTTCAGAATCTGCCCTGCAGGCACCTTGAAGCGAAGGCTCGGCTGGCGTCCTTCTTTTTCAAACTGCTCCTTCTGTTCTGCTGTCAGGTTGCGGCAGCGTCCGGAATATTGAGGCGTCTCATTTCGGGCAGACTGCTCTTCGCGTTCCGCCTCCAGTTCTTCCTCTGTGCAGTAGCACTTATAGGCATGGCCTTTTTCAAGAAGCTCCTGATTGTATTGCTCATAGATGTGGTTACGCTCTGATTGGCGGTATGGTCCGTATTCGCCGCCCACATCGACGCTCTCATCCCAGTCGATCCCAAGCCACTGAAGGTACTTCAATTGGCTTTGCTCTCCGCCTTCGATATTTCGTTTTTTATCTGTATCTTCAATGCGGATGATGAACTTTCCGCCTCTGTTGCGTGCGAATAGATAATTAAATAATGCAGTACGGGCATTCCCGATATGTAAATGTCCAGTCGGACTCGGAGCATATCGCACCCGGATATCTGATGACATAGTGAATCCTCCTCTAATATAGCTGTTCATTATTGTATCATTATCGATATATAAAGCGGAAGTAGCACTGAATTTATTTCTCTGTCTGCTTCAGCAACACGGTTGCCTGAGAAGCGATGCCTTCTCCCCGTCCAGGGAATCCCAGCTTTTCTGTTGTCGTCGCCTTGACGTTCACCTGCTCGGAAGTCCCTTCAAGCAGCCCTGCAATCCTTTCACGCATCGCTTCGATATGCGGTGCCATCTTGGGTTGCTGTGCAATAATCGTGCAGTCGATGTTAACAAGCTCGTACCCTTTTTCCTTTACAATCTTCCACACATGCTCAAGCAATTTAGCTGAATCGGCATCCTTGAATTCAGGGTCAGTATCCGGAAAATGTCTGCCAATGTCCCCTTCGCCGATTGCGCCAAGGCATGCATCAGCAACTGTATGCAGCAGCACATCGGCATCTGAGTGCCCAAGCAGTCCTTTTTCATACGGAATCGTGATTCCGCCAATGATCAGCGGCCTGCCCTCCGTTAATTGATGTACATCAAAACCTTGTCCAATACGAAACATAATGAATTACTCCTTTTAAAATTAGGCTATTATATGCTCTCTTAAACACTGGATTCTTTCCGTTTCCGCAAAATCGCTTCTGCGAAATATAAATCTTCTGGTGTTGTCAGCTTAATATTATCATAGTCCCCTTCGATGATGCTGACTGGATGCGGGATTCGTTCGACAAGGCTTGATTCATCTGTACCAATGAATTGTTCCCTCATTGCCTTGTTATGCGCCTCAAGCAATACGGAAGCGCGGAAAGCCTGTGGAGTCTGGACCGCCCATAAGCTTGAACGTTCAACTGTTTCGGCTACCGTGCCGTCCATCGCTTTCTTGATTGTATCTTTAACAGGAACAGCCACGATTGCCCCGCCATCTTTGCTTGCTGCCTCCACAAGTTTGTGGATTGTTTCCATTTTTATGAATGGGCGGGCAGCGTCATGGACCAGCACGATCCCATCCAGGGAATGGACGGCTTTCAGACCGTTATACACACTGTCCTGGCGTTCCTTTCCGCCATTGACCAGTGATGATACCTTATGTATACCATACTCGTTCAATAAAGACTTGAACTGTTGCTCATCATTCGGACTGATGGCGAGAATGATGCCAGTGCATTCAGCATCTGCTTCAAACACCCTGAGTGTATGGATCAGGATCGGTACACCTTCCAATGTGAGCAGCAATTTATTCTTTCCTGCTCCCATCCTCTTTCCCTGACCCGCAGCAGGAATGATAACCTGATAAGGCATGATGTTAATCCCCCCAATCTATTTTCTGCTATTGCAACCTTTTTGATAAAACGACTTTTAACATATAAACGGGCAGTCGAGGCCCTGCTTCACGCCTTCAGGGAATCCATGAAGGAAGCGGGAATCAACTGCCCATATAGGCTTGATCCATCCGGGATGGATCAACTGATTATGCTTTTTTCCAACTGTTTTGGCTTTGCGAAAATCATCCTGCCAGCTGATGTTTGCAACACACTTGTCACAAGCACATCAATGCGCTTTCCGATATAATCACGGCCTTCTTCGACGACGATCATTGTGCCGTCATCCAGGTACGCAATGCCCTGATTATGTTCCTTGCCATCCTTGATTACCTGGATGCTCAATTCTTCTCCAGGAAGAACGACTGGTTTCACCGCATTGGCAAGGTCATTGATATTCAGCACAGCAACCTTCTGCAATTCACATACTTTGTTCAGATTGAAATCATTTGTGACAACAACGCCATTTGTCAGCTTTGCCAGCTTCACAAGCTTGCTGTCGACTTCCTGGATATCATCAAAATCACCTTCGTAAATTTCAACCTTAATCTTAAGTTCCTTTTGAATACGGTTAAGGATGTCCAATCCGCGGCGTCCGCGATTTCGCTTCAACACGTCAGATGAATCAGCGATATGCTGTAATTCTTCCAGGACAAATTGCGGAATGACAATGGTCCCTTCTAAGAATCCAGTCTGGCAGATATCTGCCACCCTGCCATCAATAATCACACTTGTATCAAGAATCTTCCACTCTCTTGCACGACTTTCCTTTTCCACTTCTTCTTCAGTGCCCTTTTTCTTTGAGCGTGAAAATAAACCAAGCAGTTCATCTCGCTTTTTGAAACCGACCTGGAAACCAAGATAACCAAATAAAAGTGTCAGGAGTGTCGGTGCAACTGTATTCACAACAGGCACCTGGATTGCATTAAGGGCAAATCCAACTAAGAATGCCACCAGCAAACCAAAGAAGAGGCCAACACTTCCAAACAGGACGTCAGTTATCGGTGCCTTGATCAGTGACTCTTCAGCCCACTTCACAAAATTGGTCACAGGATCCACAGCCCAAAAAGTAAGAAGATAAAAAATAAGTGCGCCTAAAACAGCAGTAACATAAGGATTATTGATGAGAGTCATGTCTCCCGCGTTCATTAATGATAATAAATCAGGAATTAAGAATATACCAAGCGTTCCCCCGATAATCAGGAAGCAGGCTTGAATGATACGTCTTAACATCCTTTCACCTCCTTTTAATCATTATAAACAACTTCCAAAATTTGAAACCCTCGTAATCAAACATTTTCTTTAAAATAAACATCCAAATGATTATACGATTTTACCATGGCAAAGGTTACGGATTTTGTACAAATAAAATCACAATACAGTAAGATTGCCATAATCCTAATAGGAGTAAATCTCTTCTTTAACGTAGCACCAGGGCATGTTGGTGTCAATTAAAAGCAGGCCGCCAATGTTTGGGATTACATTTGACGGTCTGCCATCAGCTGGTCCCTGATGAGTTTGAAGCCTTCCTTGATTTTCCGCGCTCTTACCTCACCAATGCCCTCTACATCGTCCAGCTCTGCGACGGAAGCTGCAATCATTTTGGTGAATTTGCCAAAACGTTTGATCAAATTCTCCGTGATGATCATCGGCAGACGCGGAATTTTATTCAGCATCCGATAACCTCTAGGACAGATAAACTCATCCATATGCACATATCCCTGATGGCCGAGCAGCTTGAGAATGGCTGAATCCTCGATGACTCCGGCTTTTGAAAGTTCCTGGAACCGGGCCATCACAACATCTGCCCTTACTTCCTGTTCCGCAGAATAATCTTTGATGACAAGTAATGCTTCCCTTTCCATTTCGGATAACAGTTCCTGCATTTGCAGACGGATCAGCCGCCCTTCTAAACCAAGTTCACTCAAATACGTCAAAAGTTCCGTTTTGATTCTCAGCACCATTTCAAAGCGATGGATCACCTGAAGCAAGTCATTATAGGTTACAAGATCTTCAAACTCGAGGATTCCCAGGTTGGTGATGCTTTGTTCAAGCACGACCTTATACTTTTCCAACGTCTGGATTGCCTGGTTCGCCTTCGTTAGGATAACCCCGATTTCCTGCATGGCATAACGAAGGTTCCCCTGATACAGGGTGATGACATTCCTTCTCTGGGAAATCGCGATGACGAGTGCTTTTGTTTGCCTCGCCACCCGTTCCGCTGTCCTGTGCCTCATCCCTGTCTCAGTCGAGGGCACTCCCGTATCCGGCGCTAACTGGGCGTTGGCGAATAATATTTTGCTGCCAGTCTCGTTTAAAATGATCGCGCCATCCATCTTCGCCAGTTCATAAAGATAGCTGGGGCTGAACCTGCAGTTGATTTCAAATCCGCCATCCACCAGGTTTTTGACCTTTTCATTGTATCCAAACACAATCAATCCGCCTGTCTTGGCCCGGAGCACATTATCGATTCCAGCCCTTAGAGGTGTACCTGGAGCGATAAATTGAAGGATTTCACCTAACTCTTTTTCCTCAAGCTCTCTATGTTCCAATCCATCAACCCCCTAAGGTGACTTTTAATGCATGGCTGACCGATGATACCCCGATAAGCTCCACTCCCCTTGGCGGTGTCCATCCACCAAGATTATTCTCCGGTAAAATAATTCTTTCAAAGCCAAGCTTAGCCGCTTCCTGGACGCGCTGTTCGATCCTAGAGACCCTCCTGACTTCACCTGTCAGGCCTACCTCGCCAATGATGCAGTCCGAAGCGCGAGTCGGTTTATCCCTGAAGCTTGAAGCAATGCTGACTGCCACCGCAAGGTCAATCGCCGGTTCATCCAGCTTCACTCCGCCGGCGACCTTCAAATAAGCATCCTGATTAGCCAGCAGCAAACCGACACGCTTCTCCAGCACGGCCATCAGCAGCGATACACGATTATGGTCGATACCGGTAGCCATTCTCCTTGGATTCCCAAAGCTCGTTGGCGAAATCAGCGCCTGGATTTCAACCAATACAGGCCGCGTTCCTTCCATAGAAGCCACAACCGTTGAACCGGAAGCCCCCTGGGATCTTTCCTCTAAAAAAATCTCTGATGGGTTTGCCACTTCTTCCAGTCCGACTTCCTTCATTTCAAAAATACCCATTTCATTCGTCGACCCAAATCGGTTTTTTACAGCCCGGAGGATTCGATACGTATGGTGCCTCTCGCCTTCAAAATAAAGAACGGTGTCGACCATATGCTCCAGAAGTCTTGGTCCTGCAATGGATCCTTCCTTCGTAACATGCCCGACGATAAAAATCGCAATTCCCTTCGTTTTTGCAATCCTCATTAACTCAGCTGTACATTCCCTTACCTGCGACACGCTCCCTGGAGCGGAGGTCACTTCCGGATGGAATATGGTTTGAATGGAATCCACAATAACAAAGTCGGGATTGCTGTTTTCGATCGTAAGACTGATTTCATGCAGGTTTGTTTCCGAATATACAAGCAGATTATCCGATGTTACACCAAGCCGATCCGCGCGCAGTTTCGTTTGCCTCATCGACTCCTCACCAGAAATATACAGGACTGAATGAGCCTTCTTAGCCAGCTGGTAAGAGACCTGCAGCAATAAGGTCGATTTCCCGATACCCGGGTCCCCGCCAATCAGCACAAGTGACCCTCTGACTACCCCGCCTCCAAGTACACGGTTCAACTCATTCAAGTCTGTTGTAATGCGCGGCTCGCTTACTGTTTCAATACTGGTGATCGGAGTGGCCTTTGCGGCAACACCCGTATTTCCTGTATTGGCAAAAGCACCTCTTCTTGTCGAGCCTGTGCTTTCCACTTCCTCGACCATCTTATTCCATTGCCCGCATCCCGGACATTTCCCCATCCATTTTGGAGATTCATAGCCACATTCCTGGCACATGAATTTTGTTTTTCTTTTTGCCATTTTCTTAGCCTCTCAATAAATAAAGTTATTATCTTAATAATAAAGCCAAACAAGTAATAAAAGAAATGATAGCGACTGAAGTGGGTATGTAATTTTTTAATCACATTGGCTACTTAAATTATGTTCATAACAATATGCTGCGATTCCAACTATTTTAGGAAAACGTTTGGGCTGGTTTGGGCTTTGCACTTCCATCAGGAATTTTTTTGCATGGTGGCAAATTTTTTAGGGGGATTCCAATAAAACTTTCCTTTAGTAAAAAAGGGGTACACGTATTTGTACGTATACCCCTTCCGTTTACATGTTAAGCCATTTTAAGCTTTTGCTGTTCCTTCTGGAGCCTTGACAACAAATTCGCCATTTTCAACATCTATGACGACATTTTGCCCAGTGAGTACGGTTCCTTTAAGCAATTCTTCAGACAGCTGGTCTTCGATATGCTTTTGGATCGCCCTGCGCAGCGGACGTGCACCGTATTCCGGATCGTAACCTTCCTCCGAAATCTTCTCTTTAGCCGCATCTGTCAGCTCTAGCGTGATTTCCTGCTCTTTCAGGCGTTTCACAAGCTGGTCAGACATCAATGTTACGATTTCTTTCAGATGTGGCTTTTCAAGTGCATGGAAGACGATGATTTCATCGATACGGTTCAAGAACTCAGGACGGAATGCTTTCTTCAGCTCCTCCATCACTTTACCCTTCATATCTTTGTAATCCTGTTCTCCATCCTGGATATTGAAGCCGACATATTTATTCCGCTTCAACGCCTCTGCTCCAACATTGGATGTCAGAATCATGATGGTATTACGGAAATCGACTGTCCGGCCTTTAGAGTCAGTCAAACGGCCATCCTCAAGCACCTGCAGCAGAATATTGAACACATCTGGATGCGCTTTTTCAATTTCATCCAGCAGGATAACGGAATATGGCTTTCTGCGTACCTTCTCAGTCAATTGGCCGCCTTCATCGTATCCAACATAGCCCGGAGGTGAACCAACAAGACGTGAAGTCGAATGCTTTTCCATGTACTCTGACATATCGACGCGGATCATCGCATCTTCATCGCCAAACATGGACTCCGCAAGCGCTCTTGCTAATTCCGTTTTACCTACACCTGTTGGACCAAGGAAGATGAAAGAACCAATTGGACGTTTCGGATCCTTCAGGCCTGCACGAGCACGTCTTACTGCCTTAGATACAGCTTTTACCGCTTCGTCCTGGCCGATGACACGTGAGTGTAGGATTTCTTCCAGGTTCAGAAGTTTATCTGTTTCTGTTTGCGCTAGCTTGGATACAGGGATATTCGTCCAGCTTGATACCACATGCGCGATATCTTCCACTGTCACTTCACTGTTCTCCTTGCCCTGCTTTTCTTTCCACGACTTCTTCGTATTTTCAAGCTGTTCACGGAGACGCTGTTCTGTATCCCTTAATGAAGCAGCCTTTTCAAACTCCTGGCTTTGTACAGAAGCGTCCTTCTCCTTGCGAACTTCCTCCAGCTTCACCTCAAGCTCCTTAAGGTTTGGCGGAGTTGTATAGGAACGCAGGCGAACCTTCGAACCTGCTTCATCAATTAAGTCAATTGCTTTATCCGGCAGGAACCGGTCAGAAATGTAACGATCTGATAATTTTACTGCCGCTTCAATTGCTTCATCCGTAATGGATACCCTATGGTGAGCCTCATAGCGGTCACGAAGCCCTTTTAAAATTTGTACAGACTCCTCAGCCGTTGGCTCATCAACAGTGATCGGCTGGAAGCGTCGTTCAAGTGCAGCATCTTTTTCGATGTATTTGCGGTATTCATCCAATGTCGTCGCACCGATACACTGCAGTTCACCGCGAGCCAATGAAGGCTTCAAGATATTGGACGCGTCGATCGCACCCTCCGCGCCACCAGCACCAATCAGTGTATGAAGCTCATCGATGAAAAGAATGATATTTCCAGCCTGACGAATTTCGTCCATGACCTTTTTCAAGCGGTCCTCAAATTCACCGCGATATTTCGTTCCTGCAACCACCGTTCCCATATCAAGCGTCATGACACGCTTGTCACGCAGGATTTCCGGTACCTCATTATTGACGATTTGTTGTGCCAATCCTTCCGCAATCGCTGTTTTACCAACGCCTGGCTCCCCGATCAATACCGGGTTGTTCTTCGTCCGGCGGCTTAGCACTTCAATGACACGCTGGATTTCCTTGCTGCGGCCGATGACCGGATCAAGGCTGCCTTCCCTGGCGATTGCCGTTAAGTCTCTTGCCAGGCTATCAAGTGTCGGCGTATTGGCATTAGCCGTTCCGCCTCCCTGATGTCCGGAAGTTTCATTACTGCCTAGAAGCTGAAGAACTTGCTGGCGTGCTTTGTTGAGGCTGACACCAAGATTGTTCAATACTCTTGCAGCCACGCCCTCTCCCTCACGAATCAATCCAAGGAGGATATGTTCTGTGCCAACATAGGAATGGCCCAACTTCCTTGCCTCATCCATAGAAAGCTCGATGACCTTCTTTGCTCTAGGTGTATAGTGAATCGTCTGGGAAGTTTCCTGTCCGCGGCCAATCAGATTCTCAACTTCCTTCTGGATTTTCTCCGCTCCTAGACCAAGTCCGTAAAGTGCCTTTGCCGCAATGCCCTCACCTTCACGCACCAGGCCAAGTAAGATGTGTTCTGTGCCGATATTGTTATGTCCAAGGCGGATTGCCTCTTCCTGTGCGAGTGCCAATACTTTTTGTGCTCTCTCGGTAAATCGTCCAAACATCATAAGATCATCCTCCTGACTCATCTTTTGTTTCCATTTTCAAACGTTCTCTTATTAAAGCAGCCCTGCGGATATCCCGCTCATTCGGTCTTAACGGCCCTCCTGCATATTGCTGTAAAAACCCAGGCTGAGTTAATATCATCAATTCATTCAAAATCGATTTTGATATATCTTTTATGAAACCCATATCTATACCAAGCCTTAAATCAGACAGGCAACGGGCGGCTTCCTTCGTTTCGATGATTCTGCTGTTAGCAAGTGTTCCATATGATCGAAACACTCTGTCTTCTAATTGTATGTTCGAAGTCTTCGCTAATGCTTCCCGCGCTGACCTTTCCTGAGATATAATCTGGCTTACAACACTTTTTAAATCGTCAACGATGTCCTCTTCCGATTTCCCGAGCGTTATTTGGTTCGATATTTGAAAAATATTGCCGAGCGCTTCACTGCCCTCTCCATAAATACCTCTTACCACCAAACCAAGCTGGTTAATCGCCGGAACAATCCGGTTCATTTGCTGAGTTAAAACAAGACCAGGCAGGTGCATCATCACCGATGCCCTAAGACCGGTGCCCACATTCGTAGGACAGCTGGTCAAGTATCCAAATTTCTCATCGAATGCATAATTGACATATTCCTCGAGCCAATCATCGATCTCATTAGCAGCCTGTAAAGCTTCACTTAACTGGAATCCTGGGAATAAACATTGAATCCTGATATGGTCTTCCTCATTGATCATGATGCTGACTTCTTCATTATCAGATAATAGGACGGCACCATGAATGGAATTTTCCGCAAGATTCGGACTGATTAAATGCTTCTCGACCAACACCCTCTTCTGCAATGGCGGAATATCATCCATCTTGATCGTTTCCAACTGACCAAATGCAGCTGCTGATGAATTGCTGGCACGTTCCATGATCGTACCAATCACCGCCTCTGCCTCTCCATCGGTGAATAGCGTTGGAAAATTATATTCATCAAGGTTTCTTGCAAAGCGAATGCGGGAGCTAAGGACGATATCCGAATCAGGTCCATCATCACTCATCCAGGAGCTGACAGCCTGATTGATGAACTTCTCCAATGACAAGGCTACTCCCCTCCCTCTTGGCCTGTTGACAATTTCCTTTCAAGTTCCCTGATTTGGTCCCTTGTCTCAGCAGCTTTCTCAAACTCCTCCGCTGAAATAAGGTTTTTCAAGGTTTGCTTAAGCTGATCAACTGTCTTTCTTAGATGAAGGTCGCCACCGATTCTTTTAGGGATTTTTCCATTATGGACGGAATTCCCGCTATGGAGTCTCCTGACAATCGGGGTCAGCTGTTCGCGAAAAGCATCATAACAAGTCGCACAGCCAAACCTGCCTACCTTTACAAACTGCGGAAACGTCATTGAGCATTGCGGGCACTGTGCAACCTGCTCCGCTTCAAAATCTTCCTTTTTCTTTTCCGTAAATGCAGGTTCCATATTCAGCAAACCAGCAAGCAAGCTATTGATTGAAAAAGCAGGGCCGTTGTTCATCATAAACAATTCGCCTTTTTCCTGTGCGCATATCTCACACAAGTGCAATTCTAATTTTTCTCCATTTGAATAATTCGTGAAGTGCAGCGTTGCCGGCCTTTGATTACACTCTTGGCAGATCATGCCCTCACCTCTTTATCTGCTTTGGTATTATTTATACTTCAATGCCATAAGCATTGCCTTCAGCATCCTCGCACGAAGCTCATCACGCTGCGGAAGCTCTATATACAGGACGGACCTGTCAAGCACACTCAGCATGATCTTTGCCTCACGGTCAGTGACTACATCCTCCTCAACAAGACGGAAGATCACATGCTCAGCGCTGCTTTGCGAAATTCGTGTTGAAATCAAAGACAGTAAATCATCAATCAAATGTGCATGATCATAAGCCTGGACCTTGATGATCCGGATGTAGCCGCCGCCACCCCGTTTGCTCTCAACAAGATAACCCCGTTCAATCGTGAACCTTGTATTGATGACATAATTGATTTGGGACGGCACGCATTGAAATTTATCGGCGATTTCACTTCGCTTGATCTCGACGATGTCCTTATCGCTCATTTCTAAAACCTGCTTAAGGTAATGTTCTATGATGTCCGATATATTCCTCACTAAACCTCCCCCAATCTGACTTTGACTATATTTGACATTAATTATACAAAAAATTTTTTCTCGACGCAATGAATGCATCCTGAACTCACTTCTCCAAAAATTATGTATGCCAAAAGATGTTATTAAGGGGATTGTTGGTTATTATACCCATTTTGAGCCAAGTGGAAACTTATATCAGGGTACATCAACGAAAAATTTGTAATTAGGAACAGGTTAGAAATGCAATTGAATCTGTTTTTGGAAGGGCTAAATGTATAATGGGTAAATTGATATGAAAATGGTTGATATATCTTATTGTCTGGGGATCTCACCTGTGCCTGTATCCACTAACTTGCTAACTTACCAAAGAAGATAATGAAAGCTAAAAATGCTGATAGCCCCAGAGTCAGGAAGATTGTTGAAAAACTCCTTGCCGCGCTCTTCCAATCTTTCATTCCGGAAAGTCCGATGAGCCCAATAAGTAAAGTCAGTAGAGAAGCAACTAAAAGCAGGACGTGTGGATGTAATCCAAAGATGGTGTAACCATTTGGCCCTGTAGAGGAAATTACGAAAAATAGTAAAACCCAGATTGTCGATAAAACGAATGACCAATAATTCAATTGTTTTGTCATTGATTCCTCCTATAGGTTTGTTAAAGATTTGATCGAGGATGTTTTTATTTGGTGACGGTTGCTTATGAAGTTATAAATTCAACAAAAGATTCATTTATCCTTCCAGGACTATAAAGAAGCGGGATTAATTGTATTTTCACTATGTATATAAATAACGCTCGGGTGTTTGCCCACTTTAATCCCATTTTGCCTTTTTGGACAGGAAGTGGATCTAAGTTCGGATAGCTTTTTATGTTGGTGCTCCAAACTTATCCGGAGTAGTGTTAGGTTCGGACAAGTTTTTATTGTTTTCCTCTGGACTTGTCTGAAGGTGTTTCTGCTTCGGCTTACTTTTGTTGTTTACCCCTAAGCTTGTCTGAAGTGGCTCCTGCTTTGGAAAGCTTTTGGTTGTTTTCCCCTGAACCTGTCTGAAGTTGCTTCTGCTTCGGACAACTTTTCTTGATTTTCCTGCAAACTTGTCTGAAGTTGACTCTTCTTCGGACAACTTTTCCTGATTT
>NZ_JBGCUB010000012.1:0-58791 GCF_053543455.1 Mesobacillus sp. LC4
TAATTTATTGTTTGTTGACGCTTGTTTGTTTAGTTTTCAAAGAGCAATGAAATTGGAGCGGGTGAAGAGAATCGAACTCTCATCATCAGCTTGGAAGGCTGAGGTTTTACCACTAAACTACACCCGCATATAAAGTTGAATCGCTGAATGGTCGGGAAGACAGGATTCGAACCTGCGACCCCTTGGTCCCAAACCAAGTGCTCTACCAAGCTGAGCTACTCCCCGTTATTGAAGAAAAATAATGGCGCGCCCGAAAGGAGTCGAACCCATAACCTTCTGATCCGTAGTCAGACGCTCTATCCAATTGAGCTACGGGCGCATATAATGTTGATAGCAACTTTTATATATTATCACACCCGATAAAGGATGTCAATAACTTTTTTGGTGCGGCCGAGAGGACTTGAACCTCCACGGGGTTGCCCCCACTAGGCCCTCAACCTAGCGCGTCTGCCATTCCGCCACGACCGCATTATCATGACAGGTTTAAATCTTAACTGATTAAAGTACATTAATCAACAGGTAATTAATGGTGCGGGTGAAGGGAGTCGAACCCCCACGCCTTGCGGCGCCAGATCCTAAGTCTGGTGCGTCTGCCAATTCCGCCACACCCGCATATTCACATTGTTCCTTTTTTTCGCCGGAGCGAATTAAGGAAGATTATTTCGCTAGTGCGAAAATATCATGGTGAGCCATGAAGGACTCGAACCTTCGACCCTCTGATTAAAAGTCAGATGCTCTACCGACTGAGCTAATGGCTCAAAAAATGGCTGGGCTAGCTGGATTCGAACCAACGCATGACGGAGTCAAAGTCCGTTGCCTTACCGCTTGGCTATAGCCCAATAAAAATGGCGGTCCCGACCGGGATCGAACCGGCGATCTCCTGCGTGACAGGCAGGCATGTTAACCGCTACACCACGGGACCAGAGGAAATATCGTATATTTAAAAATGGTGACCCCTACGGGATTCGAACCCGTGTTACCGCCGTGAAAGGGCGGTGTCTTAACCGCTTGACCAAGGGGCCATATTAAAAGGTTCTGGCGGAGAAGGAGGGATTTGAACCCTCGCGCCGGTTACCCGACCTACACCCTTAGCAGGGGCGCCTCTTCAGCCTCTTGAGTACTTCCCCATACCTTTAAAACTAATGGCTCCGCAGGTAGGATTCGAACCTACGACCGCTCGGTTAACAGCCGAGTGCTCTACCACTGAGCTACTGCGGAAAAATAGTATTTGTTCTTTCAAAAGTTACCCTTAGCCGACTGTCCTCATCTCAGGACGCTTATCCAAGAAGCGGCTCGATGAGTACAACTCGCAGTAAAACCGGAGATGATATCGCTCGTTGCTCTACCACTGAGCTACTGCGGAATAACTTTATTTTTTCGTGCTGTTGTCTTATCGACTCTTACTATTATAGGGAGGTGCCCACTAAAAGTCAAGGGTGTTTTTAATAAGTTTTTCATTTCTTTTTTAAAAGCTTTCAAAGCCTTATTCTACAGTCATTTCTTTCACTTTTATTAGTTTTCCTCGGCACTTTCCACACACGTATTTTGAGGTGTTTATAGATCTTTTACGGCGATAGGTCAGCTTACATTCGCTGCACTGATAATAAATGAATTTCTGTTTTGCCCTTCTTTTCTTCTCTTCCGGAAGTATCGAACAAAATCTTGGGGCATCTACCTTCTTTAATAAATCTCTAAAGTCTTTATCGCGATGCTTGTATCCTTTTCCTTCTATATGAAGGTGGTAATGCACCAACTCATGTTTGATGATCCCAATAAGTTCCGCTTCACCCAGCTGCTCAAAATACTTTTTATTGATTTCAATATTGTGGCTGCTTAGCATATAGCGTCCGCCGGTTGTCCGGAGTCTGGGATTGAAGAATGCTTTATGCCGGAATGGTTTCTGGAAGTATTCCTTGGAAATCAACACGACAAGATTGTGTAATTCTTGATCAGTCATCTGCAAAACGCCTGCCTTTTAAAGAAACATGACAACCTATTATAGCATATATTAATGTTACCTTTTACCGTATTATCTTAAGGAGGTATTGCTCTATGCCTGTCTGGTTTCAAAATCAAATGAAACGAGCCTTCTATGAGAAAAACAGATATCAAATCAAACTTCTAAACCAATGTTGGTACTTTTATAGAAAGAAACATGGGTCAAATGATTAAAAGACTGCAGGATCTCCTGCAGTCTTTTGTATTATGCCTGGTCAGGCTTCAGCATTGTCAAAGCAACTCGACCTTTCTTCTGGTCGACACTATCCACCCAAACAGTAACGACGTCCCCGACGGAGACAATATCAAGGGGGTGTTTTACGAATCGGTTGCTTAGCTTCGAGATATGGACAAGCCCATCTTGTTTTACCCCGATATCAACGAATGCTCCGAAGTCTACCACATTTCGTACAGTACCTTGAAGTTCCATTCCTGATTTCAGATCCTCAAGCTTCAATACATCCTTTTTCAATAACGGTGCTGGAAGCTCATCACGCGGGTCCCGTTCAGGTCTTACAAGTGCATCTATAATATCTTTCAGTGTAAGTTTGCCGATTTCTAATTCATCTGCTGTTTGGTCGATGTTGATTTTTGCGAGCGCATCCTTTAAGGCTGGAGTTCCTAAATCCTTAGATTTAAAACCAAGGCTCTCGAGTAATTGTTTTACCTCACCGTAACTTTCCGGGTGGATGCCCGTTCGATCTAGAGGTTCCTTTCCATCAATTACACGCAGGAATCCAATTGCCTGTTCATAGGTTTTGGCTCCAAGTCGCGGAATTTTTTTCAGCTGCGTCCTGCTAGTAAACTTTCCTTCTTCCTCACGTTTCTTCACGATGTTATTGGCTACTGTTTTGGAAAGGCCAGATACATACTGCAATAAAGAAGAAGACGCTGTATTTACATTGACTCCTACCTGGTTAACTGCTGTCTCAACAACGAATGTCAGAGATTCGGATAGCTTTTTCTGGCTGACATCATGCTGATACTGGCCAACACCGACGGACTTCGGGTCGATTTTAACAAGTTCAGCAAGTGGGTCCTGCAATCGTCGGGCAATTGAAACCGCGCTTCGCTCTTCAACCTGGTAATTAGGGAATTCTTCACGAGCAAGGTCTGACGCGGAATAGACACTCGCACCCGCTTCATTGACAATGAGATAGTAAATCTCCTTATTCATTTCTTTCAGTATATCCGACACGAATTGTTCCGTTTCCCTGGATGCAGTACCGTTCCCGATCGCAACCATTTCTACGTCATACTCTTTTAGGACTTTAACGAACTTATCCTTAGCTTCTGTATTTTTCGAGCTAGAGGTATGCGGGTAAATGACACCAATCGAAAGAACTTTTCCCGTTTCATCTACAGCAGCCAACTTGCAGCCTGTTCTGAATGCAGGGTCAACTCCCAGGACCACCTTCCCTTTTAAAGGTGGTTGCAAGAGCAATTTTCGGAGGTTTTCCGAAAAAATATGAATTGCTTGCTCTTCGGCCTTTTCTGTCAGTTCGTTCCTGATCTCACGTTCGATTGATGGCTGAATCAGTCGCTTATATGCATCTTCGATTGCTTCTGTTACTGCAGAAGCTGTGATCGAATGATTTTTAGCAATCCACTTGCGCGTCAGATAGGTCATGATGACATCTGTTTTCGGCTTTATTGATACCCTTAACAGATCTTCTTTTTCACCGCGGTTGAGGGCAAGGATTCGATGCGGTACCACTTTATTGACTGGTTCGGAATACTCGTAATACATCTCGTATACATTTTTCTCATCCAGCTCTTCATTTTTCACCGAAGATTCGATAGAGCCAGACTTACAAGTTTCATTCCGGATCCACTTGCGGCTGTCTGCGTCATCGGAAACAATTTCGGCAACAATGTCTTTCGCACCGGCAATTGCCTCTTCAATGGACTCTACACCTTTTTCTTCTGATAAAAACTCCTGTGCTTTTTCTTCAAGGCTACCGTTTACCGGAAATTCCAGCATCCACTGAGCAAGCGGTTCAAGACCCTTTTCTTTGGCAACAGTCGCTTTCGTCCTTCTTTTTTGCTTGTAGGGACGATACAGGTCTTCTACTTCCTGTAGCTTGATTGCTTTTTCGATGCTTCCCTTCAATTCGTCCGTCAGTTTCCCTTGTTCTTCAATGAGCCTGATGACTTCCTCTTTGCGCTGTTCTAAATTCTGTATGTATTGCCATCGGTCAACGATGTCACGGATTTGCACTTCATCAAGGGCACCAGTCATTTCCTTTCGGTAACGGGCTATGAACGGTACAGTGTTTCCTTCATCAATTAATGAAATGACACTTTGCACTTGTTTAGCTGTTAACGATTGCTCTTTGGCAATGATTCTTACATATTGATCTTGCTTATCCATTGTTTGAGTCAAGAGACAATCCTCCATAATCTATATTGTTATTACTGTCACTTTATTAGTGTACCAAAACCGCAGGGAGGTTTACAGTTCGGGTTACAACGAAGGGAATATAACCTCTCGTTCGTCATCTTCACCAACTTTTATTATAGCCGGCTGTTCCTCATCTTAAAAAACAAAAAGAAGCCCACCGGCTAAAGTAGACTTCCTACAATAAAAGTTGCATCATCCATTGAATTAGCATATTCACTCTTGATTTGTTCTGCGATCGCACCAACTGAGCGGTACCCTTTCAAAATCGTTTTAGCGCCGTGGATATTGTCAAAACCGTCTGAGTAAATCAGGAATTTTGATTCTGGCTCATAAACAAATCTCTGGGTGTGGAACACTTGCGGCTTGCCTGATAAATAACCTGTGACTGGCAATGGATATGTCAGCTTGCCATTCGAGGTATAGAGGAAGAAGCGAATGTTTCCTACGCAGCTGTATACAAACTCACGGCTTTCGAAGTAGACTTTGAAGATTGATACAGCGGCCCCTCGCTTTTGCACTAAGACACTGTTGCAGTATTTCATAAGTGTATCAACATCTTCGTGGTGATGTTGCTCTACTACTGAAACGACTGCGGCAGAAGCTTCATGGGCGTACTGCCCGGACCCTAACCCATCAGCAAGTACACAGACAAAATAATCATCAGTCGCTGTATAAAAATAGCTGTCACCGCACTCTATTTTACCTTCTTTGATTGTCTGGTAAGCATAAAGTTCTATTTTGTCTTTCAACTGTTGGATCATGTAATGTACTCCGAGTTGTTGTTTTCCGCATGAATCGCTTCTTGAAGTTTCTTGATCGCTCTTCTTTGAAGTCTCGATACATGCATCTGTGAAATACCAAGCTTGTCTCCTGCCTCTTTCTGGCTGAGGTTGTCAAGGTAGGTATATTGGATAATTAACTTTTCGCGTTCGCTCAGGACATGAAGCACTTTTTCAAGCACCATTCTTTGATTGATTTTTTCATAGCCTTCATCAATGTTTCCAACGATATCCAACAGGGTAACTGTTCCACCGTCAGAATCGGCTTCAATAGAATGGTCAACAGATAATGCCTGGTAGCTTTTGCCCATTTCCATAGCTTCCAATACTTCTTCTTCGGAAACCTGGAGCGCCTCCGCAATTTCATCCACACGTGGTGAGCGGTGCAGCTGGGTGGTCAAGTCTTCGACTGTCGTCTTGATTTTCGGACCAAGCTCCTTAATTCTTCGCGGTACATGGACGCTCCATGTTTTATCTCTTAAAAATCTTTTGATTTCACCAATAATGGTTGGTACGGCAAACGCTTCAAAGCTTTTACCGAATGTTTCATCATAACGGCGGATTGCGCCTAAAAGACCAATCATTCCCACTTGGAAAATATCCTCATGGAATGACCTTCCTTTTGAGTACTTTCTCGCGATTGTTTCGACAAGGTTTTGATAGTGAAGAACCAGCTCACTTTGGGCGTCTGCATCCTCATGCAGCTGGTAGGCTTTGATTAACTCATTAATCTCTTCTTTTGGCCTCTGCTTAGGTTGAGATTGTCTCTGCATCTCTCTCCACCTGCTCTCCTTCTCGGTACTTGGTCATAAAGACCGTGACGCCCTCTTTGTGATGGATTCGAACCTCGTCCATCAAGGTTTCGATCAAATACAGTCCCAAGCCTCCTTCGCGAAGGAATTCCACGGAACTATTCTGGTCATAAGGACCAAGTCCCTGGCGCGCTGAATGGAAATCAAAGCTTTGTCCATTATCTGCAACCATCACTTCAAGCTTGTCTTCATACAATCCGAAACCGATGATGACTTCGCCGTTCTCATTGTTTTTATATGCATGCTGAACAGCGTTCGTACAAGCTTCGCTGGTAGCAATTTTTAAATCTTCAATTTCGTCGTAGGTAAAACCCATTCGGCTTGCAATACCAGAGAGGGTCAAACGAATGACTCCAACGAATTCCGGTTTGGCCGGGATTTTCATTTCAATATAGTCAAATGACTGGTTCATTGCACTCCACCCTCAATCTGGCTGTTTATATCGATAATATCGGCCAAGCCAGTGATTTCGAAAAGTCTCTGTAAACGCTCGGACAACCCGACGATCTTGAACTCACCGTCATGTGCACGCACGTTTTTGAATACTCCTACAAATACTCCAAGCCCAGTACTATCCATATAATTGACCTCTGAAAGGTCAACAACCATCTTTACGCCCTCTTTTTCGGATAAAGGAAAAAGCTTTTCACGAAGCTGTGGAGCTGTATATGCATCTATTTCGCCACTTACTTTGACTGCTAGCATTGATTCTTTTTCTTTCACATCTATCGAAATATTCATAAATGACCCACCCTTTACAATTCAATTGCTCTTATGATTTACCCGTTTTAAACCCAATTAAACATCTCTTTTCAAAATGATTAATGTAAAATCATCACGCAATTGGAAGTGCTGAAGTTTTTCAAGTTCTCTAAAGATATTATTGACAATTTCCTGAGCATTTAAGTGAATATATTTATTTATATATCCGATTAATGTTTCCTTTTCGATGAAGCCTTCTTCCGTCCTGCACTCGGTTACTCCGTCAGACATCAGGATCACCATATCCCCAGGAAGTATTTCTTTTTCATACTGGGTATACTTCGTCCGCTTGTCCACTCCTAACAGCAAGCCTCTTGCTACTAACTCGGTGAATTCCTTCTTTTTGGAATCATAGTAGAAGCCCGGCTCATGCCCTGCAGATGCATAATAAAAGATGTTGTTTGAAGGATTAAACATTCCATAGAACATCGTGATGAACATGCTTGGGTCAACGTTCTGCTCAACGACTCTGTTCAGATTTTCCAGGATGCTGCTCGGATCAAGCCGGTTTTCTGGCAGGCTGTCCATCGCATACTTGATCATGGACATACAGAGAGCTGCCGGAATCCCTTTCCCGATGACATCAGCGATAGCAACACTGATATTATTGTTCTCATCCTGGACAAAATGGAAGTAGTCGCCATTCATATGCTTTGCCGGAACACTGATTGCCCCGATATCAATACCTGGAACTGCCGGGATTTTGGTCCCGAGCAAGGTTTGTTGAACATTGGCGGCAATCTCCATTTCGGACCTTAATTCCTCCTGCTGGTGTCTTAGGCTTTGATGCTCACGGTATGCGATACCATAGCCAATCATTACTTCAAGCAGGATATCAAAAGAATGCATAATATCTTCCGGAAGTTCAGGATACATCTCAAGAAGCAAGCTTTTATGCACGCTGATGATTTCTTCCGGCGCGATCTTGTGTTCAATCGACTTCCGGCTGAATTTCTGCCCTGCATACAATGCTTGTTCTGATTGCTCTTTTATATAATTGTCAAGAATATCCCGATACTTTGATTCCATCATTTCTCGGAAATCCATACTTTTTCCCCCTAACGGAGCCATTTAGTCGCTTTAATCTGTGTTCCTTGTCCGGGTGTTGAGTCTATGTCGAATTCATCCATAAGACGCTTCACTCCGGGAAGGCCGGCTCCTAGTCCTCCTGATGTTGAAAAACCATCTTCCATGACCTGGCGTATTTCTTTTATACCCGGGCCGCTATCTACTGCATTGATTCGCAATCCCGCTTTTCCGCCATCATACAGCTTGTCTATGCAAATCTGTCCTTTTCCGGCGTACAAGTAAATATTCCTGGCCAATTCACTGATGGCAGTGGTGATTCTTGCTTGGTCAACAGTGCCGAATCCAAGCTCTTTCGCAACATTTCGGCCAAGCTGGCGCGCTGCCACGATGTCCCATTCATTAATAATCGTAACGCAGGATTGGATGTCCATTCAGCTATTCCCCCAATTCCTGTTGTAATTTCTCCAAACCTTTTTCTAAATCTAATGCAGTTAGGACATCATCAAGGCCGATCCCTAATTCAATTAGCGTTATGGCAACAGCAGGCTGGATTCCGGTAATGACTACAATCGCACCCATGAGCTTGGACATATTGATGACATCCCCAAGAACCTTGGCGATAAAAGAGTCGATGAAGTCGATCGAGGTTAGATCGATGACGACCCCATTGGCACTTGTCTCATGTATCTTATGGAGCAAATCCTCTTGAAATTGAAGAGCGGTCTGGTCATCAAGCTCCCATTGAATAGAGACCAACAGACAATCATCCAGCTTTAGGATAGGTATTCTCACTTTGCTCCCTCCAATGAAACGATCTTTTTATTTGTCAGCTCAAGAGCTGCTTCGATTCCTTTTTTCAGATTGTTCTTGGTTGTAAATTGGTTCAGGTCGATGCCCAGGTTGACGATGGTCTGGGCAATTTCAGGACGGATCCCGACCAGCATGCACTTAGCACCAATCAGCCTGACAGCATCCGCCGCCTGGATAATATGATGGGCAACCATTGTATCCACAACAGGTACACCGGTAATATCTATCAGAACTACCTCGGAACGGTGTTTTACCGCACCCTTCAGCAGGTTTTCCATGATTTGCTTTGCACGCTCCGTATCAATCGTACCGACTAACGGCATCACTGTAATTCCGTCAAATACAGGGATGAGTGGTGCCGAAAGCTCTTGCAAGGCAATTTTTTGAAGGGAAACGGTTCTTTCCCAAGTGGATGAATACACGCTGACAATTTCATTGTTCATCGGCGTTGCCCAGCGATCAAACTCATAAACAATTTCCATCTGGTTCTCCGTCGTCACAATCCCTTCCTTTTGCATTCCTTCAAAAACGATCAAATTAAAGGTATGAAGACCTTTTGTGACAAACGTCAACGGCCAGCCAAGCCTGACAACCTTTTCGGCAAAATCCGTCAGCCTTTCTTTATACTCTTCGCTCGTGCCCTTGAAATTTGAGATGATCAGGTCAATGAATTCCTTACTCGCAGATTGGAAAACCCGATCTGATACAACGCGGACTACCCGTTCATCTGCTTCTTCCTTCGTTCTATCAATCCATTGATCCAGGATATCCTGTTTATGAGCCTGAATATAATTCGATATAGTTTTATTCATTCCATCCTCCCCATTCTATCACAACAAAATTTTACATTACCCTCATCCGTCCAAATGTAAACCAATTTTAAAACTGTAAATAAATATTCATAAATTTCCTGATAATATATCTCCATTTAATGATAACAGTTTTCTTTCGTCAAATAAAATCAACTTATCGACAGAATTCTGCGATTATTGCATTGCCGATAGTGTTATTATTCCTAATTAAGCTGTATTCAATTTTCATGTGAGATAAATTCTTAGCAGGTTCTGATTAATACCAGGCTAAAAAACGTTGGGACTGACAAGTTTACTTGTTTTCCTCTGAAAGCGGTCCGAATCCGAGCTAGCTTCGGACAGCTTTTCTTGTTTTCCATACAAACCTGTCTTAAGTTGGGCCTTCTTTTGACTGCTTTTCTTGTTTTCTCATCAAACCTGTCTTAAGGCGGACCTTCTTTTGACTGCTTTTCTCTTTTTCCATCCAAACCTGTCTTAAGTTGGGCCTTCTTTTGACTGCTTTTCTTGTTTTCTCATCAAACCTGTCTTAAGTTGGACCTTCTTCGGACAGCTTTTCTCTTTTTCCATCCAAACCTGTCCAAACTTGGAGCTACTTCGGACAGCTTTTCTGGTTTTCTCCTCAAACCTGTCCGAACTTGGAGCTTCTTCGGACACCTTTTCTGGTTTTCCACCCAAACCTGTCTGAACTTGGAGCTTCTTCGGACAGCTTTTCTGGTTTTCTCCTCAAGCCTGTCTGAACTTGGACCTTCTTCGGACAGCTTTTCTGGTTTTCTCCTCAAACCTGTCCGAACTTGGAGATACTTCAGACAGCTTTTCTGGTTTTCTCCTCAAACCTGTCTGAACTTGGAGCTTCTTCGGACAGCTTTTCTGGTTTTCCACCCAAACCTGTCTGAACTCAAACCTTCTTCGGACAGCTTTTCCTGTTTTCCACCCAAACCTGTCTGAACTCAAACCTTCTTCGGACAGCTTTTCCTGTTTTCCACCCAAACCTGTCTGAACTCAAACCTTCTTCGGACAGCTTTTCTGGTTTTCCATCCGAACCTGTCTGAACTTGGACCTTCTTTTGACAGCTTTTTCTCATTTTCCCATCAAAATTGTCCGAACTTGGACCTTCTCCTGACAGCTTTTCCGCTATTCTCATCAAACCTGCCATAACCCCAGCCTAATTTCCCGAGCTTCTCCCCAATAAAAAAGAGACAAGCGCTAAGCTTGCCTCTCACACAGGAAAACATCCGATTTTTATTTTGGGTTATGTATAAGGCCTGCTGGCAGGCCAGGTGTTCGGTTACAAAAAAACGCTCTATTTTAAGAGCGTGCTTTAAATCAAAATTCGATAAGACCTAAACTTACCTGAAGGGCTTCATCCACTTTTTCCATCATTTCGTCATCGAGATGGGTAATTTTATCGGTTAGGCGCTGTTTGTCGATTGTGCGAATTTGCTCCAATAAGATGACCGAGTCTCGTTCAAAACCGTACCGCTTCGCATCTATTTCTACATGAGTGGGAAGCTTGGCTTTTTGGATCTGTGCTGTGATCGCTGCGATAATGACTGTGGGACTAAACCGATTCCCGATGTCGTTTTGGATGACCAGGACAGGGCGAACTCCGCCTTGCTCTGAACCAACAACTGGGGATAGGTCCGCAAAATAGACGTCACCACGTTTGACAATCAAAGGATTATCCTCCGCTGACTAGACGTTCAACTGTGTGTTCTGCCTCGTATTCTGCTTGAAATGCTTCAGATGCAATGGTCAGATTAATCTTGGCCATTTCCATATAGCCACGTCTCATGGATTCACGAATTTGTCTCTTTTTCTTCTCACGCAAAAACATTTTTGTTGCCTGATAAATAAATTCGCTGCGGTTTACGTTCTCTTGCTTAACAAATCCATCTAGTTCACTTAAAAGATGCTGCGGTAACTTTACCAAAATCTCAGTTGTTGCGCTGGATTCAGACACAAACATACACCTCCACCATCATCACTACATACCATTATTAAGTTCGTTATCTCTCTACCATTACTAATATTATCACTATTTATGCCAGATGCAAAGGTAAATCAGCAATTCTTCTGTATTATCCGCCAAAAATTTAGTATTTTATGCATGGTATTAGCGGGATTGCACAGGTTTGTTAATTAATGGATGTGTTTTATAACAGTGAATTGTTCAAATCGACCACTTTTCCATTTTGTCTGTACAATCTTGGCACCCTTGAGGAGATGATGCACGGGACTTCATAGTTGATCGTTTCTAGCTTGCTGGCAATCTCATTGATGGAGATTGACTCTTGTTCCTGGCTGCCGATCAAGGTAGCGATCGTTCCTACAGGGACCTCGTACGGAAGCTTTACCATGCATTGATCCATGCAGATCCGACCGATGATCGGTGACCTTTTGCCATCGACCAGTACTTCCTGGCCCTGCAGCCTTCTTATCCATCCATCAGCATACCCAATCGGAAGTGTCCCTACCCAAATTTCTTCAGGCGCTTCATAGGTCGCGCCGTAACTGACCTTTTCACCTTTTTCAAGCTTCTTTACATGAACGAGCCTGGAATGCAGCGTGAACGCCTCATGCAGCTCGACAGGCAATTCCGGCGCAATCTCCATTGACGGAGCCAGCCCATACATCGCAATTCCGACTCTTACCGCGTTGAAGCGGGCATCCGCGTGCATCAGAGCAGCGGCACTATTGCTGCTATGGACGACCGGCGGCTGCGTTTCCAATGCCCCAAGCATTTCCCGGAACAAAGCAAGCTGTTTGTTAAAATACGTGTCATCCAATTCATCCGCTGTAGCAAAATGCGTATAGATGCCATGCAGCTGGAGTCTTTGGTCCTCATCGATCAATTTTTCCGCAGACTTTAATTCTTCTATGGAACGAATTCCGATTCGGCCCATTCCAGTGTCTATTTTTATATGAAGAGACAAGCTGGCATCTGCTTTCAGTACTTCACGTGCTTTTCCCAGCCACTCCTCCTGGAAAACTGTTAGGATGATCTCTTCTTCGGCCGCGATATTTACATCCTCCGGCCGGCTGGCGCCCAGCACGAGGATCGGTGCGGTGATCCCTTTCTTCCTGAGCGCGAGCGCCTCATCCATAAACGCGACAGCAAGCATTGTTGCGCCTGCCTCCAAAGCCGTCTCTGCCACCTGTGAATCCCCATGGCCGTAAGCATTGGCTTTCACGACGGCAATAAATTCAACGTCTTCGGGCAAGTGTTCCTTGATTCCCTCTACATTTGCCCTGATGTGATCCAGGTCCACTTCGGCCCATGTATCACGGTAAAAAAATCCTTGCTCCTCCACCGAAACTCCACTTCCTTCAACCCGAACATTATTTATATTGTTTTATTATCAAACCGAAAGAACTCAATGTCAAATGGATAATATATACGGGGCTTTTGTGCAGAAAGTACGTGGCCGGAAACGCGGTTTGGGCCGGAAAGTTGTTTAATCCGCAAAAAAATATATATTGATATTCCTTAAAATCAGATTTTTCCCCTTAAAAAGCCGCATTATAGTTTTATTCCTTACCCATAAAAAAACAGGCCCAGGTTACACTGAGCCTGCCTTTGAGGTATTATTTTTCCATATCAGCCAATACTGACTTTGCGACCATTTCCATTTCTTCTGGTGATAGGTCTGTTGAAGCCAGCATATAATCGACTCCGAGGTGTGTCCACGAAACGGAGGTTTCGTTCATTGCTCCGATTGTGAACCCAAGGTCAACAGGTTTTCCAGTCATGTTGATCGCAGAGGACATTGCAGGCATCGCATCTGCTTTCTCCTGGATCAGCGTGAAGGACTTTTCACCGTCATATGTGAGCACCACGCGCTTACCATTCTCGGTCGTGATTTCTTTTTCATCAATCAAAGTCACGCCTGGAATTTCTGCAACTGGATATTTCACGGTGAATTCGTTGTCTTCCGCATTTGCCATTACAGGTACCTCAAGCTGTGCACCTGTCATGTTTTTCTTCATATCAAACGCATCCTTGTCAAAGCTTGCGTCGAATTTCACGTCAGAGAACTCAACCGTAACCAATGAATTCCGGTCAGGGTCCATCACCTTGACGCTGACTGGTGCCAGGTTCTTTTTGTTCAGCTTGATTTCCTGGATCGGAAGCATCTTATTGTTTTGGTATCTTGTTTTTGTTTCGAACACATAATGTTCCTTTGTCGCCGAGAACTTCGCTTGCTTATCCTCGAGAATATCCATGATTAAAGATTCGTAAAGGTACGCCTGGCTGCTGTTTTTCGGCCAGTCGCTCTGGAAACGGAAGCTCTTGTTCAACGCTGGTGTCAGAACAAAAACTCCTTCCTCATTCCTTAGGATCATCTGGCTCTGGTCCTTCTGGGCATTCTTCAGGTTCACACGGTAAAATGACGGATCTTTATGCCAAATCTCCACATCGTACACTTGAGGCTCCGTACCCATCTGCAATGTCATCTTTGCCTTAGCCTTGTAACTCTTCAGGTCTTCGAGCGTTCCATCCAACTCCTTAACCACAGATTCCTGTGATTTCGTACCGCAGGCAGCCAGAGCAAAAACAACCATGAGCCCGGCGAGAAGCAACAATAACCTTTTCTTCATTCTTCCAACCCCTTTTAGTCTCATTTAAACGTGTAAAGGGAAAGAAAGGACAGGAATAAGACACTGGCTGCAAAATTGCTTGAGTAGTCTTCGTGCAGCCATGTTCTCGCCGCCCTAGCCTTGTCTCCCTTACTGCATTATGAATATATGAGACAACCTGGGCGAATATGCCCCTGGGATTGACAAGCATTTTAAATTTTTTCGATGACCACCTGCGCGATAGCGTATTGCTCACTGTGAGAAATCGAGAGATGGACTCCCTCCATATAAGGCTTCGTGATAATCGGCCTTCCATGCGGGTCCCTTTCGACTTCGATATCCATGAAGGACAATTCCTTGCCGATGCCAGTCCCCTTCGCTTTTGAAAAAGCCTCCTTCGCCGCCCAGCGCCCTGCAAGGAATTCAATTCCTCTCCGCTCATTATATTGTCGGTAAACTTCCCTTTCCTTTTCTGTTAAAACTCGCTCCGGAAAACGCGGCTGCGATTCTACCAGCTTGCGGATCCGGCCGATTTCCACGATATCGATTCCTGTCCCGATGATCATTTTTCCAGCTCCCTTCTAAAAAAGTCTCATGCAGCATACAAAATAGTGTACAACTTTTGCCCGTTAAGGCTATCCTTTAAATTAGGACCTTTTAATTGAAAAGAGATTTTTCATCCCACCTAGTTCACAAATATCCAAGCCTCACGATAATGAGGACCGAGGAGGTTTCCATGTTTACACGAACAGAAAGCTTGCGCGACTTCATTAGATTTTACCCGGTAATTTCTATCATCATATCCATCCATATCTTATTATACTTGCTGACGGCATTGCCAATCTTCCCAAGCAAATACCTGTTTGGACTTTTAGCCGGTGTGAACTTGTATGTTGTGAATGGAGAGTACTGGCGACTATTCACACCGATCTTCATGCATGCCGGTTTTGCACATATGCTGTTCAACAGCTTTTCACTCGTCTTATTCGGCCCGGCACTCGAGCAGATGCTTGGCAAAACGAAATTCATTCTGATTTATCTCGTGACAGGTATCGCGGCAAATATCGCAACCTTGATTCTCGAACCGCTGACTTACACACATGTCGGCTCAAGCGGCGCCATCTTTGGCCTGTTCGGTTTCTATATTTCTATCATAATGTTCCGGAAAGCCATGTTGTCACGTGAAAACTCCCAGACAATCATGACGATCGCCATCATTGCCGTGATCATGACATTCGTCCAGGCTAATATCAATATTACCGCCCATATTTTCGGCATGCTTGCTGGTTTTCTAATCGGTGCTGCCATTTATAGAAGGTAATCACATTTTAAAAAGCGCCACAAGGGCGCTTTTTTTGGTATGAGAGTAGGAATCTCAAGCTCTGTTGACCAAAGCCCTTTGTATTTCCTCACTCTGATGTTTCATGTGAGTACCAATGATAGATCCTATCAACATGCCTTTTCTCAAGGTCAATGACTTTGCCGCCAGCTCCGCCATGCCCTGACTTCACAATGGCCTCGACGGTAGCGAGATTCTTTTTCCTCTGAAAAAAGCTTTCCTTCATGCTGAAGGACTGGACTTTATTTTTCTTCATATATACTGTGTTCTTGACGATATTGCGGTATCGGAAGGTCAGCATTCCCTGGTCGAGACTCCAGCCTGCATCCTTATAATTCAGGTAGGACCAAATGGCCGAGGCCGGGAGCAAGAGCAGTGCGCCAAAGCCCCATGGTCTCAAAAACCAGATGGCCGAGATGATGACCGGCAGTGTAAATATCCAGCCTTTCAATAAATACCTGCTATATGCCCTCACAGGCGCAGGCGATATATTGACGCGGAAGTGGTACTCCGTCAAGTGCGGTTCAAGCAGGCCTGGGATTTTTCTTTTTTTCACAATCGGCAGGATGAGGACCTTGGAGCTTTCCTGGTCAAGCGCCGAGCCACCTGCACTTTCCAGGAATGCCGATGCATAGCCTAGCGGCTGCCTGACGAGATTCTCGCTGATCCGGACAGCCTGGATCCGATTGAGCGGGATCGTGAACTGACGCTTTTCCAGCAATCCTCTTGTGATAACTAAGTCATTATCCACTTTTCTCACGGTAAAATTAGCGTATTTCAGCATCGTCCCAAACAGTGCGATCATCCATGCCAGCAGGAATCCAATAAAAACGACAACACTGATAAAAATAACGCCGTTTTGAACAAAGTTCTCGACTCCATCAAAAATCTGCTCATATGGAATGAACTCTTCAAATTGGAATACGAACGCAAGCACCGCAGAAATGACGACACCGACGCCGCCTGATGTCGTCGCCAGCATTATTAGCTCTGGAACCGAGATTTTATAGAGAAGGTCATCGGATGATTGTGGCTCCTCTTCTCCTTGAAGCATTTGCCCAGACTTTTTAATGGAAACAAGATAATCATGGATTTCTTGTGCATCCTGCTTCGTGATCGCCGTAAGGATTGCCTCTCCATCCTGGAGTCCCATCCCGCCTGAACCTGCCGTCTCCACCTTCACCTTCACCAGCCCGAACAGCCGCTGCAAGATTCCTTCTGACAAATCAAGACTTTGGATCCGGTCGAATGGAATATAGCGCTTTTTCCTGACGATCAATCCGTATTCAATCCGCAATTCGCCTTGCTCGATGCGATATGTAAATCGGTACCACGACAAAACTCCATAAACCAATACCAGCACGACGACACCAATCGATCCGAAGAAGTAAAAGAGATCCCAATCGGTTCCCCGGCTTCCAAATACAACGAAGATCAAGAATGGGATGATCATTTCCTTCAGCTGGCGAAGTGCATTGACGACAGCGGCAATCGGATGCAGCCTTTTCGGTTCAGACATCTTCATCCGCCACCCTTGCCAATCTTGAAATGGAGATCCTTAAGTTTTCGGCCTCCTCCATATCAAGCGCAGGTATTTCGTGGATCGTCGCAGCTGTCGAAATCGTTACGGTCGATAACCTGTATTTACGCAGCAAAGGTCCTTGCTGGGTATCGACATGCTGGACACGGATCATCGGTATGAGCGTCCTCTTAATGAAGAACACCCCGTATTGAAGCTCAATTTCTTGCTCCCTGACTTCATAGCGCCAGCGTTTCCAGCGCAAGGAAGGCAATAAAATGATGAATAAATAGCTATATACAGCAGCCACAGCAAGGGCTGCACCAATAATCCAGATAGGAAAATCAAATATAATCGTCATGGCGATCAGACCGCCTGCTACTATCCATACTACCAGGGAATGGAGGCCAGCAGCAATTTTCCACACGGTCAATGCCTGCCTGGAAATCCGCTTTTGCGGCTCAGAAATCGTCATAAGGATTCCTCCCATTTTTCCAATTAATAGCACCTTTCTAAGTATACAACAACAAAACGTAAGTATGGCACTATATTGGGAGGAAAATGAAATATCGCGAATTTATTTTATTAGAAAGCTGCTGCCGTCTATAGGCTCAACTCCCGGCTTTTGTTTTAAGTCTTCCGCTAATTTGAACAGGGCAAGGTCCTTCTTTTTCGCCTCAATCATGCAGTGAATTTCCGGGACAGACCCTTTTATCCCATTAAGGAAATCCATGAACATATCAGCATCCACATATTCGGCGTGTGCCCGGAATTCTTTTTCGGAGCGAGGACTTGAAATATGCATTTTCACCGGCAGCTTCGAGTGTTCCCAAGTGCCGACGATTCGGCCCCATTGTTCCTCCCAGTTTATGTCCTCATGATGGGCGAGATGATGATGATAGTCGAACACCAGCGGAATCCCCAGCTTTTCGCAAAGGTAAAGTGTGTCGTTTAGTGTGAAGGATGTATCATCATTTTCTAGGATGATCATGTTCTGCAGCCTTGTTGAAACAAGCCCCCAGTTATGGATGAATTGCTCAAGCGCTTTTTCCCGATCTTCATAAACTCCCCCGACATGGAGGACACAGCGGTGCTCAGTGTCGATGTCCATCCCCTTCAGCAACGCATGATGCAGCGCCAGTGTCTTGATTGAATTGTTGAGAGTATCCGTCTTCAGCGTATTCAGCAGGACAAAATGATCTGGGTGAAAATCAACACGCATCGGGTTTTCATGTAAAAAGTCCGCAATATCCTTTAATGGCTCTTTTATTGCGCGCATATATTTCCAATCGGAAAGTTCTTCATGATTGGCAAGCGGAATCAGCCTCGAGCTCAGACGAAAAAAATGAATCTCATTCGCCTTGCTGTGCCTTAACAGCCGCAGGCAGTTTTCTAAATTGGAGATCGCAATTCTCTCCAGCTTATTGATGGCTGCATCCCTGTCCTTGATTCCCTGGAATTGCTTGAAAGTCATCGTCTGGGAAGGCGAAGCATTCTTCAGCTCCTCACTCATCGCCACATAACCAAGCCTGACAATCGTCATTTCAGCCACCCCCATTTTTATTGGTAGTATGCCCAGGTTCAATAGATGGAGACTGGTAAAATTACTGCATCAAATGAGGTTGGTCGATATAAATGGAATGTGGTCGATATATCCCGAAATGTGGTCGATATATTGAAAAAAGTGCTGATATATTCTGAAATGTGGTCGATATATCGCAAAAAGCGCTGATATATTTCGAAATGTGGTCGAATTATTGTTGGATGTGGTCGAATTATCCTGAAATGTGGTGAATTTATCGCGGAATGTGGTTGAATGATCTTGAATTTGTGGTCTAAGTAGTTTGGTTTCAAGTAGTTGATCGTCTTTCACTTGAAAAAGCCCATAAAAAACCCCGGTTTCGTTAAAAACCGGGGTTGGGTGTTTATTTTAGCGTGATGATCTTGATTTGTAGCTGCCGCCTTCTCTGCTTCCGCCGCCTGAGCGTTTTGTTCCAGAGCGTGGCTTATAAGGCTTCTTGCGGCCGTCGCCTCCTCTGTTATCATAACGTCTGCGGTCTCCTTGAGGCTTTTTGTCTCTTCTGTTTGGAAGAGGCTTTTCCTCTGTAAGCTTAACAGGAGTTGTATCAGGCTCTTTTGTCAGCATCTTCAATACTGAAGCAACGACTGTTTGTGCATCATGGTCTTTTAATAGCTCAGCCGCAGCCTGGCGGTAGTATTGAAGGTTATTGGACTCGATTGTTTGTGTAATCTTTTCGATAACAGCTCTTTGCTGGCCTTCAAGCGCCTGGTCCAAAGTTGGAGCTGTCATTTTTTCCATGCGGCGTTTTGTCGTTTTTTCCACTACATGGAGGTAAGAAGTCTCTCTATGTGTGACAAACGTGATCGCCATACCCTCTTTACCTGCACGGCCAGTACGTCCGATACGGTGTACATAGCTTTCAGGATCTTGAGGAATATCGAAGTTGTAAACATGCGTTACTCCGGAAATATCAAGCCCGCGTGCTGCAACGTCTGTCGCAACAAGCACGTCGATAGAACCTTCCTTAAACTTTCTTAAAACAGACATACGTTTTGCCTGAGTCAGGTCTCCGTGGATTCCCTCCGCTGTGTAACCGCGCAGGTTCAACGCTTCTGACAGCTCATCGACACGGCGCTTTGTGCGGCCGAAGATGATGGCCAATTCAGGAGACTGGATATCAAGCAGACGAGTGAGAACGTCAAACTTGTTCTTTTCCTGAACTTCAACATAGTATTGCTCAATCAAAGGAACAGTCATTTCCTTTGCTTTTACCTTCACGACTTCAGGGTCCTTCATGAAGCGCTCAGCGATCTTGCGGATCGGTCCTGGCATTGTAGCCGAGAACAATAATGTCTGGCGTTCGTTCGGGATTTGTGCAAGGATTGCCTCAATGTCTTCGATGAAGCCCATGTTCAGCATTTCATCTGCTTCGTCAAGGATGACTGTTTCCACATTTTCAAGACGGATTGTCTTTCTGTTGATATGGTCAAGAAGTCGTCCTGGCGTTCCGACGATGATGTGCGGTCCTTTTTTCAAGGCGCGGATCTGGCGGTTGATATCCTGGCCGCCATAGATTGCAAGGACGCCCACTCTTTTGCCGGCACCGATTTTATATAATTCCTCGGAAACCTGGATAGCCAATTCACGTGTTGGCGCAATGATGATTCCCTGGATGTTGCGATCTTCTTTTTTGATTTTCTCCACCAAAGGGATACCGAAAGCCGCTGTCTTACCAGTACCTGTCTGTGCCTGGCCGATTACGTCTTTATTCTGAAGGCTGATTGGAATCGTCTCTGCCTGAATCGGAGTTGCTTCCTCAAAACCCATATTCTTTACAGCTTTTAATGTTGCGGGGCTAATGCCCATGTCTTGGAACATTGTCAACTTTGCTCATTCTCCTTTATGTTCACATTTATCCCGCATCGGGTTCCCGATGCATCGTTTATTTTAAGTGGCTGTGTAAGGATCCAAACCATTTCTGATTCTGGTTAATTTTATTGTACCTTTACGGCAAAATAGGTGTTAGCACCTTGTGTTTTAAGCAGGGCTGAATCAGCGAGTACAATACGCTGAAGCACAGAACCTGAAATATTAGCAAAAAAAGACATTCTCCAGCACGGGAGTATGTCCGCTTAAAGGATTTTCTCAGTTAGACACTCAATATTCATCATACCATCTTTAGGAAGGAAAAGCAATTTTTGAGGAATCGCCTTAGCTATTGATTCCTTCCTTTGCATGTGAGGTCAAAAAATCATAAACTTCGTCAAATAGGTGTTCTTTTTCATCACAGTGACAGATCAGATGTTTGGAGTTCTTATAAAAAATCAGCCTCTTATCATCAGCGCCAATATTTTCATATAAGTAATGGGCGCTTTTCGGGGGAACAATGCCGTCACTTTCGCCTTGCGCGATTAGAGTTGGCACCTTAACTTCATTGAGAATAGGCTTGATTTTAGTTACAAGCCTGCGAAACTGCAAGGTAGCGGTCATGGGTGTTTCTTTGATTTTTCGTGTATAACGCCTGAATAACTCGTTTTCTTTAAGATTCCCTTTTAACGTGTCCCTCATCATTTCCTTGATATCGAACGCAAGCTGTTTAGGATTGACATAATAGGCAGCCGCGCTGAGCAGGACGAGTTTTTCAACCGGATAAGCCGAAGCGAGATAGCTGGCAATCAAGCCACCCATTGAAAAACCGACCACATAGACGGTATCACATTTTTTCAATAACGCCTTCAGCTCGTTTTCAGCATGGGCAATCCACTCATTATGTTTGATTCCCTTCAAATTGAGCTCATTCCCATGGCCAGGCAGGGTAGGAACAACTATTTTCCAATCGGTCCTCTCTTTCAACGACTGGGCAAGTGGCTCCACTTCGAACGGAGACCCCGTAAAACCATGGATTAACAGACAACCTATCATAACCTATCACCCATTAGTTTTTCTCGTATTTAATCTTTCCCCATTTTAAATCATTTAACCCAGTTTTTCCTCGAAAATGCCTTTTGGAAAAGAACAAAAAGATGCCCAGTAGAACGGACATCTTCTTGTTGCGGATTACTTCTGCAATGCATGGACGACTTCTTCGAGCGCCATGCCGCGTGATGCTTTTACGAGGACGATGGTTTCACCTGTTACATATTTCTTCAGTTCATTGCTTAACTCCTGCTTATCCCGGAAAGCAAATGCCCTGTCATCGCCTAGAACTTCTTTTGCGCCTCTGGCGATTGATTCGCTTAGTTTTCCGTAGGTGAATACATAATCGATTTTCCCTGGTTCAAGCGATGTCCCAACCTTGTAATGATACTCCTCCTCAAGTGGCCCAAGCTCGAGCATGTCACCAAGCACAAGGATTTTACGGCTATAGCCAGACAGATTGGCAACGAGGTCGATTGCCGCGTTCATGGATGTCGGGCTCGCGTTGTAGGCATCATTGATGATTTTTTCACCATGAGTGCCTTCGGAAAGCTCCATTCTCATATTTGTCAGCTTCAAGCCTGCAAAACCATCGTTCATTTTTTCAAAAGGAACGCCCAGGAACTCTGCCGCAAGCATGGCTGCCAGCGAATTAAGGATATTATGGTTTCCAAGTACCGGGAGATAAAAAGTTTCATCAACAAGGTTTGTCTTGAACTTATTGCCATTTTCCAACGGCTCGATGCTGAGCGGATAAAGGTCATTGTCATGGCTTGCGCCAAACGTTTTTAGCTCTCCATTCCCTTTATAATCCTTCAGCCTTTCCTGAAGAAGCGGCTCGTCTCCATGGAAGATGATCAGCCCATTCTCCTGGAGGCCGTCGATGATTTCCAGTTTTGCATCGGCGATCGCTTCCCTTGAGCCAAGATCAAGCAGGTGAGATTCTCCGATATTCGTGATGATGACCGCATCAGGTCGGCCCAATTTAGTTAAAAACTCAATTTCACCCTTGCTGCTCATGCCCATTTCAAGCACAGCGACTTCTGTATCTTCACGCAAACGAAGAAGCGTCAGCGGCAGGCCAAGGTGGTTATTGAAGTTCCCTTCTGTTTTTTGCACTTTATATTTCTGGGCAAGCAGATTAGCAGTCATGTCCTTGGTCGTCGTTTTCCCATTGCTTCCGGTAATCCCGACAACCTTGATGTCTAGTGAATTGCGGTAGCTTCTTGATAACTCCTGCAAGGCAATCGTCGTGTCTTCAACGATGATGATTGGCAGGTCTTCTGGCGGATTCGGTACATCTTTTTGCCAGAGGGCTGCCGCAGCTCCGCCATTTCGGATGACATCTGCCACAAAGTTATGGCCATCTGTCCGTGCCCCTTTAAAAGGAACAAACAGATTTCCTGCTTCGATTTTACGCGTGTCGATTGAAACGCCCTTCACCTCTACATCAGCAAATTGACTGACATCATTAAGCGCTCCTGCCATTTGGGCGATTTCTGATAGTGGTTTTTGAATCATGTTTATTTCCTCCCATGAGAAAAGCGCAAGCGCCTTGTTCAGCCCCGACAAGCGTTGGAGGGCCGACCAGTGAAGTCGTTCTTTGACTTCATTGGGCGGACCGAAATCGAAAAGTATAGCCGACTGCCCAGAAACGCAGAAACTGGAGACTCCGACAAAGAAGCGCTTTTGGCTTCTGCCGGCGGAGTTGAAGTTTCGGAGTTTCTAGGAGGCGAAACTAGACAAACGTCTCGAGGGGCTAGGCGCTGGAGCTAGACACTAATCTAAGTAAAAAAATTATACTTCCAAGTGAAAGAGAACACGGCCGCGGCCGTGTCTCACTGGTTGATTTATCGGTTAAAATGTATATTTGATCTTCTGCTTTTCAGCGTGGCGTTCGATTCCAAGGTTCACAAGCTTTTCGATCAGCTGCGGATATTCGACACCTGTATGCTTCCACAAGAGCGGGAACATGCTGAATGGTGTGAAGCCCGGCATTGTGTTAACCTCGTTGATCAGAAGCTGGCCATCCTTGGTCAGGAAAAAGTCAGCCCGGACGAGACCTGAGCAATCGAGCGCTTTGAACGCAGTGATCGCCATTTCTTTTAGATCAGCATATTGCTGTTCTGTGATTTCAGCTGGGATGATCATCGCTGTATCGCCATCTTCATATTTCGCTTTGTAATCATAGAAATCTTTTTTAGGGACGATTTCACCAACGACGGAGCATTCTGGTTCATCGTTTCCAAGTACGCCAATTTCGATTTCACGGGCGACAACACCCTGCTCAATAATGATTTTACGGTCGAATTGGAAGGCCTCTTTGAAGGCTTCCTCAAGCTCCTGCTTATTGGATGCCTTGCTGATCCCCACGCTGGATCCAAGATTCGCAGGCTTTACAAAGCAAGGATAGCCAAGTCTTTCTTCAACAAGGCCGTATACCTTTTCATTGTCTTTTTCCCATTCACTTCGAAGAGCGGACACATAGTCCACCTGAGGAAGTCCCGCCTGTGCGAAAACATTTTTCATGACGATTTTATCCATGCCTGCAGCTGAGGCAAGTACGCCATTTCCGACATACGGCAGGTTCAATAATTCAAGCAAGCCTTGAACCGTTCCGTCTTCTCCGTTCGGTCCGTGAAGCAATGGGAAGATGACATCTAGAGTCTGGTTGGATTCTTCTCCGCCTGCCTGGAATAAAGCCGGTGTGAAGGAAGGAGTCGGCAGATTTGATTGATCGTTAAACTCAAGCGCCTTGACATTCTCTGCAGGAGCGCCAAGCTGCGGACCCTTGACCCACTCTCCTTCCTCCGTTATGTATATAGGATAAATCTCGAATTTTTCAAAATCCAATGCTTTCGTCACAGCCAATGCTGTTTGCATCGATACTTTATGTTCAGCCGATTTGCCGCCGTACAGCAGCCCGATTCTTGTCTTCATAAAAATAGACCTCCAATAAATTCAATCTGGCTCCACTTTCCGCTTCCTATTTTACCACTTTATTTTTAAATTACGGAATTGTTATCAATTTTTAATAAAGCTCTTTTTTCGTGAACTTTGTTGCTTTCTACCGGCTTTTAGGATTTTATGAATATCACCGTATTTCCTACTTGAAAGCGAATAACTGTTCTTGTTCAATAAAGCAACCAGCCACACGAAAAAGCCCTCAAGCTATACTATTTCCTGTTTTTCCAGTGTGAAACCTGCCAGGGAGTTAAAAGTTAGCATTCAGAGAAATAGTTACCGTTCAAAAAACCACTTATAGGCAAATAACCCAATTTCAGCGCCTGATTTACCATATGAATTGACTAATAAATCTGTGAATAAATCTCTTTATAAACCATTTATAAAAACCCACCAAATACAATTGTGCATTTAGGCAGTTAAGACATCTTGGAGGTATTTTCTTTTAGCTGGAAAAAATCGAGGGTAATTTCCAATTCGCTATATAAATCAGATTCCCGCTATATTATTTAGATTTTCGCTATATTATATAAATTTTAGCTATATTCATCGGATTTTCGCTATATTAATTAAAATCTCGCTATATTAATTAAAATCCCGCTATATTAATTAAAATCTCGCTATATAAATCCATTATCACAATTTTTTTAGTCAGGTTTCCGTCTTATTACGTTATTAAAATTAAAACTGCAAAGAAAAAACGCTCAGGTTTCCCAGAACGTTGATTATTTTACTATTAATACCGGTGCTTTTACTCGTTTTGCGACTTTGTGGCTGACGCTGCCAAGGACCATTTCCTGCAGGCCGTTCAAACCGCGGCTGCCGACGACGACGACATCGAATAAATTCTTGTTGGCATAGTCAACAATGGCCGGTCCCGGTTCACCGAGCAGTTTTTCAAACCTGAAGTTCAAACTCTCTTCTTCAAGCAAGTTAGTCACCGGCTGGAGCCTGATTTTTCTTTTCTCCTCAACGATTGTGCGATCCGGATTGTGCAAGACATCTTCTTTAGAAGTCTGCCCATCGACAACATACACAACAGTTATTTCACTATCGCCGCTAAGCTTTGCTAATTCCACTGCTTTTTTTGCCGCGCGCACTGAATGGTCAGATCCATCTGATGCCAGCAAGATTCTTTTAAACATGCCATTCCTCCTACATTGATTTCCATTACCTAATATATAAAGAAAGCACGCTGATTCGTCAACGTGCTTCCTGAAAAAGTCATTATTTTTTAATGTCCGGAAAGCTTTGCGCCTTCCTGTTTGTGAACGGCTAATTTGTCAATCAAGTGGGAGCTCGGTTCATTCAATCCTTGGAGGCGGACCAACGTTCCACTTTCCCTTAATTTGATGACGATTTTATCGATGGCCGCAACCGCTGAATCATCCCAGACATGGGCATGAGTCAAGTCGATCACGACTTCTTTTGCAGCTTCTTTCAAGTCGAATGATTCGATAAAGTCAGTAACTGAGGCAAAGAAAACTTGTCCTGTTACAAAATACGTCCTGCGTTCTGCTGCCACATCAAATGTTGAGGTAACCTTCACCTTGGATATCTTTGCTACGAAGAAGATCGCACTCAAGATGATTCCGGCAAATACACCTTTTGAAAGGTCATGCGTGAATACTGTTGTGACCGTTGTAACGACCATGACGATTGAATCGGTAACAGGCGTCTTTGCCATGCCTTTGATGGATGACCAGTCGAATGTTCCAATCGAAACCATGATCATGACGCCAACAAGGGCAGCCATTGGAATTTGAACAACAATATTTCCTAAAACAATAATCAGGAACATCAAGAAAGTACCAGCAACAAGCGCGGACAATCTGCCTCGGCCGCCTGATTTAACATTTATAACGGATTGTCCGATCATTGCGCAGCCTGCCATGCCGCCGAATAACCCGGCAACAATGTTCGCAATCCCCTGGCCACGGCTTTCTTTATTTTTATCACTAGAAGTATCCGTCATATCATCAACGATTGATGCTGTCAGCAAGGATTCCAGCAAGCCGACAATTGCCAGAGCGATTGAATAAGGGAAGATGATTTTTAACGTTTCCAGGTTGAATGGAACATCAGGAATCAGGAATGACGGCAGGGTAGATGTTAGTGTACCCATATCGCCCACAGTCCTCACATCACTCTTTGTCATAAGCGCAATAACAGTAATCACGATGATTGCGACAAGTGGTGACGGAACAGCCTTGGTAATGCGCGGGAAAAGATAGATGATTGCCAGCGCACCGGCTACCATTGCATACATCACCCATGTTGCGTCAACAAATTGCTCAAGCTGTGCCATGAAAATCAGGATTGCAAGTGCGTTAACGAAGCCAATCATGACAGAACGAGGAATGAACTTCATGAACCTTGCCAATTTAAGCACACCAAACAGAATCTGCAGGAGACCTGTCAAAATCGTAGCAGCCATTAAATATTGCAAACCATGGTCAGCAACCAGCGTCACCATCAGCAGTGCCATCGCACCGGTCGCGGCTGAAATCATACCAGGACGGCCGCCGACAATCGCGATTGTCACAGCAATAGCGAATGAGGCGTAAAGTCCTACCATCGGGTCAACACCAGCAATAATTGAAAAGGCGATCGCTTCAGGAATCAAAGCAAGCGCAACGACAATACCCGCAAGGATATCTCCTTTAACGTTGCCAAACCATTGTTCTTTAATTGTAGTAATATTCAAGTAAACACCCCCTTAATTTGATTTTGTGGCTTCCTACTCTCAAGCAAGCCGGGTCCGTTACAAACAGGATTTATCATAACACATATACAAAAACACGCAACTAATGTTGTAAGCGCTGTATATTGTGTTTATCTCTTAAATTCGACTTATATCTCCATTTTTCACATACACACGCTAAAAACCTTAAAATGTAAATTCGACTCTATCTCTCAGCTTACTGCAAGATATTGACGAGGGCATTTTGTTATGATGGATTGGGAGGTTTTCACATGAATACATCAAGTATATCTGCACCATTTAAGACTAATTTTTATTATGGCTGGGTGATTGTTTTCATCGCAGGGCTCGGCGTCTTTTTTTCAGGCCCTGGTCAAACATACTCGGTTTCCGTCTTTATTGATTCTTACATAAAAGATTTCGGCTGGAGTCGGTCACATGTATCGGCCGTCTATTCACTTGCGACGCTTGCCGCAGGAATCTGCATGTTCTTTGTCGGCAGGTTCGTGGATAAATGGGGACAGAGAAAAATGTCGGTTATCGTCGGTATTGGATTGGCCTTTGCTAGCTTTTGGAACAGTATGGTCGTCAACACGGCGATGCTGTTCATCGGCTTTTTCCTCATCCGAGTCCTGGGCCAGGGTTCGATGAGCCTGATTCCAAACACTCTTGTTCCGCAATGGTTTATCACAAAACGAGGGAAAGCCATGAGCCTTATGGCCATCGGGGGCTTTGCCAGCTCAGCGGCCCTCCCGCCATTGAACGCCTGGCTTGTCGCCACTTGGGGCTGGAGCTTCTCGTGGAAGGTTTGGGGCGTTTTGCTTCTGGCAGTCTTTGTTCCGCTTGCCTTTTTCTTGATCAGAAACAAGCCGGAGGACATTGGTGAACAGCCAGATGGCTTGAAACCCGACTGGACAATTGATCCTGCTGATCATAATAGAACAAGACAGCCAGTTGAAGAAGTGAATTGGAGTGTACAGGAAGCGGTCAAAACACGAGCATACTGGCTGTTGCTATTTTGCGTCGGGATTCCTTCACTTGTTAACACAGGACTTACTTTTCATTTAATTTCTATTTTTAAAACGAATGGGATTTCACCGGGAATCGCTGCACTAGTATTAAGCTTGATGGCCTTGATTGGTTTTCCGGTCACACTGATTGCTGGACCGCTGCTTGACCGGGTAAAAGTGCAATATGTGCTCGCCGGAATTTTTGCAGGAGAAATCATTTTCATCCTCGTCCTGCTGGCAGCCGACCAAACTGCAATCGCGATTGCATTCGGGATATTATGGGGAATCAGCGGGGGATTTGAAAGAATAGCGTTAAACTACGTCTGGCCGAGCTTCTTCGGCAGACAATCGCTCGGAAGCATAAAAGGATCGGCCATGACAGTCACCGTGCTTGGTTCCGCTTTGGGTCCTCTTCCATTCGGCCTCGCTTACGATTATTTTGCCGGGTATGAGGAAATTTTGCTGATGTCCATAGCCCTTCCAGTGTTAGGAATGATAGCCGCCCTGCTTGCGAAGAAACCGGTGAAGGAATTTTAGTGATTCTAACAAATTAATAGAGCTTATATTAAACGCAGGTTTTGATTGTTACCGAAATCATATGGCTTCCTGGTTTTCGAGCACATGTTGGCCTTACTTGTTACCGAGTTCAACGCCACTCTCGTTTTTCGGGCACATGTTGGCCTTACTTGTTACCGAGATCACCATCACTCCCGTTTTTCGGGCATATGTTGGCCCTACTTGTTACCGAAATCATATGGCTTCCTGGTTTTCGGGCACATGTTGGCCCTACTTGTTACCGAGATCACCATCACTCTCGTTTTTCGGGCACATGTTGGCCCTACTTGTTACCGAGTTCACCATCACTCTCGTTTTTCGGGCACATGTTGGCCCTACTTGTTACTGAGATCACCATCACTCCCGTTTTTCTGGCATATGTTGGCTTTAATAGTCACTATAATTCAATGCTTAGTCTCATTAGCTGAACTAAAAGAACAAAGTCCTGCAGCTCAATGATCTGCAGGACTTTTCTTCATCCAATCGGAGTGCATATTTCAATATAATGCCCATCCGGATCTGCTGCATAGGCGACGACCTGGCCCCATGGTTTTTCGGTTGGCTCGAGCAGGATGGGGACTCCGGCGGCCCGCAATTTTTCTACTGCGCCAGGGACATCCTCTGTCACGAATCCTAGCTCAAAGGTTTGTTCTTTCCTTATGCCATCCGGGATGGGGAGCGTCGTGATTTCGCGGCCGCTTTCTCTTGTGTTCATCGACAGCACGGTGCTGCCTGTTTCATACTCAATATAGGTCCCAAACTCATTTCGAAGTTTAAGGCCTAGCAGCTCACCGTAAAAATGCTTTGTTTTTTCCAGATCGGAAACATATAGGATGACATAGCCCATTTTCATTTCCATTCTCATCACCTCTTATAATTAAGATTCGTGATGAAGTGGATGGTTTCCTTCATTAAAACTTGAAAGCGGTATTGCTGTTTCTATAGTTTAGGATTGCTTCCTTTGTGCAGGTGTAAATCCCCTCGCTGATCAGCCTGCCGAGCGGTGTTGCAGTGCCCGCATAGGAAATCTCTTCGCCTTGCTGTGTTGCTGCGATGCAGATGCTGTCCGTGGAAATGCCAGCTGGCTGGCCGGCAATCCCAGCTCCGTTTCCTTCCAGTTCGTGCAGGACGCTTATCTTTGCTTCTGCCGCGGTCATTGCGCTTTGGATAAAGGCCTCCTCGGAAATCCTTGCGTTAATGAACAGCCATGTATTGATATTCCGGGGGCTGTCCCGATGTGTGCTGCCCGCAGAAACAATAATGAAAATCGACATTCCGTCAGCTTCAAAGGAGCGGTATGATGCGGTTTCAACCGGAACAGCCGTCATCATCCCCACCGTTTCGCTTGGGATGAATCCAATCTCCTGTAAGTAGTCTGCCATTTCTGCTTTATGGTCACTGCAGTCATACTCCATCGGGACAACACGGTGCACGAACGAACTATGCCAGCCAATCCCGGCACCGGTGATTCCCGAAGACATGGTCCTCAACTTTACTGGTGACTGTAGGTCAATCCGGTCTGCCCCCACATCAAGAAATCTGTCGTCTATTTGCGGCGCAGCGTCATGAACGCCGTCGGTTTCCGGCATGAGCAGCAATTGAGGCCTGGCGATTTCCGGATGCGGATGGTTTTTGATCTCCGTCTTATAGACACTTTTGATCCGCTCTTCTTTTAACACTTCAATAGGAGAGTCGACAATCAGCAGCTCCCCGTTTTCGATCAGCAGCAGCCTGTCACAATACAATGATGCCAGGTTCAAATCATGAAAAATGGAGACGACCGTCAACTCCTCTTCCGCTGCCCATTTTTTCAGCAGGTCCAGCAGCTCTTTTTGAAAACTTAGGTCAAGATGATTCGTTGGTTCATCGAGCAGCAGGATCCTCGGTTGCTGCGCCAGTGCCTGAGCGAGGTAGACTCGCTGTTTTTCGCCGCCAGATAGTTCAACGATTGATTTTTCCTGGAGATGGGCAATTCCTGTCTGGTCCATCACCTTCACGACAATCTGCTCATCTTCCTCACTCCAGCTGTGGAACCAGCCTTTCTGGTGTGCATAGCGCCCGAGCGAAACGGTATCTTTCACACTATAAGAAAAGGCCTGGTCAGAATGCTGCGGCAGGACTGCCATCATTCTGGCAAGCTGCTTCGGTGTATACTGAGTCAATGGCCGGCCGTCCAGCTCAATGTCACCTTCCCTGGATTCCAAAGCACCACTGATCATTTTTAACAGAGTGGTTTTCCCGCTTCCGTTCGGGCCAAGAATTCCAAACAACTCACCCTTGCCAACCTCAAAGGAGATTCCCTTTAACACCTCGCCGCCTGCATATCCACCTGTTAGATTCTTCACTGTGATCATCAGCCAGCACTTCTTTCCTTGCGATTTTTCATTAAAATAAACGCAAAAACCGGTGCACCGATTAATGCCGTGATCACGCCGATCGGCAATTCCGAAGGAGCGATGATCGTTCGTGATATCAGGTCTGCGAGAATCAGGAAGCCGCTGCCCATCAGGACTGATAGCGGCAGCAGATGACGATGGTCCGGTCCCCAGACTGTCCTTGTCAAATGAGGAATGACGAGACCGACGAAGCCGATTGTCCCGGATACGGCAACCGCTGAACCTGTTAAAAGTGAACCAGAAAGCAAAATCAGCAGCTTGCGGCGCTCAACATTGACACCTAGATGCTGTGCGCGCTCCTCACCAAACGACATGGCATTCAGTTCTCTTGTGTTGGCAAGCAAAATCACCAATCCGATTATAAAGAAAGGAAAAATAATCTTAATGTATTCCCAGCCGCGCATCGACACGCTGCCCAAAAGCCAGCCGATGATTTGCCTCAGCTCTTCGCCGGAGAGCGCAATCATCAAAGAAATGAAAGAACCTAGAAATGAACTTAAGATAATACCGGTTAGAATGATCGTCTCCACCCTGAGCAGCCTGTCGACTTTCCGGGCAAAAAATAGCACAAATAAGACGGTCGCAAAAGCGAATAAAATGCTCAGCACCGGCAAGGTGAAGGCACCAATCAGCGGCAGTGAAATGCCAAAAAACAGCGTGACAACCGCACCGATGGAAGCACCTGATGAAATCCCAAGCGTGTAGGGATCTGCCAGCGGATTGCGCAGCAGGCCCTGGAAGGCAGCACCGGCAATAGCCAGCGATGCGCCTACAAGCCCTGCCAGCAATACACGCGGCAGCCTGATTTCCATGACGATACTTGCATACATCGGGTCGATTTCCTGTCCCTGTAAGCGGAAAATCTCAGCACCCATAATCTCAATAATAGCGGGCACAGGGATGGAAACCGTTCCGATGGAGATGCCAAGCAGCATCGAGATGATCAAGAACGCTGCCGCAAATAGATAGGCAATTCCCTTATTATTTAAAAACGTCCGGGTAAATGGTTTTCGCAAGCTCCTCTGCTCCTTCAGCGAGCCTTGGACCTGAACGGGTAACGAGGTCGGAGTGAACATCATATACCCGCTGGTCCTTGACCGCTTTTACATTATTCCAGCCCTGCCGCGCAAGAACCTGCTCATCTGCATTTTCGGTATAATATCCATAGGTTGTCACAATGACATCCGGATTACGCTCGATGATGGCTTCCGGGTCAACCTTCGCCCAGCCATCCAGATCGCCAGCAGCATTCTTAGCGCCGATCAACTCCAGCATTTCATTGATAAATGTACTCTTGCCAGCAGTGTAGATTTCCGGCGCTGGTGAAACCTCGACAAATACAGCTTTCTGCTCTTCAGGTTTAATTGCTTCTGCTTTCTTCTTCAGTTCCGCAAAACTATTTTTCATATTCTCAATAAGTTCATCTGCCTTATCTGTCTCGCCGATGGCCTGGCCAATCATCTCGATTGATCGATATACCTCTTCAAATGACTGAGCATCATTCACGACGACAACAGCTATCCCCGCATCCTTCAACTGCTGAAGGCCCTCTTTCGCGGTATCCGCAGTTGAACCAGGTGCAAGGACGAGGTCCGGCTTAAGGGAAATCATCTTCTCAATATTGAACTCCATGCCTCCGACTTTTTCCTTTGCCATTGCATCTTCTGGATAATTGTCGAAATCGGTGACACCTACAATCGCGTCTCCGCTTTCAAGTGCATAAACGATTTCCGTATTGCTCGGCATGAGGGAAATGATTTTTTCAGGCTTTTCTTCAATGACAACTTCTTCATCAAGCGCATCTTTTACCGTGACCGGATATCCAGTCTTCTGCTCCTGCGCGGTTTGTTCGCTTTCCTTCTTTTCTGGCTGTGCTTCCGTGCCGCAGCCTGCCAAGATCATGGCTGCTGCCATCATCAACATCAATAACTTCTTCATTCGCTTCTCCTCCAATTTTCCAATCAGCTTTGTCAAATCAGACTGTTGATTTCCGTCACTACAATCAACAGAATGTTAAAATCGTGCAAACATTCACCAAAGCCTTTAATAAATAAAAAAACATCTCCACCTAAAGGGGAGATGTCCGAGTAAGCAAATGTTTTTATCATCATAAAATACATAGAGCCAGCCGGCACCTCCCTATCCTCGTAGGTTTGCTTGTGCGATGGACAGGCAGGTCTCCTGGCTCATGGTCAATGCTCGCTGCGCCTTCCCATACATTTGTACAGTGGCATTTACAGCTTGCTCCCATTTACAGTGGCGGGACCGCGTTGGACTTTCACCAACTTCCCTATTAAGTCTTATGATAAAAAGACACCTGTTCATTTGATATGTAATTTTCCGCTAAGTCCCATTATACACGATTGCCAAAAATTGCTCCAAAAAAATATCTTTTTCGACTTATTGAGCAAGCAAGCTCCATTCTTTAGCTTTTTTATCGAAGATGATCCTGCCATCCGGATTGCTGGTGCTGGCTTCTTTATATTCATCATGCATATCATCCATGTTGGCAAAATCACCGATGATCCAGATTGGAATTTCAATTCTGTTACGGCTTTGTTGGATGTTTTTCAGCGAAAATACGGCCCCTTCTTTGAGGGCTGGCGTCAATGATTTCAGGATTTCCTTGTTGACAGAAGGATAGGATTTCTTTTTCCGGATCCCGAGCAGTGTTTTTTCCGGCTTCATTTCCCCTAGTTTGCCTGACAGGACAAGGCCAAGCATTCGGAAAAAATCATTGAGATTGCGGTAATAGGTTTTATTGAACCAGCCATCTTCAGTGGAGAGGAACACAAAACGGTTATTAAGCTGATTATAAAAAGGCAGTTTCAAATGATGTTTGATATGCCCGAGATAAAGAAGCTCAGCAATCTCTTGGGCCGACAGCACATTCAGTGCTTCTACTTCCTCAAAATCGATCCAGCAAAAATCCCCGTATGCATGGACATTGGCTCCAACCAATTTTTCGACGCTGTCTTCAGATACATACTCAAATAAAGTATGTCTGTTGAACTCACCATCCTCATAGCGATGCTTCAACAGCAGCAGATGGTTGAGTGAATCAGACAATGACCTGGCGAATTCATGAAATTCGACCCCATGTGAGAGCACATACTGGTCCCGTTCGTTCATATGGACATATAGTAAATCCCTGCTATAAGGATGGTTCTTTTTCAAAGACAAAACCTCCTGGAAAAATTCTCAGCTGCAAATGGCCAGCGGGCTCCGTACAAATAACACTTCTTCCATTCTAACAAAAATGGCAGAAAATATCTTATTCTGACTCTTCAAAAACATAATTATTATCGACCTTTTCCGCAAAAAGAATCCAACCTGGACCAGAAACTATCATGTCTATTAAATCGTCTAATAGGTACAGGAATATGTTACCTTGGCAGGGATTGTAAGAATCATCCTTTTACGCTAGCATAAAATGGTAAGACCGCTGATCAGTGAGCAGGACAGCTAACTGAAAGCGACAATATTCACCGGACTAATGAATGGGACAGGGTGTAGCAAATGGAGAAATCGATTAAAAAATTCGACAGATTTGATTGGACATTGACGCTCCTCTTATTGCTGTTTTTTCTGACCAGCTGCATTGCTATATACAGCGCACAGAAAACGGGGCAGTATGTCGGTCAAAACTTTTTATACAAACAAATATTCTGGTATGTCGTCGGATCCGGGATCATTGCTGTTGTGATGATGTTCGACAGTGAACAATACCGCAAACTTTCATGGTATTTGTATGGTTTCGGAGTGTTCCTGCTTGTCTTCCTGTTTTTCGCTCCTGCCAGTATCGCCGAAGAACGGAACGGGGCCAAAAGCTGGTTCTTCATCGAGCCATTCGGTTCAATCCAGCCCTCAGAGTTCATGAAGGTCTTCTTGATTCTTGCCCTTAGCAGCACGATTTATGCTCATCATAAAAAACATGCGACAAAGACTCTTCAAACAGACTTCCTTCTTTTCATCAAGCTTGGTTTTATAACTGCCTTGCCACTTGGGATGATCATGCTCCAGCCTGACCTGGGCACCTCTCTCGTCGTGCTGGCCATTTTCACCGGGATCATCCTTGTTTCAGGTATCACCTGGAAAATCATTCTGCCTCTTTATGGAGGCGGAGCTGCTTTTGGTACTGGCATTCTATATCTCGTGATCTGGAAACCTGAGATTCTTAAGAAGTACCTTGGAGTAAAAACGTATCAGTTCGGGCGGATATATGCGTGGCTTGACCCTGAGAGCTACCCGGAGTATGGATACCATCTATTAAAATCACTCAGTGCGATTGGCTCCGGCATGCTAACCGGAAAAGGCATCAATGGCAGTGAAGTCTATATTCCGGAAAGCCATACAGATTTTATATTCAGTGTGATTGGCGAAGAATTCGGCTTTGTTGGCGGCAGCTTTGTCATTAGCCTGTACTTCCTGCTAATCTACCATCTGACTAAAACCGCCCTGGATACGAATGACCCTTTTAATACCTACATCAGTGCGGGAGTCATCAGCATGGTCACCTTCCATGTTTTCCAGAATATCGGGATGACGATCCAGCTGCTGCCGATTACCGGCATCCCACTGCCATTCATCAGTTATGGCGGAAGTTCGCTTATGGGAAATATGCTCGCGATGGGGCTGATTTATGGCATTCGATTCCATCATAAAACCTATATGTTTGCCTCGAGAGACAGGAGTTTTGATATATGAAGCTAGTAAGCCATTACCGTGAGAATGATGTTTTGAGAAAAAGTTTTATCCAGCTTGCCGCCGGCATTTTCGGCCTTGATTTCACGAGCTGGCATGAGCTTGGATATTGGGGAGATAGGTACATTCCGTTTTCCTATGCAGACAGCGACCAGATTGTGGCCAATGTATCGGTCAACGAGCTTGATTTGGTGATCGATGGAATAAGCCATAAAGCCCTGCAAATCGGCACCGTCATGACCCATCCGCAGTATCGGAACAAAGGCCTGTCAGCTAATCTGATGAACCATGTTCTGGATGAATACGAAGGAAAGTATGACTATATGTACTTGTTCGCCAATGAAAGCGTGCTGGATTTTTACCCGAAATTTGGTTTTGAACAAGTTGAGGAACACCAATACTCGGCGAGAGCTTTGATGGAATCAGATCCGCTGCAATTAACGAAATTAAGAATTCCTGAAGATCTTGAGATGATTGAAAAAATCATCTATCGCAGAGTTCCGGTTTCCAACGCATTTGCGACTGCCAATGCCAACGGGATTACGATGTACCACATTCTTCATGTATTTACCGATCACCTGTATTACCATCCAGAATTAGGCGCTATTATTATTTTCACGAAAGAAAACAGAATGGCCCAACTGTATGATGTAATCAGCACCGCACCGGTAAATATGAAAGACATTATTGCATGCTTTGGGGACACAGCTACAATTCACTTCCACTTTACACCCGATTACAGTGATCTCCCATATCAACACGAGCCTTTTAAAAGAGATGGTGCATTATTTGTAAGAAAGAGACCAGGACTGGAGTTTCCTCCGTTCATTATGCACCCAGTCACATCGGAGGCATGAATAGAAAAAAGGCTGAGAGAGTCAGCCTTTTTTCTTCGTCTTTTTTACCTTTATTTTGCGGATAGACATGGTAAAAAAGTAGATGATGAACATCCCCATGATCACCAGGCCTGTTTTATTCAGGTCAAATAGCTTCAGGACCGCTCCTGCCAGCGTGACTAGATAAAGGATCCCAAGCACCGCGTTCATTTCTTTGTTTTCAAAATAGGACGTCATTCTTGCGCCAAACTGGGAGCCGACTAGCGCCCCGGCAATCAGCATAAGCCCGATGAAGTAATTGATATCCGTATTGATCGAATAGGAAATGAACCCTACTGAGACGATGAGCAGCACCGCAAACAGACTCGTTCCGACTGCCTTTTTCGGATTGAAGCCGAGCGATGTAATGATCAACGGAACGATGATGAACCCGCCGCCCACTCCGAGCGTGGCCGAGACAAAGCCGCCGAGAAATCCAACAGCCAACAGCTTTGGCAGCGAAAAATCGGTAGGTGCAGCGATCTCCTCGTCTTTCTTCCTTCCCTGGCGAATCATCTTTATCGCAAAATAAGCAAGCAGCACAATATAGAGAAACGGAATGACAACATCATCCCAGCCCCGCGCTTCCATGGCATATACCAGTGGCCGGGCAAGCTGTGTCGCAGCAATTCCGCTCAGTCCCATGATCAGTCCCTCTTTCCAGAGGATATTTTTCATACGAATATGCGCGGTAATCCCAGAAATCGATGTGCCCACCGTGAAAAACAAACTGGTCGTAATTGCCTCAAGCGGAGAAAAGCCTAACAACAGTAAAATCGGCGTCAGGATAAAGCCGCCTCCCACCCCAAAAAAACCAGAGAGGACACTGATTAAGCCCCCCAGCAGTAAATACAGTATATATTCCATATACAACATCCCTTTAACAGACTAATTCTTTCTTAGGATACCATTAATAGTTGGCTCTAGCAGAATTAATAATGGTATACTTCTAATTAGGCTCAAATGGCCGCTACTATAAAAAACTCAAAGGAGATACTGTTTCATGTCTGAATGGATCCACGCGATTGAAGAATGGCTGCTTGAATTTGGTTCATGGGGATTATTCTTCGTGTCTTTCCTGGAATCTTCCTTTTTCCCGATTCCACCCGATGTTTTGATGATCCCAATGGGTATTGCCAACCCTGACAAGGCACTCTGGTATGCCTTCATCACAACAGCAGGTTCTGTACTCGGCGCCCTGCTCGGCTGGTATATCGGTAAAAAAGTCGGCCGTCCCATCCTGCGATATTTTATAAAAGAAGAGAAAATTGTCCTTGTCGAACGCTATTTTGAAAAATACGGTGCAATGGCCATCCTGATTGCCGGCTTTACACCTATCCCATACAAAGTCTTCACGATTTTTTCCGGAATCTCCAACGTAAGGATTCCTACACTTATTATCTGGTCGATCATCGGCCGTGGCCTGCGCTTCTTCCTGGAAGCAGCCATCATCGTCGCATTGGGTGATAAGGCGATGCCATTCATCGAGGAAAACTTCGCCTTGCTGACAATCGTCCTTGGTGTCGTCGTTATTGCCGGTTATTTGGTTTATATGTATTTGAAAAGATCAAAGAAAGCATAGTATAAAAGAGACGGGCCCAGCGCCCGTTTTTTTTGTCCCCGTGCCGCATACTGACAAACTGCACTAACCTGGCTGCCCTCTAAGACAATCCTCATTCTAGCAATTCACACCCATACCCTATCTAAAGCCTCTCTTCATCAATCACTCAACAATAGTATTGCTAGAATCTATAGGATTAACACACCCCTTTGTTTATAACAGAAACAAATGGGTAGATTAAAGTATGCTTGCTAGCTAACTAGGACCTTTTTACAAGTTATAGCTGCAACTTTTCTTGATCTTATCCTAAGCATTTCGCAGTGCACCTTGTAGGTCCAATGAAATTAAGGAGTGAGAAGTTTGAACAATAATTTTTATAATGGCTGGGACAGCATTCTTGGCAAACTGCCAAATGTGCTGATTGCACTTGCAGTCCTGCTTGTCGGATGGCTTGTCGCAAAATTGATTGAAAAAGCTGTTTACAAGGGGCTTCAGAAAACTAGTCTCGATAACAAGCTATTTTCTAACGTAAACAATAAGAAGTATTCAGCGGAGAAAATCATCAGTAAAATTGTCTATATTTTAATTCTAGTATTCGTCTTCATCATGTTCCTGAATATCTTAGATTTATATGTGTTGACGGAGCCGCTGGTCGGGATGTTCTCAACGATTGCTGCAGCGATTCCTAACATCCTGAAAGCAGGATTGATCCTGTTATTTGCCTGGCTGATTGCTTCAGGGCTGAAGTTCCTGATCCAAAAAGGCGGCAAGACACTTGGTGTTCATGAAAAACTAAGTAAGTACAAGCTTACCGAGGACAACCAGCAGACAACAAATGCGGTAGACACCGTTGCGAATATCGTATTCTATCTGGTATTGCTGATGGCACTGCCGGCAGTATTGTCCGCTCTGAACCTGCAAGGTGTTTCAGAGCCATTCGGAAATATGATCGAGGGCATCCTGTCATTCATTCCTAAACTATTCGCAGCTGCACTGATTCTAATAGTCGGCTACTTCGTCGCTAAAATCGTCCGTGATATCCTGACAAACTTCTTGCAAAGCATAGGCACTGAAAAACTAGTCCAGCGTTTTGGACTGTCCCGTTTATTCGAGGGCACGAGTCTTTCACGTGTGATCGGCACGGTCGCTTTCGTACTCATTTTAATTCCTACTGTCATCGCCGCTCTTGAGCGTCTTGATGTCGAAGGAATTTCCGAACCAGCCATTGCGATGCTGAATGACATCCTGACGATGATCCCGAATATCGTCGTTGCCATCATCCTTGTCATGATTGGCCTATGGCTAGGAAAATGGCTGAAGAAATTCACAGCTGATTTGTTAAGAAGAATCGGTTTCGACTCTTATTTTAAAGGAGTGGGACTAGGCAGCAATGCTAACCGTCCAAACTCATTAAGCTTATCAGAAGTCGTCGGCTATATCGTCCAGGTCATTGTTGTCCTTCTGTTTGTAGCCGAAGCATTGAACGTCGTAAAACTTGATTTCTTCGTCGACCTTGCACGTGGTGTAATCGCGTATCTTCCACATGTCATTGCCGCGATCGTCATCCTTGGTGTCGGCCTATGGCTCGGCGGCCAAGCGAAGAAAGTACTCAGCAGCATCCTGCAGGGAGACTCTTCAAACGTACTGGCAACTGTCGCAAAATATGCGATCATCACCATCGCTGTTTTCATGGCACTTGATCAGCTTGGAGTCGCACCTGCCATCGTGAACGCAGCCTTCATCCTGACACTTGGAGGATTGGCCCTCGCATTCGGACTGGCATTTGGTCTTGGCGGCAAAAACTTCGCTTCGAAATACCTGACCAAATTTGACGAGAAAATCGAAAAAACCAGCATTGATCAGGAAGCGGTTCAGCAGCAGAAAATGAAAAAGAACAATCCGGTCAACCCGAACCCTGCTACACCGCCGAACTTGAACAATCTGAACCAGAGTCCAAACCCTGGCACACCGCCAAACTTGCATAACCCGAACCATCCAAACTCTGGCACAAACCTGAACAATCCGAACCAGAACAGAAACAATAACCCAATGGATCCTCATAACGACGACAATCCGTTGAATCCATAATATAATAAAACACAGCTGCCAATCACGGCAGCTGTGTTTTTTATGTACTTAGCTGAAATTATCTATAAAAAAAATGACGAGAAACACAATGAAGGCATAAAAACTAAGATGCAGCAGCACAGTAGTGAAAAATTCCTTCAGTTTGTCGAATGAAAAAGGTTCACTCTTCCTAGTTCTTGCTCTCATAGCCAGCCTGTCCCCCTCTAGTAAAACTATCCATTAAGTCCATTTTTTTCTTTTCAATAATCATAGCATAATCTAGTGATTTTGTGCCTCCCTATTTTCATTACGGAGCCTGCTACCATAGAAAAAACCCTCTAAAAAGAGGGTCATCTCTGTCCGTATGTCTCAAATTTCTGTGACAGGCGCGCCATTTCTTCATCAGAAAGCTCTGTAGGCTCACCAATCGCTTTCGCCTGGTAATAAATCTGGGCGCTGAACTCAATCTCCTCAGCCACCGTAAAAGCTGTTTCGATATTATGGGCACCGGCAATCATACCGTGATTGGCCAACAGCACGGCTCTTCTATCCACCATGCCTTCAAAAGCCTTTTCAGCCAGATCCTTCGTTCCAAATGTTGCATAAGGAGCACACCTTACATTCGGACCGGCGAACGCCACCAAATACGTGATCGGCGGAATATCCCATCCAAGGGTAGCGATTGTTTTTGCATATGGCGAGTGGGTGTGGACAAGCGCATTCAAATCATCGCGGCGCTGGTAAAAAATCAAATGCATATCCAGCTCGCTTGACGGCTTTTTGCTGCCATCGATGATTTCGCCATCCAAGTTAATGATTACCACGTCTTCAGGCTTCGTATCGAAATAGTCAATCCCGCTTGGACTGATGGCAACCAGCTGCTTTTCCCGATTGAAAAGGCTGATGTTTCCACCCGTCCCTTTCGTCAGGCCGCTTGATATGATTTTCTTGCCGTATTCTACGACTTTCATCCGTTCTTCCAGAAGCAACATATGATGCGCCTCTCTTTCTCTAAAAATCAGATAGGGAACGTCCTATTATCGCATATTATGGCGTGAAGCTGCATCCTTTAATCCTTGTAAAAACTGCTCTCCCGTTTTGTAGTCAGCAGAATTCAAGATGAACTGCTTTGCGGCTGACAGGCAGATTCTCTCCGCTGTAACATGCTGCTTTTCGTCAGCAATCGTCGTCAAATCCTTAACCTTCGCCAGGCCGGCAATACGTCGGATCATCTCCATGCCGGTTACTGAAGCAGTATCCTGAAGGACAGAATCCAGGTACCAGCGGTCGAAACCCTGCTCCTTCGCCATGATTTCAGTAACATTTTCCTGCCAGCTTGCCAGAAATTTTTCCGCAAAAAGGTCCACCGTATCTTTAACCGTTTCCTCAAGCCAAGAAACATATTTTACATCAGCATTTGTTACATGAGCCCTCGACCACGCAAAGATCAGGTTAGCAACTACGTTTCCAACGTCATAGCCCATTGGCCCGTAAAACGCGAATTCTGGGTCGATCACTTTTGTAGAATCTTCTTTTACAAAAACAGATCCTGAATGCAGATCACCATGTACAAGCGCCTGGGCATTGGTCATGAATGCAAACTTCAGTTTCGCTGCTTCAAAACGTAATTTGTCATCGCCATATATATTCTCTTCTATCCATTCCTTATTCGCAGGGAACAGATCATTCCGATTGTTATGGTCTGTAAAAGGTTCAGAGTATACGAGGTCCTCTGAAATTTCGCACAATTCAGGGTTGATATAATCCTGGACCAAAGCCTTCTTCGCTTTATGCTCCATGACCACATCAGAAGTCAACAGGAGCGTATTGACCATGAAAGTCGTCAGGTCATCCGCAAGCTTCGGAAAAATGCGACCTTCATTAAGGGCAGTTCGCAGAATCGTATGATCAGACAAGTCCTCCATCACACAGCAGTTCATTACTTCATCAAACAGGTATACATCAGGGACCAAACCCGGTGCCAACTCGCCCTCAAGCTTTAGAACATTAGACTCAATCCTGATCCTATTAGTAGAAAGCTTGAACTCATCGGAAATTCTCGCCGTATCACCCGCCTGTTTCACAATCAGCGATTTGCCAGATTTCCCATCAATCACACGGAAGACATAATTCAAGTTGCCATCCCCAATTTCCCTACAGCTCAATTCAGCATCTCTATCAAAAAAATCGGTCTTTTCCTTTACATATGAAATGACCTCATCCGCCTTCATCAAAAAATAAGTCTTAAAATCAGCCACGCCGTCCTACCCCTTTCCCGAAAAACAATTATGAAAATCTTTTAAAAATTATTATAGCTTAATAATGTATTTCGACGCACTAAAAAACCTTCAAAGCACGAAAAGCTTATTATAAAAGAAGAAGGCTCATCGCCTTCTCCCATTTATCCAATATTTGCCCTTACTCGCATGGCAGCAGAATTGTAAAGGTAGTGCCTTTCCCTTCTTCACTCTCGACATTGATTCTTCCTCTCATCCTCTGGACGATATCAAAGGAAATCATCATGCCGAGGCCTGTCCCTTTTTCCTTTGTAGAATAGTAAGGATGGCCAAGTCTGTCGAGCTGTTCTTTATTCATGCCGACACCCTCATCACGGAACTGGATTCTTACATTTTCTCTGTCCACCTTGGCGATGATGTAGATGCTTCCGCCTGTGGGCATGGCTTCAATGCCATTTTTCAGGATATTGATGAAAACCTGCCTGATTTCATGGGCATCGCCTTTGATGCACAGATCCTTGTCAATGGCCTCCACCAATTCTGTATTGGCGAGATGTGAATAGGACCTCATGAAATCAATCGTTTCTTTTAAGAGTTCGCTTAGATTAATCTTTGCCATGCTGCCTGTATTCGGTTTGGCTAATGATAGGAAATTATCAATGATTGTCTGGGTACGATCCAGTTCTTGAAGGGAAATCGAGATGAAAAGATTCTGGTTGTCATTCAGATTCCTCTCTCCCTGAAGGACCTGCATGAAGCCTCTGATCGTGGTCATGGGATTGCGGATTTCATGGGCAACCGATGCTGCAAGCTGACTGATTGCTGAAAACTTCTCAGCCTTGTGAAGTTCATGCATCATTTTCCGCTGTAAGTTGGTCATTTCAATAATATAAATGGTGACAGACAGCGCAATAAAAGAGACCAGCGAGAACACAAGCAAGTACAGATAGTCCCCCGCATCACCAGCGTTGATCATAGCCGCAAGCCGGGTTACTGTAATCAGACCATAAACAAAAAGGCCGAGGGCGATTTTTCTGTTAACAGTTGTCTGTTTATATACCTTTTCAATTGAAAAAAACAAGATCAATATAATGAGATAATTGACGGACGTAACGGCCATTTTGTCAAATTCAACAAATCCCTGCAATAACATTAGGACCGCTACAAGCAAAAAGCTATCGGTCCTGCTTAAATAAAAGAAGGCAATGAAGACAGGAATCAGCTTCAAATCGAATTCCATGCCGCCATGAAATCTTACAGGCAGCGCCATGGTCATCAACAAGGCGGCCAAAATCGCCATCTTAAAGACTTGCTTCTTATACACCGAACGCTTTTGCATCCAGAGAAAGTTATACATGAAACCGAGTGATAATATAATCGAAAAATGCAGAATCAAATCTTTTACAAACTCTACCATTGTATCCCCCGGGAATCTCCATTTTATGAATAAATACCTATATGGTTATTATCTACTGCTCGGATGAATTCTTCAATGGAAAATTCAGATTTTTCCAGAAAAACTAAATGATTTTGTCCGTTCACCCATGCTCTTTTCGCATGTTCTGAGCCATGCGCGTGCTGAGGCTGGGAATGGAACCTGTCACACTTGGACGTGCAAACAACAAATTTATAAACTTTTTTTACAGTAGCTGTAAAACATATGCTATAATAAAAACAACCATTGCTTTACCGCATTAAACCCCACTCTAATGAGCGGGGTTTTTTTATGTTTATTATTTCGGACATAAAAAAACAAGCTCTGATCACTCAGAGCTTGTTTGTATGGGCTAAATCGTTATTATAGTTTTGTAACGTTAGCTGCTTGTGGTCCACGAGCGCCTTGCTCAACGTCGAAAGAAACTTCTTGGCCTTCTTCAAGAGTCTTGAAGCCTTCGCCTTGGATAGCTGAGAAGTGTACGAATACGTCTTCTCCACCTTCACGTTCGATGAATCCGAAACCTTTTTCTGCGTTAAACCATTTTACTTTACCGTTTTCCATTTTTGTTGCCTCCTAGTGTGATATCCACACAATTTGTTACTATTCTTGTCTCAGTGATATCCAGGCGAATCAAGCAGTGCATGTTCTTTCCTTGCATACCGAACAAAAATAATTCTTCCTAAGAATAACAGAACTGAAAGGATAGTGCAAGCCTTAAGGGATTTTCCAAAAATAGGTTTTATAAATAAAGTTCCTAAAGACCATAATGGAATATCAATAGTTAGCCAGAAACTGTGGTATAATGGAGAGAACATGAAAGGGCGTGGGTAATTGAAAAGCGCAAGCAACCTTTACAAAATAGGTCAAAGTGTCAGTATCAAAGAAACCGGTGAAACAGTGACCATTATGAAATCCCAATACGTGAAAAACATGAAAAGATATTCATACACTGTAAAAGAGTATCCGAGTACCTTTTATTTCGAGGAAGAACTTACAAAGATCTAGAAGCTGGGTTTCCTGGCTTTTTTATTTTTTCCGCTCAGCCTCAAACTGTCATCTCCTACCAGAGCGTGCTTCGTATGGCACGCTTTTTTCTATTCCCCTTCTTGATCATTCATTACCTTTTTCCTAGAAAACCCAATTATTTGAAGATTAAACTCTATCCAAACTACTTATTTAGCGTCCCGAAATTTGTCTATAAAATAGGCATCTTACTCTATTAATTGTTTTTATAATATTCCGTAAAATAGAGTTGAATCTAGTTTAATAGGAGGAATGACAATGACTTTGAAAAAGAAGGTTCTATCTGTTTCTTTATCAAGCATGATGGCTCTTGGTGCGGTGACGGCGGTGGCGTTGCCTGCTGGCGCGGTTGGAAATGGCCCGAGTGCCGGAAATGGATCCGTACAAACATCGATTCTGCATACATATGAAAGCTTAGTAGATTACTTAAAGACTCAAGATGCCAAACAAGAGGCCATGGAGCTAGAAGTGATTGGCCAGACTGTCAAAGGCCGCGATATTCACATGGCAAAATATATTTCCAATCCGAAAAACCCAACAATCTTGTTCTTGACTCAGCAGCATGGCAACGAGCAGCTGACAACAGAAGGTGCGCTTGAATTCATTAAACACTTAGGAACTGGTAAAACAAGCGGCGTACTCGATAATGTGAATATCCTTGTAATCCCGATGCTGAACGCGGACGGAGCGATGGGCGATGTCGACTTCTCACTTGAGGATTACCATGCAGATGGCGATCGCCACCTTACCCGCTACAATGCTAACTATGTTGACCTAAATCGTGAGCACGCAAAAGAAACAAGCGATATGGAACCAGAAGCACGCGCGCTTCATGAAAATGTTTTTGAGAAATATGATATCGATTACATGATCGACCTTCATCACCAGGGCACACTCAGTGAAACAGAAGGTGAACTTGTTTCTGGATCGATCCTGTATCCTACAAATGAAAATGTGAAGCCAGAGGTGCTTGAAGGCTCCAAGAAGCTTGGTGCAGTCGTTTATAATGCACTTGAAGATACTGGCTGGGGCCATATCGGCAAATATCGCGGCGGTACGGGGGAAAACATTGGCCGTAACGGAGCGGCTGTCCGCTATGACATCTCGACTCTATTATTCGAAATGCGCGGCATGTCCGACCATTACTACGAACCTTATGCACTTGGCCAAAAGAGCAACGGCTACCTGATCAAGCAGACCATCACCACTTTGGATGCGGCAGTCAGAGCCATTGCAGACGATTCTATTGAAACAATGGATACTAGCTTCTGGGATACGCTGCCTGAACAGACAAACAGGCAGAACGAAGAAGCTGACGAGTAAGATATTTGCAGTGACCATATGCAATTAGCCTGCCGGTCGAGATCGGCAGGCTTTTTCGCCTTAAAATGTTCACTGGATATTTGGCATTTTTTACATCAGAATATAACCTGAAAGGATGTGGACTATGATACTAAAAACCCGGTACGAACCAGACGAATTGAAAATCATGAATCTCCTGGAACCACGAATGAATTTTACGGAAAAAGAAAAACAAAGACATTATAGGCTGAGGAAAGGCTATGAGGGTGAAGTCAAGTATGATCTATGGATGAAAAGCATTGAGATCCAAAACCTGACCCTGAACGACCTTCTCCTCGAGGCAAGCAGCACCACGTTCCAGATTGATTCCAGTGTCATTACTCAGAATAAACTTCTACTATTCGAAGTTAAAGATTTCGAAGGGGAATATTACTACGAAGACGAACGTCTTAAAATAATCCATGGCGAAGAAATCAAAGACCCCCTGCTCCAACTAAAACGCAATACCTCTCTGTTTCGCCAACTACTTTCCAGCCTCGGCTTTCACCTTGAGATTGAATCCTATGTCTTATTCATCAACCCCGAGTTCACCCTGTACCAGGCCCCCAAGAATGCACCCATCATTTTACCTAGCCAGCTCAACCGCTTCATGAAAAAATTGAATAAAAGACAATCCGCACTGAATAATCTCCATCAAAAGATTGCCGACAAACTGCTTGCGTTGCATACAGTGGATAACCCCTATAAACGATTGCCGAAGTATGAGTATGAGCAATTGAAAAAGGGGATAGCTTGTGGTGAGTGTCATTCATTTGTGGATCGGGTTGTGAAAAGGGAGTTTGTCTGCAGTCATTGCGGCAGTCATGAAAAAATTGATGCGGCCATATTGCGTAGTATTAGAGAAATCAAATTACTATTTCCTAATAAGAAGATCACCACTACACTGATGTACGAATGGAGTAATGGCGCGATTTCAAGAAAGGTTATAAGACAAATACTAACTAAAAACCTTAATGTAACCGGCCAAAAGAGACATCAGTATTTCGAAGATAATAGTAAGTGATTTGCTTTCTATATGACCTTTTGGGGTTCCCTCCTCGTTTTGGGCTTATAGAATTTTTCTATGTGACCTTTTCGCGGATTCCTCCTTGTTTTGGGCTTATAGAATTTTTCTATGTGACCTTTTCGCGGATTCCTCTTCGCTTTGGGCTTATAGAATTTTTCTATGTGACCTTTTCGCGGATTCCTCTTCGCTTTGGGCTTATAGAATTTTTCTATGTGACCTTTTCGCGGATTCCTCCTCGTTTTGGGCTTATAGAATTTTTCTATGTGACCTTTTCGCGGATTCCTCCTCGTTTTGGGCTTATAGAAATGACAAACAAAAAACCCAGCCAGCAAATCCACGCTGGCTAGGTTCCAATAAAAACTCTATATTATTCAACCGTAACCGATTTAGCCAGGTTACGCGGCTTATCGACGTCACAGTCGCGGTGCAGCGCTGCGTAGTATGAGATCAACTGCAGCGGGATTACTGAGATAAGAGGTGTTAATAGGCTGTGCACTTCTGGGATGACGAAGCGGTCTTCGTCTGTTTCCAGTCCGTTCATGGAGATGATGCACGGGTTTGCTCCGCGGGCAACGACTTCTTTGACGTTTCCACGGATGCTCAGGTTAACGAATTCTTGTGTAGCAAGGGCGATGACTGGTGTGCCTTCTTCAATCAAGGCGATGGTTCCGTGCTTCAGCTCGCCGCCTGCAAAGCCTTCAGCCTGGATGTACGAGATTTCCTTCAGCTTCAACGCACCTTCTAGTCCTACGTAGAAGTCGATTCCGCGTCCGATGAAGAATGCGTTTCTTGTGACAGTCAGGTATTCGCGTGCAATGCTTTCGAATTCTTCTTTGTCGTCGCAAAGAGCTTCCATTGCTGTCGCTACGATTCCTAATTCCTGTACAAGATCAAAATCAACTTCATGGCCAATTCCGCGAGCAGTTACTTCTGCTAAAATTGCCAGTACAGCAAGCTGTGCTGTGTACGCTTTTGTTGAAGCAACCGCAATTTCAGGACCAGCGTGAAGTAGAAGAGTGTAGTCTGCTTCACGGGAAAGCGTTGAACCAGGAACGTTCGTAATCGTCAATGCTTTGTAGCCCATCTCCTTCACTTGCACAAGAACCTGGCGGCTATCCGCAGTTTCTCCGCTTTGTGAGATGAAGATGAACAATGGCTTTTCTGATAGAAGCGGCATATTGTAGCCGAACTCACTTGAGATGTGGACTTCAACAGGAATCTTAGCCAATTTTTCGATGAACTGCTTGCCAACAAGACCAGCATGGTATGAAGTACCTGCAGCGATGATGTAAATGCGGTCTGCATCCTTCATAGCCTTAACGATGTCAGAATCGATTTCAAGTGCGCCTTCGCCATCCTGATAGTTCTGGATGATTTTACGCATCACAAGCGGCTGCTCGTCGATTTCCTTGAGCATATAGTGAGGGTATGTTCCCTTTTCAATGTCGCTTGCATCAAGCTCTGCTGTGTAAGGAGCGCGAGAAATCACTTCTCCATCAAGGTTCTTGATTGTCACTTCATCTTTCGTGACAATGACCATTTCCTTGTCCATCAGTTCAACATATTGGTTTGTTACCTGGATCATTGCCATTGCGTCACTGGCAACAACGTTGAAGCCATCGCCAAGGCCGACAAGAAGCGGGCTCTTGTTTTTCGCCACAAAAATAGTGTCTTCATTTTGCTCATCTATAAGGGCAAGTGCATATGAACCATGTAAAAGTGTCAGCGTCTTACGGAACGCTTCTTCTAAGCTCAGACCTTCTTTTACGAACAGTTCGATTAACTGAACGATAATTTCAGTGTCTGTTTCACTCTTCAATTCGACATTCTGCAAATACTCGCGCTTCAATAGATCATAGTTTTCGATGACACCATTGTGAACAAGAGTCAGTCTGCTTGTTGAGCTTTGATGAGGGTGAGCGTTCACCTTGCTTGGAGGACCGTGAGTCGCCCAACGAGTATGGCCGATACCAGCGTTCGCCATTACACCGTTATCCACTGCGTTGCGAAGATCCGCAATGCGTCCTTTTTCCTTAAAAACGTGAACTCCCTTTTCGTTCATGACTGCGATTCCCGCAGAGTCATACCCTCTATATTCAAGCTTTTCAAGGCCTTTTAATAAAATCTCTTTCGAGTCATAATTTCCGATATATCCAACGATTCCACACATAACTTCTTTTCCTCCTGTACGACAGGGGGCAAGAAGCCTCTTATATAGGGGCAGCTTGCCCCCTTATCTCATATAATTGGTTTGAGGTCAGACTTCGTAAATCCAATCCTCTTTAGTTTTAGCATCCCCATCTTTTTGTGCATTAAGTTGCCCTAATGTTTTGAAGATGAAATTCGCGGCTGTGCTTTCAGCCGGGAGGCATCCGCCGAAACTTCGATAAACCTCCACCTCGTCAACTAATCCACATTTCCGTTCAAGGATTAGTCCTGGCGCTTTAATTTTCCATTGATCTACCTCTGCCCACCTTTCGATAAGTTGTTTTCAAGGCAAAAAGCAGCCTTTTACAAAAACAGGATTATCATACATGATACTAACCCATCCGTCAATAGAAATTCAAAGGAAAACAGCCTTCCCATACAAATACCCTTTACAAGACTGCTAAAAACTCTCTTCCTAAATAAATATGCATAAGGGCTCTATTTTGTGCTTTGAAGCCCTTATGCATATGACTGAATTCTATTCTTTTAAGCCCATTTCCTCTTGAACAACCGCTGCGATACGGTTTACATATTCCTGGCAAAGCTCTGCTGTTGCTGCTTCTGCCATGACTCGTACCAATGGCTCTGTTCCGGAAGGACGGACAAGGATACGGCCATTGCCGTTCATTTCCGCTTCAACCTCTTCAATTACTGCTTTTACCTTCTCGTTATCTGTTACGTGGTGCTTATCCGTCACACGGATGTTTACAAGAACCTGCGGATATTTCTTCATTTCCGCTGCCAGTTCAGAAAGCGGCTTTTTAGTTGCTTTCATAATGTTGGCAAGCTGCAGACCTGTCAGCAGGCCATCACCTGTTGTATTGTAGTCCAGGAAAATGATATGACCTGACTGCTCGCCGCCGAGATTATAGCCATTCTTTTTCATTTCTTCTACTACATAACGGTCGCCAACAGCCGTTTGGACGCTCTGCACACCGTTTTCCTCAAGGCCTTTGTAAAAACCAAGGTTACTCATTACAGTAGAAACGACTGTACCCTGTTTTAACTGGCCGCGTTCCTTCATGAATTTCCCGCAGATATACATGATCTGGTCGCCATCAACGATGTTTCCTTTTTCATCAATCGCAATCAGGCGGTCGCCATCCCCGTCAAAAGCAAGACCTAAATCCGCTCCCTTGTCCTTGACGAATTCAGCAAGTGCCTCAGGGTGTGTCGAGCCTACGCCATCATTGATATTCAGGCCGTTAGGCGATGCGCCCATTGTGGAAGTATCAGCATCAAGGTCAGCAAACAAATGCGTAGCCAAAGATGACGTTGCTCCATGTGCACAGTCAAGTGCGATGTGCAGCCCAGTGAATTCTTCATCAACTGATTGTTTAAGGTATTGCAGGTACTTTTGGCCGCCTTCAAAGTAATCATTCACCTGTCCGAGGTTAGCACCTACAGGACGAGGCAGCTCATCTGTTTCCATATCCATCAATTGTTCGATTTCATTCTCTTGGTCATCAGATAGCTTATATCCGTCCGGTCCAAAGAATTTTATCCCGTTATCTGCAACTGGGTTATGAGAGGCAGAAATCATGACGCCAGCCTGTGCCCCAAGTGCCTTTGTCAAATAAGCGACCCCTGGAGTAGAGATGACGCCGAGCCTCATGACTTCCGCTCCGATTGATAATAGGCCGGCAACCAGTGCTCCTTCAAGCATATGTCCCGAAATACGAGTGTCTCTTCCGATCAATACCTTAGGGCGATCATGCTCCTTTGTCAGGACATAGCCTCCAAAGCGGCCTAGCTTGAAAGCCAATTCTGGCGTTAATTCGCTGTTCGCAACACCGCGTACTCCGTCTGTACCGAAATATTTACCCATTCTTAAAATCTCTCCTTGTATGAAAATTGCAGTCAATTACGCATCTTTTTTCGCAACCGATATACTGGCTTTTTCTTTAGCCAATTTCCAGGTTATATTTTGGGGTGCTGTCACTATCAAGTCGACTTCATGATTTCCCTCATCCAGTTCCGACACATCAATCAGAATCCTAAAATCATCGGATGAAAGGGCGGAAACAATATCACTCGGCCCTGATATAGTCAGGTTAGCCTGACCATTTGCAGGATCAAGGAAATCGACTTCATAGCCGTCACCTTTCCCATCAATTTCAATGGGAACATTGGATATACTTCTCTCGGAAGCCTTAGTGACTTTAACGGCCACTTTAACTGTTTCAGGAGAAACCTGGACAATTCCTTCACCAATAATGACTGGGAGGGTGAGTTCCGTATCCTCATCAATCTTGCTGACATCCACCTCAACCCTTACTTGATCGAACTTCTCAAGAAGAGCTGGATCAGCGATGATTTCAGCTTCCTTCGTTTCCAAAGTGATAGAATCGATCGTTACCCCACTTGGAGGAGTCCCTTTACGTACAATATCAATCGGAACCTTTTTACTCGAGCTCTTCACCGGGATGGTTACTTCAACGACTCCAGGTTCAACGATAACATCTAATTTATTCATGTCCTTATCAAGGGCCAGGACACTCGCCTCTCGTGTGATTGTATCCGAGATTTTTGCGGATGAATTCACAGTAGCCTTTACATAAGTGATTCTATCGATAACATCCTTGGCACCTGTTATTTTGACTTTGTTAGGCTTAACTGTCGGCTTCTCAGCAATATAGCCTTCTTCAACTATATTTCCGTTGAATTCTGCCTCCACTCCGAATTCCTTCGTAACCTTTTCCTGGATTGATACATTTGCATACCCAGGCTCAATGGTAACAGTCAGGCGGTCTGAGACATCTTTAATCGTGATCGGTACTCGCTGATCGCCGATTTCGGCATCCGTCAAATCAACGAACACTTCAAAGTTCCGTAGTGTTTTCGCCTGCTGCACAAGATTTTTCGGTCCTTGCAGCGTGACGGAAACCGTTTCAGGAACGCCTGATACGACTAGAGTATCGGTATCATATATTCTTTTTACCGGTACGTCTTCAATAATCTCTACCTTTTCATCTGATGGCACATTCACATCACCGGGCTTATCAGGATCATTTTTCGGTACAGATCCAAAAAGCAGGACAGCAAGAACCAGGGCAACAACTTTTATGAACCAGGGATTATCCATCCATTTATCCATTTTTCTTCCCCCTCCAATTCCAGCGGGTAGAAGCTGCCTGCTTGATTCTTGATGGTGAAACCAGCTCGGCTGTGAGCAGTTCCCTTAGCGTTTCCCCGCTCAAGTCCCTGTAAAGTTCGCCATTCCGGGTGACTGAAACATTGCCTGTTTCCTCAGAAACGACAATCGTGATACTGTCGGTTACTTCACTGATACCGAGTGCGGCCCTATGCCTTGTACCGAGTTCCTTCGAAATGAACGGACTTTCTGACAGCGGCAAATAACAAGCCGCTGCGGCAACGATGTTTTTCTGTATCACGACAGCTCCATCATGAAGCGGCGTATTCGGTATGAAAAGATTGATCAACAGTTCAGAAGAGATTCTTGATTGAAGCTGGATGCCTGTTTCTATGTAATCACTCATTCCTGTTTCTCTTTCAATTGAGATCAATGCTCCGATCCGGCGCTTAGCCATGTAATCGGTGGCCTTGATAATGGCCTCGACCATCTTCTCTTCGTCTTCCTCTTCCTGCAGACCTGATCTGGAAAAAAGCCGCCCTCTGCCGAGCTGTTCGAGTGCCCGCCGCAATTCAGGCTGGAAGATGATGATAATGGCCAGGAATCCCCAGGTTAGTACTTGTTCCATCATCCAGCTGAGCGTATTCAATCCGAAGTAATCACTGATAAACTTTACAATCAGGATGACAAAAATCCCTTTTAAAAGCTGGACAGCCTTCGTACCTCGAATAATTGCAATCAGCTTGTAAATGACGAACCAAACCAGGAGAATGTCAACAATATTAGCTAGATATTCTAAAAAATCGAAATCCGCAAACGACATTGCACTTCCTCCAGTAGTTTAGTAAGGCTCCTTCAGGCAAAATCATAAATCGCCGGAAGGTTCATCAGCCTTTTTTATAAGGCTATATTGTTAAAAAGTAGATTGGCTTCGGGGTTGCTGGTAAACTCAGCAAAAAGTTGCTCCTAAGCCTTTTGAAATGAGATGTATCATTCATAAAGGGCGAAATCGCCTTTTGAAAAAAATCCACTTCAGCTATAAATAAATGTAACTTTTTTATTATACCATAAGCTTTATTCAAATTAATAATGATGTCAATTGCAGTGTCCTTGACAGGGGGTCCTCACCGGATTCCTTTCTAAAATTGCTTAAAAAACAGCCATTCCTATTGGAATGACTGTTCTTTTTCGTCGTTCTCAAAAAGATCTGCCGTGTTTTTAGCTGTCTTCTTAATATGGTACCAAATCCACTCGAACACTTCATTGACCTCTGTTATTTCACCAGTGACATTTCCGGCAGATGCCATGTAATTCTCACCACTGATCAACTCACCGTTGATCACTGTGACATTCCCCTGAACCTCGCCGTCAATTTTCACCTTGCCATTCCTGACTACAACATCCCCTTTTACAACTTCCCCTTCAGGCACGATGACCGTATCATTTTCAACTACCAAATTTGGCTGTTTCGATACTGAAAACTGGTGATCTTCATTCCAGGTTGAAAATATGCTGACTGTCATTAATGCCAGGAAAAGCGAGGCCGCTGTTACCAATGGATGGCTCCGGAACCAACGCTGGATTTCGGTCTTCTTTTTTTCTTTAGGAAGCCCAGCCATGACCTTTGAAGTAAAATCCTCTGGCGCCTGGATGTGAGAGGTGCTCTGTACAAGCGCAATTGCTTTATTCAGCTCCCTGAAGTATTCCTGGCAATCTTTACAGCTTTGCAGGTGCTCTCTTAAAACCTTTTCATGTTCTTCGGAAATTTCTTCATCTAAGTATTCATGCATATAGTCGATAAATTGTTCTGGACATTTCATATTCTTTCACCTCACCTTATACGTGTCGCAACTGCTGCCTTAAGGCTTCTCTTCCTCGATGAATCCTCGTCTTCACTGTGCCAAGCGGCAAATCCAGTATTTCGCTGATCTCATTCAAGCTGAGCTCTTCAATATACTTTAATACGATGACCGATCGATATTTATCGGGTAGTTTTGAAATTTCTTTTTGGATCGTATCATGCAATTCGATACTTTCAACCTCATCCTCTGGTAAAGGTGTTTCAGATGGAACCTGGGAGTACATTGTCAAGCCCTCTGTTCCAGGCACTTCCGCATCAAGGAAATAATCGGGTTTCTTTTTGCGGATCCGGTCAATGCATAGGTTAGTCGCAATTCTATACAGCCATGTTGAAAACTTCAAGTTTTGATTGAAGCTGTTAATATTGATATATGCACGGATAAATGCCTCTTGTGCAATATCTTCTGCCTCGTGCCGATTCCCAAGCATACGGTAGCAAAGCTGGAATACCTTGTCCTTGTATACCTCAACAATCTCTCCATAGGCATTCTGGTCTCCCTTGAGTACTTGCTTTATTCTGTGTTTAACGATTGTCTCCATTATTTTACCTCCGCGCTTCATGCGGCTAATCGATATACGAATCGATTCCGTAAAAGGTTTCGTTTTTTTTATAAAAACTTTATTTATGTATTTTAATGACAAAATTATCAACTAACTGACTTATTTTGCGAAAAAAATCTAAAAACACGATAACTTTATATTAACAAATTATTACCATTTTGGTTTAAAAAGTTTTATAAGGGGTATAAATGAACTATATTTTATTGAAAGCGAGGAACTATTAGTGTGTGCAAATACGTTGTTGAAGGATATTGAAAATTGTCGTAAAGAAATGGTTGAATTAGCCTCAAAAACCTCGCTGTCAAATCAAGGGGTTGTAGACATGAGCATTAAACTCGACCATCTGCTAAATAAATATGATCACTTAACTTCAAAAAAGACATTTCTATATTAATAATAAGAGAGCAGCAGCCAGACTTGGCCGCTGCTCCTATTTTTGCGTGCTAATATGATTCTATTCCAAAACTATATGAGCATTACAAAAGTTTTTCCCCAAATAAAGAACCCATCAATGCCACTGCTGCGACAGCTGTCTTGTTCTTTTCATCAAGGATTGGGTTGACTTCGACAAATTCAGCTGATGTAATCACTTTCGCTTCAGCTAACATTTCCATCGCCAGGTGGCTTTCACGATAACTGATTCCTCCAGTTACCGGCGTACCGACACCAGGAGCATCGGTTGGATCAAGGCCATCCAGGTCGAGTGAAAGGTGGACGCCATCCGTCTTATCTTTAAGATAGTTGACCGTCTCCTCAATGACGGCAGCCATTCCGAGACGATCGATTTCATGCATCGTGAACACTTTAATGCCCATTTCCTTGATGAGGTCCTTTTCACCATCATCCAGTGCACGCGCTCCGATAATGACAATGTTTTCAGGCTTTACCTTCGGTGCAAACCCACCTAATTGCGTCAGCATCTCATGACCCAAACCAAGGCTCGCTGCCAGTGGCATTCCGTGTATATTACCAGACGGAGAAGTTTCCGCTGTATTCAAATCTCCATGCGCATCATACCAAATGACACCCAGGTTCTTATAATGTTTGGATACACCCGCCAATGTCCCAATCGCAATGCTATGGTCACCGCCTAATACAAGCGGAAATGACCCTGATTCAATAATCTTGTGTACCTCATCAGCAAGCAAACTATTTTTTTCCGCTACCAGTTCCAGGTTGCGCAGATTGCTATTAGGATCAACTTTTACCTCAGGTCTGCCAACAGCTATATCTCCCAAATCCTCTATCTCATCAAATAACACTCTCAGTCTTTCATTTATTCCAGCATAACGGATCGCACTCGGGCCCATGTCGACTCCCCTTCTCATCTGACCCAAATCCATAGGCATGCCAATAATCGAAAGTTTCTTCATTATTTCTCCCCCTTGCTATCTCTCGTCTACCCCCTATTTTAAACGCTTTCATTCAAATGACTCAACTGGACAGTTTCATGAATATATATACGGTTTAGAATTGAGTGAATTTATACATTGAAGTATCCGTAAAACCATAATATAGGGAGGATTTGAACAGTTAAGGCGAGAAGCAACAAGGAAGTTCCCGCCTGATTACGTGCAGTTATAGAACTGATTGATGGAAAAATTAAAGCATATTGCATTGCAATGTGCATTCTTGACATCTTTGAGCTCTGCTTCCTGAAACTTGTCACAATAACTGTGCTTTCTTGACAACTATGAGCTCTGCTCCTTGAAAGCTGTCACAATAACTGCTTTTTCTTGACAGCTTTCTCCTCTACAACCTGATACCTGTCACAATAACTCCGCTTTCTTGACAGCTTTCTCCTCTACAACCTGATACCTGTCACAATAACTCCGCTTTCTTGACAGCTTTGTGCTCTACATCTTGAAACTTGTCATAATAACTGCTTTTTCTTGACAGGTTTGGCCTCTATATCCTGAAACCTGTCACAATAACTCCGCTTTCTTGACAGCTTTGACTTCAACTCCTTGAAACCTGTCACAATAACTGCTTTTTCTTGACAGCCTTGAGCTCTACATCCTGAAACCTGTCTTAATAGCTGCTCTTTCTTGACAGGTTTCTTCTCTACATCCTGATACCTGTCACAATAACTCCGCTTTCTTGACAGCTTTGAGCTCTACATCTTGAAACCTGTCATAATAACTGCTTTTTTTGACAGCTTTGGCCTCTTTTCCTAAAAAGCTGTCACAATAACAGCATCTATTAGAGCAACTCCTTAAAGTCTTTCTGAACTTTGATCTCCTTTAATTTTTATAACTTAAAACCGTTCTAAAATGAAAATAAAAAAGCCATAAACCCAATTGGATTTATGACTGAAATGGTATTTATGTAGTGTGATGGTGGAGCCTAGCGGGATCGAACCGCTGACCTCCTGCGTGCAAGGCAGGCGCTCTCCCAGCTGAGCTAAGGCCCCATTTTGGAGCGGAAGACGGGATTCGAACCCGCGACCCCAACCTTGGCAAGGTTGTATTCTACCACTGAACTACTTCCGCATGTTTTTATTATAATAGATAAAACCCCTAAAAATAAAGGACAAGTTCATTCTTAGGGGTCTTAACATGAGTGAGCCATGAAGGACTCGAACCTTCGACCCTCTGATTAAAAGTCAGATGCTCTACCGACTGAGCTAATGGCTCAAAGTTGAAGTGGAACTAAGGTTGTATCCACCAATTTATATTTCCCTGTCGCATCTGATGCTCAAAAGACCTCCGGCCTTTCTCGCAGATTGCCAGGAAGAAAACTCAATGCAGCGAGCAATCTGCTCTACCGACTGAGCTAATGGCTCAAAAAATGGCTGGGCTAGCTGGATTCGAACCAACGCATGACGGAGTCAAAGTCCGTTGCCTTACCGCTTGGCTATAGCCCAATGAAAAAATAAAAAGGACATTAGTAGCTTGTCCAATTTTAATATGTATTAAAATGGTGGAGGGGGACGGATTCGAACCGCCGAACCCTGAGGGAGCGGATTTACAGTCCGCCGCGTTTAGCCACTTCGCTACCCCTCCACATAATACAACTTCCTAAAACTAATTCATGCTTAAAATCCTTTTCGGGATTTTTCGCATCTTTGCGCTGAAATTCATTCAGATAAGTTAGAAAGAAGGTGCCGGCAAGAGGACTTGAACCCCCAACCTACTGATTACAAGTCAGTTGCTCTACCAATTGAGCTACACCGGCATGGTAAATGTAGATTATTTTCACTGCGTGAAAAAATAATGGTGGAGGATGACGGGATCGAACCGCCGACCCTCTGCTTGTAAGGCAGATGCTCTCCCAGCTGAGCTAATCCTCCATATGGTGACCCCTACGGGATTCGAACCCGTGTTACCGCCGTGAAAGGGCGGTGTCTTAACCGCTTGACCAAGGGGCCATATAATAATATATTCAGAGCTTCCAAGCGGGCTCGAACCGCTGACCTCTTCCTTACCATGGAAGTGCTCTACCTGCTGAGCTATGGAAGCATGTTGCTGCCAGCTCAAACGACTCTCGTCATTTAGAGATAATGGCTCCGCAGGTAGGATTCGAACCTACGACCGCTCGGTTAACAGCCGAGTGCTCTACCACTGAGCTACTGCGGAATAATGATAATTTTCATAACTCTTGCAGATGATTCGAATGCCATATCTTAGAGTAATCTAAGATGATCATGCATCATCGCCCGGCGGCGTCCTACTCTCACAGGGGGAAACCCCCAACTACCATCGGCGCTGAGAAGCTTAACTTCCGTGTTCGGTATGGGAACGGGTGTGACCTTCTCGCCATCGCCACCAGACAATTTTTAAGGACAATATTTATTATACTGCCTTTTATGCATTTTTCAAGAGGTATTTTTTTGCTTTCACAAAAACTTTATTCCCTCAAAACTAGATAATGTTGTAAGAAGAAA
>NZ_JBGCUB010000013.1:0-57430 GCF_053543455.1 Mesobacillus sp. LC4
CAGGTGCTAAAAATGTAGCAGCAACTGATCCTACCTGCGGGATGGCTTCGGACAGGTTAGGTAGAAAAGATTATGAATCTGTCAGAAAAAGAGTCGACTTCGGACAAGATGAGATGGAATGACAGAAAAGTTGTCCGAAGTACGATTAACTTCAGACAGGTTTGGAGGAAAAGCAAGAAAAGTTGTCCGAAGTAGGGCCAACTTCAGACAGGTTTAGACGAAAACAGTGAAAACTTGTCCGAAGTAGAAGCAACTTCAGACAAGTTTGAAGGGAAATCAGGAAAAGTTGTCCGAAGTAAAGGCCACTTCAGACAGGTTTAGAGGGGAATCAGGAAAAGTTGTCCGAAGCAGAAGCGACTTCAGACAAGTTTGAAGGGAAACCAGGAAAAGTTGTCCGAAGTAGAGTCAACTTCAGACAGCTTAAGGGGCAATCAGCGAAAAGTTGTCCGAAGTAGAGGTAACTTCAGACAGGTTAGAAGGAAAACCAGGAAAAGTTGTCCGAAGCAGAAGCGACTTCAGACAGGTTTACAGGAAAACAACGAAAAATTGTCCGAAGTAAAGGCAACTTAAGCCAGGTTTATAGGAAAACAACAAAAACCTGTCCGAACCTAGTGCAACTTTGTACAAATGTAGAAGAAAAGCACAAAATAGCTGTCCCTCCCAGCAGCATCTTCTTCCGCATGTATGCAAAAAAACTAAATAAGTCTGCCTGAATGCCTTAAGCAACCTACTTCAGCCAGCTTAAAGATCCTTATTCGCTTCTCTTCAAAAGTATTTTATATAATAAACCAACCTTAATTGTTGTAAGACATACAAGGAAACCGTATGTCAATCATAAAATATAAAACAACTAAACTTTCGAAAATATTATTCGGAAAATTGTATACAAAAAAACGCTCCTGGCAACAATAGGTGTACGGAGGTGGAGAATTTGGGTTCGCTTTTAGCTAAGAATCAAATTGGAGAGAACTGTGTGATTTGCGAACAGACGAAAAAGGCTGGCATACACCTGTATACTTCTTTTATATGTGCAGACTGTGAGAGCATCATGATCAAGACCGATACGAGTGATCCTAAATATAAATATTACGTAGAAAAGTTAAGGAAGGTAACAAAACCTGGCATTTACAGTTAAAAGCTCATTTTGAGCTTTTATTTTTTTTGCTCAAAAACAGTGTTAGAATGGATAGGTGTGAATTTATATATATAGGTGAGAATATGGAACAATCGAAAACACCCCTGTACTCTCAATTGGTGAAGCATTCATTCGGCAATCCTCTGTCGTTCCATGTACCGGGGCATAAAAATGGGGCTTTTTTTCCTGAAGAGGGACGAGCCTACTTTGAGCAAATATTAAAATTGGATGGAACTGAAATAACGGGATTGGATGATCTTCATTCACCTGAGGGAGTTATTCTTGAAGCCGAAGAACTACTGAAGGATTTATATAGAACTGATAAAAGCTTTTTTTTAATAGGTGGATCGACTGTCGGGAATCTTGCGATGATTCTTGCCGCGGTTGAAGAAGATGATGTGGTGCTTGTCCAGCGTAACTGTCATAAGTCAATCATGAATGCTTTAAAACTCGCAAAGGGAAAGCCTGTATTCATTAGCCCGGAATATAATGAAGAGTTCGGAGTGGCTGCTGGATTAAACCGGGATAGTGTTAAATCAGCAATCAGCCAGCATCCTGATGCAAAAGCACTTATTTTAACGTACCCGAATTATTATGGCTTGGCTTATGATTTAAAGGCAATTATAGATTTGGCTCATGATCATTATATTCCTGTATTGGTAGACGAGGCTCATGGGGTCCATTTTATGGCAGGGGATTATTTTCCCGCTTCAGCTGTGGAACTTGGGGCTGATCTAGTCGTCCAGTCTGCTCATAAAACCTTGCCGGCGATGACAATGGGAGCATTTCTCCATTATCAGTCGAGTTCCGTATCGCTTAGCAAGCTTAAGTTCTACTTGCAGGCTCTGCAGTCAAGCAGCCCTTCCTATCCTTTGATGGCATCGCTGGATTTGGCTAGGAGCTATCTGGGTACCTATAATCAGGAAGACTTAATATATTTGAAATCAGAACTGAAAAAATTCAAAGAAAAACTCGAGGAAATAGAACCCCTTCGAATTTTGTCTGGGGATGATCCGTTGAAGCTAACGATTCAATCCTCATCCGGCTTCGAACTGCAAACAAGACTTGAGTCAAAAGGAATCTACACGGAATTGGCTGATCCTCATAATGTGCTGCTTGTTCTTCCATTGTTGAAGAATGGCATGAAGCATCGATTGCTGGAAGCGGCAGAAATAATTGCTGAGGCAGTAAGGACCATGCCTGAGGGGAAAAATAAACCTGGGCCCAAGGTCATCAAAAAAACGATTTCTACGTTGGAAGTCAGTTTTAGTGAGATGGAGAAACAGCAGACAGAATTTGTCTTGTTGCAGGATGCTGTGGGGAGAGTCTGTGCCGAGCAAATTATTCCTTATCCGCCGGGAATTCCGCTTAGTTTCCCTGGTGAAGTCCTGACAGAAGATGATATCAATACGATTCTATTTTTAAAGGAAAAAGAAGCGAAAATCCAGGGTGGAGAACATCTGCATGCTGGTAAAATAAATGTGTTCAAGAGTTGGAGGATTTAAATTGAAAAAGGGGATTTTTATTACAATAGAAGGCCCGGATGGCTCTGGCAAGACAACGATTCTTCAGATGCTTGCTGAAAATCTCGTAAATGAAGGATATGAAGTAGTGGCCACAAGGGAGCCTGGAGGCATCGAGATTGCTGAACAAATCAGGAAAGTCATTCTTGATCCGGAAAATACAGCGATGGACCCGCGTACGGAAGCACTTTTATATGCAGCTGCGAGAAGGCAGCATCTTGCGGAAAAAGTGAAGCCTGCTCTGGAAGAAGGGAAAATTGTCTTATGTGACCGTTTTGTCGATAGTTCACTTGCCTACCAGGGATATGCGCGAGGCCTAGGCATTGATGAAGTTTACTCAATCAACGAATTTGCGATCGAAAACATGATGCCGGAAATGACTCTATACTTTGATGTCGCACCGGAGATCGGGCTGGAAAGAATCAACAAAAACAAGGGACGTGAAGTCAATCGACTGGATCTTGAGAAACTCGAATTTCATCAAAAAGTGAGGGAAGGGTATACAATCCTTGCCGATCGATTCTCAGATCGAATCTTTAAAGTGGATGCTTCAAAAGATCTCGATACAGTTTACGGACAAGCAGAAGCTCAAATAAAAAAGCTAATCAATTCGTGATGGTTGCCAAACAAGCCTTGATTTCGATCAGGCTTGTTTTTTAGTATAGTAGGAGCAAGCAAATCCAATTGGAAGCCTATGGAATTTTACGTTTATATCATGTCTTGTCACATGAATCCTGTTATAATGAAAATACAAAAGCTACGGAATGAACCTCTGCTGTTATATCAGCAAGTCTAAAAAAATATAGGGGGAAAATGAATGAAGTTAATATTAGCTGTGGTCCAGGACCAGGATAGCAACCGTCTATCCAATGCATTGGTTGACCATAATTTCCGCGCAACGAAGATGGCTAGTACGGGTGGATTCCTGAAGTCAGGAAACACCACTTTTATCATAGGAACAGAAGACATTAGGGTGGAAAAGGCATTGGAGGTCATCAGGGATAACTGTAAGTCACGTGACCAGCTTGTGGCTCCTGTTTCTCCTATGGGTGGGAATGCGGATTCGTATGTTCCTTACCCGGTGGAAGTAGAGGTTGGCGGAGCGACTGTATTCGTATTGCCTGTTGAGCAGTTTCATCAATTTTAACGGGGAATGCCCGGAGGTCTAGCAAGAGATGAAAATTAATCAAGATATGCGCCTTAACATAGATAAAGTTCGCCTGGATCAGAAACAACAGCCTGGGGGCGGAATCAGGTTCAATGAACTCGTGGAGAAACAAGAACATAAATTGCAGCTCGGACAGCTTCAGCAATTAATGAAGCAAGTTGAGTCTGCCGGTGAGAGGCTTGCCAGGTCGAGGACATTCAAGGACCTGGCCAAGTTCAAGACACTGGTTAAGCAATTTGTAAAAGAAACAGTCAACTTCGGAATGGAACTGAAGCACTCGCATAGCTGGAACCAATATGGCGAAGGCAGGTCTTTGAAGCTTGTAGAAACCATTGATGAAAAGCTCGTACAGTTGACAGAAGAGTTGATGGATAACAAAGATGAACAGATTGATATCCTTGGCAGAGTAGGGGAATCAAAGGCTTGTTGATCAATTTATATACGTAAGTGAGTGATACCTTTGGCAAAGACGTGGGACGAGCTGGAGAGACTTCAGCCCAATGTTTTGAAGATGATTAAAAACAGCATCCAGAAAAATCGAATCGCCCATGCCTATTTATTTGAAGGAATGAGGGGCACTGGCAAAAAGGAGATTAGTATTCTCCTTGCTAAGAGCATCAATTGCCAGGCGCCGGTTGATGGCTATAAACCTTGTGAAAGCTGCTTGAACTGCAAAAGGATCAATCATGGCAACCATCCTGATATCCATCTTGTCGAACCTGATGGCCTGTCGATCAAAAAGGGCCAGATCCAGCAGCTGCAGGAGGAGTTTTCAAAAACAGGTGTAGAGTCAAAAAATAAGCTTTACACGATTGTCCATGCTGATCGAATGACGACAAACGCTGCGAATAGCTTGCTGAAGTTCCTTGAGGAACCGCATGCGGGTACTGTTGCGGTGTTGATCACCGAGCAGTCACAGCAGATGCTGCCGACGATTTTATCTAGATGCCAGCTAATCAATTTTACGCCATTATCTCCGAAAAATATGGCTGAACAACTAATCGCCAATGGGATACTACCACAAATGGCACCGCTTCTGGCACAGCTAACCAATAATTTGGAAGAAGCTTTAGAGATAAGTCATGATGATTGGTTTGCACAAGCACAAAAAATAGTGTTAAAATTATATGAAGTGCTGAAGAAGAATCCGCTTGAAGCTATGGTCGCGCTTCAGGAGAACTGGTTCATGCACTTTAAAGAGAAAGAACAAATCGATCGAGGTTTGGATTTATTACTTCTTATTTTTAAGGATTTACTATACATTCAGCTTGGCAAGAAAGACCAGGTTGTATATCTAAACGAAAGCTCACGTTTAGAACAGTTTGCACTACAGACATCCGGACGGCGTCTTACCGAACAAATGGCAGCCATTCTGGAGGCGAAGAGGAAGCTGCATGCCAATATGAATCCCCAGCTGCTCATGGAAGAGCTGGTGTTAAAATTGCAGGAGGGATCTACACTTGTATGATGTAGTAGGTGTCCGCTTCAAGAAAGCGGGAAAGATTTATTATTTTGATCCCGGCGATCTCTCAATTCAAAAGGACGAATTCGTCATTGTCGAAACTGTAAGGGGCGTTGAGTACGGCAGAGTGGTGACTCCCCGTAAACAAGTTGGCGAGAAGGATGTTGTCCTGCCTCTGAAAAAGGTAGTCAGAATTGCAGATCAGAAGGATCGTCTCATTGTCGAAGAGAACAAAACGGCTGCAAAAGAAGCATATGATGTTTGCAGTGAAAAAGTGAATGAACATCAGCTGGATATGAAGCTGGTTGATGTTGAATATACATTTGACCGCAATAAAGTCATTTTCTACTTCACGGCTGATGGCCGCGTTGATTTCCGGGAACTGGTCAAGGACTTGGCCTCTATTTTCCGGACAAGGATCGAACTGCGTCAGATTGGCGTGAGGGATGAAGCAAAAATGCTTGGCGGGATAGGACCATGCGGCAGAATGCTTTGCTGTTCAACGTTCCTCGGGGACTTTGATCCAGTTTCAATCAAGATGGCCAAGGATCAAAACCTCTCCCTTAATCCAACGAAGATTTCCGGTCTTTGCGGCAGGCTCATGTGCTGTTTGAAATATGAGAACGACGAATATGAAACAGCGAAAGAACAGCTGCCTGACCTGGGTGAAACGATTGTGACGCCTGAAGGACCTGGAAAGGTTGTCGGGCTGAACATCCTGGAACGAGTGATGCAAGTCAATATACCTGGACAGGAACGCGTGCTGGAATATACACTTGAGGAAATACAGGAAGCAGGAGCTGTATCGTTGCAATCATCCACAGATTAATGAGGTGGAACAGGTGGATAAAAAAGATATCTTTGACTCAGTAAGTAATATGGAATCGCAGATCGGTGATTTATACCGTCAGCTTGGTGAGTTAAAACAGCATTTAGCAGAGGTTCTGGAAGAGAATAATGCATTAAAGCTGGAAAATGAGCATATAAGACGCCGTCTGGATCAAACTATCGGTAAAAAAGATCCAACCATTAAGAATAGAGGTAAGGGAAACAGCAATCAGCCCCAGGGCGATAAAAACGTGGTTGATATCGGTGAAGGCTACGATAATCTTGCCCGTCTGTACCAGGAAGGCTTCCATATCTGCAACCTGCATTTCGGAAGCCCGCGCAAAGAGGATTGTCTGTTCTGCCTATCCTTTCTTAATAAAAAATAATTGGCAGCCTTCCTTAATAGGGAAGGCTATTTTTATAAGATGAAAAAGCCACAGGGGCAGTGAACATATAGGCATGGAGGAACGATTTAGAATGGTTAACTTACGGGAAGATGAACGATTGGATTACTTATTGGCAGAGGATTTAAGGATCATCCAAAGCCCGAATGTGTTTTCATTTTCGCTGGATGCTGTATTGCTGGCTAGATTTGTCTGGGTGCCGATCCAAAAAGGAAAGATTGTCGATCTTTGCAGCGGAAACGGGGTCATTCCGCTATTTTTAAGTGCGAGGACAAAGGGGACAATCACGGGAGTGGAAATCCAGGAGCGGCTGTATGATATGGCTGTCCGGAGTATTGAATATAATGATTTACAAGAACGATTACATATGATTCATGGCGATCTTAAGGATGCACCGAAAGAGCTTGGCTACGAGAAGTATGATGTCGTCACCTGCAATCCCCCTTATTTTCCTACACCATCAAATGAAGAAATAAATGCGAATGAACACCTGGCGATTGCGCGTCATGAAATCCTCTGCACACTAGAGGATGCCATCAAGTCATCGAGCCAGCTAGTCAAGCAGGGCGGGAAGGTTGCATTTGTCCACCGGCCAGGAAGGCTGATCGATATCATTGAAATCATGAGGAAATACCGGCTTGAGCCTAAGCGGATCCAGTTTGTTTATCCTAAGGCTGGAAAGGAAGCAAATACACTATTGGTAGAGGCGATCAAAGACGGAAGTCCTGATCTTAAAATTCTAGAGCCATTGACGGTTTATGATGAAAATAATGAGTATACCCCAGTGATTAAAGAGATGTTATATGGAAGCAAATAAGCACAGAGAAACGGGTGATTTACATGCAACAACAGAAAAGCTTTGAACGGGAACATGAAAAGGGAATTCTTTATCTTGTCCCAACGCCAATCGGGAACCTCGAGGATATGACATTCAGGGCAATCAGAATTATGAAGGAAGCGGATTTGATCGCGGCGGAAGATACGAGGAACACGAAAAAGCTATGTAATTATTTTGAGATTGAAACGCCCGTAACGAGTTATCATGAACATAATAAGGAAAGCAGCGGATATAAATTGATTGAAAAAATCAGGGATGGCGCTAAAGTAGCGCTTGTCAGCGATGCGGGTATGCCGACTATTTCTGATCCTGGAACAGAGCTTGTGGCTGAAGCAATCACCGAGGGACTGACTGTCGTTCCGCTTCCAGGAGCAAATGCAGCTTTGACCGCTTTGATTGCTTCAGGGATTCTTCCTCAGCCTTTTTACTATTATGGATTTCTCCAAAGGGGAAAAAAGGATAAGAAAAGGGAACTTGAATTGCTGGCAAGGCAAACTGCAACGGTTGTTCTCTATGAGTCTCCTCACCGTCTGAAAGAAACACTATCGTTAATGCTTGACGGTCTCGGGGACCGGAAAATCGTCCTTTGTCGTGAGCTGACGAAAAAATATGAGGAGTTCCTAAGAGGAACGATCTCTGAGGCATTGGCATGGGCAGAGGCAGAAGAAGTCCGCGGGGAATTTGTATTGGTCATCGAAGGAGCTTCTCATGATGCGATTGCTGAAGAAGAGAATCAATGGTGGGAAAAATTAAGCATTGAGGAACATGTCGAACATTATATTTCCAAGGAACAAATGAATTCCAAAGATGCAATCAAGCAAGCAGCGAAGGATAGAGGCGTGCAAAAGCGGGAAGTATATCAGGCCTATCATATTAATGAATAAGTGAAATTAAAAAAGGCCGTGGATTCTCCACGGCCTTGAGTATTTATATTAAGCTTTTACAGGTTCGAAGCTTCCCTGGATTTCTTTAAGAAGCTGTTCAGCACCTTCACGGCTAAGGATCAGCTTGCCGCCTGCCAATGTGATGTTGTTGTCAGAAACTTCACCAGTGATGTGGCAAGTCATGTTCGGCTTGTATTTCTTTAGGATGATGCGGTCATCATCAACATAAATTTCCAAAGCATCCTTTTCTGCGATGCCAAGAGTCCTTCTAAGTTCGATTGGAATTACCACACGGCCTAGCTCATCAACTTTACGTACAATACCAGTAGATTTCATAATAAACAAATCTCCTCTCATTTTCCCATCTATTTAGTTCGTCATTATTCGACATTTTTCTCTTATTGGTTTTATAATACCAGCGATTCCAATAACCGTCAATTATTTTATTTTTCTATTGTTAACAAATTTTAGCATAAGGAGAAAACCTTTTCATATCAAGCTTTATGGACGAAAAAAACAAGGGAGGATATGTAGTGTTGCGTTTTTTACTAAAAGAAGAAACGAGAAAATCATTATTGGAGAATAGTAAACTGCACATAATTCGACAAATTTCTACATTTTCATTCGACAAAATGTCACAAATTCGACAAATTCAAGACAGCTGCCCATTATTTTGTGAAGAGGTATATTCTATCGATAAGTTTGGTTATCATTTTATTAAGTAGATTTTAAAACTTTCCCACATAAATCGCCGCTCCTGCCAAAACCTAAGGCAGGGCTTTTTTGATAAGGTTCCTTCGTAGCTGCCCATATTAAAATTCTGTTAGGACATAAGCCAATTAAATTCCCTACTGACAAAATACGTAAACTTTATAGGGAGAATGTCCGTAGTTGGGGATATTTTTTAAGAGAATTCTTATTTCATTGCTTTTAAAATGAATGATGTTAAAAGACAAAGGCCAAAACCATCTATAAGCGTCGTTAAAGTGTTATGAAACAAAGGGCATTAGCTGGTATAATAACTACTATTAGTATGAACTAGCAGTATTAGTTAAGGAGGATCTTCATGGAAGAGAAATTGAAAACCTTTTATCTTACAACCCCGATTTATTATCCGAGCGGCAATTTACATATCGGCCATGCTTATACGACAGTAGCTGGCGATGCGATGGCACGCTATAAGAGACTGCGCGGCTATGATGTCATGTATCTGACAGGTACGGATGAGCATGGTCAAAAAATCCAACGCAATGCTGAGGCAAAGGGCATCACTCCGCAGCAATATGTAGATGAAATCGTTGATGGCATTCAGGAGCTATGGGGCAAGCTGGATATTTCCTACAATGATTTTATCCGTACGACCCAGGATCGCCATAAGCAAATTGTCGAAAAGATCTTCGCTCAGCTTTTGGAGCAGGGGGATATCTATCTTGATCAATATGAAGGCTGGTACTGTACTCCATGTGAATCCTTCTACACAGACAGGCAGCTTGAAGATGGCAATTGCCCTGACTGTGGCCGTCCTGTCGAAAAAGTGAAGGAAGAGTCCTATTTCTTTAAAATGAGCAAATACGCAGACAGGCTGCTGAAGTATTATGAAGAGAATCCGGAATTTATCCAGCCGGAATCCAGAAAAAACGAAATGATCAATAACTTCATCAAGCCTGGCCTTGAGGACCTGGCTGTATCACGGACAACGTTTGACTGGGGTGTGAAGGTCCCTGGTGACCCGAAGCATGTCATTTATGTATGGATTGATGCGCTATCCAACTATATTACAGCGCTTGGATATGGAACGGATGATGATTCCAAGTACTTGAATTATTGGCCGGCTGATGTCCATCTTGTTGGAAAAGAAATCGTCCGATTCCATACTATTTATTGGCCAATCATGCTGATGGCTCTTGACCTTCCGCTTCCAAAAAAGGTATTCGCCCATGGCTGGCTTTTAATGAAGGATGGAAAGATGTCGAAATCCAAAGGGAATGTAGTTGACCCAGTTACGCTGATTGACCGCTATGGTCTTGACGCTCTTCGCTATTACCTGCTTCGTGAAGTTCCATTTGGTTCTGATGGTGTATTCACGCCTGAAGGGTTTGTCGAAAGGATCAATTTTGACCTTGCGAATGACCTTGGAAACTTGCTGAACAGAACGGTTGCGATGATTAACAAGTATTTTGGTGGCGAAATTCCTGCTTACAATGGCTCTGAAGGTGAATTTGAGAAGCAGTTGCTCGAAATGAACAAAGAGACGGTCCAGAAGTACGAAGACGCAATGGAGAAGATGGAGTTTTCCGTGGCGCTTACGTCTGTATGGCAGCTGATCAGCCGCTGCAATAAGTTCATCGATGAGACACAGCCTTGGGTGCTGGCGAAGGATGAAGAAAAGAAAGCGGTTTTGGCAGATGTTATGGTTCACCTTGCTGAATCATTGAGAAGAGTGGCTGTCCTTCTGAAGCCATTTTTAACTAGAACACCAGATAAAATCTTTGCTCAGCTGAATGTCACTTCTGAAGCACTGCAAACATGGGAAAGCCTAGAAGAATTCGGCCAGATTCCAGCCGGAACGAAGGTCGTTCAGGGAGAACCGATCTTCCCGCGCCTTGAATTGAAGGATGAAGTAGAGTTCATCAAGGAAAAAATGCAAGGAACGGCTCCAGCCGCTGCACCTGTGGAAGAAGCAAAACCAGAAGTCCAGGATGAGATTACGATTGACGACTTCATGAAAGTTGATTTGCGAGTAGCACAAGTTGTACACGCGGAGCCGGTCAAAAAGGCTGATAAGCTGCTGAAGCTTCAATTGGATCTTGGTTATGAAAAGCGTCAGGTCGTTTCCGGGATTGCGAAATATTATAAACCGGAAGACCTTGTCGGCAAAAAGGTGATTTGCGTGACGAATTTGAAGCCTGTCAAACTTCGCGGAGAGCTTTCCGAGGGAATGATTCTTGCAGGTGAAAAGGATGGCGTCATGTCATTGGCAACAGTTGATGATTCACTTTCAATCGGAGCAAAAGTAAAATAATACAAATAAGAACCTGGAAATGTTTCATGTGTAACATTTTCAGGTTTTTTGTGTTAAAAAAGCAATTTTTTTAAAAGAGTGATTTATGATAGGAAAGAGAGTCAGTTAGCAAGAAAAGCGTAAGCGCCTTGCTCAGCCCCGACAAGCGCTGGAGGGCCAGGCAGTGAAGTCGTTATTTGACTTCATTGGCAGGACCGAAGCGTCTCGAGGGGGTAGGCGCTGGAGCTGGACACTTATTTAGCACTCCCGACACTTGACGGGTTTTCGTGAAACCGAATTCAAAAATTTGACCTGGACATTGAAAAAAAGTTATGATATCGACACAACTTTATCGCAATAATAAGAACATCGCAGTGGATCTATTCAAATCATTGATATGGAGGAATAGAATGAAACTGCAGGCACCAGCAAAGGAGTTTTGAAATGCTTTTTGATACACATGTACACTTAAATGCAGAACAATTCAATGAAGATCTCCAGGAGGTCATTGACCGGGCGCTTGCTGAGGGTGTGACGAATATGGTCGTTGTCGGATTCGATGAGGGAACGATCAAAAAAGCGATTGAACTCGCTGAAGGCTATGATTTTATCTATGCAAGCGTAGGGTGGCATCCAGTCGATGCGATTGATATGACAGAGGAGCATCTGGAATGGCTGAGGGAACTGGCAGGTCATCCGAAGGTAGTGGCACTCGGCGAAATGGGCCTTGATTACTACTGGGACAAGTCACCGAAGGAAATCCAGAAAGAAGTCTTCCGCAAGCAAATCAAACTGGCAAAAGAAGTACATCTTCCTATCATCATACATAATCGAGAGGCAACCGCAGACATAGTAGCAATTTTAAAAGAGGAAAATGCCAGTGAAGTAGGCGGCATCATGCATTGCTATAGCGGAAGTGTGGAAACCGCGCTTGAATGCATCGATATGAACTTCTATATTTCGCTTGGCGGACCGGTTACCTTCAAAAATGCAAAAAAACCGAAGGAAGTGGCAGAGTCGATTCCGATGGAAAAGCTGTTGGTAGAAACAGATTGCCCTTATCTGACACCGCATCCTTATCGCGGTAAGAGAAATGAACCAGCTTATGTAAAATTGGTGGCCGAACAGATTGCAGAACTGAAAGGGTTAACACTCGAAGAAGTTGCAGGCGAAACAGCCAAAAATGCAAAAAAATTATTCGGCATAAAGTGATAAAGAATGTTGTCGATTTTTCAGCAAGGTTGTCCAAACTTTTTATGTTTCTAAAAAGTTCTACATGTCTCTCTAGCGACATAGGATAACCGTGTCGATAACTCTTGCTTTTCTTTTTATGGAGCATCTTGCATAATAGGGACTACGTTTGGCAAGGGTGTCTGGGTTGACAAGTCGGCAACAATATCTTTATAATCACTCCGAGAAGAGGAGGCGTTTTTCATCGTGATTAATAGTATGAAAAACCTGTTTTCCAAGACTTTGAGTAAGAAGAAACTGGTGATTTTTTCTGCTAGTTTCCTAGTTTTTGCCGCTGCTCTTGGGTTCTTCATGTATGAAGGGACCAAAAAGACAGTCGCATTGACGCTGGATGGCGAAGAAAGAGTCATTAAAACGCATGCAAATACAATCCAAGATATATTTAATGATCTCAAAATTTCATTGCGCTCAGAGGATTATTTATCGCTGGCGGTAGACACAGAGGTGAAGAACAACCTATCAATCGTGTGGAAGCCGGCAAAACAGGTAGAATTGATACAAGATCAGGAAAAGAAAACGTATTGGACAGCAGCCGATACGGTAGAGGAGTTCCTGAAAGAACAGAATATCGTTATAAATGAACACGACAAATTAAACCCAAACCCAGACGCTAAATTAAAGCAAGATTTGAAGATTGCCATTCAAAGAGCTTTCCCGCTTAAGCTTGTAGTAGGCGGAAAAGAGCAAGATGTATGGTCGACTTCGACTACGGTCGCTGACTTTTTATCACAGCAAGGAATCACACTGAACGAATTGGACCGTGTTGAGCCTGAGTTAAAGCAGACAGTCACAAAAGATGCCATGATTAATGTCATTCGCGTTGAAAAAGTCACCGATGTAGTGGAAGAACCAATTAGCTATGCAGTCGTTACGAAAAATGACAGCAAACTGGAAAAAGGGAAACAGAAAGTCGTAACAGAAGGTCAGGAAGGCTTGCTATCCAAGGAGTATGAAGTGGTCCTTGAAAACGGCAAGGAAGTCTCTAGAAAACTGATCTCTGAAAAGAAATTGAAAGAAAAACAGGATAAAGTCGTGGCAATGGGAACGAAGGTCATCGTAGCTCAAGTTTCCCGTGGCTCAAGTGAACCGGCAGGCAAGGAATTCTATGTTTCATCCACAGCCTACACCGCTAACTGCAACGGCTGCTCCGGTTATACGGCAACAGGCATCAATCTAAGAGCGAATCCTAACATAAAGGTCATCGCAGTGGATCCAAGTGTTATTCCTCTTGGAACAAAAGTGTATGTCGAAGGATACGGCTATGCAATTGCTGCCGATAAAGGTTCAGCTATCAGAGGCAATAAGATCGATGTCTTTTTCGCATCTAAATCGGATGCCTATCGATGGGGCCGTAAACGCGTTAAAATCAAAATCCTGAATTAATTTATGAATGCAGGGGAACCTTCCTCTGCATTTTTGTTTTTTCATTTTACGTTTAAGGTATAATAAGAAAGCATAATCGCTAAAAAAGTTTACACCTATATAGACGATTATATTTCAAAAATGTTTCATTTATTTCAAAGAAAATTTATTTCTTTTTTTAAATTTTGTCTCTGTTAATGCTAAATGTTGATTTTTGCATCCTGTTGATTGTAGTGGAAGGCGCGTAGACTCCTCCGAAAATGCTAACGCATTTTCATCGTGCGTGGGCGGGTTCGGGGAAGCTAACTCAAAGTCCTGCGGGATGTGAAAGTCATGGGGAGACCCCGCAGGCGCACAAAGCGCCGAGGAGGCTCCCCGACTTCCCGCGGAAAGCGAAGCGCCTGGAACGAAAATCAACAGCCGTGTTTAACAGAGCTTAGATTTTAAAGAAAATCATATCCATTTGAATCTGAATGAGTTCAAGTACGGAGGAAACATGAAACTAAAGGAAATCATTGTAGTTGAGGGTAAGGATGATACGACGGCGATTAGGCGTGCCGTTGATGCGGATACAATTGAAACGAATGGGTCGGCGATCAATGCCGAAACCATCGAGAAAATCAGGAATGCTCATGAAAAGCGGGGGGTCATTATTTTTACCGATCCCGATTTTCCCGGAGAAAAAATTCGCAAAACGATTTCAGAGCAGATTGCTGGCTGCAAGCACGCTTTTATCCCAAAGGAAATGGCCAAGCCTAAATCCGGCAGGGGTCTTGGCGTTGAGCATGCATCTCCTGAGGTGATCCGTGAAGCGCTGAAGGATGCCCAGGTAATGGATGCAGAGGCGGTCGAGGAGATTACCCAGGAGGACTTGCTTGTTGCAGGGCTCATTGGCGGTCCCGGATCGAAGGAAAGACGGGAAAAGCTTGGAAGGCTGCTGAAGATCGGATACACAAATGGCAAGCAGCTGCACAAGCGCCTGATGATGTTTCAGGTGAAAAGACAGGATTTTGCAGCGGCTCTGGCAGAAATCCTTAAGGAGGAACAAAATGCATAAAGATATCGCGACCCCAGTGAGAACGAAGGAAATACTTGAAAAATACGGCTTTTCTTTTAAAAAGAGCCTCGGACAGAACTTCTTGATCGATACCAATATCCTGAATCGCATCGTCGACCATGCGGAACTGACCGACCATAGTGGTGCCATCGAAATCGGGCCTGGAATCGGTGCGTTGACAGAGCAGCTTGCGAAGAGAGCGGAAAAGGTTGTTGCCTTTGAAATTGACCAGCGTTTGCTGCCGATATTGCAGGATACACTGTCCCCCTACACAAATGTTAATGTCATCCATAGTGATGTGTTAAAAGCAGATGTACAAGCAGTTATGAAAGAGGAGTTTGGCGAACAAGAGGACGTCATGGTCGTGGCCAACCTGCCCTATTACGTCACAACACCTATCTTGATGAAGCTGCTTGAGGAAAGGCTGCCAATCAGAGGGATTGTCTGTATGCTTCAAAAGGAAGTTGGCGACAGGATTTCGGCCAAGCCGGGAACAAAGGAATATGGTTCATTGTCGATCGCGGTCCAGTATTATACGAAAGCGGAAACCGTGATGATTGTTCCGAAAACAGTGTTCATGCCACAGCCAAATGTGGACTCAGCTGTCATTCGGTTGACATTGCATGATGAGCCGCCAGTAAAAGTGACGGATGAGAAGTTCTTCTTCCAAGTGACCAGATCAAGTTTTGCCCAGCGCAGGAAGACGATACTGAATAACCTGACCAGCCAGCTGCCGGATGGAAAGCAAAAGAAAGAAAGTATACAAGCAGCACTTCTACAGGCAGGAGTGGAGGAATCGCGCAGGGGAGAAACTCTGACGATTGAGGAATTCGCGCAATTGAGCAATGCGCTGTATCCGTATTTTCATTAAAGAACGCTCATTTTCATGAATAAGCAACGATTTCATACAAACACAGCTGTCATTAAAGTCCGGAAGATCCCGGGCTTTTTTTGATGTTCTAGAATAAAATCATTATTAATGACTATCAAATTGATTTTCAGGCAAAAGCTCTCAGGTTCAGGAATAGAGAATTTAAGCAATCTATCGGCACAAATCAGGAATATCCTTGGTTATTGAATCCTCCATAGTTCAAAAAAGCACATGTCTATGGGTATCTGCATATTTTATGTAAGAATACCATTCAGCGCAGCCTGTGTGCGGGGCAATTGGAGTGAGGATGATGAATATTAACCTCATGGATATCGTCGGCAGGGTTTCGCATCAATGCGATATAATGTTCCGGGTTATCGATATCAGAGAGAAACATGGCAAAAAAATTGCGATATTATATGGTGAGGATTTCCGATTGATTGCGGATGCGCCCTATGAAGATTTAATCAAAATCGATCCGGGTATGCGCATGAGGCTGACACAGGAATTCCGATCACTTGAAGAACAGTCATATAAGCTTTTCAGGCAGGATGTTGATTTATTGCAGCAAAAACAGGAATATGAAGCGACTGAAGGGTACAGCAAGTCGTATAACTACTTTCAGATGCCTGGAAAGGTACTCCATATTGATGGAGATCCGAATTATTTGAAAAAATGCTTGACCCTATATGAGAAAGTCGGGGTCCCGGTGTATGGATTCCATTGCAATGAAAAGGAAATGCCAGACAAAGTCGGGATGCTGCTTGATTATTACCGGCCTGATATTTTAGTGATCACCGGGCACGATGCTTACTCGAAGTCAAAAGGGACTATGGATGATATCAACGCATATCGACACTCCAAGCATTTCGTCCAGACAGTGAGGGAAGCTCGAAAGAAAGTTCCTCATCTGGACCAGCTGGTCATTTTTGCCGGAGCCTGCCAATCCCATTTTGAGTCATTGATCCATGCGGGGGCGAACTTCGCAAGCTCCCCTTCAAGGGTGAATATCCATGCACTAGATCCGGTCTATATCGTCGCTAAAATCAGCTTTACGCCTTTCATGGAACGGATAAACGTGTGGGATGTACTTCGCAATACATTGACTGGGGATAAGGGGCTTGGCGGCATAGAAACAAAAGGTGTATTAAGGACAGGAATGCCATATAATAAAAATTCGTCAGACTGAATAAAATACGGTCTGGCGTTTTTTTATTATTTTGGTACATATTTTAACGCATTAAAGGCTACTCTAAAATTGTTGAAATTTAGAGGAAAAAGAAGACCGAAATATATTGACTTTTAAATTTAAGTACTGTTATAATTTATGTTTTTGTTTGACTAAATAGTGTCAGCGTGTTATACTTTACACAGTGAGGTGGACCGAATGCCAAAAACATTATCGGATATCAAAAAAGCGCTTGATTCAAACTTAGGAAAAAGACTCATGCTAAAGGCCAACGGAGGACGGAGAAAGACGATTGAACGTTCTGGCGTGTTAGCGGAAACTTATCCTTCAGTTTTCGTCATCGAGCTTGACCAGGATGAAAATGCTTTTGAACGTGTTTCGTACAGCTACGCAGATGTTTTAACTGAAACAGTGGAAATTACCTTCTTTGAAGATACAACAGGATCAATAGCTTTGAGCTAATTTTTGGCTCAATGAAGTACAGGCAGTGAACTCTCGGGTTAGCTGCTTTTTATTTTGCCTTTTTTTAAAATTACAGGATAAATAAGGTGCACATGAAAATGTCTTTTTACAAAAATACTAAGGTAACCGCGATGGTGAAAGGAGATGGTAGTAATGGGCAGAAGAAGAGGGATTATGTCTGAACGGTTGAAGGAAGAGCTTGCGAAAGAACTTGGATTCTATGATGTCGTCCAGAATGAGGGATGGGGCGGCATAAAGGCCAAGGATGCAGGTAATATGGTTAAGCGAGCGATTGAGCTGGCTGAACAGCAGCTTGCGAACCAGAACCGCTGACCCAGATAAGAATTCTTTAGAGACTGCCACACAGCTGTTTTCACACAGTTGCCAATAAAATTCAGATCCATCGCGGTGCCGGGGCTAATGCTCCGGCTTTTTTAATGGCCGAAAATGGAGAGCAGCTTTCAAGTAGCTCCTTGCATTTCTAATTCTTTGTGAAATCACTGTATTCGCTAATAGGCAAATGATAAAATAAAGGAATGTTTAGCAGGGAGGCCTTGCTTATTTTACACGGAAGAATGGTTGGATTACGGCAATTGTCCAACTCAAGTGTCAAGCCCCTTGAATCGCTTTTAGGGGCTGACCAAGGCGCTTGCGCTTTTCTTTGTCCAGCTCCAGCGCCTAGCCCCTCGACCGCTTCGGTCCGCCCAATGAAGTCAAAGATCGACTTCAATGGTCGGCCCTCCAGCGCTTTTCGGGGCTGACCAAGGCGCTTGCGCTTTTCTTTTCTTTTTGTGGTAAAATAGGACAAAATGTGGAATTCGTTAAAGTAGGTGGAAGTTGTGAAGGTTTTAGTGAAGGCGCCGGCAAAGATCAATTTGTCATTGGATGTTTTGCACAAACGTCCGGACGGTTACCATGAGGTGGAAATGGTCATGACGACGATTGATTTGGCTGATCGCATTGAACTTAGTTTATTAGAAGAAGACAGGATTGTCATCCATTCCCATAATCGTTTTGTTCCGGATGATCAGCGGAACCTTGCTTACCAGGCAGCGCATCTGTTGAAGGAAAGGTACCAGGTGAAGCAAGGTGTTCTTATTGGCATCGAGAAGACCATTCCGGTGGCAGCAGGTCTTGCAGGCGGCAGCAGTGATGCAGCGGCTACATTAAGAGGCTTGAATAAGCTTTGGAACCTCGGTCTGTCATTGGACGAGCTGGCAGTGCTTGGCGCGGAAATTGGCTCGGATGTTTCTTTCTGTGTGTACGGAGGAACAGCGCTTGCTACAGGCAGAGGAGAAATAATCGAGCAGCTGCCCGCACCGCCGACATGCTGGGTTGTATTAGCGAAACCGTTTATTGGTGTATCGACTGCGGAGGTATATCGCCGCCTTAATGTAGAAAAGGTTCAGCATCCGCCTACAAAGCAAATGATTTCCGCTATTGAAAATGGAGATTTCAATGAAGTCTGCAATAGTGTCGGAAACGTTTTGGAAGATGTAACGCTTTCGCTATATCCTGAAGTAGCGCAAATAAAGGACCAAATGAAGAGATTCGGTGCCGATGCTGTCTTGATGAGCGGAAGCGGCCCGACCGTATTCAGCCTTGTGGCACATGATTCACGAATGCATCGCATTTATAACGGTCTTCGAGGATTTTGTGACCAGGTATTTGCAGTAAGGATGCTTGGAGAGCGACATACCCTTGATTAAATCCGTATAATGGTGGTATATTAACCTTAAATATTCGGATTTTGGAGGTTCTTGAATGAAATTTCGACGCAGCGAGCGTTTGATCGATATGACGACTTATTTACTTGAACATCCGCGCCAATTGGTACCGTTAACCTATTTTGCCGAGAAGTATGGTTCAGCTAAGTCCTCGATCAGTGAAGATCTCGGAATCATCAAAGAAACATTTGAACAGCGGGGAATCGGTGTTTTGCAGACTGTGCCAGGCGCGGCGGGCGGAGTCAAGTTCCACGTTCATGTCAGTGAGGAAAAAGCACGGAAGGCAATCGATGAACTTTGTACCATCATGGCAAGTCCTGACCGATTGCTGCCAGGCGGCTACCTTTTCATGAACGATATCCTCGGCAATCCTGCAATTGTGCAGGAAGTAGGCAGGCTGCTTTCTTCTGCTTTTGCTGAAAAGGATATTGAGGTGGTCATGACCGTGGCAACTAAGGGAATACCAATTGCGTATGCAGTCGCAAGCCAATTGAATGTACCTGTAGTCATTGTCAGAAGAGATAGCAAAGTGACTGAAGGATCGACTGTTAGCATAAACTACGTTTCAGGTTCATCAAAAAGAATCCAGACAATGGTGCTATCAAAGCGCAGCCTTGCAGAGGGGTCGAAGGTACTGATTGTCGATGACTTCATGAAAGCGGGCGGTACCGTGAATGGCATGATCAACTTGCTAGAGGAGTTCAATGCAGAGTTAGCGGGGATCGCGGTACTGGTTGAATCGGAGAACATTGAAGAAAGACTTGTCGATGAGTATCTCTCACTTGTACGCCTTTCAGATGTCGACGTAAAAGAACGTAAGATTACCGTGAGTGAAGGAAATTACTTCGCTCGCAGAGAATAGTTGTTCATATAAACAATAGATGGGGTGACAATATGAATATTGTACAGACTTCAAACGCGCCAGCCGCAATCGGTCCATATTCACAAGGTGTGGTTGTGAACAATCTTTTCTACAGTTCTGGCCAGATTCCTCTGACTCCAGAGGGTGCAATGGTAGAGGGAGATATCCAGGCCCAGACACATCAGGTATTCCAAAACTTGAAAGCAGTACTAGAGGCTGCAGGTGCATCACTTGAAACAGTCGTAAAAGCAACAGTCTTCATCAAAAACATGGATGAATTCGCTCAATTGAATGAAGTATATGCAGAGTACTTCAATGTGCATAAGCCAGCTCGCTCAACTGTAGAAGTGGCAAGGCTGCCAAAGGATGCATTGGTGGAAATCGAAGTAGTAGCGCTCGTTAAATAACGGGCGTTTTTTTTTTATGTTCACGAAGTGAGAAGAAATAAGGATTGGGATTACGGTCGCAGCAGAGAGGTTTCTCCGCCCGAACAAGAGGGGGGACCTGGGTTTCGTCGCAGCAGAGAGAAATCTTCCACCTATAAAGCAGAAGAACTGCGATTCTGCTCAAAACACATTGGCCCAAATCTATCAATCCGCAAATAGGCTTGGACAATAAAAATATTTAAATACAAAAACATTTACCATATAGAGTATTTGGTGAAAAGATAAAAAATGGTTTTTTCAGAGGAGGTTTAATCACTCGTCAATAGCCAAAAAAGCCTATTTTAGAGGCTTTTTTAAAAAAAGAAAAGGCTTTCATTATAATGAAGTTCACAATTTTGCCCTACTTTTTTAAAAAAATTTTCTTGTAAAAGAAGGAGATTTGATTTCAACGTGGAATTATTTAACTAGAATTTTATCTATTTGTAAAGGTGGTGAACAGAATGGAAGTAACTGACGTAAGATTACGCCGCGTTAATACAGATGGACGGATGAGAGCGATCGCTTCCATCACGCTTGACAACGAGTTTGTTGTCCATGATATCAGGGTGATTGATGGAAACAACGGCCTATTTGTTGCAATGCCAAGTAAACGCACTCCTGATGGCGAGTTCCGTGATATTGCGCACCCGATCAATTCGGGCACACGCGGAAAAATTCAGGACGCCGTATTGGCAGAATACCACCGTTTAGGTGAATTAGAAGTTGAATTCGAAGAAGCTGGCGCTTCCTAGGATATATAATTGCATAACATCAAGAGCCTGCTGCAAAAGTTAGGCTCTTTTTTATTTCCCCAGTTTGTCTGCTGGTTAAACCTATTTCCAAGAAAAATTCTCCATTTTTTAAAAAATACTCTCCCCCCTAAACTGACAAATAATTGTACTTCTTCTTCTATTCTTGAAATGGACGGCTATTTGAGATATATTCGTAATGGATAAAAAGGTAAATTGGAGGCCTGCTAATGTCTAATCGTTATGCAATCATTTTAGCAGCCGGTCAGGGAACAAGAATGAAGTCCAAATTGTATAAAGTTCTTCACCCTGTATGCGGCAAGCCAATGGTACAGCATGTAATTGACCAGGTGAAAAGTCTTGATATAAACGAAATCGTGACCATTGTTGGTCATGGAGCAGAAAAAGTGAAAGAGCAGCTTGGTGAGGTGAGCCAGTATGCGCTGCAGGCGGAACAGCTGGGAACAGCTCATGCTGTGCAGCAGGCAGGAGACATGCTTGCTGATAAAGAAGGTGTCACAATCGTCGTCTGCGGTGATACTCCATTAATCAAGGGTGAAACAATGGAAGCCCTTTTCAAGCATCATGAAGAGACAAGCGCCAAAGCGACCATCCTTACTGCTAGAGCTGAAGACCCGACGGGCTACGGCCGTATCGTGCGGAACTCAGAAGGCTTTGTTGAGAAAATCGTCGAACATAAGGATGCAAATGAGCAGGAAAGAAACATTAATGAAATCAATACAGGTACATATTGCTTCGACAATAAAATGTTATTCGAGGCGATCCAGAATGTGTCGAACGATAATGTTCAGGGAGAATACTATCTTCCGGACGTCATCGAAATCCTGAAAAATCAGGGCGAGATCGTATCTGCCTATGTGACAGATAACTTTGCAGAGACACTTGGTGTCAATGACCGGGTTGCTCTTGCACAAGCAGAACGCACGATGAAAAATCGGATCAATGAGTATCATATGCGCAATGGCGTATCAATCATTGACCCTGATAACACGTATATTGGACCAGACGTGAAGGTTGGACAGGATACGGTTATTTTCCCGGGAACAACTCTTTCTGGCATTACTGTCATCGGTTCAGATTGCCAGATTGGACCTAATACTGAAATCAGTAACTGCGAGATTGGCAATAATACAGTTATCCGCCAATCAGCGGCTTTTGACAGCAAGATTGGCTCCGAAGTCAATATTGGGCCTTTCGCGCATATCAGGCCTGATTCTGATATTCATGATGAAGTAAAGATCGGCAATTTTGTCGAGATTAAGAAAGCGGTATTTGGCAAAGGAAGCAAGGCTTCCCACCTTAGCTATATCGGTGATGCAGAAGTCGGTGCTGATGTGAATATCGGCTGCGGTTCGATCACAGTGAATTATGATGGCAAAAACAAGTTCCTGACCAAGATTGAAGACGGCGTATTCATTGGCTGTAACTCCAATCTTGTTGCACCTGTGACGATTGGAAAAGGCGCGTATGTAGCAGCCGGTTCCACGATCACTGAAGATGTTCCAGGTGAGGCACTCGCGCTTGCACGTGCTCGTCAAGTCAACAAAGAAGATTATGTAGGGAAAATGAACGTAAAGAAATAAGAGTCTTGGAGGTCCGAAATGTCAAACCAGTATCTTGATCCAAATTTAAAGGTTTTTTCACTTAACTCAAACGTTGAACTTGCCCAGGAAATCGCGAAGGTAATCGGTGTCGAGTTAGGGAAATGCTCTGTATCCCAGTTCAGTGACGGAGAAATCCAGATTAACATTGAAGAAAGCATCCGTGGCTGTGATGTGTATGTCATCCAGTCGACTAGCTCTCCAGTTAATGAAAACATCATGGAATTGCTGATCATGATCGATGCATTGAAGCGCGCATCTGCTAAAACAATCAATATTGTTATGCCTTATTACGGCTATGCAAGACAGGACCGCAAAGCACGCGCTCGTGAGCCTATCACTGCCAAGCTTGTGGCAAACCTGCTTGAGACTGCAGGCGCTACCCGCGTGATCACGCTTGACCTTCACGCTCCGCAAATTCAAGGATTCTTTGATATTCCGATCGACCACTTGATGGGTGTGCCAATTCTTGCTGACCACTTCAAGAGCAAGGAACTGAACGGAGATGTTGTCATTGTATCTCCTGACCATGGCGGTGTTACTCGTGCAAGGAAGATGGCGGAAAGATTGAAAGCGCCAATCGCGATCATCGATAAGCGCCGTCCGAAGCCAAATGTAGCTGAAGTCATGAATATCGTTGGTAATATTGAAGGCAAGGTTGCCATTTTGATTGACGATATTATTGATACTGCAGGAACGATTACATTGGCTGCCAATGCATTGGTAGAAAATGGCGCACTAGAAGTGTACGCTTGCTGTACGCACCCTGTATTGTCAGGTCCTGCTATCGAGCGTATTGAAAACTCCAAGATTAAAGAACTGGTTGTGACAAATTCAATCGCGCTTGCTGAAGAAAAGCGCGTTGAAAAAATCCACCAGCTGTCAGTTGCTCCACTGATTGGGGAAGCGATCATTCGCGTCCATGAAGAGCAATCTGTCAGCACTCTATTTGATTGATTTTATAAGGAATAACAGGCTTGCCATGCGGCAAGCCTACTCTTGTTTCTGTTTGCTTTAATTTTTGCAGCATGAAGTGACCAATGCGCTTTCGTTTTTCATGCTTTTGAGGAGAATAGTCCAAAGCTGTCAAGAAAAGCACGTTATTGTGACAGCTTTTAAGGAAAAGATGCCAGGGCTGTCAAGAAAAGCCCTTTATTGTGACAGCTTTTGAGGATACAGGTTCAAAGCTGTCAAGAAGCCGCAGCAATTCATACACTTAGGTATCAGAAAAAAGTAAAACGTTTAGACCTTCCTATTTTGGGGCATTTTTTATATAGACAAGAACTTACGAAATAGGAAGGGGACAAAACCATGAGTGCAACATTGAAAGCAAATGAGCGAACAGGTACTCAACGTTCTACCTTGAGGAAATTACGCCAGGAGGGCAATATTCCGGCAGTGGTCTACGGAAGGAAGACTGACAGCAAGTCCATCTATGTGGACAGCATTGAGTTTGTGAAGACCATCCGTGAAAATGGACGTAATGGAATCATTTCTCTTGATGTTGGCGGCAGCCAGCATAGTGTCATGCTGACAGATTATCAGGCAGACCATATCAAGAATGAAATTCTTCATGCTGATTTCCTTGTTGTTGATAAAAGCTCCAAAGTACATGCTAGCGTTCGGTTGAACATTGTTGGCGAGGCAGCGGGTGTCAAGGATGGCGGCGTCCTACAGCAGCCGATCCACGAAGTGAACATTACAGCGACTCCAGGAAACATCCCTGAGGGCATTGATGTGGATGTGACGAACCTGCAAGTTAATGAAAACCTGACACTTGCTGATATCAAAACAGGAAATTACGAAATAAATGATGATGAAAACACGGTAGTCGTTTCAATCCTTCCTCCTAAAGTGGAAGAAGAAATCAACTCCGGTGAAGAACAAGAACCAGGAGAGCCCGAAAATGAAGAAGGAAGAGAAACGGAAGCAAGTGAAGATTAAAGCGGTAATGGACGTAGCCTGAAAAAGGTTACGTCTTTTGCGGTTTTCATGTACATTAGAAATAGATGTTCTTTCTGGGTCCCGACAAGGGAGGAAACCTATGGAAAGAAATGATATGTGTTTGGTTAGGGGTGTGGAAAGTGAAGTTATTTGTTGGACTAGGGAATCCAGGGAGACAATATGACAAAACAAGGCATAACATCGGCTTTGAAGTCATTGATGAGTTATCAAAACGCTGGAATATCCCCTTGGATCAGGCAAAGCATAAAGGCTTATATGGGAAGGGTTTTGTTGGCGGTGAAAAGGTCATCTTGCTCAAACCTTTAACGTATATGAACCTTTCTGGTGAATCAATCAGGGCTGTTATGGATTTCTATGATATCGATCTCAAGGATTTGGTTGTGATCTATGACGATCTTGATATGCCTGCCGGCAGGATCAGATTGCGCCAAAAAGGCAGTGCAGGCGGCCATAATGGAATTAAGTCGACGATTGCCCATACTGGAACACAGGAATTCAAGCGAATCAGGGTAGGAATCAGCCGGCCGACAAATGGAATGGCAATCACCGATTGGGTACTTGGCCGTTTTACAACCGAAGAAAATGAACAGATGGGCGAGGCAGTCATGAAATCTGCCGATGCTTGTGAAGAATGGATGAAAAAGCCTTTCTTAGAAGTGATGAATACATTCAATCAATAATGTAATTTAGAAAGAACATGCCAATCTCTTGATCAAGTAATATAATGTAAAAGATGAATCATACAATAGGCTAAGTGCATAAGTTCCTGCCAAAGGGTCAATAATGAATAATGACTTAATTTGGGAGGGACGGGCATGGCTATACATTATCAATGCCGTCATTGCGGCACGAATATCGGCTCATTGGACAGATTGTCTGTCCACAGTGAAAGTTTAGGGCTGCATAAGCTGACCGAGGAAGAGCGCCAGGAGATGGTATCTTACGCAGGGAACGGTGACATCCATATAAAATCGATCTGTGAAGACTGTCAGGAAGCCCTGGAACGCAACCCGGACTTCCACCAGCATGACTACCTGATTCACTGAAAAGCTTTGGATTTCATATCCAAAGCGTTTTTCTGTTTGTATATTGGCCGTATTTTTAAAAAAGTAAAGATTAGCATTTTTTTATAGAGAGGGAGAGGTTTGGATGCAGGGGCTGAAAGCTCTATTTAGTCATCAGGATGATGTCCAATCTGTTATTTCCGGATTAGATGAGGGGCTCAGGGAACAGCTCGTCGCAGGTTTGTCTGGTTCAGCAAGGACGGTCTTCTTGGCCGCCATTTACGAACAGACGAAGCGCCCCGTCCTGATCGTGACACACAATTTATTGCAAGCGCAAAAACAATATGATGATCTTGTTAATTTAATAGGGGAAAATGATGTCTATCTATACCCGGCCAATGAGTTGATTGCCGCTGAAATAAGTATTTCAAGTCCAGAGCTTAAGGCACAGAGGATAGAAGCCCTGAATCATTGGAGTAAAAAGAATTCGGGCATCGTGATTGTCCCGATGGCCGGCTTAAGGAAGCTGCTTCCGCCGAAGGAGCTTTGGTCAAAATTTCAGTTGACATTCAAGCTCGGCGAAGAAATCGATCTCGACTCGGTCCTCAACCGTTTTGTCAGCATGGGATATGACAGGGCAGGGATGGTATCGGCCCCTGGTGAGTTCAGCGTGCGCGGCGGAATTATTGATATCTACCCGCTGACATCCGCAGATCCAATCAGGATTGAGCTTTTTGATGCGGAGGTTGATTCCATCAGGACATTCTCGCTTGAGGATCAGCGTTCGAAGGAAAAAATGAAGACGGTCGCAATTGGGCCGGCGACAGAAAACCCCATCGAGAGTGAGCAGCTGGACCGTTTGGTCACGGGCCTGGAAAGTGGGCTCTCAAGCAGTTTAAAGAAGCTTAAGGATGATAAAGCAAAAACCTTGTTGTCACAGAATATTGGCTATGAATTGGAACAGCTCCGCAATGGGCAAGTACCTGATCAACTTTTCAAGTACTTATCTATAGCCTACGAAAAGCCTCAAAGTTTAATAGATTACTTGCCGTCAAAGGGTTTCCTGTTCATTGATGAAATAAGCAGGGTACAGGAAATGAATGAGTCGCTCGGCAAGGAAGAAGCGGAATGGTATACGAGTCTCCTTGGTGAAGGCCAGATCATCCATGACCTGAAAATTTCACACCAGCTTCCTGACTTGATGAGTAAGGCTGGAAAGCCAATTGTGTATCTATCATTATTTTTAAGGCATGTTCCTAACACGAGCCCGCAAAATATCATCAATATATCCTGTAAACAGATGCAGAACTTCCACGGGCAGATGCATGTCCTAAAAGGGGAAGTCGATCGCTGGCGAAAAGGGAACTATGCAGTCGTATTTCTTGGGCCGGATGCTGAAAGAGTCAAAAAGCTTGAGCGGGTTCTGGAAGACTATGAAATTGATGCAGTCAAAATGAGCGGCAAGCAGGAGCTGCTTCCAGGGAAAGTCCAAATCATCCAGGGCACCCTGAATACGGGCTTTGAATTCCCGATCCAGAAGATAGCTGTGATCACGGAAGAAGAACTTTTTAATAAAAAAACGAAAAAAACTGCAAGAAGGCAAAAGCTTTCGAATGCAGAGAGGATCAAGAGTTATTCTGAACTTAAGATCGGGGATTATGTTGTTCATGTAAACCATGGTATCGGTAAATACCTGGGCATTGAAACGCTCGTGATCAATGGTATCCATAAGGATTATCTCCATATCCGCTACCAGGGTACAGATAAGCTTTACGTCCCTGTCGAGCAGATTGACCTTGTCCAGAAATACGTCGGCTCGGAAGGCAAAGAGCCTAAGGTCTATAAGCTCGGCGGAAGCGATTGGAAGCGTGTCAAGAGCAAGGTCCAATCCTCTGTCCAGGATATTGCGGACGATTTAATCAAGCTTTACGCAGAGCGTGAGGCAAGCGTCGGCCATGCTTTCTCTCCGGATGGCGAGATGCAGCGCGATTTTGAATCTTCCTTCCCATATCAGGAAACAGAAGACCAGGAGAGATCCATCCATGAAATCAAGCGTGATATGGAACGGGAGCGCCCGATGGACCGCCTGCTGTGCGGAGATGTTGGCTATGGGAAAACAGAGGTCGCAATCAGGGCGGCTTTCAAAGCGATTGCCGATGGTAAACAAGTAGCTTTCCTTGTGCCAACCACCATCCTTGCGCAGCAGCATTATGAGACACTCAGGGAAAGGTTCCAGGACTTCCCGATCAACATCGGCTTGTTGAGCAGATTCCGTACCCGTAAGCAGCAAACGGAGACGATCAAGGGGCTTAAAGCGGGAAGTGTGGATATTGTCGTCGGTACCCACAGGCTGTTATCAAAGGAAATCACCTATAGAGACCTTGGCCTGCTGATCATAGATGAAGAGCAGCGTTTTGGGGTTACCCATAAGGAAAAAATCAAGAAACTGAAAACAAATGTAGATGTCCTGACATTGACAGCGACACCGATTCCAAGAACACTGCATATGTCGATGCTCGGTGTCCGGGATCTATCCGTCATCGAGACACCTCCTGAGAACCGCTTCCCTGTCCAGACATATGTCATGGAATACAATGGCGGGCTTGTCCGCGAGGCGATTGAACGAGAACTTGCCAGGGACGGACAAGTATATTTCCTTTATAACCGTGTGGAGGATATTGAGCGGAAGGCAGAAGAAATTTCGATGCTTGTGCCGGATGCGCGTGTCACTTTTGCCCATGGCCGCATGACCGAAAATGAATTGGAATCGGTGATGCTTGGATTCCTTGAAGGAGAGTATGATGTCCTTGTCAGCACCACAATCATTGAAACCGGTGTGGATATTCCAAACGTCAATACATTGATTGTTTATGATGCCGATAAAATGGGTCTTTCCCAGCTCTACCAGCTTAGAGGGAGGGTAGGTCGTTCCAACAGGGTTGCGTATGCTTATTTTACTTACCGGAAAGATAAAGTGCTCACTGAGGTTGCTGAAAAACGTCTCCAGGCCATCAAGGAATTCACGGAGCTGGGATCAGGATTCAAGATTGCCATGCGTGACCTATCGATTCGCGGTGCCGGTAACCTGTTAGGCGCCCAGCAGCATGGATTTATAGATTCTGTCGGTTTCGATCTGTATTCGCAGATGCTGAAGGAAGCGATTGAAGAGCGGAAGCCGGAAAAAGACCAAGTCCGCAAACCTTCGATTGAAATCGATCTGGAACTTGATGCTTATATCCCTGATAGTTATATCTCTGATGGACATCAGAAAATCGAGATGTATAAACGCTTCCGCGGTATCGAGTCACTGAGGGATGTTGACGAACTAAAAGAAGAAATCATCGACAGGTTCGGAGATTATCCAGTAGAAGTCGAAACATTATTTAAAGTGGCGGAACTCAAAGTATTTGCCATCACCGCAGGCGTCGAATCGATAAAAATGGCTAAGCAGGATGTGACGATTCTTTTAACAGAGGATGGAAGCAGCCGGATTGACGGACAAAAGGTATTCAAGCTGAGCAGTCAGTACAGGAATGCGGTAGGACTTGGCATGGAAGGCAATAAGCTTAAAATGGTCGTCCATACTAGAGGAATGAAAAATGACCGCTGGTTCGAGATTACTTTCGAGATGATTAAGGGTCTTCACGACTCCCGAAAAGAACAGGAAAATACCGTATCGTAATCATGTGGAAATATTTTGTAATCTAAATGTAAAACGAGAAGGTGTTTCAAAAAAGATAGACAAGGGTAATTTTTGTGTGTACGCAATTATTAGCTGGAAGGTTTATCCGTTTTTGGCACCTTTATCACTTCAATGAAAAAAATAATGAGAAGTGTATAGAACTTTCCATATGAAAGATACTAAGTTCAAATCTTGGTAAGGTTGATTAATTAAGGCATTATTTTTACCGCATGCTCTTTTCGTAAACTTTCGATCAATTATATAGTCAGAACTTATACGAATAGCAGCAATTATTGAAACAACCTTATCTAAAAAAATAATCATCAGATGAAAGTGAGGCAACGTTGGATGAAAGCAACTGGTATTGTTCGTCGAATCGATGATTTAGGTCGTGTCGTAATTCCTAAGGAAATAAGAAGAACACTTCGTATTCGTGAAGGGGATCCACTTGAGATTTTTGTGGACCGTGATGGTGAGGTTATTTTAAAGAAATATTCCCCTATCAGTGAGCTGAGCGATTTTGCGAAGGAGTATGCAGAAGCGCTATATGATAGCTTAGGCAACCCGGTATTGATTTGCGATAGAGATACGTATATCGCAGTTGCTGGTGGTTCCAAAAAGGACTACTTGAATAAAAACATCAGTGAACTTGTTGAGAAGACGATGGAGGATCGTACTTCATCCCTTGTGAACCAGCAGACTAACATCTCGCTAGTTGAAGGAAATGAAGAGCCAGCTTCTTCTTATACAATTGGGCCAATCATTGCAAACGGTGACCCGATTGGAGCAGTCATCATCTTCTCTAAAGAAGGATCTTTAGGAGATGTCGAACAAAAAGCTGTAGAAACAGCTGCAGGCTTCCTGGCAAGACAGATGGAGCAATAATTAACTTCACCAAATTATGATCTTACCTGAAAGGGCAGCTGACGAGGCTGCCTCTTTTCGTGTTTTTGTCCAAATTATCGTGTCCAGCTCAAGACATGTACCAAGGAGCTTGTGCTTTTCTTTTTGTCCAGCTCCAGCGCTTGCGCTTTTCTTTGTTACAGGGAGCTAACAAATTCATGTTGCCTGTTACGCTTGCGGCCGCCGCTTAGGCCCTTGTGATATAATACGTTTGAAACTGAAATTGGAAGGAGATGGGCGATGAAGCCCGTTGCAGATTCAAAGGAATTGATGAAGGGAGCCATGATTCTTACCCTGGCCGCCCTTGTGACGAAAATTTTAAGCGCTGTTTACCGTGTCCCATTTCAGAATATCGTTGGGGACATTGGTTTTTACATATATCAGCAGGTATATCCCTTTTTTGGGATTGTCATGGTCTTATCTACATACGGATTTCCGGTTGTCATATCGAAGCTTTATACGGAGCAGCAGGCTGCCGGGAATAGGGGCAGGGCTGATCGTCTTTTGGCCATTTCACTCGTTTTTCTCGGTATGGTTGGCTTGCTTCTTTTTTTATTCTTCTTTATCGGCTCTGGATGGATTGCTGATAAAATCGGGGATCCGGAACTAAAGCCTTTATTTAAGGTTGTGTCCGTGCCATTCCTGCTCTTCCCGTTCACCTCTGTGTTCAGGGGATATTTTCAGGGAAAGGGCAACATGGTACCGACAGCTATTTCACAGGTTTCAGAACAGTTCATCCGCGTCGCGACCATTCTCGTTTTGTCGGCCGTACTTGTGCAACAGGGATTCTCTCTTTATGTCACCGGAGCGGGAGCTGTTTTCGGATCGATCACAGGTGGGGTTATATCCGTTTTAATACTGGGATTCTTTTATCTGAAAAATGGAGGGCACAATCCCTTCACCTATTTTCAAATAAAGGATTTATTCCAGGATGCCGCCTGGGTCGTAAAAGCGCTGATCATTCAAGGATTTGCGATCAGCATCAGTGGCATGCTGTTAATATTGCTGCAGCTGGCAGATTCCTTAAATATGTACGTTTCATTGCTGGCGATGGGATTGTCAGCGGAAGAAGCAAAATCGGCGAAAGGCATCTTTGACAGAGGCCAGCCGCTGATCCAGCTTGGGACAGTTGTCGCCACTTCCATGTCATTAAGCCTTGTACCGGCAATATCAGGTGACAAATCGAGTAATCGCCACGAGAAAATCCTGCCCAAAGTGAGGCTCGCACTTCAGACAAGCCTGATTTTTGGCGCTGCTGCTGCGGTTGGCCTATACAGCATCATCGTTCCAGTTAATATCATGCTGTTTGAGAATGCTGACGGATCTAATGTGCTGGGAGTGCTCAGCCTGATGATTTTATTTGGCTCAATCATCCTGACGATCATGAGCATCTTGCAGGGTCTTGATAAGTCCATTTTTCCGGCAGCAGTCATACTTGGCGGATTTGGCTTGAAATACATATTGAACCTGATGCTGATCCCGAATAACGGAACAATGGGGGCCGCTTATGCCACATTGGCTGCGATGCTGGTGGTCATGTTCATCCTTATTTTAAAGTTAAGACGTGAGCTCGGCCATCCCGTTCTATCGCTTTTCTTCATTGGTAAAATCCTGTTTTCATCAGTAGTGATGGCTATTTCTTTACGAATCTTTATATATATAACGGATTTCGGTTATGGCTATATTGAACCAGACAGACTCGGTGCTGTCTTCCAGGCATTAAGCGCGGTGGCACTTGGAGCACTTGTATATTTTTTAATATTGATCAAAACAAGGGCATTAACGGAAGAGGAACTGGCGACATTGCCATTCGGCAGCAGGATTGTCCAGCTATTCTCCAGGTAATCCCTGATAAAAAGATGTTTAACAGAAGGAGGAAGCAGGCTATGACAAATAAGATATTGATTATCGGGCTTGGTGCGGGTGACCTGGACCAGCTGCCGCTTGGTGTATATAAAAAATTGAAGCAGGAGAAAAACCTGTTTTTGCGGACGAAAGAGCATCCGGTCGTGACGGATCTTGAGAAGGAAGGATTGCAGTTTCAATCCTTCGATGAAGTGTATGAGAAGCATGACCAGTTTGAGGATGTTTATGAGGAAATCACAGAGTTTCTGCTCACTGAAGCAGCTAAGGCTCCCGTCACCTATGCCGTTCCAGGCCATCCTTTGATTGCAGAACGAACTGTCCAGCTTTTGCTTGACCAAGGACCAAAGCGGGATACGGAAATTGAAATCGGCGGCGGCCAGAGTTTTCTGGACGCGATGTTCCAGTCCCTGGCGATCGATCCAATTGACGGTTTCCAGCTGCTTGATGGCACAGCGCTGTCAAAGGAAGATCTGCTGTTGAAGAGCCACACCATCATTGGACAGGTTTATGATGCTTTTGTTGCTTCTGACGTTAAGCTGACGCTGATGGAAAAACTTCCAGATGATTATGAAGTTTTCATTGTGACAGCAGCGGGAAGCAGCGATGAAGTCATCAAAAAGGTCCCTTTATTCGAGTTAGACAGAGAGATGGAGCTTAGCAATCTGACATCTGTTTATGTACCGCCTGTTATAGATGAGAAAATTTTATACAAGGATTTCTTGAAGCTGCGTGGAATTATATCAGAACTGCGCGGTCCCAATGGCTGCCCTTGGGATAAAAAGCAGACCCACCAGTCGCTCAAGAAATATTTGATCGAAGAGTCATATGAATTGCTGGAGGCAATCGACAATGAAGATATCGATCATATGATTGAAGAGCTGGGTGATGTGCTGCTTCAAGTCATGCTCCATGCCCAGATCGGTGAGGACGAGGGTTATTTCACGATTGATGATGTCATCGAAGGTATCTCGGCAAAAATGGTCCGCAGGCATCCACATGTGTTCGGGGACGTAACGGCAGAAAATGAAGAAGATGTGCTGAAAAACTGGCAGGAGATCAAGGAGCAGGAAAAAGGCGGTGCCAAAAAGTCTTTGCTGGAGGGCGCGGGAAAAGGACTGCCGAATCTGCTTAAGGCTTATGAGCTGCAAAAGGAAGCCGCTAAAGTTGGATTTGACTGGAAGACAGCAGCACCCATCCTTGATAAAGTAAAAGAAGAAATCGACGAGCTCTCAGAAGAAATCACCGAAAAAGGCATCCAGGAAGATATCGAGTTGGAGTACGGAGACCTTTTATTTGCACTTGTGAATTTCGCAAGGCATTACGATATCAACCCGGAAGAGGCACTGAACAAGACGAACCGGAAGTTCATGCGCCGCTTTGCCTATATTGAACAAAAAGCAGCCGAAAATGGCCAAGCTGTTGAAGAGTACACGCTGGATGAATTGGATGCTTTCTGGGAGGAAGCGAAGACGCAAGGTTTATAGCTCAATGCTGTTTTTTCAGAAGCAATAATTTTACGAAAAGTGCGCAGGTAAAAGAAACCAATAATGAAAAAGGGGTTTAAATACGATGAGGCTGGATAAATTTTTAAAAGTATCAAGATTGATCAAAAGAAGAACATTGGCGAAGGAAGTTTCCGATCAAGGAAGAATCTCCATCAATGGTGTGCCGGCGAAAGCGAGTACGAATGTAAAAGTGGGCGATGAATTGGCGATCCGCTTCGGACAAAAAGTCGTTTCAGCAAAAATTGAGCGAATCCAGGAAACATCCCGCAAGGATGAAGCGGCGGGAATGTATACCCTTCTTGGGGAAGAGCGGATTCCTGGGGATGATGAAGAGTAAGACGAGCTTCGTGTGAAGGCTTGTTCTATTCTCCCTTCTTCAATCATAAACATGTACAAAAGTGCATTATGATTGTGAGGGGTATTAATGAGCCAATATTACGAAACGAATCAAGCGAAGAGCAATTTGCCAGACCACGATTTAGTGATGAGAGGCCGACGGACACTGGAGATCACAGGAGTAAAGCAGGTTGAAAGCTTCGATAATGAAGAGTTTTTGTTAGAGACGGTCATGGGATTCCTGGCAATCAAGGGCCAGAACCTCCAGATGAAGAATCTGGACGTCGACAAAGGAATTGTATCAATCAAAGGGAAAATCTTTGACCTGGTCTATCTGGATGACCAGCATGGGGAGAAGGCTAAAGGCTTCTTTAGCAAGTTATTCCGATGACGCTTTCGACTCAATTTTTGACGATGCTCGCCATGATATGGATGGGCACTCTATTCGGAGCTTCACTAGATACACATAATCGATTTCTGAAAAGATCCAAACGAAAATCCTGGATTGTCTTTATCAATGACGTCCTGTTCTGGGTATTCCAAGGTCTGTCGATTTTCTATGTTTTGTTTTCAGTGAATATGGGAGAATTGCGTTTTTATATCTTCCTTGCCTTAGTATGCGGCTTTGCGGCCTATCAGAGCCTTTTCAAGAAGCTCTATCTTAAGGTGCTGGAGCGGGCTATCACCTATACAATCAATGTATATGTATTCATAGTGAAGGCTGTCAGAATGCTGATTGTCAGGCCTCTTCAGTTTTTGGCCGCAACTGCTCTGTCACTATTGATTTTGACGGGAAGGGGCCTTTATTCTCTTTTAAAATGGCTTCTTGCCGTTTTGTTATGGTTGCTTAATCATTTAATCTGGAAGCCGATTAAGTTAATATTCCTACTTTTTTGGAAACTTTTGCCGAAAACAGTTAAAAAAAGCGTCGAGAAGTTATATAATAAATTGGCAGGATTTCTAATAATAGTAAAGAATTATTCTATTAAGCCGATAAAATGGATAAAGAAATCCAAAAAGTAGGCTGTATAAACGCAAATAATAAATGGAAATAAACAGCAAATAAAATATAAGGAGGACTGCGGGGAATGAGTGCCATCAGGAAAAAGAACATAGCCAAGATTGAAAATCAATATGTACAGCAGCGTGAAAAAGCAGGAATAGCAGAAAGCAGGAAGCGAAAGCTGCTTTTCAGGCGCCTCGCAGTCTTTGCCCTATTCGCATCGGTCATTTCTTATTTGATGATCTCAACCTATATCTCTCAGACTTCAGCCCTCGAAAAGAAGCAAGAAGATAAGGAACAGCTAGAACAAAAGTTAGCAAACCTTCAAAAAGAGCAGGAAATTCTGGATGAGGAAATCGTCAAATTGAACGATGATGAGTACATAGCAAAGCTTGCCCGCAAGGAATACTTCCTGTCCGAAAAAAATGAAATCATCTTCAACCTTCCTAAAGAGAAAAAGGACTCCCAAGATTCGCCTTATTGACACTCTTTTTTCATATTCTGTATAATATAATGTAAGTTTGATTTTTTATATCTTTAAGGAGGCAAAACTTTTTTATGTCAATCGAAGTAGGCAGCAAGTTACAGGGAAAGGTAACAGGTATTACAAATTTCGGGGCGTTCGTCGAGCTGCCGGGTGGCTCAACAGGACTTGTTCACATCAGTGAGGTTGCAGATAACTATGTCAAGGATATCAATGACCACCTGAAAGTTGGCGACCAGGTTGAAGTAAAGGTTATCAATGTTGAGAAAGACGGTAAAATCGGTTTATCTATCAAGAAGGCAGTTGACCGACCAGAACGACCAGCTAGACCAGAAAGAACTGAAAGACCTTACTCACAGCGTCCACGCGGCGGCGGGGGCGGCAGAGGGAACGACAACCGCAATGCCCGTCCTGAAAATTTCGAATCAAAAATGGCGAAATTCTTGAAGGACAGTGAAGACCGCCTGTCTACTCTAAAACGTGCTACTGAATCCAAGCGCGGAGGAAGAGGAGCTAGAAGAGGGTAACTTGCTGCTAAGTGAATATATATAATAGCAGGAATCATGCTATACCAAGACAAGTCTTTAATCGGGCTTGTCTTTTTGTTTTTTCAGGCCTGCATTGGCCTAAAAGTAGTGTGAGTGTGAATTTTGGTAAAAGGAGAAGCGCTGGATTGCCCGAAAAGTGCTGTCGAAGTGAGTTTGGGTAAAAGGAGAGGTGCTGGATTGCCCGAAAACCATTGCAGAATCGATCTTCGGTAAAAGCAAATCGTCCATGTAAACAAAAAACCTCGCTCCTTAAAGGAACGAGGTTTTCGCACAATGATGACCCCTACGGGATTCGAACCCGTGTTACCGCCGTGAAAGGGCGGTGTCTTAACCGCTTGACCAAGGGGCCATTATAGAAATATTGTCTAGCTTCAGCGCCTAGCCCCTCGAGACGTTTCGGTCCGTCCGATGAAGTCAAAGAACGACTTCACCGGTCGGCCCTCCAACGCTTGTCGGGGCTGACCAAGGCGCTTAAGCTTTTCTAAGTAGCGGCGGAGGGGATCGAACCCCCGACCTTACGGGTATGAACCGTACGCTCTAGCCAGCTGAGCTACACCGCCATATTGAAAATGTGTTTTGAGGCACAAGAAATATAATACATAGATATTAAAATAGTGTCAATGTATTTTTAAAAGAAAAGCGAAAAATATTCATAGGTAAAATTTAGCGGTGTTTGGCATGAAGATGAAAATAATCCGTGGTATTTCGAGGAATTGCATTATTTACGGGGAAATGCGTCGAACGAAACTTTGGTGCTTGTCCTTATTTTTGACAAACTTCTGGATTGCTCCCTTTTATAATAATCAGCAACGATAAAAAAACGGGGAGTGTATTAAATGCAAAAGGTAGAAAGGAACATGATGGAACCGATCGGTGAAGTTCATCTCGAGGAATCACGATTCAGGTTTGTAAAAGGCATGTCGAAGCTGCAATCCAAAATTGAAAACCTTTTCTTGAAAAAAGGCAATATCTTCTTGATTATTGGATTCTTGCTTGGCCGTGCCTTGATACTGGCAAAGTTAACCCCTTTTAGCCTTCCATTTTTTGCGGCTGTGTATTTGATCCGGAAAGACCGTGCGCCTATTGCGCTGTTTGGTCTGGTTGCCGGGGCTGCAACCTTGTCTTTTACTGACGCCGTCTTCACCTTCGCTTCTGTCTTCCTATTTTTACTGTTATTCAAGCTGACGGGAAAATGGATCCAGAACTCGATGAAAGTCCTTCCGGTTTATATATTTTTTACTATTTTAATAGGCAAAATGTTAAAAGCGCTAATTTTGTCAGGAAATATCACGATGTATGAAGGAATGATGACTGGAGTCGAAGCTGGGTTAGGTCTTGTGTTGACATTCATCTTCGTGCAAAGCATTCCTTTGTTGACAGCCGGCAAGCGGAAGCAGTCATTGAAAACGGAGGAAATTGTCTGTTTGATCATCATGCTTGCATCTGTGATGACGGGAACTATTGGGTGGACAGTCTATGATTTGTCGGTAGAGCACATCATGTCCCGGTATCTGGTTCTCATTTTTTCATTTGTCGCTGGTGCTACAGTAGGCTCCACGGTTGGGGTCGTCACTGGATTGATTTTCAGTCTCGCGAATGTGTCGAGTTTTTACCATATGAGCCTGCTGGCTTTCTCCGGATTGCTTGGCGGCTTGCTAAAAGAAGGAAGGAAGCCAGGGGTGGCACTCGGTCTTTTCATTGCCACACTGTTGATTGGCATGTATGGCGAGGGAGGCGGTGCGCTGAGCCAGACGCTGACTGAATCGGCTGCAGCTGTCCTGTTGTTCTTTCTGACCCCGCAATCGCTTACGTCAAAAATCGCCAAACATATTCCTGGTACAGCGGAGTATTCAGCAGAACAGCAACAATATATGAGAAAAATGAGAGATGTGACTGCGCAGCGTGTTGTCCAGTTCTCGAATGTATTTGAAGCTCTGTCTAAAAGCTTTACTACCCTGCAGGTGCAGGATGAAACACTGGAAAGTGACCGCGATATGGATTATTTCTTAAGCAATGTCACAGAAAAGACCTGCCAGACATGCTTTAAGAAAGACCATTGCTGGACAAGGAACTTTAATACAACCTATGACTATATGAGTGAGATTATGCAAGAGATGGATCAAAATTCTGGTTCTGTACCGCAAAAACTTTCACGTGAGTGGGACAAGCATTGCACCAGATCGAAAAAGGTCATGGAAATCATGCAGCAGCAGCTGACCTATTATCAGGCAAATAAAAAGCTAAAGAAACAGGTTCAAGAAAGCAGGCGTCTCGTGGCAGACCAATTGCTTGGTGTATCAGAAGTCATGGGAGATTTCGCTAAGGAAATCCAGCGTGAGCGTGAAAATCACTCAAAGCAAGAGGAACAAATTCTGGAGGCGCTCCAGGACTTTGGTATTCATATCGAGCATGTGGAGATTTACAGCCTGGAGCAAGGCAATGTAGATATCGATATGACCATTCCATATTGCCAGGGACATGGTGAATGCGAAAAGCTGATCGCACCGATGCTTTCGGATATCCTGCAAGAAAATATCGTAGTCAACTCTGAGGAATGTTCTACATTCCCGAATGGCTTTTGCCATGTGACATTCCGTTCCGCCAAGGCCTTTGCTGTAGCGACAGGAGTGGCACATGCTGCAAAGGATGGAGACCTCATTTCGGGTGACAGTTATTCCACTATTGAGCTGAGCGGCGGGAAGTACGCCATTGCCATCAGTGATGGAATGGGCAATGGCGAGAGGGCACATTCCGAAAGCCGGGATACTTTATTGCTGCTCCAGCAAATCCTGCAATCTGGCATTGAGGAAAAAGTTGCGATTAAGTCAGTGAATTCAATTTTATCATTAAGGACTACTGATGAAATTTTCTCCACCCTGGATTTGGTCATGATCGATCTGCAAAACGCATCTGCCCGTTTCTTGAAAATCGGTTCGACGCCGAGCTTCATCAAGCGTGGCGGAAAGGTGATGAAGGTCCAGGCGAGCAACTTGCCGATGGGCATCCTTCAAGAATTTGAGGTGGATGTCGTGAGCGAACAGCTTAAGGCAGGCGACCTGCTGGTGATGATGAGTGATGGCGTATTCGAAGGGCCTAAGCATGTCGAGAATTATGATTTATGGATGAAAAGGAAAATCACGGAGCTTCAGACAGAAGATCCGCAGGCAATCGCCGACTTGATCATGGAGGAGGTCATCCGTTCACGGGACGGATCTATCGAAGATGACATGACCGTGGTCGTCGCGAAAATCGATCACAATATCCCGAAATGGGCTTCTATCCCGGTCACCAATTATCAAAAGAGAGCTTAACGGTTTATTTTGAGCAATATACTCTTCCTTTATGTATATTTCCCCTCAGCTTCGTCGAAAATGGTAACAAATTTATTATAGGCTTCTACCTTTTACTAGATTGTAAAATTAGAGCCTGGAAGTGAGGGGATTGCATGAAAACAGGTACAATCAGGCAAATATTGCTCATTACGGATGGCTGTTCGAACCAGGGTGAAGATCCAATTGCGATGGCGGCACTGGCCAAGGAGCAGGGGATAACAGTCAATGTCATTGGTGTGATGGAACAGGATGTTATAGATGAACAAGGCATGACAGAAATCGAGGGAATCGCTATGTCAGGCGGCGGTGTCAGCCAGATTGTGTATGCGCAGCAATTATCGCAGACTGTCCAGATGGTGACGAGAAAGGCGATGACCCAGACACTTCAAGGTGTTGTGAACAAGGAACTCCAGCAAATCCTTGGGGGTGGCCGGACAGTGGAAGATCTTCCGCCTGAGCAGCGCGGTGAGGTAATGGAAGTTGTGGACGAGCTTGGGGAAACAGTCGAGCTGGATGTGTTGATTCTTGTCGATACAAGCGCGAGTATGAAGCACAAGCTTCCAACAGTGAAGGAAGCCTTGCTGGACTTGAGTTTAAGCTTGAATGCAAGGTCAGGAGACAACCGCTTTTCGGTGTTTGTATTTCCCGGGAAACGAAAAGATGTCGAAAAACTGCTGGATTGGACGCCGAAACTTGAGTCACTCACCAGTATTTTTGCCAAGCTGACAACCGGAGGAATTACGCCGACAGGTCCTGCCATTCGCGAGGCACTTTCCCATTTTAATAAAAAACGATCTTTAAGGAGCCTATTGTCCGGTGATGATGAATCCTTCTTTGAAGAATCTGTGTAAAGTCATTCCTGGTACGATCATTGAAGGGAAATGGCATCACAATCGATATACAATCATAAAAGAGCTTGGCTTTGGAGCGAATGGGATTGTTTATCTGGCAAGACACAATAACAGACAAGTCGCGTTGAAGATGAGTGATAATGGAATGTCAATCACTTCAGAGGTCAATGTGCTGAAATCTTTTGCCAAGGTCCAGGGATCTGCCCTCGGACCTTCTTTGCTGGATGTGGATGACTGGGAACGTCCTGGAAAAAAGGTGAGCTTTTATGCAATGGAATTCATTAAGGGACCTGATTTCCTGGCTTTCCTGCAGCAAAAAGGCCCTGACTGGACCGGTGTGATGATCCTTCAGCTGCTTGCCGATTTGCAGCTGCTTCATGAAAATGGCTGGGTATTTGGCGATCTGAAGCCGGATAATCTAATTGTGACTGGGCCGCCTGCAAGGATTCGCTGCATAGATGTCGGCGGTACGACAATGCAAGGGCGGTCGATAAAAGAGTTCACTGAATTCTTTGACCGAGGCTATTGGGGTCTAGGAAGCCGGAAAGCAGAACCAAGCTACGATTTATTTGCTGTCGGCATGATCATGGTCAACACCGCGTATCCGAAAAGATTTACCAAAAAGTCTGGCGGATTAAATGAAATCATGGAAAAAGTAAAACAAAGCCGAGATTTGAGGATCTATGAAAAGGTCATCTACAAGTCACTTGCAGGTAAATATCAATCCGCCATGGAGATGAGGTCCGAGCTGCTGCAAGTCCATCAGCCAGCTTTGGAGCCGAAAAGAAACACTCGGCATCAAATGACTGCACCGCCTAAACAAACTCAATCACATACAAAGGCAAATCCAGCGGGGACCAATTCAAACGCAGCCACCCGGCAAACAAGGAAGGGATACAACAAGAATAAGAAGAAATCTACTGCGCTTGAAACAGTCACCATCATTTTGATTATCTCTTTATTATATTTTTTCTATATTTATAGCCAGATTACCTGATTTTTTGAAACCTTTTGCCCTCTCGTTCGTACATAAGGGATTAAAGCTCTGTTCTTTGAAAAAAGAGACCTGAAAGTGTTAAGCTGAAAAATAATAAACTTGTTTTATTAGAAGATTAATGGGTTGCCGGCATGGGTATAGTCTTAAACCGGCAACCCTAGTAAGGAAGAACAAGATGATTGAGACAAAGGTAAATGCCTTTCTTGAAAAGCATGATTTTCAGCTGAATAATAAGTCAATTGCAGTTGGGGTTTCGGGAGGCCCTGACTCGCTCGCACTGCTCCACTTTTTATCTGAGCAGCGGGTAAGGAACTCACTCAAGGTTGTAGCAGTCCACGTGGACCATATGTTCCGCGGTGATGAGTCCTATCAGGATGCGCTATTTGTCAAAGCTTTTTGTGAAGAGCGCAATATTCCCTTTGAAATGAAAAGGGTGGATGTACCGGCTTATATGCGCGAGACAGGGTTAAGCTCCCAGCAGGCTGCCCGTGCATGCCGATACGACTTTTTTCAGCAAGTAATGGAGCAGCATCAACTTCAATACCTTGCATTGGGGCATCATGGTGATGACCAGGTCGAAACGGTACTGATGAGGCTCACCAGAGGAAGTTCCGGGAAAGCAAGGGCAGGGATTCCTTTTTCCAGGGAATTCGGTTCATTCATGATTTTCAGGCCTTTTTTATGCGTAACAAAAGAAGACTTGGAAATGTACTGCTCCATTCATTCCTTGGAGCCAAGAATCGACCCCAGCAATGAAAAGGAATACTATAGCAGGAATCGTTTCAGGAAAAATGTTCTCCCTTTTTTAAAAGAAGAGAATCCTGCGGTCCATGAACACTTCCAGCGTTTCAGCGAGGAACTGCAGATGGATGAGGAGTATCTTATTGAATTAACTTGCGAAGAATTGAATAAAGTAATGAAGAAAGAGGACAAAAGGATAAGTATTAGGATCTGTTCTTTTCAGGAAATGCCAATGCCTTTACAAAGAAGAGGGATTAAACTAATATTAAATTATCTTTACAATGATCGACCTGCTTCTCTTTCCGCTATACATATTGAAAAGATTTTTTCAATAATTCGCAATCCCCATCCATCAGGTACTCTTGATTTCCCCGGCGGTTTAAGAATTATACGATCGTATGGAAATTGCCACTTTGAATTGAATCCGCCAAAAAGGCAAAGCTATCGTTTTGAATTATCAGGACCAGATCAGCTGATTTTGCCGAATGGTGATGTCATCGAGGCTCAATTGCTCAATGATTCTCATGAACGTGAACTTTCCAATGATTGCTTTATCGTTGACCTGGAACATGCAGGGACTCCGCTGATTATCCGGACAAGGCAAAATGGCGACCGGATGTCATTAAAGGGGATGGAAGGTACAAGAAAGGTGAAGGATATTTTCATCGATATGAAAATTCCACTGGACAAAAGAGATGAATGGCCGATTGTGACAGACAGTGAAGACAGGATCCTATGGCTTCCGAGCCTGAAAAAATCGAACAGTGAAGCAACAAAAGGAAACAGGTTATTACTATTAACTTATATAAAGTATTGATATCTTCCAGGGGGCACAAGGATCATGATGAAAAATGATATTGAAAAGGTATTATTTACAGAAGAGGAAATTCAGGAAAAGACAAGGCAGCTAGCGGCTCAATTAACAGATGAATACAAGGACCGTTTTCCGCTGGCAATTGGTGTTTTAAAAGGTGCGATGCCATTTATGGGCGACCTGCTCAAGCGTGTGGATGCGTACCTTGAAATGGACTTCATGGATGTTTCCAGCTATGGGAATGCCATGGTTTCTTCCGGAGAGGTGAAAATCCTTAAAGACCTTGATACCTCTGTAGAAGGAAGAGATATCCTGATCATCGAGGACATCATCGACAGCGGTTTGACACTCAGCTATTTGGTTGAGCTTTTCAGATACCGCAAGGCAAAATCAATCAAGATTGTCACACTGCTCGATAAACCTACAGGAAGAAAGGCAGATATTACTGCTGATTATGTAGGATTCATCGTACCTGATGAGTTCGTTGTCGGATATGGTCTTGATTATGCGGAAAAATACCGCAACCTGCCATATATCGGAGTTTTGAAGCCAGAAGTGTACACAAAATAAAACGGTTACGATTTAGTGAATGAAATTCTACATTTTGATTAAGAAGCAAATATTCTGAATGTTAATTTCTTGTATTAGCATAATTTGCTATGATACTATTTAGTATAGTTTGTCTACCGTGGGAGGAGGTAAGGGATGAATCGGATCTTCCGTAATACCATCTTTTATTTATTGATATTTTTAGTCATTATCGGAGTTGTGAGTTTCTTTAATGGCAATAACCAGCCAACTGAACCAATCTCTTACGATAAATTCATGCAGGAACTTGAGGCAGGCAATGTTGATGGTGATTTGACACTGCAGCCTGAACGTGGTGTGTATGAAGTAAGAGGCCAGATGAAAGGCCAGGAGGAAGGCAAAGGCTTCATCACATATGTCTGGAGCAATCCAGATACCTTAAACAGGATTGAACAGGCAGCACAAGCTGCAGATGTTGAAATTTTACCTGCTAAGGAAACGAGTGGATGGGTGACGTTCTTTACGTCGATCATTCCATTTATCATCATTTTCATTCTCTTCTTCTTCTTGCTGAATCAGGCTCAGGGCGGCGGAAGCCGTGTCATGAACTTCGGCAAGAGCAAAGCGAAGCTTTATAACGAAGAAAAGAAGAAAGTCCGCTTCAAGGATGTAGCGGGTGCGGATGAAGAAAAGCAAGAACTTGTCGAGGTTGTCGAGTTCCTGAAAGACCCTCGCAAATTTGCTGACCTTGGGGCTCGCATTCCAAAGGGAATTCTTTTGGTAGGACCTCCGGGTACCGGTAAGACCTTGCTAGCCCGTGCTGTTGCCGGGGAAGCTGGAGTGCCATTCTTCTCCATCAGTGGTTCCGACTTCGTAGAAATGTTTGTCGGTGTCGGTGCATCTCGTGTGCGTGACTTATTTGAAACAGCTAAAAAGAATGCTCCATGTATCATTTTCATTGATGAAATCGATGCAGTCGGCCGCCAGCGTGGCGCGGGACTCGGCGGAGGGCATGACGAGCGTGAACAAACGCTTAACCAGTTGCTTGTAGAAATGGATGGATTCGGAGCCAACGAAGGGATCATCATCGTTGCAGCGACGAACAGACCTGATATTCTTGATCCGGCATTGCTGCGTCCAGGACGTTTTGACCGCCAGATCACTGTTGACCGTCCAGATGTAACAGGACGTGAAGCGGTATTGAAGGTACACGCTAGAAATAAGCCTCTGGATGAGTCAGTTAACTTGAAAAGTATCGCGGCCCGCACTCCAGGCTTCTCTGGAGCGGACCTTGAAAACCTACTGAACGAAGCTGCGCTTGTTGCAGCCAGAAGAAATAAGAAGAAGATTGACATGCTGGACTTGGATGAAGCAACAGACCGCGTTATTGCCGGTCCTGCCAAGAAGACCCGTGTCATCTCGAAGAAAGAAAGAAATATTGTTGCATTCCATGAAGCTGGCCACACGGTCATTGGGGTTGTTCTCGATGAAGCGGAAATGGTCCATAAGGTAACGATTGTTCCTCGCGGGCAGGCAGGCGGTTATGCTGTTATGCTTCCAAAAGAAGACCGTTACTTCATGACTAAGCCAGAGCTTCTTGATAAAATCACTGGCCTCCTTGGCGGCCGTGTAGCTGAAGAAATCGTCTTTGGCGAAGTAAGCACAGGTGCACACAATGACTTCCAGCGTGCTACTGGCATTGCGAGAAGAATGGTTACTGAATTCGGTATGAGTGATAAGCTCGGACCATTGCAATTCGGCCAGGCACAGGGCCAGGTATTCTTAGGCCGTGACCTGAACAATGAACAAAACTATTCTGACAAGATCGCATATGAAATCGATGTGGAAATCCAGACAATCATCAAGGATTGCTATGCGAGAGCGAAAAACCTGTTAACAGAGCATCGTGATAAGCTTGATATCATTGCGAACACATTGTTAGAGGTAGAAACTCTTGACGCAGACCAAATCAAGCATTTGATCGACCATGGCCGTCTTCCTGACCGCAAAGTCAGTGTTGATAACGACGACATGAAAGTAACGATCAACAAGAAAAAAGATGAGATGCCTGCAATCGAAGAAACTGACAAGAAAATCGATTCAGTTATCGAAGATCCAAAGGCCATCGATGAAAATCCTAAAGAATAGAAATTATCAAGCAGGTGCTCTTAACGGGGCACCTGCTTGTTTTCTTTCCCGATAGTGCTTAACAAAGAGTCCTTGCCAGAATTGAGCAGCTTATGTCGCTTTCGCATTCTTGGCGACTTTTTTTAGTGAATTCCCAGCGATTATGATATGATATTTTCAGTATTGATTCAGAAAACTATTATAAGTTGGTGAATAGCTTGATTTTTGTTTTTGACGTCGGGAATACAAATATCGTGTTAGGTGTTTATGATCAGGAAGAGTTGAAGCACCATTGGAGAATAGAAACGAACCGCCATAGAACGGAAGATGAATTTGGGATGATCGTCAAAAACCTATTTGACCATGTCGATCTTTCTTTTTCAGATATAGATGGAATCATTATCTCGTCTGTTGTGCCGCCGATTATGTTCTCGCTTGAGCGAATGTGCCAGAAGTACTTCCACATCAAACCGTTGGTCGTGGGACCTGGCATCAAGACAGGACTGGACATTAAATATGAAAATCCAAGAGAAGTCGGAGCGGACCGGATCGTCAATGCGGTCGCGGCCATCCATGAGTATGGCAGCCCTCTGGTCATTGTCGATTTCGGGACGGCGACAACCTATTGCTATATCAATGAGCATAATCAATATATGGGCGGAGCGATTGCGCCGGGAATCGGCATCTCCACTGAGGCCCTTTATTCAAGGGCAGCCAAGCTTCCTCGGATAGAAATCAGCAGACCAGATGATGTGGTTGGAAAGAACACAGTTTCGGCCATGCAAGCTGGCATTCTGTATGGATATGTTGGACAAGTAGAGGGAATAGTTAAACGGATGAAAGATAAGAGTAAAGTCCCTCCAAGAGTCATCGCAACTGGAGGCCTGGCAAACTTGATTGCCCAGGAATCGAATATCATCGATGCCGTCGATCCATTTTTGACATTAAAGGGACTGCAGCTTATCTATAAGCGTAATATGGAGAAAAACAATTAAAGCTTCCTTGCAAAAGGGATGCATACAACTTTACAGCACGAAGGGAGTAGAAAAATGAGCGACTATTTAGTAAAGGCACTTGCTTTTGACGGACAGGTCAGGGCATATGCAGCAAAAACAACCGAAACCGTTGGGGAGGCACAGCGCCGCCATTATACATGGCCTGTAGCATCTGCCGCACTTGGCCGGACCATGACAGCTGGCTTAATGATGGGCGCGATGCTCAAGGGCGATGATAAATTGACGATTAAAATTGAAGGCGGTGGACCACTAGGACTCATTCTTGTGGACAGCAATGCCAAGGGACAGGTAAGGGGCTATGTATCGAATCCCCATGTCCACTTCGACTTGAACGAGAATGGCAAGCTTGATGTAAGACAAGGCGTCGGTACAGAAGGAACGCTTACAGTCGTGAAGGATTTGGGGCTGCGCGACTATTTCACAGGACAGGTGCCGATTGTATCAGGTGAGCTTGGTGAAGACTTCACTTATTATTTCGCAACATCTGAACAGGTCAATTCTTCAGTTGGTGTAGGTGTACTGGTTAACCCTGATAACTCCATCAAGGCTGCGGGAGGATTCATCATCCAGTTGATGCCTGGGACTACAGAAGAAACGATTACGGCGATTGAACAACGATTGCAATCGATTCCGCCAGTATCAAAGTTGATTGAAAAAGGGTTATCTCCGGAAGAGCTGCTGGAAGAGTTGCTTGGTAAAGAGAATGTGAAAGTCCTTGATACAATGCCAGTGAATTTTGAATGCAACTGCTCGAAGGATCGATTCAGCAATGCCTTGGTCAGCCTTGGTGCAGAGGAGATTCGCGATATGATCGAGACAGAGGGTCAGGCAGAAGCACACTGCCATTTCTGCAATGAGAAATATATGTTCACTAAAGAAGAACTGGAAGAGATAGAGAGAGAAGCAAAATAAGCGATATCTGGGGGATGAGAAGTGGAAAAGAAGCAGCTTTGGTATATTATTGCCGGGTTAGCCATATTGAACGCAATAACTCTTGTGATGCTGCTAGCCAAGCCTGCGATCCTTGAAGGGAACAAGGAATCCGTTGCGAAGATTGGCAAGGAGTCAATCTCCCGCCAGGAATGGCTCACTGAGCTTGAAGAACGGTACGGCCAAGAAACATTAAGGGACTTGATTGACCAGGAAGTGGTCAAACAGATGGCTGATCAATATGATATCAAGCTGTCCGATCAAGCAGTCGAACGAGAATTGACTATTTATAAGGCCTTGTATTCCACAGCAGGCAACGAGCCGAAAACAGAGGATAAATGGAAGGAGCAGATTAAATACAGTCTGCTGCTCGAAGAAATTTTAACAAAGGATGTTAAAGTATCGAAAGAGGATATGAAGTCCTTTTACGAACAGAATAATAGTCTTTTTGATATTCCTGCCTCTTATCATCTGTCCCAAATCGTTGTCGAAACGAAAGAAGAAGCAGATTCAGCTGTGAAGGAGCTGAAGAATGGCTCCAGTTTCGCTGCTCTAGCGATGGAGCGGTCGCTCGATGAATTTTCAGCGAATGCAGGTGGAGACATCGGCTTTGTTACGGAAGAAGATGAGCTTGTTTCTCCTGAGGTCATAGATGCAGCGAAAACGCTGAAATCCGGAGAGTGGACAGGACCTGTAAAAGTAGAAAATGGTTATGCGGTCGTCTATCTTCATGAGAAACTTGAAGGAAAAAAATATGCCTACAAAGAAGTCGAGAATCAGATTCGCAGGCAAATTGCCCTTGAACAAATGGATATCCCCGTATCTGCTCGGGCATTCTGGAATGATGCAGATGTCAACTGGTTTTATGGAGACAACGGGAAGAAATAATGGAGAAGCACGGGTTGGCGTCGACCGGTGCTTTTTTGTTTAGAGAGATTCAAAATAGGTTAGTTTAAAAGGGACAGAGCTCTTTGCGATCGTGATGTTATAACGAGTAGGATAATATTATGTAAAAAGAGTCTAGGCTAAAGACTGATTTCAGTTTTTGTCGAAGCATACTGATTGACATAGACTTAAAGTACTGGTAAATTTTAATAAAACCAATTAAAATAGTCGGATTAAGGGGTGGGTAATTTGGTACGTATTGCAAATTCAATTACAGAGTTGATCGGCCAGACACCAATTGTGAAGCTGAACGGACTTGGTGATGACCAAAGTGCGGATGTTTATTTAAAGCTTGAATACATGAACCCTGGAAGCAGCGTCAAGGATCGTATCGCATTGGCGATGATCGAGGATGCAGAAGCAAACGGAGTCCTGAAACAAGGCGATACAATCATCGAGCCAACGAGCGGTAATACAGGAATTGGCCTTGCAATGGTGGCGGCAGCCAAAGGGTACAAGGCGATCCTCGTCATGCCTGAAACGATGAGCATGGAGCGCAGGAATCTTTTGCGTGCCTATGGTGCCGAACTCGTATTGACTCCTGGACCAGAAGGAATGGGCGGTGCCATCCGCAAAGCATCGGAACTGGCAAAGGAAAAGGGATACTTCATGCCTCAACAATTCGAGAATGAAGCAAACCCAAGCGTCCACGAAAGAACGACAGGTCCGGAAATCGTCGAGCAGATGGGTGACCAGCTTGATGCCTTCATCTCTGGCATCGGCACTGGCGGTACGATTACAGGGGCAGGAAAAGTCCTTCGTGAAAAATATAAGAATATCAAGATTATTGCAGTAGAGCCGACAGACTCCCCGGTATTATCTGGTGGAAAACCTGGACCGCACAAGATCCAGGGAATCGGCGCCGGATTCGTACCAGGCGTACTTGATACAAATGTATATGATGATATTATCAAGGTTGAGAATGAGCAGGCATTCGAATATGCTCGCCGTGCAGCAAAAGAAGCAGGCATCCTTGGCGGAATCTCATCAGGTGCAGCCATCTATGCAGCACTGGAAACAGCGAAAAAGCTGGGCAAAGGCAAAAAGGTTCTGGCAGTCATTCCTAGTAACGGCGAACGATACCTGAGCACCCCGCTTTACCAATTTGAAGAATAGATTTAGGAAGAGGCAGGCTTGAAAAAGCTTGTCTCTTTTTTATATGCCGGGAAAAACTAAAATCGACAATTTCTCTAAAAACCATCATTTTAAAAATGAAAGCGCGCCCTTCATCATGTATGATGAATAAAGAGAAAAAAATTGAGGTGAAAAACTTGCCGAACTACAGCATTCAATCAAAGTCAGTACCATATACAGCTTCACGTTTTTTTCATCAATATGATCATATAGCACAACAATATAAAGAACATGTCGTCCTCGAAAGCGGGAGAGGCGGGCGTTACAGTATCGCGGCTTTTAATCCCTGGATCGTTTTTTCGGGAAAAAATAATCAGCTGACAATCACTCAGGACGGGTCCTCAAATATCCTTGAGGGAAATCCTCTAGAGGTAATGAAGAATCAAATGGAAAAGTATCAGGTGCCTGAAGTGGAAGGCTTGCCTGATTTCCAGGGTGGTGCAATCGGCTACCTGAGCTATGATTATGCTCGCTATATCGAAAAGCTTCCGGCGCTGGCAAAGGATGATTCGGGAATTCCGGAGGTCTACTTCCAGCTATTCAAAGAGTGGTTTGTCTTTGACCACCAAACAGAGAGGCTTTGGCTGATGGCTCTGACGGAAAAGGGCCAGGAAAAGCAGTCAGAGGACAAGCTTGCTGGCTGGTTAAAGCAGTGGGAGGCTGATGTACCTGCAGTTGAAGCTGAACACAAGCCTGCAACCGATGAACTGCAAGTCTCCATGGATGAAGCTGAATTCATCGAAGCAGTAAAGAAGGTGCAGCAATACATTGCCCAGGGGGACGTCTTCCAAGTGAATCTGTCTGTCAGGCAGTCCAAACCAATTGTGACAGAAGCACTTGAGGTGTATCGCCAGCTGCGTAAGCTTAATCCATCTCCTTATATGGGGTATCTGCATACGGAAGATTTCCAGCTCGTAAGCGGTTCGCCTGAACTTTTAGCGAAAGTGAAAGGGTCAGAGGTCAGCACAAGGCCAATTGCAGGCACAAGATCGAGGGGCAGGACAGATGAAGAAGATTTACAGCTTGCCAATGAACTGATCAACAATGAAAAAGAGCGTGCCGAGCATGTCATGCTTGTCGACCTTGAAAGGAATGATCTCGGAAGGGTCTGCAAGTACGGTAGTGTCGAAGTCAATGAATTCATGGTCATTGAAAAGTATTCGCATGTCATGCATATTGTCTCCAATGTCAGAGGAGAATTGGCAGAGGGAGAAACATGGTTCGATGTCGTCAATGCGACCTTCCCAGGCGGAACGATTACTGGTGCCCCGAAGGTGAGGACAATGGAAATCATCGAAGAACTTGAGCCGGTGAGGCGCGGACCATACACTGGATCGCTCGGCTGGTTCGGTTTTAACGGCAATATGGAACTGAACATCATCATCCGGACGATGCTCATTAAGGATGGGATGGCTCATGTCCAGGCAGGAGCAGGTGTAGTCATCGATTCCATCCCTGCCAATGAATACAAAGAATCCTTAAAGAAGGCAATTGCTCTTTGGAAGGCGAAAGAGCTTGCGGAGGGTAAAGCATGATTTTGATGATTGATAATTATGATTCATTCACATATAACCTTGTTCAATATTTAGGTGAAATGGGCGAAGAGCTTAAAGTCATCCGCAATGACCAGACGTCCATCAAGGGAATCGCGGAGCTTGACCCGCAGTTCCTGATGATCTCACCGGGACCATGCAGCCCGAATGAAGCGGGCATCAGCCTGGAGGCAATCAAGAGTTTTTCAGGAAAGACGCCTATTTTTGGTGTGTGTCTCGGCCATCAGTCCATCGCCCAGGTATTTGGCGGCGATGTGGTTCGTGCGGAGCGGCTCATGCATGGAAAAACATCCATGGTCTATCATGACGGCAAGACGATTTTCGAAGGGTTGGAGAATCCATTCCCCGCGGCACGCTACCATTCGCTCATTGTAAAAAAAGAAACCCTCCCTGACTGCCTGGAGGTTTCTGCGTGGACAGAAGAAGGCGAAATCATGGCAATCCGCCATAAAACGCTGCCGGTTGAAGGTGTTCAATTCCATCCGGAATCGATTTTAACGACGCCAGGAAAGCAACTGCTTCGCAATTTCATTGCCCATTACAAGGCTGCAAGGGAAGTAAGTTTATAATGTATGTATATATGAATGGAAGATTCACGAAAAAGGAAGAGGTCAGCATCTCTCCTTTTGACCATGGATTCCTCTATGGTTTAGGTGTCTTTGAAACGTTCAGAATCTATAATGGCCATCCTTTTTTGCTGGATGATCACCTGGAGCGGCTGAATGCCAGCCTGCGTGTTATGAACATCGAAGCCGATTTCACCAGGGAGCAAAGTGTTAAGATTCTCGATGGGTTATTAGCAAAAAATAACCTTCGGGATGCTTATATTCGTTTCAATGTTTCAGCGGGGAATGGCGAAATCGGTTTGCAGACGGACAGATACCTGGAGCCGAATATAATTGTTTTTGCAAAACCTCTGCCACAAGCTGGAGAAATGAGTGAGAAAAAAGCCATGCTGCTCGGTTTGAGGAGAAACACACCCGAGGGAACAGAGCGGCTCAAGTCACATCATTATCTCAACAATGTACTAGCCAAGCGTGAGGCAGGCCCTGCAATGGATACGGAAGGTGTTTTCCTGACTAATGACGGCTTTTTGGCTGAAGGAATTGTCTCGAATATTTTCTGGTACAAGGAAGGCATTCTTTTTACGCCTGCAGTCGAGACAGGAATTCTAAATGGAATCACCCGCAGGTTTGTCATTGCACTTGCCCGCAAAGCAGGCATCGAGGTTCGTGAGGGCTTTTACAAAAAGGAAGAAGCGGAAGCCGCAGATGAAATATTCCTGACAAACTCGATTCAGGAAGTCGTTCCGGTTTCTGAGTTCGAGGGGAGAAGGTTTCCCGGGAAATCAGGAGAGCTGGCGAATCTTCTTTTTGGTGAATATGAAGCTTACCGGGAGACATTATGGAGCAGAACAACATTGGATGGAGGAGCTCGAATATGAATACCGTGATAAAGGCTGGTCCATATACACTGGACTTTACTGATAAAACATTGATCATGGGAATTTTGAATGTCACACCTGATTCTTTTTCAGACGGCGGAAAATACAACCACCTAGAAAATGCCGCTGCGCATGCTAAGCAAATGATCGCAGACGGAGCGGATATCCTGGACATCGGCGGTGAATCAACAAGGCCGGGGCATGAAAGGATTTCTGACGAAGAGGAAATCAGCAGGGTTGTGCCAGCGATAGAAGCCGTTTCGAGGGAGATTCGTGTTCCTATTTCGATTGATACCTATAAATCCAAGGTGGCCAAAAGTGCCGTCGATGCTGGTGCGGCCATTATCAATGATATCTGGGGAGCGAAGGAAGATCCGGAAATCGCTGATGTCGCAGCGGAAACTGGGGTTCCGATCATCCTGATGCACAATCGGAATGACCGCAATTATTCGAACTTCATCCGTGACGTATTGAATGATTTGTATGAAAGTATCTCGATCGCGAAAAAAGCAGGGGTAAGCGACGAGCAAATCATCCTTGACCCGGGGATCGGGTTTGCGAAAGACCTTAAGGAAAACCTAGAGATGATGCGTCACCTTGATACACTTGTATCATTAGGATATCCCGTTCTCCTTGGCACGTCGAAAAAGTCGATGATCGGCGGGGTCCTGGATCTTCCGGTGTCGGAACGTACAGAAGGTACTGGAGCGACCGTGTGTTATGGAATCCAGAAAGGCTGCCAGATCGTCAGGATCCATGATGTAAAAGAAATGTCGCGCATGGCAAAAATGATGGACGCGATGATAGGAAAGGGTGAATATCGTGGATAAAATACATGTTAACCAAATGGAGTTTTACGGGTACCATGGTGTTTTTCCTGAAGAAACAAGACTGGGTCAGCGCTTTGCAGTCAATCTGACGGTGGAACTGGACCTTTCGAAAGCGGGAAAAAGTGATGAACTGGAGCATTCCATCAACTATGCGGAGTTGTATCAAGTCTGCAAGGACATTGTGGAAGGAAAACCGTTAAAGCTTGTGGAAGCTATTGCTGAAAAAATTGCCGCAACCATTCTGGAAAGTTTTTCGCTCGTCGAAATCTGCCATGTAAAGGTCATTAAGCCTGATCCGCCGATTCCTGGGCATTATAAATCGGTCGCAGTCGAAATCACAAGGAGTAGATGACAGTGGAAAACAAAGCATATATTGCGCTAGGCTCCAATATGGGTGACCGATTCGGATATTTGACACAGGCCATCATCCTCCTGGAAAGCCATGAGAAGATTTCAGTGGTAAATACTTCTTCTGTCTATGAGACAGACCCGGTAGGATATACTGACCAGGATCAGTTTTTAAATATGGTCATTCAGGTAGAGACAAGCCTTTCCTCTTTCGAACTGCTAGATACATGCCTGGAGATTGAGTTGAAACTTGGGAGGAAAAGGGAAATAAAATGGGGTCCCAGAACTTTGGACCTTGACATTTTGCTGTTCAATCACGAGAATATTGAAACAGAGAAGCTTACAATTCCGCACCCTCGGATGGCACAACGTGCATTTGTAATCCTTCCATTGATAGAAATGGAACCGAATCTCATGCTCCCGACCATGAAGGAGCCGCTGAAAGATTGTTTACGAAGTATACCGGATAGAGAAGGAGTACGAATATGGAAGCAGAAAAATGGGGAAGACGTATTCGCGCTTATCGAAAGCTGAAGGGTTTTACACAGGAACGCTTCGCTAAAGAGCTAGGTGTATCGGTTTCCATCCTTGGAGAAATCGAACGTGGCAACAGGATGCCTGATGAAAGAATGATTGTCAAAATTGCAGAATTCCTGGGTGTCGAAATAGATGAACTAACCCCGCAGTAGGGTGTAAAGATAGATTAATTCAAAGGAGGCAGACATGCTTAAGATTGGCGATATTGAAATGAAGAACCAGGTTGTCCTTGCGCCAATGGCCGGCATCTGTAACTCAGCGTTCCGCCTGACCGTCAAAGAATTCGGCGCAGGACTTGTATGTGCTGAAATGGTCAGTGACAAAGGCATTGTTTCTCAAAACAATCGAACACTCGACATGTTATATATAGATGAACGGGAAAAGCCGCTCAGCCTGCAGATTTTTGGCAGTGAAAAAGAAATGCTTGTCCAGGCGGCGCAATACGTAGACAAAAATACGAATGCCGATATCATTGATATCAATATGGGATGTCCAGTACCGAAGATCACAAAATGTGACGCAGGTGCGAAATGGTTGCTTGACCCCAACAAAATCTATGAAATGGTAGCAGCAGTCGTAGATGCAGTTGATAAGCCAGTTACGGTAAAAATGCGCATGGGCTGGGATGACGAACATATTTTCGCCATCGAGAATGCCCGAGCTGTAGAACGTGCAGGAGGAAGTGCAGTAGCCCTTCACGGCCGTACACGTATACAGATGTATGAAGGAACAGCGAACTGGGATATCATTCGGGATGTGAAGCAGGCAATCAATATTCCTGTGATTGGGAATGGGGATGTACAGACTCCTCAGGATGCCAGGAGAATGCTTGATGAAACAGGTGCGGATGGAGTCATGATCGGACGAGCTGCACTCGGTAATCCATGGATGATCTACCGTACGGTAAACTACCTGGAAACAGGTGAATTAATGGGTGAACCAAGCGCACGCGAAAAAATCGATGTCAGCATCCTGCACCTTGACCGCTTAATTGCTTTGAAGAATGAACACATTGCCGTCCGCGAAATGCGCAAGCATGCTGCGTGGTACCTGAAGGGAATCCGCGGCAACGCAACTGTCCGTAACGGCATCAATGAATGCTCTACAAGAGACGAATTAGTCAGCTTGCTGAAAAACTTTGCGGATGAAGTGGAAGCAAAAGAGCAATTAGCCAACCAGGTTGGATAAAAATTGACATTAATCGTCACTTTTCCTATAATACCTTTAACCTTAAATGTAACTGCCAGTGGTCAAACTGGCAGTTTTTTATCTATTTGACGATTAAAAAGAGATTTTTAATGTCTGAATACGATAGTTTGTGTAAAATAATAAAAGTATCCATCAACATACTCAGGATTACATAAGAAATTTATTTTATATATTGGAGTGAAAGCGACATGAGTCATGAAGAATTGAATGACCAGCTCAGAGTCAGAAGGGACAAGATGAATTCATTGCGTGAAAAAGGCATGGATCCATTCGGAAAACGTTTTGATCGTACTCATCTGACAGAAGAACTAATTAGTGAATATGGCGAACTGGAAAAGGAAGAAATCGAAGCGAAGAGCGTTTCGGTGAAGATAGCTGGACGGATCATGACGAAGCGTGGAAAAGGAAAAGCAGGATTCGCGCATATCCAAGACCTTGCTGGCCAGATCCAGATTTATGTACGCCAGGATGCAGTCGGTGAAGAACAATACGAAGTATTTGATTCTGCTGACCTCGGTGACATTATCGGTGTCGAAGGAACGCTATTCAAAACGAAGGTTGGCGAGCTTTCAATCAAAGCTCAAGAATTTGTGTTCTTAACAAAGGCACTGCGCCCGCTTCCTGAAAAGTTCCACGGACTGAAGGATGTCGAGCAGCGCTATCGCCAGCGTTACCTTGACCTGATTACAAGCAACGACAGCAAGACGACTTTCATCAACCGTAGCCGCATCATCCAATCAATGCGCCGCTATCTTGATGGGCAGGGTTATCTTGAAGTTGAAACGCCATTGATGCACTCCATCGCTGGCGGAGCTTCTGCACGTCCGTTCATCACGCATCATAACGCGCTTGATATGCAGCTATACATGCGAATCGCAATCGAACTTCACTTAAAGCGCCTGATTGTAGGCGGTCTAGAAAAAGTATATGAGATCGGCCGTGTATTCCGTAATGAAGGTGTATCGACAAGACACAATCCGGAATTCACCATGCTTGAGCTTTATGAGGCATATGCTGACTGGAGAGACATCATGTCCCTTACTGAGAACATGGTTGCGTACATCGCTCAGGATGTTCTCGGAACAACAACAATCCAGTATGGCGAGTATGAAATTGATCTTAAGCCAGAGTGGAAGAGAGTCCATATGGTAGATGCGATCAAGGAATATACAGGAGTGGACTTCTGGCCGCAAATGAGCACTGAAGAAGCTCGTGCGCTTGCGATGGAACACGGAGTGGAAATCACCGAGCATATGCAATATGGCCACATCGTCAATGAATTCTTCGAGCAAAAGGTAGAAGAACATCTAATCCAGCCAACATTCATCTACGGCCATCCGGTTGATATTTCTCCTTTGGCTAAAAAGAATGATGATGATTCTCGCTTCACTGATCGTTTCGAATTGTTCATCGTAGCAAGGGAGCATGCAAATGCATTTACCGAGCTGAACGATCCAATCGACCAGAGAGAACGTTTTGAAGCACAGTTAAAAGAAAAAGAACAAGGAAACGATGAAGCACACGAAATGGACGATGATTTCATTGAAGCTTTAGAATATGGTATGCCACCAACAGGCGGACTGGGAATCGGGATCGACCGACTGGTTATGCTCCTGACTAATTCACCATCCATCAGGGACGTGCTATTATTCCCGTTGATGCGTCACCGTTAATAGATAGAAGTAAAGGCAAAACGGCTGAAGTCGTTTTGCCTTTTTTTATGTAGCTATTGAGATCATTCTTAAACAAGAGTAAATTCTCTTACAGAAAGATTTGGCCACAGAAATATGAATTATCTTTCTTTTAATTATGAGAATAAAAATAGCAAAAAGATATTGCTATTGCAGAATAAAGGTGCTATATTTATATCTGTTGCTACGAGCTACTTAGTTAGCAGCAAAGAAAATAAAAAAACTTATTGACATCGGGTTTTCAACCTGATAATATATAAGAGTTGCTTCTAACGGAGCAACAAAGC
>NZ_JBGCUB010000014.1:0-34854 GCF_053543455.1 Mesobacillus sp. LC4
GCTTCTCAGCGCCGATGGTAGTTGGGGGTTTCCCCCTGTGAGAGTAGGACGCCGCCGGGCTGTTTGAACAATTAAATGGATTACATATTATTCATTTGGATAATATATTATTATCGACGCGGGGTGGAGCAGCCCGGTAGCTCGTCGGGCTCATAACCCGAAGGTCGCAGGTTCAAATCCTGCCCCCGCAATAATCCATCTTTTTATACATATTGGTCCCGTGGTGTAGCGGTTAACATGCCTGCCTGTCACGCAGGAGATCGCCGGTTCGATCCCGGTCGGGACCGCCATTTTAATAGTTTGGTAGATTATCAGGACGAAACAGGGTTTCGTTTTTTTTATTGCCTAAAAAAGAAAAGTAGCTGGTTTTTTTGCCCGTCCTTGATAAATCGTGTAAACTACATATAGAATCGTCATCCTTAGGAGGCATCCTAAGGTTTTTTTATCTTTTAAAGGAAACTATACGTTTTCCTTTATATAAGATCAGCAATGATCGGAGCTAACCAAGGCGATTGGGCTTATCATTATAAATCTGATAATTAGTTAGGTGATATATATGGCTACATATCAATACATTTCAAAGCAGCCGGAAGATACAATGGATTTTGCTAAAAAGCTGGCTGGTCTACTTGAAGCAGGAGATGTCATTGCGCTCGAAGGGGATTTAGGTGCAGGAAAGACGACTTTTACAAAGGGCCTTGCCGAAGGATTGGGGATCACGAGGAATGTGAACAGTCCGACATTTACCATCATCAAGGAATACCAGGGGCGCCTCCCTCTCTATCATATGGATGTTTATCGAGTGGAAGATGCGTTTGAAGATCTTGGTTTTGAAGAATACTTTGAAGGTAATGGTGTGACGGTTGTGGAATGGGCTCATTTGATTGAAGCCCAGCTACCTGAAGAGCTATTGCTTCTTCAATTATATCTTGATGAAGATGGTGCCAGAAGAATCATTGCTGAGCCAAAAGGCAATCGATTTGAAGAATTGTGTAAGGAGATTTTTTAAATGAAGGTATTATCAATCGATACGTCCAATTATGTCCTGGGGATTGGCTTGCTTGATGGTGAGACCGTTATGGGAGAGTATATCTCCAATATAAAGAAGAATCATTCGGTAAGGGTCATGCCAGCGATCCAGACATTGATGGAAGAATGTAATATTAAGCCGGCAGAATTATCAAAGATTGTAGTTGCCGAGGGTCCTGGTTCCTACACTGGTGTACGGATTGGAGTGACCATTGCTAAAACAATGGCCTGGAGCTTGAAGATTCCGTTATCAGGAGTATCTAGCCTTGAAGTGGCAGCGGCATCCGCTGGAAGGTATTTTGACGGGTATGTTTCACCTTTCTTTGATGCAAGGAGAGGACAGATTTATACTGGGTTGTATAAGTTTGAGAATCAATTATTGGAGACTGTGAAAAATGATCAGCTTGTCATGTCAGCAGATTGGGTAAAACAATTGAATGAAATGGACAGCAGGATATTGTTCACGAGCAATGATTTGAAACTGCATGAGGAGGTCATTAAGGAGGAGCTTGGTGATAAGGCAGTTTTTGCAGCTGTCACTGAATTGAACCCTAGACCTGCAGAGCTTGCATTATTGGGAAGGGATAAAGAAGGGGTGGACCTTCATACCTTCGTTCCTAATTATATTCGCCTGGCGGAAGCAGAGGCTAACTGGCTGAAAGCGCAAGAGACTAAAAATTAAGTGGGAAGAGAAGATGAATAAAACGATAACGTTCCGGCATATGACGGTAGATGATCTGGATGAAGTGATGGAGGTAGAGGTTAATTCCTTTACCATACCATGGAGCAGGGAAGCTTTTTTCAATGAGTTGACGAAGAATCAGTTTGCGCAGTATTTGATTGTGGAAGTGGATCAAAAGGTAGTTGGCTATTGTGGAGTGTGGATTATCATTGATGAAGCCCATATCACGAATATCGCCTTGCTTCCGGAATACAGGGGAATGAAGCTGGGAGAGGCTCTTATGGCTAAGGTAATGAAACTTGGTCGCGAGATGGGTGCAATGAGGATGACTCTAGAAGTCAGGGTCAGCAATGTGAGGGCTCAAAATTTGTATCGCAAGTTTGGATTCGAAGAAGGAGCTATTAGGAAACAATATTATACAGACAATATGGAAGACGCTTTAGTAATGTGGGTGAATTTATAATGACAAAAGACCAATTAATAATGGGAATAGAGACGAGCTGTGATGAAACGGCTGTTGCGATTGTGAAAAATGGACGGGAGATTCTTGCGAATGTCGTCGCTTCTCAGATTGAGAGCCATAAGCGTTTTGGCGGCGTTGTACCTGAAATCGCTTCTAGGCATCATGTTGAACAGATCACTCTTGTTCTAGAGGAAGCATTAGCCCAGGCAAAGGTTGATGTAAAGGACCTGGATGCGATTGCTGTTACAGAAGGCCCAGGTCTGGTAGGCGCATTATTGATAGGCGTTAATGCTGCCAAAGCACTGGCGTTTGCGAATGGAATACCACTCGTTGGTATCCATCATATTGCGGGCCATATCTATGCGAACCGTCTAGTTGCTGAAATGAACTTCCCGCTGCTGTCACTAGTCGTATCTGGCGGGCACACTGAGCTCGTATATATGAAAGAACACGGTCATTTCGAGGTAATAGGCGAGACAAGAGATGATGCTGCAGGGGAAGCGTATGACAAGGTAGCAAGGACATTGCATCTTCCATATCCGGGTGGTCCGCATATTGACAGGCTTGCCCATGAAGGAAAGGCAACGATTGACTTGCCACGTGCATGGCTCGAAGAAGGCTCCTATGATTTTAGTTTCAGCGGTTTAAAGTCTGCTGTGATCAATGTTGTGCATAATACCCAGCAGCGAGGTGAGGAAATAGCGCCTGAAGACCTTGCAGCTAGCTTCCAGGAAAGTGTGATCGATGTACTTGTCACTAAAACACAAAGAGCTGTTAAGGAGTACGGAGTAAAACAAGTTCTTCTTGCTGGAGGAGTTGCAGCGAATAAGGGATTGAGAGAAAAACTATCCACAGAATTTGTAGATTCGGATGTGGAAATTGTTATTCCTCCATTGTATTTGTGCACAGATAATGCGGCCATGATTGCTGCTGCAGGAAGTGTTATGTATGAAAAAGGCCAGCGAGCTGATTTAACTTTGAATGGAAATCCAGGTCTAGAGATTACTATCCACAACTAAAGTCGCAAGAGAAAAAAATGTTGTCAGACTCTTCTGTGGATATGTTAGTGTTTCAGAGGTTAATCTGTGTATAATGTGGATAAAATCAGCTATTTTTGTGGATAATGTGGAAAACTATCTGGATAAGCTATAAATCAGTCTTTACTATGTGAATAACTATGTGAACAAAAAGTCCCGGTTTTTAAATCGGGGCTTTTTTGTGGATTATTTGCGCTTTTTCATAGAATATTGTCGAAAATATGCTGGATATGTCATTTTAGGTTGCATGTTGATTTCACAGTGTTTATTCCAAATTGCTTGATTTTGTCGTATTTTTTGTAGTTAATCGGAATATCTCCGCCTATTGCTGCTTGAAAAGTGTCTTTTGAATACAATAACCGAAAATTCTCCGCTTATGAATTCTCTTACATACACGAAAATGAACAATGAATGATAATCGGGCATTCAAAAAATAAATACCGGACACATTCATGTCCGGTATTTCAATCATTAAGCCAGCTCTGTCCACTCTTCCATCAATTCATCGAGTGTCTCTTTGGCGGCTTCAATTTTGCTATTGATTTCTACAGCTTTTTCGTGATCCTGGAAGATTTCAGGGTCACAAAGCAATTCTTCATATTCAGCGACTTCCAACTCCAGCTGTTCAATTCTTGCTTCCACTTCTTCCATGCGGCGTTTGCGCTGGCGTTCGAGTTTTTTGGCTTCTTTGTCTTGCTGGTAGGAGGTCTTGTCCTGCTTGGAGTTATCCACAGCACTTCCCGCTGCTTTGGCAGCCTGTTCGGCCATGGCTCGCAGTTCTTCCTGCTCCAGCTTTTTCTCGACATAGTAATCGTAATCACCAAGGTATTCCGTTGCACCGCCTCGATCGAGCTCAAGGACTTTTGTGGCTATCCTGTTGATAAAATAGCGGTCATGTGAGACGAACAGGATGGTGCCTGGATAATCGATCAGTGCATTTTCAAGCACTTCCTTGCTGTCCAGATCAAGGTGGTTTGTCGGCTCGTCCAAAATTAAGAAATTCGAGTTCTGCAGCATCAGCTTGGCCAGTGCCAAACGTGCTTTTTCGCCACCGCTAAGGGTGGAAACGATCTTTAGGACATCGTCTCCTGAGAATAGGAAGTTCCCTAAGACGGTACGGATTTCTTTTTCAGATTTCAATGGGTATTCATCCCAGAGTTCATTCAAAACCTTTTTGTTCGAGCTAAGTTCTGCCTGTTCCTGATCATAGTAGCCAATCGAGACATTAGAACCGTATTGAATATTCCCTTTAATCGAAGGCAGTTTCTCCACGATGGTTTTTAATAAAGTTGATTTACCAACGCCATTTGGTCCAACCAATGCGGTACTGTCTCCACGTGAAAGATTGAAAAAGATATTTTCAGATACGATGTCATTGTGATAGCCGACAGATAGGGCATCAACCTTCATGACATCGTTCCCGCTTTGTCGTTCGATTTGAAAGCTGAATGAGGCAGATTTTTCATCTCCCTTGGGCCTGTCCATGCGATCGATTTTTTCCAGCTGCTTCCGACGGCTTTGGGCACGCTTGGTTGTGGATGCCCTGGCCAAGTTCCTCTGGATAAAATCCTGGAGCTTGAAGATTTCATCCTGCTGCTTCTCATACAGTTTCATGTCGCGTTCGTAATTCGCAGCTTTCTGATCTAAGTACGAGCTGTAATTGCCAGGAAACTTTGTCAGCTGATGGCGGGAAATTTCATAAACCTGGTTGACGACCTTATCAAGGAAATAGCGGTCGTGGGATACAATCAGGATTGCCCCGTTGTAGCCCTGCAAATACTGCTCAAGCCACGATAGCGTATCAATATCAAGATGGTTCGTCGGTTCATCGAGAATCAAAATATCCGGACGGGTCAATAAAAGTTTCGCCAATGCGAGTCTAGTTTTTTGTCCTCCGCTTAAAGTGGATATTTTTGTGGAATAATCAAAAGAATGGAAGTTAAGGCCGTGAAGGACGGAACGAATATCGGCTTCATATTGGTAGCCGCCTTTTTCCTTGAACTGGACCTGAAGCAGGTCATAATCTTTTAAAACCCTGTCGTATTCTGTCTGGTTAGAAAGAATGTCAGGATCCGACATCTTTTCTTCCAATCTGCGCAATTCTTTTTCCATGCTGTGCAGATAGTCAAAAACGGCCAGCATTTCATCCCAGATGCTTTTCTCGGATTCCAGCCCGGTATTCTGGGCGAGATAGCCAATCATCGTCCCTTTAGGACGGATGATTTCACCGCCATCATGGGATTCATACCCGGCAATGATCTTCAGCAGGGTTGATTTTCCTGCTCCGTTTCTTCCAACAAGCGCAACACGGTCGTTGGTCTGTATTTCAAACTTTATATTCGATAAAATAAGATCAGCAGCAAAATATTTTGATAGCTGATTAACCTGTAATAAAATCATTGTTTTCACCTCTATTGCCTTAGAGATAGTGTAACCCATTAATATAGGCACGGCAATATGTGCGAACTGCTATAGGTTATATGGTATTGAAATTTCACTATGTATTGTGAACACTGAAACAAAGTTCACACACAAGTTTGACAAAATAGTGTATCATTTGATAGAAAGGAGCTTACATATGGCAGAATTTACTCATTTTAACGAAGAGGGCAGAGCAAAGATGGTCGATGTCAGTGAAAAACCGGAGACGGTCCGTACGGCAGTCGCCCATTCAAGCATAACCGTGAATGAAGATATATATGTGAGAATCACTGAAAATAAAATGAAAAAAGGGGATGTACTGGCTGTCGCGCAGGTAGCAGGCATCATGGCGGCGAAAAAAACGTCTGAAATCATCCCGATGTGCCACCCGATTCCACTGACAGGGATTGACCTTTCATTCGATTGGGAGCAAAATGGAAATGACTATGTTTTAAATATCGCCGCAGCTGTAAAAACAAAAGGGAATACAGGTGTGGAAATGGAAGCGTTAACAGCAGCTTCAGCATGTGCGCTGACTGTTTATGATATGTGCAAGGCCGTTGATAAGGGCATGGTAATCGGAAAGACCTATCTGGTCGAAAAAACCGGTGGTAAGAACGGCGATTTCAAGAGAGAAGAAAAGTTGAGATAGAAATACGGACAGGGTGGAGGATGGAGAATGACGAATGATGCTATGAAGATTCCGCAGGCAACCGCAAAACGTTTGCCGCTGTATTACCGGTTCTTATTGAACTTGCATTCTTCAGGTAAGCAAAGAGTATCATCAGCGGAATTAAGTGAAGCGGTAAAAGTGGATTCAGCGACAATCCGCAGGGATTTTTCCTACTTTGGAGCTTTGGGTAAAAAGGGGTACGGCTACAATGTCAATTACCTGCTGACCTTTTTCCGAAAGACACTGGATCAGGATGAATTGACGAAGGTTGCCTTGATCGGAGTCGGTAATCTGGGAACAGCGTTTCTGAACTACAATTTTTCAAAGAACAATAATACGAAAATCGAGATTGCCTTTGACGTAGATCCAGGTAAAGTGGGCACGAAGATTGGTGACGTAGCAGTGTACCATATGGATGATCTCGACAAAGTTGTCGTAGAGGAAGGCATCCAGGTGGCAATTCTGACAGTCCCGTCTGCTGTCGCACAGCCGATAACAGACCGATTGGTGCAGGCAAATATCAAGGGAATCCTGAACTTCACGCCGGCGAGGCTGAATGTGCCTTCATCGATCAGGATCCATCATATTGATTTGGCAGTTGAATTGCAATCATTGATCTATTTCTTAAAGCATTACCCGACAGATACCGAACCAACAGAATCGGCAGAATAAAAAGTAGCTCCTTCAGAGGAAGGAGCTACTTTTTCTGTATATTCTTCAATTTGAAATGAAAAAGGATCATCCTGATGCCAGAACCAAAGTCGAACGTGGCAAGAGCCACTAGTAAGTAGCTGAAGAATCCCCATCCTGAATCGTTTACATTCTGGATGGCGAAATAGGTGAATAAGCTGCCTAACAAGATGTAGACAATGCCTGAAAATAAAGGCGATTGTTTCATAACTTAGAATCCCCCAATAAAACCTTGAATTTTCTCTGCTTCTTTTATCATTCTCTCAATGTCTTCCCTAAATACGGATTGAAGCAGGACAACCATTGTATTCATTGTAACATGGGCGATGATTGGCACGATGATCCGCTTTGTTTTTACATAAAGGAAAGCAAAAGTGAACCCCATTGCAGAGTACAAGATCACATGCTCTGGTTCCATATGTGCAAGCGCAAAAATAACAGAGCTGATCAATCCAGCGAAAAAGAAATTCATTTTCTTATGCAGGCTGCCGAAAATGATCTTACGGAAGACGATTTCCTCTAATATAGGGCCGATGATCGAACTGACCAAAATGACAACCGGGAACATTTCAATCAGCTTAATGATTTCCTGTGTATTCTCAGAGCCCATTTCGATGCCAAGCATATTCTCGATATTGGCGGCGATTGATTGCGCGAACAGTGCGAGGAATACACCTGCGAAAGCCCAGGCGGCTGAGCTTGCTGGAGAGGACGCATCACGTAAGTCCGCATGAGATCTGCGTTCTTTCCTTAAAAGCAAAAGCACGATGACTAGTGTCAGTGAAAAGCTGATCACAAGCCAGTATGGAATCGAGAGGGTCTCCATTTCCTCCAGGCTCTTTCCCATCGCAGCACCGGTGAAGGCGACAATCGGGATGCCAATCAGGCTTGAAAGCTGCATGACGATATAGGCGATAATGATGTACCAGTATTCCTTTTTCAATAGAAAAACTCCTTATCAATGCAGATAATGTATGTCCTGAAATTTTACGTAATAATAAGCCGACCTGTAAAATAAAATACGAGGACAGCTTTGGTTTGGATAGACACTGTCTTTATTCTACTAATAAATGATTGGAAAGTTCAAATTGTAGGGTCAGGAGAAAAAACGGTGGAACCAGGTTTTAATCATTTTGGAGAGCACTTGCGGGATAAGGTGAATAATTTTATGAAAAGGGTCGGAGGAAACATGATCTATTTGGAAACGCCAAGGCTGAAGCTACGTGACTGGTCAGCAGAAGATCTGGAGCACTTTGCAAATATGAATGCGGACCAGGAGGTCATGAAGTATTTTGCCAATACTTTATCAGAAGAAGAAACGCACCAATTTTATCAAAACATTATCTCCGAGTTGGAGGATTGCGGCTATGGGCTGTATGCTGTTGAAGTCAAGGAGACGAAAGAATATATAGGTTTTATAGGATTTCACAGGGCAACTTTCGAAGCGGATTTTACGCCGTGTATCGAAATTGGCTGGAGGCTCAAGAAAGAGTCATGGGGAAATGGGTATGCAACGGAAGGGGCTAAGGCTTGTCTGGAGTATGGATTCAATGAACTGGGCTTTAGCAAGGTCGTCAGTTTCACAGCTGAGATCAACAGACCTTCTATAAATGTCATGAAAAAAATCGGCATGAAGCCTGTCAAGACTTTTCAACATCCTAAAGTGGATAAGGGCAGTCCTTTGAGGAGGCATGTCCTGTTTCAAATAGAATGTTAAGACCGTCAGCAGAGAATTTTCCACGATTCGACAAGGGCATGGGAATCATAATTTTTTAAGAAAAAATCTTGCTTCACGCTTGCAAAAAAAATGGAGATTCATTATTATATAAATTGTGTTAGCACTCTATTGAGGCGAGTGCTAATAAAAATAATTTACATATAATTTGAGGAGGTTGTTTCACTTGATCAAGCCACTAGGAGATCGCATTATTATCGAGCTTGTTGAGTCTGAAGAAAAAACTGCAAGCGGTATCGTGTTACCCGACACAGCGAAAGAGAAACCTCAAGAAGGTAAAGTCGTAGCTGTTGGAACTGGCCGTGTCCTTGAAAACGGCGAGCGTGTTGCTCTTGAAGTTGAAGTCGGAAACCGCATTATCTTCTCAAAATACGCAGGCACAGAAGTGAAGTACCAGGGAACTGAGTATCTGATCCTACGTGAAAATGACATTTTAGCAGTAGTAGAATAATCACTGCGATTATAAACAGAACGTTAAATTAAAAATTCTGAGGAGGTTTTTCTACAATGGCAAAAGAAATTAAGTTCAGTGAAGAAGCACGCCGCGCAATGCTTCGCGGGGTAGATTCTCTTGCAAATGCAGTAAAAGTAACTCTTGGACCAAAAGGACGCAACGTGGTTCTTGAGAAGAAATTCGGTTCACCTCTTATCACGAACGATGGTGTAACAATCGCAAAAGAAATCGAACTTGAAGACGCATTCGAAAACATGGGTGCTAAGCTTGTTGCTGAAGTAGCAAGCAAGACGAACGACGTTGCTGGTGACGGTACGACTACGGCAACCGTTCTTGCTCAAGCAATGATCCGTGAAGGTCTTAAGAACGTAACTGCTGGCGCTAACCCAATGGGCATCCGCAAAGGTATGGAAAAGGCTGTTATTACAGCTGTTGAAGAGCTTAAGGCTATCTCTAAGCCAATCGAAGGCAAAGCTTCTATCGCACAAGTTGCGGCAATCTCTGCTGCTGACGAAGAAGTTGGCCAATTGATTGCTGAAGCTATGGAGCGCGTTGGCAACGACGGCGTTATCACAATCGAAGAATCTAAAGGCTTCACGACAGAATTGGATGTTGTTGAAGGTATGCAGTTCGACCGCGGATATGCATCTCCTTACATGGTAACTGATTCTGATAAGATGGAAGCAGTTCTTGAAAATCCATATATCCTGATCACTGACAAGAAGATTGGCAGCATCCAGGAAATCCTTCCTGTCCTTGAGCAGGTTGTACAGCAAGGCAAGCCATTATTGCTTGTTGCTGAAGATGTTGAAGGTGAGGCACTTGCTACATTGGTAGTCAACAAGCTTCGCGGAACATTCAACGCAGTAGCTGTTAAAGCTCCTGGCTTCGGTGACCGCCGTAAAGCTATGCTTGAAGACATCGCTGCATTGACTGGCGGTGAAGTGATCACTGAAGAGCTTGGACGCGACCTTAAGTCTGCTACAATCACATCTCTTGGACGCGCTTCTAAAGTTGTGGTTACTAAAGAAAACACAACAATCGTTGAAGGTGCTGGAGACAGCGCTGCAATCGAAAGCCGCGTGAACCAGATCCGCGTTCAAATGGAAGAAACAACTTCTGAATTTGACCGTGAAAAGCTGCAAGAGCGTCTTGCTAAGCTAGCTGGCGGCGTTGCAGTCATCAAAGTTGGTGCTGCTACTGAAACAGAATTGAAAGAACGTAAGCTTCGCATTGAAGATGCTCTTAACTCAACTCGCGCTGCAGTTGAAGAAGGTATCGTATCAGGCGGTGGTGTAGCGCTTCTGAATGTATACAACAAAGTATCTGAAATCCAGGCAGAAGGCGACGAAGCTACTGGCGTGAACATCGTCCTTCGCGCAATGGAAGAACCAGTTCGCCAAATCGCTCATAACGCTGGCCTTGAAGGATCAGTTATCGTTGAGCGCCTGAAGCGTGAAGAAGTCGGCACAGGCTTCAACGCTGCAACTGGCGAGTGGGTAAACATGATTGAAGCTGGTATCGTTGACCCAACTAAGGTTACTCGTTCTGCTCTTCAAAACGCAGCATCCGTATCTGCAATGTTCTTGACTACTGAAGCAGTAGTTGCTGACATTCCAGAAGAAGGCGGCGCTGGAATGCCTGACATGAGCGGCATGGGCGGAATGGGCGGCATGATGTAATCTGCTGCTTCACCCCTTTTTAAATAAAAGGCAAAAGCAAAGAGAAGCTTCCTGTAAGTTAAGTAAACTTATGGGAAGCTTCTTTATTTGTTATGCTGTATAAGCAGATAAATGAACCAACATACAATTTTTCGAATATGGTATTGCATAAATCAAATCAATACAGGGAGCAGGTTATGCAAAATCATTATCATAATTCGAATATCAGGAATTCGAATGTCGTAGCTTTTGCTAGAGGCGATGTGAATGGTGACAAGATTCCAGACACAGTGTATGTTACTGGCATGAAAGAATCAGATGTTTCGATTATTAAAAACTTGACGCTTGTCATTCAGGACGGAGCGACAGGAATCCTCACGCAGGTTCGACTTAATGCAGATATGGGTTATCAACCGACGCTGTTTCTCGGTGATTTTACCGGAGAAGGAGTAAGGGATATATTGATCACGATACCAACAGGGGGCAGCGGGGGGACAACTTACAATTATGTTTATACATTTGTTCATAACAATCTGCGGTTGTTATTCGACTCAGATGTCTATAACCAGATGTATCAATATGGAGTTACCTATTTAGATGACTACAAGGTTGAAGTGTTCAGCAGTATAAACAATACAAAATATCTTATTGATTTGACTCTGAGAGAGCCGGAATATTTGAATGAGATATACGATACAAACGGGAAGCTTAGGTCAGTTGTCACCGGTTGGGTGGATCCAATAAGCGGTTTATATCCAATCGATTTTGATTCCAATAAAACATATGAACTTTTGGCCTATCAGAAGATTTCAGGAAGATATCACGCTGATTCATTGGGCTTTATCCAGAATAGATTAAAATGGAACGGCTCCATGTTCGTATTGGATTATCAAGATTTGGCGATTTTTGGTTCTCAAGCTGATTAAACGGTGGTAATCCAGTTTCAGAAATCTTGTTGCGGCTGATAGGCTTGTATATCGCTATAAAAATGCCCGGCATCCACTTCATTCAATGCTGGGCAACCGACTTTTTCACAAAGAAAATAATTCCTAACCGATATGTCGAATATCGCCAATTCTGCTAGAATGAAAATATAGCCGATATGACTCTTGCAAATATTGTTGAAACTCGTCATATTGGAGATAGGAGGTGCGATATGAGACACGATATACAACCGAATGAACAGGCTTTCTCAACAAAAGAAGTGGCAGAAGCTGTTGGGATTGCAACCCCTACAGTTCGAAAGTACGGTCAAATCCTCGAGCGTAATGGATATGAGTTTTTGAAGGATGGCGACCGGAGGATTTTTGTCCAATCCGATATTAATGCGCTTATAGCGCTGCGCGATACGGACAAGCCATTGGACGATACTGCTAAAGACCTTGTTGCCGAGCAAAAGGAGAGGCTGGATGGATCGGGCAGTACAGAGGTTGCAATCAACGATACATATGGGAATAACTTACCGCAGGATCCCGACCAATTAAAAGAGGTATTGCTTTTTGTGGTCAATGAACTGGCTGCCGCGCGTGAAATGAATATTCAGTTGAAAAACGATATGGCCCAGATGAAGACAAGTGTTTCCCAGCTTCAGCAGGATCATCATGTGATTAGTTCCAGTATCGGAAATTCAGCACAAAGAACAAATGCGAAAATTGAAAGATTACTTGAACAGCAAAATACCCATTACGAAGACTTGCTTCAGCAGGAAAGAGAGAGAAGTGAGCTCCTGCAAAAAGAGATTCAGAAAATGCGGGAAGAGCAAAAGGATGAGTGGAACTCCCAGAGTGATTTTAACAAACGTCTGGAAGAGGAAATCAAGAATAGAAAATGGGGATGGCTAACAGCAATATTCCGGAAATAAGGTACAGGCAAGTCCTTGTAAGGGATCTTGCTGCCCGATATGAATACGAGCACGCTGATGGTATTTGTGCCGTGTTTTAGACAGAATTATTGTATATCGCCTGACGGTACGCAATACAAAAACCTTTCAAACTGCCTCCGGAAAGAAAAGTCAGGTATTGTTCACCCCACCTTCAAAATCCAACAATTTCCCGAGAAATATCTACAATTTATGATTGGCGTTCGACAATATATCAGCACACATTAAAGGACATGGAGTCAATGTCTTTTGAGCGCTAATCTATGAATACATAATAAAACCCCCTAAGGATAATATTCCATAGGGGTTTTATCTTTAATAGAACGTATAACTTTTTTGCAATAAGACTAGTGTCTAGCTCCAGCGCCTAGCCCCTCGAGTCGCTTCAGTCCGCCCAATGAAGTCAAAGAGCGACTTCACTGGGCGTCCCTCCAGCGCTGGTCGGGGCTGCCCAAGGCGCCTGCGCTTTTCATAGCTATAACAATTTCTTTATCCGGCCAACAAGTGGGATGACAATCAGACCAGCAATGACGACCTGCATAACGTTTCCTGGAATTGAGCCGAATGGCTGGATCCAGTTTCCGTATAGAACCACTTCTGTAAAGTAGTAGCCAACGATTTTAATGACAAGGGCAACGATAACTGCAAGAGAGTACACATACATTTTCTTGCCAGGCATTTTTTCAGCCATCAATCCAGCTACATAGCCCATCGCGCCGACGATAACGAAAGTGAACGGCGCCCACAATGCCCATCCTGAGATGATGTCGAACAAGCCCATTCCAAAGGCTCCTGCTATTGCACCTGTTTTCCTGCCGTAAACGAAAGCGGCAATAAATAAAGGGATGTTGCCCATATGGATCAGACCTCCATTCCCCATGATCGGGAGCCTGATATTGATGAACATGGTTGCTACAACGGTCAATGCAATAAAAAGAGCATTGATGACTAAAACTTTTGTTTTAGTTGTTTCTTTGGTTGTTGAGTATGCTGCATTCATTTGCTTACCTCTTTCTTTGTTCAGGACTCTTTTCGTATACTTCGAAACAGCCTTTTTACTTTCTATCATACTCTTTATTGGTAACTTATTAAATACATAATAATAGGAACTTGTACAGAATTTTGGGAATTTAATGACCCTCCTATATGGGGATATTCGCGAATGCATGCCTTGATTTCGGGCAAGATAACCGTATCTTGTAAGGAAATTCATCATGGGGAGTGGCTGAAGTGAACAAGGTATCCAAGGTATTCTGGATTTCTCTCGTTATCGCGAGTGCTTTTGTGTTATGGGGTGTGATATCTCCCGTGCAATTAGGAGAGGTGATGGATCAGACCAAAGCCTATTTTTTGAGTTCATTTGGCTGGTTTTATCAATTGGCAGCTTCATTCTTTTTGCTTTTTGCGATCTTTTTGATTTTCAGCAAATACGGGAAGATCAAACTAGGAGCAGATGATGATAAACCAGATTTCAATAGATCGACCTGGTTTGCCATGTTATTCAGTGCAGGAATGGGAATTGGATTGCTATTCTTTGGTGTTTCGGAGCCGATTTCCCATTTTGCATCTCCGCCTATTGGAGAAGGTGGAACCCCCGAGGCTGCCAGGGTTGCATTGAGATACACTTTTATGCACTGGGGTTTTCATGCATGGTCGATTTATGCAGTCATTGCACTTGTCCTGGCGTACTATAAGTTCCGTAAAAAGAAGCCAGGATTAATGAGTGTCACGCTCACCCCTTTAATTGGTGACCGGGCAAAAGGGACAATCGGCACCATTATCGATGTAGTTGCCGTCTTTGCGACCATTTTCGGTGTGGCTGCATCGCTAGGATTGGGAGCGGCGCAAATAAATGGGGGTCTCAACTATGTAGCTGGGATACCGAACAACTTTACGGTCCAGCTTATTATAATAGCAATCGTAACGGTTCTCTTTCTGCTTTCGGCCAGCACGGGACTGCAAAAAGGAATCAAGTATTTAAGCAATGCAAATCTGATTTTGGCGGTGATCCTGCTCTTCGCCATGCTTTTTTTAAGTCCTACCGGGTTTATTCTTGACCTTTTCACCACAACCCTAGGAAGCTATGTACAGAATCTGCCGAGCATGGGTTTGAGGCTGGCTCCGTTCAATGAGGAACGATCGGCCTGGATCCAGGATTGGACCATATTTTACTGGGCCTGGTGGATTGCCTGGGCACCGTTTGTCGGGACATTCATTGCTCGTGTTTCCAAGGGACGGACGGTGAGGGAATTCATGATCGCTGTTCTCGTTATCCCTACACTTGTCTGTGCGTTTTGGTTTGCCGTATTTGGCGGCACGGCGATTTACTTCGAGTATTTCCAGGGTGCAGCCATTTCGAGTCAACCCCTGGAAACAGCGCTGTTCTATGTATATGACCTGCTGCCGTTCTCAGGGTTGCTGGTCATTGTAACTTTGCTGCTGATCACAACTTTCTTTGTCACTTCAGCCGACTCGGCAACATTTGTCCTGGGTATGCAGACTGCGAAAGGTGACTTGAATCCTCCTAATTCGGTGAAGATCATCTGGGGGATTTTCCTTTCAGCATCGGCCATTGTCTTAATGCTATCCGGCGGGCTAAGCGCGATGCAGACCGCTATCATAGTCAGTGCCTTTCCATTGACCTTTGTCCTGATCGCCATGTCTTTTGCGATTTTGAAAGACTTCAGGAAAGAAGTCCCCGGAAAGAAGGCTAGTGAAAAGAAAGCTAAAGTAAAAGTGAAGAATAATGATACAGAACCGAATCCAATATAGCATTTCTATCTGGATCCTTCCTGTAATGGGAATGGTCCTTTTTTCTGTGTATCGAAACATCATTTCTAGTAATACTTGTTCTAAAAATCGCTAAAATAATTCAAAATCTCCTATTGTCCCACTTAAGATACCGTGTTAATATCAGAATATTAAAAATAGTATAAAAATGCACGAAAGGAGGATAAACTGACTGATCATACACCAAGACGATCCATAATGATTTTCGTGAATTTGGGGAGGATGAAGGATGAAGAAGAGTTTGGCAGTTATCTTAAGCGGTGCGATGCTCATGCTTGCAGCGTGCGGCGGCGGCAGTAACCAGGCGAGCGGAGACAAGAAAGAAAAGATGGTTAAGATCGGAATTACCCAGATTGTTGAGCACCCATCTCTGGATGCGACAAGAGAGGGATTTATTGCTGCTCTTAAAGATGCAGGATATGAAGAAGGCAAGAATCTTAAGCTGGATTACCAGAATGCACAGGGGGATATGAATAACAATGCATCGATTGCCCAAAAGCTGGTTTCGGATAAAAATGATCTCATTTTAGCGATTGCGACACCTAGTGCCCAGGCGGCAGTCCAGGCGACAAAGGATATACCGATCCTCTTCTCTGCAATAACTGATCCTGTCTCTGCCGAGCTTGTGCAAAGTCTGGAAAAGCCCAGCGGAAATGTAACTGGATTATCTGATACTCATCCTGATGCCATCAAGAATACAATTGCATCGATCAAAAAGTTCATCCCTGATGCGAAAAAAGTCGGTATCATATACAACAATGGCGAGCCGAATTCAGTCATAAATGTGAAAAATGCGAAAGAGGCTCTAAAAGATGAGGGGCTGGAAGTGGTCGAAACAACCATATCAACGAGCGCTGAAGTTAAGCAGGCAGCTGAATCAATGGTTGGCCGTGTCGACGTATTGTATATACCAAAGGATAACACTGTTGTAGCTGCACTTGAATCTGTCATCACAGTAGCAAATGACAAGGACATCCCAATCTTTTCCGGTGATGGAGATTCGGTAAAGCGAGGAACGTTTGCTTCCTATGGATTTGATTATCATGACTTGGGCTACACGACTGGTAAAATGGCAGTGGAAATCCTTAAGGGTAAAAAGCCGAGCGAAATACCAGTAGGCTTCCCTGAAAACCTCGAACTGATTGTTAATAAGAAGGCAGGTGAAGACGTAGGAATCACACTCACGGAGGATATGCTGAAGGACGCCAAGATTGTTGGGGAATAATCATTGAGATTCAAAAGATGGCCATTCATTTAGTGATGAATGGCCATTTTTTGAATCATGCAAGCTAAGGAGCTCCCTAATCATATTTATAGCTGTTGAAATGGAGGATTTGGACATCGACTTTCACGTCCTTTAAGGAATCCTCCTCTAAGTAAAAGGTATTTGTCCTTTTTATTTCTTTGTATTTTTTAGGGTATGTCCTGTACCATTTTTCACCGATGTTCAGAACATCAGCGCGATTTTTAATTCCATTTGAATAGGTTGAAATCAGTTTCTTTTTTAGCTCCTCTTCGATCTCTTTTTTTAAAGTCTCTAAAGAAATGTTCCTGACTTTTTCCAGTAAATCTGCTTGTGCACTAACTTCAATGGAAAAATGGGGGGCATCAGTTTCTTTTCCATATTTGATTTTCATTTTCGGGGAAGCTAGTTTGACAACTGCAGCTAATTCACCCGCTTCTTCTGCTCTTTGGGTCAATGACACTTTCTTTTCCAAAAGCCAGTCTATAAAAAGCGCTTCTTCGAAAGGCAATGAATTCGTGTACTTTTGCTGTTGGAAAACCGCCAGACCATCAAAATATAATACCGGATAGCTTTTATCAGCCTGCCAGCTTTCTTTATCGATTTTGACCAATGGAAGCTTAGCGGAGCCCATTGGCTCATTATATTGTCTTAAGAAGTCCATGAGGGTAGTGGGTTTTATTTCATCCTGAAATAATTCGGTGTCCCCTTTTTTATAAAGAACTGTATAGATGGCAGGATAATTAAAAAGAGCCTTTATATTTAAAACTTCCTGAATGCTTTCCTCTGTGGTCATCACTCGAAGGGTCGGCCGAAGCGAACGATTCCTGCCCACTTCCTCAATGACCTCATTGAAGCGATGTGTAACAATTCTTTGACTAAGAAGAAGGGTGATGACATGTCCGAAAAATAGTGGTGGTTCTGACCGATTGTACAGTTTGCTTACTGCAAGGTTCAAAGTTTCTCCTTTTGCGGATGCAATAAAGATTGGTATAGGTTCAGTAGGCCTGCTCCCCTCTTGCTTGGCAACATTGGCAAAATTCAGCCCCTGCAGGTAGGCAGTATATTCTTCTTTTTCGGGATCATAATCCATTCCTATTGCAACAATGTACGTTAAATCCTGGATGTTTTTAATATTTGAGCAGCCACTCAGCATTAAACAGCCGATGATCAAAGAAATAAGGCGTGAATTTCTCATGAACGATTTCCACCTCTTGTCGGGTCTTCAGGGCTTGTTGAGGAGGTTCTCGACTTATAATACTGTGTCGGTGCCTTTAGGAAGGATTTTATAGCTTCCCTCAAGCTAATAGGAGCAAGCGAAGCCAGATAAGGCGAGCCAAAGGATGAAATCGTCGAAAAGTAAAGAACGGTCAGGAGAAACCCGATTATCACACCAAATAACCCTAGGAAAGTGCTCAGAAATATAACGACGAATCTTATAACTGTAATCGCGGAGCTAAGAGACTGATTCACTAAAGTGAAAGATGAAATATAGGTTATCGCAGCCACGACTAACATCGTCGGTGACGTCAAGCCTGCCCTGATGGCTGCATCTCCGACAATCAGGCCGCCTAAAACAGCAACTGTCTGCCCGATCGCCCTCGGCAAACGAACACCAGCTTCATTGAATAGCTCAAACAAGGAAAGAATGATGAACATTTCGATTGGTGCCGACAAGGGCAATCCAAAGCGGGAAACAGAGATGGTGGCTACAAGTAAATATGGAATTTGTTCAATATTAAACGCAGAGAAAGCGATCCATGTTCCCGGCAAAAAAGCAGAAACAGTGATTCCGATCATCCTGATAATTCTTTCTAATGAAACATAGGCATAGCTTATGTAACTGTCCTCAGGTGATTTTGTTTGCAGAAGCAAGTTAATCGGCGCAAAAGACACTGTAGGGTTCCCATCCACCATAAGAGCAAACCGTCCCTGGTTCAGTGCCTGGACAACAAAATCAGGTCTCCCTGTGTAGTCCATTGTTGGAAAAAAGGAGAGGGGCCTGTCCCGAACCCTAGATTCCAGGTCGTAAATGCTTGTTAATATGTCCAATTCAACATTAGACATCCGCCTTTGAATCTCATTGAGAACTTTTTTATCAATCAAATCATCGATATACAGCAATGCGACCTTCGTTTTACTTCTCTTGCCGATTGTGTACTTTTCTAAGCATAAGGAAGAGGTGTTCAGCCTTCTGCGGATCAAAGAGATATTTGTTTTTAAATCCTCTACAAAACCATCCTTTGGTCCTCTGATGGACGTTTCAAGTGCGGATTCTTCCGGTTGGCGTTTAGGCAGGTCTGCTGCCTGGATACTGAGCAGTTCTTCTTGAAACCGGAATAAAATATTTCCGCCTAAGAGTAAATCGATCACCTCTTCCAAAGGTTTGGAGGTTACTTCTGCCACTTGGAAATAAGCAGTAAGCTTATCTTTAGGAGAACCTTCGGAATCAGTGCCAATTTTCGGCAATATATATTGGTCCAAATATTGAATATCAATCAAGCTTTCGAAATAAACGATCTCAAAAGAGCCTTTATCGGTCTTGTGTTCTTTACAGACTAAATCCTGACTGTTTTTTAGTTGTTCTTTTGCCTTTTCTATAAGGCTAGATTTATGAGGAGGATTCGAGTTTATTGTTCTTGCCATTTCGCTCATCCCTTTTCATGAAAAATAACAGAATTAACGCTGATGCTAAGGTTTGGAATACAAAGAAAATCATGCTAGCCGGAAGAAAGTAAGCGAAAACGAAATGATAAAAAGAATTAGATTCAAAATCTAACATCATCAGACCAAATAAGGTTATATATAAGGCAACAATCAGTTTGGGGTTCAATCGGTAATGCTTCTTTTGATCTGTAAAAAACAGACAGATGAGATACATGAACAAGCCAATTCTAATCAAGGCACCACTCAGCCACTGATACAATGCGAAAAAATCCAAGTGAGAGATATACTCTCCAATGCTTAAAACACGCCATTGCTCATAGGCGGGATACCGATAATGGACGGATTCAGCTGGTCCAAATTCCATTATTGATGCGGAAAGTGGACCTAAGATCAATCCGGTAAGAATAGTCAACATAATGAACAATTGCCTGAACTTGATGCGTTCCTGAGAAAATGGATGCAATAATACCACCAGATATATTTCCAGAAGTCCGGATAGGGCATAACTGATCCCTTTGACAACAGGAAAATACCCATCAGCTAAAACCGGGAATAGCAAGGCAGGGTCTTTTAAATCTGTGTTTGTCAGTGCGATGAATATTCCGAAAATCATGACAAGAGGCAATATGAAACCGCTGGCTATCGCCATATATTTAATTCCGGCGAGAGTGACCAAAAAACAAGCAACGATCAACATCGCATTGATAAAGAAAAAAGAAGTGTCGGCCAGGAAATATGCATTGAGCCAGATGATTAAATCCCTAAGAGTGATATAGGCGCTAGCAAATAAAAAGAAAATGATAGGGATGGAAAAAAGGATGGAAAAAGATTTCCCAAGTCTATTCCTGATCATTGAAAAGAAGCCCTCATGCGGACTTTTCTTGACAATGAAATAAATCAGCCAAATGAAAACAAGAGAGATAGGAAAGGCCAAGAGAACACTTAGCCAGCTGTCACGTCCAGCTGCTGAAAGCAGGTTAGGAATCAGAATGACGTGATTGAGCAGTCCGGTTGAAAGTAAAAGCAATAAAAATAACTGTCTAGGAACCAGGATCTTTATCAAGCTGTTCAAATTATCACCAATTCTTAAAAGGGTAGATTTTATTATCACCATACGGTAGGAAATTATTATGCTAGTTCGTTATTTCTTTCCCAACAAAATAAACCCAGTTCCCATTCTTATTCGATGATCAGCACAATACACTTGAATGATGGCCTTCTTTTGAATATCTGCTATAAAAGGGCCTGAAGAACAAAGGGGAGGGGTAGGGTTTGCGAAGGAGTAAGAGAATAATGTCATTATTAATGGTTTTATTGCTGATGGTTCCTGTTGGGGCAAGAGCCGGTGATTTGGGTGGAGGTTCTTCTGGAGTTCCGGGAACGTGGTATCTGGGAACGGACCCTTCATGGGTAGATCCTGCTAAGGCGCCGATCGTCTTCATTCATGGATACAACAGTTCGGCATCCGTCTGGTGGGATGGCAATGATATGTATGAAACCGCAAGGGCGAATGGATATCAGACCGCATTCATTGATTTGTATCCGGAAAAGGATATGTGGGATAACGGAGCGATGCTGGCTGGAAAGCTGAGGCAAATCTATGAGTATTTTGGTAGCAAGAAGTTAGTGGTGGTGGGGCATAGTAAAGGCGGAGTGGATACACAGACCGCGCTCGTACATTATGGCGCATATCAGTATGTTTCCAATGTCATCACTCTTTCCTCACCGCATCACGGCACCCAGCTTTCGAACCTCGCCCACAGCAGTTCAGCCTGGTGGCTTGCAGCATTGCTTGGAAGCAATAATGACGCCACTCGGTCTCTTCAGACGGGAAATATGAGCTATTTCCGCAGTATTACCGATACCCATGCAAACTCTGCAAAAAATCGCTACTATACACTGGGCGGTTATAAATGGGGTTCGTTCGGAAGCGCTCAATACTGGGGGGGACTGTATTTAAGCAGTTATGGATCGAACGACGGGGTCGTCACAGTCTCTAGCTCCCGCTTGCCTGGCGGAACAATCATCCGTGAAGGCGCCTGGAACCATACGACAATCCGTGAAGGCTCATATACTTTTTCGGTATTCAAACCGTACACAATGTCAGAGCAGACTGCCGGTTCAAACGTATTCTCGGCAGCCAGCAAGACAGAACCAGTGTCTGAGACAAACCAGATTGTCAAAGGCGGCAAAGCGGATAAAGCCATCAAAGAAGGCTTCGTGATCGAGGACGGAGCAGAAAGCTTCCAAATGGCATTCCTCAGTGAAAAGAAACTGGGTTCACTTAAACTGAAGGGACCAGATGGCCAGGAGTATAAGGCGGCAAAAGTCGAACAGAATACCGGTGAATTTTTTAAAGGTGCATGGGTCCATTCATTTAAAATCGATAAGCCAGAGGCAGGGAAATGGAAGGTAACGGGCCCAGCCGCGGCGTATATGCTGGTAGTCGGCATTGACAGTCCGCTTGATGCTGAATTGAAAGACGCCAAGAATCAAAAGGTGAAGGCTTCATATAAAACAAAATGGATCAAATATGACCATGATGGCAAAAAGAAGCTAAAAGAAACCGGAAAAGGCTCGAAAGCTGGTAAAGTCCTCGACGGGGACCTAACGGAATCTGGGGTTTACAACCTGACGACAGATGTAACAGGTTTTGATGCTAAAGGAAAGCCATTTGAACGGACCATCATCGAATCCATCTATGTTGATGAAAATGGAAAGACCCATAGATAAAGGAGATGGTGGCGGCTGGTAAAACCAACTGCTTCGTGTGAATGGTAGAAATGACGGAACGACTCGTTCGAACACCATGCATAAGGGTCATTGATCCCTGAAATGTGCCCTTATTAAAGTGAAAACCGATGTATAAGGGTACATTGATCCCTGAAATGTGCCCTTATGTAAGTGAAAACCGGTATATAAGGGTGCATTAATCCCTGAAATGTGCCCTTATGTAAGTGAAAACCGGTATATAAGGGTGCATTAATCCCTGAAATGTGCCCTTATGAAAGTGAAAACCGGTGTATAAGGGTATATTGATCTCTGGAATGTGCCCTTATGGAAGTGAAAACCAGTGTATAAGGGTACATTGATCCGTGGAATGTGCCCTTATGAAAGTGAAAACCAGTGCATAAGGGTACATTGATCCCTGGAATGTGCCCTTATGAAAGTGAAAACCAGTGTATAAGGGTACATTGATCCCTGAAGTGCCCTTATGAAAGAGAAAACCGGTGTATAGGGGTACATTGATCCGTGGAATGTGCCTTATGTAAGAGAAACGCCAAGCATAAGGGTGTACGTGTCTATGGACTGTCCTTATATAGCCATCTCCAATATAGCCTGTTCTGCCTATAACCCATCCCTGGAGGTAAGTCCTATTGACTAATTTTTACATAAAAGATGGAGTGGCAGGTTCATCGTCCGATATAAAAGGTAGGCAGAGTATGTACACCAGGAGGAGAAGTCATGCATGTTTTGGATTTGATTGCCAGGATTAACAATTGTGTCGAGGAACTGGATTTTGCTGCCGCAAGAATGTACATGGAAGAGAACATTGACATCCTGAACGAGAATCGCAGCCGTTTAAAATCAAATGCGCGAGAATTGCTTGAATTTTTAACAAAGCGGATCGAGGCAGGACAGCAGCCGCTCACCAGAAAAGACATGGCAGTCATCAATGCAGTGAACAATTATGCTTCAAAGTTTGACTTAAGGAGCTTGAAAGTGGTGATCAAGGACCATACGCTCCTATTTATGCGGAATGATATTGAGGCCTATCTGAATATGGATGCGAGAATCATCCTTGAAGGTATGGGAGCGATCCCAAAGGCTGCAAGTTAAATAGAGTAAGAGGTTCAGGTGCTGACGGTTTCTCGAGAAGAGACCGTTTTTTTATTTTGCATGAAACAATCCAAACAAAACTCCCGTCTATTACTAAGCGCCAATATTTTTCATCTGCCATATAACAGGATTTTGACAGAAAATAGCGAATATAGACTTATTGGGGTAAAAAAATCAATGGTTTTACGTAGATAAATAGATTTAAGGGGGAAATTTCCGATGAGGAATCAGATGAATCCAACAGTTGAAAGAATACTGGGAAATATTGATAAAGTTATGACGGGAAAGCGGAATGTGGCTGAGCTAAGCTTGATTGCGCTGCTTGCCGGAGGACATGTGCTGCTTGAGGACGTGCCGGGTGTCGGCAAGACGATGATGGTCCGTGCTCTAGCGAAATCTGTGAGCGCGAAATTCAGGAGGATTCAGTTCACACCAGACCTGTTGCCTTCTGATGTAACAGGGGTATCGATCTACAACCCGAAAGAGATGGAATTCGAATTCAGGCCAGGACCAATCATGGGCAATATCATTCTTGCCGATGAAATCAACAGAACATCTCCAAAAACCCAGTCGGCTCTGCTAGAAGGAATGGAAGAGCATAGTGTGACGGTTGACGGCGTAACCCATATACTTGGCAAGCCGTTTTTCGTCATGGCGACACAGAACCCGATTGATTATGAGGGTACATATCCACTGCCGGAAGCACAGCTTGACCGTTTCCTTTTAAAAATGAAAATGGGCTATCCTGCCATGGATGAAGAAATGGAAGTTTTGAACCGGGCACAGCGAAACCTTCCGATTGAAGACTTGCAGCCTGTTGTATCACTTGAAGATCTGCGCGAACTCCAGCAGAGCATTAAAGAAGTGGTAGTGGATGAAACGATCAAGCGATACATTGTGGAGCTGGCCAGCCGGACTAGAGGCCATTCGAGTGTATACCTTGGTGTAAGCCCTCGTGGTTCAATTGCTTTGATGAAGGCTGCCCAGGCATATGCATTTATTTATGGAAGGGATTATGTCATTCCTGATGATGTCCAGTACCTTGCTCCATATGTATTCGCCCACAGGATCATTTTGAAGTCCGAGGCCAGGTTCGAAGGGATCACAACCGAGGATGTCGTCAACAGGGTGTTGGCGAGAGTGCCTGTGCCGGTCCAAAGGCTCGTGAAGTAATATGAAGAAATTTTTCCAAAAGTTCAAAGAGGTTTGGAAACTAATCGTTTTACTGTTATTGATTCTAATTACCTTTTCATATGCCATGTTCCAGGGTGGCTTTGTCAGCTGGTTCCTGTTTTACAGCTTCTTACCTTTCGCTCTTTACGCCCTTGGCCTTGCCTTTTATTCAATAAAGGATATCAAGGCGGAAAGGGTGTATACGAAGCAGGAATATAACGCTGGTGAGAAGTTCAAAGCAAGCGTCGTGCTGGATAGGAAAGTATCATTTCCGCTGTTTTACGCAATTGCCGAAGAAGAGGCAGGGGATACCCTGTCGGGGAACAGGGATATTGAAAAAGCGAAAACGATGCTGTTTCCAGGATTCAATCGGGCATTCGGCTTTGACTATACCATTGAAAATCTTCCCCGGGGTGAACATACCTTAATGGGCATCAAGTTTAAAACAGGAGATCCGCTTGGATTGATTGAAAAAGAAAAGATTCTGCCGGTCGAAAGCAAGATACTCGTTTACCCTGCTTACCAGGATATGATTTATAGGCCTGCTGTACATCATTTTGACCAGGGAATGACCGCTTCGAAGGAACGCGTCCAGCGGGATACATCCATGGCGATTGGTGTTCGTGAATACCAGCCGGGAGACCGCTTCTCGTGGATCAACTGGAAAGCGACTGCGAGACGGAATGACATTATGACGAAGGAATTCGAACAGAGGCAGTCGCATGATGTGACGATTTTAATGGATTGTGCCCCTGAGAAGCGTTTCGAGATTATCGTTTCTTTCACCGCTTCCGTCATTAGGGCCATTTTGCGAAAAGGCGCACAGGTCGGATTATTGACATTGAGTGCTGAACGGAAGGCGTTTCCGGCCCGTGGCGGTGAAGCCCAGCAGCAGCAGCTTCTGTACCATCTGGCTAAAATTAGGGATGAGAGTCCGGTCCCGTTTAACCGGGTTCTTGAGACAGAGAGTTTTTTAGCACAGCAGAACAATTCAATCATGCTGATCACCGCCCAATTGACGAAAGAGTTGATTGAAAAGGCTTCTTTCTATAATCAACGAAATGGATCGGTGAGTATCTTCCTGATCAAGAATCATCAGGAATCACCGACAAATACCGAAAAAAATTTAAGGGCGTCAGCAAATGCGAGGGGAATCCATCTTGTGATGGTACATGATGGACAGTTCTCGGAAGCCTTTTCGGAGGTGAATAGAGGTTGAGGATGGATAAACCAAAAAAAGACTTCGCTTTCTTTTTACTGTTTATTTTCAGCTTTTTGCTGCTGTGGGAATGGCTGCGGCCATTGAAGGAACTAACCGATACTGGACACTTAAGTGTATTTCTCGGTTTTGTATTCATCGCATTGATGATGTACTTTTTCAATATGGCGATTCTTCCTTCGGCTATCATAAAAATCATCATAATCCTGTATTCCGTTCACTTTATGTATTATGACGGCACCTTCTTCAGTCTTGAATGGGTCGGCCAGCTGGTCAATGAAGTAATCGCTAATTCATCGACTATCATGAATGCCGAATGGACTGAAATTTCCAATGCATTCAGGACGTTATTGTTCTTTATCTTGCTATGGCTGATGGCATACCTAATTCAATATTGGCTGATTAATAGAAAACAAATTTTTGTGTTTTTCTTCATGACGCTTGTTTATATCACCGTACTGGATACGTTCTCTCCATATGAAGCGGACCTGGCGATCGTACGGACGGTGATTGCGGGATTTGCTGTAATGGGAATGCTGGCGTACTACAGAATTGCCGATAAGGAAGTAGTGAATAAGAACCTGAAAAGTGCGAAAAAGTGGATGGTACCGCTAATCGCCATGATTGTCCTGAGTGTGGGTGTTGGTTACGCGGCTCCAAAGGCTGATCCGATTTGGCCGGACCCAGTGCCATTTATCACCTCCTATAATCAAGATTCAGGCGATGGCAGTGGCGGGGTGAAAAAAGTCGGTTACGGAACGGATGATTCCGCACTTGGCGGACCGTTCATCGGAGACGACCGGGTCGTTTTTACTGCTGAAGCCGATGGACGTCATTACTGGCGGATCGAGACCAAGGACGTCTATACAGGAAAAGGGTGGGTAGCCGACACCGGTACAGCCATGCCAGTGGATTTTTTACCTGAGCAAGCCATCCCCCTGCAGCCATTCGAAGCAGGTGTCAAAACGGAACAACGTACGAGCAGGGTAACCCCTAAGATCGGTTATCCGCACCTTGTCTATCCATTGGGGGTGACACAAGTGGAGGCATCTGCAGGCCTCGCTACTCTCCAATTCAGCCTTGATCCGACAACCGAAAAAATCATGAGTAGTACTGATGGTCAAGAGAGTTCGTTTGGACCTTACTCGCTGACATTTGATCATCCAATATACAGTGTGGAAAAACTAAAGGCAGCCGGCCCTGAAGAACTGGTATCCGATGCGGCCTTTGTCTCGAAATACACACAGATACCAGAAGGGCTTCCGGAGCGGGTAGTGGAGCTTGCGGAGGAGATAACAAAAGATAAAAAGACCTGGCTGGAAAAAGCACAGGCGATTGAAAAATATTTCCGGTCGAATGATTTTGTCTATGACCAAACAAATGTTGCCGTCCCGGATGATAATGAAGATTATGTCGACCAATTCTTATTTGAAACACAGCGCGGCTACTGCGATAATTTCTCGACTTCCATGGTCGTCATGATGCGTTCTGTCGGTATCCCTGCCCGCTGGGTAAAGGGTTATACAGAAGGGGAATACATTGATACACTGGAGAATGGCCGCCGGCTTTATGAGGTCACAAATAATAATGCCCACTCATGGGTAGAGGGTTATTTCCCAGGTGTCGGCTGGGTACCATTTGAGCCAACGCAAGGTTTTACGAATAACGTTCAATTCGAGTATGACAATAAAGAAGACTCACAAAATCAGACGGGCCAGGAAGAAGAGGAAGATACAACACCTGCTGCTCCGGTGAAGCCGGACCTTCCAGAAGAGCAGGCACTTGTTGACAAGCCGAAGGCCTCTTTTTCAGATGGCCTGAAAAATGCTGGGGCAATCCTGCAGAATAACTTTCAGAAGATCTTCCTCACATTACTCGTATTGGCCGTCTTCGCTGCAATCATGTATAAACTGAGAGGAAGATGGCTTCCTATCATGTATATCCTTCTCTATAAGTACACAAAGCAAAATAAGTACATGGAGAAAGCTTATATTGTCCTGTTGAAGCAGCTTGGAAGATACGGCATCAAGAGAGAGAATGGCCAGACACTGCGCGATTATGCCTACTATGTGGATTCGTTCTTCTCTACGAATGAGATGCGCTGGCTCACTGAAAAGTATGAAGAGTATCTTTACCGTGGCGATCAGGATGAAAACATGTGGCAGGATGCGAAAAAGTATTGGGAGTTCATGATTAGGAAAGTTAGTGCTTGACCGTTAAAATATTATACTGATACAATGTTTGCAACTATATAGAATCAACCTTCATATATCCTCGATAATATGGTTCGAAAGTATCTACCAAATCACCGGAAATGATTTGACTATGAAGGCAGGCTTCTTTTTTGTTCGTAACAGGCTGGAATCCTGCTTTCCTATTATTTTTGGAGGCGGGATTCTGGCTTTTTTTATTTAAAAAACGCGAGTGCAAACCATACTATTTACATAACCTTCTGCTTACGGAAGTTCCGCGTTTCTATTTTATGATGAGGTGACTTTATGAAAACCGAGCTGCAAGACCAGGAAAAAATCATTGTATTAGACTTTGGCAGTCAGTATAACCAGTTGATTACGAGAAGGATCAGGGAGTTTGGCGTTTACAGCGAGCTTCACCCACATACGATTACGGCAGCTGAGATCAAGGAGATGAATCCAAAAGGAATTATTTTTTCCGGCGGCCCGAATTCTGTCTATGATGAAGGGGCGTTCCGTTGTGATGAGGAAATTTTTGAACTTGGCTTACCGATTTTAGGTATTTGCTACGGAATGCAGCTGATGACGATGCATTTCGGCGGGAAGGTCGAGAAGGCGAAGAACCGTGAATACGGCAAAGCGCTGCTGACACTTCATAACCAGAACAGATTATTCGAAGGCACACCGGGCGAACAGGTTGTCTGGATGAGCCATGGAGACCTAGTAACGATGTCACCGCCAGGCTTTTCGGTGGATGGCATCAATCCTTCCTGCCCAATCGCGGCCATGAGTGATGAGAGCCGCAAGCTTTATGCAGTCCAGTTTCACCCGGAAGTACGCCACTCCATCTATGGAAATGAACTTTTGAAAAACTTCGTATTTAAAGTTTGCGAATGCGAAGGAAATTGGTCTATGGAAAACTTCATCGAAATTGAAATAGAAAAAATCCGCCAGCAAGTCGGAGACAAGAAAGTTCTTTGTGCGCTTAGCGGGGGAGTGGATTCCTCGGTGGTCGCAGTCCTGATCCACAAAGCGATCGGAGACCAGCTGACTTGCATTTTCGTCGATCACGGTTTATTGAGGAAAGATGAAGCGGAAGGCGTCATGAAAAATTTAGCTGACGGCTTCAATATGAATGTCATCAAAGTCGATGCGAAGGACCGTTTCTTGAGCAAGCTGGAGGGAGTTTCAGACCCTGAGCAGAAGCGCAAGATCATTGGTAATGAGTTCATCTATGTATTTGACGATGAAGCCGAAAAGCTGGAAGGCATTGAGTTCCTGGCACAAGGAACCTTGTATACCGATATCATTGAAAGCGGGACAGCGACAGCCCAGACCATCAAGTCGCATCATAATGTAGGCGGACTGCCTGAGGATATGCAGTTCAAATTGATTGAGCCATTGAATACATTATTCAAGGATGAAGTCCGTGCGCTTGGCACTGAACTTGGCATGCCGGAAGAAATCGTTTGGCGCCAGCCATTCCCTGGACCAGGACTCGGCATCCGTGTCCTAGGAGCCATAACGGAAGAAAAGCTGGAGATTGTTCGCGAATCAGATGCTATCCTGCGGGATGAAATCAAGAAGGCAGGCCTGGACCGTGACATCTGGCAGTATTTTACCGTGCTGCCTGATATCCGCAGCGTGGGTGTCATGGGCGACGCCAGGACCTATGATTACACAATCGGAATCCGTGCAGTCACGTCCATCGACGGGATGACATCAGACTGGGCAAGGATCCCCTGGGATGTTCTAGAAGTCATCTCCACCAGGATTGTCAACGAAGTGGACCACATTAACCGCGTCGTTTATGATATAACCAGCAAACCGCCAGCAACCATTGAGTGGGAATAAAACACGAACGATTTTAAAAACGAACATGAAAATGTTCGTTTTTTTATTGACTCGGGGCAAAAGTCCTGATAGAATGAATCTGAACTTAATATTTTGTCATAATTCGTCGTATAATGTTGGGGATATGGCCCAAAAGTTTCTACCGAGCTACCGTAAATGGCTTGACTACGAGGTATAGAATTCATGGCTGGCAATCTATCAACCTTCTAACCTTTTGCCGCCATCATTTCTCCTTTTGCCTTTAGTCAACGCCCGGTATCCCGAGGCGTTTTTCTTTTTGGCTGTATTTCCTGAAAACTATTCAGGGGGAAATGAAAAATGAAGAAGTATTTCGAGTTTGAGAAGCTTGGCACGAACTATCGCCGCGAATTCATCGGCGGGATGACCACTTTCCTTGCCATGGCTTATATCTTGATTGTAAATCCAAATATTCTTACACTGGCAGACATACAGGATCTGCCGGATTCGTTGAGGATGGATGCCGGTGCTGTTTTCGTAGCGACAGCTCTTGCGGCAGCTGTAGGTTCCATCATCATGGGACTGATCGGTAAGTACCCGATCGCCCTTGCTCCGGGAATGGGTTTGAACGCATTCTTTGCTTACACAGTTGTTCTTAGCCACGGTGCTCCGTGGCAGCATGCACTTGCTGCAGTCTTCATATCAAGTGTATTTTTCTTGCTTCTGACGATTTCAGGCTGGCGTGAAAAACTGATCAATGCCATCCCAGTTGAACTCAAGCATGCAGTTGGGGCAGGAATCGGGTTGTTCATCACATTCATTGGTTTGAAAAATGCAGGAATCATTGTCGATAATCCAGCAACACTTGTTGGATTGGGCGACTTGACAAATGCCAATACATTACTAGCGCTTTTTGGTTTATTAATTACGGTCATCATGCTGACAAGAGGCATTCACGGTGCTGTTTTCTTTGGAATCATCATAAGTGTTATTGTCGGAATGATTTTCAATCTTATTGATACGCCTGAAAAGGTAGTTGGTGCAGTACCGAGCGTAGCGCCAACATTTGGAGCAGTTTTTACAGCATTCGGTGATCCATCTTTCTATACATCAACCATGCTCGGAATTATCCTGACCTTCTTGTTCGTCGATTTCTTTGATAACGCAGGTACACTTGTGGCAGTTGCCAACCAGGCAGGTCTGATGAAAGAGAACAAGCTTCCACGCGCCGGCCGCGCATTGTTTGCAGACTCGATCGCTTCACTAGTTGGTTCCATCTTTGGTACATCGACAACTACATCCTATATTGAATCATCTGCAGGCGTTGCATCAGGTGCCAGAAGCGGATTTGCTTCCCTGGTTACAGCAGGATTCTTCCTGTTATCGCTATTCTTTTTCCCGCTGCTTTCTGTAGTCACTTCGGCAGTGACTGCGCCGGCATTGATCATCGTCGGTGTGCTGATGGTTTCTTCACTTGGCAAGATTGAATGGGGTCGTTTTGAGATCGCAGTGCCATCATTCTTGACAATGATTGCGATGCCATTGTCATCTAGCATTGCTACTGGGATCGCGGCAGGATTCATTTTTTATCCAATCACGATGCTCGTAAAAGGAAAATCAAAAGATGTCCATCCAATTATGTACCTGTTTTTCGTGATTTTCGTTCTATACTTTGTGTTTCTAACAGAATAGCAGGGAGGTCCAGCGGCTGACGCTGGATCTTTTTTTGCCAAGTATTGAAGAGCTCCTGTCAAATACTTCGGATTGACTTCTAAATCTTCCTTTTATACGATATTCCCATAGAACAAGCTGAAACGGGGATACAGCATGGATAAAATCGAAGTGAAAAAGGGTTTGAATAATAATGTCTTAATTGCCGACCACCCGACGTTCGGAGAAGTCATCCTGATTGGCAAGGGCATTGGCTTCAATCGGAAAAAGGGTGACAGCCTAGAAGAGGGTCAGGCAGAGAAGATGTTTGTCCTGAAGGATGAAAAGGAGCAGGCAAACTACATTAAACTTTTGCCTTTTGTTGAGAATGATCTGCATGAGGCCATCATTTCTTCTATTGAATTAATCAAAAAACGGACAGCGAGCCAGCTGAACGAACACATCCATGTTGCCCTGACCGATCACTTAATGTTCGCGGTCAACAGGATTGCAAAAGGGATGGAATTCAAGAATCCATTTTTGGTGGAAACCAAGACACTGTATCCGACCGAATTTGAAATCGCGAAGGAAGTTGTACAGCTGATTAAAGAGAAGTCTGGTGTTGAACTTCCAGATGGGGAGATCGGCTTTGTTGCCCTCCATATTCATAGTGCGGTAATGAATCGCAATCTGTCTGATGTGAACAAACACTCGCAACTTGTGACAAAACTGGTACAGATGATTGAAGAGAACCTGGATATCGTCATTGATAAAGAAGGCATTGACTATACAAGACTAGTCCGCCACATACGATTCACGATCGAAAGAGTCAATAATGGGGAAAAAGTAGAGGAACCAGAAAAATTTGCAGACCTCTTGAAAGAAGAATATCCTCTGTGTTACAATCTTTCGTGGAAACTCATTAAAGTGATGCAGCAGACCTTGAAAAAACAAGTATGCGATGCTGAAGCCGTGTATCTGACGATGCATCTGCAAAGGCTTCAGAAAAAAGTTAAATAGGCATTTATTTTTTACGTGTTACTGATTCGATCAGGCATGAGTAAAGAATGTAATTGAAATGGAGTTTTATGGGTAATATATCCGTATGCTTCTTTCCGCTACATCTTTCTCATGCCTTTTTTATTTGTTTTTTTATTGTTTGTAACCGCTTTAGGAGAAAAAATTACAGGAGGTCTTCCTATGTTAAAGAAAGCTTTTGGTGTTCTTCAAAAAGTAGGTAAAGCGCTGATGCTTCCAGTAGCACTATTGCCAGCTGCAGGTATTTTGCTTGCTCTTGGTGCTGCGCTTCGCAACCCTGCTTTGCTGGAGCTTGCTCCATTTTTAGATAACAGCGGCGTCGATATGGTAGCTGCTGTCATGCAAAAGGCCGGGGACGTTGTCTTCGGAAACCTTCCGCTCTTGTTTGCGGTCGGTGTTGCCGTCGGTTTAGCTGGCGGTGAAGGTGTAGCCGGTCTTGCGGCAATCATCGGGTACCTGATCATGAATGTGACAATGGGTACAGTTCTTCAAATCACTCCAGAGGATGTAAATGGACTTAACTATCAAAACATCCTGGGAATCCCAACCCTGCAAACGGGTGTATTCGGCGGTATCATCGTTGGTATAATAGCTGCCGCTCTTTACAATAAGTTCTTTGAAATTGAATTGCCATCTTATCTTGGGTTCTTCGCTGGTAAGCGTTTCGTGCCAATCATTACAGCGGGAACAGCCATTTTGCTAGGTTTAGCAATGCTTGTCATCTGGCCGCCAATCCAAAACGGCCTGAATGCATTCTCACAAAACATGGTTCACGCCAACTTGACTTTATCAGCGTTCATCTTTGGTGTAGTTGAACGTTCATTGATTCCATTCGGATTGCACCATATTTTCTACTCGCCATTCTGGTATGAATTCGGTCAATATACTACATTGGCTGGGGATGTTGTTCGCGGTGACCAGCGTATCTTCATGGCTCAGATTGGGGACAACGTACAAGACCTGACTGCTGGTACGTTCATGACTGGTAAATTCCCGTTCATGATGTTTGGTCTTCCAGCAGCAGCTTTAGCGATTTATCAAGAAGCACGTCCTGAAAGAAAAGCAGTCGTCGGCGGTTTGATGGTATCTGCAGCATTGACATCATTCCTGACAGGGATCACAGAACCACTTGAGTTCTCATTCCTGTTCGTAGCTCCATTACTATTTGGGGTTCACGCGATCTTTGCAGGTCTATCCTTTATGACGATGCACCTGTTAAATGTAAAAATCGGTATGACATTCTCCGGTGGTCTGATTGACTACATTCTGTTCGGTCTGATCAACCCGCAGACAAATGCATGGATTGTTATCCCTGTAGGTTTAGTGTTCGCGGTCATTTACTACTTCGGTTTCCGTTTCGCGATCCGTAAGTTTAACCTGATGACTCCAGGCCGTGAAGAAGTTGAAGAAGAAGAGGTAGAAGGCTCAGCAAAAGGACAAACTAGCGACCTTCCATATGAAGTCCTTGAAGCAATGGGCGGAAAAGAAAACATCGCTCATCTTGATGCATGTATCACCAGACTTCGTGTATCAGTAAATGACATTAAGGGTGTCGACAAAGACCGTTTGAAAAAGCTTGGTGCAGCTGGCGTACTTGAAGTCGGCAACAATATCCAGGCGATCTTCGGACCGCGTTCAGAGACAATCAAAGGTCAGATGAGAGACATCATGAATGGTAAAAGGCCTCGTCCGGTCGAAACGAACCAGGCAACAGAAGTTGAACAGCAAATCGAAGAAGTAAATCCAGAAGCGCTGCAAACGCACCATGACGCAGATGGAAGCGCTGATGTATTTGTTTCTCCTATTAAAGGAGAAATCTTGCCAATCACTGAAGTGCCTGACCAAGTCTTCTCAGGCAAGATGATGGGAGACGGTTTTGCGATCGTTCCTGCTGAGGGTACAGTTGTATCACCAGTAGACGGAAAAATCGTCAACCTGTTCCCGACAAAGCATGCGATTGGTATTCTGTCTGACTCTGGACGGGAAATCCTCATCCATGTTGGTATTGACACTGTTAATTTGAAAGGACAAGGGTTTGAAACACATGTTTCTGAAAATGATACAGTCACAAAAGGTCAGCCATTATTGAAAGTGGATCTTGATTACATTAAGAAAAACGCAACATCCACTATCACTCCGATTGTTTTCACGAACCTTTCGGAAGGCGAGAGCATTGTCATTAATAAAAAGGGCAATGTGGATGTGAAAGACGAGGATATCATTAAGATTTCTAAATAAGCCATAATAGCATAGCAGCCGGTCTCCTGAATGGAGGCCGGCTGTTTTTATATAGAAGAAAAGGATCAATCGATATGTTTCCCAATTATTTCAAGGATAAATCATGTTGACTCTGGGCATGTCCGGTGATAGTATATAGAAACAGTCGCGAACAGGTTAACAACATTTTCTAGATGTAAAAATTAATTTGAAATTAGTTGTTGACATTCAACACTGTGATGTGATAAATTATTAAAGTCGCTTCTGAGCGGCGCGCATGACTTGCTCA
>NZ_JBGCUB010000015.1:0-30800 GCF_053543455.1 Mesobacillus sp. LC4
TTAGCACAAAAGAAAATGAGCTGTTGATACAACCCACCTATAATAAAAAAATAGAATCATTTAACCATGAATTTTATCATTTATAGGGTTTTATTCACTCATTTAAAAAATCAACTTTTGTTGGGATAATCACAATACTCAATAATTGTTCCTTCTGTATCTGCTGGGTTTAGATAAATTAATCTTCTCCCGTGTTTGTTTATTCTTAAAGTACCTTCTAATGTACGAATACCTTGTTTGTTAAGTTCTTCTAATGCAATCTCAAGATTGTCAACCCGATAAGCAATATGATGCACACCTTTACCCTTTTGTTTAATGAACCGTGCAATGGGTGATGTGACATTATTTGTTGGAGACAGTAACTCAATTCTATCTTCATTGATTTCTATAACAGCGATTTCACTTTCAACACCTTTATCCTCGCTTTTATAACGTTCTATCAACTTCCCTCCTAACACATTTATATAAAGATTAATGCTGGCGTTCAAATTACGTACAGCGATTCCTATATGGTCTATTTTTTTATCCACTTTTTAACACCTTTCCATCCGATTACATAGCTTTCATCATCGTGTCAACAAAAAAGGGCAAATATCAAGCATTAACTTGTTGATCTATTTCTTAATTCGCTTTTCAATGTTCAAATTAAAACCCCTTTTAGTCTAAATGCTTATTGTACTAAACTGCCTCGTTTGTTCAATAAGGAATTCAACAGAAAAGGCGGTTAATCCTTCCTGGATCAACGCACCCAATAGTTCAATAACATTTAATTGAAATTAAATAAGTTATAAACTACCACTTTTTCAACTATATTCTCATTATCAGCATTTGTGTTATACCAAACCCTTACTTTCTGACCAGGTGTTAAGTCTTCAATGTTGTTTACAAAGAGAGCTTTGAGACCAAACCCTGATATTTTAGTTTCATCTGTAACTTTTACTTATGAAAGCATATAAGATGCATCTGGTTCAACTTTAAGAACCGATAGCACTAACGTATTTCCATTAACGTCGGCTATTTTTTTCTTTTCATCAAAATTACTATATCTAATAAAATCAATAGCATACCAGGCTACAATAACTACTATAATTGTTAGAGTTATCACTTTAAGTAATTTCACATTATCCCCCCTTGTTTTCAATTTAAAAGGAATATCCTTGTTGAACATTCCTGCATCGTTTGTTCAATAAGGATTTCAACAAGGTAATCCTTATTAGATCAACACACCCGTACTTTAAGTATATTTATCTACAAAGCTTTTACATTTTATTGATTAAGTTCATCAATCGATTTGAATATTCTTGAATATACTTCTTTTATGTGTTCATCTGTTTTTTTATCATTATACAAACCGTATTTCCAACTTTTTAACGAATCATCTTCTTTTAATGTAAGAACCCCAACAGCATAGCTTTGACCAGCAGTCCAATTCCAAGACTCATTATATTCTGTTTCTTTTACGGTAAAAGGGATATGATTATTAGCTGATATAAAAAAGAATGGAATTGTTGAATTTAGGTAAACGTCTGCATATTGGCTTTCAGCAGCCTCCAAAAGATTATTTTCCCTGATAACTACTGCGTCATAAGACTTCAGTTCTTCACTTGCCATTTCATCAAATGTGATCTCTGTAAATATCACTTGTTCTTCATTTACTTCCGGTGGTTCTCCAACCACCGCTATTTCTAAAGGTTTTCCTTCATACAACTCAAAATCAGGACTTTGAGAACAAGCAGTTAGAGCGAATAATAGTATTAGCAATATAAAAGATAAATAGTTTTTACCTTTTGTTCTATACATATGCAATCCCCCTTACATACCAAATTATACCATAAATTCCCATATTTTCCATTGAAGTAATCTGCTTCGTTTCTTTAATAAGGAATTCAACAATAGGTGCTTTACCCCTTCTTGGATTAAAGCACCCGTAATACAATATTTTCATTTGCTGCCTTTAAGAACATCGTTTAATTCTAATGGGGAAATTGTACCTTGGTGGAAGTATAATTGCCATCTACCATCAATTAGTTTCCAAATAGAACTGCGAAGTGTATTCCGATTTCTTGTTTTATCAACTACAAAATAAGTAGATAAAACTATTTCTGAAGATAAGGGATATATCTTGTGATTATGTAGTGACATATCAGTTAGAACAACTCCAGATTCGAGACATTCCTTTTTATCAAACATATAACCAGAACTACCTATTTCAAAGAAATCATCTGCAAGTATTTTATCTAGTTCTTCACGACTTTTACGAACTTCAAGTCCTGTATGCTTTTCTTCCAATTCTTTTATAAGTTCCTTTAAGTTCACATCCATAACTCCAACTCCTATATTTTTTCACTTTAATTTCTACAGGCATCTTCAACTATCCTGCGTCTATAGTTGAATAAACACAAGTGCTGCCTTAGCACTACCTACTTAACACTTGCACTCTTTACTTCAATTAGGAGAGGCATTACGGTTTTTGTGGCAATGCCATATACTTAAACACTATTGTATGCATTAATAATTATCAATGACGCCTCCGAGTGAAGAAGCTTTAATGATTGGGTTATTCATGATTTCAACGATTTCATCCTTCGTCCCATAAACAACTACGCCTAATAATTCTACATCGTCTATGTTAATACCATTAATAGCGTTATAGGCTTTTTTATGTTCACTGAAATTACTTGTTTTTAGCAGCTTTAAGAACTCATTATATTCATATTCGATATCTGTTGTAGACGTATATGAGTCTCTTATAGAAAAACCTAATGCTTCATTCTCCCTAATAAACGTTGCAGACCAATCGTATTCCTTTGCCTCTTGTTGAAACGTGTTTAAGTGGTTATTGCTATAGGTATTTAGCCAAAACCAAGTCATTTCGGGAAGTTGCTGGATTGGCAGTTCACTTAGCTTATATGGCTGATCAAAGGAAAGAGCTACCTCGTATATTTTTTCTCCTTCCAAATTCTTAATCAGTACTTCATCATTTTTATATTTTTTATATTCAACCTCTGGATGAAAAAACAGCATTTCTCTCCACCCATTTTCTTTATAGGGAATTTGCCAAAATTCTCCTGTAACTCCAATGCTGCCACCTGACCCTCTTGAAACCAATACTGATGGATTTAGTCCGAATTGATATTGTTTTTGTTCAACAACAATCGATTTAATTTTCATGTCCTTTGAGATTTTATAATGGCTCATTCCTCCTAAAATACCTTTTGAATCCACTGTTTCACTGATATAACCATTCGGGGTGGTGAGCCGTACATAAGCATCCCATTGCTTAAATGCCTTTTGGCTAAAGTAAGCTGAAACAGCGAAATTGGCTATGTTTAGAATAATGAACACGATGATAGAAACCAAAACAATCGTTATCAACGACTTCCTTTTTCCTTTTTTTACAGCCTTTTTTATCTTCTTCTCATCAAAAATATCCTCTGAGTATTCACTCATGTAGATGCCTCCAGTTCTTTTGAAATTCTTTTCTTGCCCGAAATAAATACGTCCTAATTGTTTCTTCCTTCATTCCTAGTAATAATGAAATCTCTTTATAACTAAGTTCAAATTCATATTTTAATACAAGCAGCTGTTTAAACACTTCATGAATGTGTTCTAAAGCAAATGCGATTTCATGATTCCTCTCTATATTTAAGACGCTAGTTTCGGTATCTTGGTCATTCGCAAAATTGTTCCAGAAGCGATGACCATCAATTAAAACCACTTGTTCTTTTCCTTTTTTCTTTAATAATTTTTTAAATTCATTCATAGAAATGGTGAAAATATATGAAAGAGCTTTATCCGAAGGAACACCACTACTATAAGCGATATATTTCATATAGCTTTCTTGAACAATATCTTCTGCATCTTCATGGCTACAACCGTTCTTTTTCAAATAAAAATAAATCATTTTTGCTTGTTTTTTGTATATTTCCAACAGTAGTTGAGAATCCATAGCTCCCCCTTCTAACGTCCTTCATTAATAGAGAGTTCTTTTTCGTAAAAAAGTGTACAGCAAAATTGAAAATATTTTAACAGGAAATGTAAATCTAAGAATAAAGTACCTTTTAGATTTATGTAATAAATAATAATTCAGTTCAGTATAATTTTTTTGCTTATGTTAAAGTTTAACGTTGCTATTTAGTTAAAAAAATAAAGCTTCCAACTTTGTGGAAGCTTCATTTTGTGGCCTGTTCAACTATTAGCTTGTTAAGAATATGGGATTTCAAAAAAGCAGATAACCTTCCTGGACCACCTCACCTGTTACTTAGGGTATTTCACAATGCTTTATTTCCAGCATCTTTAAAGTTTAAGTGATTAGTTATCCATAGTAATTATGAAACGACCAAACAATAAGGCTGATACTCACTAGTCCCCAAGTCACGGTACTCACAATCCAATAAACTATGGATTTAGTTTTTATTGAGCTTTCTTTGCTTCCCATATTTCCTTTTATAAAAGCGAGCTTACTCTCCATAGCTTTTTTCTTAGAACCGAGAACAAAAAATCCTATTATAATAAAAGCTACAGTTAGCCAAGGTATTAAGTCCACCTTTTTATGCCCTCCTCATTTTGTGAATAGCATTCATTACAATCTTCCATTAAATTAGCATCCTGGGTAGAAGAACAAAATCAAAAAAACTACCTTGATGTTTATTTTAACATAAAATCCCATATTTTTTCGAGTGACTATCTAATCACTAGAGTTGACTTCCGAGCGGGGAAATAAATAATACACCAAACGTGGCGATTGAATTCTAGAATCAAAATGCAGGTGTCACTATGTAATGGAATTAAAACTGGTACAATAGAAAAAACGGCGTGGACAATTTCCACGCCATTTTCTTTTACTGTATGCAGCTTAAAGCGTAATGGTTATAAAAATAGACTAGCTGGCTCCTTACTGCTGGATGGCTGTCACGACTAATCGCTCTTCGTGATTTTTGGTGAGCGGATTGAACCATCCTGTGCATGTGATTAATTGTAACCGTTTTTGTGAAGTAAACCCGAAAATCTCTTCGATTGGTCCGTCATCATAAGGGTAGGATTCAATCTTTACGATTTTATAGCGCAAGGTTTTTTCATTGTTTGACAAAGTCACTTCATCATCAAGAGCGACATCCTCCAGATCGAAAAAGACACCTTTTCCAAGATAATTATCGACATGCCCGGCTAAGACGACATTTCCATTTTTCCCTGGCCTGGCGCCTTTCGTGTACCATCCAATTTCCATCACATCTTCCGGGACTTCCATTGCTCCATCCTCTTGCAGCCCAACTGGTATAATGTCAGCATCAAGCCCGATTGATGAAATGGTTAGGTTTAAAGGAACCATGCCTTTTTCGTGTGTGACCTTTTTGGCGGAGGGCATCGAAGTTGAAGCTGGTGAATTAACAACGGATTCTGCCTTCGCTTCTTCGATGGCCACAATCGGCTCTGAGTTCATAGGTTGACAGCCTGCAAGAATGACAATTAGTAAAAGATTAAGCTTGAAATGCATTTTTTCTTTTATAGAAAAAGAAACTCACTGCACCGATCAGCACTACAAATGGCAGCATGCTCATCATCAGACCTGTTACTCCGCCTTTACCTGTGTCAGGCATTTCTTTAGGCATCACAGATGTCGATGGATCTGCCAATACAATGGCATCAAGTGCAGGCTCCCCGCTGGCAAGACCAACAGCAAGCACAGTATAGATCATATCTGCTTTAAGCTCAGTTCCTGGTAAAGACAACACCACATCCTGCGTACCAGCTGCCCTGACTTCTAAATCCAATGTTGCCGGATCAACTTCCAAGTAGTCCGTTACACCCTTGAATGGCGCATTTGGAAAAAGAACATCTCCACCAGTCACTGCTACATCAACAGCTGGAGCGTCTGGAGAAAAATGGCCGACCCGAACCTTTGTCTTGCCTTTTGCTGTCATCATGTCATCATTCATGACGGCTACTTCCAAAGCCTCCAGTTTGTTGATCGCCAGAACGGTATATGCCTTATCAGCTTCAACAGATAATTGGGTAGTCAATACAGGCTTACCATCAGCTACTGTACCCGCAGCAAAAATACTTACTTCATGATCGCCCGATGGTACCATCAAGTAATCTGTTACAGCTTTAAATTCAGCATTTTCGACTACTACATTACCATCAACTGTGATATCGACTGCTGGCGCATCAGGGGAAGCATGAACAATGCGTACTTTCGCCTCGTCATGATTATCAGCTAGAACAGACCCTCCAAACATGGCAAAAATCATCGTAAAAATCAGCAAAAACGAAAACTTCTTCATCTCCATCTCTCCTTTGTTTAGTTAATGTATAACTTATCAGCTGATTATGTATAAAATCAGATTAATAAGTTATACAATACTTATACAAATTTTGTGTAAGTTTTGTCAATTGATAAAGCTTTCGAATGTGCTGAGTGGGAAATGGATGAAAAAAGCACCCTTCAATGATGAAGGGTGCCCATTGTGATTACGCCTCTAGACTTGCCATTGGTCCGAAGAATTCGAAGTGAATTCTGTCTTCTGTGACGCCCAGGTCTTTTAATGCAGTGTTGATTGCTTTCATGAAGGACACTGGTCCGCAGAAGTAGAAATCAGCTTGTTCAAGATTTACGTTCTCTTTTAACCATTCTTTTGTTACGTAACCCTCAACGTCAAAGCTGTTGTTCTCGCGGTCTTCTTCAGTTGGCTGGTCGTAGAATACAACTGAGTTTACCTTTGCTTTTGCAGCAGTTGATGCGACTTCCTCTTTAAGAGCATGGACTTTGCCGTTCTGCGCTGCATGGATGAAGGTAACTTCTTTTTCCGGCTGCAGTTCCGCTACTGTGTTCAGCATGCTGACCATTGGGGTCAGGCCAACTCCGCCGCTAAGCAGGACAACTGGAGTATTTTTTTCTGTATCAAGGAAGAAGTCTCCTGCAGGTGCGCTGATTTGTAACACTTCTCCTTCCTCCACAGTATTATGAAGGTAATTGGATACCTTTCCATCCGGAGTTTCCATGCCAGCTTCCTTTTTAACGCTGATGCGGTAATAATCTTTTCCAGGAGCATCTGACAGGCTGTACTGGCGGATATGCGTGAATTCTTCGCCTTCGATTTCAAGCTTGATGCTGATATACTGACCTGGCTTGAATGAAGCAATTGCCTTTCTATCCACAGGCTTCAGGTAAAAAGAAGTGATGACTTCACTTTCCTCCACCTTTTTATCCACAATAAATGGACGGAATCCATCCCAGCCGCCGCTTTGGTTAGCAGCTGCATCATACATTTCGGCTTCTACAGAAATGAACGCGTCGGCAATCACTCCATATGCCTCTGCCCAAGCATTGATGATCTCATCTGTTGCCGCATCCCCAAGAACTTCTTTGATTGCAATCAGTAAATGTTTTCCAACAATCGGATAATGCTCAGGAAGGATGCCAAGACTGCGGTGCTTATGGGCGATTTGGTTTACAACCGGCAAAATTGCTTCCAGATTATCGATATATTTAGCAGCGGCATAGACAGTTCCAGCTAGCGCTCTTTGTTGTCGGCCCTGCTTTTGGTTCGCATGGTTAAAAATATTCAACAGCTCTGGATGATTTTCAAACATTGTTTTATAGAATACTGTCGTGATTTGTTCACCGTGAACTTCCAATACCGGTACTGTGGATTTGATGATTTCAATCGTTTTTTGGTCTAGCATAATATACACTCCCCTATGTTTTTATATCTTCTCGTTGAGGTTTGTTCGTTTACCTCATTCCCATAGTGATTATAATAAATTATTTAGGCGGGCTAAGTGATTCAAATCACACTATCTTAAAATAGTGCTTTCGTATCGATTTTTTTATTAGAAAATACTTCTTTCCAAGCGGATTTCATAATAAAAATGAACCAAATCAGGAAGATATGACTGTTTTACAAATAACATCTGTATGGAAAAAGGTATGACAATAATTTTTATAGCGAGATTTTCATTTTTATAGTGGAAGTTCAATTTATATAGCGACTTTTTCATTTTTATAGCGAATTGGAAATTATCGCTGATTTTTTCCAGTTCCCCAAAAATAAAAGCACTGCCTAAGCAGTGCTTTTCCGCATTCCTAAAACTCAAAACGTTCTTCAAAAATAGTAACTTCTTTCAACCGTTTCCTGTTCAGTTCAAAGCCGATACCTGGTTTCTCAGGCAATTTGATCATTCCGTTTTCGACTTTGATTTCCGGCTCGATGATATCTTGCTCCCAATAGCGGTCTGAGCCGGATATATCGCCTGGTATTGTGAACCCTGGAAGCGATGCAAGAGCGATATTGTGCGCTCTGGAAATTCCAAACTCAATCATCCCGCCTGCCCAGACCGGAATCCCTTCAGAAACACAATAATCATGGATTCGTTTTGCTTCTCCAAGTCCGCCGACCCGGCCGATTTTAATATTGATGACCCCACAACTGCCTAACTCGACTGCTTTCCTTGCGTCATCAAAAGTAACGATGCTTTCATCGAGGCAAATTGGTGTCTCGATTTGCTTCTGCAGCCTGGCATGGTCAACAATGTCATCAAACCCAAGCGGCTGCTCGATCATCAGCAAACCAAACTCATCCAGTGCCTTTAAGCGGTCAACATCTCCCAAGGAATAGGCCGAATTAGCATCCGCCATCAACGGTAAATCAGGAAATTGTTTACGAATTTTTGATATATAGTGATAATCATCTTCCGGACTGATTTTTACCTTAACACGCTTGAATCCCTGCTTAAGATAGCCTTCTATTTGTTTCAGCGCCTCAGGCAAATTCGGATTGCCTACCACAACTCCGGCAGGGATGGCTTCCATGGTTCCGCCAATCAGCTTGGATAACGGGATGCCCTCTTTCTTCGCCTGTAAATCCCAAAGTGCTGTTTCCAGCCCTGCCTTTGCCATATGGTTTCGACGCACGGAACTGAACAGGTCGAAAGCTTGGTCAGGGTGGTTGATTCCCTTCTTTTTTAAAAGGGGAATGAGAAAGTCCCTAATCATATGATAAGAAGTTTGGAAGGTTTCCTCTGTATACCATGGAGATGAAAAAGCCACACCTTCCCCATAACCGATCAAATCATTGCGGTCTTCAACCTCAACAATGATTGCTTCTCTCTCCTTAACTGAACCCAAATGGGTGGTGAAAGGCTGCTTCAATGGCATTTTAATAATGGATAAAGTAACAGCTTTAATGTCCAACGCCATCACCCTTCGTTTCCAGCCACTCGCGCAGCTTTCGCCTTAATAATTTCTTCGCGGCATTTCTTGGCAGGCTCTCTACAAAGTGGATTTGTTTCGGAAGCTTGTATTTTGCGAGTTTCCGTTCACAGAGGTCCAGCAAGCTTTTTTCACTGACTTCCGGTTCACTTTTTACAATAAAAGCTACTGGCACCTGGCCCCATTGCTCATCTTGTGCCCCGATCACACCGGCATCAGCAACACCGGGATGGGAAAGCAGGATGCCTTCGATTTCAGCGGGATAGATATTTTCACCGCCTGAAATGATTAAATCTGAACGGCGGTCAAGAACATAAAGAAAACCATCGTCGTCAATATAGCCGATATCACCGGTATGAAGCCATCTTTCACGGATCTTATCAGCAGTTTCATCGGGGCGATTCAAGTACCCGATCGTCACGTTCGGCCCTTTGACTATAATCTCTCCCTCAGCTCCTGAAGGTACATCCTGACCAACTCCATCGACAATCCGAATCTGGTTAGGGAACAGCGCTTTACCAGCAGAACCAAGTCGTTCAATGCTGTATTCAGGAGATAGTGTGGCAAACTGCGATGAAGTTTCGGTCATGCCATAGGTCTGGAATACAGGGATCTCTTTTTCAAGACAAGACTCCAGCAGCGGTAATGGCGCAGGGCCGCCTCCTAACAGCATGCAGCGGAAGGCATCCGGCAATCGTTCCTCTCCCAGTTCATCAAGGATTCTTCTCAGCATCGTACTGACAACCGACATGATGGTTATATTGTATCGCTGTATATCCTCGATTACCTTTTTTTCGTCAAAAGAGGAATGTAAAACTATTGGCATTCCGTATATCTGGCTCCTCATCAGGATCGAGTAGCCGCTGATATGGAAGATCGGGACTGTACAAAGCCACTTATCCTGCTCATGCAGACCGAGATTGAGTGCTGATGCATTCGCGCTCCACCAATGGTTGCCATATGTTTGCATGACACCTTTCGGATTGCCGGTCGTTCCTGATGTATACATGATCGTCGTGACACTGTTCATGTCGTATTCCTCAAGGATGAAGGAATCGCTATCATCTAATTGTTTCAGGTTAGAAATACTGACGAATTTAATTCCTGAGCTTATTGAATTTACTTTTTCATCAAAACTCGATTCATATAACAGCACTTCTGCATCACAATCACCCAACTGCCATGAAAGCTCCTCTGCTGTCAGTCGATTATTCAAAATAACAGCCTTGATTCCAGCCATCTGCAAAGCATATAAAATAAACACAGAATCCGCTTGATTAGAAAACAGCACAACTGCGGTGGCCCCGCTATGTAAACCCAGTATCCTAAGCTTTCCAGTGTAAGCTTTTGCTTCTTCAAACACATCCGAAAACGTATATGTGCGCTCCTCAAAGATCAGTGCTTCACGATGGGGAGACAATTCTGCCCGCTTTTTCAGCCAGTTAGGCATGGTTTCAGTCATGGATGTCACCTCTTCTCTACATACTAAAACAGCTTGATGGAAGTCCATCAAGCTGTGTGTAAACTATAAATCAAGGGAAACGTGGGAACTGACCGAAGTCTGGCTTGCGTTTTTCCTTGAATGCGTCGCGGCCTTCTTTTGCTTCTTCTGTTGTGTAGTAAAGCAATGTTGCATCTCCTGCCATTTGCTGAAGTCCAGCAAGTCCATCAGTATCTGCGTTCATTGCAGCTTTCAGGAAGCGAAGCGCAGTTGGGCTCTTCTCAAGGATTTCCTCACACCACTTGAGTGTTTCCTCTTCAACCTGATCAAGAGGTACAACTGTGTTGACAAGACCCATATCCAAAGCTTCCTGGGCATTGTACTGTCGGCATAAGAACCAGATTTCACGAGCCTTTTTATGGCCAACGATTCTTGCCAGGTAGCCTGAACCGTAACCAGCGTCAAAGCTTCCTACTTTAGGGCCTGTCTGGCCGAAGATTGCATTATCTGCTGCGATTGTCAGGTCACATACAACATGAAGCACGTGGCCTCCGCCGATTGCATACCCTTTTACCTGAGCGATAACTGGTTTAGGAATTACACGGATCAAACGCTGAAGGTCAAGGACATTCAAACGAGGGATCTCGTCTTCCCCAACATATCCGCCATGTCCGCGGACTTTCTGGTCTCCTCCGGAGCAGAAAGCATCGTCTCCAGCACCAGTGAGGACGATAACGCCAACACTTGAATCATCACGAGCATAAGCAAATGCGTCGATCATTTCCATAACCGTTTTAGGACGGAAAGCGTTGCGCACTTCCGGGCGGTTAATGGTAATTCTGGCAATGCCATTATATGTTTCATACAGAATATCTTCATACTTGCGTTCTGAAACCCATTCAACTGTCATCAAGACAACCTCCTATTATGTATTCGACAAAAACTCACTTACTATTGTACCAAATTTTTCACGTTCTTCCACATGAATTGCATGGCCGCAGCCATTTATCGTCAAATGTGTCGGATTTCGGAGTCTGGAAAGCATTTCTGTGGCTATTATACAGAATTTCTCATCAAGCTCGCCAGTAATAAGAAGTGTCTCAAACTCAAAATCTTCCAGCTTGTCCCACCATGATGGCTGGGCTCCTGTCCCCATTCCCCTCAGGCTGTTGGCCAATCCGACGGGGTCATTTCTCAGCCTTTGACTTCTTATTTGTTCCCTTACTTCTGCCGGAAGATTCAATTGTGACTGAAATAGTGGGATCGATTCCCAAAAATCAATGAATCTCTCAAGGCCTTCATTCTCGATTTTATCTGCCAGCTTGTGGTCCTGTTGAATTCTTGCTTCACGATCCTCATAATTGACCATACCTGGAGTCGTGCTTTCAAGCACCAGCTTCCTTACTCTCTCCGGAAACAGACTCGCAAAGGTGATCGCCGTCCTGCCGCCCATTGAGTATCCTAGGAAGTCAGCTTTTTCAATACCCAGCTGGTCAAGCAGCTCCTTCAAATCCATAGCGGCCTTCTTGATGTCATATCGCGCCATATCGCCTGGCGATTCGGTCTCCCCATGTCCAATGAGGTCGACCATCAGCAGCGTTGAATGTTGTCCCCATATAGGACAAAACGGCTTCCAAGTAGAAGCCGCCCCTGTAAAACCATGAAGCAGCACAAGAGGAAAACCATCTCCGCACTGCTCGACATTATATCGTACGCCATTGATCATGGTCTTCATTTTGTGTCACCTTTTAGCATTGCAGTTATTTCCCGGGAAACAGAATTCCACAAATCTCGATGTTCCTTTAGGTTGGAATCCCTTGTTGTCCTGATTTCCATCACTTTTAAGCCGCCAATCTCTTGGTTTTTAGCAAAAGTGTCTGAAAAGTGCTCCCAATCTTGTATTAAATCATATTTCCCGTTGTACATTTCGACAACATGGCTGAAATCCAGGTCCAATGGAGTACCGAAAAGCTTTTCAAAATGCTTCGGTTCCTTTGCCTGAGGCAGGAATGAAAAGATTCCCCCGCCATTATTGTTGATCAGCAAGATATTGATATTGATATTATATAATTTCGAAGCCAATAAACCGTTCAGATCATGGTAGAATGTCAAATCGCCCAATACAAGGTAGCATGGCTGCGATACGCTGGCTACTCCCAGTGCAGTAGAGACAATCCCGTCTATCCCATTCGCTCCCCTGTTTGCCATCACTTTGATGTTCTTTTTATTCAATAGGAAGAATGAATCAAGGTCCCTGATTGGCATGCTGTTGCCGACGAATAATGTTGAGTCTTCTGGAAGCATTTCAGTCAGCTTTTGGAATAGTTTTCCTTCGCTTAGCTCCTCAACCTCGGAAATAGCCGACAATTGTTCTTTGGCTAGTTGATTTACAGTAAGCCACTTATTCAGGTATTCAGAATTGTCCTTTGATGAAGTGGTCTCGCCAATTCTTTTACAGAACAACGCCTCGTCGCAATAGAGCATATCAGAAGCTGACATCGTAGGCTCACGCCAGCCTGCCCCGCTATCGACCACAAATTGGCGGGCATTTCGGTTTTCTTTTATAAAAATAGTCAGAGCTTTAGAGATTGGCATCGCTCCGAAACGGATCATCACATCAGGCTTCAATGCTTTCTTCGCTTCTTCATTCCTTAAAAATGCATCATAGGCATCAATGATATGTTTTCCATCATGCTCTCCGCTTCGCAATTGTGACAGGGGATCAGCGATGATTGGAAATTGTAATCTGTCAGCAAGGGCAATGACTTCGTCTGTGAAGTCACTGTTGTCGAGCTGACCGCAGACAATGATCCCATTCTTATAGGAAGCGATATCTTTACTGATCGCCGCAAATGTTTGATCAGATAAACTCAGATGGCCTGTATCGATTTCAACATAACCGCCAGCGCGTTCAGGCAGCTCGAACAGGTTTTCATCCATTTTCGGAATCAACGGTTCCCTGAATGGGAAATTCAAATGGACTGGCCCCTGAGGATAGCTTGCCGCTGTTGCCGATGCCCTTCCGCAAACTGTCCGGGCGTAGCGGATCATATCCTCCGTTTTTTCCGGTGGCGCCATTTCGACAAACCATTTTACATTTTTCCCATACAGATGAATCTGGTCAATCGCCTGAGGCGCGCCGACATCTCGCAATTCATGCGGACGGTCAGCTGTCAGGACAATGAGCGGAATCCTTGAAATACTAGCTTCAATCACCGCTGGATAATAGTTCGCCGCAGCAGTACCTGATGTGCATAACAAAGCAACTGGCTTTTGAGTGGCCTTCGCAACTCCAAGCGCAAAAAATGAGGCAGATCGCTCATCAACCTGGATATGAATGCGCAAGTTCGGGTGTTCAGCCATAACCAGTGCCATGGGCGTCGACCTCGAGCCTGGACTAATGACTACATCCTTAACACCTGTTTTCGATAATTCCGCAACGAATGCTGCGATATAAGCTGTTAAACCTTCCTGGTGGCTCATTTATTCTTTCCTCCAAGTGCTGTAAGCATCGGCTTGAACTTGATGCTAGTCTCTTTATATTCGCTTTCGGCATTCGAATCTGCCACGATGCCGCAGCCGGCAAATAGTGATGCCTCATTTCCCTGAATCAACCCTGAGCGGATTGCTACGGCAAACTCACCATTCCCCTGATAATCCATCCAGCCAACAGGTGCCGCATATAGGCCTCTGTCCAACTGTTCAATTTCCCTGATTTTCTCAATTGCCGCCTGCTTTGGAAGCCCGCCCAATGCAGGAGTCGGATGAAGTCTTTCCACTAAATGAAGAAGCGAGGTTCCTTCCCGATTTTTACCGATTACAGGGGTATACAAATGTTGAATGTACTTCATTTTCATTAAAACAGGCTGTTCAGGAAGAATCACCTGATCACAGGTTTCTTCCATTGCTCCCCTGATCATATCCACCACATATTGATGCTCAATCAGGTTTTTCTGGTCTGTTAAAAGTTCCTTGCCGAGCTTGTCATCTTCTTCAGATGTGCTGCCCCTGGCGATCGATCCTGCCAAGCACGCTGAAAACAGGCTTGCCCCATCTTTCTTGACCAGCCTTTCAGGAGAAGCCCCGGTAAAACAATCACCATTTGACTCGAAGGCAAATGTAAAGCTTTCCTGCTGATTCTCAAGAAGGTTTGAGAGGACACTTTCAGCACGAACGACATCTTTAAAATGAAGACGAAGCTCCCTCGCAAGCACGACTTTTTTCAATTCACTGCTTTCAAAACCGTTCACTGCATCCGTCACAGTCTGTTTCCATGCCTCAGGATCAATTTCGATGATTTCCTTTAGATCCAGACTGGCAAGCACTGGTTTTAGCAGTGCCTTTGAAAGCACTTCTTCCCTCTCGCTTGTGACTTTATCAAATAGTGACATATCATCATGCTGGGTGCAGACTACATTGGTAGTAAAGTATGCCTCTCCCTTGACAATCGTCAGCATATATTTTGGAATGTGGAAAAGAGCTTCCGAAAATTTCGACCATAATCCCGTCTTCTTCTTCAGCGGATCGAAAGTAAAGCCCCCAAGCATGACTGGCCCGGTTCCATTCTCCTTATATTTATTAAAAACCAGAGCAGTATCCATGAAGCGCTTCCACTCTTTTTCAACATGAAAAAAGCGGTCAGCTTCCTGATCCGACTGTATTTGTCCGCATATACCCAATCCAGATAGGAAATGTTCTCCTTCAGGATCCTTCCAGAAAAAGCGTTCTCCAAAAAACTTTTCCCTATTTGAAGCAAAAAAATAAAAAGGATCTATTCGTTCTATTTTATGGACCTCGCTGACCAAAATCGACTGAGATTGTCCTTTGGCACGCTCAATCGCATCAAGAATTCCCTGTCTAAGTTCCGTTTCCTGAATGGCAACCAAAATTATCCCCCCAATAACAGCCTCTCATCTGTTATTACACGTTTTAAAGCTTATTTTAAGATACACCTCATACACCACGATGTCAACGATGGCGGGCTTTCCTAACCTTTTATCATCCTTATTATATATTACACCCAAACAGTTGAGGCAATCTGGAAAATCCATCCTCATTATACGTGAAAATACTGATTGACAGTGCATATGTGAATATCTACACTTATAATTGTAAGGTAATTTAGCCTATATATGAAAGGTCTTTTTGACAATTTTAGTTCTTTTAGATAAAATATTAAGGTTTGATAGATTGATATAAAAGGGAGAGAATTAGTTATGCAACCACAGCTACAGCCTAGTTCTTCACCAGCAGTCAATGGCGCGAACTGGAGAGTCTGGTGGCAGCTTACACGGCCCCACACTTTGACCGCAGCATTCGCTCCTGTCCTACTGGGGACTGCTTTAGCGATAGAATTCAGCGGTGGAATCCATTGGGGAATGTTCCTCGCGATGTTAATAGCCAGTCTGTTGATACAGGCAGCAACGAATATGTTCAATGAGTATTATGATTTCAAACGCGGGCTTGATAATGAAAATTCTGTTGGGATTGGCGGGGCGATTGTCCGTCATGGCATAAAGCCTAAAACGGTTTTGAATCTTGCATTTGGTTTATATGGAATTTCAGTCCTGCTTGGCGTATATATTTGCATGAGCACCAGCTGGTGGGTCGCTGCTGTTGGCGTCGTTTCCCTCGCAGCCGGATATCTTTATACAGGCGGTCCATTGCCGATTGCTTACACACCTTTTGGCGAGCTTGTCGCTGGATTTTTCATGGGTGTACTGATCATCCTTATTTCGTTCTACATCCAGACTGGCACTGTCACTCCAACAAGTGTACTCGTTTCATTTCCTAGCTTTCTGCTAGTCGGAGCGATCCTTCTTGCGAATAATATTCGTGATTTGGATGGTGACAAGGAATTCGGACGGAAGACACTCGCAATCCTGCTCGGACGAAAAGGCGCCATCAGGCTGCTTGCAGGAATGTTCATTGTATCTTACGCCTGGGTAATCGGACTAATCATTGCAGGTGTGGTTTCACCTTGGCTGGCAATTGTCGCCCTCAGCATTCCTAAAGCTGTAAAAGCAACGAAGGGCTTCATTGGAAAATCCAATCCACTGCAAATGATGCCGGCTATGGCTAACACAGCAAAGACTAACACCATTTTCGGCTTACTTTTATCAGTGGGCATTTTCATCAGTTTGATATAGTCACACTCGAGAAGCTTCTGCCTATGGCGGAAGCTTTTTCTATGTTTCTTCCCATCACGAGCGGGTAATTAGTACGTATGACACGAATCAAAACTAAGGATGTGTAATGATGCTGACAAATGAACAGCTTACCCAATTGAAGCAAACGCTTATAGATGAAAAAGAAACGCTAAATTCGCAAATAGAAAACAATGAAGAGGAAGGTTACCTGGAGGGCAGCCAAAGGGAGGCGACCGGGGAACTTTCTTCATACGATAATCATCCGGCCGACAGCGGCACAGAACTATTTGAGCGCAGCAAAAATCTTGCGTTGGACGAGCATCATGATGACCAGATTGAAAAAGTCGATCAAGCCCTGAAGGCTATTGAAGATGGTTCGTATGGTAAATGTGCAGAATGCGGGAAAGAGATTCCTTTTGAGCGTCTCGAAATTGTTCCATATACTTTGTATTGTGTCGAGCACTCACAAGAACAAAACCTATCGAACGACCGTCCGGCGGAAGAAGATGTGCTTGAATACACTCATGACACCAACTTTGACCGCAGACAAAACGAGGAGATGGCTGATAATAGGAACAGTTTTGATGACGTCGCCGAATTCGGTACATCGGAAACTCCATCTGACCTTACCGGTGATCATGAAGATTATAATAAGCTTTATATTGATAATGAAAAAGAAAGAGGCTTCACGGAAGACTATGAATCCTTTAGTGCAACTGATATTGATGGTGATGATCGCCAAGTGTTCCAGAGTGATGCCGAGGAAGAATACGAAGAAAAGCTAGACGAAGCCGGCACCGAATCCGACCTTGGAGATATCCCTTATAAAGAGGGAGATAGTTATATTAATGATGACAAAAAGAAAAATGAATAAGAAACCAGCCTCAGTTCACTTCTGGACTGAGGCTTCGTTGTGCTGTGGGTTTTATTATTAAGCAAAGTCATATCCATTGATGATACTCAATTACAAGTAATGTAAGTTTAGTTCGCCAATATAACCAATTAGAATTAAGGATTGTTATATTATGTAAAAATAAAGTGCTAATAGAGCTGATTGATTATGCGAATAGTGAATTATTGTAAATATCGCAGACCAACAAAGTAGATTGGCTACCTCAATTTCAATTTTTTAGAAAAACAGGGCACCAATCTAGTCGAACTGAGACATGATTGGTGCTCGCTGTGAAGTTTCGCCCCTCCATTCACCGCAATAATTTCACTAAAACCCCCTCTTAAAGAATTTATTCTTTCTCGATTAGTGCTAAAAAAAATTCTCTATCCTATGCGGTAAATCAAAAAAAGATTGGAGAGGTATTTCTCCAATCGCCTTACAACTATTTACTCAGCTTCCATCGCATCTGCTTTTGTTTCGTGGACTGTTCCGAAAGGATGTTCAGGTGGAGCATAAATCACATAGACTTTCAGCTTTGAATCACCGATATTTGTCACGTTATGCCACTTTCCCTCAGGAATCAGGATTGCATAGTCATCCGAAACTGTTGCTTCAAAATCCAGGTTCTCCTTGGTGTCGCCCATTTGCACAAGTGCGTCTCCTTCTTCCACACGAATGAATTGGTCGCCTGTTTCATGGATCTCAAGACCAATGTCATCGCCAACATCGATACTCATGACCGTTACCTGAAGGTTTTTACCTGTCCAAATCGCTGTACGAAATGTTTCATTTTGCAAGGACGCTTCTTCAATATCAATCGTATATGGCTGCTTTCCATAATCCTTTAATCGAACAGGACCTTCTTGCCTTAAACAGCCAAATCTTGTTGCATGCTCGATTTCATCTGCAAAAGCCCGAAAGAAGACATTCCCTACCGGAAGATACTGAGTCAGCAAATAACTGTTGCGATATTCATGATAATCTTCCACTTCTGTTTCATATGCCTTTTTCAAGCCTTCCTGATAAGTATCGAATTCCACTTGTTCGATTTGATACTGCGGCGATTGCCCAGTAAGTGTAATAAACAGGTCCGTAAATTGCTTTAAATGGACTTGCTTATCCTCCAAAGCCTGCTGGATCGCTTTCTTATGTCTTTGATTTGGGGCAGATTGTTCCAGGCGATTGTAAAAATCAACTGCGGAAGCTTCTCCTTTTATTCCAGCAAGCAGCACTTCAAGTACTTGCTGATGGCTATTCTGACTGGACCTTGCCATAAAGTTTGGGCTATATGTTCTTGAGTTGTCATATGGATAGGAATAGGATGGAACATTATACAAATTTCTCATTCCCTTCACAGGTTTTATCAACCTATCCTATGCCTAGCATATATAAGACGTACATTGTTCGATAAATGGACAAGAATATTCCTGCTGGAGATTCCCAAACTAAGAGTATCTTATTAGAAATGGAGGTAAACGATGAGTATCATTTTAGCTTTACTGGCTGCGCTATTCGCCTCCTTTACTGCCATTCTTGCTAAAATTGGAATCGAGGATGTCGATTCGAACCTGGCAACGGCCGTCAGAACGATAGTGGTCGTCATCATGGCCTACTTAATGGTCGTTATTACCGGCCAGACAGAAAACATAATGGAAGTATCAACGAAATCATTTATCTTTCTAGTACTCTCTGGTTTGACGGCCGGTCTATCCTGGCTAGCCTTTTTTAAAGCGATCCAGATTGGGGATGTTTCCAAAGTAGTCCCGATTGATAAAGCCAGTGTAGTGTTGACGATACTGTTATCATTCTTGGTGCTTAGGGAGCCTGCGACAATGCCTGTTGTCGCTGGTGGTGTCATCATATCCATTGGGACTTTTGTGCTGATCGGAAAAGACAAAAAGAAGAAAAAGCAGAAGAAAAAGGTGTTCAACACGAGTTCATATATTTTCCTCGCCATCATGTCTGCAGTCTTCGCTGCCCTGACTAATATCCTGGCGAAAATCGGAATTGAGGATGTCGACTCAAATGTGGCCACCTTCATCCGAACAGTCGTGATCATTATTTTTGCCTGGGGAATTGTGTTTTTTCAGGGAACTGTAAAGGAACTCACTAAGATCTCGAGGAAATCCTACATCTTCCTAATCCTGTCCGGCGCCGCAACTGGTTTCTCATGGTTATGTTATTTCGCCGCCCTGGCAATCGGCAAGGTGAGCATCGTCAACCCAATTGATAAATTCAGCGTCGTCTTGACGATGATCCTAAGCTTCATCATTTTAAAAGAAAAACCAACCAAATCAACCGTCGCAGGTGCCGTACTGATTACGATTGGGACTGGGTTTTTGATATTATAGAGGGCTGTAAAGTCATGGATGCTACCTTTTGCATCGCCTGCCACATTTAGGCTTATAGAAATTTTCTATGTGACCTTTTTGGGGCTCAACGACCTCATTCGGGCTTATAGAATTCTTCTATGTGACCTTTTGGGGCTCAACGACCTCATTCGGGCTTATAGAATTCTTCTATGTGACCTTTTGGGGCTCAACGACCTCATTCGGGCTTATAGAATTCTTCTATGTGACCTTTTGGGGCTCAACGACCTCATTCGGGCTTATAGAATTCCCGTTTAATTCAATGAAAATAACAAAAGGCCAAATCGTCTTCGATTTGGCCTAAAGCATCTTAAACTTTCAAAGAAGATTGTACTTTCCAGATTTGGTCTGCATATTCCATGATAGTCCTGTCACTGGAGAAATACCCTGACTTGGCGATATTGATCAGGCTCTTTTGCAGCCATGCGTTCCGGTCTAAATAACTTCGGCTAATCTCCTGATGGGCCTCTGCATAGGAAGCAAAGTCCCGCAAAACAAAATACTGATCATTATGGCCGAGCAGTGTGTCAAATACTTCGTTAAAATGGTTTTCTGTATCAGGGAAGAATCCATTGACAAGCTGGTCGACCACTTCCCGGATCCGTTCATCATGGTGATAGTATTCGAGCGAATGGTAGCCGCCATTATTCTGGTAATCTAGCACTTCTTCTGCGGTCAACCCGAACAGGAAGATATTTTCCCTGCCGACCAAATCGGTGATTTCGACATTGGCTCCATCAAGCGTGCCAAGTGTCAAAGCCCCGTTCATCATGAATTTCATATTCCCAGTGCCGGAGGCCTCTTTGCTGGCAGTTGAGATCTGTTCGCTGATATCCGCAGCTGGAAAAATCTCTTCGGCAAGCGATACTCGATAGTTTTCAAGGAAAACAACCTTCAGCTTTCCATTGATCGCCGGGTCATTGTTCACCTTGTCTGCCACGCAGTTAATCAGTTTAATGACCTTCTTGGCAAAATAATAACCAGGCGAAGCCTTTGCCCCGAAGATAAATGTGCGTGGGTATAGCAAGGCTTCAGGATCCTTTTTCAAAGCATTATATAGATACATGATGTGCAGGACATTCAGCAGCTGCCGCTTATAAGCATGCAGCCTTTTCACCTGGACATCGAAAATTGATTCTGTATCCACCTTAATCCCGGTTTTATCCAGTATCCGGTTTGCCAGCCGCTCCTTGTTGGCCTGCTTGATTCCATGCAATCTTTCAAGGAAAGCGGAGTCATCCTTAAACCTCATCAAATTCTCCAATTGCTGTGGAGACGAAACCCACTCAGTTCCTATAGCATCCGTAATCAATCCGGACAAACCAGGGTTTGCTTTCAGCAGCCATCGGCGGTGGGTAATCCCATTCGTCTTATTGTTAAAGCGCTCAGGATAAAATTGATAAAACAGGTTCATTTCCCGATTTTTCAGGATCTCAGTATGCAGCTGTGCTACTCCATTGACACTGTGGCTGCCGACAATGGCAAGCGGAGCCATCCGCACCTCGTCATGGGCGATGATCGCCATGCTTTCAACCCTGCCCCAATCACCAGGATACTGATCCCATACCTGCTTGCAGAAGCGCTCATTGATTTCTTCAACGATCATGAAAATGCGCGGCAGCAGCGGCTTGAAAATTCGGATCGGCCATCTCTCAAGCGCCTCAGCCAGGGTCGTATGGTTCGTATAGGAAAGCGTCTTGACCGTGATATGCCAGGCATCTTCCCAGCCCTGGCCTTCCTCATCCATCAGGATCCTCATCAGCTCAGGAACGGCAATCGCAGGATGTGTGTCATTGATATGGATGCTCACATAGTCATGAAATTCTAGCAAGCTCTTATTCTTCTTTTTAAAAGAGCTCACAATCGCCTTCAAACTTGATGATACAAGGAAATATTGCTGCTTTAGCCGAAGGATCTTTCCTTCATCATGCGTGTCATCTGGATATAGAAATTCGGAAACCGATTCGGTATCCTTCTTGTATTTAAAAATATCCGCGTTTGCCGGGAACCTTGATGGCTCGGCATTCCACAGCCTTAACGTGTTGACCGTCTGGGTCTCATAGCCGATGACAGGCAAATCATACGGTACAGCCATGATCGTCTCGGCGTTCAGATGCCTGAAGACAAGCCGGCCATTTTCCATCCTGCTCTCGATTTCACCCCAGAATGGGACCTCGACCGCATCATCCGCCTTGCGTACTTCCCACACATGGCCATGCCTCAGCCATTGCTCTGGAAGCTCGACTTGATAGCCATCGACTATTTTCTGCTCAAATAGCCCATGTTTATAGCGTATTCCGCAGCCATGTCCAGGCAGGTCAAGAGACGCGAGGGAATCTAAGAAACAGGCAGCAAGGCGGCCGAGACCGCCATTGCCGAGCCCGGCATCCGCCTCGATTTCCTCCAGCTGATCCAGCTCGATCCCCAGCTCCTGGAGCCCTTCACAGACCACTTTTTCCACCCCTAAATTAATAAGGTTATGCCTCAGCAGCCTGCCCAGCAAGAACTCAATCGACAAGTAATAGACCTGTTTTTTCGCCCCGGCACGATATAATTCGTTTGTTTTAATCCAATCAGAACTCACATGCTCCCTGATCATATGCCCGAGAGTCTGGAATTGCTCCCGGCTAGTGCTTTCTTCAAAGCTGGTTCCAAACATCATCTCGAGTTTTTTCAAGAAAGCATTTTTGAACTTGGGAACACTAGAAAACATGCGATTCACTCCTTGAGATGAGATCGGTATACAACTCATTGTATTGTTTGGCAGATTGTGCCCAACTGTAGTCTGTCTCCATTGCGTTTTTCGCCAGCATCAGCCATTTTTCGCGCTTTTGGTAAAAAGACAACGCCCGCTGGATTGTAAAGAGCATGTCATGGGCATTGAAGTTGGCAAAGGAAAAACCATTGCCCTCACCATTAAATTCATTATAAGGCTGTACGGTATCGTTAAGGCCGCCTGTCTCTCTCACAACAGGAATGGATCCATAACGCATTGCGATCATCTGGCTCAGACCACATGGTTCGAACTTGGAAGGCATCAGGAATAAATCCGAGCCAGCGTAAACTTGGTGTGCCAGATTTTCATCAAAGCCAATGTAGACACCACATTGCTCAGGGTATTGCACAGACATGTCCCTGAAAAATTGTTCAAACTCAGGGTCGCCAGTTCCCAGGACGACAAGCTGCAATCCGGTCGCCATGATTTCATGGAAGACTCCCCTGACCAAATCGAGCCCCTTCTGCTTCGTCAGCCTCGTAATCATTGCCACTACAGGGGTTTCCTCGTTTTCCGGCAAATCGAAATTACGTTGCACTTGAAGCTTGTTTTCGACTCTTCTTTCTAGTGAGCTTCCCCCGAAATTGGCAGCCAATCCAGGGTATTTTTCAGGATTATATAAGTCATGATCAATCCCATTAAGGATTCCTGAAAGATCCTCGCTTCTTTTACGCAGAATGCCATCCAACTTTTCACCATAAAACTCTGTCTGTATTTCCTCCTTGTACGTCGGACTGACAGTAGTGATATGGTCAGCAGCAATCAAAGCGCCTTTCATGAAATTGGTGTTCCCGAAGAACTCCAACTGCTCTTCATTGAAATATTGGCTGTCAATCTGCAGAAGATCCCCCAATACTTCCGGAGGGAAAATCCCCTGGAACTGCAGATTATGGATGGTGAACACAGATCTGATCAATCCGTAACCAGGACGCTTATAGTACTCTGTCTTGAGTAAAAATGGGATCATCCCAGTATGCCAGTCATGGCAGTGAATCACATCTGGGTAAAATTCGATTTCTGCAATAAACTCAAGGACGGCCCTGTTAAAAAATGCGAACCGTTCTCCATCATCATAATGCCCGTAAAGGCTGTCTCGCTTGAAATAATACTCATTATCAACAAAATAGAATGTAACACCGTCATAATCAAGAGTCTCAATGCCGCAATATTGTGAGCGCCAGCCTAGTTGCACATGATACTCTTTCACTTTCTTCATTTCAGAACGGAATTTCTCAGGTATCAAACCGTATTTCGGTAAAATGACCCGGACATCCGTCCCCAGCTTTTTGAGTTCCTTAGGAAGCGAACCCGCTACATCAGCCAGGCCTCCTGACTTAATGAACGGGACGCATTCCGATACAGCAAATAAAACCTTCACGGCCTGCTCCCTACTCCCTGGACCGATCCTTTGCGGATAACAGCCGGTGAGTCTGCTGGCGCTGTGATCACTGTTCCTTCTTCGATTCTCGCATCCTTATCAACAATCACTGAATCCAATATGCAATTCTCCTTGATTTGTGTCTTTTGCATGATGATGCAATTACGGATGACAGTACCCTTGCCGATTTTCACCCCGCGGGCAATGATGCTGTTTTCCACCGTGCCTTCAATCATTCCCCCGTTTGCTACCATTGAATTTCTTACAGACGCGTCGATATCATAACGGGTAGGAGGTTCATCCTTCACCTTTGTCAGGATCGGCCTTTCCTTAAGGAATAACTCTTTCCAGACTTCAGGTTTCAACAAATCCATGCTCGTGTTAAAATACTGTTCAATCGTATCAACCATGGAAGCATAGCCTTCAAAATTGTAATAGCAGAGATGGAACTGGCTATCGTGATCGGTCACGACATCTCTCATATTCGAGTAGCCTGTTTCATTCCTCGTCACAATTAAATCCATCAACAAGGTCTTTTTTACGAGGTATATGCCCATGGATTTCCCTGCCTTCTGTACCTCGGTGATATCGCATCCGGATTTGATATGCCAGTCAAGCAGCGGCTGGAAATCCATATTGAATACCGTATATGAATTGGCAATCAGTGCATACTCTTGGGTACTCCGTTCAAAAAAGTCAATGTTATCAGCAAAGTGGTCCAGCGTGCCAATTCCTGTATAATGTTTATCCAGATTAGGTGCAGGGAAGAAAAATAGTCCATCCCTTTTTCGATTAAGATCCCAGTTCCTCCCTGACCCCAAATGGTCCATCAGCGACCTGTATTGGAATTTAGGGAAGATAGCTACACTCTGGATACCGGAGTTGACCATATTGGAAAGGATAAAATCAATCAGCCGATATCGCCCGCCGAAAGGGATTGCTGCTACAGATCGATGAATGGACAGTTCATGCAGATCATCGTGAACAGTTGTCGCATCTATTACTCCTAATAATTGTTTGTTCATTTGTTTTTCCTCCCAAATCGGTTCAATTGGATTGCAATGCTCCGATTGTTTCTTCAGATACTAATGTAATTTCATCTTTATCGTTCTCGTCTGGCTTGATGATTGTTCCATCCGGGACATAGACTCCAGGAGAGACAATCGCCTTTTCGATCACACAGTTGTGTCCAATAACGGCATCCGGCATAATCACCGTTTCCTTAACTACCGCTCCCTTTTTCACGGTAACCCCCTGGAACACAACTGTTCTGGAAACCTCCCCTTCAATCTTGCACCCTTCATTGACCAGGGATTCAGATACTTCTCCTGCTGGGCAAATATATTGAGGCGGCTGGTTTGGGTTGACAGAATAAATCCGCCAAGAATGATCAAACAGGTTCAGTTCGCAATCTTTATCCAGTAAGTCCATATTGGCTTCCCAAAGACTTTGTATGGTTCCTACATCCTTCCAGTAGCCTTTGAAAGGATAGGCAAATAACTTTCTATTTTCTTCAATCAGCAGCGGAATGATATCTTTGCCAAAATCATGGCTTGATTCAGAGTTCTGGTCATCCCTTATCAGATATTCCCTTAATACGCTCCATTTAAAAATATAAATCCCCATCGAAGCGAGATTATTTTTCGCTGCATCCGGTTTTTCCTCAAATTCAGTGATTCTTAGGTCTGTATCTGTATTCATGATCCCAAAGCGATTCGTCTCTTCCCATGGTACTTCAATGACCGAAATCGTCACATCGGCCCCTTTTTCAATATGGTGATTCAGCATCAATTCATAATTCATTTTATAAATATGGTCACCGGAGAGAATCAAAACATATTCCGGATCATACTGATCAAGATAATTCAGGTTTTGGAAAATCGCGCTTGCCGTGCCAGAATACCATTTTACTTCGGAACTTTCAGCGTAAGGCGGCAGCACTGTCACACCGCCATCCTTCCTGTCCAGGTCCCATGCGCTGCCAATGCCAATATAAGAATTTAGCAGGAGCGGCTGGTACTGCGTCAAGACGCCCACTGTGTGGATTCCAGAGTTCGTGCAATTGCTTAAAGGAAAATCAATGATCCGATATTTGCCGCCAAAAGGGACAGCAGGTTTAGCGAGATTCTTTGTCAGTGAGTGCAGACGGCTTCCTTTTCCTCCTGCCAACAGCATTGCCACGCATTTCTTCTTTTGCATGATTGTTTCTCCCCTTTCTTTTGATAACAGGACGTAAAACTGAGATTCCGAATGGAGAAATACTCATCTCTATAGAATATGGCCTTCCATGGAAGGCTATTTCTTCCGCTTTCAAAACTTTTTTGTTTATAACGCCAGAACCGCCAAAGTCTATAGCATCACTGTTAAGAATTTCCCGATACTCACCATTCTTTGGGGCACCAATTCGATAGTCGCTATATGTTTTTTCAGTAAAATTGCAAACAATGACCAGAAGTTCTTCAGGATTCCTTCCTTTCCGGATAAATGAAAAAATTGACTGATCCCGGTTATCCGCATCGATCCATTCGAAGCCTTCATAGCTTTGGTCAACCTCATACAGGGGCTTTGACCGTTTATACAATTTGATGAGTTCCTTATTATATTGGTTCATCTTTCCATGCATTTCATAATCGAAAAGATTCCAGTCAAGCTGTTCCTTGTCTTTCCATTCCGAAAACTGCCCAAATTCGGTTCCCATGAATGTCAGCTTCTTGCCGGGATGCGCAACCATGAAGCCAAGCAAAAGCCTGAGCTGGGCAAATTTTTGCCAGTAATCACCCGGCATCTTGTCAAGTAGCGATTTCTTCCCATGAACAACTTCATCATGTGAAAATGGCAGGACAAAGTTCTCTGAGAAAGCATAAAGCAGCGAGAAGGTAACCTTTTCATGTATATGCATCCTGTTATGGGATTCTTCCTCCATATACTTCAAAGTGTCATTCATCCAACCCATATTCCACTTGTATGTAAAACCAAGACCACCATACTCAACAGGACCCGTCACCTGAGGCCAGTCAGTCGAATCTTCCGCAATCATCATTGCTCCGGGCTCATACTCCTTGACTGCATTGTTCAGCTTCTTTAAAAACTCTACTCCAAACTGGTTCGCTGCCTGGATTGAGTTAGGCCAATAAATGATATTGGCAACCGCATCCACCCTAAAGCCATCAATATGATATTTTTCAAGCCAGAAAAGCGCACTCGAAATCAGGAAACTCTGAACCTCATTTTTACCGAGGTCGAAATTAGCGGTTCCCCAAACATGGTTCTCCCGATCATTCTCTCGCTGATATTCATACACATAGCTGCCATCGAATTGATACAGCCCGTGGGCATCCTTGCAAAAGTGACCCGGAATCCAATCCAGGATGACCCCGATGCCGTTTTGATGGCACATATCAACGAAATACATGAAATCAAGAGGAGCTCCATATCGGCTCGTAACCGAAAAATAACCAGTAGATTGATATCCCCATGACATGTCGAGCGGATGCTCAGTTAGAGGCAATAATTCTATATGTGTGTAACCGTGTGAAAGAATATATGGAATCAACTCATCAACAAGCTCACGATATGTAAGGAACCTTCCATCCTCATGCTTCTTCCAGGAACCCACATGCAGTTCATAGATGAACATCGGCTCACCGAGTGTGCTCCTCTTTTCACGCTTTTGCAGCCATTTCTGATCTTTCCATTTGTAGCCATCCAATGAGCAGACAATCGATGCTGTATTCGGCCTTACTTCCGAAAAAAACGCATAAGGGTCAGATTTGAGCAACCGCTCACCCGACGCAGTCACAATCTCATATTTATAAAGGGCACCGGTCAGATCTCCTTCGAGAGAGAGCTGCCAGACCCCCTCCTGATTGACTTTATGAAACTCATAACCGTCCCCAGCCCAATCATTAAAATCACCTGCAAGCCTTACCTGCATCGCCTTCGGAGCCCACACACAAAATCGAGTATATGTTCCAGTTTCCGTTTTCATGACATGTGCTCCAAATAAATTGTAACTTTGGAACAGATTTCCCTCATGAAACAGATGCAATTCAAACTCTGTAGGATTAATCACCATTGTCGTCCACCTGCCTTTGTAAAAACTAAAAAACTGCCTATTTCAGTAGTATTCTAGTTACCAGAAGGAATTCCTTGTAAACATTTTTTTAATATTTCGACAATAATACTCAAAAATACGCTCCATTCGACAAACGTACATAAATGACAGCGCTTCAATCTACTAAATCTTCCAATTACGCGAATTTTGGAGAACGAAAGTTAAAAATGAATAATGATTCATTAGAAAGTTTTATTGATTTTATTAGGTTTGATAGAGGGAACAGGAGAAAAATTATTATTGATTGATAACGTTTTCATATTATCGAGGAAGTGAATATAGTGATTGAGGTGGTTGGAGTTGTCACTAATGTGGATGTAACAGTACAGATTTGGGTATGGATTAGCTAGGAGAGGATCATTTGATTGGATGTTAAGATATGCTTATTATATGGCTTGATTCTCGCTTCTTCGGCCATTAGCCGAATCACTTTCACTGCTTTATATATGTTACGAGTTCTTCCCTTTCTATCCTGGACCGGGTAGATATCTCCTCTTTATGTTACCGGTTTTGATCCAGACTTCATATCCAGGTACATATCTCCTCTTTATGTTACCGGTTTTGATCCCGGACTTCATATCCAGGTACATATCTCCTCTTTATGTTACCGGTTTTGATCCCGGACTTCATAACCGGGTACATAACTCCTCTTTATGTTAGCGGTTTTGACCCTAGACTTCATATCCAGGTACATATCTCTTCTATTTGTTACTGGTTGTTGCTTATACCCCTGAACGGGCCAATGATATACTAGTTCCTTCTTGAATATTTTACCTTCTTTTTAGTCTAGGCTGCTTGATGTATTGATCAAATAGCCATTTAAAAGTACCTTTGAATTAATTACCCCTGGAGTTTCTCTGGATTCCTAGATTATATGGACATAAAAAAAAGCTGTTAGCAAATTTGCTAACAGCTTTCCTTATGACCCCTACGGGATTCGAACCCGTGTTACCGCCGTGAAAGGGCGGTGTCTTAACCGCTTGACCAAGGGGCCTTATGGCGGAGAAGGAGGGATTTGAACCCTCGCGCCGGTTACCCGACCTACACCCTTAGCAGGGGCGCCTCTTCAGCCTCTTGAGTACTTCCCCATAAAAATGGCTCCGCAGGTAGGATTCGAACCTACGACCGCTCGGTTAACAGCCGAGTGCTCTACCACTGAGCTACTGCGGAATAATATAAAAAATGGGCCTAAGTGGACTCGAACCACCGACCTCACGCTTATCAGGCGTGCGCTCTAACCAGCTGAGCTATAGGCCCTTATGGAGCGGGTGAAGAGAATCGAACTCTCATCATCAGCTTGGAAGGCTGAGGTTTTACCACTAAACTACACCCGCATATAAAAAAAGGGGCGACTGATGGGAATCGAACCCACGAATGTCGGAACCACAATCCGATGCGTTAACCACTTCGCCACAATCGCCATATCTATAATTGTATATCCATTTTAAATTAAATAAGGTGGCTCAGGACGGAATCGAACCGCCGACACAAGGATTTTCAGTCCTTTGCTCTACCGACTGAGCTACTGAGCCACTATAATATTGCATCCTAAACTTTTACTTATTTAGGGCCTTTGCTCGAATGACCTTCGGTCTTTCTCACAAATTGCCGCAGAAGCTTATTCAGGAAGTGAGCAATCTGCTCTACCGACTGAACTACTAAGCAAAAAAAATAAAAATGGCGGTCCCGACCGGGATCGAACCGGCGATCTCCTGCGTGACAGGCAGGCATGTTAACCGCTACACCACGGGACCAGATTGCGGGGGCAGGATTTGAACCTGCGACCTTCGGGTTATGAGCCCGACGAGCTACCGGACTGCTCCACCCCGCGACGATATTATTAATAATTAAATTATGGAGGAGGTAGAGGGATTCGAACCCCCGCGCGGTGTTACCCGCCTGTCGGTTTTCAAGACCGATCCCTTCAGCCAGACTTGGGTATACCTCCGTATGAAAATCAAGTAAAATGGTGGACCTTGTAGGACTCGAACCTACGACCGGACGGTTATGAGCCGTCTGCTCTAACCAGCTGAGCTAAAGGTCCAGGATATCCTAGATTGAATAGGTTCAACCAGATTAAAATTGGTAGCGGCGGAGGGGATCGAACCCCCGACCTTACGGGTATGAACCGTACGCTCTAGCCAGCTGAGCTACACCGCCAAATTATTATTGTAAGTTATATGGTGGAGCCTAGCGGGATCGAACCGCTGACCTCCTGCGTGCAAGGCAGGCGCTCTCCCAGCTGAGCTAAGGCCCCATATAATATAAGTAGCATGGTCGGGAAGACAGGATTCGAACCTGCGACCCCTTGGTCCCAAACCAAGTGCTCTACCAAGCTGAGCTACTCCCCGATAAAGAGAAAATATAATGGCGCGCCCGAAAGGAGTCGAACCCATAACCTTCTGATCCGTAGTCAGACGCTCTATCCAATTGAGCTACGGGCGCATATTTAGTACATTAGCTAACTTGG
>NZ_JBGCUB010000016.1:0-30632 GCF_053543455.1 Mesobacillus sp. LC4
GAAGTTTTGTTTAATCAGCTAGAATCCTATCGCAGCTATATTTTAGGCGTGGCAGAGACAGTTTCTGAGGAAGATGCGGAGATTATCCCTTCAGGCTTCAACAATAATATCCGCTGGAACCTCGGGCATATTTACCTTGATCAATATTTGTGGATCCAGGCGGTCACCAAGGAACCCGCAGACGTTCCCGAAGAGTTCATGTCCTGGTTCGGCTATGGCACCTCCCCGGCCAATTTTACAGAGGAAACTCCTTCCGTCAGCGAGTTAAAAGAATTGCTGAAGACGCAGCCATCGAGAATAAAAGATTCTTATGGTGAGCGATTGGAAGAGGAATTCGCCCCAACCGAAATGGGCATGCATACAATCGAGCAAGTCCTGGTGCGGACCATTTTCCATGAAGGCATGCATTTACAGACCATCCTTGATATTAAAAAGTGTATATAATAGGCAAAGAGCACCGGCTCTTTGCCTCTTTTTCCAATCCCCTAATTCAACTCTTCAGCGACCTCGGTTTCGATTTCTGCAATCAATTTTTTGATATGATTGGATGGGTAATCTAGCGCTTTGAGCTCAGCAAAATAAGGAAACATGTCTTTTATATCATCAGCGTAAAAGCTGCCATCCCTCGGCAGGGTGTGGCCGGTTACTTTGAGGGCCCCCTCGCTTCGATCGACCTTCAAGACCATAGGCACTGACATCCCTGAACCTTGCTCAACTTCTGCACCCACTTTATAATACTCCATGATCAATGCCCATAAGTAAATTTCATCCTTCTCTTCGTTGGAAGCTAGTATTTCATATGCAGTGAAGATTTCTCCGTCAAAATTAGGACTCATCACCTCTTGACGTATGTATCTTTCAATTTCCTGTCCATCTTCATCAGACATTGCCATGTTTGAACATCCTGCCAGCAACAAAATCACAGCCAATAAACCCAGAACGTGTCTCTTCACTTCCTTCCGCCTCCTTAAAAATAGGACGATGAAACAGATAAGTTCGATACACGTTTTTCATAAAAAAAGCAAAGAGCCGCGGCTCTTTGCTTTTTTTTACTGATAGATATGCACAAATGGTTCGTCTTGGTCTGGCTTTTTCACGATCAGGGCTTCCTGTCCCAGTACAGATGAAACGCTGATCTGCACGGAAATATAATTAGGGAAGTGTTCCATGACCAGCCCTGTTACATATTGAGTGAAGCCAATTGCCTCGGCTTCGCCATAAAACTGGATCGGTATTTCAATGTTTATTTCCTGAAGCTGGCCATCCAAGTAAAAGCCCTTGCCGATGACGCCGTTGAAGTTAGGGAAATACTCCTCAACATCCTGCTTAAAGTTCTGGAAGAATGTCAGGTCATCCCTGTGTTCCTTCTCCGCTTCATCTGACGGAAACAGGATGTATTCTTCCTTTACATCCTTCCAGCTGCCGATATTGTTGCTGCCCTGGGATACTTCCGCATAGGTGAAAAAGTTGCCAGGTACAACAGAAGAGCGGCTTTCCTGTTCAAACAATCCGATGGTGATCGGGACATTTTTCAACTCGTCGATTCCTCTAATCCTATTGACGACTTCCTGGGCGATTTTCTTCCCTTCCGCTTCAAGAACGGATCGGGAAATATTCTTCTCATATACTGCCCCATATTGTTCCACTTGATAATAGTGAACAGAGTTCAGCGCCAGCCCGATTGCGATGCCGCCAAGCTGGTACGTATCCTCTTTCCCTGATTGGACGAGGTAATTATGCTCGAGGATATGCGCCAGATAAATAGGATTCTTTTTATTCTGTTCATGGGCATCACCCTTCCCAGGATTGGCAGGATTCAGACCCAGATTTTCCACTGTAATCTTTCTATTACTACCTTCTTTTTTAGCCTTAGCCTGTAATTCTTTTTTCTTTTCCTCTACCTGTGCCGGAGTCATTTCACGCTCCAGCCAGGATGATACAGCGCTGCGTTTGAGATACTGGCCTTCTTTAAAGACATACTTGTCTGTCGGGAAAGAATTTTGGGCAACCCGCATCAGTCCCGTTTCGAACTCAGTGATGTCATAACGCGTATTCAGATTGTTGACGACCATGCCGCGAGCTTCCCCTGGCTCGAACGGCATAATGGTTCGGTAGTATTTGTCCGAAATTTTATATTTCGGGATAATCGCTTTTTCCTTTGTTTCATCATCCTTCTCCTGGACGACCTCTTCCTGCTTTTGAAAATTCGGGGCGCAGGCCGTCAGCAGAAGGACAAGAGATAGAGCGACCATTGAGAGCTTCCTCATGGCGTGTACACCTCTTATTTATTTAATTCTTCAAGCATTCTCTCCTCGTTCCACACTTCAATCCCCAGGCTTTCTGCTTTTGTCAGCTTCGAACCTGCGTCTTCACCAGCAATGACTAAATCCGTTTTCTTGCTGACGCTGCCGGATACATTGCCGCCAAGCGCCTCGATTTTTTCTTTGGCTTCGTTTCGGCCCATCTGCTCAAGCTTTCCGGTTAACACGATTGTTTTACCGGCAAAAAATGAATCCGAGTCTGCTGCGCTAACCTTCTTAGGTCCTTTGTATTCCATATTGACGCCAACAGCCTTCAGCTCGGAAACCAGTTCCTTCACTTCATCGTTGTCAAAATAAGTGACGATGGAGTCAGCCATTTTGTCGCCGATTTCATTGATGGCCGTCAGTTCATCCTTTGATGCCTGCATCAGTTTATCCATCGTTTCGAATTCCTGAGCCAATGTTTTCGCTGCTTTTGCACCAACCAAGCGAATACCGAGACCAAACAATAGCTTTTCCAAAGAGTTATCCTTCGTCGTTTCAATCGCTGACAGAAGATTGTTGACGGATTTCTCACCCATTCGCTCGAGTGCCAGCAGCTGATCGCGTGTCAGTTTGTAAATGTCGGCTACATCCTTGATCAGCTCTTGGGCAAACAGCTGGCTGACCACTCTCTCTCCTAGTCCGTCGATGTTCATCGCATCGCGGGAAACAAAGTGAATCAGGCCTTCCCTGATTTGTGCCGGACATTTCGGATTGATACAGCGCAGCGCAACTTCACCTTCAATCCTGACAAGTTCGCTGCCGCATTCAGGGCATTCAGTAGGCATATGGAACTCGACTTCATCTCCTGTCCGCTGCTCGGCAAGGACATTGACGACTTCCGGAATGATATCTCCGGCTTTTTTGATGACGACCTTATCTCCAATTTTGATGTCTTTTTCACGGATCAAATCTTCGTTATGCAAAGATGCGCGGCCAACAGTTGTGCCAGCAACCTGAACTGGTTCAAGAATGGCAGTTGGCGTAACGACACCTGTTCGGCCAACGCTCAATTCGATTTCCTTCAAAGTTGTTACGACTTCCTCGGCAGGGAATTTATAAGCGATGGCCCAGCGAGGGCTTTTTGCAGTGGTTCCAAGTTCAGCCTGCTGGTCGAGCGAATCCACCTTGATGACGATTCCGTCAATATCATACGGAAGGTCAGGTCGTTTTTCGACCCAGCTGTTTACATATTCAATGACACCTTCAATGCTGTCGACTTTCCGGCGCTCTTTATTCGCCTTGAATCCAAGCTTCTCCAGATAATCCAGTCCTTCACTGTGAGCACGGATTCCTGTATCACCGACATTTGCCACACTATACAGGAATACATCAAGATTCCTTGATGCAGCAATCTTAGGATCCAGCTGACGAAGGGATCCAGCAGCTGCATTTCGAGGATTGGCAAATGGCTCTTCCTCTTTTTCTTTCCTTGCTTTATTTAATGCTTCGAATGATTTTTTCGGCATGAACGCTTCACCGCGGACTTCAAGTGACACGGGCTCTTTCAGACGGATCGGCAAAGAGCGGATTGTCTTCAGATTAGACGTAATATCCTCACCTGTCGTTCCATCTCCGCGAGTAGCCCCACGCACGAGCAGTCCATCTTCATAAATAAGCGATACTGCCAGACCATCGATTTTCAGTTCACAAACATAAGCAACAGCGTCGCCAACATCCTGGCGGACACGACGGTCAAAATCTCGCAGGTCCTGCTCATCGAAGGCATTGCCAAGACTCAACATCGGAGTCGCATGCTGGACCTTATTGAACATCGTTAAAATCTCGCCGCCGACACGCTGTGTAGGTGAGTCAGGAGTCTGCAGTTCCGGGTACTGCTCCTCAATTTCAATCAGTTCCCTTAAAAGCCTGTCATACTCCGCATCCGGAACAGACGGCTGGTCAAGAACATAGTACTCATAAGCATATTGATTAAGTAGATTTTGCAAATCCTTGGCTTTTTTTTCAGCACTTTGAAAATCCATAAATCCAGCCCTTTCATAACCGAAAAGCGCAAGCGCCTTGGTCAGCCCCGACAAGCGCTGGAGGGCCTGACAGTGAAGTCGTTCTTTGACTTCATTGGCAGGACCGAAGCGACTCGAGGGGCTAGGCGCTGGAGCTAGACAGTATTCAATGTTATAAAAATAGTTTACGCCTTTGTAATCGGTGCGAACTTGGCCAGCAATCGCTTGATTCCGGTTGGGCTAGGGAATGCGATATCAAGCTCGGTTCCTTCTCCGGAACCTTTTACGCTGACAACGGTCCCTGTTCCCCACTTGCCATGCTGTGCTTTGTCGCCAACCTTCCAATCGACGGCTTCGCCGCCGCTTGCAGCTGCGGCCGGACGGGATACAGCGCCGCGAGTTGGCATGGACGGTCTGGCTGACGTGCCTGGTCTGCCGCCACTCATTGGTGCAGGTCTTCCACCGCTCGTTGGCGCAGGCCTTCTGACTTTTGGCACAGCGTCTTCAACCAAATCGGCCGGTATCTCCTTGATGAACCGTGATTCCGGGTTCATATTCGTACGGCCAAAGAGGGTGCGCATCTGCGCATTCGTGATGAAGAGCTCTTCCTCGGCACGGGTGATTCCCACGTAGGCAAGACGGCGTTCTTCCTCCATCTCATCCTCCTCCATCAAGGAGCGGCTGTGCGGGAATACTCCCTCTTCCATTCCAATCAGGAAGACAACCGGGAACTCGAGTCCCTTTGCTGAGTGCAATGTCATCAATGTGACGAAGTCGGTTTTTTGTTGGCCATCATCATCCAGGCGGTCGATATCAGCAACAAGCGCCAAATCCGTCAGGAACGCTACAAGGCTCTTATCTTCACTGCTTTCTTCAAAGCTCTTTGTTACCGTTAAAAATTCATCTATGTTTTCAAGTCGGCTCTGTGATTCCAGCGATTTTTCCGCCTTCAGCATGTCACGGTAGCCTGTTTTATCAAGTACTTCTTCTACTAGCTCCGTCACCGACAGATATTCCTGCTGGTGCGTGTAGTTGCTGATCAGGTTGCGGAATTCAGCCGCTGCTTTTTCCGCTTTTGGGCTAAGGCCGATCATTTCAATCGTCTCCAGCGCCTGGAACATTGACAGATCATGCATGGTCGCGAAGTTGGCGATTTTATCAATAGAAGTTGAACCAATCGCACGCTTCGGAACATTGATGATCCTCTGCAAACTGATGTCATCATCAGGGTTCGAAATCAGACGAAGATAAGCAAGGATGTCCTTGATTTCCTTTCTGTCATAGAACTTGATGCCGCCGACGATTGAGTAATCGATGTTCGACTTCAGGAAGGATTCCTCGATCACACGGGACTGAGCGTTCGTCCGGTAAAGGATTGCGATATCAGACAGCTTGCGGCCATTGCGAAGCTGCTCCTGGATTTTCCCGATGACAAACTGCGCCTCTCCCTGTTCGCTGTCCGCACGATAGTACATGATCTTGTTACCTTCAGGGTTTTCTGTCCAAAGGTTCTTCGGCTTTCGGTTCATATTGTTCTGGATGACCATATTCGCCGCCAGCAAAATCTTTTTCGTCGAGCGGTAGTTCTGCTCTAGCAAAATCACGCTTGCCCTTGGGTAGTCTTTTTCAAATGAAAGGATATTCGTGATATCCGCACCGCGCCAGCGATAAATCGACTGGTCCGAGTCACCTACTACACATAGGTTCTGGAATCTTTGCGCCAGCAATTTTACCAGCATATATTGTGCCCTGTTCGTATCCTGGTACTCATCCACATGGATGTACTGGAACTTGCGCTGGTAGTACTCCAGCACTTCCGGCACACGGATGAACAGCGTGATTGTAGTCATAATGAGATCATCAAAATCGAGTGCATTATTTTTGCGCAGTCTGCGCTGATATTCCGTATACACATCGCTGACCTTCTGGGAAAAATAATCCCCCGCTGTCTTCGCATATTCCTCCGGCGTAATCAACTCGTTCTTCGCCGAGCTGATCGTTCCAAGGATCGCACGAGGATCATACTTTTTCGGATCCATATTCTTGTCTTTCAAAATCGACTTGATGACAGATTGCTGATCAGTCGAGTCAAGGATCGTGAAGTTTCGGTTATATCCGAGACGGTCGATGTCCCTGCGCAAAATCCTTACGCACATCGAGTGGAACGTTGAAATCCAGATATCGTCTGCCGCGCCGCCCATCATTTTCTGGATCCTCTCGCGCATTTCACGAGCAGCTTTATTCGTAAACGTAATCGCAAGGATGTTATAAGGGTTTACCCCTTTTTCCACCATTAAATACGCAATTCTATGTGTTAAAACCCTAGTTTTACCAGAGCCTGCGCCAGCCATTAAGAGCAGCGGTCCATCCACTGTCTTGACAGCCTTCTGCTGCTCCGGGTTCAAGCCATTCAGTAATTTATCCGTTAAATATTGCACTTGCTCACCACCACCATACAAACATTTGTTCTTATTTTATCTCAAAACAGTGTAACAAACAACTTGTCTATTAGCTTATTTTTTCACAGTAGCTACGGTCTTCAATGCCTCGTCAAGGTTGCTGTAAACAACATTCCCAACGACGATGACATCGGCATGCCTGGCCATCTCTTCTGCCTGCTGCGCAGTTTCAATCCCGCCGCCGTAAAAGAGGACCGTGTTGTCGAGCACACCTTTGGCTGCTTCCACATATTCAGGATTCCCATATGTCCCGCTGTATTCCAAATAAAAAATCGGCAGGTTGAACATTTTCTCCGCCATCATCGCGTAAGCCCGCACATCATCAATCGAAAGCTCGGTCTTCGCCTCAGTCAGCTTGGCCGCCTTGCAATCCGGATTCAGGATGCAATAGCCTTCCATTTTCAGCTCGTCCCAATCCATCAGGTCGCCATACTCCTTGACCGCTTCATGGTGCAGACCTGTGATCCACTGCGGTTTGCCACTATTCAGCACTGTCGGGATAAAATAAAAATCGAATCCCGGCGTGATTGAATCAATCGTCGAAACCTCAAGAATGCATGGAACCGTGTAACGGCGGACCCGGGACATCAAATCAAGGACACCTTCAAGAGTGACTCCATCCGTGCCTCCGACCATGATCGCGTCCGTTCCAGACTCGCAAATTCTATCTAATTCTTCATCAGTTATCTCTTTATTTGGATCGAGTTTGAACACATGTCTCCACTCGCGAACATCGTACATCCTTGAATTGCCCCCATTCTATCTATCCATTCCACCATTATAGCATTTGTTGTGTATATATAAAAAAGGAAACATATGAAAAAAGCGCTCCGAATGTTGGAACGCTTTTTAGTGAAAAATCATAAATCGCGGTGCTTATATTGCTCAGTGAATAATCGTGAAAAAACGTAGAAACTGATTCCGCTGACAATCAACGCGAGATAAATAGGATCAAGTCCGAAGAAGCTGATGATCTCTTTTTCGCCAAGATAGACTGCCAGACTTCCAAGGAATAAGGATGCCAGGCTGCCTGCCGGGGTCGCTTTTTCCCAAATATGCCCGAGCACATAAGGAATGAAGGCACCGCCCGCTCTCAATGTAAAAGAGAACATCAATAGCGTAATAATATCCGACACATTCCAAATCGCAGTCAGCAGTGCGAAACCCGAAACAACATACATCGTATAGCGGACCATTTTTAAGAGTTTCCCGTCAGCTGCTTTCTTGTTGATGTATTGGTGGTAGATATCATTTGTAAAAATGGACCCTGCCGCCAATAAATTACTGGATGCACTCGACATCGTCGCCGAAATCAGTGCGGCGAACAGGATGCCTGTCACCACATCCGGCAGCACCTCCATTGCCAGTAACGGCAATGCATACTGCGCGCCTCTTTCCATTAGCGTTGTCCCGTCGATCTGGCCATTCTCAACCATCCCATACATGAACAGCCCGATGACTGCCGGGATGAACGCGAACAGCACGTAGACGATCGAAGTAATATAGGAAGCTTGCTTCGCAGCCTTTCCGTCCCTGGCTGAGTAATAGCGCTGTACCGCCTCCTGGCCAACCGTGAATGATGCGATATACATGACGACAAGCGCAATGATCGTACCCCAGCCTGCACCATCAACCAGGCTCCATTTGGCTTCCGGGATATTGGCCGTCACCTGATCGAACCCGCCGCCAGCCTGGAGCGTGAACGGAATGATCAGTGCCATCCCGACAATGATAAAAATCCACTGGACTACATCCGTGTAAACAACACTGTACATTCCGCCCATGACGCTGTATAAAGTGACAACTACCGTTACGATGATGACTGAAAAAGTATAGCTCCAGCCGGTCATGACCGATAGAATCGTCGCCGATGCGATGAACTGAACCGCAGTCAGTCCCACCATCGGCAGCAGCATGATAATCGATGTTACGAGTGAATTCGCTTCGCCATATCGCCTGCGGAAGTATTCAGGTACCGTTTTTACTGCCGCTTCGCGCAACATTGGTGCGAGGAACGCCAACACGATGAACGCAATCGCCATCGTGATCACATACCAGACAGCAGACAGTCCCCAGTCTCCATACGCTTTTTCCACCACCCCGAGAGAAGAGCCGCCGCCAACCTCGGTCGCTGCAAGGCTTCCCGCCAGCAGCCACGGACCCATCTTTCGGCCCGCCACAAGGAAATCCTCATTATCATTGATTTTTTTCGAAGATACGTACCCAATCATGATCATAATACCTAAATAAATGATTACAATCGCAATAACCGTTAAACTTGCCCCCATCAACTCACTCCAATATGTATGTATTACCTCCCCCCTACCCTTAACAGTTAGCTATTAACCTGGTTAATTGGCGAAGTTCACAACTTATTTGGCGATTTTTGATTTTTATTGGCGAAGTTCACAACTTTATTGGCGATTTCCGAAGTTTATTGGCGAAGTTCACAACTTTATTGGCGAACTGGAAATAATCAGTGCTTTTTTCCGGTCTTTATATATGATTTAACGAGAAGATATGCACCCGATATAATCCAAAATGAATTTTTATAGCGACTTTGTTATTTATATAGCGAAAATCTGATTATTATAGCGACTTTTCCATTTATATAGCGAAAAAATTACTTTTATAGCGACTTCCCATTTAATATAGCGAATTGGAAATTATCCACGATTTTTTCCAATTTCCCACCGCATAAAAAAACGGAACCACATCTGGTTCCGTCCTCATCAATAAACTATTTCGCTTTCTCAGCGTTTTCCTGCTCTTTCAATCTTTCGAGCGCCATTTCGTACGCATCATTTCCGTAATTCAAGCAGCGTTTGACACGGGAAATCGTTGCCGTGCTCGCGCCTGTTTCGGTCTCGATTTTATGATATGTCTTGCCCTCACGAAGCATGCGGGCAACTTCAAGGCGCTGTGCAAGGGACTGGATTTCGTTCACTGTTGCCAGGTCGTCAAAGAAGCGATACGCCTCATCCAGATCTTTCAGCGATAAAATCGCCTTGAATAATTGATCGAGCTCTTTTCCTCTAAGTTTATCAATTTGCATATAGTTTACCCCTTATTTCGCTCAAATTTGTTATGGTTGAGAGTCGAACGAGACATCGCTGATCGATGGGACAATGTTGATCCATGTTTTCCCGGGAACGAAACCAGCTCTTGCTCCATCCTTATAAGGGACGATCCTGCCAGCTTCATTTTTCCATTGAATCTCATTCACTTTGCCTTTTTGGAACAGATAGCCTTTGCCGCCAGATTTCATGTCGATTTCCCTGCGGCCGGCATTGTCGATGATCCTATGGTCCATTTGCACGACTAGGATGTTGTCGAGCAGAACAGGATCCTTCGATTCCAAATCAACACTTTCTTCACTGCCATTGAAACGGTGATACTTCTGCTGTTCTGCGTCATACTCATAGATTAAATCGAATGACGGCGAACCGTATTTCACCATGAATTCCTCAGCTGGTGTACCTTCAAGGCCTTCTGCTTCCTCACTGCTCAAGAATACTGCAGGAGCCGGTGCTTTATCAAGTTCGTAGCCCTTCTTTTCAGCGCCCTTCACAATATTCTTATAGGTGATATAAGAATTATGAGGTGCTTTGCGGAAATCAGCCCGTTTGAACAAAGTTCCATCGTATTGCATGCCGTTGATGTTATCGATTACTCCGCGTTCAAGCATGTCCTTCGCTTCAGGGCTGTAGCCATGGGCGATGAAAAAGCTGTCAAACCCTGATGCCAGGTCGATAAAGTATTCCCTCGCACTGCGGACCGGTCCAACTTTTTCAGGCTGCTCGCTTTGAAAAATCGCGACGAACCTCGTTACGTCTCCTTCCGCAAGAACCTCGTGGACAATATCAGCATTGTTCAGACCTGATTGCGGCCGTGCCTTTGGATGGTTATTGACCACTACGGCCACCGCCCGGTCAGAACTCTCCTCGTCCGTACCCACCCCGGTCAGCGGGAATTGATATGGAAGCTCCTCCGGTGCCACTACTTCATCTACTTCAACCTGTTTTTCTTTATGTTCTGTTGCTTCTTTTTTCTCTGTCTCTTTACTGCTGCACCCAGCCGTAATTACCATTGCGGCTGCCAGCACAGCGATCCATTTTTTCATGATTCTTGCCACCCCTTGAACTCCAAGTTCGTTCATGGCTGCCTATGTCTAGATGCACTTTTATATTTTAACGCATTATCGTTGGAAAGAGTACCGTTTTTTTCATCACATCATAGATACCCTCCTGTGTGATTCGGATATATGGCAGATGTGTTGAACTAAAGAATAACAGCGAATAAATCGGATCGGCGAACTTATAGCCTTTCTCCTTTAGGTAGCCAAGCAGCTTCTTCTCCTCTGTCATCAGCTCTGTCACAGGATGGCTCGACATGATGCCCTGCAGCCTTAACGGAATCTCCCTGACAGGCATACCATTTTCACAGGCTACAATTCCCCCGCCAAGCTCCTTCATCCTGTTAAAAGCAGCAATCATATCAGGCTTGCTTTTCCCAATCAGAATGATGTCGCCAGTATTGGAGAACGAGCTTGCCAGCCCCTGCAAATCAGTGGCGAACCCTTTCAACATCGTATTGATGCGCCATTTACCATGACGGTCAATCAGCATGAAAAAGCATTCATCATGGTTCGAACTCAGCACTTCATCTGATACATCGATTGAAATCGAATAAGGCTTCGTAATGACCGAGTTCTCCATCTTGATCCCGAACGGCATTGAGAATTGAAGGTCGTCCACCGTCAGGTCCCAATCCATTTTGAGCGGTTCGAAACCCATTTCGTTCCAATCAAGCTCTTTCGCTGCATCAATTGCTTCACCATCGCGCTTCACCCACTGGCCTTTTGCCAGTACGGACACAGGTGTCGGATTCATTTCATCACTCAAAATATTGATGTTTGCCACCCGGCCTGTCGCGATATTGCCGTGAAGATGCTCGAAATTGTAATAACGCGCCACATTGATTGTTGCCATATTATAGGCATCAATGATCGGAACGCCTTTGTCTATGGCAATGCGGATCAATTCATCAATCACACCATTTTCATAAAAAGCGGTCGATGCTCCGTCGGTTGTCATCATGAAACGGTCATAAACAGCGATATCGAGTTCATGAATTTCATCGAGCAATTTTGGTAAATCCGGACGGATCGACGAATGCCTCAAGGACACCATATATCCCTGCATCAGCCTTCTTCTGACTTCCTCGCCAGTCATCGCCTCATGGTCGCAATCTGCGCCGAACAGCATCATCTTCGCCAGCGTCTTTTCCGATGCACCAGGGAAATGCCCCTCGATTTTCTTGTGATGGCGCTTCGTTTCCTGCATCCAATGGAGGATCATGTCATCGCCATTCAATAGCTTCGGCCAGCACGTCAGCTCCCCTCCCTGGACGACATTCTCATGCTCAAGCCATGCCCTCACATTGCTGTTCGAGAAGACTTCCTCCTCATGCTGGATTTCAGTCTGCGCATCAAAACGGCACCACCAGTACATCGTGACAGGATTGTCATTCAGCTCATTAATAAAAGAAAACGCTTTCTTTTTACCTAATTGCAGAGCCAGTACCATATTGTCGTTGATCAGTGTCGTCGTCCCCGTCTGCGATGCATAGGCAGCGAAAGAATGGGGATTATAAAGTTGAAATGGATGGGCATGAGGTTCAATATAGCCCGGCACCAGCTTCATCCCGGTGCAATCCACTATTTCACATTGCTTTGTATTTTCAGGCAGGTTTTCACCAACATACACAATCCTGTCATTGTAAATCCAAATGTTCGCAGTCATCCACTTGCGGAATGTCTGGTTCAAATATGTCGCGTTCTTCAATAAGACCGTCGGTGAAAGGGTGCCGTCCAAAACAGCAGCATGGTCGCGTAATTGTTTGTTTTTCCATCGATAACGTTGTTCCATACCATGATCCCCTTTTCTCTCTATGTTAAAAAAAGTAAGTGTAAGCCCTTACATTATTGTACTATCGTAACATATTTCGCTGTTTAACGCATTAAAGAATTTCAAATTAACTGTAAAAAATGGAGTAAAGGAGCGAAGAGTAAATGAATGTACGCCCGAATATTGGAATCATCAACGCACTCATCAGGATTACAGCTGGTCTGACAATCCTGGCATGGTCAACTTCAAAAATGGTGAAACGTCCGTGGAAGGATTCCTATATTTTCATGGCAATGATGGGTGCCATGAAAGTCGGCGAAGGAATCGTCCGCTATTGCCCGCTGACAGCTGCATATGAAAAAGGCCAGGACATGATGGAGGATCGGAACGCGGAAAACGCGGATTCTGAAGGCTGGATACCGTACAACCCGAGTTAAAAAAACAAAGCCCCCAGACTCTGGGGGCTTACAAAAAGGAGATGCTACTATGTTCTGGGAATATATAACGGATGTCAGCTTCGTCTGGATTGCTTTGGTTGGAAGCATCATTGCCCTGTTGCTCGTTTATTTGAAAGGCTCTAGCAAGAGACGTGCCCGATAGCCTTGCTGCCGATGTCCTTGCGGTAAAAGGTTCCCGGGCAGTCCAGTTTTTCAAGCTCAGCATATACTTTTTGCTGTGCTTCTTTTAATGATGACGCTTTTGAACCGACAAGCAGAACCCTGCCGCCGTTCGTGATAAATTCTCCATCTTTACTCTTCGCTGTTCCAGCATGATAGACTTCGGCCATGTTTTCAATGCCTTTTAGCACCGCGCCTTTTTCATACTCCTCTGGATAGCCATTGGCCGCAACGACCACACCAATCACGGCTTCTTCAAACCACTCAATCTCCGGCTTATTTCCTTCAAGTACTTCCAGTATGACCTGAACCAAATCCGATTTCATCCTTGGCAAAATCACCTGTGTTTCCGGATCGCCAAAACGTGCATTGAACTCAATCACTTTAGGGCCATCTTCGGTCTCAATCAGCCCGGCATACAGAATTCCGGTAAAACTGCGGCCTTCCATCTCCATCGCAATCGCTGCCGGCTGAAGGATTTGTTCCACTGCGACATCGATTGATTCCTGACGAATATGAGGCACTGGTGAATAGGCTCCCATGCCGCCGGTGTTCGGTCCCCTATCGCCGTTGAAGGCTCGCTTATGGTCCTGGGCGATTTCAAGCGGAATCACATTGCCGCCGTTAACGAATGCCATCAGCGAAAACTCTTCCCCTGTTAAAAATTGCTCCATCACCACGCTTGCAGATGCCTCGCCGAATTTGCTGTTCAGCAACATTTCCTGCAAAGCCAATTCTGCTTCCTTTACTGTCATCGCTACGACAACGCCCTTACCGGCCGCCAGTCCGTCTGCCTTGATGACAATCGGTGCTCCGACCTCGCCAAGATACTCCCGCGCTTCTCCATAATCACTGAACGTTTCGTATTTAGCTGTCGGGATGCCGTACTTCTTCATCAAGTCCTTCGCGAACGATTTGCTGCCTTCAATGTTTGCGGCAGCTTTGGATGGACCGAAAACCTTCAAGCCTTCCTCGATGAAACGATCTGCCAGTCCCTCAAGCAGAGGAACCTCAGGACCGATGATTGTCAGGCCGATTTGCTCCTCCTTTGCAAAAGAAACAAGTCCATCCAAATTCGTTTCGTTGATCTCCACTAGCTTCGCACAATCGGCTATCCCTGGATTCCCCGGTGCCGCGAACACCTCTGTCACAAGCGGACTTTCGCTGACCTTCCGGCAAATCGCATGCTCCCGGCCACCTTTGCCAACCACAAGAACCTTCATATCACGCACCCCCGTAAATTTCAGAACTGCTTATCTTCTATTCATCCATTGATATTAATGCCTGAAATGCCTGACGCCTGTGAACACCATCGCAATGCCATATTCATCCGCTTTTTTGATTGAATCAGCGTCACGGACGGATCCGCCCGGCTGGATGATCGCCGTGATTCCTGCTTTAGCCGCTGCTTCGACGGTGTCATCCATCGGGAAGAACGCGTCAGATGCTAACGCTGCTCCATCCGCTTTGGAACCAGCTTGTTCCAAGGCAATTTTAGCGGCACCGACACGGTTCATTTGGCCCGCACCGATTCCGAGTGTCATGTCTTGATCGGCCACGACAATCGCATTGGATTTAACATGCTTAACAACCTTCCAGCCAAGCTTCAACGCTTCCCACTCGGCTTCCGTCGGTTCACGTTTCGTCGGCACGGAGATTTCTGCGTCCTCGAAACCAAATCCATCCTGTTCCTGAAGTAGCAATCCGCCTTCAATTGAAGAAAGTGTGTTTTCCTTTGCAGCTTCCCCGTCAAATGAGACCTTCAGCAAACGAAGGTTTTTCTTAGCTGTTAAAATTTCCATCGCCTCGTCGCTAAAAGAAGGAGCGATGATGATCTCAAGGAAGATTTCATAAAGCTTACGCGCAGTCTCACCATCGACTTCGCGATTCAAGGCAATGATTCCGCCAAAAATCGAAACAGGATCTGCTTGGAACGCTTTTCCGAAAGCATCAAAAATATCTTTTCCAGTGCCGACTCCACATGGGTTCATGTGCTTGACCGCAACCGCTGCAGGCTCAGAGAATTCTTTTACGATCTGCAAGGCAGCGTTCGCATCATTGATATTGTTATAAGAAAGCTCTTTCCCGTGGAGCTGTTCCGCTGCCGCCACCGAAAAGGCCGAACCAAGCGGCTTCTGGTAAAAAGCGGCCTTTTGATGAGGATTTTCTCCGTAGCGCAGGTTTTGTTTCAGTTCATATGTCACCGTCATTTTTTCCGGCTGATCCTCGCCAGCAAGATTCGTCATATATTCTGCGATCAGCGCATCGTAAGCCGCTGTATGGCGGAATACCTTCGCAGCCAGGCGGCGACGTGTTTCCACAGTGGTTTCGTTCTGGGTTTTGTACTCTTCTATTACCTGTTGGTAATCCACAGGATCGACAAGCACAGTTATGTATTGATGGTTTTTTGCTGAGGCACGCAGCATCGCCGGACCGCCGATATCGATGTTTTCGATTGCATCCGCAGGCGTTACACCAGGTTTTGAAATCGTTTCTTTAAAAGGATATAAATTCACGCAGACTAGCTCGATCTTCTCGATTTCATTTTCAGCCAGTTGTGCCTGGTGGGATGGATCATCATATTTCGCAAGCAGGCCGCCATGAATTTTTGGATGCAGAGTCTTCACACGCCCCTCCAGGATTTCCGAGAAACCAGTCACATCGCTGATGCCGATGACCGGCACGCCTCCATCCTTGAGCGCCTGCTTCGTACCGCCAGTAGAGACGATCTCAAACCCAAGCTGTACAAGCTCCTTCGCTAACTCAACAATTCCTTCCTTATTTGAAACACTGATCAGTGCACGCTTTTTTCCCATTGTACTGCCTCCTCTTCTCCGTTCAACAGCTCCTCCAAAACTTCTGGATACAAGCTGTGTTCTATCCGCTGTATTTTCTTCTGAAGTGATTCTCTCGTTTCACCTGGCGCGACTTTCACAGCCGCACTGGCAATGATAGGCCCGGTATCCATCCCTTCATCGACGTAATGGATGGTCACTCCGGTTTTCTCCACTCCCGCTGCCAGCGCCTGGCCAATGGCATCCTTCCCAGGGAACGCAGGCAATATTGACGGGTGGATGTTGACGATTTTTCCTTCATAAGCCTCAAGCAATGTCGGCCCAATAAGGCGCATATAGCCGGCAAGGACAATCATATCGATTTCAAGTCCAGCAAGCTTTTGTAAAATCTCAGCCTCATAAGCTGCCTTGGAAGGATAGCTCTTCGGACTGATAACCAGTGCAGGAATCCTGAGCATTTCGGCGCGATCGACTGCAAAGGCGCCAGGCTTGTCGCATACGAGCATGCTGATTTCAACATTCAGCATGCCAGCCTGGGCCGCGACCGCGATCGCCTGAAAATTACTGCCGCTGCCTGAAGCAAAAACGGCTATTTTTTTCATACCTGTTCACCAGCCATTTTCATGTGGATTCCTTCTGAGCCAGTAACTCTGCCGATTACTGCAGCCTGCTCACCGTTTTCGTTAAAAAACGCCACAACTTCATCAGCCATTTTTGCTTCAACAGCCGCCACCATGCCAATACCCATATTAAATGTATTATACATTTCTGGACGATCAAGTTGTGCTAAAGACTCCAATGTTTTGAACACTTGAGGAATTTCCCAGCTGCCTTCCTTGATTTCAGCACCAAGTCCTTCTGGAAGCATCCTTGGGATATTTTCAATAAAACCGCCCCCCGTAATGTGGGCAAGTCCTTTAAGCTCGAACTGCTTCATCGCGGCAAGCACCGATTTTACATAAATGCGCGTCGGCTTCAGCAGCTCTTCTCCAAGCGTACAGCCGAACTCATCGACATACCGGTCAAGCTCCCAGCCTGCCTGTTCAAAAAACACCTTACGGACAAGCGAGTAGCCATTGCTGTGGATGCCGCTTGACGCAAGCCCAATCAGCACATCGCCTTCTTTGATTTGCTGGCCGGTGACGACCTCTGCTTTTTCACAGGCTCCGACCGCAAACCCAGCCAAATCATATTCTTCCGGAGAGTACATCCCCGGCATTTCGGCAGTTTCACCACCAACAAGAGCGCAGCCAGCCTGCTCACATCCATCGGCAATCCCTTGGACAATCGCCTCGATTTTTTCAGGCTGAGCCTTTCCGCAGGCGATGTAATCAAGGAAATATAAAGGCTCCGCTCCCTGGACAACAATGTCATTCACACACATCGCAACTGCATCTACGCCGATTGTATCATGGCGGTCCATCATGAACGCCAGCATCAGTTTTGTGCCGACGCCATCGGTACCTGAAACGAGCACCGGTTCCTTCAGATCAAGGCTGGAAAGATCGAACATCCCGCCGAAACCGCCAAGCGCCCCCATCACACCTGGCCTGACCGTCCGATTCACATGCTTTTTGATCCGTTCGACCGCTTCGTACCCGGCCTCAATATCCACACCAGCCTGTTTATACGCATTTGCCATGTTCACTACCTCCGATTTGGCTGTTTTTCTCGTATTCTTCTTCTCAATTCCTGATAAAACATGATTTCCATCGCGCTGCTATTGCGGAATTTCATGTTAAGTACAACATTCCAGTCAGTGCACGAAAAAGTCACCTGAATTCCGGTGATTCCTTATTAATTGCACGAACAATTGACTTAATTGCACGGTCTTTCGGGTTAATTGCACCAACCGAGACTATAATTGCACGGTCTTTCCGCATAATTGCGCGTTCATCTGCCTTAATTGCACCGTCATCCTAAATTTGGAAATCTAATCACCTTAAACAATCAGCACTTCTGCCCGGCAGGCACGGCCTGCGGATAGATTTCCGTCGGATACTTCCCGGTAAAGCAAGCAAGACATTGGCCGCGCGTCTCTCCGCCATCTTTTCGCCCAATCGCCTCCAGCATGCCCTCGACACTCAAGAACGTCAATGTGTCAGCACCAATTAACTGGCGAATCTCCTCTACCGAATGTTCAGAAGCAATCAGCTCCTCACGAGTCGAGGTATCAATTCCATAAAAGCACGGGTTCTGGATTGGCGGCGAGCTGATAACGACATGGACCTCGGTCGCACCCGCTTCCTTCAGCATTTTTACGATTCGGCGGCTTGTCGTGCCGCGCACAATCGAATCATCTACCATAATGACACGCTTGCCCTCAACGATACCGCGCACCGGCGATAGCTTCATCTTCACACCCTGCTCCCTCAAAGATTGGGATGGCTGGATGAAGGTCCGGCCGACATAACGGTTCTTGATCAAGCCCATCTCATAAGGAATGCCAGATTCCTCTGCATACCCGATTGCGGCGGAAATACTTGAATCCGGGACACCAGTCACAACATCAGCTTCGATTGGTACTTCCTTCGCCAGCTGCTTGCCGAGATTTTTACGGGCCGCATGGACGTTGATCCCGTGGATGTTGCTGTCGGGTCTTGAAAAATAAATATACTCCATCGTGCAGATTGCAGTATTTGAATTCATCGAGTACATTTCAGAATGCATTCCGTCTGCATCAATCACGAGCAATTCACCTGGCAGGATGTCCCTGACAAACTCAGCGCCGACGATATCAAATGCACAAGTTTCAGAAGCGACTACATAAGCATCGCCCAGCCTGCCCAATGAAAGCGGGCGCAGTCCGTGCGGATCTAGCGCGACCATGAATTCTGTCTCGGTCATGATCAAAAAGGCATAAGCACCCTTCAGCATCGGAAGGGCATTTTTCACGCGATCCCTCAGCTGGCTGAAGCCGCCCCGCTTGATCAAGTGTGCAAGCACCTCCGTATCAGAGCTAGTTTGAAAGATGCTGCCCTGCGCTTCAAGCTGATTCCTTAGTGCATCTGCATTCACGAGATTGCCATTATGCGCAAGGGCCAGGCCGCCGCTTTGCGATTGGAACAAAAGCGGCTGGACATTCTCGTAGCCGCCTCCTCCCGCTGTTGCATAGCGGACATGGCCAATCGCGCCGACTCCCTGGAGGTCTTCCATCGCATCTGCCGTAAAAATTTCCGTCACAAGTCCTTCGCCTTTCCTGCCCTTCAGCTGCTGGCCATCACTGACAACGATGCCAGTGCCTTCCTGGCCGCGATGCTGGAGGCTGTGAAGGCCGTAATAGGTGATTTGTGCTGCCTCAGGATGTCCCCAGATTCCAAAAACGCCGCATTCCTCATTCAAGCCTTTTAGTTCAGCAAGCATGGGATGGCTCCTTTCCAGGCCTTTTTCAGCCCCTCTGCATCATGATTGATCACGTTCTCCCCGTTTACATCAATCTTTAAAACACGTGTTTCTACGACTTTCCCGATCAGCACCGCATCTGTTAAACTCTCAAACTCGATCTGATGCTCTGGTTTTACCGATAAAATAAAGCGGGATTGCGATTCGCTGAACAAGGCAGATACAGCGTTGCCCTCTAGCTCAACAGCAGCTCCAAGCCCCTTGCTGCCAATCACGGATTCAGCGAGCGCAACTGCCAGGCCGCCCTCCGCGACATCATGGGCAGATGATACAAGACCATTTTTGATTGCTGCTAAAATCTGAGCTTGATAGCTGGCTTCCACTTCTAAATCCAGTTCAGGTGCCTTGCCGAAAATCCGGCCATGCATTAGCTTCTGCAGCTCACTGCCGCCGAACTCATCCTTCGTGTCACCAAGCAGGTAAATCAAATCGCCAGCATCTTTAAAATGCTGCGTCGTAACATGTTTTAAATTTTCAACAAGACCGACCATGCCGACAACAGGTGTCGGATATACAGCTGTTCCATTCGTTTCGTTATACAGACTCACGTTTCCGCCGATGACAGGCGTGCTCAATGTCCGGCACGCTTCACTCATGCCGTCCACCGCTTTTTCAAACTGCCAGAAAATCTCCGGCTTCTCTGGATTCCCAAAGTTCAGACAGTCCGTGATCGCCAATGGTTCGCCGCCAGAGCAGACGATATTGCGCGCCGCCTCAGCAACGGCAATCTTCCCGCCTGTCTCCGGATCAAGATAGATATAGCGCGAGTTGCAGTCCGTCGTCATCGCGAGGCCCTTCTCTGTGCCGCGAATCCGTACAACCGCTGCATCAGAACCCGGTGAGACGACCGTGCTCGTGCGGACCATATGGTCATACTGGTCATACACCCATTCTTTGCTTGCAATCGTTGGCTGCTGGAGCAGCTGTAAAAGGGTAGCTTCATAGTTTTCAATTTGAGGGATTTCATTGTCCATGTTCTGGAATTCACGGAAATAAGCTGGTTCGCTGGAAGGCTTGTAGTAGACAGGTGCCTCTTCTGCAAGGGCATCTGCCGGAACATCCGCTACCACTTCTCCTTTATGTAAAAGGCGAAGCATCTTGTCATCTGTTACTTTTCCAATCGCAACTGCTTCAAGCTCATACTTTGAAAAAAGATCGATGATTTCCTGCTCACGGCCCTTTTCAACAACAATCAGCATACGCTCTTGCGATTCAGAAAGCATCATTTCATAAGCCGTCATCCCTGTTTCACGCTGCGGCACAAGGTCAAGATCCATCTCGATTCCTGAACCCGCCTTGCTCGCCATCTCTGCAGATGAACTGGTCAAACCAGCAGCGCCCATGTCCTGGATACCGACAAGTGCATCATTTTTCACAAGCTCAAGGCAGGCTTCCAACAACAATTTTTCCATGAACGGATCTCCGACCTGTACGGCAGGACGCTTTTCTTCTGATGCCTCATTCAATTCTTCGGAGGCGAAGGTTGCACCATGGATTCCGTCACGGCCCGTCTTTGCACCAACGTACATCACCGTATTGCCGACACCATGCGCCTGTCCCTTCTTGATATCCTCATGATTGATTAATCCGACGCACATTGCATTCACAAGCGGATTGCCCTCATAAGCAGCGTCAAACTGGACTTCTCCGCCAACCGTCGGGATCCCGATGCAGTTTCCATATCCGGCAATTCCGGCAACAACCTGTTCAAACAAATATTTCACTCTCGGTGACTCAAGCTCACCAAAACGGAGGGAATTCAATAATGCGATTGGCCTTGCTCCCATCGAAAAAACATCACGGATGATGCCGCCGACACCTGTAGCGGCACCCTGGTATGGCTCGATTGCAGATGGATGGTTATGGCTTTCAATTTTAAACACGACCGCCTGGCCATCGCCAATATCCACGATTCCCGCGCCTTCGCCCGGCCCCTGTAAAACACGCTCCCCAGTGACAGGGAACTTTTTCAAAACAGGCTTCGAGTTCTTGTAGCTGCAATGCTCTGACCACATGACAGAGAACAAACCTGTCTCAGTATAGTTAGGGGTACGTCCAAGGATCTTTTCAGCAGAAGCAAACTCGCTGTCTGACAGTCCCATTTCACGATAGATTTTATCCTGTTTAATTTGCTCTGGACTTGGTTCAAGCATTAAGCGCATATGCTTCCCTCCATTGTTTGACGATTGATTTGAAAAGCTTCAACCCGTCCGCGCCGCCAAGCAGCTCATCGACTGCGCGCTCCGGATGCGGCATCATTCCGAGAACATTCCCTTGTTCATTGATGATCCCCGCGATATTCTCAAGGCTTCCGTTCGGATTTTCGCCATTGTATGTGAACACGATTTGATTATTTGTTTTTAAACGGGCAAGAGTTTCTTCATCGCAATAATAGTTGCCTTCACCGTGCGCAACCGGAATCGTGATGATCTCATCTTTTTCATAACCAGCTGAAAACATTGTTTCGTTATTCTCCACCTTCAACTCAACCTGCTTGCAGATGAACTTCAGGCTGTCATTGCGGCGCATCGCTCCAGGAAGCAAGCCAGCTTCAAGCAAGATCTGAAATCCGTTGCAGACGCCAAGCACTGGCTTTCCTGCTTCAGCCGCCTTAACGACTTCCTTCATGACATTGCTGAACTGCGCGATTGCGCCAGACCTTAAGTAATCTCCATATGAAAAACCGCCAGGCAAAAGCACCGCGTCATAGTCTTCTAGACTTTCTGCATCATGCCAGACATATTCCGCTTCTTCTCCAAACTCATCCTTTACCGCGTGGTACATGTCGATGTCACAGTTCGAACCCGGAAAAACGATCACCGCAAATTTCACTGTGCAACAACCTCCTCGACTTCATACCTGTAGTCCTCGATAACCGGATTCGCCAGCAGGCGCTCGCACATTTCCTTGACTGCTGAATCAACATCCTTCACGCTCTTATCAAGAGTCAGCTCCATATATTTCCCGATGCGAACCTCCTGGATGCCTTCATAACCATGCGTAGCCAGTGAATTTTTAACAGCCGTTCCCTGTGGATCCAAAACACTTTCCCTTAAAGTTACATACACCTTCACTTTATACATGCAATTGTCCTCCCAATCTCGTTAAAATGGTTTCGTAAGCATCTGTCAGATTCCCTAAATCACGGCGGAATACATCTTTATCAAGCTTCTGCTGTGTCTCCATGTCCCACAGGCGGCATGTATCTGGTGAAATCTCATCCGCAAGCAGGATCTTTCCGTCTGCATCTTTGCCGAACTCAAGCTTGAAATCTATTAACCTCACTCCAATCTCTGCAAAAAAACTACCCAGCACCTCATTGATCTTCAAAGCCGCTTCCTTCAGCTCAGCCACTTCATCTTTTGTCGCCAGGTCCAGCACATCGACATGCTCATCCGTAATCAGCGGATCGCCGAGCGAATCATCCTTCAGGTAAAACTCAACAATCGGACGTGGAAGCTGCTTGCCCTCCTCGACACCAAGTCGCTTAGAAAAACTGCCGGCAGCAAAGTTCCTGACAACCACCTCAAGCGGAATGATCTCGACACGCTTAACAAGCTGCTCATTCTCTGAAATTTTTTCAATAAAATGAGATGTGATCCCCGCGTCGCTGAGCTTTAAGAATAATAGACTCGTAATCTCGTTATTCAGCCTGCCCTTGCCGACAATCTCCGCCTTCTTCTCGCCATTGAAGGCCGTCGCTGAATCCTTGTATTGCACTCTTACAATCCGCTCGTCATCCGTAGCGTAAATCCGCTTCGCTTTCCCTTCATATAACAGCTCTTCCATTTTAACGCCCTCCGATTGAGATAATTGGCAATCTTCAGTATCTTACAGATAAAAGAAGGGCAAGAAACCTTGCCCGTTCATATTAAAGTCCGAGTCGTTCAAAAATCATATCCACATGCTTGATATGGTAGTTGTAATCGAAGCAGTCATCAATCTCACCTTCGCTTAAAAGTCCGGCGATTTTTTCATCGCTCTCGATGAGGCTGCGGAACTGCACTTGTTTCTCCCACGCTTCCATCGCGCGCGGCTGGACAGTATCATACGCTTCTTCACGGGACATCCCCTTGTCGATCAGTGCAAGAAGCACGCGCTGTGAGTAAATCAAGCCAAGCGTCCGGTCCATATTGCGCTTCATGTTCTCTGGGTAGACCGTCAAGTTCTTGACGATATTGCCAAAGCGGTTCAGCATATAATTCAATGCAATCGTCGCATCCGGCAGAATGATTCTCTCCGCGGATGAATGCGAGATATCGCGCTCATGCCATAATGGCACATTTTCGTAAGCAGTAGTCATATAGCCGCGGATAACCCTTGCCATACCTGTCATGTTTTCAGAGCCGATCGGGTTGCGCTTATGTGGCATCGCCGATGAACCCTTCTGGCCTTTTGCAAAAAACTCCTCTACCTCGCGAGTTTCACTCTTTTGCAGGCCGCGAATCTCAACCGAAAACTTCTCGATTGAAGTCGCAATCAACGCAAGCGTCCCCATATAAAAAGCATGACGGTCACGCTGCAAAGTCTGAGTTGAAATCGGTGCCGGCTGCAGCCCTAATTTTTCACAGACATAAGCTTCAACAAATGGATCGATATTCGCATAAGTCCCGACAGCACCGGAAATCTTGCCGAACTCAACATCACGGGAAGCGATCTTGAAGCGCTCTAGATTCCGCTTCATTTCTTCAAGCCATAGCGCAAGCTTCAAACCGAAAGTCGTCGGCTCCGCATGCACCCCATGTGTACGGCCCATCATGACTGTGTATTTATGTTCTTTTGCCTTATTCGTCAGAATCCCAACAAAGTTTTCAAGATCCTTCAGCAAAATCTCATTCGCCTGCTTTAGCACATACGATAAAGCAGTGTCCACCACATCCGTCGAAGTCAGGCCATAATGCACCCATTTGCGCTCCTCGCCAAGCGTTTCTGATACCGCTCTTGTAAAAGCAACAACATCATGGCGTGTCTCTTCCTCGATCTCCTTGATCCGCTCAATATCAAAAGAGGCATTCTCACGCAATTTCTTTACGTCTTCCTTAGGGATTTCCCCAAGCTCAGCCCATGCTTCACAAGCAAGAATCTCAACCTCAAGCCATGCCTTGAAACGATTTTCCTCCGTCCAGATTGCTCCCATTTCCGGTCTTGTATAACGATCTATCATTTCTTTTGTCCTCCGATCATTTCTGCTGCGCCTTTCCAGATTCCGCTTTTTTCAGCCTCATCAAGCGCGATTTCCACTGTGTCTCGTAAAAGGGTCACATGCCCCATCTTTCTTTTATACTTCGCTTCTTTTTTGCCATATAAGTGAATCTTCCAATCCTGCAATTCAGCGATTCTTTCCAGTAAAGGCTGCTGATGCTGCCCGAGGATATTCACCATCACAGCAGGCTTCAGCAAATTCGTGCTACCCAATGGCCACCCGCAAACAGCCCTGATATGCTGCTCGAACTGCGAAGTCTCACAAGCTTCAATACTGTAATGCCCCGAATTATGAGGCCTTGGAGCCAGTTCATTTATGTAAAGTTCATCATCGGCAGCTAAAAACATCTCAACCGCAAGCGTCCCTATTAACCCCAACGCCTCCGCAATCTGTTTCGCTGCTTCTACTGCCTTAGCCTCGGCCTCACTGCTGATTCTCGCCGGAACAATGGTCTGATGCAGGATATTTTCTTCATGGACATTCTCAGCGACCGGGAAAATCGCCGTCTCACCATTCGTACCTCGCGTAACAATCACCGAGATCTCCTTTTCAAAAGAAATCCACTTTTCCAGCACGCACGTACCCTGGCTGACCAGTGTTTCAGCCAAATCGATATCATCCTTTGACCTGATCACAAGCTGCCCTTTGCCGTCATAACCGCCACGCGCTGTTTTCAGGACAGCTGGCAGTCCCAGCTTCTCGACTCCACCCCTGACATCTTCCACTTTCGCGACCACAGCATAAGGGGCCACCCTTACACCTGCTGCCTCTATATGGCGCTTCTCTTCTATCCTGTCCTGAGTTACCCGCAGCAATTCCGTCCCCTGCGGCACATAAGCATATTTATTTAGCCATTCAAGAGCATCCGCATCAATGTTCTCAAACTCGTACGTGATCACATCGCTTTGTTCAGATAGCTGCTTTATTTTTTCAAGATCATCATAACTGCCGACAATCTGCTCGTCAGCCACCTGGCCGCACGGGCAATCCTCTGTAGGATCGAGCACGATCACCCTGAATCCCATCGCTTTAGCTGACTGCGTCATCATCTTGCCCAGCTGCCCGCCGCCAATAATCCCGATTGTGTCTCCTGGTAAAATCAATTTAGACAAGCTCATCACTGCTTTCCATCACTGACATTTTCGTTTCTTCCCTTAGCCGTTCCAATCTCTGTGCAACTTCACTGTCAAACGCTCCAAGAATCTGAGCCGCCAACAATCCGGCGTTCGTAGCACCCGCTTTCCCGATTGCGACCGTCGCAACCGGTACACCGCCAGGCATCTGAACGATTGATAAAAGTGAATCCAGGCCGTTGAGAGCTTTCGACTGAACGGGCACCCCGATGACCGGCACCGTAGTCTTGGCCGCTACCATACCCGGCAAATGCGCCGCTCCGCCAGCTCCAGCGATGATGACCTTTATTCCTTCGTCCCTGGCCTTCTCTGCAAACTGAAACATCAAATCCGGCGTTCGATGAGCCGACACGACCTTTTTTATATAAGAAACTTCCAGCTGATCAAGTATGTCACAAGCATGCTTCATCGTTTCCCAATCCGATTTGCTTCCCATTATGACTGCAACCGTCATCTATCTTACCCCCTTTGGAGTTCAAAACAAAAAACCCGGATAGACTGCTTCCTCTGAATAGAAGAGAAAGTAGTCCGTCCGGGTGCGCAAGCAAAGAAATCCATAAGTGAACGCAGATTTCTTTTCCCTTCACTTAAAAACTACTTTCCCTCATAGTCCGGCAATTTACGGTTGCCAGGTAGAGACTCATGGGCCATATCCCCATTATTATACGAGGGAAAAACTAAATTTCACTTTCGACATTTACATATTACCAACTAATTCGACTTATTGTCAATCAATAATCGAACATTAATAAAGTAACTATTTTTTATTGTTCGTGTTTTGGCGCTTTAAACGGATAACGCAATCTATGCCTCCAACGGCTTAGCCTCAAAAATGATCTGCCTGCCAGCAGGCTCATACTCGACTGCCCCGTTCTTCTGCACTTCCTTGAAGATGGGTTTCTCCATCCTCCTTACAGGCGCATAGCCATCCTTCTTCATTCTATTAAGACAATCATCGATTGATTCATTTTCACCGACTTCATACATCTGTTTCTTTTTACCCTTGCTCATGAAAACAGCTTTCCTTTCCGCACCGATTTTACCCAGAACCCGCCATGGATCGATTTTGGCTCATACGCGATGATGAATGCCTTCGGATCCAATTCTTTGATTTTCTCATACAGTTTCAATTCATATTTACGCGGCGTTAAAATTTGCATCGCCATCCGGTCACCCTCAAGTCCGTGAGCAGCCCAATCCGTCACACCGTAACCGAGCGCACGCAAAGCCTTCGGCAGATCCACATCATATTCTTTCGTAATCACATTGATTGTAATATAGCCAAGTGCCAGCTTCTCTTCGATTTTCATCCCGACAATGACACCTATTCCATAGCCGACAGCATATGCTACCAAATTCTGTATCTCATTCAAATTTTCAAGCACCAGTCCAAGCCCAACTACATAAATCACAACCTCAATCGTGCTTAGTCCAGCAGCCAGGTAACGCTGCCCCTTCAACGTCAAGATCATCCTGATCGTAAAAAAAGACACATAGACAATATTGATGATTAAGATGATGGCCACCATGACAAAACTATTCTCCAGCATTTAAACACCCTCCAGACATCTCTTCTAATAAGCCTTAATGTTCGCATTAATCCAATGTCTTGTAAAGCAACATGCAAAAATTCCTAAGGAAAAGATTCCTTATTTTAAGGTTTCCTGAACCTTAAGATTTGAAACTCTTTTCCATAAAAAATGGTGAAGGATTGACGTTCCGCTATCCTTCCTGAATAATATGGAAGAGTATACCAGAAAAAGAAAGGGGTTGTAACGATTGTTCTTTCGCCGCAAGTTTTATATAGTCAAAAACGAATTCATAGAACCATTCAATACATTGTTTAACGACATTAACTTGCCTAATCAACTGAAACACGGAGCAAGGTTAATCGGCAGATGGATGCTACCGCATGATGAGGAAACAACAGAAATTTTCGCTATTTGGGAATACGACAGCTATGAAGCATATCTTAAAATAGAGAACGATGTCAGAAGCGACATGGAACATCTTAAGCGAATTCGCAACTGGTACGAGGAACATGGTGGCAAGGAGTTTGTGCAGAAGCAATACTTCTTGGAAGCAAGAAATGAAAAGCTGGTTTCCACCATCTCCTTAAATAAAAAAACATCAAGCCAGTTGTGATATGGCTTGATGTTTAATACTTTAGATCTTAAAGGCTGTCACCGTATCCTTCAACGATTCTGCCATGGTAGACAGATTGTTTGCTGAGGCGGTTATTTCCTCCATGGAGGCTAATTGTTCCTCCGCTGAAGCAGCCACATTCTGGCTATGCAGTGATGAATCTCGGGAAATCGAGGCCATTCCATTGACTGTAGCCGATATCTCTTCAGTGCTCGCAGACATCTGTTCAGACGTTGCAGCCATCCCTTCCACTTGTCCGCCCAGATTCTCCATAGACCGAAGGATTTCCTGAAAGCTTCTTTGCGAGCCTTCAACAATTTCCAAGCCATTCAGCACTTCTTTTTTGACAGTATCCATCGAAGCATCTGATTGCTCCATATCTGTTTGGATATGCCTGATCAACTCCGAAATCTGGGATGAGGAAATCTGCGACTGTTCAGCTAATTTCCTTACCTCTGCCGCCACGACAGCAAATCCTTTCCCATGCTCTCCAGCCCTCGCTGCTTCAATGGCTGCATTAAGGGCAAGTAAATTGGTTTGATCTGCGATTTGGGTAATAGCCTCGGAAATGCTTCCAATCTGTCTCGACCTTTCATTCAGCAAGTGGATGACTTCCCCCGTTTCATTAACAGAAGCAAGAATCAGATTCATCTGGATTGTGGTCTTCTGGACAAATGCCTCACCCTGTTTGGCATGAGCACTTGCCAGTGAACTGGATTCAGCGATCAAGGAAGACGTCTCCGCAATATTACTGACTCCTTTTGCCAGCTCCTCCAATGAACGCGCACTTTCCTCTATTCCCTGTGTCTGGGAATCCGAGCCACCGGCTATTTGTTGAATGGCCTCAGTAATCTGCTCTGTAGCCCTGCTTGTCTGTTCAGCACCAGCATTCAACTCTTCCGAGGATGCTGCTACCTGTTCTGAAGTTTCCAGCACCTCTCTTAACATAGAATTTAGATTATCTTTCATTTTATTAAAACTATCAGCAAGATCACTAAGTTCATCACCACTATGATCCTCCACCTCTGCCGTAAAATCGCCCGCCCCGGCCTTTATCATCGCTTCCGATACCGCCACAAGCCTCTTTCTCAGACTACGAGTAAACCAGTAGATTCCTATCGAGGCGATGATTACAACGACAAATACCTGAATGATAAACTTGGTCATGAATGAAGATAGGATCTGTTCAATCGTCTTTTCCGAAGCCCCTACGTAGAGTATCCCAATCGCTTTACCATCCTGATCTTTTATAGGAATGTAAGCTGTTTGATAGGAATGACCAGCAACAACCGCCTCACCATAATACGGTTTCCCTTCCTTCAGGACAACGTCAGCGACCTCCTGTGAAACCTTCGTTCCCACAGCACGCTTACCCTCAAGCATGACATTCGTTGCTATGCGGGTATCCCCCTGAAAAATCGTTACCGTATCTCCTGTATCATTGCCGATTGTGTCTACGATCTCGTAATGCTCGTTAAAAAGTTGATCTCCCTTATACAGTTGACCATTTTTGATTTCCCACTCACCGGGGAATTTATTGTTGATATATCGCTCACTCAGAGCAAGGTCTCCCTTCGCCTTTTCCACCGCAAAAGACTTGATCCCCATTGTCACTTCCCTAGTCACGACAACACCGATGATCACAGAGAGCAACAGCACCGTGCCCAATACAATCAAATTGATTTTAGTCCCTAACTTCAAGCGCAGACCAGATTTTTTCATCCCCACAATTCATGCTCCCCCTTGTTGAAATAACTGCTAGATACTAACCATATCTGCTAGAGTAATATCGGAAGAGTAGATTGTATATCCATTATTTAGGGTCAGTTTTCATAAAATGGACACATTGAAGCTATTTTGATTTTTGAGGTAAAAAAAGAACAGCGAGTATCGCTGCTCTCAATAACTTTGATGAATGTTGAGGTTTTACCTGTCCTTGTTCAGACAACTTTGTATGCATTTCTTTTAATACTGTCGGAAGTCGAGCTCCTGCTTCGGACAACTTTTCGTTGTTTTTCCCTAAACCTGTCTGAAGTTGCCTCTACTTCGAACAACTTTTCGTTCTCTTCCTCCAAATCTGTCTGAAGTGGCTCCTACTTCGGACAACTTTTCGTTCTCTTCCTCCAAACCTGTCTGAAGTTGGCTCTACTTCGGACAACTTTTCCTGATTTCTCTAAACCTGTCTGAAGTGGCTATTACTTCGGACAGCTTTTCGTTCTTTTCTTATAAACTTGTCTGAAGTGGCTCCTACTTCGGACAACTTTTCCTGATTTTCCTCCAAACCTGTCTGAAGTTGCCTCTTCTTTTGACAGCTTTTCATGTTTTTCTTTCAAACCTGTCTTAAGTTGGCTCTGCTTCGGACAACTTTTCCTGATTTTCTCTCAAACCTGTCTTAAGTTACTCCTACATCGGACAACTTTTCCTGATTTTCCTCCAAACCTGTCTGAAGTTGCTTCTGCTTCGGACAACTTTTCGTTGTTTTTCCCTAAACCTGTCTGAAGTTGCTTCTGCTTCGGACAACTTTTCGTTGTTTTTCCCTAAACCTGTCTGAAGTTGCCTCTACTTCGGACAACTTTTCTGTCTTTCCATCTCATCTTGTCCGAAGTCAGCTCTTTTTCTGACAGATTCATAAGCTTTTCCACCTAATCTGTCCCGAAGCCATTCCGCAGGTAGATCAGTTGCTGTTACATCTTTAGCACCTT
>NZ_JBGCUB010000017.1:0-19154 GCF_053543455.1 Mesobacillus sp. LC4
CCCCCTTCCAGAACATCAAAAACATATAAGCTGTTTAACTTGTTTTTCATAAGGAATGAATTTACACAGAATAATGGGCTTGACTCTTGAATGGCTCAAAGCTGTCACGATCCCGGCGTTTTCTTGACAGCTTGACTCCTGATTGGCCCGAAGCTGTCACGATCCCGGTGTTTTCTTGACAGCTTGACTCCTGAATGGCCCAAAGTTGTCACGATTCCTTCGTTTTCTTGACAGAAGAGCCACCTTTCTAAAACAGTTCATTCAGGAAAGCCCAATTACTTTTTACCAAATAAAAAATATGAGAAAATATCTATGAAATAGAATTGATAAAGGAGGCGGATCATATGCCACAAAATCTCCAAGATACAACGACCTTACATAATGGTGTCAAAATGCCATGGTTTGGGCTTGGTGTGTTCAAGGTTCAGGAAGGTACCGAAGTTGTAGAATCTGTTAAAGCGGCCCTTAAAAATGGCTATAAGAGCATCGACACTGCGGCGGTTTACGGAAACGAGGAAGGCGTGGGACAGGCGATCAAGGAAGCTGGTGTTTCGCGTGAAGAGTTGTTTATTACGACGAAGGTCTGGAATGCTGACCAGGGTTATGAAACGACGCTTCAGGCATTTGAAACAAGCATGGACAAGCTGGGTCTGGACTACCTTGATCTTTACTTGATCCACTGGCCAGTTGCAGGCAAATACAAGGAAACTTGGAAGGCACTCGAAAAGCTTTATAAAGACGGAAAAGTTCGCTCAATCGGAGTAAGCAACTTCCATGTTCATCACCTCAAAGACTTGATGGCCGATGCTGAAATCAAGCCAATGGTCAACCAGGTCGAGTATCATCCTCATCTTGCCCAGACAGAGCTTCTGCAATTCTGCAAAGCCGAAGGGATCCAAATGGAAGCCTGGTCTCCTTTGAAGCAAGGAGAGCTTTTATCAGAACCGACGATTGTTGAGATCGCTGAAAAATATGAAAAATCACCTGCACAAGTGATCCTCCGCTGGGATTTACAAAACGAAGTGGTCACGATTCCTAAATCAATCAAGGAACACCGAATTATCCAAAATGCAGATATCTTCGATTTTGAGCTTACAGCAGAAGATATGGACGTTTTGAACGGCTTAAATAAGGATGAGCGAGTAGGCCCGGATCCGGATAATTTCAATTTTTAATTTAATATGGCATTTGGACGCAGAACAGTCAGTTTCTGCGTCTTTTTCAACTCGAAAATCACCACCAAATATTTATACCTAAATATAGTACTAGGTGCTAAAAATCACATCTTTTTATAACTCCCCATGTTAAACTGCAAAAGAACAAATTCTGAAAGGGGTTTTTAGCATGGATTTCCCAAAGCTTAACATTGGCCATATGGCTCCAAGTGTACCGATAATGCAAGGTGGAATGGGGGTTGGGATCTCGCTTAGCGGATTGGCATCAGCGGTTGCCAACGCTGGCGGAATAGGCATTATATCCGGTACAGGGATATCGGTTGAAGAGATGGTGATGCATATCAGGAAAGCCAGGAAGCTGACACAGGGTAATGGGTACATAGGTGTAAATGTTTTGTTTGCGATGAATGATTTTGCAGAGAAAATGAAAGCTGCGTTAGATGAAAAAGTTGACTTCATTATATCGGGAGCAGGAATCTCAAGGGATATGTATTCATGGGGGAAACAAGCGGGCATCCCGGTCATTTCTATTGTTTCTTCTGCTAAATTAGCTAAAATCTCAGAGCGCCTGGGTGCTGCTGCGGTGGTAGTGGAAGGATTTGAAGCAGGAGGCCATCTTGGGACAGACAAGCCCCTTTTTGATATTCTTCCTGAAATTGTGGAGGCTGTGTCCATCCCGGTGATTGCTGCGGGTGGAATCATGACTGGTGCTGATATCGCGAAGGCTTTGTCCCTTGGAGCTTCAGGTGTCCAAATGGGCACAAGATTTGTTGCCAGCGAGGAATGTGACGCTCCGCAGAGCTTCAAGGATAAATACGTTTCAGCCACTGAAAAAGACACACTGCTGGTAAAAACAACAGTGGGGTTGCACGGGCGCGCCATTGCCAATCATTTCACCAAGCTAATCACCACTACAGATAAACTCAGAATTAAAAAGTGTCGGGATTGCCTGAAAAATTGCTCCTATCAATTTTGCACACTAGACTCTCTGCTCACATCCGTTGCCGGCGATGTAGAAAAAGGCCTGGTATTCGCTGGCGCCAGGGTAAGTGAAATAAAAGACATACTACCAGTCCGTACAATCATAGAGAACTTAAGATTGGAATATAGATCAGCTGCTCAAAACTTAGCCTGAATCAAAACGAGACAACCGCATTCGAGGTTGTCTCGTTTTTATAACGTGATTATAAATTGCTGGGTTGATCGCTGGTCTTTTGTATGAACCCGTTCATGAAAATGGATTTCCCTCTCATTCATCAAAATGACAGTCGAACTTCTCGTCCCGTACCCTTCACTTTTTATGAACATCGGAGATAACAAACGCTCCCATTCCAGCGACACCCCCGTCGATGGCAGCAGATGATCCGGTGCAGGGTCGGCATTTTCCAAATGGTCACATAATCTGTTAACCAGATCAGGCTTTTCTTCTGAAATGATGCTGGCAAGCCCTGCTTTTCCCCGTTCTACCTTAGGCCAGTCCGTATTAAGCAGGTGGTTGCTGACCCCATGGACGCCTGGTTCCACTTTTTGCATCGGGCCTCCACGGTTGGAATAATAATAGAGCTCTTCGATATTCCCAGCCAGGAGATTATAACCCGGATAGTCCTGACGGCTATTGGCCAAATCCAGCAAATAGGATTGGGGATGGACTGTTCCTTTCAGAAAGTCAGCAACAAGCTCACCTCTAGTTCTTTTCCCGATTGTGATTTCTTTCGGATCACGGTAATTGGTCAGTGCCGCAAACTTGCCTGATGATGAAACCCCCATCCAGGTCCCCATTTTTTCAAGGTCTCGTCCAGCGAGCACTTCGGGAGCATCCTCCCAAAAATCTGCCGATGCAGTTTCACGGGCATATGCTTCATCCCTATTGGCAGCAACAATGAGCTTATACTTCGGATGTGCTTTATAGGCAAATAAAATCAAACACATTCATCATCACAGCTTTCCGTTCAATTTATTCTATTATAACTCAAAGCAAAAAAAGAGAAGGACCAAGTCCCTCTCTTTTCGTCATTTTTATAGAAGCATACCTGCCATTGCGGCACTCAATAGTGATGCAAGCATACCTGCGATTACAGCTCGTACACCCATGCGAGCGATGTCTCCGCGACGATTTGGAGCAAGGCTTCCAAGACCGCCGAGCAAGATTCCCATGGAAGATACGTTTGCGAATCCACAAAGTGCAAAACTGATGATTGCCACAGTTTTTGCAGATAATTGCTCAATTTGTGGTGCAAATGAAGAGTAAGCTACAAATTCATTCAGAATCAACTTTTGGCCGATGAACCCGCCAGCTTTCACAGCCTCATCCCACGGTACGCCGATCGCGAAAGCAAGTGGAGCGAATACATAACCAAGGATTGTTTCAAGTGTTAAGCTGCCTGCTCCGAAAAATCCTCCTACGAATCCAAGGATTCCATTGATCAAGGCAATCAATGCGATGAACGCAAGCAACATTGCACCGATATTCAGTGCTAATTGAAGACCAGTGCTTGCTCCCTTAGCTGCAGCATCGATTACGTTAACTGAATCTGTGTCTTTTTCCATTTTTAGTTCATCAGATGACTCAGACTTTTCTGTTTCAGGTACCATGATTTTAGCAAGTATCAAACCTGCAGGAGCAGCCATGAAGCTTGCTGCTAACAGGTATTCCAATGGAACACCCAGTAAGGAATAACCAATCAAGACAGAACCTGCTACAGAAGCCAAGCCTCCAACCATGATGGCAAAAAGCTCTGATTGAGTCATTTTAGCGATGTAAGGCTTAACTACCAGTGGCGCTTCTGTCTGACCTACGAAAATGTTAGCTGCAGCTGATAGTGATTCAGCTTTGCTCGTTCCCAGCAATTTAGAAAGCGCTCCGCCAAGGATCTTGATGATTACTTGCATGATTCCAAGGTAATAAAGCACTGAAATTAAAGATGAGAAGAAAATAACAACAGTTAATACTTGGAAAGCGAATACAAAGCCAATATTTTCAGCCTGGAACAAGCCTCCGAAAAGGAATTGCACACCAGCGTCTGTATAGTTGACGATTTCATTGACACCAAGTGATAGTTTTTTCAGTAAGAGTTTACCTGTCTCCCATTTCAATACTAAGAACGCGAAAATGAACTGGATTGCCAACCCGCCAAGGATTGTCCTGAAATTAATGGATTTTTTGTTATTCGAGAAAATAAAGGCAATTCCTAAAACGACTGCAATTCCCATCAAACCCCATAAGATATTCATTATTGACCCACCTCTTGTTGTAATATTTGCGGTAATGTTGTTACCGTTTACAAATGATATGAAAAAAATTTCAGTAAAACGTTTACATTTGTTTAACTTGAACTTTCTATAGCAAATATATCAGAGTTTAAGAACTTTTGTAAATATATTTTTGAACAAATGTAAAATGAAATTTATCCCTTTTCACCTTTTCGACAAAAATACCCGCAAGGTCTCAAACCTATCGGGTATTTGTTTGTATCTTATGGCTTTTCTTCAATTCCCTAACTATTACTTATCTAACAAAAATTTAGCAGTAAATTGGTCCGTTACGAGCACATTTGTATATTTCCCTTTCAAAGCACCATAAATACCATCTATTTTATGTGCTCCGCCTGCAACTAAAATTGAATACTTCTTCTTCTTTAACTCTTCAAGTTCGATGCCCAGGGTTCTCGCATTTAGGTTTTCATTGCAAACCTTCCCCTCTTTATCAAAGAACCTTGAACATATATCGCCGACGGCTTTTGAATAAATGACTTGCAAGTCTTCTTCTGTAAAGTATCCTAACTGAAACAACAAAGATTCGGACTTGATCGGTCCAATTGTATAGACCGCAATGTTCGACTGTTTTCCCAATTCCAAGATCTTTTTAATATGCCTGTCCGCCTCCATCGCTTGTTTGACCACTACATGGTCTACGATTGCCGGCAGCGGCAGATGATGCGGTGCGCTATTGAAGGCCTTGCCGAACAAGTACAATATTTCATTTGCGTAAGTATTCGTTTCAGAGTGGCTTACACCGCCTTTCAACTGGACGACCTTCACATTCTTGCATGGCTTCTGCTTCAGTTCCAAAGCGACATGATAGAGCGTCGTTCCCCAGGTGACACCGATAATATCATCATGGTCAACCACTTCATTCAAAAAAGCGGCAGCTTTCTCCCCAAGATACGTTTTAATCACGCTGTCTTCATATTGTGGTATATGGGTCACAATTGCCTTTTTCAAACCAAACTTCTGTTCAAGCTGTGCCGACAAATTTTCTACATCCTCTGTCGGATCCATGATTTTGATATCTACGATCCCCTCCTGCTTTGCAATTTGGAGGAACCTAGATACTGTAGGCCTTGATACTCCCAGCTCCTTGGCAATATCATTCTGATTATAATCCAGTAAATAATATAGCTTCGCTGCCTCGATTACCTTCAATAATTTTTCTTTTTCCATTCGTAATCACCCTTGGTAATGACTTAGATTCATTACAATCATTTTAGCAAAAAATCCGAATGAAAACATTTACATTTTAAAAAAGAACATAATGTTCATGAATAACCAATCCTTTACATATGTTTAATCCATTTAGAACAATTAGAACGCGGAAGTATAAACAAATAAAAAAGAGCCACCCCTATTGCATCGGGATGACTCCTTCTCACTTTATTATTAAGGCTTACGTTTAGGAATCTTTCCAATTCCCAGTTCTTTCGCTTCTCGACCTAAGGCTTTAATAAGGCTGAGTGCCATTAAGGCCATTATGATGGAGAATGGCAGTGCAGCTACGATCATTGTATTTTGCAGAGCCTGCAGCCCGCCAGAATACAGTAATACTAAAGAAATGGCAGCCAGCATGATTCCCCATGTGAATTTGATTCTATTTCCCGGTGTCAGTGACCCATTGGTCGTCATCATTCCTAACACAAATGTGCCTGAGTCAGCTGAAGTGATAAAGAATGTGCCGATAAGGATCATTGCCAGGATTGACAATAATGAACTTAATGGATAGTTGGCAAACACGCCAAAGAGTGCTTCTTCGGTCGCAAGTTCTGAAATATTTGCAATGCCTTCGTGCTCAAGCATGATTGCTGAGCCTCCGAAAGCAGAAAACCATAGGAAGCCAATCAAAGAAGGTACAAGCAGGACACCGAATACAAACTCTCTGATCGTACGGCCTTTAGAAACTCGAGCTATAAAAATCCCTACAAATGGCGCCCAGGCAATCCACCATGCCCAGTAGAAGATCGTCCAGCCATTGATCCATGAACGTACTCCTTCATTCAATGGCGCAATCCGGAAACTCATCGCCGGCAAATTTTGAAGGTATGTACCAATTGTGTTGGTAAAGAGGTTCAGGATAAACTGGGTTGGTCCCAAAAACAGCATCGCCACTAGCAACAATCCGGCAAGTATCATGTTTACATTACTTAAGATCTTGATACCTTTTCCAAGTCCTGACCAAGCAGAAATCATGAACAATACTGTTACGATCAGAACAATAAACAATTGAGTTACAAAACCAGTAGGTATTCCAAACAGGTAAGAAAGTCCCCCGTTAATTTGTACAGCTCCAAATCCTAAAGTTGTAGCCACACCGATTACAGTCGCGACAACCGAAATCACGTCAATTACTTTTCCAGCTGCTCCATTTGTCTTATCGCCTAAAATCGGCCCGAGGGTCGCACTAATCAACCCTGGCTTCCCATGTCTGAAATTGAAGTAAGCAAGAACTAATGCAACAATTCCATAAATGGCCCATGCATGAATTCCCCAGTGGAAAAACGTGAATCTCATTGAATCGCGGATAGCCTGATCAGATCCCGCCTCCACACCAGTTGGGGTTGAGACCATATAATGGCTGATCGGTTCAGCAGTGCCCCAGAAAACCAGCCCAATTCCCATACCGGCACTAAAGAGCATCGCATACCAGGTAAGGGTAGAAAATTCAGGTCTGTCATCCTGCCTCCCAAGTCTGATCTTTCCCAGTGGACTGATCAAGAAATACAGACAAACAATAACAATTGCAGATACAAGAATTAAATAATACCAGCCAAAAGAATCGGTAATGAATGCCTGGATATTTGCTGTAACTGATTCAAGTTTATCTGGAACAAACACACCGAAAAGAACCATTAATAACAAAATTCCTGTCGATATGAAAAAAACAGATGAATCCTTTTTCATCAAAAAACTCCCTTCGTCAACATTTGCACTTTAATACCCTAACACAAATTAATGTTTTTTTGAAAGAATGTACTCATAACAGAGATAGTATTACACAATACATCGAAAAAAATGAATGTCTAATGTCCATCTTTTTTAATGGCACTTTCTTGCAGAATCAACTAATAAATTCCCCAATATTTTTACCCAAAAACCAAAACTTATCGTTTTTGCATTTGTAGAACTGACTGGCCGTCCACTTTTTTTACCAACAGATTCCCAATATTATTCTATTAGTCTATTGAATCCTTGTCGAATTTTGATTAAACTTGTTAGTGATGCGCTATATGGGGGAGAAATGTTAGGAGAAGATATTTTGAATAAAAAATTGCTTATTAGAACACTATCCATCGCAGGCATTTTCATGGCGACCTATTTAGGAGCGGAGAATTTGCGATCGATTGAAAATCCGACAGCAGAAACCCAAGCTTCGGTTGCACCTAAAATCACCCGAACGGAAACACATTCTGTCAAAAAGGCTTCTGCTAATAAAGATGACTTGCAGGAATTCATCAATACTGAGGAGAAAAGAATGATTGAGGGGGTCCCGCACGTCAGTCAGCTCCCAGAATTACAGCGTGGCTGTGAAGTGACCAGCTTAACGATGCTTTTGCAGTATGAAGGAATCTCAGCCGATAAAATGACCCTGGCTAAGCAAATACATAAAATTCCTTTCCGCGACGCAAATTATGTACGCGGCAACCCATATGATGGCTTTGTCGGCGATATATATACCTTCAGCAAGTCTGGATATGGTGTATACCATGGACCTGTGGCAAAGCTTGCTGAGAGTTATCTGCCTGGTAAAATCAAGGATATTACTGGACAAACCATTGATGAAGTTTATGAACTGATCGACTCTGGATCTCCAGTATGGGTTATTATCAACTCCACGTTCGCGCCTCTTCCCGAATCGGAGTTTACCGTGTGGAAGACAAATAGCGGAAATGTAAAGATCACCTACAGAGAACACAGTGTCTTGATTGTCGGCTATGACGAGCAATCCATTTACGTTAACGACCCTCTTGCCAGCGGTGGGTATAAAGCCGTACCGCGCACTTCATTCGAGAAAGCATGGGTACAGATGGGCAGCCAGGCGATTGGAATTGATAAATGATAGATTGTTATTATAGAAGTCTTTTATATAAAGGAATAGGAAAATCGGCAGGAGATTCATCCTGCCGATTTTTGATTAAGCATACAATTTGTTTTCTTCTTTTTTGAAAAAACTTTTCATCGCATGGAATACATCGGCTTTCTGCTTGAGGATATAGTAACGGAAGTTTTCGTCTTTAATGTTTTTATACGCGGACATTAGGGTCGAGTGGCGGTTGTACTGATTGACTTCTCCATAGCCAAACATATTGGAGACCTTCATCAGCTCTTCTACTAATTTCACACAGCGGGCGTTGTCGGAGGTCAGGTTATCACCATCTGAAAAATGGAATGGGTAAATATTAAACTTGCTCGGGTTATATTTATCGTCAATAAGTTCTAATGCTTTTCGGTAAGCGGATGAACAAATCGTACCTCCACTTTCCCCTTTCGAGAAAAAGTCTTCCTCGGAAACTACCTTTGCTTCTGTATGGTGGGCAATGAATTCGATCTCGACTGTTTCGTACTTCGAACGAAGGAAGCGCGTCATCCAGAAGAAAAAGCTCCTTGCCATATACTTCTCCCATAGTCCCATACTACCGCTCGTATCCATCATCGCAAGAACAACGGCCTTTGAATCAGGCTTCACGACCTCATTCCAGGTCTTGAACTTCAAGTCTTCCTTGTAAATAGGATGAAAGGACGGCTTGCCGGTCATCGCATTCCGCTTGTATGCAGACATCATGGTCCGCTTCTTATCAATATTGCCCATCAATCCAGTCTTCCTGATATCGTTGAATTCAATATTTTCAACGAGATGCTCCTGTTCTTCCTTCTTCTTGAGATTAGGAAGTTCCAGCTCTTTAAATAACGCTTCTTCAATTTCCATCATCGATACTTCTGCTTCGTAATAATCTTCACCGGCCTGGTCTCCTGCGCCTTGCCCCTTCCCTGGTCCTTGCTGCTGCCCAGAGCCGTCACGGGCGACGACATCGCCTACTTTACTGTCTCCATTCCCCTGGCCGACGTGTTTGTTCTTATCATAGTTATAACGGATTTTGTATTCATCCAGTGACCTTATCGGAATCTTGACGACATCCCTGCCGTTGGACATGATAATATTCTCTTCGGTGATCAAATCAGGCAGATTGCTCTTGATTGCTTCCTGCACCTTTTCCTGATGGCGCTGTTGGTCATCATGTCCTTTGCGGTGGAGGGACCAATCTTCCTGGGAAATCACAAACTGGTGACTGCTTTCATCGGTCATTTTCAACCCCTCCTTTGAATTTTTCATTTTGACAGTAACACAATTCAGCATACATTCATACAATATCCCGATGGACTTTACCCTTGTGGGAATTGTAATTACTCTATCTTATGCAGGAAGACAAAATAATTTACAAATAATTTTGACAATTAACCTTTTCTCCTATCGATGGACAAGCCCATTTTATCTTGTAATCCTTTAGCGCATTATTGTCCTTTCTATCTAGTGCGGGTATAAGTTCTTTTGCACAGGTAACCCTATATTGCCTTCCCGGCAGCAGCATGGACGACTTTCCTTCCTTTCCCGATTAAACTGTTTGAATATTTATGGAGCCTGTATTTTACAAAAAAAAATAACCTCTGCATTTTCAGCAAAGGTCATTCCTTTTCATTCGATTTATCAAATTGGATTGGATCTGGTACTTTATCATAATCCTCTTTCAATTCTTCACCTGTTCGGCGGTGCTCCATTTGCTTGCCTAGATCTTCAATTTCTTCCTCATTGCGAGCCATGGAACTATTTTTAGGGACATAGTCTTTTGGCAATTCTTTTTTAGCCATTTCTATCACCTCTTGCCTGTACTATTCCCGCTTTCACCGCTTTATAAACTTAAAGGACCTGCAATCTGCAGGTCCTCTCTATGACTATCTATTTAACAGACTTCCGACATATCGCAGCAATTCATTCGCTGAGGTAGAGTTATACCCATGCTCATCGATGAGTCGCGCAACAACATTATTGATTTTCTTAAGCTGTGTCTCATCTGGAGTCTTGGTTGAAGTCGTGATTTTGACGACATCCTTCAAATCAGCAAACAGCTTCTTCTGGATTGCTTCACGCAGGCGGTCATGCGAATTGTAATCAAATCTCTTCCCTTTGCGCGCATAGGCAGAAATTCTGATTAAAATCTCTTCACGGAATGCTTTCTTCGCATTCTCGGAAATGCCAATCTGTTCCTCTATAGAGCGCATCAGCTTCTCATCCGGATTGATTTCCTCGCCGGTCAGCTGATCACGCATCTTCGCCTTATTGCAATACGCCTCGACATTATCAAGGTAGTTATCCATGAGCGTTTTGGCTGACTCTTCATACGAGTACACAAATGCCTTTTGTACTTCCTTCTTGGCGATATCATCATACTCTTTCCGGGCAAGCGAAATGTAATTCAGATAACGCTCCCTAGTCTCGGCGGTAATTGATGGATGCTGGTCAAGACCTTCCTTCAGTGATCTCAGGACGTCTAAGGCATTAATCGTTTTGACTTCCTTCCTGATGATTGTAGAAGAAATCCGGTTAATGACATAACGAGGGTCAATCCCGCTCATTCCTTCATCCTGATGCTCTTTTTTCAGTTCCTCCACATCAGCTCTGTTATAACCTTCGACACTCTCTCCATCATAAAGCCTCATCTTCTTGATCAAGTCGATGTCGCCCTTTTTCGGATCTTTTAAACGGGTAAGAATCGTGAACATCGCAGCCACCCTTAAAGTATGTGGGGCGATATGGACATCATTTACATCGCTTTCCCTGATCATCTTGTCATAGATTTTCTCTTCTTCGGTCACTTTTAAGTTATACGGAATCGGCATGACAATAATCCGTGAATGCAGGGCTTCATTCTTCTTATTGGAGATGAATGAGCGGTATTCTGTTTCGTTCGTGTGAGCTACAATCAGTTCATCAGCACTGATCAGCGCGAAACGACCTGCTTTAAAATTGCCCTCCTGCGTCAGGCTCAGCAAATGCCAGAGGAATTTTTCATCACACTTCAGCATCTCCTGGAACTCCATCATCCCCCGGTTAGCCTTATTCAACTCGCCGTCAAAACGATAGGCACGCGGATCGGATTCAGAACCATATTCAGCGATTGTGGAGAAATCGATGCTTCCTGTCAAATCAGCAATATCCTGGGATTTGGGATCCGAAGGACTGAATGTACCAATCCCTGTCCGCTTATCTTCAGAGAAGAAGATTCTTTCCACAATGACATCTTCAATCCTGCCGCCATATTCCTGTTCAAGCCTCATCATATTAAGCGGCGATAAATTCCCTTCAATCCGGATACCATATTCATCATAAAAATCCTTGCGCAAGTGATGTGGAATCATATGCAGCGGGTCTTCATGCATCGGGCAGCCTTTGATCGCATAAATTGCTCCTCTGTCTGTATGCGAATACGCCTCAAGCCCTCGTTTCAGCATTGTCACCAGAGTTGATTTTCCGCCGCTCACTGGCCCCATCAGCAATAAAATCCGCTTTCTGACATCAAGCCTTTTCGCAGCTGGGTGAAAATATTCCTCCACGAGCCTTTCCAATGCTTCCTCAAGCCCGAATAACTGTGAATTGAAGAAGGAATAGCGCTTTTTGCCCTTATCGTTTTCAATTCCTGCATCCTTGATCATATTAAACACACGCGAATGTGCCGATTGAGCAACCCATGGCTGTTCCTTCACAATTTCAAGATACTCCCTGAACGTCCCTTCCCATTTCAGCTTTTCTTCATCCTGGCGATACATTTCAATCTTTTTTAAAATATCCATATGGACCTCCCCATCTAGCGTTATCAAGAGACGATTAATAAATTCTATGCAGCAAACAATTTGAACATGCGTAAACGTTCTGTCAGGATGGTTGTCCTTTTTTAAGTCTTCATGGAAAAAATAAGCCTATCCTTCACAGTTGCGGTATAATAGGATATAATGAATTCTATATGGACAAAACGAAAAAACAGGGAGGCTTACATACATGAAACTCATTCTTATAATTGGCGTTTCAATTGCATTCTTGGCTGCAATCTTCACTTCAGGTTACGATGATAAGCCGGGAATCACGAAAAAATAAAAAGCTGCCAATCGGCAGCTTTTTACTTTTCTATCATTATTTTTTATTCAAATCCTGTTTTTCAACAAACTCCTTCATGTACATCCTCGATTTCCGACCAAGCATTTTTGCCATCTGTCCGGTCCAGGTATCCTCACGTTTTCCGCCTGTTCTTTCACGATAGTATTGCGAAGTCTCTGCATTATAATCTTCGAGCTGCTTTTCAAATAATGCCCGGTCTTGCTGATACTCATTTTCCATATACACATGCTCAAGCGGCAGGCGCGGCTTCACGTCCGTTTCCTGGTCAGGATAGCCAACTGCCATGCCAAAAAGAGGTATCACATGGTCAGGCGTCTTCAATACTTCCTTAACAGCCTCCAAATCATTGCGTATCCCGCCGATATAGCAAATACCTAGCCCCATAGATTCGGCAGCCACAGCCGCATTCTGGGCCGCCAGAGCTGCATCGATCAGGGCAACCATGAATTTCTCTGTGCTCTCTATCGAGTCATCCAGATTAGTACCTTCCATCTCCGCTATGACCTTATGTCGATAGAGATCTGCACAGAAAACAAAGAAATGTCCATTGGCCGCAACATAAGTCTGGTTCCCAGCAATTTCAGCCAGCTTGTCCTTCTTATTTTGATCCGTAACTCCAATGATTGAATAGGCCTGGATGAAGCTTGAAGTGGATGCAGCCTGAGCGCTCTTCACAATACCTTCGATCTGCTCACGACCCAGTGCCTGTTTTTTAAAATTTCTAACTGAACGATGGTTAAGAATTGTTTCAACTACCTGGTTCATTTATTACAGCTCCTTTTCTCCCGTACTATTTTCCATACCAAAAAGGAGGCCGCAAAATGGCCTCCTAGTATTTGCGCAAATCGCGATAGTCCTGCTGTCTAAGCGCTTCATAAATCAAAATCGCAGCCGTATTAGACAGATTTAATGAACGGATATTTTCATTCATAGGCAGCCTCAAGCATGTTTCCATATTGCTCTCAATCACTTCTTTTGGCAAACCTGTTGTCTCCCTGCCAAAAATAAAAAAGAAATCCTTTTCGGTTGCACTATAATCAAAATCGGAATGCGCCTTTTTTCCAAATTTGGTCACATAGAAGAATTCTCCGCCCTCGTTCTGTTGATAAAAATCCTCAAGCGAATCATAATAGTGGATCTTCACATGCTCCCAATAATCCAAACCCGCCCTCTTCAACATCTTGTCATCCGTCGAGAACCCCAACGGCCTGATTAAGTGAAGCTCGGTATCTGTACCAGCACATGTGCGCGCAATATTGCCAGTGTTTGCTGGAATGAGCGGCTGGTATAATACAACATGCAATGCCATGACTTTCACCTCTAATAAAAACTACAGCTATTATACCACTACACTCCTGCACAACAAAGGAAATGGCGTTGCAGCATGTTCGCAAGGCCACCATCAACCCTCAGCATCATCCGTAATCGTAAAAAACTTGTATTTTATATTCGGGGTGTACGCAGTTGAATCCTCATACGCCCAATATCTCATTCTGCTGTTATACGTATGGGCATTGACCAGTGGCATGCCATCAGCATCATGACCCGTAACAATGGTGGTATGGTCAAATCGGCCATCCCCTTCAAAATCATAGCAAATGACATCCCCAAGCTTCAGCTTTTGGACATGATCCACCTCTCTCCCCCTTAATCCAAACTTGGACCCTGGAATATGCCAGCGCATCGCATTGGCGACTGACCAGCTGAAACTCCAATTATCATTCTGCATCCACCAGCCATTGCTGCGGTTAGGATACCCTCGCATTGGCGCACCGCCCTGATGCAGACATTGAGAAATATAATTGGTACAATCAACCTCGAATTTCTTATAGGCAGGATTAAAATCATTCCACCATCTTTCAGCATATTGAACAGCCTTCAGCCTGTCATACCTGAAACCCTTCCTCTCCTGCTCATCCACCCCCTGTGAAAAAGCAGGCAATATCCCTTCTCTGTCGTCCTGAGAGCCCTGAATCTCTGTCAGCTTTTCATCCTTCACAAGCACACCCTTGTAAAATTCAGCCTGTCTCTTCTCCACCTCTTCCTCCATGTAAAATAAACCGCGGTGCTTTATTAAATATTGAAAGTGCACCTCATATAACACTGTGGCGTTTTCCTTCTCTTCAACCTTCTCTTCAACCCTGCCATTTGCCTTTGCTTTTACAATTTCAGCAGACCTTTTGGTAAAGCTTTGCTTTTTGATCTCTATAGCTGGACACTCATGCAGTTGATTTCGCGGCATGGAAACACATTGAAGGACACGCTGTTCTAGAAGTTCCTGCAGTTGTTCACGCATGTTCATCTCTCCCTTCCCCCTTCATATTTATGAAACGTTCCAGGTTTTCACGCATAAAAAAAGAATGGATTTATAAAATCCATTCCCTACACAGTGATATTCGACTCGGAGTTATCTTTGAAAAAATCCATACCTTTATTGATTTCATTTAGTACTTCCTCATCCTTTTCGTCATCAGAAGCAACCTTCAGAGCCTCAAATGCCACAGGTCCGCCAATTTTGCCAAGCGCCCAAGCTGCCGTCCCTCTGAGTACAGGTCTAGGGTCATTCTTCATTACCATGATTAATTCAGGTATGGCCGTATCATCTTTATAGTGCGCAAGAGCAATGATTGCGTTACGCTGGATAGGCTTTTTACCCCGCCATGATCCGGATACATGTCCGAACTTTTCTTTGAACTCTCGATTGCTGATGTTTAGCAGAGGTTTAAGAAGAGGCTTCGCAATTTCAGGGTCTGGCTCCATTTCTTCATGGAAGTGAAAATCCTTCCCTTTGTTCTCAGGACAAACTGTCTGGCAAGTATCACAGCCATATATGCGGTTGCCAAGCTTTTCGCGGAACTCGTCTGCCAAAAAGCCCTTAGTTTGTGTCACGAAGGCGATGCATTTTTGAGCATCTAGCTGCCCGCCCTGTACAAGTGCGCCAGTAGGACAGACATCCACACATTTATTGCAGCTGCCACAACGGTCCTCCATCGGCGTATCGGGTTCAAATGGAATACTCGTGATCATCTCACCTAAGTAAACATATGAACCGAACTCCGGTGTGATGATGGAACAGTTCTTGCCGCTCCAGCCTATTCCTGCCCTCTCGGCTACTGCCCTGTCAACAAGTTCACCCGTATCGACCATCGACTTGAACCTGGCTTCAGGAACCTTCATAGCAATGTAATCCTCCAGTTTTTTCAACCTGTCCCTGAGGACCATATGATAGTCAGTCCCCCATGAAGCACGGCAGAAGATTCCACGCCGTTCCCCTTTCTTGCTGACAACCTTCGTCTTCATCTTAGAAGGATAAGCGAGAGCAATCGAAATGATGGATCTAGGACGGTCAAAAATCAGGCCAGGCTCCGTCCTCTTTTCAATATCCTTTTCCTCGAATCCGGATTGATATTGAAGTTCCTGCTGCCTGTATAACCTGACCTTCATCTCTTCGAAGGCAGATGGAGCTGCAAAACCAATTTTATCAATACCAATACTTTTGCTGTAAGCGATAATATCCTTCTTCAGGCTAGCTGTATCCATTAAAGTTTCCTCCTTTCTGTTTAATGTTTCTATTTGAAATCCATAAATTTAAAAGCAAATTACTTTTATGATAAACTATTTTAAAGCAGATTTGGAGGTGGAATCAATGGAAATTCAAGTTTCCAAGGCGATATGTGATCTGATTCCCGGATTTTCAGTCGGGATTATCCAGTACAAAGACATCCAGGTTGGCGAGTCTCCGCAAATGTTAAAAGGCAGGCTCCAGCTTTTCCAGGAATCTATTTATTTCGACCTTCTGGAAAAAAACATAACCGATCTCGAGGGTATCAAAGAATGGCGTGCAATATTCAAAACAACTGGTAAGGACCCAAACCGCTATAGACACTCAGCGGAAGCCCTCTACCGACGGATTGCCAAGCAGAATTATCTCCAATCCATACATAGTGCAATAGATTTAAATAATTTCTTCTCTCTTGAATACCAAATTCCAATTGGCGTCTATGACAGCGATAAGCTCGTTGGGGATGTAACGATTAAAATAGGTGAAGAAAGCGAAGAGTACACAGGTCTAAATGGGCGTACCAATAATCTGGCCAACTTGCTGATTTCTGCGGACGAAAAAGGACCATTCGGCAGCCCATTTGTCGATTCAGAGCGGACGGCCGTAACAGGAAATACTACAAATGCTCTGCAGATTGTCTATTTAAAACCTTCATCTTCACCAGAAAGTATGCAAAAAATGACTGAGTCACTCATGAACATGTTTATCCAAATCCATGGTGGATCAGGCACATATAAAATCTTGGGATGCTAATGCATCCTTTTTCTTTTTGGGGTGATGATGATTCATTGGTGACGATTATGTAGATATGAGTATTCATAAGAGGAGAGTTTCCGGCTATTACTTACTTAGAGGATCTTATGAAGTGGGAATAAACGGAGATATATTCCGGTTATTGTATTTAGAGGACACTAATGCTGTGGGAACAAGCGGAGATATTCCGGTTAACTCTTAAAAATAAGACAAAATCCATCGATTTGGATGAAATAAGCGGAAAAACGACCCTTATTCTTAAAGAATTTAGGGTCGTTTACAATTCAAGCGGAATTTTTCCGTTTATTTTTCATTCAATTTGAAATCAAGATTCGGTTATAAGACAGACAAAGAAAAAACGCAGCATATCGTTTTCTGGAAACGACATACTGCGTTAGTCACGTATGTATGGAGCGGGTGAAGGGAATCGAACCCTCATCATCAGCTTGGAAGGCTGAGGTTTTACCACTAAACTACACCCGCGTACATATCTATATGAAATAAAGAAAACAGGACATCCTGTTTATAATAAAAGTGGTACCGGTGGTCGGGGTCGAACCGACACTCCAGAAGGAACACGATTTTGAGTCGTGCGCGTCTGCCAATTCCGCCACACCGGCATATTAATATGTCTTGCGTTCTTGCTGCCACTAAATCATTAGTGGAGGCGGCAACCGGATTTGAACCGGTGAATAAAGGTTTTGCAGACCTTTGCCTTACCACTTGGCTATGCCGCCATATATTTTTGGAGCGGAAGACGGGATTCGAACCCGCGACCCCAACCTTGGCAAGGTTGTATTCTACCACTGAACTACTTCCGCAAAAAATGGCTGGGCTAGCTGGATTCGAACCAACGCATGTCGCAGTCAAAGTGCGATGCCTTACCGCTTGGCTATAGCCCAATATATACTATTCACTCACCGGTGAATATGTGATTAAAATGGGGCGACTGATGGGAATCGAACCCACGAATGTCGGAACCACAATCCGATGCGTTAACCACTTCGCCACAATCGCCATAATAAAATTGGCAGGGGTAGTAGGAATCGAACCCACACCAAAGGTTTTGGAGACCTTCGTTCTACCTTTAAACTATACCCCTATATTAAGTGGTGGAGGGGGACGGATTCGAACCGCCGAACCCTGAGGGAGCGGATTTACAGTCCGCCGCGTTTAGCCACTTCGCTACCCCTCCACTATAACATCTTTTTTGATGTTAAAAAACCCATTTTATCAAATTTCCTGAATAACCAGGTATTGTATAGATGGTGGCTCAGGACGGAATCGAACCGCCGACACAAGGATTTTCAGTCCTTTGCTCTACCGACTGAGCTACTGAGCCACAAATGGCGGTCCCGACCGGGATCGAACCGGCGATCTCCTGCGTGACAGGCAGGCATGTTAACCGCTACACCACGGGACCAAAGTCTTTTCAAGTGTTTAACTTGAAAATAACTTTATGATTGCGGGGGCAGGATTTGAACCTGCGACCTTCGGGTTATGAGCCCGACGAGCTACCGAACTGCTCCACCCCGCGACGATAATAAACTTATAAAACATATATGGTGGAGGATGACGGGATCGAACCGCCGACCCTCTGCTTGTAAGGCAGATGCTCTCCCAGCTGAGCTAATCCTCCGTTTGGTGACCCCTACGGGATTCGAACCCGTGTTACCGCCGTGAAAGGGCGGTGTCTTAACCGCTTGACCAAGGGGCCAGATATAAAGTTTCTATGGCGGAGAGCAAGGGATTCGAACCCTTGAGACAGCGTTGACCGTCTACACGATTTCCAATCGTGCTCCTTCGACCTCTCGGACAGCTCTCCAAATGGCTCCGCAGGTAGGATTCGAACCTACGACCGCTCGGTTAACAGCCGAGTGCTCTACCACTGAGCTACTGCGGAATAATGATTATTTCTCCGACTTGGATACGCGATCCGCATCTTTGAAGATTGGATGAAAATGCATCCTGCCCGGCGGCGTCCTACTCTCACAGGGGGAAACCCCCAACTACCATCGGCGCTGAGAAGCTTAACTTCCGTGTTCGGTATGGGAACGGGTGTGACCTTCTCGCCATCGCCACCAGACATTTTTTCAAAGACAATATCTATTATACTGTCTTTTATGCATTTTGCAAGAGAAATTTTAAAAAAGTTTTTCACTTAATGAAAAGCTTTTATTCCCTCAAAACTAGATAATGTGTAAGAAGAATTCAAGAAGAACGAATGATC
>NZ_JBGCUB010000018.1:0-18652 GCF_053543455.1 Mesobacillus sp. LC4
CTTCATGCCGTTTTCTCATGTAAAATAGACCCCTTTTTTAAATGATAGATAAATATTCGCTAGATTAAGGGGATTCCCTGCTGATTATTCGTGTGATTTTACTACTGTAATCATTTTATTGGCGAAAATAAAATTATATCGACCACATTTTTAAATATATCGACCACATTTTCGAATATATCAGCGGATTTTATAAAATATCGACCACTTTCACCATTTTATCGACCAACTCTGTAACAAGCCCAAAAGTCGGCTGAAATACAATATTGCCATAATAAATAATGAGAAAATTTGCAATCCAAGACTTGCTAGTACGTTGTCATTGAACACTATAAGACTCTCATGATAGAATGGGAAAGGAATGAAAACGTTTTAATACATAGGAGGGGATAGAATGGTTCAGCCATACAAACACGAGCCTTTCACGAATTTTAAAGATGAGGAACACCGTGAAGGATACCTTACAGGATTAAAGACTGTAGAAGGCTATCTTGGCCAGGATTACGACTTGGTGATCGGCGGAGAGAGAATCTCGACTGAAGACAAGATTGTATCTTACAACCCATCCAATAAAGAAGAGGTTATTGGACGCGTCTCAAAAGCAAATCGCGATTTAGCTGAAAAAGCAATGCAGGCTGCTGTTGAAGCGTTCAAGACTTGGAGAAAAGTAAAACCTGAGACACGTGCAGATGTATTATTCAAGGCTGCTGCAATCATTCGCCGCCGCAAGCATGAATTCTCAGCACTTTTAACAAAAGAAGCAGGTAAGCCATGGAACGAGGCAGATGCTGATACAGCTGAAGCAATCGACTTCCTTGAATACTATGCTCGCCAAATGCTAAAAATCAAAGACGGAATGCCAGTTAACAGCCGTCCAAATGAATATAACCGTTATGATTACATTCCTCTTGGAGTGGGAATCGTTATTTCACCATGGAACTTCCCATTAGCGATCATGGCTGGTACTACTGTAGCAGCAATCGTTGCTGGTAACACAGTTCTATTGAAGCCAGCTTCTACAACTCCAGTAGTTGCGGCTAAGTTTGTTGAAGTTATGGAAGAAGCAGGTCTTCCTGCAGGTGTCCTTAACTTCGTACCAGGAAGTGGTGCAGAAGTGGGCGACTACCTTGTTGACCACAAAGACACTCGCTTCGTAAGCTTCACAGGTTCACGTGATGTGGGTCTGCGTATTTACGAGCGCGCTTCTAAATTGAGCGAAGGCCAAATCTGGCTTAAGCGCGTCATCGCTGAAATGGGCGGAAAAGACACAATGGTTGTCGATAAAGACGCTGATCTTGAATTGGCTGCTCAAGCGATCACTGCTTCTGCTTTCGGCTTCTCAGGACAAAAATGTTCTGCATGTTCACGTGCAGTTATCGTTGAGGATGTATACGACCAGGTTCTTAACCGCGTCGTTGAATTGACAAATGAGCTTAAGCTTGACGATCCAACAGACCAAAGCACATTCATGGGTCCTGTAAATGACCAGGGTGCATTTGACAAGATCATGAGCTACATCGAAATCGGCAAGGAAGAGGGCCGTTTGATGACTGGTGGCGAAGGAGACAGCTCTAAAGGCTACTTCATCAAGCCAACAGTATTCGCTGATGTGGATCCAAAAGCTCGCATCATGCAGGAAGAAATCTTCGGACCAGTTGTTGCATTCACAAAAGCGAAGGATTTCGACCATGCTCTTGAAATCGCAAACAACACTGAATACGGCCTGACTGGAGCTGTTATCACTCGTAACCGTGAAAACATCCAGAAGGCACGCGAAGATTTCCATGTCGGAAACCTTTACTTCAACCGCGGCTGCACAGGCGCAATCGTAGGTTACCAGCCATTCGGCGGCTTCAACATGTCAGGAACAGATTCAAAAGCTGGCGGACCAGACTATCTGCTTCTTCACATGCAAGCGAAGACTACTTCTGAAATGTACTAATATAGAAATGGAATCCCCTTCTCGTTTTGAGAGGGGGATTTTTTCAATTTAAGGGAATGTGATGATATGTCCTTTGATATAATTAGGTAAAATTATCCGAATGGGAGTTGATGCTTTGCTTGGAATAGTAGTGCAGCTCATAATATCGTGGATTTTGCTTCGTGTTTTTTACAGGGAAAGCCTTGGTGCATTAGGAATCACACCATCAAAATCAAGGATGTCCCAACTAGCTCTTGGGTTCATTTTCACCGCAATTCTTTGTACAGTAATACAACTGGTTGATTCCGCCCTGACAAATACCGACTGGAAACTGAATGAAAATCTTACTGTCCTTGGTGCATTAAACTTCCTCTGGTGGAATGTTAAGTCTGTTGTCTTTGAGGAATTGATTTTTAGAGGAGCACTTCTCTACATCGCTATCCGAAAATGGGGCGCAAGGACAGGGATCATTTTATCCGCAGTGGTCTTTGGAATCTATCACTGGTTTTCTTTTGGAGTATTAGGAAATATTGTTATGATGCTTGTTGTGTTCCTGATGACGTCATTCTCTGGTTTAGTTTGGGCATATGCCTTTGATAAAACAAAATCGATGATGCTCCCAATTGGTCTCCACTTAGGATGGAACTTTGTTTTTAACTCCGTTTTTTCAAAAGGCCCCTCAGGGAATCAAATCCTGATCCCTCAAGCAGACCAGGCAAATCAACTCACAGATGCGCTATCATTCTTTATCCAATTCCTGCTGCCTAATTTAGTTGTACCCGCCCTCACATTTCTCTTTATAAAATTCATACTGAAAAAGAATGCAGAAGAACCCCTGTGATCAGGGGTTTTTTTGTGTTGTCTTGCTTATTCAATCATCAATTGCACGGTAGATACTAGGATTGCACCATTCCCGCTGATTGAATCGATAAGGAGAGAAATCGCACGCTTTCTTTCATAATTGCACGGATCATTAGCATAATTGCACCAAATACCTTTTTATGGAATAACAAGCTAAAACACTAATTTGAAAATTTTTCAGAAAAATTTAACAAAATAGTTGCAATCTGATTCTTCTGTTATATAATACATATTAGAGTAATTGATACTGTACTATAACAAAGGGGTGAAGACAGTAAATGTCGACACAAACTACAGGAATTGAAATTATAGGCAGCATGAAAAAAGGATATGAAGAAATTTTGACACCAGAGGTTCTTGATTTTGTTGAGAGACTTGAAAGGCATTTTGGTGAGCGCCGGGTAGAGCTGCTGGAAGCTCGTGAAAAGCGCCAGGCAGAAATCAATGCAGGCAAGCTACCGGACTTTTTGCCGGAGACGAAGCACATCCGTGAAAGTGACTGGACAATCGCGCCACTGCCAAAAGATCTGCAGGATCGCAGAGTCGAGATCACAGGGCCAACAGACAGGAAGATGGTCATCAATGCGCTCAATTCCGGAGCGAAGATTTTCATGGCAGACTGCGAGGATTCAACTTCGCCGACTTGGGAAGCGATTGTTGAAGGACAGATCAATCTAAGGGACGCCGTCAACAGGACGATCTCTTTTGAAAATCCAAATGGCAAAAAGTATCAACTGAATGAAAAAACAGCTGTTTTAATGGTTCGCCCGAGAGGCTGGCACCTAGAAGAAAAACATGTATTGCTCGATGGCAACCCGATTTCCGGCGGATTATTCGATTTCGCGATGTACTTTTTCCACAATGCGAAAAAGCTGGTAGAGCAGGGCACAGGCCCATACTTCTACCTTCCTAAGATGGAGAGCCACCTTGAAGCATGCCTATGGAACGATGTGTTCGTATATGCACAGAATCATCTTGGTATTCCACAGGGAACGATTAAAGCAACTGTTTTGATTGAAACGATCCTGGCTTCATTCGAAATGAATGAGATTCTATATGAACTGAAAGAGCACTCCGCTGGATTGAACTGCGGGCGATGGGATTATATTTTCAGCTATCTGAAAAAACTTCGTTCACAGGATGATGTGATTTTACCGGATCGCTCCCAGGTTACGATGACGGTTCCATTCATGAGATCCTACTCGTTGCTGACGATCCAGACTTGCCACCGCCGCAAGGCACCGGCAATGGGTGGAATGGCAGCACAAATCCCAATCAAGAATGACGAGGAAGCAAATGCTGAAGCATTCGCCAAGGTACGTGCGGATAAAGAACGCGAAGCCCGAGACGGCCATGATGGCACATGGGTAGCGCATCCAGGTTTGGTTTCAGTAGCCCTTGAGGCGTTCAACAAGGAAATGCCGGAACCGAACCAGATTGAATCAGGAAAGCAGATGGATGTTGAAGTGAAGGCAGATGATCTGCTTGCTGTACCAGAGGGGACTATAACAGAGACCGGTGTACGGATGAACATCAATGTCGGAATCCAGTATGTGGCTAGCTGGCTGAATGGCCGCGGTGCAGCGCCGATCCATAACCTGATGGAGGATGCCGCAACAGCCGAGATTTCCCGTGCGCAGCTATGGCAATGGATTCGCCATCCAAAAGGAGCTCTGGAAGATGGCCGCAAAGTGACGGTTGAAATGTACCATGAGCTGAAGGAAGAGGAGCTTGAAAAAATCAAGCTGGAAGTCGGTGAAGCGGTATTTGAAAATGGGAAATTCGAGCAGGCAGCAGAAATGTTTGATGAATTGATTTTAAATGATGAGTTCGTTGAATTTTTAACACTGCCTGGCTATCAGGCTTTAGCTTAATAGATTGATAGATTCTTATAAAAACAAACATTAGGAGGAACAAATAATGACTCAAGATCGTGTAAAGCAATTGCAGGAAAGCTGGGAAATGGATAGCAGATGGGCTGGTGTGGAAAGAACTTATACTGCGGAGGATGTTATCAAGCTTCGCGGTTCGATCGATATTGAGCATACACTGGCACGCCGCGGTGCAGAAAAGCTGTGGAAGCTGGTACATGAGGAAGATTTCGTTAACGCTCTTGGTGCTTTGACTGGCAACCAGGCTGTCCAGCAGGTAAAAGCTGGCCTTAAGGCAATCTACTTGAGCGGATGGCAGGTTGCAGCGGACGCTAACCTTTCCGGGAATATGTATCCTGACCAGAGCTTGTACCCGGCGAACAGCGTTCCGGCTGTTGTTAAGCGTATCAACCAGGCACTGCAGCGTGCTGACCAGATCACTCATGGAGAAGGAGACAATTCCATCGACTGGTTCGCACCAATCGTGGCGGATGCAGAAGCAGGCTTTGGCGGACAGCTGAATGTATTCGAATTGATGAAGGGTATGATCGAAGCTGGCGCAGCAGGCGTTCACTTTGAGGACCAGCTATCTTCTGAAAAGAAATGCGGACACCTTGGCGGAAAGGTATTGCTTCCTACACAGACAGCAGTCCGTAACTTGATTGCTGCCCGACTTGCGGCAGACGTCATGGGAACGCCAACCCTGATTGTGGCGCGTACTGATGCGAATGCAGCAGATTTGATCACAAGCGATGTCGATCCATATGATGCTCCGTTCATCACAGGTGACAGGACTCCTGAAGGATTCTTCCGTGTGAAGGCTGGCCTTGACCAGGCGATTGCGCGCGGCTTGGCTTATGCTCCATATGCTGACCTTGTTTGGTGTGAAACTTCTGAGCCTGATCTGGATGAAGCCCGCCGTTTTGCTGAAGCGATCCACGAGAAGTATCCTGGCAAGCTGCTTGCTTACAACTGCTCGCCTTCATTCAACTGGAAAAAGAAGCTGGATGACGAGACGATCGCGAAATTCCAAGTCGAGCTTGGCAAAATGGGCTACAAGTTCCAGTTCGTTACACTTGCTGGCTTCCACGCATTGAACCACAGCATGTTCGAACTGGCTCGCGGCTACAAAGAGCGCGGCATGGCTGCCTACTCCGAACTGCAGCAAGCTGAGTTCGATAGCGAACAATACGGCTACACAGCTACAAGACACCAGCGCGAAGTAGGAACAGGCTACTTCGATGATGTATCAATGGTCATTTCCGGAGGGACTTCCTCAACGACCGCATTAAAAGGCTCTACCGAAGAAGCACAGTTTACCACTTCCTGATTACGGGTTGTCTCTTCGCCTGGGCCCTCCAACTCAGGCGAAGATTTACCATATTAGTTTTTGGTTTTTAACCTTGCATTCTCCTATTTGTGTCCTTCTCTTCGAACTGAAGAGAAGGTTTTTTTTGCGCAAAATAGGATAACCTTAAACTAGCACAGACATTTGGGCGTATTCATACATAGTAGTATTAGTGGTTTTAGTAAGTGAAGCAGAAAGGTTTCAAGATATTGATTCAGTGCCCGAATGAGTGGTGGAAGAGCCTGAAAGGGAATAGAAATGGAGTTTTTTAGTGCCGTCTCAACCTGGAAAACGGTGAATACGGTAAAATATAAGTTATAAAAGTTTGTAAAACACAGGGGTGACTAAGTTGAGCGATAGCAAACTGGATGATTATCTGCAGCAGGGAATCCATGGTGCAAAACAGACGAAGCCTGATGAGAGACGGCGTTTCCTTACGACACTGAGGGAACGGGTGGTCATTGCGCTTACGCAGGGCGAGGTGATGAGGAAGGGTGTTGAGCCTGAAGTCGAGCAGCTTATGGATGAAAATCGTGAAGCCCACCTCTTTTTAAATGGCCATATATCATATCGTTATTTATCAGAATACATTAAAGCGGCTGAAAAGCGGGGCATTGAGTTCACAATCGTGACAAACAAGGATTATGACTCCGAGCTCGGACTTGTTTTGGCCCATAACCATGCGATTGATAAAGAGGAGATTTATCTTGGTAAAAAGAAACCGGTGATCCAGACGGCTCAAGCCAACAAGAAAAAGGGTTTCTTATCTGGGTTTGGGAAGTTATTTGGAAAATAGAGACGGGAGGCAGCCTTTAAGGTTGCCTCTTTTTTTGCCTCCATTTCAATTACTTTAAAAAAACAGCCCAAATTTTATAAAGGTGGTTGAAAAACGACATCAGTGTCGTTATAATAAAATTAAGAAAAACGACACTGACGTCGTTTTAAAAATGGAGGGATTATGATGAATGGTCTTTCAAAAAACAAAGCGTTTATTACATTGATGCTAGCACAGTTAATATCCAGTGTTGGTGACTGGTTGAGTGTCATTGCGATCATAACGATGGTTGGATTGAAGTGGGAGGCATCTCCAATGGAGGTGTCGATGATTATCCTTTGTTTGGCGGTGCCAATGGCGCTGCTTGGACCTTTTACCGGAACGATTGCTGACAGGTTTAATAGAAAAGCATTAATGATTGTTTCAGACTTAGTGAGAGCAGGCCTTATTCTGATTCTAGCTTTTGCCAACTCACTCTGGACTGTTTATATTTGCTTGTTCATGATCGGAATGCTTTCAGCTATATTTGTCCCGGCAAAGAACGGCAAGCTTAAGGAGATTATAAATCAGGATAATATGAAAAGCGCCATGTCGATTACTTCCATGATTGATTCAGGAACGAAGGTGCTCGGGCCATTGTTGAGCGGAGTGTTGGTCTCAGCTTTTGGCACCCAGCTGGTTTTCTTTATCGACTCTGGAACTTTTGTCCTCTCAGCTCTCCTGCTTCTTGCATTGCCAAAGGCAGTGGTGCCAATAAAGGACGATTCGGAGGAACCGAAGGAAGCTTCGTTTAAAGAGGATTTCTTGGAAGGCATCAGGTTCATTAAAGGAAATCGCTTTTTAATCGTGGGGGTTTTGGTGTTAGGGGTAAGCTTGTTGATTTTACAGCTTTCAGATTCCCAAATCATCGTATTGCTAAGGGAACTGCCGAATGTTTCACCGGATCTCTTTGGTTATATCGTTACAGCTTCAGGACTCGGAATGTTCTTTACGGGAATGGTGTTGGCTAAGAAAACAGATTACAATGCCCTGATTTTGATGTTCATTGGAGTTTGTGGAATAGGGCTCAGTTTTAGTATGATGGCTGTATTGACAGTATTTGATATAGAGTTGCCAATGTTATGGGGACCTATTCTTGGGTTGTTTGGCGGGTTTTCTGTCGGTTTGGTGTTCATTCCTTTCCAGGCTGCTGTCCAAACCGACACTCCGGTACACATGACAGGCAGGGTTTTTGGTGTATTAAATAGTGTAACGACCACTGCAACAATCATCGGACCATTGGTTGGAGGATTGCTTGCTACTATGCTGGGAGTAGTTCCGACATTTGTGATAACAGGCCTCTTATTGGTTGCAGTCTCGGTGGTTGGTCTGATTTTTAAAAGTAAAATAGAACGGGGGAGAGTCAATGTCTCCGAAGGTCAGTCAGGAGCACATGGAACAGCGTCGAGCTGAAATTTTGAAAGCAGCAGAGAAAGTATTCATTGAATATGGATATGAGCGGGCCACGATGAAGCACATCATGGACGCTGCGAATGTCAGCAGAGGCGGGCTGTATCAATATTTTTCAAATAAAGAGGCAGTGTTCGAAACGATTCTTGAAGAAGGCTTATCGCTGGAATTGGATGAGACATTGGAGATGTTAAAGGAAAATGCGACATCTTATTGGGATATGCTCATGAAAACCATCTTTGGCGAGGGCGGGGAGCCTGATGATGAAATGGATCCTTTAGCCCCGGCAAAACTTGAGTATTTTATCATCGGAAGAAATGATGAGCACAGGAGAGCATACGGAAAAACACGATACAATAATGGCTTGAGTATTTATGCCAATATTATCGAAGACGGGCAAAGAAATGGTGAATTCAGCACGAGGTTTGATCATGAAATCATTGCGCGCTCGATCATTGCGTTCATTGACGGCCTAGCGGTGGAGGACGCGATGTTATCGAGAGAAGATTTGAAAATCAAAGAGCAATCCATCTTATTTGTACAGTATTTAAAAATGGCCTTGGGAATCAGTGAGCATTCGACTCATGGAAAATAACACATTTGAGAATTTCCTCGAGTTTTCAATATCATAGGCATGCCTGCAATGGGGCAGGGGATGGAGCAGTATTCCATCCCCTATTCTAGTTGTTTGTCCAATAATCGAAAAAATTTTTCCCGGGCATCTAAATCGCGAATCATTTTGTTAACGCGGAAGGAGCTTTGCAGATACCCCCTGACATGGCGGTTTACAAAAAATAAACGGCGGTACTTTTCATTTGTATATATGTCATTGAACCATTCATGCTCATTCAATCTTGCGATATTCTGATCCACTTTTTGCGTGTTTATGGAACCGCTTTGTCCTGCACTCGCAAATAGGTCGCTGATTAAATCGAAAATAAAATGTAGAATGGAACATCACGCCTCTACTTTAGGTAATTATTATAATTATACTCGCTGAGTCTTTATGAAACTAGGATGTATCAAATTAATATGAACAATAATGTTGAAGCTGCAACTCCTAAAATGAACGGAAGCAGCTTGCTTTTGCGTTCTTTTGGCAGTTCTTCTTTAATGGTGTTCAATAAGATTCCTCCTGCAAGCCAGCTGAACCACAGGGCGAAAATGAAGGTAGAGAGTGTGAAGAAGAAGCCGAGCAGCCATCCCCCGACTACAGAAACTGCGAGGATCAGCGAACCCCATGGGTCATAGCGCTTTTTGTGGTCAAGCCGAAGTCCGACATCGTTAATCATAAGATGCAAGGTGAAAACTGCTGTGAATATGACCACTGCTTTAGGTTCCTGCTTCAAACCTTTAATCAGGTAATAGCCAATGAACGAATTATAGAGGACAAATGCTCCAATATGATAAATAAAGACAGAAAGATGGGGGCTGTTCTGTTCAGATGCTTTTACAAAATGATTTATGGAATAAAAAACGATGAAGCCAATTGTCGCAATCAGGTACAAACTATAATCCTCATAATGTTTTGGGATGTGTATTAGCTTATTAAACTCCTTCTGCACCTTCTGGAATTCAGGCAGAAGATGCACGATTACATAGGCAATGGATGCGCCACCGGCGAAGCTGAGAATTGGCTTACGCGGCTGCTCCATCAATTTGGAGTAGTATTTTACCGATAGATGAACTCCTGCTAACAGGATGACCAGGAAAAAAGTTAAGATAGCCAAGTTCTTTAAACCTCCTTTGGCTATACCTTCCCGCTGTTTATGAACAACAAACAAATATCATTACCGAAAATGTTTTATAATTCTGCGATCGTCCTCTGCTTCTGTTAAAATAGTACAAACAGCAAGGCTTGTATTGCTTTAACGTGGAAAACTTTGCTATGATCAGTATTATTATTGTCTGACGATTTACAATGGAGGTGCTTTTATGTCAAGGATTTCTGAGGAACAGGTGAAGCATGTCGCACACCTGGCGAGATTGGCAATTACGGAAAATGAAGCAAAAATGCTGACGGACCAACTGGATAAAATCATTACATATGCTGAGCAGTTGAATGAGCTGAATACGGATAATGTTGAGCCCACTGCACATGTGCTTGAAATAAAGAATGTCATGCGTGAGGACCGTGCAAAAGAGGGCCTTCCGCGTGAAGAGGTTTTAAAGAATGCGCCTGAGCACCAGGATGGACAGATCAAAGTGCCAGGAATTATGGAGTAGGAGGACCGGCGATGAGTTTATTTGAACACAAGATATCGGAGCTTCATGAGCTTATACATAAAAGAGATCTAAGCGTGTCCGACCTGGTTGATGAATCGTTCAAGCGGATTGGCGAGGTCGAAGGCAAGGTCCAGGCATTTTTAACATTGGACGAAGAAAACGCAAGGGCAGCGGCGAAGGCATTGGATGATAAGGTGATCAAAAATTCGCCAACAAGTAAGTTATACGGACTGCCGATTGGCATCAAGGACAATATTGTCACAAAGGGCCTGCGTACAACGGCAGCAAGCAAGATTCTCGAAAACTTTAATCCTATTTACGATGCGACGGTCACCCAGAAGCTGAAACAGGCGGAAACGGTGACGATCGGCAAGCTGAACATGGACGAGTTCGCGATGGGATCCTCAAACGAAAATTCCGGTTTTAAAAAGACTCTTAATCCATGGAATCTTGAACGGGTGCCTGGTGGTTCTTCGGGCGGATCGGCTGCATCGGTTGCCGCAGGTGAAGTGTTGTTCTCTTTGGGCTCTGATACAGGCGGATCGATTCGCCAGCCGGCCTCTTTCTGCGGTGTGGTTGGCATGAAGCCAACTTACGGGCTGGTTTCCCGATTTGGATTAATCGCATTTGCCTCTTCTTTGGACCAGATCGGACCAATCACTCGCAATGTAGAAGACAATGCATTTCTGTTAAAAGCGATCGCGGGCCACGATGAAATGGATTCGACTTCTGCCAAAGTGGACATCCCTGACTATATCGCTTCATTGACTGGCGATATCAAGGGCTTAAGAATCGCTGTGCCTAAGGAGTATCTTGGCGAAGGTGTCAACGAAGAAGTGCGCAAGTCAGTAAGGGATGCGCTTATTATCCTTGAGCGTCTCGGAGCGACTTGGGAAGAGGTTTCTCTGCCACACTCGAAGTATGCCCTGGCAACTTATTACTTGCTGTCTTCATCTGAAGCGTCAGCGAACCTTGCCCGCTTTGACGGCGTTCGCTATGGTTACCGTTCACCGAACGCGGAGAATCTGCTCAATATGTACAAGATGACGCGTGAGGAAGGCTTCGGTGAGGAAGTTAAGCGCCGGATCATGCTTGGTACGTTCGCGCTGAGCTCTGGTTATTATGATGCTTATTATAAAAAAGCACAGAAGGTCCGCACGCTGATCAAGCAGGATTTTGAGAAAGTGTTCGAGCAATATGATGTCATTATTGGTCCTACTGCACCTACGCCGGCATTCAAACTTGGCGAGAACACAAGAGACCCGATGACAATGTATGCGAATGATATTCTGACGATCCCGGTCAACCTTGCAGGTGTGCCGGCGATTTCGGTCCCTTGCGGCTTTGACAAAGGTCTGCCGCTTGGCCTGCAAATCATCGGACGTCATTTCGATGAAAGCACTGTATATAAAGTTGCCCATGCATTCGAGCAGGCAACAGATTTCCATAAACAAAAACCTGAGCTGTAAAGGGGTGAAAATGATGAAGTTTGAAACGGTAATTGGCCTTGAGGTCCATGTTGAATTAAAAACAGAATCAAAAATCTTTTCGGCTAGTCCGAACCATTTTGGTGCTGAGCCGAATACGAATACAAGCGTGATTGACCTTGGTTACCCTGGCGTATTGCCAGTGGTGAATAAAAAAGCAGTTGAATACGCTATGAAAGCCGCTATGGCGTTGAACTGCGAAGTCGCGGAGCATACGAAATTCGACCGCAAGAACTATTTTTACCCGGACAACCCGAAAGCCTACCAGATTTCCCAGTTCGACAAGCCGATTGGTGAGAACGGCTGGATTGAGATTGAAGTGAATGGCTATAAAAAGAAAATCGGTATTACCCGTATCCATATGGAAGAGGACGCTGGCAAGCTGACGCATGGCAATGGCTATTCACTAGTGGATTACAACCGCCAGGGAACACCGCTTGTTGAGATCGTATCGGAACCCGATATACGAACTCCGGATGAGGCATATGCGTATCTTGAGAAGTTAAAGTCAATCATCCAATATACGGGCGTATCGGATTGTAAAATGGAAGAGGGCTCACTCCGCTGTGATGCAAACATCTCGATCAGGCCGGTCGGGCAAAAGGAATTCGGCACGAAAACGGAGCTTAAGAACCTGAACTCCTTCAACTTCGTCCGCAGAGGTCTTGAGTACGAGGAAAAGCGTCAGGAAGAGGAAATCCTCGCTGGCCGTGAGATCCAACAGGAAACGCGCCGCTTTGATGAAGCGACGAATACCACTCTGCTAATGCGTGTAAAAGAAGGATCTGACGATTATCGTTATTTCCCTGAACCGGATCTGCCGGATCTTTACATCGACGAAGAGTGGAAGGCAAGAGTCCGTGCGGAAATCCCTGAACTGCCAGATCAGCGGAAAAAGCGATATGTCGAGGAGATGGGACTGCCAGCTTATGATGCGGAAGTTTTAACGGTATCGAAAGAGATGGCTGACTTCTTCGAGTCTGCTGTTAAAGCAGGAGCCGATCCAAAGCAGGCGTCCAACTGGCTGATGGGTGAATTCTCAGCCTACTTGAAAGCAGAATCAAAAGAGCTGCATGAAACAGCACTGACTCCTGAAGGGCTTGCCGACTTGATCAAGCTGATCGAGAACGGAACGATTTCCTCCAAAATCGCCAAGCAGGTATTCAAGGAATTGGTCGAAAACGGCGGCGACCCGGAAAAAATCGTTAAAGAGAAGGGACTTGTCCAAATCTCCGACGAAGGCGAGCTGCTCAAGATCATCACTGAAATCATCGATGCGAACCCGCAATCCGTCGAAGACTTCAAAGGCGGCAAGGATAAGGCAAAAGGCTTCCTCGTTGGCCAGATCATGAAAGCGACAAAAGGCCAGGCGAACCCGCCGCTCGTGAACAAATTGCTTGTTGAAGAATTGAATAAAAGATAATAGCGAAAGCTGGCGATTAGTTCGCCAGCTTTTTTGTCGATATTTCCCGGGAAAGGGGGAAAGTCTGTTTAAAAATAGTTCTTTAAATACATATTCTTACAAACATGCTGGTGCTATCATTAGCTTAAGAACACAAAAGGGGGCTGGCCTCTATTTTACTTAGGGATATTGATTTGGATTTACCTTATATAGAAAAAGACGAAGATATCAAAAGGGTAATGGCCAGGCATTCTCTTACTGAGACCGAAGCGATACGCTTTGATTATGAAGAGAATTGGAAGCAGAAAAGAATGCTGTTCCGTGACCAGGTTAGGTGTATAGCGGGTTTGTACACTTTTTTACTAGGTCGCTTTCCAAATGACAGGACAAAAAAGATCATGATCAATTGTATGGAATCTCCAAGCGATGGAGTGCAGACCACCACAGATGGTTTCACTGAGGTTTCGGTAAAATTGGCGTTAGATTCATATTTTTCTTTATCCGATTTTGACAAGAAAACACTTATTCTTGAAAAAATTGATGAGGGAATCATTAAAGTTGCAAATGAGTTTTCATGGGAACAAAATGTCTTCAACCGGATTTCAGCTGAAATAAAAGACCGGAACTATATAAATGAATACGTTTGGACCCAAAAATCCTCACCAGACAGAAAGTATATGGCAGCGATGTTTTGTACCCATGACATAGACTATTTTAATGCAATGCTGAAAATCAGGGACAAGAAATCAGGTGAATTGATAAAAAGCAAAAATGTACTCGAGGAGAGGCCGCATGAACTGATTTTCACTCAATATCTCGGCGATTTAAGATGGATTTCTGATAGAACAGTGGCCATTACTTATCGGGGAAGGAAAACGAAGTGGCTGGTTGAAAACATATAAAGGTTGAGCAGAAATGCTCAAAATTTTGAAGAGGTAATGTAAGAATACGGATTGATGACAACGGCGAAGTATCAGAAAAAACATATACTCATCGATTGAAGGAGTACACCCATGTATTGAAAATCCAACGGAAAAAGCCATCTTGAAAAAGGTGAAAGAAATCGTAATCGAGTTTAACAGACTCAACGAAGAATACGATCATTTCATAGAAACACTGGAACGCGAAGAATTAGCTGGATTTATCGATGAGAAAGCGCGGGAAGCCGGCCTGGATCCTGATGAGGATATCACGGAAGATTGGAGAGAGTGGTAATCTGAGAGAGGATATTGGTTGAAGAGGTTCCGGAAATTTTCTGTATGGAAGGAATCGAGCTTTTACTTTACATTATCGGCAATATCAAACTTTTCTGACTATCCACATGAAACAATTGCTTGTTATCGTAAAAAGAACCTTATTTAATCATAATTAAAATGCCACAGAGTTTAAATCTCTGTGGCATCGTTTTTTAAGATTTTAAGTTTTCAACACTCATATCGAATTCTTTTTCGATCTCAGGGTTTGGTTTGTAAGTTAACAAGCTGACAACAACGGATATGACCAGGTTGATAATGAAACCTGGAACGATTTCGTACATCACATCGCTCAAGCCGACATTGCTCCAGATGACAACGGTAGCGGCACCGGCAATCATACCGAGGATCGCGCCCCAGTTGGTCATCTTCTTCCAATACAGGCTCAGGATGATGATTGGTCCGAACGCTGCGCCAAAACCTGCCCATGCATATGCAACGAGGCCAAGGATCGTATCGTTCTGTACCCAGGCAAGTGATGCAGCGATGATCGCTACTACGAGTACGGCCAATCGTCCGAAGAATACGTATTGCTTATCAGATTTCTCTTTTTTGAATAAAATTTTGTATAAGTCCTCAGTCAGTGCGCTGGAAGTAACGATTAACTGGGACGAAATTGTGCTCATGATTGCAGCGAGGACGGCTGCCAGCATGAGGCCGGCGAACAACGGATGGAAGAAGATTTGTCCGAGGACGATGAAGACTGCCTCAGGGTTTTCCAACTTCACATCAGGATTCTGTGTGAAATAAGCAAGGCCGATTAAAGCTGTCAGGACAGCCCCGATTAATGAGAAGATCATCCAGCCCATACCGATTCTTCTTGCACTCTTTGTTTCTTTTATTGAAGTGATTGCCATGAAGCGGGTGATGATATGTGGCTGGCCAAAGTAGCCAAGACCCCATGCTGCAGTAGAGATGATACCAAGTACAGTCGTGCCTTTGAATAAATCAAGCAATGTCGGGTCGATTGAACGGATGGTATCGAACGTTTCAGCAGGTCCCCCTGTTTTTGCAAAACCGATAATCGGCACGAGCAGGAGGGCAAGGAGCATCATCATTCCCTGAATAAAGTCCGTGTAGCTTACTGCCAGGAATCCGCCGAATAATGTGTAAGCAACGACGACTGCGGAAACGAGCACCAAGCCGGTATGATAATCGAGGCCGAAAGAACTTTCGAAGAAAACAGCTCCGGCGACCATTCCGGAGGAAACGTAGAAAGTAAAAAATAGAAGAATAACAATTCCAGATACAATTCTTAAAAGCTTTGTATCATCTTTAAAACGGTTTTCAAGGAAGCTAGGAATCGTGATGGAGTCATTCGCCACATGGGTATATGAGCGAAGTCGAGGTGCTACATAAAGCCAGTTAAGATAAGCGCCGACGGTCAATCCGATGGCAATCCATGCATTCGCTAAACCGCTTACATAAATTCCCCCTGGAAGACCCATCAAGAGCCAGCCGCTCATGTCAGCAGCACCGGCGCTTAGCGCTGTGACTGCCGGACCAAGCGATCTGCCGCCAAGCATGTAGTCAGTCAGATTGCTAGTCTTTTTATAGGAATACCAGCCGATATAAAGCATCGCGGCCATGTATATCCCTATGGCAATGATTTGATACATTTCATTGGACATAATCTTTCCCCCTTTATTATGATGAAAAAATATTAAAAAAATATTGCTAATACAATTAATATTCTATCATTTAGCATAAATGATTAACAATCTATTTTTTCTCAAAAAATACTATTCTGAAAATAGTATTTTACTTTAGTAATATACCTATAGAATAAAAAAGAACCATGGCTAGAAAGCCATGGTTAACGCTACATCTTAAGGTCTTTTGGAGGAAGGCGGTCACCTTTCACTTTTTTATCATTGATTTTCGGTTCCTTGCCGTCAAAAAAGTTTTGCAGATTCGAACGATGGAGGAAAATTAAAAATAAAATAAAAGCAGTAAAGATGAATGGTTCATCTATTTCCGGAGAGAAAAAGGAATAAACGAGCATCGCGATTCCAACCGAAATCGAACCCATAAAAACATATTTGGTAAGTAAAATGACCGCAAAGAAGGTCACATATACAGCCAGGAACATTCCGATGTCAACAATCAGCAGCGCCCCTGCTGTCGTGGCGATTGCCTTGCCTCCGCGGAATCCGGCGAAAATCGGGAAGCAGTGGCCGATGACGGCAATCAAGCCAGCATATAGCGGCTCAACAGGAGTATCGAAAATCAGCGGAAGAGAAGTCGCCAGCATCCCTTTTGCGACATCCACAAGCAGCACGACAATCGCGGCACGCTTGCCCATGACCCGCAATGTATTCGTCGCGCCAGGGTTTTTGCTGCCGTGATCCCTGATATCCACATGGAAAAAATATTTGCCAATCAATAATGCTGTAGGAATGGAACCAACCAAATATGCTGCCAAAAGACAGATCCAAGTCATATAGTGTCACCCTTTTAATCTAGTTAAAGAATTTTATTCTAAAATAGTCATGGTCAGAATGTTTTTTTAACGATTTTTGATATTCTGTACAGGAAAAATCCATGGGAACTTTTATACCTTTTAGGACGTCTCTTTTATATATAAGGCACGTAAATGCTGCATTTTTTTTGCAAAAGCAAGTGAGGAGTGACCAAACCGCTAAGGTGTTCAACCTTGTTGAACAATACACATTGGCAGCTTGTACAATTGTCCAGTTTGTAAAACGGATATTGGATATAAATCTGTACCACCATATAACCGGTAGGGGTTTCCAATTTATGTAACCATTCTCTCTGTATTGTAAAAAAAAATGTGCATGAATGGAAGAGTTTTTCGAAAAATACGATAGTTAACATTTTAGATAAATGGTGAGACTTTTTTGGCAAATGGAGAGAAAATCGTTTATGATATATCCGGTAGAATTGATATTGAGGTAATTGCCTGGATATCCATAATGGGCTATGATGTAAAAGAATGGAATATAATACGATATTAAGTAGGATGATGGGTATGAAAAGAGCAAGAATCATTTATAATCCGACTTCAGGTCGTGAAGCATTTAAAAAGCATATTGCTGAGGTCCTGGTTAAGCTGGAGAATGCCGGCTATGAGGCTTCATGCCATGCAACGACAGGCGAGGGGGACGCGACGCAGGCAGCAAGGATAGCGGTCGAGCGACGCTATGACCTGGTGATTGCGGCTGGCGGAGATGGCACGATCAATGAAGTGATCAATGGAATCGCTGAACAGGAATATCGCCCGAAAATCGGGGTGATTCCGGTCGGCACAACGAATGACTTTGCACGAGCACTCCATATCCCAAGGGATATCGAGGCTGCGGTCGACATCATTGTTAAAGGCGAAACAATTCCGGTCGATGTAGGCCGGATCAACGATAAATATTTCATCAATATTGCAGGCGGCGGCAGACTGACGGAGCTGACATATGAAGTGCCAAGCAAACTCAAGACAATGCTAGGACAGCTCGCCTATTATCTAAAAGGAATTGAGATGCTGCCATCCATCCGTGCTTCTGAGGTAAGCATTGAGTATGATGGAAAGCTGTTTGAAGGCGAAGTCATGATGTTTCTTGTCGGACTGACGAATTCTGTTGGAGGTTTCGAACGTCTGGCACCAAACTCTTCAATCAATGATGGATTATTTTCATTATTGATTTTGAAAAAGACAAACTTGGCGGACTTTATCAGGATCGCCTCGCTCGCAGTCCGCGGTGAGCATATCAATGACCCAGGTGTGATTTATACACAGGCAAACCGTATCAAGGTCCAATCGAAGGAAACGGTCCAATTGAACCTTGACGGCGAATACGGCGGCAACCTGCCAGCTGAATTCGAAAACCTGTTCAGGCACATTCAAGTTTATGTGCCCCTTGATGAAATCCGACCAGAAGACCGTCCCGAGAACCTGGAATTGAACTTTAAAGCAGAATAAACGGAAGCCACTCCTCGATTGGAGTGGTTTTTTTATTTGGGGGGATAGGGTATAGGAGGATATTATAGATCATTTGAAACCAGGTTTGATATGAACTTTAACTTCGGACAAAACGAGGAGGAAAA
>NZ_JBGCUB010000019.1:0-16856 GCF_053543455.1 Mesobacillus sp. LC4
GAATCAAGAAAAGTTGTCCGAAGTAGGGGCGACTTCAGACAGGTTTAAAGGTAAATCAGGAAAAGTTGTCCGAAGAAGGATCAACTTCAGACAAGTATAGAGGAAAGCAACAAAAAGTTGTCCGAAGTAGAGTCAACTTCATACAGGTTAAGGGGCAATCAGCAAAAAGCTGTCCGAACTAAATCCCTATAAACTAACCACTACCTTTTTCTCATAACTCCATACAACAAAAACCCTCTGATTAGTTCAGAGGGTTTTGCTATAGATTATTTCTTTTTCTTACCCAGAGATTGTAATTGGTCCATGACCTTCGCGCGTGACTTTCGATCTTTTAACAAGTATGCTGTTCCTAGAGCCACTGTAGTCATCATTAGTTTTTTTCTATCCATATTTAAACCTCCTCGGTTAATGGGATCCGTCTTTATGAATTCCCGATGCAGGCTTAGCTAAACATTTTTTCTTCTTCAAGAATCTCATTAAAGCCTCAACACCTTGATCCTATCACTTATTCATCAGATAATGGTAAATTAAGTAAGGTCCCTTTGTCAGTGTCGATTTTAAAAAAGACTGAATCAATGGATAGTCTTCATTGGGCATCATCTTTATTAATTCACTCCACCATTCTGTTTCATAACGTGCGATCATTCCCAGATTGTATAACAATAGATAGTGCAGCAGCAGTTCTGGGAATAGAAACAGGTCGCTTTTTTTCAAAGGGAATACGTAATGCTGTTCTTCTAAATTGTACTTTATGGGCTCAGTTATACCCTTCAGGTTCGCTTGAAATTTGATCAAGTTTGAATCGTTTATAAATGTAACTGGAGCAGCGGATTTAGTTTGAAAGAATTCTTTAAAGCGATTCTCTGTCATATGGAAATGGTCAATGATTGATTTAGGCATAGCAAAACCTGAATCGGCAGCTGTGACGATTTCAAAATTTTGCTTTCCTCTCAAGTCAGAATAGATGGCGGCCAATTCTGGAATCAGTTCCATCACATCTCCCATTGTGGCTTTTTCACCTTCCAATTGTTTCATGTGGAACATTTTTTCTGCCATTAAGGAGAACAATCCATTCTTTTGGAATTTCACTTCATCCTCTGTGAAGCTGTATTGCTGTTTTTTCCGTTTCCTTGTTGAGACGCCGTGCGCTAGAACAGAAGTGGTTTCAGGATAATCAGGTTCTACTGTAAGAATGCATGCTTTTATGAGATGGACAAGTCCATAAAAGAGCAGAATGGGCTGAATGGCCAGCGGAGATTTTTCTGCCTGTTCATAGTAAAGCTTCCCATGTTCGAGATAATACATAAAGGGATAACAGTTTTCGAAGCTTTTCATGTCAGGCTGTTCGATGTTGATTTTCCGATAGCATTTTTTTAAGTAGGCTTGTGCATACTCTGCTGAAAAGAAGAGAGTATAGCTGTTCCATTCTTTATAAGGCTTAGACACATGAAAAACCTCCAAGTTATTTGAAAAGTCTAACAAATAATAACCTTCTTGACAGTATTTTAACCAATTGATAACCTACAAATAATATTTTCTTAAAGGGGGTCATTTACTATGTGGGAAAGTAAATTTGCAAAAGAAGGATTAACGTTTGATGATGTGCTGTTGGTGCCTGCCAAATCCGAGGTATTGCCAAAGGATGTGAGCTTGAAGGTCAATCTGACTGAGACTCTGAAATTGAATATACCAATCATTAGTGCCGGCATGGATACTGTAACAGAATCTGAACTAGCCATTTCGATTGCTAGACAGGGCGGCCTTGGGGTCATACATAAGAACATGTCGATTGAGCAGCAGGCAGACCAGGTCGATAAAGTAAAGCGTTCTGAAAGTGGAGTCATAACGGATCCATTCTTTCTAACTCCTGAGCATCAAGTATTTGATGCTGAACATTTGATGGGTAAATACCGAATTTCAGGTGTCCCAATCGTCAACAATGAAGAAGAACAGAAGCTTGTTGGAATCATCACCAACCGTGATATGCGCTTTATCCAGGATTACTCCATTAAAATTGAAGATGTCATGACGAAGACTGAATTGGTGACAGCTTCAGTGGGAACGACTCTTGAAGAAGCAGAGAAGATCCTTCAGCGCCATAAAATTGAAAAACTCCCACTAGTAAATGACGAAGGCGTATTGAAAGGGCTCATCACCATCAAAGATATTGAAAAAGTGATTGAGTTTCCGAACTCTTCGAAGGATTCACAAGGCCGCTTGTTGTGCGGTGCAGCAGTTGGTGTAACAGGTGATACGATGAAACGTGTTGAATTGCTTGTGAAATCTCATGTAGATGTGATTGTTGTCGATACCGCTCATGGTCACTCAAAGGGTGTTATTGATACGGTAAGGCAGATCCGTGAAAGCTATCCTGAATTGAATATCATTGCCGGAAATGTCGCTACAGCAGAAGCGACAAGAGACTTAATAGAAGCAGGTGCTGATATCGTTAAGGTTGGCATCGGGCCAGGTTCAATCTGTACAACGAGGGTTGTGGCAGGTGTTGGTGTTCCGCAAATTACTGCAGTGTATGATTGTGCGACAGAAGCTCGAAAGCACGGCAAGGCAATCATTGCGGACGGCGGAATCAAATATTCAGGAGATATTGTTAAGGCACTTGCAGCTGGTGGCCATGCTGTTATGCTCGGAAGTTTGCTTGCGGGTGTCAGTGAAAGTCCGGGAGAAACTGAAATCTATCAAGGAAGACGTTTCAAAGTATATCGCGGAATGGGATCTGTTGGAGCGATGGAAAAGGGATCTAAAGATCGTTACTTCCAAGAAGACAATAAGAAATTTGTTCCAGAAGGTATAGAAGGCCGGATTCCGTATAAAGGGCCGCTTACAGATACAATCTATCAACTTGTTGGTGGCATTCGTTCAGGCATGGGATACTGCGGAACAGCTAATCTCGAGGAATTAAGGGAGAATGCCCAATTCATTAAGATGACTGGAGCAGGTTTAAGGGAAAGTCACCCGCATGACGTCCAGATCACGAAGGAAGCACCGAATTACTCCATGAGCTGATTTAATAGTTGAATATAGAAGGAACTACGACTTTTTACCTGTATGCCAGTCGTTTTTTCCTAATTTTACATTAGACAGAGTGACTATTCTCTGTCTATTTTTTTCATTTTTTTTATGTTAAACTATACGGGTGTGATTTTTTGAGAGTGAAAAATATGAAAGTTTTATAGATTATTTAGGTTATTTTCATGAAATTGCTGCTTGAACGACCCAAGGCTTTCCTTTCCAGTGAACTGCAAGGGCCGGTCAAAAGTATCAATCAACATGAAACAGCTATTACATTGAAAAATTTGGAGGGAAAGTCGTCTTGAACCGTAAACAGAAACAGCTATCAATGTTCTTTGCAGCATTCATCTTAACGATCACCACTATGTTTTCCGGATTCTCACCGAAGGCAGAAGCAGCAGAGGGACAATTAGGCATCGATGCTGAAGCTGCCATGCTGATTGATGCAGATACTGGAAGAGTATTATATGAGAAAAATTCTGATGTCGTCCTTGGCGTAGCATCCATGTCTAAAATGATGACAGAATATATGGTCCTGGAAGCGGTAAAAGAAGGAAAGCTAAAATGGGACCAAAAAGTAAAAATCAATGAATATGTCCATAAGCTGTCTGCTGCACCAGGCCTATCCAATGTAGGATTAACCCAAGGTGAAGACTATACAGTTAAAGAATTATATGAAGCGATGGCGATCCATTCTGGTAATGCAGCGACCGTCGCACTGGCAGAGGTTCTTTCTGGTACAGAGAAGAACCATGTGGAAAAAATGAACAAAAAAGCAGCTGAACTAGGATTGAAGGATTATAAATTCGTGAACTCTTCAGGTTTGAACAATAGGGACCTGTTAGGACAACATCCAGCTGGCGGCCCTGAGGAAGAGAATGTTATGTCAGCACGTTCCCTGGCTAGGCTTGCCTACCTTCTCCTGAAGGATTATCCGGAGGTACTGGATACAGCAAGTGTGCCGGCATTGAAGTTCCGTGACGGACGTGAATACAAGAACTTTAACTGGATGCTTCCAGGTCTTATCTATCAATATGAAGGTGTAGACGGTTTGAAAACAGGTTCGACTGATTTTGCAGGCTATGGTTTTACTGCTACTGCTATGAAAAATGGTCAAAGATTCATTTCTGTAATCATGAAGGCAGACTCCAAGGACAGCCGTTTTTCTGAAACGCGCAAAATCCTCGACTTTGCTTTCAGTAATTTTACAGAAGAAGAGCTTGTGAAAAAGAATCACCAGATTAAAGGCAAGAAAAACCTTCCTGTAACAAAAGGAAAGGAAGACAGTGTTGAGATTCAATCTAAAAAAGCCATTACGATGACAATCAGGAATGGTGAAAAGGATCAATATGAACCGGTACTAGTACTGGATAAAAAGAAGCTGAATGAAAATGGCGAACTGACTGCTCCGATCAAGAAAGGTGAACAAGTTGGCTATATGACTGTTAAGTCCAAGAAGGATGAAAACATCAGCTTTTTAACAGAAGAAGGACAAAAGCAAGTCCAGGTACCAGTTGTCGCTGCTGAAAGTATCGAAAAGGCAAACTGGTTCGTGCTGATGATGCGCGGAATCGGCGGTTTCTTTGGAGATTTGTTCGGTGGAGTAGCTGATACAGTCAAGGGCTGGTTTTAAATAATGTTTGGTTTCCTGTCTTGACAGGAAACCTTTTTTATTGTTTATTTTCAATAGGGATAACTAAATTCCGACTAAAAAAGTCTGATTTTCCAGTTATTTGCAAGTGCTTACATAGTAATCCTTTTAAAGGGACAAGGGGGAAAAGAAATGAAGACAGGTACTGATCGTGTTAAACGTGGTATGGCAGAAATGCAAAAGGGCGGCGTCATTATGGATGTTGTCAATGCCGAGCAGGCTAAGATTGCTGAAGAAGCTGGTGCAGTGGCCGTAATGGCACTGGAACGTGTTCCTTCAGATATACGTGCTGCTGGCGGTGTAGCAAGAATGGCTGACCCTAGGATCGTTGAAGAGGTAATGGGTGCTGTCACAATTCCCGTTATGGCAAAAGCACGAATTGGCCACATCGTAGAAGCGCGCGTGCTCGAAGCGATGGGCGTTGATTATATTGATGAAAGTGAAGTTCTGACTCCAGCGGATGAAGAATTTCACCTGAATAAAAGAGATTATACAGTTCCTTTCGTGTGCGGATGCCGTGACCTTGGCGAGGCAGCGAGAAGAATCGGAGAAGGAGCCTCCATGCTTCGTACAAAGGGAGAGCCGGGGACAGGCAATATCGTGGAAGCTGTCCGTCATATCCGCAAGGTAAATGCCCAGGTGCGCAAGGTAGTCGCAATGGATATGGATGAACTAATGACAGAAGCCAAGCTTCTAGGAGCACCATATGAGCTTCTGCTTGAAATCAAGCAGCTTGGACGCCTTCCTGTCGTGAATTTCGCAGCAGGCGGTGTGGCTACACCAGCAGACGCGGCATTGATGATGCAGCTTGGTGCTGATGGAGTATTCGTAGGCTCCGGTATATTCAAATCTGATAATCCAGCGAAGTTTGCAAAAGCAATTGTCGAGGCGACTACTCACTATCAGGATTACGAACTGATTGCGAACATTTCGAAAGGCCTCGGCATCCCGATGAAGGGCATGGAGATTTCATCATTGGCACCTGAAGCCCGCATGCAGGATCGCGGCTGGTAAGGGGAATGTCTATGGTGAAAATCGGAGTACTTGGCCTTCAGGGTGCCGTACGGGAGCATATATGGGCAATTGAGGCATCCGGAGCAGAAGGTATTGTCATTAAGCGTCCTGAACAGCTCGCTGATGTGGATGGACTGATTATCCCTGGGGGAGAAAGCACCACAATCCGCCGCCTGATTGATAAATACGGTTTTATGGAAGAATTGAAGAAGTTTGCCGCTGATGGCAAGGCGATGTTTGGGACTTGTGCCGGCCTGATCCTGCTTGCGAATGATTTGGTTGGCTACGATGCGCCGCATCTCGGTGTCATGGATGTGAAGGTTGAACGAAATTCATTCGGACGCCAGCGCGAAAGCTTTGAAGCTGACATTGCTATTTCAGGAGTTGCTGAAAGTTTCTCGGCTGTGTTTATCAGGGCACCTCATATTGTAGAAGCAGGAGAGAATGTCGAAGTGCTGGCGAAGCATAATGACCGGATTGTTGCAGCGCGTGATGGGCAATTCCTCGGCTGTTCCTTCCATCCAGAGTTGACAGATGATTATCGACTCATGAGCTACTTTGTGAAAATGGTCGAGGAGACTAAGAGTGAAAATTTTGCATAAACTGCTTGCATGGTGAACATAATTGTAGTAAATTATGAATTAAAATTCGATAGTAAAAAAGCGATGAGAGGGAATAGTAGCTTGTATCCATTCCGAAGAGAACCGGTGGTTGGTGTGAACCGGTGTCTGGAGCAAATGAATCCGCCCTCGAGCAGAGTATGGAACGCCAGGAATGGCCAGTAAATACTTTCGGTAAAAACCGTTATTTTATGAGTGGAAAGCATTTTTTGCTTTCAACTAGGGTGGCAACGCGGGTTAACTCTCGTCCCTTTTTGGGGACGGGAGTTTTTTATTTTATCCAAGCTTTTTACTGTATATCAAAAGGAGGAAATCGCAGTGTTAGACGTAAAGTATTTGAGAGCGAATTTTGAAGATGTAAAACAGAAGCTGCAGCACCGTGGCGAAGACATGACTGATTTCGGCAAGTTTGAGGACCTGGATGTGAAGCGCAGGGAATTGATCCTTGAGGCTGAACAGCTGAAGAGCAGAAGGAATGAAGTGTCCCAGCAAGTTGCGCAGCTGAAGCGCGAAAAGCAGGATGCAGACCACTTGATCGCTGAAATGCGGGAGGTAGGCGACAAAATCAAGGTTTTGGATGACCAGCTTCGTGAAGTAGAAGAAGAGCTAGAAAACCTGATGCTGAGCATTCCGAATATCCCGCATGAAAGTGTGCCGATTGGTGAAACGGAAGACGACAATGTGGAAGTTCGCAAATGGGGAGAAATCCGTGATTTTGAATTCGAAGCGAAGCCGCATTGGGATGTTGCAGACCATTTGAAAATCCTTGATTTTGAACGTGCTGGTAAGGTAACCGGCAGCCGCTTTGTTTTTTACAAAGGCTTGGGAGCACGTCTTGAGCGCGCATTGATCAGCTTCATGCTTGATCTTCATGTTGATGAGCATGGCTATAAGGAAGTCCTTCCTCCGTACATGGTCAATCGTGCAAGCATGACTGGGACAGGACAACTTCCTAAGTTTGAAGAGGATGCATTCCGAATTGAGAGTGAAGATTACTTCTTGATTCCGACTGCGGAAGTACCTGTTACGAATATGCACCGTGATGAAATCCTGACTGCAGACGAGCTTCCGATCAATTATGCAGCATACAGCGCATGTTTCCGTTCTGAGGCGGGGTCTGCGGGACGCGATACGCGCGGTTTGATCCGCCAGCACCAGTTCAACAAAGTAGAATTAGTGAAGTTCGTGAAGCCTGAAGATTCTTATGAGGAGCTTGAAAAGCTGACTGGACATGCTGAGAAAGTGCTTCAGCTATTAGGCCTGCCATACCGCGTGCTGAGCATGTGCTCTGCAGACCTTGGCTTCACAGCTGCGAAGAAATATGACATTGAAGTCTGGATCCCAAGTTATGGCACTTACAGAGAAATTTCTTCTTGCAGTAACTTTGAAGGCTTCCAGGCAAGACGTGCGAACATTCGTTTCCGCCGCGAAGCAAAGGCAAAGCCAGAACATGTCCATACACTGAACGGATCTGGCCTTGCGATTGGCCGTACGGTTGCCGCCATTCTCGAGAACTACCAGCAGGCTGACGGAAGTGTCATCATTCCGGAAGTATTGCGTCCGTACATGGGCAATAGGGAAGTAATTGCTCCCGAATAAGCGTCATTTATAAGCGGTTTAAACTTTGATTAGTGTCTAGCTCCAACGCCTAGCTCCTCGAGTCGCTTGTCTAGTTTCGCCTCCTAGAAACTCCGAAACTTCAACTCCGCCGGCAGATGCAAAAAGCGCTTCTTTGTCGGAGTCTCCAGTTTCTGCGTTTCTGGGCAGTCGGCTTTACATTTCGATTTCAGTCCGCCCAATGAAGTCAAAGAACGACTTCACTGGTCGGCCCTCCAGCGCTTGTCGGAGCTGACCAAGGCGTTTCCGCTTTTCTTTTCGGACAGGATTCATTCCTGTCCGAAAAAAACTTTTAAAGAAGTGTTGACTCGTTTTTAAATACATGATATTATATTTCTTGTCTCGGAGGTATACCCAAGTCCGGCTGAAGGGATCGGTCTTGAAAACCGACAGGCGGGTAACACCGCGCGGGGGTTCGAATCCCTCTACCTCCTCCATAATTTTTAATATTAAAGCATTAACGCATAAAAACAATTTGGAGATTGTGTAAAGAAACCCGTTACGGAACGTAGCGGGTTTTTTTATATTTTCTTTTGGCTCTGTTAAACTAGGCTGTTGATTTTCGTTCCAGGCGCTTCGCTTTCCGCGGGCAGTCGGGGAGCCTCCTCGGCGCTTATGCGCCTGCGGGGTCTCCCATGACTTGCTCATCCCGCAGGACTTTGAGTAGACTTCTTCGAGTTCGCCCACGCACGATGGAAATGCGTTAGCATTTTCGGAGGAGTCTACGCGCCTTCCACTACAATCAACAGGCTTTAAAACAACATTGGTCTTTAACAGAGCCTTTCTTTTAAAAAGGGTAGAAGTAATATTCTATATGCACTTTTGGGAGTTTTCTGCTTGATTCGGTCTTATAGAAAAGTTCTATATGCCTTTTTGAAAGCATTCCGCTTAATAGGGGTTTATAGAATCATTTTATGTATTGATAGTGAACCAGACTAAAGCCTATAGATAACAAAAAACCGCCATTCGGCGGTTTTATTTTTTCAATAATTGAGTTTGCTTGATGTGTGTAGCGATTTTCTCAACAATCGGTTCAATTGATTCAGGGTTGTTGAACAGGTCGTAATCATTAATGTTCAAGCGCAGGACTGGGCATGCGTTGAAGTTATTGATCCAATTTTCATAACGTGCATGCATTTCTTCCCAATACGTAATCGGTGTTTGCTGTTCCATCGGACGTCCTCTTAGCTTGATGCGTTCAAGAATATCGTCAATTGAACCCTCAAGGTAGATCAGCAAATCTGGATGCGGGAAGTATGGGGTCATGACCATTGCTTCGAATAGGCTTTTGTATGTTTCGTAATCCACTGGGGACATTGTGCCTTTTTCATAATGCATTTTTGCGAAGATGCCTGTATCTTCATAAATGGAACGGTCCTGGATAAAGCCGCCGCCGTATTCAAAAATCCTTTTCTGCTCCTTGAAGCGCTCTGCAAGGAAGTAGATTTGCAAGTGGAAGCTCCAGCGCTCGAAATCAGCATAGAACTTATCAAGATATGGGTTTGTATCTACTTTTTCAAAGGATGTACGGAACCGAAGGGCATCCGCCAGGGCATTCGTCATTGTCGATTTGCCGACTCCAACTGTTCCGGCAATCGTGATGACTGCATTAGCCGGGATGTCATATTTTGTTCTCAGATTCATGGTTGTACGCTCCTTTTTCTTAATGATGCGGTTAGCTGGTCGATGATCAACTGGAGATCTTCTTCATTTTTAACAAAATCCAGGTCGTCGCCGCTGAAACGAAGAACAGGGATTTCAGGGTGGTCTTTCTCGAATTGAAGCATGGCTTGTTCATAATCAAGAGATAATTGCTCTAGATATAAAGGGCTGATGTTTTTTTCGACTTCGCGGCCGCGCATTTTGATTCGCTTCATCAATGTATCAAGACTTGCATTCAAGTATATGATGACATTCGGTTTAGGCATATCTTTTGTCAGGATTTGATAAATATCTAGATATTTTTTGTATTCCTGTTCATTTAGTGTGCGCTGGGCGAAAATGAGGTTTTTCATGATATGGTAATCAGCTACGACTGATTTGTCTTTGCTGAGGTAGTGTTCATTAATATCTCCAAGCTGCTTGTATCGATTGCAGAGGAAAAACATTTCTGTCTGGAAACTCCATTCTTCTATGTTATCGTAAAACTTCCCCAAAAATGGATTTTCGTCGACAATTTCCTTTAAAAGTGCAAATTGAAACCGCTCGGAAATAGCACGTGCTAATGACGTTTTCCCAATACCGATTGGTCCTTCAACCGTTATAAAAGGTGTTCCTTCCACAACATGTCCTCCCTCTCTGTTGTATCTATCTCTTTTTTACATTTCTGTCAGTTAAATCACGCAAAGTCCATTTTATCACACACAGTATGGTATGGGTATGGAATATTAAGAGGCAATTTTAGCAAAAAAAAGAGACAGCCGCAGAAATACTGCGCCTGTCATATATTATCGGAATTTGTAAAAATATTTTAACAGAAAATTTTATCTTTTTACCACATTGAAATTATCCTGGATGAGCAGCCAGTTCTGCGGGAAGGAAAGGCCGAGCTTCCAGTAGCTCATTCCTCTCAGGTTCAATTCTTTTATCAAATCGAATTTTGCCTGTATGGACCTTGCGTCCTCAAACCAGACTTCATGCTGTTTCCCATCTTGGGCTGTATATCGGAAGGTTGGCGCCTGGGATTTTGTGTTGTACTGGATTGCGACATTATTATCGGCGGCAATCTGGATCGCCTGCTGCGGGCTGACAGCTCTAGCGATAGATCCTTCCACAAATGGAAGGGTCCAGTCATAGCCATAAAGATTCTGGCCCATCATGACTTTTTGTGATGGCATTTCACTGACCGCATACTCCAGCACTTGACGGACAGGACCGATTGGGGAGACTGCCTGGGCAGGTCCGCCGCTATAACCCCACTCATAAGTCATGATCACAACGAAATCGACTATTTCCCCATGTGCCTTGTAGTCATGCGCCGTATACCAGGCACCAGTCTGTGCAGCACTCGTCTTAGGGGCCAGCGCAGTGGAGATGAACCAGCCTTCTTGTTTAAAACGATCCCTCGCTTTTCGCAGGAAGGTGTTATAGGCTTCGCGGTCAGCTGGACGCAAGAATTCAAAATCAAAATGAATATCCCGGAATCCATATTTTTTGGCAGTGGCAACGATATTGTTCAGGAATTTGTCCTGAATTGCCATGTCATTCAAGAGGATGCGCCCTAGTTCATCACTGAACTGGTCGTTCTCCTGGTTGGTGATTACCATCATTAAAATATTGTTATTTGCTTCTGCAATAGCAGGAAAGTTGTTCAGCAGCGGCTCTTTCAACGATCCATCACGCAAGGCCTGGAAGCTGAATGGCGCAAGATAAGTTAAATAAGGAGCAGCTTCACGGGCAGCCGTTTCCAGAGCAGGTGCAACTGTATTTTCTCGCGGTTCAACATAGGCATTGAATTCCGCATTTGTTTTAGGCCGCTGTGGAATATATAAGCGGAAGCCGACGGATAATGGCTGATTGACCGAGATTCCGTTGATCCTTGCGAGTTCTTCCGGGGTGATACCAAACCTCCTTGAAATAGCCCAGAGGCTGTCGCCTGGCTGGACAAAATAAAAGCTTCCGACAATCGGAATGACCATCGCCTGGCCGACCACAAGATTATTAGGATTAGGCAGTTCATTCGCCTCGGTTATATCCGCAACAGAAGACCCGTAAATTTGAGCAATCTGTGTTAAATTCTGTCCTTGCTGTACCACATGAATCTGCATGTTCTTCCCTCCCTGGCATTTTTAGCGCTACAACCATTGTATGAAGGAAGAAATTACAGTATGTTATAAATCAAGCTCCCTGGAAGGCCTTGTATCGGCGGACAGGACGTTTTTCATCATTGTCAGTGCGTATTTATTATCCTGTTCATCATTGGAGGCAATGAAGTCCTCCGGAATGATCAGGTTGTATTCACGCATATACGCATCATTTGCGGTGAATAGCACACAAATATTGCCTGCGATTCCCGATAGTATCAATGTATCGACCTTTAATTGCTGCAGCAGAGTATGAAGGGCCGTTCCATAAAAAGCAGAATGCTTTGGTTTGATTAAAAAATAATCCTGATTTTTTTTAGGTGCAATTTTTTTAATGAGTTCATCGCTCGTTTCATTTGAGCAATAGTCCATGATTTTTTCAAAATCGGCCTGCCATAGATTATAATGGTCATTAATATAGATAACAGGCATGTCCTTTTCATTGAAAGATTTTTTTACCTTTAAAATTGGATCTATGATTTCTTCTGTATTTCTTGCAAGGGCTTCCCCAGCATTAAAATTAAAATCATTGATCATATCGATGATCAACAGAGCAGCTTTTACCAAGATACATCCTCTCCTTTTCCCTTTATATTTTTACCGGAGGGGGATTATTAAACCAATTGGAAATAACTATTATTACTTTTAGCGGAGGGAAAGATGGAAGCTCAACTTACCCAGGACGAACAATTTATGTTAGTGGCAATTGAAGAAGCGAAAAAAGCTGGGCAGATGGATGAGGTGCCGATTGGTGCTGTGATTGTCCTGGATGGTGAGATCATTGCCCGTGCCCATAATCTCCGCGAAACGAAGCAGAGTTCCATTGCTCATGCCGAGGTGCTGGCAATCGATGAGGCCTGCAAGAAACTCGGTACATGGAGGCTGGAGGATGCTATATTATACGTAACCCTCGAACCATGTCCGATGTGTGCAGGCGCAATCATGCTTTCGCGGGTGAAAAAAGTGGTTTATGGAGCAAAGGACCCGAAAGGCGGCTGTGCCGGTACATTCATGAACATTCTCCAGGATGAGCGATTCAATCATCAAAGTGAAGTGGTGACAGGCGTACTTGAAGAAGAATGCGGAGCACTGTTGTCCGACTTTTTCAGGAATCTGCGGGAGAAAAAGAAGCTGAAAAAGAAGCAGGCAAAAGAGGAATTGGAACAACATACAGGAATTGACAGGGGATAAGCATTGCTTTTTGGTTCGTGAGTTAGTATACTATGTATGTGTCCTTGAGACACACCTAAATAAGGTTTCAATTTTGCCGTGCTAGTCGGGGAGGTAGCGGTGCCCTGTACCCGCAATCCGCTCTAGCGGGGATGAATCCCTTCCTGAGGCTGATTTACTGTAGGGTCTGCCTTAAGTAAGTGGTGTTGACGCCCGGGTCCTGCGCAATGGGAATCCATGAACCATGTCAGGTCCGGAAGGAAGCAGCATTAAGTGGACGCTCCCATGTGCCGCAGGGTTGCCTGGGCCGAGCTAACTGCTTAAGTAACGCTTATGGTAATCAGTCGACGGAAGGTGCGCGGCAGTTAAATATGATACATTCAACTCATCTCTTCACGGAGATGAGTTTTTTGTCGTTTAATACTATAAAAACTTCCTCTTGTAAAAGTGAAATTGAAAGATATTTGCGTTATAATAGGAAGGATCATATAACCGAAGGGAGCGGTGTCATTGGCCTACCAAGCTTTATATCGTGTCTGGCGTCCACAGCAGTTCATTGATGTGGTCGGACAGGAACATGTCACAACGACACTGCAAAACGCTCTGCTTCAACAAAAAATATCACATGCCTATCTTTTTTCCGGCCCAAGGGGAACTGGAAAAACCAGTGCTGCAAAAATTTTGGCAAAAGCGGTTAACTGTGAAAAAGCTCCAACGGCCGAGCCTTGCAATGAATGCGACGCTTGCCGCGGGATAACCGATGGATCGATCCCTGATGTCATTGAAATCGATGCTGCTTCCAATAACGGTGTCGAAGAAATCCGGGATATTCGTGACAAGGTGAAATACGCACCGAACGTCGTGAAGTATAAAGTATATATCATTGATGAAGTGCATATGCTTTCCATCGGAGCGTTCAACGCTTTGCTGAAAACCCTTGAAGAGCCTCCAAAGCATGTCATCTTTATCCTCGCTACGACCGAGCCCCATAAGATTCCACTCACAATCATTTCACGATGCCAGCGATTTGATTTTAAGAGGATCACTGCTCAGGCAATCGTTGGCAGGATGAAACAAATTGTTGAGGAATCTGGAGTGGATTGCGATGATAAAGCCCTGCAGATCATTTCCAGGGCTGCGGAAGGCGGAATGCGTGACGCCTTGAGTCTGCTTGATCAGGCTATCTCATTCAGCCAGGATACCGTGACGATTGAAGATGCACTAACGGTCACGGGTACCGTCTCACAGAATTTCCTGAACCAACTGGCCAGGGCGATTCATGAGAGAAATGCGGCAGCTGGGCTCGAAGCTTTAGAAGAACTTCTTTTACAAGGAAAGGATCCAGCAAGATTCATAGAGGATCTGATTTTCTTTTACCGCGATATGCTCCTGTATAAGGCAGCGCCGGCATTGGAAGAATCGATGGAGCGAGTGCTGCTGGATGAGGACTTCCAGGAACTTGCCAATCAAATTGAGCCTGCTCAAATCTATGAATTGATCGAAGTTTTGAATAAAGCACAGCAAGAGATGCGTTGGACAAACCATCCTCGTATCTTCCTAGAGGTAGCAATCGTCAAGCTGTGTCAGTTGGAAAATCAACAACCGTCCAGCAATGTACAGGTTGAACCTTTACTTAGAAGGATTGAGCAGCTCGAGGAAAAACTGGCACAGGTACAGCAGAATCCCGGTATGGCGGCAGCAAGTGAACCGGCTGCAGCTGCTAAAAAAGCGCCTCGTACCAACCGGAAAGGATTCCAGGCTCCTACCGGCAAAATCAACGAGGTACTGAAAAGTGCTACCAAGACAAATCTCCATACAATTAAGGGACGCTGGGGAGATCTTCTTGAAATGCTGGCTGCAAACCAAATGCGTTCGCAGGCTGCGTTGTTGAATGAAGCGGAACCTGTAGCTGCATCTGATGAGGCAGTAGTGATAAAATTCAAATATGAAATTCACTGTCAGATGGCAATGGAAAACACCAGATTCACTGAAACGGTCAGCGGTGCGATGAATGACTACACCGGTAAAAGAATGCAGGTAATTGGTGTGCCCGAAGAACAGTGGCTTAAAATAAGGGAAAACTTTATCAGCCAAAGAGGCGATGGAGCATCGGAGGGGCAAGATGCAGCAGCAGAAGACCCGCTGATTGCTGAAGCTAAGAAATTATTTGGCGATGAATTAATACAAATACAAGATTAAATTTGGAGGTACGTTTACATGATGCGAGGAAATGGTAATATGCAAAATATGATGAAGCAAATGCAAAAAATGCAAAAGAAGATGGAAGAAGCTCAAGTACAATTAGGAGAAGAGAAAATCGAAGGCACTGCTGGCGGCGGTATGGTAACGGTCATCGTGACTGGCCATAAAGAAGTTGTCGACGTTCAAATCAAGCAGGAAGTTGTTGATCCTGATGATGTCGAAATGCTACAGGACTTAGTACTTGCTGCAACGAATGATGCGTTGAAAAAAGCAGACGAATTAACTAATAAGACGATGGGCCAATTTACAAAGGGCATGAACCTTCCTGGGGGAATGTTCTAGGAGGAATATAACAGAATGCATTATCCTGAACCAATATCAAAGCTGATCGACAGCTTTATGAAATTGCCAGGTATCGGCCCGAAAACGGCCGCTCGTCTGGCTTTTTTCGTTCTAAGCATGAAGGAAGAAACTGTATTGGATTTCGCTAAGGCTTTGGTCAACGCAAAACGAAACCTGACATATTGCTCTGTCTGCGGCCATATAACCGACCAGGATCCTTGCTATATATGTGAAGATCAGCGTCGCGACCGCAGTGTGGTTTGCGTTGTACAGGATCCCAAGGATGTTATCGCGATGGAGAAAATGAAGGAATTCAATGGCCTTTATCATGTCCTCCATGGTGCGATTTCTCCTATGGATGGAATCGGCCCGGAAGATATCAATATCCCAGATCTATTGAAGAGGCTTCAGGATGAAACGGTCCAGGAGGTCATTCTTGCGACTAACCCCAATATTGAAGGGGAAGCAACGGCCATGTATATCTCAAGGCTGTTGAAGCCGTCAGGAATCAAGATAACCAGGATCGCGCACGGTCTCCCGGTCGGCGGGGATCTTGAATATGCGGATGAAGTCACGCTGTCTAAAGCGCTGGAAGGCCGCAGGGAAGTTTAACTCCATTATATAAGAAGAAACTCTACTGGAGGAAAGTCATGTTATTTCGTAAAAAGAAATGGCTTAGAAAAGAATTCGACCATAAACTATTGGAACAGCTGGACAGCATGAAGAGGAACTGGAATAATCAAAAGCTATTGGTTGAAAGAAGCTTCGATCCATCAGAAGAGTTCATCACAGAAGCAAAAATTGCTGAAGCTAAGTACTTCTTTCTTTTTAAGGAAGCCAAGCACAGGAAAATCACGATTAAGACGAAGTGATGTTTTTTCCATACAGAAAGGTCTTATTTCGATAACTTGTACATAAAAATGTACAAGACATTGAAGTAAGGAGGAAGAGTATGGATCCTATAGTTGTCATATCGATTCTTGGCGGATTGATTTTTCTGCTGCTCATCATAGGTGCGCCGACAAAACCGCTCCGTTTTATCGGCCAGAGTGCTGTGAAGATTTTGATTGGGGCCATCTTTTTATTTTTTCTAAACGCCTTCGGAACCAGTTTCGGAATTTACGTGCCGATCAACATCGCGACCGCCGCTGTCTCCGGACTATTGGGGATTCCTGGTGTGTTTGCATTGGTTGCCGTCCAGATGTGGATTATATAAAGAATGAAAGAACGCCGCTTTTGAAGCGGCGTTTTATATTTTTTCTAAAAAGCTATTGACCAAGCAAGCATAAGTTGTTATTATATTAAACGTTGCTGTTGGACAGCTGTTAATGACTTTGAAAAAAGGTGTTGACGAAACAACGACAACATGATATATTATTTAAGTCGCCTACGGGTGACGCGAAAAAA
>NZ_JBGCUB010000020.1:0-13226 GCF_053543455.1 Mesobacillus sp. LC4
GTTGTTCAGTTTGTCGCCCAGAAGCGACTTTATTAATATAACATGCTGTTTTGTTATTGTCAACATCATTTTTCATTTTTGTTTTTCACTTGAAACGATGTTGTTTTTATCAACTCAGCGTTGTTTTTCTGAAGCGAGATTAAATATACCATGGATAAAAAATGTTTGCAATATAATTTTAAAAGTTTTTTTCACAAAGTTTTATTCACTACCTATATCCAAGTTTCATCTTAAGAATATCCTTTTATTAATAAAATCTCATTTGGGCTCATATAATCTTTTGGACAAACTAATTTACAGAGGTGATCCTATTTGCTGCAATCACTTGCACTTTATCTATCATTCATCATGGCAATCCTTTTATTTAGCGTTGCCTACATTGAAGCCATTAAAATCGCCAATGCCGAAGGAAGGGTTCACGGGGGAACTTTAATCTTATCATCTGTTTGCGCATTACTGTTTTCCAGGTTCACCTATCTATTTATTTAATTCACTATAATTTATCAGTTGTAAATTCAAATTGGTTTTGCAAATATAATATCTGGGCAACCCAAAAAATCGCTTAACGTATTTGTTAAGCGATTTTTAGGTATGTCATTTAGCTAAAGCCATTAGGTGAATCGGAACAAGGGTCATCAAAAATCTTAATTTCGAACTTAACAGATGCAAGTCTTCCGTTTAACTCCAATTCTATTACGACTTGCAATCTTTTCAATGTAAGGAACAGCAAGAGGAACTTTGCATGCAGTGTTCCCCATATTGACATGAACCTTCCCGATTGTTTCAGCCGCTTTCATCGCTTCATCATGTAAATCCATTACATAAGCTCCTACACTAATCACAAATCCGTTGATACAATACCGAACTCGGTTTTTTTCTTGATGAATCGTTGTTTTTGCTCTTTGCAGGAGGGCTCGGATTTCTTCTAAATCCAGTTTTTCATCAGGAGTAATAGATAAATAGTTGGCATATGTGCTCCAGCCGGCTACTGCTGTCATTTCTTCTTCTGACTCCATCCATTCACGCGCAAGTTCTAAAGCATATTGACTTTCAGCCGCTACTCCCGCAACAGTATATTCTGCAAGCATGTACCAGTCTGCGTTTCCTATCCATTTTTGGAGGATTTCCTTTGTCAACAATTTTGGATCAATAGACAGTCCTGCCAAATACATAGCTTCAAAATTCCCTGTATCATATAAAGCTAGAGCCAACTCATGGTCTTTTTTCACATGCTTAACAAGCTTTTTCAAATCTCCAATCTTTACTCCATATAGGTTTCCTCTTGCTCCATGATTCATAAAAGTTTTCTTCGTTTGCTCTGAACTCAGCTCAGCAAGCTTATTCATGATCTCCTGAATGTTCATTTTAAGACCTCCGTTTAATCATTGTCTTAATCATAGAGGTAAAATTCTATTAAAAAATTTTTAAGTTTAACCACTCTCACTTAAAAAAATTCAACAAAATAAATGTAAATCCCTTTTAGTGAAACTGCTTCAATGAACAAAAAGGACCGAATTGCCGGCACTGCAATTTGGTCTCTTTATAAATTACCTTCATATACTAAGAAGCATTACCTTTTGGCATCTTTTTATAATAAGTATTCGAACTCATTACCTTTTATCTTCTTTAGAATAGTTGCATGTGCTGCGTCAACAAAAGCTTCCTTTAACTATCCCCTCAATTTTTCATTGACATTCTTTTTCAAGATATTAATTTCCTTCCAAAAATAAGCCAATTCGAGATACTCTCTGCCTGCAATTTTCACAACTTCCTCCGCAGCTTGTTCCGGTTGAAGGCTCTCATAAAATTTACGACTTTCATTATCAGCTAACACCCAAACGAGCATAGATTTAAACTGCATTTCATCCAAACCCGCTTGGAGCAGCCTCAAGCCAAGCTTCCCTCTTTGATACTGCTTAAGAATGTAAATCGCATACAGTTCTCCATCTGCTGCAAATTTGCCTGTCCTCTCTTTTCCAAAGGATGCGAAGCCGACTATTTCTCCCTCTATATTAACAGCGACAAATACTGGAGAAGTATCAGCGCTTTCTGACAAACTTTTTTCCCATAAGGGCTCACGATCTTCCATCTTCAGTGAATCCAAATAATCTTGGCTAATAATTCCTTCGTAGGTTTCTTGCCAGCTTTTGACGTGAACCCTGGCAATTCCTCTCGCATCATCCTTTGTTGCTTTTCTAATCTCCATATTCCTCTCCTACCCCGATATTGAATTGATCTCGGCTTGATTTTTAAGCTTCATCTTTCTTTCATCCACTAAAAACAATGTTATCCCTGCAATAACAACTAATCCTCCGATAATCTGTGTCCAAATCACTTTTTCACCGAGGAGGTAGAAAGCCAGGACTGTTGCGCCCACAGGTTCGAATAGTATCGCCATAGAAATGACAGATGCGCTGATCCATTTTATCGACCAGTTGAATAGTGTATGACCTAGCAGAGTCGGTATCAGTGCAAGGAGTACAAAATAAACCCAATCGCTTGCAGGATATGGATAGAATGAATCACCTACAGCTAAAACATAGAAGAATAAAGTAATCGAACTGATGCTATAAACAATGAAAGTATAAGTTATTAAAGACATCCTCTTCCTGACTGTTTGGCCAAATAAAAGGTATACAGTGACCAATCCACAGGCTACAATCGCCAAAAAATCACCAAACAAGGCACTTCCGCTGACCTTAAAATCCCCCCAGCTGATGATGACACTGCCGCCAATTGCAATTACTCCGCTTATAATTGCTTTAGCTGAAACGCGCTCTTTAAAAAACAGGTACGCACCTACGAATGCAAAGAGCGGCTGAAGTGTGACCAGCACAGTAGAGCTTGCTACTGAGGTATAGTTTAGGGATTCGAACCAGAGGATAAAATGAAAAGCCAGAAATATCCCGGCGATTCCCGTGAATACCCAATCACGTTTCGTAATAAGACGCAGTTCCGAAACATACTTTATAAGAAACACCGGCAGCATTAGTAGTACAGAAAAGAATAATCGGTAAAAAGCGATGACTCCGGACGGCGCGGATGAGACTTTTACCAGGATTGCAGAGGTTGAGACTGCCACGACTCCTATCGCTACCGCCATATAAGGATTTACTCTAGGTGATTCCATTTCCATTCTCCTTTAAGTAACACAATGTGAATTATATGTATTTTACAATGAAACCGAAATTTTATCTTGAATAAAATTTATTTTTTTCATGAGAAGTTTAGTCCATCATTTTTAGGGAAAGTAAATACATCTTATCAGGGGCAGGAGAAACGACATGTTCTATTCTATTGATATGGAAATTTTACTTAAATTAGGGATTTCCGCTTTCTTGGGCCTGGTCATTGGGCTTGAAAGGGAAATTAAAAGAAAACCGGTTGGTCTTAAAACGAGCTTGGTTATATCCATTGTCAGCTGTCTTTTGACGATTGTATCAAGTGAATCAGCTTATATGTTTCCAGGAGATGAAGACGTAAATATTACGATGGACCCTCTCCGTTTGGCAGCCCAGATTGTCTCAGGTATCGGGTTCCTTGGAGCCGGGGTTATTTTACGAAGAGGGAATGATACGATTTCGGGACTCACGACCGCTGCTATGATCTGGGGAGCCGCAGGAATTGGAATCACAGTTGGAGCCGGTTTTTACTGGGAAGCCATTGCGGGTGTTGCTCTACTCATTGTAAGTGTGGAGTTCATCCCATTTTTAATGACTTTCATAGGCCCAAGACAATTAAGGGAAAAAGAAATCCGGCTGCAGTTCAATGTCAACAGCCGGGAAAGCATTGCTGATATCATAACCAGAATCAAAGAAGAGAAAATCGCCTTGAAAAATGTCCGCATCAAGGATTTGGCAGAAGGTAACCAGCTGGTGCAATTGATTGTAACCGTTGACTTCCGCAGAAAGACGACGGATGTTTATGAAACGGTGTCGGAAATCGAAGGGATCAACCGGGTTGAAATCGAAGGTTTGTAGGAAAAGCCGCTGAATGCGGCTTTTTTGTGTGCACGTGAAATTTTATCTTGCATGTCTGGCGAGTTGGTTATATAATCTTTCTTGTACCTTATCTATTAGATACGGGGGATTAGCTCAGCTGGGAGAGCGCAACGCTGGCAGCGTTGAGGTCAGGGGTTCGAGCCCCCTATTCTCCATCATCGAAAACCCTTGCCTAGCAAGGGTTTTTTGCATTTTCAGGACTTCCCTTTGCCTCATACTTTATGAAAAGTGCACAAAAAGTGCACCTTTATTATACTAAAGCGTTTTAAGCCTGTTTAAAGAAGCCCCTTTCAAACCGATCTGCTGCTTGTTGTTGCAAGTCCGGATTTACATGCGAATATATGTCCAGGGTGGTCGTTACATCGGCATGACCTAATCGTTCCGCTACAATCTTGGGGTTTTCTCCATATATCAGCAGCAGGGTAGCATGAAGATGGCGTAAATCATGAAGCGTAATTTTCTCTACACCTGACTTTTTAATATACCGATGAAACTCCCTTAGCAAATTCCGCGGATCTTTATAGTTTCCATCATAAGTTTTTGCTAGTTTCATTTCTTTTGCTGCTTTACCACTTATGAAGATGGCAGGGATTTACTCAGAAAAAAGCTGGAACTCAATCCTATTGTTTATCAGTCTTTTAGCCATTACAATGCTTAGCAAAATAATCATTGATAGTTTAAGGATTAACTACAAGAGAAGATAATTTCTTGATATTACTTTTATCTTAGAGATAACGTTTTACATTACTTAAAAGCGTCTGTACATATTTTTTTTTGAAATTAAAGCCTTTAAATTAGTAAATTGCCTTTGTATAGTTGCAGTTGTAACTTAGTTAATCGAGGAGTGAAATTAATGTTTTTAAAATTAACGAAAGAACAACAACAACTAATGATTTCTAACATCCAAGAATTCTTCTTACAAGAGACAGGAGAAGATTTATCCGATTTCGTTGCAGAAAGGTATCTAGATTTTGTAAAAGAATCACTAGCTCCACATTTCTATAATGCTGCAATTACAGATGCTATCCATGTTGCTCAACAGCAATATTCTTCTCTTGAAGAAGAGGTATTATCATTAGAAAGACCTATTAAAAAGTAAGCTTTTAGCATATTCAATCAACTAACATTATTAGAAGGACAGAGACATCGTTTATCAAAGGATAATGAACTAAGTTATACTCTTTCATAAACATATATAAACTGCTAATTAAATCCTTTCTGGATTTTCACAATAAAAGTAGTTCTAGCTACTATAATAGTTGCAGTATTCTCATATATTATTACCCGAGAATAGTCGTTGACAAATAGTATTTTTACTCTTATCCTTTTAAATGAATTGAATAATAAAACCAACTTAGGACGTGGATTTTTCTAGAGCTATCTCTATTTTCGCCATACAATTGTCAGTTGACAGTTGTGTGGCTTTTTTATGTAAAGAAAGGGGAAGAATAAATGAAAACTTGGCAATATGCATTAATTGTTTTTTTAGGTGGATGCTGCTATGGGGTGTTGTCTACATTTGTCAAACTTGCTTATTCAGCAGATTATTCGGTAACAGAGGTAACTGGGACCCAATATTTATTTGGGGTATTATTTACCTGGGTGTTAGTTATGTTTACAAAAAAACAAAAAATCTCTTTAAATCAAACTTTTAAAATACTATTATCTGGAGTTCCGTTTGGTTTGACAGGTGTGTTTTATTATCAAGCACTACAGACACTAAATGCTTCACTAGCAATCATTTTTTTATTTCAATTTGTATGGATCGGTACGCTTTTCGAGTGGATCTTTAATAAGAAAAAACCAACAAAAGGGAAAATCATCTCAATTGGCATTCTTATTCTAGGCTCAATTCTAGCTGCGGGCTTAATTGCAAAAAATGAAGTTGCTCTATCATTACATGGGGCTGCTTGGGGACTACTTTCGGCTTTTACGTTTACAACTTTTATATTTCTCAGCAGTTCTGTCGGGAAAGATACTCCACCTATCCTGAAAAGTGCTTTCTTATCTACTGGTGGTTTAATTGTCGTACTTTTAGTATATCCACCAATGTTTCTAGTTGATTTACCTGTCTTAATGGGGGTAGCCCCGTATGGTTTATTACTCGGCTTGTTTGGTGTTGCTTTACCACCACTTTTATTTTCAATTGGAATGCCCAATATCGGACCAGGGCTTGGCACGATCTTAACTGCTTCTGAGCTTCCAGTAGCTGTAACATTATCTGCACTTATATTAGCTGAGTATGTTAGTTTTTCACAATGGCTAGGAGTTTTCATCATATTAATCGGGATTGTCGCCGGCAATTTAAAACCAAAAGATAAAATAGAATCCGCCTCTATACAAACCAAATCCGTTTCTTGATGGGGGTAGTAGCAGCAAGTATTCTTATGTCACAATTGTCCCCAGAACAAATTCTTTGCAATTTGATGCCGCATGGAAGGAGAATGCAAACTGTCGAAAGCATCATTATTACCTCAAGCGTTATATGCATCTTTTTTTAAATAAGTCAGCTAAGTTTTGAAGTCCTGTTGATTGGAGTAGAAGGCGCGTAGACTCCTGCAGGCTTAGCTGGACAGGTGAGCCCCCTTAGACGCCAACGGCGGTGAGGAGGCTCACGCCAGCCCAGCTGAAAGCGAAGCGCCTGGAGCGGAAATCAACAGCCCCATTCCATCGCCGACTCAAAAGACTGTAGACAAGCTTGTATCTATTGAGTTTCTACAGTCTAAGCCCTTCTCATGATAGAATGAAACTTTTAATCTTCAACAAACGTAATTATTTCAGGAGGTTAGGAGAAATGTGGAATATGATTAAAAAAATATCTAGTTACATATACAGAATATCCTTGGCAATTTTCTTTCTTTGCTTCACAGTGATGCTCTTTCTGCTTTTATTCAACCAAGAACTACTCACAGATTCCAAAATAATAAATTTTGTAGCCATTATTATGGCTTTCCTATCTTTACCTGGTCTTATTGATCAAATTGCAAGGGATGTAAATCCAAAGCCAAAAATGTTTAAAGTAAGAACTCAATGCCCAAAATGCCGACATTCTATTATTGTTGATATGACAGAAACAAAAGATTAAATATAAAGCCCCTTCTTGATTGAGAAGGGCTCAAAAGACCCTATTATAGAATATAAATCATATTAAACTATGGGCTTGAATTATCATCTAATAATATTCGCCTACCCATCGAATAGGATTTGTGAACATAGGATAATAAGTATTTTAAAGTTGGGGTGTTATCATGGATTATTTTCAGAATGCCTTTGATGAAGTAATATCCAAATATTTAGAGGAAATAAAGGATGATGTTAAGAAACAAACAAAACTTATAGATAACATTGAAAAAGTAACAAAGGATACTATAAAAAAAGTGCCGAAGGAGTATATAGGAATTTAAAAGAAGATAGCCATAGAATGTTTTTAGAAGAAACATTTATGGATAATGAAATTACTTCTAGGTTAAATCAAAGATGGTACAACTCGTTTGTTTTATTAAAAAGCATAATTAAATCTGCTGAAGAAGTGTCATGGACCTTATTGAAGAATTCTATGAACAAAAAGAAAAAAATGAAAAACATAATTTTATCATGAATGTACTTTTCAAATTACATTCTAGGAGTGTTCAAATAAGTAAGGAAGTTTTGGTGTTATTAAAAAATGGTTTTCCTGATGGTGCACTTGCCCGTTGGAGAAGCCTTCACGAAAACAATGTTATATTTCAAATCCTTACTAAGAATTTTGAGGATATTGATTTTACTTTTGACTTGATTAAAAGGTTTATGGATTACTCCGAGATTGAAAGGCAGAAAGAGGCAATAAAGTATCAAAACGCGGCTCCAAAATTAGGATTAGATAAATTTGACGTTAATGAACTACAGGAACATGAGAAAAGAAAAAAAGACATTTTAAGCCTTTATGGAAATGATTTTGAAAAACCAAACTTTTGGGCAAAACCAATTTTTAAGTATGAACCTAAAGTAATTTATTTTTCACATTTAGAAAGGGAAGCTCAATTGGACACTTTAAATCCGTATTACAATCAGTCTAATTACCAAGTACACACTAGTCCAAAAGGGATTTTTCAAAGTATTGGTTTCATTGAAAATTTTAACCAGCAAACCTTCTACCTTTTTGGTGGATCAAATTATGGTCTTTCTATACCGGGGCAACTTACAGCAATATCCTTATTTCAAACTACCACTCAGTTTTTAACTTTAAATCCCAATATTGATACATTGGTAATAGCTGAAGCGATAAGTATGATGGTTAATGATTGTATAGAAGAATTCCACAATATTCAAGACGAAATTGAAAAAGAAGAAGCAGATAAATCAAACGAATAGTATATCAAAGAAATGATTAACTGAATGAAATAGATCTCCTTTTAAAACAACAAATCAATATTGAACGTGAAGAAGTTGTTTAAATATAGAACCGCTATTTATGAGCACTAAAACATCTAAAAGATATCCCTCGCCATATTTTAATTAACCCGTTCGGTTGAGAGGGAGAAAACGTAATTTAATATGTTAATTAACACTGGTTTTAGCAAGCGAATCAGCAATACAAATAACAATACAAAAAAGGATCAGATTATATCTGATCCTTTTGCTTTGAATTTGCTGTCTTCTTAAACTAAAGCACCCGTTTGTTTAAGTACATTTGTTCACAAAGTTATTACAGGTATGCTGCCTAGTTTTATTTAAATAAGGACTTGTATCAAAGCAAGTTAGTACACATTTTAACGAAATAAAGTAAAAATAAAATCGATTGGCGTTCAATTAGGGTATTAAAAAAAACGACAACTTTTGTAATACCTTCTTCAACATCTTCTTTGGGTTTTAATAAAACTTTCGATTTCTTTTTTTGGATGGATATATACATTTCTTTTCTCTGCAAAAGGATATAACGAGTCCGCTTCTACTTCATCAATTAATTCAAAGAAAAATGCTAAATTGACAAATTTCCTAAAGGTTAATTCCTCTATAAAATTTTCTTTAACTTTATTGAATTGTTTTTCTAACTGCTCCCTATGGTACTTTTTTTAAGGCTTAAAATCCAATCCATTGCCTTCTTATTAATTTCATCAAGTTTGAATTTAACTTTTAACCGAAGTTATCTTTCTATAACTCCTATGATAGTTTCATTATCAATAAATACTAATTCCGCCTTCAACAAAGCTGCATCGTTGGTTAGTTACTGCTAAGGAACTAAACCCTTAATCCCAAAAATTAATGGCGGTTCCCCACCTAATGTTCCTTTCGGAATAGGAAAAGAAATAAAGGGGAAAATAGGGTGAACTTTCCTAATTGGAGAAAGGAGGAACTTGTATTGAAGGCTGACTTTTCTCTAGAAAAAAACGAGAAATTACTCCATGAATTGTTATTCTATAGCTCCGACTTTAAATATAGCGATTTCACCGCTGGAGCGAGACATTATAGACTTTTCTATCTTGAAACTATGATTGAGTTAGACAATGTACAAGACCATATTGTTCTTCCATTACTACGTAACATAGATGTCACCGTTCGCCAGGCAGTGTCCATTCTTGACTATAGTGAGACGGAGTTGCTTTCAGTCGCTTCAGAAGCACTGGTCCAAGGAAAGACGGTCGTTCAGATTAATGGAGAAGCAAAGTTCTATTTGCTCGGAACCGCTTTGAAAAAAGAACGCTCGGTCAACCTTCCGGTAAATGAACGGGTTCTTCGGGGCTCCAATCAGGCGTTAATCGAAAATATGGATACGAATCTCAATTTAATACGAAAGAAAATCGCTTCACCTGATCTGGTGGTAAAAGGCTTTCAGCTTGGAAGAAGATCGAATACAAAAGTCTCCATCCTTTACCTTCATTCTCTAGTCAATATAGATGTCTTAAAAGAGTTTAGTCGGAGAATCGAGAACATTGACATTGATTACGTTGAATTCCCCGGTTTTTTGCAAGAGTTAATTCAAGATAAAAAATACTCGATCTTTCCTAGAATGCTCATAACAGAAAGGCCAGACAGAGTTAGATCTTATTTAATGGATGGGAAAATAGCCATTCTAAGCGAAGATTCTCCAGATTGCTTAATCTTGCCGATTTCGTTCTGGGCATTCTTCCAGAGTCCTGATGATTACCAAATTGGATGGTTATACGGCAGCGCTATACGATTTCTTCGGATATTCTGTTTTATTTTGGCAATCAGCTTACCAGGTATATACGTGGCTTTGGTAACATTTGATCCACGAATTGTTCCGTATGAAATAGCATTGACTCTGCAAAGTTCGATGCAATATATTGCTTTGCCACCTATACTTGAAGCGATAACAATGCTCGTTGTACTGGAAATTTTAAGAGAGGCAACAATCCGGCTACCAAGCCCAATTGGCCAAACTATTGGCGTCGTTGGTGGTATCGTTATCGGTACCGTCGTCGTTCAATCAAATCTGATTTCCAACATGATGGTTATCATAGTGGCCCTTACAGGGATTGCTTCTTTTATCATTCCTTCCTACGAAATGAGTAACGCGTCCCGAATTTTAACCTACCCTTTCATCATAATGGCGTCAATCTTCGGACTAATCGGTTTGGAGCTTTCATTTCTTATGCTGCTGACACATTTAGCCCGTATCAACACAATGGGAATTCCATTCTTTTATTCAGGAATAACGAGTGAAACGATCAAGGATACGATTTTTAGAGGACCTATTTGGGAATTGAAAAAACGTCCAAAGGAGAGTATGGCGCAGGAAGGAACAAGATTTAAAGATCCAAGGTGGGGTAATGAATGATACACTTGGAAAAAATATCATTAAATCAGCTAATATGTCTTGTTATTCTTACTCAAATTGGAGTAGGTGTCTTATCCATTCCCTTTGATGTATCCCGTAATTCCGGTTTCGATTCATGGATGTCCATATTGATGGGAGGAATAATTGCTCAAGTTGTCATCCTAATCATCTATCAGCTTGGAAAAAGATATCCAGATGGTCCGCTGCCACATAATATATCTTCCATCACTGGAAAATGGTTAGGAGCAATCCTGAACTTCTTATTTGCTGCATACTTCTTAGAGTCAAGTTTAATGGTTGTCGTCTCCTATTCCGATGTACTTAACCGTTGGGTATTATTTGAGACCCCTTGGTTCGTATTAATCGGAATGTCTTTTACCATAGCTGCTTATATCGCATCATCTAGACTTAGAACAATAGCAACAATTACACAAGTCATTATGGTGATGTTCATGCTGTGCTTTATCATCATTTTCATTAGTGGGATAGGGAAAGGAGACATCCGGCATTTTCTTCCGATTGGCTCACACGGCCTATTACCTATTCTAAAGGACACTATTCCCGCCTTTTGGTCCTACGCTGGATATGAATTGCTACTGTACACATTCCCTTTTGTACAGTCCCGTAAGAAAAGAGATATCCTAATGGCCATGTCTATTGCCAATGGATTTACAACCTTTTTTTATTTGTTGATCACAGTCATTGTGACCTATAATTTCAGCGAAGGTGTATTAAATACCATCTCTGAACCAATGGTGTTTATACTCCGTAAATTCAATTGGCCGATTTTGCAAAGTGTGGATATATTATTTATGACAATGTGGCTAAGCGTAACAACAGTAACGGTTTATGTATATTTATTTTTATCTGCCCGTTATCTCTCTCATTTCAAATCCAAAGAAATCACTAATCATTCTCTTTTGGTTTGTATTTTGGCACTACTTGGCTTTGTAGCGGGTTTATGGGGCTCCGACAGAAAAGTTTTGAACCTATTTTCCAACTTTCATAATAAGGCTACAATCATTACTATCGCTATAATACCAGCCATTCTGCTTCTTGTTTCGTTCGTACGGGGAAAGGAGGCAAAACGATGAAAAAGGCGATCATTGGATTTTTATCAATCATTTTCTTAACCGGGTGCTGGGATCAATTGCAGCTGCGTAATCTTCAACTAGTAGATATCGCCGGTTTTGACTTGGATGAGGAGAATGGGGATTTCTTACTTCATTACATTGTGACCTCCCTTAAAAGCGCTACCCAGGGTGGAGGGGAAGCTACTTCCGAAATGACCACGCTTAGAGGACCCAGTTTAGTCGAAGCGATCGGGAAAGGCCAATATACCGATAGAGCCCCTTTTTTAGGAATAAACACAAGGCTCTACATAATGAGTAAGAGCTTTGCTGCAAAAAATCCGATTAAACATCTATATTTTTTACAATATGCACCATATGCATCTATATCCACTCCAGTGGTCGTATTTGAAGGAAAGATATCTGACCTTATAAAGTTGAAATCTGGTTCTGCTCAAGACTTCACAAAAAAATTGACCCATTTTATTCAGACAACAGAAAGAAACGCCATCATGCCTAGTGTCACTATGATGGAATTTATTCAATCTTTGAACGAACCTGTTGATGGGATAGCTATACCAAAGTTGAAGCAATCTTCCGATTCAGGAATTGAAGTTGATGGTGCCCTTTTATTCCATAAGGGTAAGTATTCTGGCGAGGATCTCACCAGAGATCAGGTTCGAATAGTCATGTTGATGTTAGGTAAGGACTTTGGAAGACAGAGATATACCGGAAAATTAAAGATGCAAGATGGGAAAGAACTCTTTTATGGATTTTCTGTAAAAAAAGCGACTTCACATATCACGGTTCACCCAGAAACCTTTGAATTGCCTAATGTCGACATGAATATTAACCTGAATATTCATGTGTATGAACTTGGTAAAGCTGGAAGCCGACTTAAACCTGATTACATTAACAAAATGGAAAAAGAATTAAGCAAACACCTGGAAGATCAGTCTTTGATAACTATTGAGACGATGCAAAAAGGAAATTGTGACCTTTTGGGTGTCGGCAAGCACTTAAAGGCATTTTATCCGGACAATTGGAAGTCATTGGATTGGAGTAAAGACTATCCTAAATTGTCTATAAAACCAAATATTGACGTTAAGATTTTAAATTCAAATGCCCAATAACATGAAATGTCAGTTGATTATGACTATTCTTTCTTTCAAACCACAATTGGAACCAAAGAAATGCTGCTCTTCTTATAGATTGAGGAAGGGTAGCGTTTTATTTTACTATGTAGCTGGATGACAAATTTTAATAAGAATAATAAATCTGTTGACGTCGCATTGAGTTACTTCGGAAAATAGAGGATAAAATACTTTTGTAATTAAAACTCTACAATAAAAATACAATAGTTGTTGTTAAACTAAA
>NZ_JBGCUB010000021.1:0-12461 GCF_053543455.1 Mesobacillus sp. LC4
GTTCAGAAGCCAAAGCTGTCAAGAAAACGAGATTATTGTGACAGGTTTCAGGGTTCAGAAGTCAAAGCTGTCAAGAAAACGCGGTTATTGTGACAGGTTTTAGGGTTCAGAGGTCAAAGCTGTCAAGAAAACGCGGTTATTGTGACAGGTTTCAGGGTTCAAGATCCAAAGCTGTCAAAATAAAGCCGGAATCATGACAGCTTTCATACAGAATGCTCCAAAGCTTTCAAAAAGCCGCTGTACTCGCAAGAATTTCCGATGTTCTCTCCTAAACCAGCCACGAATATCGGCTCCTTGATCAATCCAAGCTAATCTCGACCTGGATGCTTACCGAAGTATAGATGACCATCGATTTGATTTTTAGTTTATAGCGCTTGTCGTTCACTTTGATGGATTTGTTTTCAATGACTTTGGTGATTAAGTCCCGGCTTTTGAAAACGGAATCTAAATCCTTGGCTAGCAGCATGTTCAACTGCCCCTTGGTTTCCTCCTCGATTTCATAGATGCTGAGTGTATCAAGATATTTCTTATACTTTTGGTCGTTAACAATCTTTACTTTAATCTCCTGAACGGTCAGCTTTTCCTGATTTTTTTTATTTAATTCCGCGTAATCATCCATCCAGATTTGAATATCACTTTTTAGTTCAGCAATCTCATCTTTTTGTTCGTGGATGGTCTTCGCGTTTTTTTCCAGGGATACTCCATTGATATATAGGAACACGCACCAGCTCAAGACAGCGCCTATGGCCATGCCAGAAAAGAATCTTTGCCATTCAGGTTTGCGGTAATAAGGAGGGATCCTCATTTTAGACATGCTCCTGGGTCAGCCAGTTGATAATCAGTGCTCCTGTCTGTGCACCGCCCATGGCTGTGAGGATCAAAAGGAATTGCTTGAAAATATCTTTTGTTTCACCATTTAAAAGCCCTCGTTCAAAGCTGTATACGGTATCAAAGGTACCGCCTATGGCAGCGATGATGGCCCAAATCCGGATGGAGCTCGAGAAGCGGGCAATTTCTGTCATTAAGGGCTGTCCTGTCAAAAAAGCGGCCAATCCGCCAATCAGCGAGCCGCCAAGCAAAACACCGAGCGCGATAAAATAGGCTTCGAATAGATGGGAAGCAAATGGCTGATTCACATAAAACACCCTCAGTAAATGATAGATTTTTTCCTCGTAATTCATCATATGGACAATCTGCATGCAATATGTTTAATCTTCCATGAACAAATGAGAACATATTTTCTTTTTTTGCCTAAAAAGCCTATAATGAAAGAAGATGAACCTAACCTTTAAGGGTGTGAGAGAAATGCCATTTATTCACCTTCATGTCTATAGTGCATACAGTCTGCTTACGAGTACGGCGACAGTAGAGCAGCTAGTCCGCGATGCCAGGGCAAAAGGATTTTCCGCACTCGCACTGACGGATCGCAATGTAATGTACGGAACAGTCGCATTCTACAAGGAATGCCTGAGGAACTCGCTCAAACCTTTGATGGGCCTGACGGTTGACGTGGTCAGCCCGACTTTGGAACACGAGTCCTTTCCGCTTGTGCTGCTCGCGAAAAACAACGAGGGATTCCAGAACTTGATCAAGATTTCAAGTGCTGTACAGACGAAATCACCTGAGGGAATACCGGTGAAATGGCTGAAGCATTATGCTGCTGGACTATTTGCCCTTACTCCCGGGACTCAGGGAGAAATAGAGTATTATTTAACGAACGGTGAAAAAGAGAAAGCGCTAGACACGCTGGATTTATATAAGCAGATATTCGGCAAGGATCATTTTTACCTAGCCATTCAGGACCATGGCCTTCCAGGACAAAGGGAGCTGGTTGAACAGCTGGCAAAAATGGGGACGGAAACCGACACTCCACTGGCTGCTTCCAACCAGGTGCATTATTTGGAAAAAGAAGATGCATTTGCACAGGAATGCCTGCTGGCGATAAGAAATGGGGAGAAACTCCAAGATGATGCGCGCGAAAGGCTGGGCAGCAGCGAGTTTTACCTAAAGCCGGCAAAACAAATGGGTGAGCTGTTCTCAGATTATCCTGAAGCATTGGAGAATACCCTGAAAATAGCGGAGAACTGCAATGTCATGCTTGACTTTGAAACTAGGCATCTTCCTAAGTACCCAGTAGAACCGGGGGAAAATGCAGACGGAATGCTCGAGGAACTATGCTTTCAAGGGCTAAAAGAACGGTACGGAAATCCGTCCCAAAAGCATATAGACCGACTGAAATATGAGTTATCGATCATTAAGAAAATGAATTTCAGCGATTACTTCCTGATCGTCTGGGATTTCATAAAATACTCGCGTGAAAGAGGAATCCTTATCGGTCCGGGCCGTGGGTCAGCGGCTGGCTCGATTGTTTCATATGTATTGTACATAACCGATGCCGACCCGATAGAACATAATCTTCTTTTCGAAAGGTTCCTGAATCCTGAACGAATATCGATGCCAGATATCGATATCGACTTCCCTGATAACCGCAGGGACGAAGTGATTGAATATGTTGCATCTAAATACGGAGAGCTCCATGTAGCACAGATCGCTACTTTCGGAACACTTGCTGCGAAGGCAGCAGTAAGGGATGTAGGGCGCGTATTCGGCTTGAACGCGAAGGAGCTCGATCGACTGTCAAAGCTTGTACCATCGAGGCTTGGCATTACTCTACAAGACGCAATAAAGGAATCTGCCGGGTTAAGGAGTTTTAAAGAAGAATCACCCAAGAATAGAAGAATCCTTGAAACGGCCATCAAACTCGAAGGCTTGCCTCGTCATACTTCCACACATGCTGCGGGTGTCGTGATCAGTGAACAGCCGCTTACCAGTGTAGTGCCGATCCAGTCTGGACAGTCGAAAGTGTTCCTTACCCAGTATTCCATGGACCACCTTGAAGAATTAGGATTGTTGAAGATGGACTTCCTCGGCTTAAGGAATCTGACTTTAATCGATTCGATCCTTCAGTCCATCAAGCAAAAAACAAGGCGCGAGCTGGATATTCACGATATTCCGGCTGAAGATAAAGAAACATTCGAGATGCTTGGCAGAGGAGAGACGACAGGTATTTTCCAGCTTGAATCCGATGGGATGAGAAAGGTACTGACAAGGCTGGAACCAACGAGATTTGAAGATATTGTCGCGGTTAACGCGCTTTATCGTCCCGGCCCGATGGAGAATATCCCATTGTTCATTGACCGCAAGCACGGAAGGCAGCCGATCGACTATTATCATAAGGACCTCGAATATATTCTCCGTGATACATATGGAGTCATTGTTTACCAGGAGCAAATCATGCAAATCGCTTCTCAGATGGCCGGGTTTTCACTGGGCGAAGCGGATTTGCTGAGGAGAGCCGTTTCAAAGAAGAAGAAGGAAGTCCTTGCCCAGGAACGTGAACATTTTGTGAATGGCGCTTTAAGGAAGGGATATGGCGAGCAAACAGCGAATCTTGTCTATGATTTGATTGTCCGATTCGCCAACTACGGCTTTAACCGCAGCCACGCAGTCGCATACAGCATGATTGCCTATCAGCTTTCTTATCTCAAAGCGCATTATCCGCTCTATTTTATGGCGGCGCTGCTTACGTCGGCAATCGGTAATGATGTAAAAATCGCACAGTATGCAAGAGAGCTGCAGCAAATGGGGATCAAACTTCTTCCTCCTTCTATCAATAAAAGCGCATTCAGCTTCCAGCCAGAAGGGGATGGTGTCCGGTATAGTCTTGCTGGCATTAAAGGAGCCGGAATTGCCTCCCTGAAGGAGATATTCCAGGCGAGAAGAAACCAGCCTTTTAAGGATATATTTGATTTTTGTATCCGGGTTCCTCAGAAGGCTGCCTCAAGAAAAGTGCTTGAAGCATTGATTTATTCAGGCGCTTTCGATGAATTCGGCCAGGACCGCGCCGTCCTTTTGGCCACGATTGATGTAGCGATTGAACATGCACAGCTTGTGGCTCCAGATGACTCCGGCCAGATAGATATGTTCGCGGAAGCAGAGTTTTCCTTGAAGCCGAAATATACCCAGGTCGACCCGATGCGGATTGAAGACAAGCTCAGCCTGGAAAAGGACGTACTTGGAGTCTATTTGTCAAAGCACCCTGCTTCCATTTACGAAAAGGAATTCAAGGCAGCCGGTGTTGAAAATATCAGCTCGAAATCTCCGGGAAGTAAAGTGAGGCTTGGAGTCTATATCACGGATGAAAAGAAAATCCGGACGAAAAAAGGCGAAGCCATGGCCTTCCTTACCATTAGCGATGCAAGCGGGGAAACAGATGCAGTTGTCTTCCCATCTGCATATAAGCTGTATGGAAATGTGCTGAACCAGGGGCAAATGGCACTGTTGGAAGGCAAGTTCGATGAACGCGAAGGAAAGAGCCAATTTATCGTGAACAAAGTACTCGAACTTGAAAAAGAAGCAAAAAAAGAACCTGTTTTATATTTGCGGATCGCAAAAGGAACGGACAGCGCCAGGAAGATGAATGAACTTAAAGCTTTATTGAAAAAACATCATGGAGAAGTACCAGTAATCGTATATAACGAAGAGACCGAAAAATCGCTGCTGCTGCCAGACGACTTTAGCGTGAACACAGAACGAGGAAGTATGGAAGATTTGAAGAAGGTATTGGGTGACAGTCATGTCGTCCTGAAAAATTAGTTCTTTACAAGTATAATAGATGTGTTATATTGGAAAAGGATATGTGTGGTCAGACCACTGAATGCTTTTCTATACCAGGACTTTTTATTATTCTCATGTTTGGCGGAAATGCTGCCTTCTCCGGTTCAAAGCTGGATTAAAAGTAGCGGATTCCCCATAATTTGACGATGAAAGCCTATTATTAAGGAGTGGACCTGAGTTGACTTTACGTGAAGAAGCTTTGCACATGCACCGTGTAAACAAAGGAAAATTAGAGTCAAAATCAAAAGTGCCTGTAAGGAATGCCAGAGATTTAAGCCTTGCTTATTCTCCAGGAGTGGCAGAGCCTTGCAAGGAAATATATGATAAGCCGGAAACTGTTTTTGATTATACAATGAAAGGCAATATGGTTGCGGTTGTTTCTGATGGCACAGCGGTATTGGGCCTCGGTAATATCGGTCCTGAAGCGGCACTTCCAGTAATGGAAGGAAAAGCAGTTCTTTTCAAGAGCTTTGCAGGTGTCGATGCATTCCCAATCTGTTTGAGTACAACGGATGTGGATAAGATTGTCGAGACGGTAAAGCTGCTTGAACCAACATTCGGCGGAGTCAATCTCGAGGATATCGCAGCGCCAAACTGCTTCGCGATCGAAGAACGCTTGAAAAAAGAAACGAATATTCCGGTATTCCACGATGACCAGCATGGAACTGCGATTGTCACTGTGGCGGGTCTCGTGAATGCCTTGAAAATTGTTGGCAAAAAGATGAATGAAATAAAAGTCGTCGCGAACGGAGCAGGAGCTGCGGGAATTGCGATCATTAAGCTTCTTTATTCTTACGGAGTCCGGGACATCATCATGTGCGATACAAAGGGTGCGATCTATGAAGGCCGCCCTAACGGAATGAATGCCATCAAGGACGAAGTGGCTAAGTTTACGAACCGCGACAATGTGGAAGGGTCCCTTGCTGACGCCATCAAAGGAGCGGATGTATTCATCGGAGTATCTGTCGCAGGAGCGCTGACTTCTGAAATGGTACAGACAATGAATAATGATCCGATCATTTTTGCGATGGCAAATCCTGTGCCGGAAATTATGCCTGATGAAGCGAAGGCAGCAGGTGCGGCGGTTATTGGTACTGGCCGATCCGATTTCCCAAATCAGGTTAATAATGTTCTCGCATTCCCGGGAATCTTCCGCGGTGCATTGGATGCCAGGGCTACCCATATCAATGAAAAAATGAAGGTAGCTGCTGTTAACGCAATTGCTAGCCTGATTGAGAAATCAGAGCTTTCAAGTGATTACGTCATTCCAGGACCGTTTGATCCACGTGTGGCACCTGCTGTTGCAGCGGCTGTTGCGAACGCAGCGATGGAAACCGGCGTCGCACGTATTAAAGTAGATCCGGAAGAAGTCAAAGAGCGGACCGAGCGTCTTGCATTGATTGGAAAGGGTGAGTGATCACTTAGTGGGACAGCCTGAAAAAAACACAAAAGTCTATGTGGAAATCGTCAGGCAGCTAAGGGAAATGATTAATAAAGATGGCTTAAAGCCAGGAGATAAAATCCCGTCCGAACGTGAACTTTCAGAGCGCCTGAATGCCGGGCGCTCCTCCGTTCGGGAGGCCTTGCGTGCTCTTGAGCTTCTCGGCTTGATCGAGACGAGAAGAGGAGAAGGAACGTTTATCAGGGACTTCCGCGGCAACCAGCTTGTCCAATTATTAAGCACCTTTATCCTGCAGGATGAAAAAGCAAAAGACGATGTAGTCGAAACGAAAAATATGATTGAGGTGGATTGTCTATACCTGGCTGCTGAAAAGTTACAGGAAGGCGAAATCCGAAGATTAAAGGCCTGGATTGATGACCATAATTTTGAGGACGAGGAATTTTTCAGGAAAATTGCCGAACTTGCCGACAATCATCTATTTTATCGAATTTGGTATATATTGAATGATTATTATGATGCCCTTCAGTTGAAGGTATCACCAGCTGAAAAAGCAGATTATCACACACTGGTAGACTCACTTGAAACAAAAAAAGGAGATTTGATCCTGGAAAGGTATCGCATGCTGCGGAAAATGTCGACAGACTGACGACAGGAAGTAACATCTTTTGATGGAAGGATGTTATATACTTGTGGACATGCCTAAGATGCCTGGAGGGCCGCTCTCTTTCTTTTTTGGAATAGTGGTCTGGCCACTTAGTGCTTTATTCCTAAATTTAGGATATTACAAAACAACCAGTATTATTCGGAGGGGGTTTTAACTTGCTTAAGGAACTTTTTACTAAAACGAAAAAGAAAAAGTACGCGACAATTCCTTCTGAAGCAGCGAAGCAGGATGTTCCTGAAGGAATCATGACCAAATGCCCGAACTGCAAGAAAATCATGTATACAAAAGAACTGAATAAAAATTGCAAGGTTTGTTTGCAATGCGGATATCATCATCAGATGAATTCTGTGGAGAGGATCAATAGCTTTCTTGATGGTGGAAGTTTCCATGAACTGGATCGCGAAATGGTTTCAGGAAATCCATTGGGCTTTCCAGAATATGTGGAAAAGATCGACAAGGACAGGCAAAAGACAGGATTAAATGAAGCCGTGGTAACGGGATTAGGCAGTGTGAACGGCTATGATGTCGCCATTGCCATAATGGATGCAACATTCAGAATGGGAAGCATGGGATCCGTTGTAGGAGAAAAGATCACAAGGGCGATTGAAAAAGCTGATGAACTGTCAATCCCATTCATCATTTTCACTGCATCAGGCGGAGCCAGAATGCAAGAAGGTGTCCTAAGTTTGATGCAAATGGCCAAAACAAGCGTCGCTTTGAAAAGGTTCAGTGATAATGGCGGGTTGATCATCTCAATCATGACTCATCCGACAACAGGAGGAGTTTCTGCGAGCTTTGCCTCCCTTGGAGATTACAACCTAGCTGAACCGGGAGCTTTGATTGGCTTTGCGGGGAGAAGGATCATTGAGCAAACCATCCGGGAAGAGCTGCCGGAAGACTTTCAGACATCTGAATTTTTACTAAAGCATGGCCAGCTTGACGCCGTAATCTCAAGAACGGAACTAAAGGAAAAGATCGCGGGAATACTTGAAATCCATCAGCCAGGAGGGACATTCGAATGGCAGGAGAACTAGAATTTGAGAAACCGATAGTAGAATTAAGAAAAAAAATCAGCGAGCTAAAGGAATTTACCAAGACGGCGGATGTGGATCTCACGTCTGAAATAGATAAACTCGAAGCAAGGCTCCAGAAGCTTGAATCAGAAATATATGAGAACATGAAGCCGTGGGATAGAGTGCAGATTGCCCGTCATCCAGACCGTCCGACAACGCTTGAATATATCTCTTTGCTGTTCACAGACTTCTTTGAATGTCATGGTGACAGGACATTTGGCGATGATGAGGCTATTGTTGGCGGTATTGCGAAGTTCCATGGCTACCCTGTGACCGTCATTGGCCATCAGCGCGGAAAGGATACTAAGGAAAATATCCGCAGAAACTTTGGCATGCCACATCCTGAAGGGTACCGGAAAGCTTTGCGTTTGATGAAACAAGCTGAAAAATTCAAGCGTCCGATCATTTGCTTCATAGATACGAAGGGAGCTTATCCAGGAAAAGCCGCAGAAGAGCGTGGACAGAGTGAAGCGATTGCCCGGAACCTATTCGAGATGGCTGGACTTACAGTTCCAGTAATCTGTGTCGTTATTGGAGAAGGCGGAAGCGGCGGTGCGCTGGCTCTTGGGGTTGGCAACTATATTCACATGCTGGAAAACTCCACCTACTCCGTTATTTCACCTGAAGGCGCAGCTGCGATTCTCTGGAAAGATTCTTCTTTGGCGAAAAAAGCAGCTGAAACGATGAAGATTACAGCTCCAGACCTTAAAGAACTTGGAATCATCGATCAAATCATCCCGGAAGTAAAGGGCGGGGCTCATAAAGATCTAAAGCAACAGGCGAAATATATGGATAAAATTCTAAAAGATTCAATGTCCGAACTGCTTGTGCTCGATGAAGAATCACTGCTGAGCCAACGCTATGATAAATACAAACGAATTGGAGAGTTTTCGTTTCCAACTGAGTTTATAGGGGTAAAATAAAACGTGCCAAACAGCACGTTTTATTTTTTGTTTTTTAAAAATAATGCTTGACAACTCGGACATGTGCCTGAAAGCAGCCATCATTGCGAAGGCAGATGTACTAAAATCCCTATTGAAGCGCTTGCAATTACGTGATAATTCCGTCTTATTGTCAATATTGAGGATTCAGTTGAGATACGGTATTCTACGTGGTATTTTAGAAATATTCCCGGGTATTCTGTTCATAATAAGATAAGCTAATAACACAGGATACTACAGTGATTAGTTTTTGGTACAGTACATACTGAATGAGGTGAAATGATGAAAAGAATTGGTGTTTTGACGAGCGGCGGAGATTCGCCCGGCATGAATGCGGCCGTACGTGCGGTTGTCAGGAAAGCAATTTACCATGATGTAGAGGTTTATGGTGTATTTGGCGGCTACGCTGGCTTGATGAGCGGTAATATTAAAAAGCTGGAACTTGGATCAGTTGGTGATATCATCCATCGTGGCGGAACATTCCTTTATTCTGCGAGAAGCGAAGAATTCAAGACAAAGGAAGGTCAGCAAAAAGGTATTGAGCAATTGAATAAGCTTGGTATTGACGGACTTGTCGTCATTGGCGGAGACGGTTCTTACAGGGGAGCTAAAGCGTTGACAGAGCAAGGATTCCCATGTGTTGGTGTTCCTGGAACAATCGACAATGATATCCCAGGTACTGAATTCACAATCGGATTTGATACTGCGCTTAACACTGTTATCGATGCAATCGATAAAATCCGCGATACTGCTTCTTCACATGAAAGAACGTTTGTTGTCGAAGTTATGGGACGCAACGCTGGTGACCTTGCATTATGGGCTGGTCTGGCAGGTGGTGCGGAAACAATCCTGATTCCTGAAGATCCGCACGATATGAAGGATATAGCACACCGCTTGAAAAAAGGACATGAACGTGGTAAAAAGCACAGTATCATTGTGGTAGCCGAAGGTGTCATGAACGGTTATGACTTCGCAAAGCAACTGCAGGAAGAGACTGACTTTGATACACGTGTAACGGTCCTTGGACATGTTCAGCGCGGCGGAACGCCTACAGCATTCGACCGTGTACTAGCAAGCAGACTGGGAGCACGGGCAGTAGAGCTTCTCTTGGAAGGAAAAGGCGGACGTGCAGTAGGAATGGAAAATAATCAACTAGTTGATTACGATATCATTGAAGCTTTGGCAAAAGAACACACTGTTGACTTGAACTTATATAAATTATCGAAAGAGCTTTCTATTTAATCTCTTTACAGTAAACCAGGAGGTTTCAAGCTATGCGCAAAACGAAAATTGTTTGTACAATTGGTCCCGCTAGTGAAAGTGTTGACAAATTGGTTCAATTGATTGAAGCAGGCATGAATGTTTCACGCCTTAATTTTTCTCACGGAAATCATGAGGAACACGCAGCACGTATCAAGAATATCAGAGAAGCTGCATCTAAAACAGGGAAGAATGTTGGTATTCTTCTTGATACAAAAGGTCCTGAAATCCGTACGAATGATATGGAAAACGGAGCAATCGAGCTGACAACTGGCCAGGAGTGCATCGTTTCGATGACAGAGGTCTTAGGTACTCCAGAAAAGTTTTCTGTTACGTATGACCAGTTGATTGATGATGTGCATCCAGGAGCAAAAATTCTCCTTGATGACGGTTTGATTGGGCTGGAAGTTATCAGCATCGATAAGGCCAGCAATGAAATCAAAACTAGAGTCTTAAACAGCGGAACGCTTAAGAATAAAAAAGGCGTGAACGTTCCTGGTGTTTCTGTTAACCTGCCAGGAATCACTGAAAAAGACGCAAAAGATATTCTCTTTGGTGTTGAGCAAGGCGTTGATTTTATCGCAGCATCATTTGTACGCCGTGCGTCAGATGTATTAGAAATCCGTCAGCTTCTTGAGGAAAACAACGGATCTAGCATTGGAATCATCCCTAAGATTGAAAACCAGGAAGGCGTCGACAACATCAACGAAATTCTTGAAGTTTCTGATGGCTTGATGGTTGCCCGTGGAGACCTTGGTGTTGAAATCCCGGCTGAAGAAGTACCACTTGTGCAAAAAGATCTAATCAAAAAGTGCAACACACTTGGCAAGCCTGTTATCACGGCAACACAAATGCTTGATTCCATGCAGCGCAACCCTCGTCCTACACGTGCGGAAGCAAGTGACGTAGCGAATGCGATCTTTGACGGTACAGATGCAATCATGCTTTCTGGTGAGACAGCTGCTGGACAATATCCAGTTGAAGCAGTCCAGACTATGCATAATATCGCATCACGTGCAGAACAAGCGCTTGATCATAAAGAACTTCTATCAGCTCGCAGCAAGGATACAGAGCACAATATTACCGATGCTATTGGACAATCGGTTGCACATACTGCATTGAACCTTGAAGTGAATGCAATCATCACACCGACTGAAAGCGGCCATACAGCACGTATGATTTCCAAATACCGTCCTAAGGCGCCAATCATTGCAGCAACTTCGAATGACCATGTTCTGCGTCGCCTGGCACTTGTATGGGGAGTATATCCACAACTAGGCCAGAAAGCAGAGACAACAGACGAAATGCTTGCAGTCGCAGTAGAAGAAAGTGTGAACAGCGGACTTGTTTCCCATGGCGACCTTGTAGTCATCACTGCTGGTGTACCAGTTGGAGAAGCAGGCACTACCAACCTGATGAAGATTCATGTAGTAGGTGATATCCTTGCAAAAGCTCAAGGGATCGGACGTAAATCTGCATACGGAAGAGTAGTCGTCGCAAAGGATGCTCAAGAAGCGATCAGCAAAGTAAAACAAGGCAGCATCCTCGTAACAATCGGCTCAGATCGCGAAATGGTTCCGGCTCTTGAGAAATGCAGTGCCTTGATCACGCAAGAGGGCGGTTTGACAAGCCATGCAGCAGTAGTCGGACTAAACCTGGGAATCCCAGTCATCGTCGGCGTAGAAAACGCAATGCAGCTATTCGAAGATGGCCAGGAGATTACGGTTGACTCAGCAAGAGGCGTCATCTACAAAGGACATGCCAGCGTTTTATAATATAAGATCAGTTAAGCGTGAAATCAAATTTGATTTCACGCTTTTATTTATGGAGAGCAATGAGGTCACCTATGTGCAGACAAAACCGAATCTGATCATGGCTGAAATGTCCGAAGTCCTATCAAGTTAGGACAGCTTTCACAGGAAATGAAGAAAAGCTGTCCGAAGTCAGCCCAAGTTCAGACAGCTTTCACAGGAAATGAAGAAAAGCTGTCTAAAGTCAGCCCAAGTTCAGACAGCCTTCACAGGAAACGCGGAAAAGCTGTCCGAAGACAGCCCAAGTTCAGACAGCTTTCATAGGAAATGAGGAAAAGCTGTCTGAAGTCAGCCCAAGTTCAGACAGCCTTCACAGGAAATGAGGAAAAGCTGTCTGAAGTCAGCCCAAGTTCAGACAGCTTTCACAGGAAATGAGGAAAAGCTGTCCGAAGACAGGCCAAGTTCAGACAGCTTTCACAGGAAATGAGGAAAAGCTGTCCGAAGACAGGCCAAGTTCAGACAGCTTTCACAGGAAATGAAGAAAAGCTGTCAGAAGACAGGCAAAGTTCAGACAGCTTTCGCAGGAAATGAGGAAAAGCTGTCCGAAGACAGCCCAAGTTCAGACAGCTTTCACAGGAAATGAAGAAAAGCTGTCCGAAGACAGGCAAAGTTCAGACAGCTTTCACAGGAAAT
>NZ_JBGCUB010000022.1:0-10397 GCF_053543455.1 Mesobacillus sp. LC4
TCACGGAAAAGCTGTCCGAACTTGGGGTTACTTCAGACAGCTTTCAAGGAAATCACGACAAAGCTGTCCGAACTTGAAGCTACTTCAGACAGCTTTCATGGGAATCACGGAAAAGCTGTCCGAACTTGAAGCTACTTCAGACAGCTTTCAAGGAAATCACGACAAAGCTGTCCGAACTTGAAGCTACTTCAGACAGCTTTCATGGGAATCAGGGAAAAGCGGTCCGAACTTGAAGCTACTTCAGACAGCTTTCATGGAAATCACGGAAAAGCTGTCCGAACTTGGGGATACTTCAGACAGCTTTCAAGGAAATCACGACAAAGCTGTCCGAACTTGGGGTTACTTCAGACAGCTTTGAAGGAAATCACGAAAAAGTTGTCCGAACTTGAAGTTACTTCAGACCCCCTTATTGTCTGCTCAGTCGTTCAATCTCTGTTTCCGCTTTATAAACTCTTTTGTTCAAAGCTTCCGTCTTATCATCGATATGCTCAACGATCTTACCTGCATATATAATCCTATACTATCGTCGACAAGATTCCAATTTTATTGAGATTACTGGCTAGTAATATTCAAAACCCTTTATATCCCCTCCCGCCTAAGGAACTTAATATCTTTAGGTTTTTTTACGATGAAGCTGCCCCTCCCTTTTGGTACTTTTTTAATTTTCGAAGTCATTACTGTCTTTTAATTCATTATCAAACTAGCTGAATTTTTTGTCACAATACTGCCACAATATCCCCCTACCCACCCTGTCCTTTTTGCCTGCCCATCTATATATAGACAGTGAAAGGGCGGTGCAAAATGATGACAATTAAATCTGGGGTCATTGAGGGGTTTGAGGGGTATTCGCAGTTCGGTTCGCTGGAGGAGTTCAATCGTCATCTGGAGATGTGGCTGGCTGTCCACAAGTATGATTTTTCAAAGGGCGAATTGGTTGGACTAAAAAGGCTTGCCCGCTTTGCTGCTAAAATTCCTGGTGTCAGCAATGCGAAGATCGGTACGGTGCTGAAGGCGATTCATGAGGAATACAATGAGCTGGGAATTTCCCGTTCCACTTTTAAAAGAATGATCATCAAGGCAAGCAATCTTGGGATTTTCACTGTATATGAAACAGAGCGCAAAAATGGTTCACAATCCAGCAATCTATTCGTTTTTAATCGTTTTCCCAATGGTGAACCACCCAAGAAGGAAAAAATGAACCACCATAATAAAACTATTATTCTTTCTGAAACTAAAACTATTAAGAATAATAAACGTGAAGAAATATCCAACACCAAGGAGCCTGCAGACCACCTTTTTGTAAGCGACCGGATTCCAAAGCCATTTGTTGACCTGGCTAAGTTTTTCTTCCCTCAAGCTAAGACTATCGAGGAATTTTGGAGAATGACAGCAATCGCCGCCTACAAAAACAACCAGGAAAACGAAACAGACACCATACTGTCCGTCTCTATGGATTCTTTTAAACAGCTCATCCGAAAAATGAAAACAACTATAAAAGTTAAAAATCCGCTCGCCTATTATACAGGGATTCTGAATAAGAAGTTTCAGGAAGTGTACTTTGCAGAGCTATTTGACCTGGGATTTTTACAGGGAGAGTAGGTCTACATGATATTCTTTCACCATCGGCCATTTAGCTGTCCAATTTTTCTTGATCAGCCGCTCCTCGTAAATGGCAGCACGTTCTCTCGTCTCTGTAAAAAATGGAGTCGGCTTCAACTCCATATGGAGGACATTTTCCAATCCACACGGTGCGGTCAAGACAAGTCTATTCTCTTTGTCAAGCTTCACACCCAGTGCCGTCGCCGTTTCCGGGAATTTCGAAATGGCGTCTTCCGAAGATGTGTAAGGCGGAATTTGATTGACAACATGCATCCTTGCCTGATTTTTCACAGACCATGGAATCTCAGTCATATGGCTCTTCAACTTTTTTTCTAGTTTCTTTTCATACTCTTCATCAATGTTTGCGGGATCAAAGTATATCACATCAACATCTGGAGTCATCGTCGGCTCCTTAAATCCATGCAATGTGTCCCAGATTTTCGAACGCACAAAACCAGCACAGATCCACCAATCCGGCAAGTCAAGTATTCCTGCTGTATGTATGATCTTCATCATATTTTCATCTGATTGAATTAACTTTATTACATCTTCTTTGTTTTCCAGCAAAATAAACACCCCTTCGACACGAACGTACATTCTTATTTTAACACACTATATCGTTAGGGAACATTCACTTTCATCCATCGTACTAATAACGATTAGAGAGAAACATATTTGAATGATTCTTGGTGACAATAAGTCATAATGCAGAGGATCCCTCCTCAATCGAGAAAAGGCCTTTTGGCCAAGCGAAAGGGAATAGGTAAATAAGGAGATTCTATATGGTATTGTTCATTTATCTCTTATTAAACGGTTTCGCTTTACTTTTTTTCATAAAGAAAAAGAAAAATCTCCACATTCTAGAGATCACGGCTTATTGGTTTCTTGCTTCTTACATTACTCAGAATTTCTCTGCACTATGTTATATGAATTTTAAAACTCTGCACATCCCTGAAAATCTACTCCTTGAAATGTCTCATTTTATAAGTCGAATTAACCTTTACCCCGTCATCATGCTTCTATTTTTAGATTATTTTTTGGTCACCTATACATGGTACAAAAAGGGCTTTTTAATGATTTTATTTATAGTTATATTAACAAGTGTAGAGTGGCTGAACCATTTTTTAGGTGTATTGATTCATGTGAATTGGCAGTTTTGGTGGTCACCTTCCGTATGGTTTGGAGCACTCATATTGCTTATTGGCTTTATGAACGGATACCGCATTCTACTTTTTAAAAGGAGGGCATGACAAATGAATGTAAAATATGATTGGAACGAATGGTTCTTTCTGATTTCTTCGGTTGCAGCATTATTAACATTCTGGCCCATCCGAAAATACTTCCGGCCAGTGATTGTCCTGCTTATCTGGATGTATAACATATTTCTTGTTTCATCCATTGACTATTTTTTAATTGCTACCCCTTTTACGGCCTACTATTTTGGTGATAATCCAACATACGAACTTTCCGGAGCATTGTTCCATTTGTTCATGTACCCTTGTGCTTCCTTAGTATTTCTTTATTTTTACGATAAGTTTGAATTACATGGTAAAAAAACTGTTCTCTATATTATAGGATGGACAGGATTTTCGGTATTATATGAATGGATTTGTGTGAAAAATGAGGCCCTAATTTATACAGGCTGGAAGCTCTTGTATTCCATCCCCGTTTACCCGGCAGCAGCCATCTTACTGATCATTTTCTTTCATTTTATTAAAAAACAATATCAAGATTTGGCGTATTAAGATTTTTTGTAATCAGGAGGAAATACATAATGAGAAAGTTATTTGCTGTGATAGGACTTGGCCGCTTTGGCGGAAGCCTTGTCGAGGAATTTCATCATCTTGGATTCGAGGTTCTGGCCGTCGATGTGAATGAGGAAAGAGTGAACAGGTATAGCAAATTTGCTACACATGCTGTTGTGGCCAATGCCATTAGTGAAAGTAATCTGAAATCCTTGGGTCTGAAAAATTTTGACCTTGTCATTGTATCCTTCGGCGGTAATATTGAAGCTAGTATCCTCACCACATTGCTGCTAAAGGACTTGGGTGTCAAACAAGTATGGGTGAAAGCATTAAGTGAGAACCATCAAAAGGTGTTAGTAAAAATCGGAGCCGATCGCGTCATTCACCCTGAAAGGGAAATGGCTAAGAGAATCGCCCACCATGTTACTTCTGATAAGATCATTGATTTCATTGAGCTTTCCAAGAACCACAGCATTGCAGAAATCGTCTCTACAAAAAAAGTAACGGACAAAACATTAAATGAACTGAATGTAAGTGCCAATTACGGATGTACGATCATCGGGATCCAGCGCGGAGAAGAATTTATTGTCTCCCCCTCAGCTGATGAAGTCATCTGCACTGATGATATCCTCATCGTGTTAGGTAATAATAATGAAATTCATGCATTTGAAGATAAAGGGGTTTAGTTTTTAAACACCTAAAAAGCGGATAAAGCACAGGGTACCCCCTGCGCTCTTTTGATCCAACCATTAAATTTTAATGCTTCTAATCTCTTTATACACCGGTTTCCACATAGCATCTGCCACTGCCTTTTGGACATCATGGATATCTGCCAGGGCAACTCCCTCCTTGATAGCAGCATGAATGACTGCCATTGCCACCTTTTCAGAAACTTCCTGCAATGTATTGATGTTAGGAAGTAGTCCCGGCTTATCATTGCAGCACATGTCGGCAACAGCGTCTGCAGCTGCAGTGAACATACCTTTTGAAATGATTTTTGCTTTTGCCACAATGGCTCCGAGCCCTAGCCCCGGAAAAATAAAGGCATTGTTAGCCTGGCCGATTTCATAGGAAATTCCATTGTGTTCTACATCCTCAAAAGGGCTCCCCGTTGCAACTAGTGCCCGTCCTTCTGTCCATTGAATCAAATCTGCTGGAACTGCTTCTGCCAGTGGTGTCGGATTGGACATCGGCATGATGATTGGACGTTCTGTATGGCTTGCCATCTCTTTTATGATATCCTCCGAGAAGGCTCCAGCTTGTCCAGATGTGCCGATTAGAATTGTCGGTTTCACTCTTTTGACCACTTCCATCAATGGAATGATGCCTCCGTCATTCCGTTCCCAGCCTTCCACTTCATTAACCCTACGGACATATGGTTTTTGAAAATCCAAGACATCTCCATGTTCCTCCGTTAAAAGGCCTCTGAAATCCACTGCCCAGAACTGGTCATAAGCTTCATCCTTCGATAATCCTTCAGAAACCATGGCATCCACCATCTGATCAGCATTGCCAATTCCAGCAGCGCCTGGACCAAAGACAACAATCCTTTGCTCTTTCAATGAACCGCCGGTCATCTTCAAGGCTGACTTTATGGCCGCTAATGTGACAGCTCCGGTACCCTGAATATCATCATTAAAGGTAAGAATCTTATCTCCATACTTCTCCATGATCTTCCGGGCATTCACATTGCCAAGGTCTTCCCAGTGCAGCAAAACATCAGGGTGAAATTTTCTTGCCGTTAAGACAAATGCATCAATGAACTCATCATAACGCTCTCCTCGGACACGTGGGAACTCGTTTCCGATGTAAAACGGATCGTCCGCCAAAGCCTTGTTGTTTGTTCCGACATCCAGCACAACCGGCAATACACGGCTAGGGTTAATCCCTGCAGCTGCTGTGTAGACGGCTAACTTACCAATCGAGATATTGATGCCGCCAATCCCTTGGTCTCCAATGCCGAGAATGCTTTCTGAATCGGTAACGACAATCAAATCAATGTCATTTTTGGCATGTCCGAGGTTCTTAAACGCTGTTTCAATCCCCTCTTGGTCGTCAATCGATAAATACAATCCACCTGGACGGCGATAAACCTGTGAATATTGCTCGATCGCCTCCCCGACAGTAGGAGTATAGACAATAGGAAGCATTTCACTTAAATGATCCTTAAGCAATCGGTAAAACAGGACTACATTCCGGTTATACAAGTCATAAAGGACTCCATTTTTAAATAAATTGGTGGTTCTGATCGAATACTGCTCATACATCCTTTTTACCTGTTCATCGAGTGTTAGCACCTGAGGCGGCAATAACCCTTCCAGTCCTAGCTCCTCCCGTTCCTGCTTAGTAAAAGCTGTACCTTTATTTAAAAATGGGTTTGACAAAAGCTCCTTTCCTCTCAACGTCGTCTGGATTACATTAGAATTGGACATCAATTTCCCCTCTTTCTTTTGTAAGCTGTTCTTGGTTGTATACCCTTTTCACAAATTGATAAAAACAGACGGGCATCTATCAGTCCAACTTAGATATCGAAAGACTCCCAGAGTGGTTTCTAATTAAATCAATGAAATGAACACTCCTTCAAAAACAGAAAGAACCAAAGATATACAAGTAGGGAAAAAGCACTTGTATTCTTTGGTCTAATTAGAATAGTCAGAGCAGCCGTAAAATCAGCAAAATAATTCGCCTGACTTCTTACCTGGTCAAAACATAATATATGACATATAACCAACTAAAGAATCCGTGAACAATTGCCCATAAAACGGAATGATGGATACTCCATGATATTGAAATGGCCAAAGCAGAACCAAAAGTAACTGCACTCTTAGAACCAGCAGGTACATTAATTCTTTTTTCTTTTCTTTCTTTCATATGCTCCTCCTTTTTAAGACAGTATTTCCTTCTCTATAGTTAAATTTATTTGTCCCTGAACCTGATTATTCCTTTCCCTAATTCCTTGTTCTAGACTATTTCCCTATCATAAAAACCTCTTGATCTTCCTCTTTTCAAATGATGTATTCAGACTTCTGTACATGCCAGACATCAATTTCAACTTTAATCTAATTTATCGCATTAAGATTTCCCATAATTCACCTGTAATTAACTGGCTAAACTTCTAAATTCAACCTATAAAAGGAACACTAAATACAGTATGATAGTACTATCATATTTTGGGGGAATCACTATTGATCCAGGTGGTTAAGGACTTATTATTAAATCTGCTATTCATAATTGGATTTTGTTCTTTTTTACCAATGTTTTTAGAACAGAAAGGGATCAAGGTGAAAAAGTAGCTTACTATTACATTCTTTTGTATTGCTATTATTTTATGTATAACCTTTCCCATTCATTTAAATGATGATTTTGTTTTTGATTTACGAGGTGTTCCGATTTTCATTGGGGGGTTATATGGCGGGCCAGTTCCGTTATTGATATATAGTCTGATTGCCGTGGGATTCCGGCTTTTATTCGGTGGCGATGGAAGTATTAGCACGGTGGTCATCACACTTTTAAATTTCATGATCATTCTAGCTGTTTATAAAAAATTCAACTTGCTGGCAGCAAAAGAAAAGTTAAAACTGGTAGTGGGCTTGGGAATCCTCTCAACGATCATAGTATTTGAAACACCTCATATCCTATTTGGCTTCACACTCCAGCCGGACTATTGGATAGGTTTTGCGTTTACAATGATCCTGTCATTATTCATTTTAGTTTACTTAATTGAGAGTATCCGGGAATTTTCTTTCTTGCGTGAGCAGTTTATTCGCTCTGAAAAGATGGAGGTTGTATCTCATTTGGCCGCCTCTATAAGTCATGAAGTAGGAACCCGATGACAACCATAAAAGGTATGTTACAAATGTTAAAGGAAACTCCTGATTTATCTGCTGACAAAAAAAATCAGTTCATCACAATCTCTTTAGATGAACTAAATCGGGCTGAGAAGATCATTTCGGATTATTTGTCCTATGCTAAGCCTACAGTCCAGTCAGTACAAATATTTGATGGTCATTCAGAGATAGAAAGAGCGATTAATGTCATCAAGCCATTAGCAAACATGAATTGTATTGAAATAGAAACAGATTTGGTACCGTTTCAATTAAATGTTAATCAAGAAAGATTCCAGCAATGTATTGTCAACTTAACCAAAAATGCAGTAGAAGCGATGCCCAATGGTGGTAAACTTACTTTTCAAGCCTATCATTTACATGATTCCATGGTTGAGCTGATCATAAGCGATACTGGTGTAGGGATGGGACAAGACCAAATGATTCGTTTAGGAATGCCCTATTATTCAACAAAAGGAAAAAATGGCACTGGTCTCGGTTTAATGCTCGTATATAGAATCATAGAAAGTATGGGCGGCACTATTTCAGTTCAAAGTAAACTAGGAAAAGGCACTGCTTTTTCCATTAGATTAAACACATTTTCAATGAACTGAGATTAGGAGGGAAATTCAAGCTAACCCAAATTCCTGGGTTAGCTTTTTCTATGGGGACTGATGAATACAGAGTTGGATTTTTGAGTTGGAATGCGTGAAAAATATTCAGTATTGTTTAATTCCACAACATCAATAACCACATACAGACAGTTCATTCCTGCCATAAACCTAAAGGCCCTCGGCACTTCAGAATACAGAATAAAACGGCCTATTTTGCACACCCTAAGAATAAAAAATTCCCGGAGGATCGCAAATGCCAGAAAAAGCGCCAATCACTTCTTCTGAAATAGGGACACTTTGGCTCACTTATCAGGAGAAAACGATGATCTTAAGAATGTTAGAGTATTTTATTGAAAAAGCCGATGATGAGACAGCTAAAGAAATCATGACAAATTTACATAGTGATCTTGAGATGTATGTTGGTAAAATCATTGCTATTTATGAACAGGAAGGTGCCGTCATTCCAGTTGGCTACACCGCACAGGATGTGAATAAAGATGTTCCAAAGCTTTATGACAATGGTTTTGATATTATGTTTGTCCGACTATTAAAGCAAATCAGCATGGGACTTCATGCTTTAAACCTGACCATGACGTTCAGGGAAGATATTAATATTCTTTTTGAAGACCTTACTGCCCTTACCCAGAAGTATTTTAGGATTTGTTCCCAATATCTGCTTGAGAAAGGACTTCTTGTCAGGACTCCTTTCGTGACAATGCCAAAGTCAGTAGAGTTTGTAAAAAATAAAGATTACTTAAGTGCGAACACCTTAAATCCATTGTCTCAAAAAAGGACATTAAACACTGTTGAGGTGGCGCATCTTCATAAAGGGATTGAATCAAATCTTACTGGACTCCAAATGATCTTGGGATTTGCTCAGTGCGCGCATGATAAAGAGGTGAAGAAGTTTTTCCATGAAGGTGCGGAATTGGCCAAAGGAATCATAAAAGAATTAAGTGAATTAATGATCCAGGATGAGCTCCCAGTCCCACAGTCTCCTGGAGGAAATGCAACTCGATCCACAGTCGCTCCATTCTCCGATAAGCTAATGATGTATTGTACAAGCCTGTTTTGCAGTTTTTCCCTGGGAAGCAACTCCCTTGGCACGGCTTTTAGTTTACGCAATGATCTGCCTATAAAAATGTCCATCTTCACAAAGGATGTTTTTGAATATGCCCATAAAGGGGCGAAAATCATGATCAAGAACGGATGGACAGAAGAGCCTCCACAAATGATCAACCACAAACAATAGTTTCGATAGGAATAAGTTGAATAGAGAAAAGGATTGTTTAACTGAGGCTAATTTTCAGCCTATTTCTCTTATATAAAAGAGCAGTAGTCTACGTTTAATTACGTGAATACTGCTCTTTTATTTGATTTTTACATCAATTATTTACCGGAATCCCAAAACGCCCCCATCCTACTTCGACACTATGATGGGAACAGCACTCTTCAATCCAAGTCTTTCATCTCGATCATTCGGTTTGTCAACGCCCCTGAATGAATAATGTCAACATTCACTTTCACCTTGTTCAAACTCGCTTGTTTCAATTTGTCGTTTTTCCTCCAACTTTCACGGTAAAGGACATGTTCTAAGTTTAAAAAGTCTGTTTCCTTTTCAATTCCTAACTCATATTGTCCCTGGATTTCTTTTTTGATGATCGACTCACATAACTCCTTCATTTCAGCCAGTTTTAGATTCTTGTTTTTTTCCCGATTGGCAAGATTCCCTTTAACATGGATCGTAATGTCGACTTCCGACCCATTGCTGACATACTTCACTTTTGGGTCTTCAAACACTGTCAGAAAGGACGGGCCCTCCTCATTTGGTATTAATACCTGGATTCTCTCCATCTCAGGGGTGGTCCATCTCAGTCCCTTTACTTCTTTTATTGTAAAAAAGCCCTTATATTCATCATTTTTAATGAAATAGGCACCATTCAAATAGAGCTTGGCTTCTTTCTTTTCCCCTTCCTTCCATTGGCTTCTATCGATCGAAAGAGATGGAAGATTGGCAGTATAGGCTGGTTCGAATACCTGCCTCGCTAATTCGAATAACTGTATTGGTTTAAGTTCAGAGCTTTGTTGAAAGATGGATTCTGGATGATGCAAGATTGTATTCAGAGACGTTTGACCAAAAAATCCCTTAGTTGACAGGATGTCCTCGATCTTTTCGTTCGTACCATAGACCCAAGGGGTCAATCGGAATTCATGGTAACGGGTCAGCCCATCAAAGATTTCCTGGAATCCTTGCTTTAAAGCAGCTTCAGATAGGACAATTGCTGTTACGTGGGCCCATACGAATCTTTCCTGAGCCGTCTTATAAATTTCAAAAAACGAATCAATAAAGATTTCGCCTTCTGCTTTCGATACCCACATTTTGGCTGGTGAACTATCACCACCTTCAGTTTTAGCAACCTTCATCAGATCCACCAATTGGATATAAGTATGATATTTCCCATCTTTATAATCCACTCCGATGGCCGTTGCATAATTCAAATCCTGGGTTTCTTTGATATCGGTACAACCTGTTTGAAGAATAAGAATGATCATAACCGCAGCAAGCGAAAGATTCCTTCCCAACGTAATCATCTCTTTCTCCCCTTGTTTAACAT
>NZ_JBGCUB010000023.1:0-7539 GCF_053543455.1 Mesobacillus sp. LC4
ATTGTCTTGCCGCTCAGAAGCGACTTTCATAATATAGCATGTGACCGATTTAATGTCAACCACATTTTTTATTATTTTTTACCGCCGACCCTCGTGTTAGCGAGTGACTCAGCAGCGACGTTTATTAATATAACAGGATATTTTCTGTCCGTCAATAATAATCTAAAAAAAGTTTCATTACTTTATTATTGGCCTTTATACATGCTTTTCTTCGCTGGCATATACTTAAGGCATTCCTTTGGGGATGCTACTCTTTTAAAGAGAGAAAAAAGAATTTGATATCTTTCCTTCATGGATCTTTTAACGACATGATCAATACGATCATCCTTCAGATCGAATAGGATTTCATCCATTTCCCTTTTAATTAAGTATTCTAGCTCTTTCAGTTCCTTCTCATTGATCAGAACGCCAAGCATATATACACTCCTGTCCAATTTCACATAGTGGTTGTAGTGTGGTCTTTTTTTCGGATTTTTATAATCTGATTTTTTATTATCATATCTTTTTAGGCTGTGGAATAAAAATTAGACAAGGAGTGCATTGGACGAGGTGGTGAGAAAATGAATTTTTTTTATGTAATGAATGCTAAGTCGATTAAAACCGTTTTTGTCATCGTGATTGCAGCTTTTTTTACAGCTTGGTTCTTTTACATGGATAATATGGTCCAAATCCCTGCTTTTTCAGCAAAGGACGGTCCTAAAGCCATCTATAAAGGCGAGAAGGATTTGGCCTTGACCTTTAATATTGGCTGGGGCGATGAAAAAGCTGAACCGATTCTTGACGTCCTCAAGAAAGAGAAAGCCGGAGCTGTTACCTTCTTCTTGTCAGGTTCTTGGGCAGAAAGACATCCAGACTTGGTGAGCCGGATGGTGAAAGAAGGGTATGAAATCGGAATGCTTGGTTATGAGTATAAGGATTATACCGATCTTGAAGACGACAAGGTCAGACGTGATATCCAGAAGGCCCAGGAAGCATTCAAGAAGCTTAATGTTAAGAACATTGAGTTGCTGCGCGCCCCTACTGGCCATTTTGACCAACGCACGCTAAAAATTGCCGAGCGCCTTGGTTATACGGTCGTCCACTGGAGTCTTGATACAAAGGATTGGACGAATCCGGGTACGGAGGTAATTGCCGCGAATGCTTCTAAAGCCAAAAAAGGCGATATTTTATTGATGCATGCATCTGATTCAGCTAAACAAACAGCGGAAGCACTGCCGCTTGTGTTAAAAGATATCAAGTCGAAAAACCTGAAGATGGTCACGGTATCCGAAATGATTGCCAATGGGGACTCTAAATCAGCTGAAGTAAAATAAAAAACCGTCCAACTATGCGTTGGACGGTTTTTTTTGTGCCTTTTTATTAGGTTTCACCTTTGTCTTAGCCTTTTCTTCAAGAACCTTCCGTTCCTGAAGTGATTTTTGGTTCAGCTTATGAAGAACCAATAGCTGGTAGGCATTACAAACTAACAACGGAAATAGCATAAGATAAAGCCAGCTATGCTCGTTCACACGGAGTACCGGCACCCATTCAACCACTGTTACGACAATCATGAAAAACAATGCTGGTATAAAAGCTTCTTTATTTGTTTGCTTGACCTTCATAAACGCCACAATCAGCCCCGCAACCAATACGATCACAGCGAGTCCTAAGTAGGACATGATACTCTCGCCGTTTTCCGCAAATGTGGCAAAACGCAAGTAGACAAGGTCAAACAATACAAAGGCAATCAACAGGACCTGTACTGGATTCCATAATGATTTAAAAATACCCAGTCCAAAGCGATGCACTGTCAAATATGCAAAGAAACCCATTTGGCTAAGAATGCTAAATATAAGTCCAACACCCATTAGCCATACTAAAATTGAAAGGAATTCTAGAATGTTGAAATCACTCAGCAGGTGCTGGAATTCACTCCAGCGGACAATAAAACCAACTACAGCAGTTGTTACCGCCCCAACTGCTAAAGTGGTGAGAAATAAGTGTACCCAATTACGGCTAGTCACGATTTTTTCCCCCAAAACAAAATTAAACTTCACTATATGATTGTACCAATGCGGATTTGAAAAATCTAGGTGTCGTTCTTCGTGCATAACAATTTGTCATTTTACTCATCCTAAAATTAGGGCTGTCTATGTGAAAGGGGAATGGAAGATGAAGAAAATCGTGAAATTTATACTCCCTGCTTCCTTTTTACTTTTAGCTGCCGGCTGTGCTTCTCCAGCCGAGTCAGCAGGGGAAGTCGATTATGAGGAAACAAAGAAAATGGTTGTTGATATCCTGAAGACTGACGATGGCAAAAAAGCAATCCAGGAAGTCATGGGTGACGACGGCATGAAGGAAAAGCTAATAATGGACCAGCCGGTCGTAATTGATACAGTTGAAAAAACACTGACATCTGAAAAGGGAATGGATTTCTGGAAAAAATCCTTTGAAGATCCAAAATTCGCTGAGAGTGTAGCAAAAAGCATGAAGAAGGAAAATGAAAAGCTGTTAAAGGACCTTATGAAGGACCCAGAATATAAGGGCATGATGATTGAAGTCATGAAGGACCCTGAACTTGAAAAGGAATTAACTAACGTCCTCAAAAGCAAAGAATACCGGGAGCATCTACAAAAAATCATGACAGAAACCTTTGAAAGCCCGTTATTCAAAGCCAAACTTCAAGCGTTGATTGTCAAAGCTGCTGAGGAAATGCCCACCCAAAAGTCTGAAGGAGGCTCCGAAGAAGGCGGAGGAGGTTCTGGCGGTGGCGGGGATTCAGGCAGCGGTTCTGAAGGTCAATAGTAATTGGATTAGCAAAGTCCTTGATCAGCCCCAACAAAGGATTAACTGAATAAAAAAATGAATGAGCCTCTCCAATCAGGAGAGGCTCTCTTATTATTTTCCAAGCATTTGAACAACTTGCTGGGCAATATTCGTATAAATCGCGCCAATCTTATCGTCTTCCTGATAGATGGATGGAGCAAAATCTTCTTCATTCCAGGTCGGCTGGCCTAATGGCAGTTTGCCTAATAGCTGTGTATTGAGCTCGTCTGCAAGCTTTTCGCCCCCGCCTTGACCAAAGACATATTCTTTTTCCTCAGTTAGCTTACTTTCAAAGTAGGACATGTTTTCAATGACACCAAGAATTTCATGTTCTGTTCTAAGGGCCATTGCACCTGCACGCGCAGCAACGAATGCAGCCGTTGGGTGAGGCGTAGTAACAATGATTTCTTTACATGATGGCAGCATGGTGTGCACATCCAATGCCACGTCTCCTGTTCCTGGAGGCAAGTCCAATAGGAGATAGTCCAGTTCACCCCACTCGACTTCATTGAAGAAGCTGTTCAGCATTTTCCCTAGCATCGGTCCGCGCCAGATGATCGGTGCATTGTCTTCTACAAAAAATCCCATAGAGATGACCTTCACTCCGTGTCTTTCAACAGGGATGATTCTTTCTCCTCTAACAACCGGGCGCTTCGTGATACCCATCATGTCAGGAACACTGAAACCATAGATGTCGGCATCCACAAGTCCTACTTTTTTGCCTAAACGCGCAAGAGATACGGCAAGATTCACGGATACAGTGGATTTACCCACTCCGCCTTTTCCGCTCGCGATTGCGATGAATGTTGTTTGGTTATTAGGAGAAAGCAGGCCTTCTTCTTCTTCAGGAGCTGCTGTCTGATATTTAGAGAGGACTTCTGCCGGAAGGTCAAAGAATCGCAGGCCTACAGATGCCGCTCCAGCGCCTTTTAAAACATTGACAATTTCTGTCTGCAGCTGCAGCTGCTCGGCTGTACCTGTTTTGGCGATGCCAATTTTAACGCTTACATGGTTCTTCTCTTCTTTAATCTTGATTTCTTCGATGGCATTGATCTCTTCGAGTGTTTTATGTAAAAATGGTTCCTTAATGTCTTTTAGACTTTCTCGTACCTTAGCTTCAGTTAACATTTTGACACCTTCCTCTGTAAAAATTTATCTCCAAGGACAGTATACCATAATGATAAAATTCCTAAGTGTTAAACCTATCACACATTTCTGAAAGATATTTTTACCAAGAAAAGCGCAAGTGCCTTGGTCAGCCCCGACAAGCGCTGGAGGGCCGACCGGTGAAGTCGCTCTTTGACTTCATCGGGCGGACCGAAGCGACTCGAGGGGCTAGGCGCTGGAGCTGGACAATTCTCAAAGTGAAATTATATTTTCTCATCTACATAAAAAAAGAAGGATCCATGACCCTTCTTTATTTTTCCCAAAACTTCTGTTCATCTGTAAAATATCGTAGCATGCCCTCGTAAATAGAAGCAGCCACTTTTTCCTGATATGCTTCATCTCTCAGGTTTGCCGCTTCCTGGGGGTTAGACAAAAATCCGATTTCGACCAACACTCCGGGTTTATTGGTATGCTTCAGCAAATAAATACTATTTGCTGCCTTTGCGTCTCGATCTGTATTCTCAAGGTTCCGGCGTAATTCGTCCTGGACCAGTTTGGCGGCACGCTTGTTTTCTTTGTAATTCGTGGAGTAGAACGTTTGAGCCCCTTTCCATTTAGACGAAGGGATTGCGTTCAAGTGGATCGTTGCGAAAAAATCGGCTTCCGATTTATTGATCAAATCAAGGCGCCTTTTCAAATCCTGGACCTTCCGCTTACTGTAGCCCTTAAGTCCTTTATCCGCAAGGTCAATATCTGTTTCGCGCGTCATGATCACGAGGGCTCCCTGCTGCTGGAGGTAATCCCGCAGCTTCAAGGTAACATTAAGTGCGATATCTTTTTCAAAAGGCTCATCCTCTCCTGCCCCAGGATCGACCCCGCCATGCCCTGGGTCCAGATAGATGATTTTCCCCGAAAGCGGCAGGTTCCAGGATTCCCATGAATCATTTTCGGTAAAATCATACTGCAATATGAGGAACAGCACGGCAAGGCCGGCTGCGAATAATCCAATTTTTATTTTCTTTAGCATGTTCTATTCCATCCTCCCCAGCTAGTCCCTGATAATAAACTATATGGGACGGGTCGGCGGTTTAGAACTATCGCCCTTAATGCAGCCTCAGCTTATATTTCTTTTCACCCTTCATGAATCCTTCTCTCCACCAGCTATCACAATATTGCTCGCATAAATAATATAGCTCCTCTGAACCAACTCCTTCTTCTCCCTTCCCCCAAAAAAGGAAAAAGTTATACAAGGTGTCAATCAGATGCCGCTCTTCTTTTTCGCAGCGAGGTTTAACGGCCTCTAGTGGTTCTCCGAAATATCCGAAACGGCTGAACTTTGCGCCGAGTAAATAGGCTTCTATCGCTACATCATAACAAGCCTCTTCAATTCCCGAATTCATGATCAGGTTCGAGGTTAGCCTTGATGAGCCAAAATATTGTTTCACCCTGCCCTGCAGGATGTTGATTGATAATTCACGGAGCATCGCCCGCTCATACTTCACTTGTCTTTGCTTTCTTTTATCTACAAATGTCGTTACGACGTTCAAAGTATATTCACCCCTTAGGAAGTAGTGTTCAACCTGCGGATGGGTGTAATGCAATCAAGACAGACGATTCCTTTTCCAGTTTTCTCAGACGTTTACTGAATAATATAAAGTTAAATCCATTAGGATAAATTGCCCAATTTTGTATAGTCATTTCTAGTAAATTCCCTACTATCGGTCCTTTTCATTAATAGTCAGAATTGTTAGACTTATTAACACAACTAGAACTCGCTTCAATTTTATCTCTAAGGAGGGAAAGATATGGAGCAAGGTGTTCGTGTTATCCCTTATACCGTGATTGCAGAAGCTGAGGAAATTTTGGAGGTGCCAAAAGGTGTTGAACTGATACAGGCACCCAGGCTTTGGAACGAAACGAAAGGAAAGGGAATGAAGGTTGCTGTATTGGATACAGGCTGTGAAACCACACACCCTGATTTAAAAGACCGAATCATCGGTGGCAGGAATTTTACAGACGATGACCGCGGCAATCCTGATCTCTTTACCGACTATAATGGTCATGGTACGCACGTGGCTGGCACGATTGCCGCCCAGGAAAATGAAGCAGGCGTCATCGGTGTTGCACCAGAGGCTGGTTTGCTGATCGTAAAAGTATTGAATAAAGCCGGGTCAGGCAAATATGAATGGATTATCAATGGAATTTACTATGCCATCGAGCAAGAAGCAGATATTATCTCAATGTCTCTGGGCGGCCCGGCAGACGTCCCCGAATTGCATGAGGCAATCCAAGCCGCTGTAAAAAAGAATATCCTTGTCGTCTGTGCCGCTGGCAATGAAGGAGATGGCGATGATTCTACCAATGAATTTGCCTACCCTGGTGCTTATAACGAAGTCATCAGTGTCGGAGCAGTGAACCTTGAACGAGGTTCATCCGATTTTACCAACTCACATAATGAAATAGATGTCGTGGCTCCAGGTGAGCGGATCACTTCAACTTATCTGAACGGAAAATATGCGACCTTGAGCGGTACTTCAATGGCTGCTCCGCACGTATCCGGCGCACTGGCCTTGATCAAAACATATGCAAAAGTCCACTTTGAGCGGGAGCTGACAGAACCTGAACTTTACGCGCAGCTGGTCAAGCGGACGGTGCCGCTCGGCAATTCGCCAAAGCTCGAAGGCAATGGGCTCGTATACCTGACTGTTCCTGAGCACCTGGCCGAAATCTTTGACCAGAGCTTTAAAACGATGGTCATGGATGCGATATGATTTTATCAGCTAGTGAGGCGTACATTCATAACATTGAGAATAAAACGTATTATGATGCAGAACTGGACGCGATAATGCGTGATGAATATTATTGTGACGCTGTTTTCGGTGCGGAAGAGCTTTGTTTGCTGCTGGTCCGGACACATTCCTCCCATTTAAACTATTCGCCGCATGATTACGTTTATCCCTGGGTGGATTTACAGGAAAATCTCCAACTGAAGAGCCTGTATTCCGGCCAGGACCTTGACCCTGTTGAAGTGATCGAAGAAGATTTACGAATTCTGGACACCTTGAGGCAAGGAGGCTTTATAGCCAGTTCTGATTCTCTTTTCAATACTGAACATGTAGTGCCCCAATCATGGTTTGATGGTAAGGAGCCGATGCGAGGAGATCTTCACCATTTGTTTGCCTGTGAACCAGCATGCAACAGCATGAGAAGCAATCACCCTTATCACGATTTCTCATCCTATGAACCTGAGCTAGCCGCCTTAGGCATACGGTCTGGCTGCGGCATGGTGGAAGCAGCAAAGTTCGAACCTGAATACGGAAAAGGTATTGTTGCGAGAGCTGTATTTTATTTTGCTCTAAGATATAAAGATGTCATCCGTCTTGATGAACAAATGAACTTCGAGCTTCTGCTCAGATGGCATTTGGAATATCCTGTTACGCTATACGAAAAGCATCGGAATGCCGCAATCCAGGAGCTGCAGGGTAACCGAAACCCCTTTATTGATTTCCCGGAGAAAGCTAGAGAGATGCTTGGGCTATAAATGAGAGAACCGCCTGGACGTTTGATTGCAGGCGGTTTTTCTCTGTGATTGAGAAGCATTTTGGCAATGCAGATGTTTTCCTTTTT
>NZ_JBGCUB010000024.1:0-4079 GCF_053543455.1 Mesobacillus sp. LC4
AAAAGCCTTCACAAAGAAGGCTTTCTATACTGCATCAAGCATATTGAATTGTGCTTTAACAAGGTCATGATATTCTCCCTGAAGCTCCATCAATTGATCATGATTGCCTCGTTCAATGATTAGACCATTCTCTAAGACGAAGATATTATCCGCTTCTCTAATGGTCGAAAGTCTGTGGGCAATGATGATCGCCGTTCTGCCGTTCAACAGGGTCTTCAGTGCCTTTTGGATTTTCATTTCTGTTTCAGTATCAATGCTGGCTGTCGCTTCATCCATGATCAGGATTCTTGGGTTGGCGAGCAACGCCCTTGCGAAAGAAAGGAGCTGTCTTTCTCCAACTGAAAGGATATTTCCCCTCTCTTCTACTTCTGTTTGATAGCCATTAGGCAGCTTCTTGATGAATTCTGACGCCCCTACAGCTTCGGCGGCAGCTTTTACTTCTTGCTCTGTGGCATCCGGTCTGCCAAAGAGAATATTATCATAAATCGTACCAGAAAAAATAAACGTATCCTGCAGCACTATGCTGATATGTTTCCTGAGGCTGCCTATTGAAACTTCTTTTAGGTCATGGCCGTCAACCAATACTCTCCCTGAAGTGGGGTCATAAAACCTGCTGATCAAATTAGCGATTGTCGTCTTCCCGGAACCTGTATGACCAACGAGGGCAACCGTTTGGCCAGCCTTCATATCCAAGCTGATTCCTTTTAGAGCAGTCCGCTTGTCATCATAGGAAAAGACCACTTTATCAAAATTTATTTCTCCTCGCATATCCTCTAGTTCGATAGCTTGATCTGATTCAGAAACAATTGGTTTTTCATCAAGGAACTCAAAGATCCGTTCCGATGAAGCCATCCCCATCAATAACTGGTTATACACCTGGCCAAGCCTTGAAATTGGTTCCCAGAACATGCCCAGATAAAATGCAAATGAGACGAATACCCCTATTGAGATCGTTCCATTTTGGATCAAGCTTGCTCCATACCAAATCAAGACCGCTGTTCCAAGAGCATTGGTCAGTTCAACCATCGGACGGAACATCGCGTTTTTCTGTGAAGCTGACTTCCAGCTCTGGAAGGTCTCATTATTGACTCCATCAAAAAAAGCCATGTTTTCTTTTTCCTGAGTAAAAGATTGTGTAACCCTGATTCCCTGAATGCTTTCATTCAAGTGAGAATTCAACTTGGATTGCTTCATACGCACATCCTGCCAGGAGCGTCGGATGTTTTTCCTCAGCTTTGTTGAAATCAAGAACATGATTGGTAAGATGATCATGATTGCCAGTGTAAGCTGTGGACTTAGCGAGAACAAGATAAAGAAGATACCGACTAGTAAAACGATATCCATCAATAAATTGATGACACCGTTAGTGAACAATTCTTGCAGTGAATTAATGTCATTCATGATTCTTACGAGTATGGATCCAGCTGAACGCTGGTCAAAAAAGCGATGCGATAGATTTTGCACATGTGTAAATAAATGTTTGCGCAAATCATAGATGACATTCTGGCCTAATTGATTCATCCAGCGAATTCTGAAAATATTTGCGAAATAGGAAGCTGAATAAAGCCCTGCTATTAGTGCGACCAGCCAGAAAAGCATTGTGGCGTCTTTATTTTTTACAGCTCTGTCAAGCGTGTAGATCCCAATCAAAATTGGGATCGCCAGCCTTACTGCTGTCGTGATTAGTACCATGGCAATAGATAGCGGCACAAGTGTCTTCTTATATGGAAGCATATAACCAAAAAGCCTTGACATTTGTTTCCAGTTAAAAGGCTTATCAATAACTTGGTCAGTAGAATAATGGAACCTTTTTAAGACCTGAGAGTTTTTATTCTTGCTCAAAACCTTCCCCCCTGTACATTGTAGATAAATGGTGCGATGACCAAAACGGCGAACAGATATCAATCATTTGTTAGTTTTTATTATTTCAGCCAGTTTGCGATACCTTTTGGCGGTCTTTAAACTGGATATCATAGATTTTTTGATAGGTTCCGCCATTTTTAATCAAATGCTCATGGGTTCCTCGCTCAGCAATGGACCCGTTTTCAAGAACAAGAATTTCATCTGCATGCTTCAGGGAAGAAATACGGTGTGCGATGATGAAGGTCGTTCGTCCCTTCATGACTTCCAGCAGCGCTTGTTGAATCTTGAATTCAGTTTCCATATCTACTGCACTTGTGGCATCATCAAGGATTAAAATACTTGGATTGACACAAATCGCCCTAGCAATCGCAATTCTTTGCTTTTGGCCTCCAGACAGACCCATTCCTCTTTCTCCAAGGATGGTGTCGTAGCCATCAGGCAGCTCCATGATAAAACTATGTGCCTGAGCCCTTTTTGCAGCGGCAATGATTTCATCCATCGTAGCATCTGGATTGCCATAAGAGATATTGGCTTTGATCGAAGAAGAAAAAAGGAAAGATTCCTGAAGAACAATTCCTATATTGCTGCGTAGCGAACGAATAGAATAATCCTTTATATCCCGGCCATCGATGAGGACCTGACCAGCGACAGGCTCATAAAACCTTGTCATCAGCTGGGTAATGCTTGTTTTTCCTGAACCTGTCGAACCGATCAAACCAATAGTCTGACCAGGTCGTGCTTTAAAGTTGATATCATATAAAGCTTCATTTTCGTCGTCTCCATAACGGAGGGTTACATTATTGAACTCTACATCTCCTGTAAGTTTTTCAATCTGAAGGGCTTCACGTTTCTCTTCAATCTCCTCATCAGCTTCAAGAATTTCCAAAAGTCTTTCTCCTGATGCTTTAGATTGGGAGAATAAGTTCACAACGAATCCCAGGTTCATGATTGGCCACATGATGTACCAAACTAGGCTGTAGAACGCAACCAGCTCCCCTGGTAGCAAAGAGTCATTCATGACCAGGAAACCGCCGTATCCTAACAGCAGGACGACACTTAGATTTCCCAAAAACTCCATTAACGGGAAGTATTTAGCCCAAATTTCTGATGTGAATAAATATTGGTCTTTGTAATTTCCATTAGATGCATTGAATCTGCCAATCTCATAGTCTTCACGGGAAAGTGATTTAACCGTGTTGATTCCACTGATATTCTCCTGGACTTTAGTATTCAGCTTACCGAAAGATTTGCGGATTCCCCTGAATGCCGGGTGGACTGCCCTGTCAAATTTATAGACAACAACCGCCAGGAATGGCAGTGTTGCCAGAGTCACAAAAGTCAATGAAATAGAATAATAGAACATAACTGAAAAACTAATACCAATCAAAAGGACAAAACGGATCAATTCTGAGAAGCCAAAGCTTAGGAAAAAGCGGAAGCCTTCCACATCAGCAGTAAGCCTCGACATTAAATCTCCGGTCTTCGCATTATCATAGTATCGAAAGGAAAGAAACTGAAGCTTTTCATAAAGAGAGTTTCTTAGCTTGTAGACGGAATGGATTCCGAACAAGTCGCCTGTATACTGATAAATGTACGTACAGATTCCTTTCACGGCCATGGATGCCACAAAACCGGCAGCCAGAAGCGGAATCAACTCATAGCGGCCCCCGATGACCGCTTCATCGATGGTAAGCTGCAAGATCATCGGATATACTACTGTGATCGCCGTTACGACCAACATAAATAATATTGACCATATAAAGTAATTTTTAAAAGGCCAATAATACTCCTTTAATTTTTTGAATGTCTCCATTCATTTCCCCCCTTTGGAAAATTAGAGATTCTTTAGGTGTTTTTCTTTCTTTGTAACAGCATCAATGTCCCCGCTAAACGAAAAGTGATGGAAAAGCTTAGTAAAAACAAAATGCACGTATACATTAATATATCGACTTTCGAAATATTTTTCCAGTACTTTGTTAGAATTTTTTTATTTTTTTGTATATAGGAATTATCTGATATTATCTGATACGAGGAGAGTGCGGAGGTGTGAAATGGAAAAAACCAGATTTTAAGCAAACAAATATCCGTTAGAAAAATTCTAACGGACAAACTTGGAACCATTATGGAGAAAGATGTCCGTTAGAAGAGCTTTATCGGACAAAACTGCAATCCTTTTGAAGATATATGTCCGTTAGAAGTGCTCTATCGGACAAATT
>NZ_JBGCUB010000025.1:0-2945 GCF_053543455.1 Mesobacillus sp. LC4
ACCTTTTAGGTTAAGTTAGAAAGGGCGCACGGTGGATGCCTTGGCACTAGGAGCCGATGAAGGACGGGACTAACACCGATATGCTTCGGGGAGCTGTAAGTAAGCTTTGATCCGGAGATTTCCGAATGGGGAAACCCACTGTTCGTAATGGAACAGTATCTTTACCTGAATACATAGGGTATTGAAGGCAGACCCGGGGAACTGAAACATCTAAGTACCCGGAGGAAGAGAAAGCAAACGCGATTCCCTGAGTAGCGGCGAGCGAAACGGGACATAGCCCAAACCAAGAGGCTTGCCTCTTGGGGTTGTAGGACACTCTACATGGAGTTACAAAGGAACGGGGTAGATGAAGTGGTCTGGAAAGGCCCGTCAGAGAAGGTAAAAACCCTGTAGTTGAAACTTCGTTCCCTCCTGAGTGGATCCTGAGTACGGCGGGACACGAGAAATCCCGTCGGAAGCTGGGAGGACCATCTCCCAAGGCTAAATACTCCCTAGTGACCGATAGTGAACCAGTACCGTGAGGGAAAGGTGAAAAGCACCCCGGAAGGGGAGTGAAAGAGATCCTGAAACCGTGTGCCTACAAGTAGTCAGAGCCCGTTCATGGGTGATGGCGTGCCTTTTGTAGAATGAACCGGCGAGTTACGATTACATGCAAGGTTAAGTTGAGAAGACGGAGCCGCAGCGAAAGCGAGTCTGAATAGGGCGAATGAGTATGTGGTCGTAGACCCGAAACCAGGTGATCTACCCATGTCCAGGGTGAAGGTTGGGTAACACCAACTGGAGGCCCGAACCCACGCACGTTGAAAAGTGCGGGGATGAGGTGTGGGTAGCGGAGAAATTCCAATCGAACTTGGAGATAGCTGGTTCTCTCCGAAATAGCTTTAGGGCTAGCCTCACGTTGTAAGAGTCTTGGAGGTAGAGCACTGTTTGGACTAGGGGCCCTCATCGGGTTACCGAATTCAGACAAACTCCGAATGCCAAAGACTTATCCGTGGGAGTCAGACTGCGAGTGATAAGATCCGTAGTCAAAAGGGAAACAGCCCAGACCACCAGCTAAGGTCCCAAAGTATACGTTAAGTGGAAAAGGATGTGGAGTTGCTTAGACAACCAGGATGTTGGCTTAGAAGCAGCCACCATTTAAAGAGTGCGTAATAGCTCACTGGTCGAGTGACTCTGCGCCGAAAATGTACCGGGGCTAAACGTATCACCGAAGCTGTGGATTGACATCTTAGATGTCAGTGGTAGGAGAGCGTTCTAAGGGCGTTGAAGTCAGACCGTAAGGACTGGTGGAGCGCTTAGAAGTGAGAATGCCGGTATGAGTAGCGAAAGATGGGTGAGAATCCCATCCACCGAATGCCTAAGGTTTCCTGAGGAAGGCTCGTCCTCTCAGGGTTAGTCGGGACCTAAGCCGAGGCCGAAAGGCGTAGGCGATGGACAACAGGTTGATATTCCTGTACCACCTCTTTATCGTTTGAGCGACGGGGGGACGCAGGAGGATAGGGTAAGCGCGCTGTTGGATATGCGCGTCTAAGCAGTTAGGCTGCAAGTGAGGCAAATCCCGCTTGCGTGAAGGCTGAGCTGTGACAGCGAGGGAAATATAGTACCGAAGTTCCTGATTCCACACTGCCAAGAAAAGCCTCTAGCGAGATAAAAGGTGCCCGTACCGCAAACCGACACAGGTAGGCGAGGAGAGAATCCTAAGGTGAGCGAGAGAACTCTCGTTAAGGAACTCGGCAAAATGACCCCGTAACTTCGGGAGAAGGGGTGCTCATTTGGGTGAATAGCCCGGATGAGCCGCAGTGAATAGGCCCAGGCGACTGTTTAGCAAAAACACAGGTCTCTGCGAAGCCGCAAGGCGAAGTATAGGGGCTGACGCCTGCCCGGTGCTGGAAGGTTAAGAGGAGGGGTTAGCTCACGCGAAGCTCTGAATCGAAGCCCCAGTAAACGGCGGCCGTAACTATAACGGTCCTAAGGTAGCGAAATTCCTTGTCGGGTAAGTTCCGACCCGCACGAAAGGCGTAACGATCTGGGCACTGTCTCAACGAGAGACTCGGTGAAATTATAGTACCTGTGAAGATGCAGGTTACCCGCGACAGGACGGAAAGACCCCGTGGAGCTTTACTGTAGCCTGATATTGAATTTTGGTACAGCTTGTACAGGATAGGTAGGAGCCTGAGAAACCGGAGCGCCAGCTTCGGTGGAGGCGTCGGTGGGATACTACCCTGGCTGTATTGAAATTCTAACCCACGCCCCTGATCGGGGCGGGAGACAGTGTCAGGTGGGCAGTTTGACTGGGGCGGTCGCCTCCTAAAGAGTAACGGAGGCGCCCAAAGGTTCCCTCAGAATGGTTGGAAATCATTCGCAGAGTGTAAAGGCACAAGGGAGCTTGACTGCGAGACCTACAAGTCGAGCAGGGACGAAAGTCGGGCTTAGTGATCCGGTGGTTCCGCATGGAAGGGCCATCGCTCAACGGATAAAAGCTACCCCGGGGATAACAGGCTTATCTCCCCCAAGAGTCCACATCGACGGGGAGGTTTGGCACCTCGATGTCGGCTCATCGCATCCTGGGGCTGTAGTCGGTCCCAAGGGTTGGGCTGTTCGCCCATTAAAGCGGTACGCGAGCTGGGTTCAGAACGTCGTGAGACAGTTCGGTCCCTATCCGTCGTGGGCGCAGGAAATTTGAGAGGAGCTGTCCTTAGTACGAGAGGACCGGGATGGACGCACCGCTGGTGTACCAGTTGTCTTGCCAAAGGCATCGCTGGGTAGCTATGTGCGGACGGGATAAGTGCTGAAAGCATCTAAGCATGAAGCCCCCCTCAAGATGAGATTTCCCATAGCGCAAGCTAGTAAGAACCCTGAAAGATGATCAGGTTGATAGGTCAGAGGTGGAAGCGCGGTGACGTGTGGAGCTGACTGATACTAATCGTTCGAGGACTTAACCAAAT
>NZ_JBGCUB010000026.1:0-2848 GCF_053543455.1 Mesobacillus sp. LC4
AATTGAAGTTCTAAAATTCTGTGGAATATTTCAGAATGTGAACAAATCAATATGTAATACATTGTTTTTGGCCAAGCCAATCGGAGGAGAATTAACAACTTCATCAGAGAGTCTAGAAGTAGGGTTCTATCCAATTGAGAAAGCCTTAGAAATGGTCACTGTGGGAAACTTTAAGCAAAGAATTGAATACTGTCTCGATAATAGCAAGCACCCATTATATATAGAATTTTAGGTATGGGAAATTGTTGAAGTCCTTATTAAATAAACGATGCAGTTAGTGAAAGAAGAATGGGCACAAAAAAGGCAACACTGATAAAAATCAGGTTGCCTCTTCTTTATGTATAATTAAATTGTACCATACATTTTCACGAATTATCAGTCTTTATTTTTTCCTTTTTACTGGTAGTGTTGAACTTACCATAGGATGGAGGTAGATTGATGATTGATTATAGAATAAAAACTAAAGAAAACTACACTGAAAAAATGGGTGAACTCGTATGTATGCTTGAACATTCGAGGGAAGTTACGTTGAGTGAAATCTCTATATTAAACCAAAATGATTTAGATTATCTACCGTATCTAAGTTCAAATTCAATTGGTTCTCTTTTATCACATATTGCGTCAATTGAGTTTGTACATCAAGTTATCTCTTTTGAAAAAAGAGATTTAACTAAGGATGAATATCTTAAGTGGGGACCAGCTTTGGAATTGGGAGATAGGGCAAGAGAAGTGATTACAAATCATTCTATCGATTATTATTTAGACGAATTATCAAAAGTTAGAAAAAAGACATTAACATATCTAGAATCCAAGGATGATAAATGGTTATTCGAGGAGAACAATTGGGATAATGGTATTTCTTATAATAATTATTATTTATGGTTTCACGTTATGGAAGACGAAATCAACCACCGTGGACAGATTAGAACAATCAAGAGGCTGTTGGGAAATTAGTAAATCTTGTTTAACTATGGGGTGGGTTGATTCAGGAAGGATTAACCACCTAGTGGTTGATTACATATTGAACAAACGAGTCAGGATAGTTGAGAATGGATCTATAAGATACCTTGATTTGAACCCAATAAAGGGGGTAATTAGATGAAAAAGGTTGGATTTATACTAGGTATAGCAATAGTTATTATAGCTGTGTTCATATTTGTAAATAAATTATACTATCCCTCTCTTCCAATAGAGAATTTATCAGCAAAAGAAGCCATCGATAAACTAAAAGAATCGGAAAGTAAGATAGCAGAAATTGCCGTAGAAGGTGATTCTATTTGGTATATCACAAGAAGTGAGAACAAAGGTATATCGATTGCTGATGAAACGATAAAACAAATGATTGGTTTAAATGGATGGAAATTTAAAGAAAAAGATGGTGCTGGTCTGTTCTTTGAAAAAGACGGAAGGAGATTAATAGCCACTACTCAAATGTGGACTGGTAATTATGTTCTTGTTAAAATCCCAGGTAACTTTAAGTAATCATGAGAGATAATAAATAAACTATCCGGTGCGATGATCCATTAAGGATTAGTCGCCTTTTTTGTTTAATTCCTTATTGAGCTTTAAAGGGGTTAGTGAAAGAAAGTTTACAATTTATTGATGAAAAAGCCTTGTTGTTATAGCAGAAAAAGGAAGCAAACAAGGGCTTCCTTTTGTGAATTAATTATTTATTCTCTTAAAGCTTTCTAATTTAACGATGAAATACGCGGCATAATAAAGAAGTAGAAATATACAAAAATCATACAAGGTTGACCAACTTTTTGGATTATAAAAGTCGATGAGATCAAAGAAGTTCATACCTAAAAAAGCAGCAATGGCTGAAAAAATGACACCTTTTAAAAAGGGATTCATCTTAGGTTTGATTTGTAATGCGAACATTATCCCCACAGGAGCTAAAGAGAAGTGATAGGGTAAAAATAAAAACGGAGCTAATGGGACTATGACCATAGGGTAGGACCAAAGACCTGAAGATAAAGCGATGAGGTCTATTGTAAGTGATAATATGATAGTCAGCAATCCACCTAAAAGTAAACGCCCCGTGCTTTCCTTATTCCTTAAAACAAACCAAGTAATCCATGGTATGACAAAGAGGGCGATACCAAACCACCACTGCCAAGTAAATAAAAAATCTTCCATCACTATTTTTGAAAATAGGGAACTGGTATCAGTAAATTGATTATAGGCATTTTCTGAATGAGTTAATCCTTGATTAAATGACATTTATTATGCTCCTTGGGAAAAAGAGTTAGTGATTATAACTTTTCATTTCTAAAGGAAATTTATGTATTGTTTGATATTGATTTTTTTAATAGAGAATTCAACTTAATATATTTGAATTGCTAAAAGTCGATTTTAATTGATCTAAGTTGTACTATTTTATCTTTCAGTGTTTATGGTCGATTTCTTATTTAAATAACGATGAAGAATAGTCGAATTAAAAACCAAACTTCTGAATATGACAATAAAGAGGAAATCCATTAGATTGGGAGTGTTTACTTTGAGGATATTGGTTACTGGTTCAACAGGACAACTAGGTTCGACTTTACTTAAGCAACTAAAAGATTCTGATTATAAAGTTAAAATAACCTCAAGAAGCAAACCTGAAGGATTAGGACAATTCGAGTGGATTTATAGCGATTTATCGTCTGGAGAAGGATTAGAAGCAGCAGTAAAAGATGTAGATGTAATTATACACGCAGCAACAAGTCCGATTAAAAATTCAAAAATGGTTGAGGTTTTAGGATTTAAGGAGTTTTTAGGTAAAATGAAACACATAAAACATCTTATCTATCCGTCAATTGTTGGGATAGATGAAATACCATTTAAATATTATAAGCAAAAATTT
>NZ_JBGCUB010000027.1:0-2212 GCF_053543455.1 Mesobacillus sp. LC4
CTGTACCATAATAATCCCCCTCTTTTACGTAATTGTTTTTTTAACAAACCTGCTTGTTCAATTTGAATGTTTCACAATTGTTGATATACCTTAGAATCTATACGCTTTTTAATAGTTCAACCAACTATTAACGACTTCTTCAAAATTGTGATCTTTCCAAGCTACAATGGCGTTCATTTCTCCAACTTGTAAAACTTTTTCTTGAAATAGCAGATCTCCCAAAAAGTATGCTAATCGAGGAAAACCAAAAGTTTTGCCGCCATTAATGGAAAACCACTCACGGAAAATTTCCTGCGGAGTACTTATTGCAAGATCTTTTGCTATTTTTCAAATTAAATATTACTCTTTATGATAATCCTTTTTTTCTAGCTGTTTCACTCTATGTAGAATCTGAAATAGTATTGTCGTGGTAAAAGAAAATTGAACAATAAACAATAGTAAATAAATGAATTCAATATTTTCTCCACCAATAATAGATCCAATTCCATATACCAATACAAAACCCCCGATGAAGGTTATGATGAAAACAAACAACCAATTATCCATTCTCTTTTCTCCTTTTAATAGCACTTCTCGAAGTTATGCTATTAGATAAAAATTAGAATATCTTTATTACACTAATCTGCTCCTATCGTTCAATAAGGAATTCAACAAAAAAGGTGCTTAATCCTTCCTGGATCAACGCACCCGTTTAGCTGAAGATAAGAGTATCATTATATATGTCTTTTCACTAAAACAAACTGTATAATCGGATAAGTTATATACGCTAAGCATAAGGCAATAAATAATAAAAAGTTTCCTCCTTTACTAATAAAGAAGAAGTCAACAACCCAAAGTATTAACAGGGAATAAAATACAACATAATAACTAACGTAAGCACTACTCTTAATAATTTGTTTGCCCATTTCATCTCTTTGTACTTCTTTTCGAGTTCCCCATGTAAAAAACTGTCCCCAAGCTACTACTAAAGCAATAATTAAAAGAAACTCCGTTACACCGTATGTTGCACCATCTATCACAATATAACTTAGTAATGTTCCTCCAAAAAACATAGTAATGGCAATTAAAAATAATAAACCTACAAGGTCTTTCTTACTCATTTTTTCACATCCCCTTTCAATTCAGATAAGAAAAGTTGGTCAACAGTCACACTTAAACTATTTGCTAATTGAAATGCGAGCGTCAAACTTGGGTCATATTTATTGTTTTCAATAGCGTTGATTGTTTGCCTACTTACGCTACAGAGTTCAGCTAACTTTCCTTGTGAAAACCCCTTCTTTTCTCGATACTCTTTAATCAGATTTTCCATGAGAATTTCACCACCAAATCACCAAAGTGTAAAACACTTTTTACACCTTAATGTTAAAACAAGGTAAGTGATGTGTCAAATACTTTTTACACATCACTTACCTTGTTTTAACAAAAAAGTGCTTAATCCTTCCTGGATCAACGCACCTGTTAGTTCAATATGAATTTATAATGACGGCGGAATATCAGACAGACAAATCGATAAATTCTAGTTCAGTTTCTGCTTCTGCTTTCGAACGATAAACGGTAATTTTATCATAGGGTTTCAAGTTGTCTTGCCAGGTTCCTATGTTACTCAGAAAATCTTCTCCGTTTTCAGAAATGATCAAGCACTCTAAATGCCTATTGATATAACAAATTGGTGCGTCACTTTTCAAATCACATTGTTTACCAACAGTTCCGATATACCCACCTTTACTATCTTTTGCCATAATATCTACATATGGAACCGTATAAAATTCTATATGTGGAATATCATCGTCAAAGATAAATTGAATATCATAATCGTTAGCATATTTTTGATACTCCTCATTTTTATGATAAACACTCATAGGATAAATTGTTGTACCTGCTGGTATAACCTCTGTATCTTTTAAATTTACATTTATGGCTCCCATTAGTTCTGTTCTATCTAGATAAACTTTTCGCATCTCAACCTCCGTTTAATCTTATTTTTAGTATATGCTCATTATTTTTGTTATTCCTTAGTGAACTAAACTGCCCTTATGTAAAATCCCCCCAAAAAGGGCGGCAATCCTTCCTCAGATAAAATTCAAGTACGTTTGTTCACCAACTTAGTTTTAATATATGAGCTGCTTCCTACTTAGCTTTTTCACATCCATATAGCAGAAAAGCTTACAGAGCTAATCGCTTTAGCCTGCAAGCTTCTATAAAGTTATGCACT
>NZ_JBGCUB010000028.1:0-1740 GCF_053543455.1 Mesobacillus sp. LC4
CAGTTTGTAGACAAAAGGGGTTCGGAATGCTCTCATTCCGAACCCCTTTTTGGATTTCAACCAATTTTTCAAAGGAAATAGACTCTCTTTGCTATACTTTTAGGCCATTACTGGACTTCTCCATGTCCAGTTGGCCATCTTCTTCAGGTTCAATGCAGCGAAAGTAAGCATCGCCTGCATCGACAATTTTTTAAGTCCCCTTAGGGTTGTCCAACGCATGCCATGCTTTTCTTTTGCATCTGCGAATACGCGCTCAATGGTTTCTTTGCGCTTCGCATAGATTTGTTTTACTTCTGGTTTGTGTCTCAAGTGGTCTGCCTCTTCTACGTACTCTTGCCAGATATGGCGCGTTACCACCTTTTGATGGTCCTTGCTTTCTGTGCATTGCGCTAAAAACGGGCAGTTGGCGCAGATATGCTTGGGGGATTTATATTCACGATATCCCTCTTTAGTGGTGGTTGAATACTTCAAGATCTCACCGGCAGGACACAAGTAACAGTCGTAAAATTCGTCATATACATAGTCATATTTACGGAAGAATCCATCCTTCGTCCGTGGTCGGGTATAAGGCAAAGCCGGGGTCATTTCGTTTTCCATCAGGAACTTCGTAATCGCTGGAGTTTTATAGGCTGCGTCGGCCGCAACGGCATTAGGCTTTCCAACTTTCTCTATCACTTGTTCTACCAGTGGCTCAAGGATCAGGCTGTCATGTGTATTTCCAGGTGTCACAATGGTACCCAGGACAAATCCGTTACGGTCTGATGCCGCATGGAAAGAGTAGGCAAACTGCTTTGTCCGTTCGTCCTTGACGTAGTATCCACTCTCAGGATCGGTCGTACTTTCCTTGATTTCCTTCGTTTCTTCCTTATCGAACTTATCAGGTGGAAAAGGTTTCTTCCCATGGTCTTCCCGATCCAGATTGATCTCTTCCTGGAGTTTCTCTTGATACGCCCGTGTTTCCTTACGCACCACTTTTTTCTCGAATTTATGTTTATTCGCACTGGCTTTTACGTGGGTTGAATCAATGAAGACGTGTTCTGCACTAATAAGTTTCTTATCAGCTGCGGTCTTAAGAATTCGATAGAAGATCTGTTCAAACAAATCAGTGTCTTTAAAACGGCGTTCGTAATTCTTCCCGAAGGTGGAGAAGTGGGGCACTTTATCATGGAATCCATACCCCAAAAACCAGCGGTAGGCCATGTTCGTTTCTACTTCGGCAATGGTCTGGCGCATGGAACGGATGCCAAAGGTATATTGAATGAAGGTAAGTTTAATTAAAATCACAGGGTCAATGCTTGGGCGCCCTACTTCCGAATACACATCTTTCACCAAGTCATAAATGAAAGAAAAATCTAGGGCAGCTTCCATCTTACGGACTAAATGTTCCTGAGGAACCAGTTGGTCTAAAGCAACCATTTCTAATTGATCTCGTTGGATTGGATTATTTTTCGAAAGCATCTTTATCACCTCAAACGATATATATATCTATTTTAAAATAGACTTATGGTTAGTTCCACGTTAAGTTTGGAAGTCCTGTTGATTGGAGTGGAAGGCGCGTAGACTCCTGCGGGCTCAGCTGGACAGGTGAGACCCCGCAGACGCCAACGGCGGTGAGGAGGCTCACCGCCAGCCCCGCGGAAAGCGAAGCGCCTGGAACGGAAATCAACAGCCACCATTCCAGCACCAACCAAAAAAAGACTGTAGACAAGCTCGATTTCCATCGAGTTTGTCTACAGTCTG
>NZ_JBGCUB010000029.1:0-1533 GCF_053543455.1 Mesobacillus sp. LC4
AGATGCAGCATTCCTGTAATGAAAGAAAATGGAGTTTGAACAAAAAAATAACCTCTTGGTAGAATGAGAGAGTCCTGACGCTGGCCAGCAAAAAGGACAAATATCTCAAATACCAGGAGGCTTTAAAATGAATTATAACCAGAATAAGAAGATTGCTCAAATAACTTCTCAGACTCTTATTATAGGAGTCGATATTGCAAAATTCAAGCATGTGGCACGTGCCCAGGATTTCAGGGGAATGGAGTTTGGATCCCCGTGTCAATTTGAAAATACTAAAGAGGGAATTGAGCATTTTCTTAAATGGATTTCGGAAATCAAAAAAGAACAGAGAATGGAAAAAGTGATGGTTGGCATGGAGCCGACAGGCCATTATTGGTTTAACTTGGCCCATATTTTAAAAGAAAACGGGATTAAATTTGTCGCTGTAAACCCCTTGCACGTCAAGAAAAGCAAGGAATTGGATGATAACTCACCTACGAAGAATGATGTGAAAGATGCCAAGGTCATAGCCCAACTGGTCAAAGACGGAAGATACGCAGAACCTACGATACCGCAAGGTGTTTATGCAGAACTCCGTGTGGCAAAGAAAATACGCGATCTTTTAACTGAAGACCTTCAAACGGTCCAAGGGCAGGTACACAACTGGATTGACCGGTATTTTCCGGAATTCCTCAAGGTATTTAAGAAATGGGAGGGTAAGGCTGCTTTACAATTCTTAAAGCTCTATGCTTTACCCCATGAAATAGCTGAATTCACTGAACAAGAGCTACTTGTCCATTTGAGAAAATCCGTATCCCGGAGTGTTGGATTAAACAAAATCCGCGAGTTAAAACGGGCAGCAACTAAGTCCATCGGACTCAGACAGGGTGCCAATATGGCCAGACTTGAGCTTAAAACCATTCTGGCTAAGTATGAATTAATTCAGTTGCAATTCGAAGAATTAGATTCGAAAATTGATGGTCTGCTTGATGAAATACCAGGTGTACCACAAATGTTAGCGATAAAAGGTGTGGGCAGGGATACAATCGCCGGTTTCTTCGCGGAAGTAGGGGATTTAGGTGAATACAATCATCCTCGGCAAATTATCAAGCTGGCAGGCTTAAACTTAAAAGAGAATACATCGGGTAAGCACAAAGGAAAAACGACCATCACAAAAAGAGGTCGGAAGAAACTGAGGGCCTTGTTATTTAGGGTTTGTATGATTCTCGTTGCCAAGAATTCCGCATTCAAGGCATTACATGCGTACTATACTCAACGTCTGGATAATCCATTAAAGAAGATGCAGTCTCTTATTGCTTTGTGTAATAAACTAATCCGGATTCTCTTTAATATTGGTAAAAAGCAATTTGAATTTAAAGAAGAAAAGATGTTAAAGGACATTCCTCATTTGGCATTAGCCGCGAAAACGGAAATGGCAGCTTGACTCGGGTTTAACTTAGAAAAGTAATAGTTCCTTGTTTTAAAGATTTTGGATACATTTGAAGCACGGATTAGTCGGCAAAGAAACTAAATTACGGGCTTAGACCCTGTGGT
>NZ_JBGCUB010000030.1:0-1532 GCF_053543455.1 Mesobacillus sp. LC4
GAAGCAGCATTCCTGTAATGAAAGAAAATGGAGTTTGAACAAAAAAATAACCTCTTGGTAGAATGAGAGAGTCCTGACGCTGGCCAGCAAAAAGGACAAATCTCTCAAATACCAGGAGGCTTTAAAATGAATTATAACCAGAATAAGAAAATAGCTCAAATAACTTCTCAAACTCTTATTATAGGAGTCGATATTGCGAAGTTCAAGCACGTGGCACGTGCCCAGGATTTTAGAGGTATAGAGTTTGGATCTCCGTGTCAATTTGAAAATACAAAAGAAGGATTTGAGCATTTTCTAAAATGGATTTCGGGAATCAAAAAAGAACAACGTATGGATAAAGTGATAGTTGGCATGGAGCCAACAGGCCACTATTGGTTTAACCTAGCCCATATCCTAAAAGAAAATGGGATTAAGTTTGTCGCAGTTAACCCCTTGCACGTCAAGAAAAGCAAGGAGCTGGATGATAACTCGCCCACCAAGAACGATGTGAAAGATGCCAAAGTCATAGCCCAGCTGGTCAAGGACGGAAGATACGCCGAACCTACGATACCACAAGGTGTTTATGCAGAACTCCGTGTGGCAAAGAAAATACGCGATCTTTTAACTGAAGACCTTCAAACTGTCCAAGGGCAGGTACACAACTGGATTGACCGGTATTTTCCGGAATTCCTCAAGGTATTTAAGAAATGGGAGGGTAAGGCTGCTTTACAATTCTTAAAGCTCTATGCCTTACCCCATGAAATAGCTGAATTCACTGAACAAGAGCTACTCGTCCATTTGAGAAAATCCGTATCCCGGAGTGTTGGATTAAACAAGATCCGCGAGTTAAAACAGGCAGCCACTAAGTCCATCGGACTAAGACAAGGTGCCAAGATGGCCAGGATTGAGCTTAAAACCATTCTGGCTAAGTATGAGTTAATTCAGTTACAATTCGAAGAATTAGATTCAAAAATTGATGATCTGCTTGATGAAATACCAGGCGTCCAACAAATGTTAGCGATAAAAGGTGTGGGCAGGGATACAATTGCCGGCTTTTTCGCGGAAGTAGGGGATTTAGGCGAATACAATCATCCCCGGCAAATTATTAAGCTGGCTGGCTTAAGCCTAAAAGAAAATACTTCCGGTAAGCACAAAGGAAAAACGACCATCACTAAAAGAGGCCGTAAGAAGCTAAGGGCCCTATTATTCAGGGTTTGTATGATACTCGTTGCCAAGAATTCTGCATTTAAGGCATTACATGCGTACTATACTCAACGTCCGGATAATCCATTAAAGAAGATGCAGTCCCTAATCGCTTTGTGTAATAAACTGATTCGTATCTTCTTTAGCATTGGTAAAAAGCAGTTTGAATTTAGTGAAGATAGAATGTTAAAGGACATCCCTCATTTGGCAGTATCAAAGCAGGCAGAACTAGCCGCTTAATTCTGGTTAAGTTTAGATAAATAGTAGTTTTTGTTTTTATAGATTTTGGAGACATTTGAAGCACGGATTAGTCGGCAAAGCAACTAAATTACGGGCTGAGACCCTGTGAA
>NZ_JBGCUB010000032.1:0-1377 GCF_053543455.1 Mesobacillus sp. LC4
TGAACCTCCGTCAAGAAAACGGACAAGAAAAACAATTATTTTTTCGTACCAATACTACCGCGCTCTCGCTTGGTGGCCACTTTACCTGGTGACCATCAGGAGATGGATCGCCAGGTAAAGCGGAAAAATATAAAATTCAGGCAGCACCATATTTTTGATAGTAGGCTTTTTCGTAGTCATTCGGAGTTACATAACCAATTGTTGAATGTATGCGCCATGAATTATAGAAGCTCACGATATACTCAAAGATACTTAATTTTGCTTCTTCACGAGTCTTGTAATCACAATGAAAGATGAGTTCTTTCTTAATCACACTGTGAAAGGATTCAATACATGCATTGTCATAACAGTTTCCTTTACCGCTCATACTTATTTTGATTTTTGCTTCTCTGAGTACACCAGTGTAGTCTTTTGAAGCATACTGGCTGCCCCGATCGGAATGGTGAATCAAACCTTCGTTAGGAGGCTGGCTGCTTTTAGCTCGATTTAAGGCTAATAATACAAGCTCTTTCGTCATCCGTTCACTCATCGCAAAACCTATGATTTTTCTTGAAAACAAGTCCATGACCGATGCAAGATAAAGCCAGCCTTCACGGGTCCAGACATATGTGATGTCCGTTACCCAGGCTTTACCTGGGGCCGATACATTGAAGTTCTGTTCAAGCAGGTTAGGATAAATCTCTTTTTCATGTTTGGAATTCGTGGTCGCCTTGAACTTTCTAGCCGCGATGGATTTTAGACCTTCCTCCGTCATAATCCGCTGAACAGTACGCTCACACACATTCAACCCTTCGTTACGGAGATGTCGTGTGATCTTAATGCTTCCATAGCGTTTTTTAGACTGATAATAAACTCGTTTGATGGCTTCCTTGAGTTCCTTTCTAGCTTTCTTCCGTTCACTCAAGGAACGCTTTAGCCAATCATAATAACCACTGGATGAAACACCTAATACTTGGCACATCTTCAAAACACGATATTCGTGCTGGTGTTCCTTAATGAATTGATAAATCACTTCGGTTTTTTCGTGAAGATGTGCATAGCCTTTTTTAATATTTCATTCTCTTCTTGGAGATCCCTAATTTGTTTCTCGAGGTCATTCACAACTTTCACATCTGGACCGAGATTGCCGCTGCCTATAAACCCGGATTCCTTTTTCTTTCTATACGCATCGATCCAGTTTCTTATCGTACCGATGGGAATGTCAAGGTCCCTGGCCAGCTCAGCCGCTTTCTTCCCTTCCTCCACTACTAATTTTGCAATCTGCATTTTGTATTCTAGATCATAATGTTTTCCCATATTAGACACGTCCTCATATAAATAGTTAGGTCCATTATAACAATGACCAATTTTACGTGTCCGTTTTCTAGTCTACATTCA